>NZ_JBIAKN010000011.1:0-172698 GCF_042872475.1 Micromonospora sp. NPDC005252 | reverse complement strand
GGTGATGGTCGGGCGTGGAAGTGCACGCTGTGTTATGACCGGTTGGGTGCGGGGATGACGCCGGCGTGTGCGCAGGCGTGTCCGACGGAGTCGATCCAGTACGGGCCCCTGGACGAGTTGCGGGAGCGGGCGGCGCAGCGGGTGGCGACGTTGCATGAGCAGGGGGTGTCGGAGGCGCGGTTGTACGGGGAGGATCCGAACGACGGTGTGGGTGGTGACGGGGCGTTCTTTTTGTTGTTGGATGAGCCGGAGGTGTATGGGTTGCCGCCGGATCCGGTGGTGACGACGCGGGATCTGCCGGCGATGTGGAAACGCGCCGGCCTGGCCGCGCTGACGATGGTCGCCGCCACGGCGCTGGCGTTCCTGGGCAGGCGGCCATGACCGACGCGACGCCACCGCACGAGCCGGTCGGCGCCCGGTTCCGCGCGTTCCAGGCCCACCTCGACCAGCCCGACGGGCAGCGCCGGGGTCGGAGCCACGGCGGCGAGCAGCTCACCGTGCCGCCGGCCGACTTCAGCTCCTACTACGGCCGCCCGATCCTCAAGGCGCCGGTGTGGAAGCACGACATCGCCGGCTACCTGTTCAGCGGTGGCCTCGCCGCCGGAGGCGCGCTGATCGGCGCGGGAGCCCAACTGACCGGACGCCCCGCCCTGCGTCGCGTGGGCCGCTGGACGGCCCTCGGCGGCACCCTCGCCAGCGCGTACCTGCTGGTGCACGACCTCGGTCGGCCGGACCGTTTCCACCACATGCTCCGGGTCGCCAAGCTGACCTCGCCGATGTCGGTGGGCACCTGGATCCTCACCGCGTTCGGGCCGGCCGCCGGTGTGGCGGCGATCGCCGAGTTCGCGCCCCGGCTCCCGCAGCACGGCGTGCTCGGCCTGGCCCGCCGGCTCGCACCCTCCGTCGGCGACGTCGCCGGCCTGGCCGCCGCGGCCACCGCCCCGGGGCTGGCCACGTACACCGGAGTCCTGCTCGCCGACACCGCCGTGCCGGCCTGGCATGACGCGCACCCCTTCCTGCCGGTCGTCTTCGCCGGCAGCGCGCTCGTCGCCGCGTCCGGGGTCGGCCTGATCGCGGCGCCGGCCGCGGAGACCGCCCCGCTGCGCCGCCTCGCCCTCGCCGCCGCGACCGTCGAGGCGATCGGCGGTCACCGGCTGGAGCGGATGGGACTGACCGGCGAGCCGTACGTGCGCGGCCGCAGCGGCCGGCTGGTCAAGGGGGGCCGGGTGCTGCTCACTGTGGGCACTGCCGCGGCCTTGTTCAGCCGGCGCAGCCGGGTCCTGTCGGTGCTCTCCGGCGCGGCCCTGGTGGCCTCGTCGGTCGCCACCCGGTTCGGGATCTTCGAGGCGGGCAGGGTGTCGGCGCGCGATCCGAAGTACACAGTGGTACCCCAGCGGGAGCGCCTCGCCGAGCACGGGCCGACGGTGCACGACGGCCGACGCTGAGCGCGTCGCGCACGGGCAGTGCCCTCGCGGGGTACTGCCCGTGCGCGACGCAGCCCGGCCGTCGCCTCAGCCGGTGAACAGCTTCGCGGCCGTGATGACGGTCTCGACGATGCCGTAGCCGAGCAGCGCCGCGACGAGCAGCCAGGACAACCAGAGCCGCCCGGTCTGGCCGCCGACGTGCTCGGGCACCGGTGGCCTGCTCTGCGGGCCGAGGGCGACCGGCTCGGTGACGCTGGCGCGCGCCACGGGCGAGGTCGGACCCCGGTCGGGCTCGTGGAAACGGTCGGGCACGGCGCGGACCAGCAGGTTCGCGACGAAGCCGATGGCGAGCACGCCGACCATGGTGAACAGCGCGGGTCGGTACGCCGACGCGGTGAGCGTCCCGGGCTTGCCCTGGCTGTCGAGGATCCCGTTGACGATCAGCGGGCCGGCGACACCCGCCGCCGACCAGGCGGTCAGCAGCCGGCCGTGGATGGCGCCGACCTGGAAGGTGCCGAAGAGGTCCCGCAGGTACGCGGGCATGGTGGCGAAGCCGCCGCCGTAGAAGGAGATGATCAAGGCGGCGATCAGCACGAAGACGGCGGTCGCGGCGTGCCCGGCCACGGCGAGCAGCGCGTAGAGCACCATGCCGACGCCGAGGTAGACCATGTAGATGGGCTTGCGGCCGATGAGGTCGGACGTCGTCGACCAGATGAACCGGCCGGCCATGTTGAACAGCGACAGCACACCCACGAAGCCGGCCGCCGCCGACACCGAGACAGCGGTGGAGCCGTTGTCCCGGAAGAAGTCCTGGATCATCGGGCTGGCCTGCTCCAGGATGCCGATACCCGCCGTGACGTTGCAGAACAGCACGATCCACAGCAGCCAGAACGAACGGGTCCGCACGGCGTTGGACGCGGACACGCTCGCCCTCGTCACCAGCGACCGGGTGGCGACGCGAGCGGGGTCGAACCCGGCGGGCCGCCAGTCCGGCGGAGGAACCCGGACGTTGAACGGGCCGAACATCATGATCACGAAGTAGCCGATGCCGAACGTGACGAAGAGCCCCACCAGCGCGGACCCCGACGCCACGGCGGCCGGGTTGGCAGGGTTGTAGTCGGGGTCGTAGAGCGACAGCAACTGACGCGCCAGCGGGCCGGCGACCAGGGCGCCACCGCCGAATCCCATGATCGCCAGACCGGTGGCGAGACCCGGCCGGTCCGGGAACCACTTGATCAGCGTGGAGACGGGCGAGATGTAGCCGATGCCCAGCCCGATGCCGCCGATGACGCCGTAACCGAGGTAGAGCAGCCAGAGTTGCTGGGTCGCGATGCCGAGCGCGCCGACCAGGAACCCGGTGGCCCAGAAACAGGCGGAGACGAACATGGCCCGGCGGGGGCCGTTGCGCTCCACCCACCGGCCGCCCACCGCCGCCGACGAGCCCAGCATGACGATGGCGATGCTGAAGATCGCCCCGATCGCCGTCTGGCTGACGTCGAAGTGTGCGATGAGGGAGTTCTTGTAGACGCTCGTCGCGTAGACCTGGCCGATGCAGACGTGCACGGCCAGCGCCGCGGTCGGGATGAGCCAGCGGCTGTATCCCGGGGGAGCGACGGTGTGCCGAGGGTCGAATACCGACAGCATGGGGTCCGCACCTCCTGCGGCTGAGTGGGCAGGCGGCGAGACGGAGCTGTTCCCCGTACCGTCGTATTGCCCACTGAGCGGAATCCGCGCATGCCCGGATGACGCCGGGCCGGGGAATCGCACCGGACTCCCGGCGGATGACCGAGCGGCTTGCGCCGCCACCTGGCGGCCCGACGCGCGTCCGGCGTTCGCCGTTGATCGGCTGTAGCTCACGTTACGTGGTCGCCGGACCGCGGCTCGCGATTACGGGAAAACGGGCTGGTCCGGCTCGTCGCCTGTCGGCGCGGGCCAGGGTGGAGGTCCCACGCCGGTGATCCGCACACCACCCCAGGCGTCGACCTCGGCCAGCCGGGCGGGCCGGGCCCGGTCGGCGATGCGAAGCTCGACGTCGCGCCGACCGGAGCGCAGCAGTCCGGCCACCCTGGGCTCGGGCTCGATCCGGCCACTCCAGTGGTAGCGGCCGTCGACCGGCTCCCACCGACCGCTGAGGTGCACCCGCACCGGGGTGCCCGCGACGCTCGCCGGGCCGTGGTAGCTCACGGCACGATGCGTTCGTGCGCGCGGGTCAGCTCGCGCGGCAGGTCGGCGCTGGCGCGGACCCCCTGGATCCCGCTCCACAGCAGCGTGGTCAGGTAGTCGGTGAGGGCCGCGCGGCTGATCGGCTGGCCGCGGGTCGTCCACCAGTCGCCGACCGCCTGAACGAAGCCCACCAGGCCGTACGCCCAGGGCTCCGCCGGGCCGGCGTCCAGGCCCAGGGCGCGGAGCCGGTCGCCGATCACGCGGGCCAGCCCGGCGGCCACCTGCCGACTGGTCCCGGAGACGACCTGGTGGATGCCGGGGTCACCGGACCGGTGGATCAGGAACCGGTAGAGCGTCGGCTGGGACTCGATGACGCCGAGGTACGCGTCGATCGTCGCCTCGACCAGGTCGCGCTCCTCGCGGACCCGCGCGATGGCCGGAGCGATCGTGTCGACGACCTGGGCGGACAACCGCTCGCTCACGGCGACCCAGAGCTGCGACTTGTCGGCGAAGTACCGGTAGAGGACCGGCTTGCTGACGCCGGCGGCGGTGGCCACCTGCTCCATGTCGACCTCGGGGCCGTGCCGCAGCAACGCCTGCACGGCCGCACCGACCAGCGCCTGCCTGCGCTGCTCACGGTGGTTGGCCCAGCGGTCCCGGCGGCCGTTGCCCGTCGCCGTTCGACCGTCGCCGGTGGACGCGGCCGGCGGCTGGGGTCCATTGACATCGTTGCGTGGCGCTTGCATGCTACTACAGGTAACAGTTACTGCCAGTCACGTCAATGTGGAGGAGTCATGGAGGCGGCGGAACCCGAGGACTCGGCGGTCGCCGAACGGCTGCTCACGTCGTCGCTGCGCACCAGCTACGACCCGGTGGTCGAGATCGACTGGGACGCGCCGCACACCCCGGGCGCCTACTGGCTCCCGCCGCACCGCAGCAGCCTCTACGGCACGGCGCTCTGGTCGGGCCTCAGCGAAGAGCAGCGCGTCGAGCTCACCAAGCACGAGGTGGCCAGCACGGCCAGCGCCGGTCTGTGGTTCGAGACGATCCTCATGCAGATGCTGATCCGGCACTACTACGACGCCGACCCGACCAGCCCGCGCGCCCAGTACGCGCTGACCGAGGTCGCCGACGAGTGCCGGCACTCGATCATGTTCGGTCGGCTGATCGAGGCGATGGGCTGTCCCGTCTACCGGGCGGACCCGTTCGACCACCTGCTCGGCCGGTTCCTCAAGGCGACCGCCAGCGGCCCCCGGATGTACGCCGCGATCCTCGTCGCCGAGGAGATCCTCGACGCGTTCCAGCGCGAGATCATGGCGGACGAGTCTCTTCAGCCGCTCATCCGGATGGTCTCGCGCATCCACGTCGTCGAGGAGGCGCGACACGTCCGGTTCGCCCGCGACGAGCTGGCCCGCCAGGTCGCGGCTGCCGGACCGGTCGGCATGGCGTACGCCCGGCTGCTGGTCGGTCGCGCCGCACACTCGATCGCCAACCGTCTCGTCCACCCCGACGCGTACGCGGCGGTGGGTATCCCGCCGGCGGTGGGCCGGGCCGCCGCCCGCGCCAACCCGTACTGGCAGGCCACGCTGCGGTGGTCGGCGGCCCGTGTGCACGACCACCTCGCGGGCGTCGGGCTGGTGGGCGGGCCGGGGCGGCTGTTGTGGGCCCGGGCGGGGCTGATCTGACGGCCGTCGTCCGGCCGGGGCGCGGCGTCGACGGGGTCTGCCGGCGGTGCGGGGCGTCCGGACGTGGCGATGAACTGCCCACATCAGGCAGCCGTCAGGCACGCCCGATCCGCGGCTCGTGCCGGCCGGTAAGGCGCAACCCGACACCGCGTACGGCCTCGATCGTGGCACCGGCGCCGAGGTCCCGCAACTTGCGTCGCAGCCGCTTCACCAGCGACTGCACGTCCGCTCTGCGCTCGCGCCCCTCGTCGTGCCAGACCGACCGGTGCAGCTCGGCGTAGCTCCAGATCCGGACCGGCTCGGTGATCAGGCAGGTCAGCAGGTCGTGTTCCAGTCGGGTCAGGTCGACCTCGCGACCCCCGTACCGTGCGGTGGACCGGGCCGAGTCGATGACCAGGGCGGGGCCGGGCTCGACGGTGGGCGTCGGGGTCGACGGTGGCTCGCCGAGCGGGCCGGCCCGTTGCTGCGGGATCGCGATCAGCCGGCGCAGCTCGTCGAGGTCGGCCACCAGCAGCAGCGGCGCGATCCCGTCGAGGCGCTCCGCGAGCCGGATGCGCTCGGTCGGCGACGGCGTCACCGCGATCAGCAGCGGAAACGGTTCGTCGGCCGGATCAGCCCCGTCCACCGCCGTCTCGTCGTCCTCGGCCACCACACCGCCCGGGATCGATGGGCTTCCCTGCCCAGTTATCGTCATGGTCCTGACAATGATTGGCAAGCGCGCCGCCAGCAGGGCAACCGTTAGCGACAAGTTGCTCACAGCAAGTTCTTGATCGTCCTTTCCTCTCGATCATAGTGTCCACTCGGGCAACCGGCGTGACCCGCGCGGTGCATGGGGAGGCATGAGGGGTCCGTTCGCTCGGTTCCGTCGAGCTGGATCTCGCGCACTCCTCACCATGGCCCATAACACCCCTGGGTCGTTCTGAGGGAGGCAGCACCGATGTTCAGACGTCCACAATGGAGACGCACGGCCAGATCGCTGGTCAGCGCCAGCGCGGCGATGGTCCTCGCCGCCACATGCCTGGCCAGCGTCGGCTCCGGCGCGCAGGCCGCGCCCGGTTCGTTGGGAGCGGGCACCGCCGCCGGGGACAAGATCCGACCGGAGCTCGCCCGCCAGCTTGAGGCCAAGAGCGCAGGGGACTTCTGGATTCGGTTCAAGGACCGGGCCGACCTGAGCAAGGCCAGTGCCATCAAGGACTGGACGAAGCGCGGCGCCGCCGTCGCGCAGACGCTGCGGGAGACCGCCGCCGCCAGCCAGGGCAAGATCCGCGCCGAACTCGACAGCTCGGGTACGAAGTACCAGACCTTCTGGGCCACCAACGCCATCAAGGTGAACAGCGGCTCCCTGGCGATGGCGCAAAAGTTCGCCGCCCACGCGGAGGTCGAGGGCCTCTACGCCCCGGTCGCCTACAAGCTGCCGGAACTCACCAAAGGAACCGACGAGAAGACCGTCAACTCCGTGGAGTGGGGCGTTGCCAACATCAACGCCGACGACGTCTGGTCCCAGTACGGCGTCACCGGCGAGGGCGTCACCATCGCGAGCATCGACAGCGGTGTGCAGTACGACCACCCGGCGTTGGTGAACTCCTACCGCGGCAACAACGGCGACGGCACGTTCGACCACAACTACAACTGGTTCAACGCCGCCGGGACGTGCGCCGACGCACCCTGTGACGACGACGGCCACGGTACGCACACCATGGGCACCATGGCCGGCTCCGCCGGCGCGAACCAGATCGGCGTCGCGCCCGGGGTCAAGTGGATCGCGGCGAACGGCTGCTGCCCCACCGACGCGGCGCTGATCGAATCCGGTCAGTGGATGCTCGAACCGACCGACCTGAGCGGTCAGAACCCGGACGCCAGCAAGCGGCCGAACATCATCAACAACTCCTGGGGCACCCGGGAGCCGTCGAACGAGCCCTTCATGGAGGACGTGACGCTGGCCTGGGCCGCGTCGGGCATCTTTGGGGTGTTCTCCAACGGCAACAGCGGGCCGGCGTGCCAGACCAGCGGCTCACCGGGAAGCCTCGCCAGCAACTACTCGGCCGGCGCGTACGACGTCAACAACACCATCGCCAGCTTCTCGGCGCGCGGCGTCGGGCAGAACGGCGAGATCAAGCCCAACATCTCCGCGCCCGGCGTGAACGTCCGGTCGAGTGTTCCCGGCAACGGGTACGGCACCGCCAGCGGCACGTCGATGGCCGCCCCACACCTGGTGGGCGCGATCGCCCTGCTGTACTCGGCGGCGCCGTCGCTGATCGGTGACGTCGACGGGACCCGCGCGCTGCTCAACGGCACCGCGATCGACAAGGCCGACGCCCAGTGCGGCGGCACGGCTGCGGACAACAACGTCTGGGGTGAGGGCCGGCTGGACGCCCTCGCGCTGCTCAACGCCGCCCCGACCGGCGATGTCGGCACCCTGGCCGGCACGGTCACCGACGCGGCCACCGGCGCACCGATCGCCGGCGCGACAGTGACCCTCACCGGTCCGACCTCGCGTGAGATCACCACCGGCGCCGACGGCACCTACTCGACCCAGGTCCCGACCGGCGACTACCAGGTCGTCGTGTCGGCATTCGGCTACGGCAGCACCACGAAGTCCGCGACGGTCGCCAACCGCGCGACCACGACGCTCAACGTCGCCCTGACGGCGGTGCCGCGCGTCAACGTCACCGGCGCGGTCACCGACGGCTCCGGCCACGGCTGGCCGCTGTACGCGAAGGTGACCGTGAGCGGCCCGTCCGGCGTGTACGACTACACGACGCCCTCGAACGGCCGATACAGCATCACGCTGCCGGCCGGGCAGACGTACACCCTGAGGTACGAGTCGCAGTACCCGGGCTACCAGACCGTCACCAAGGAGGTCGTGGTCGGCACCCGCAACGTGACCGCCAACGTCGCGGTGCCGGTGAACACCACCACCTGCACGACGGCGCCCGGCTACACGTTCGGCTCCGACGGCGAGTACGAGACCTTCGACGCGACGACCACCCCGGCCGGCTGGACGGTGGTGGACAACGCGGGCAGCGGTCAGGTCTGGAAGTTCACCGACGACGGCGGCCGGGGCAACCTGACCGGTGGCACCGGCAACTTCGCGATGATCGACAGCGATGACTACGGCGCGGGCACCAGCCAGGACACCTCCCTGGTCAGCCCGGTGGTCGACCTGACCGGCGTCACGGCCCCGGTCATCCGGTTCAACCAGGACTTCAACCAGCTCAACGACGACACCGCCGACGTCGACCTGAGCATCGACAATGGCGCGACCTGGACGAACGTGCTCCGGCAGGAGACCGACGTCCGGGGCCCGAAGCTCACCGAGATCCCGATCCCGCAGGCGGCCGGCAAGGCGCAGGTCCAGGTGCGGTTCCACTACTACGACGCCTCGTACGAGTGGTGGTGGGAGGTCGACAACGTCCTCATCGGCAGCCAGGTCACCTGCGTGCCGGTCGACGGCGGCCTGGTCGTGGGCAACGTCCGCGACAAGAACGACAACAGCTACGTCAACGGCGCCACCGTCACCAGCAACGACCGGCCCGCCGAGAAGGCGGTCACCGTGGCGACCCCGGACGACCCGGGACTGCCCGACGGGTTCTACTGGATCTACTCGACGCTGACCGGCACCCACAAGTTCACCGCGACGGCCGGCAACTACGTCAGCCAGAGCAAGCAGGTCGACGTCGAGCCCGACTGGGCCACCGCCGCGAACTTCGTCCTCGCGGCCGGCCGGTTGTCGGTGACGCCCACCCAGGTGAGCGCGACGGTCCAGATGCCCAACGGGAAGGCCACCAGGACGTTCACCGTGACCAACACCGGCGGAGCGCCGGTCGAGGTCGGCTTCGGTGAGCGGGACAACGGCTTCGAGCTGCTGCGGGCGGACGGTTCCCGGGTGACCCGGCAGCAGGTGCTCGGCGCGGCCGGCGCACCGGAGCAGCGGCTGAGCGTCCCGACGTCGTTCGCGGCCCGGGCGTCCGGCAAGGCGACGTCGGCGACCGCCGCCGCGGCCGGCCCGCAGGCCGCTCCGTGGACGGACATCACCGACTTCCCGACCAACATCATGGACAACCGGGTGGTCACCCTGGACGGCAAGGTCTACTCGATCGGTGGTGGCGACGGGAGCGCCTCCACCGCGAAGACCTACGCCTACGACCCGGTCGCGCAGACCTGGACGGCGGCAGCCGACCTGCCCGGCGCCCGAAACGCGCTGACCGTGGGCGTGGTCGGCGGGAAGATCATCGCAACGGGTGGCTGGGGCGCCGAGGGCCCCGACGCCGCCACCTGGTCGTACGACCCGGGGGCCAACAGCTGGACCGAACTGGCCGACAACCCGGCGCCGCGGTCCGCGGCCGGGCAGGCGGTCGTCGGCGGCAAGCTCTACGCCGTCGGCGGCTGCACCACCTCGGCATGTCTGCCGATGTCGAACACGGTGGTCCGCTACGACCCGGGCACCGACGCCTGGGAGACGCTGGCGAACTACCCGAAGTCGGTGGCCTTCGCCTCCTGCGGCGGGATCGACGGCGTTCTCTACTGCACTGGCGGCAACGACGGCACCGCGGCGCAGAAGGCCAGCTACGCCTACGACCCGGGTGCCAACACGTGGACCGCCATCGCCGACGCGCCGACGGACAACTGGGCCAGCTCGTACGCGGTGGCCAGCGGCAAGCTCCTCGTCGTGGGCGGTTCGCAGGGCGGCGCCATCAGCAACGCCGGCTTCGCCTACGACCCGGCCACCAGCTCGTGGTCGAACCTGCCGAACGCCAACACCGCCCGGTACCGGGGTGGCGCGGCGTGTGGCTTCTACAAGATCGGTGGCTCGTCGGGCAGCTTCAACGCGGCACCGGACAGTGAGGTGCTGCCGGGCTTCGAGGGGTGCGTCGAGGCGGCGGCCGACGTCAGCTGGATGACGATCGACAAGTCGACGGTCACCCTCGCGCCGGGTGAGAAGGTCACGGTCACCGTCGGGATGACGGCGAACGTGGACCAGCCGGGCACCTACTCGGGTGCGGTCACGATCAAGGAGAACACACCGTACTCGGTGGCGCCGGTGGCGGTGACCATGACGGCGACGCCCCCGAAGACCTGGGGCAAGCTGATGGGCACGGTGACCGGGACCAGTTGCCAGGGCGCGACCTCGCCGATTGCCGGCGCGGTCGTCCAGGTCGACTCCTGGGCGATGTCGTGGACGTTCGCGACCGACAGCGCCGGCAAGTACGCCTACTGGGTGGACCGTCGGAACAACCCGCTCACCCTGATCGTCGCCAAGGACGGCTGGAAGCCCCAGACCCGTCAGACGAGGATCGACACCGCCACTCCCGCGGTGGAGAACTTCGGGTTGGCGCCCATTCGGTGCTGACACCTGAGCGGTAAGCGGTAGCGCATCGATCCGGCCCGCCTGGTCCTCGACCAGGCGGGCCGGACCAGCTTCGATCGGCCGGTCAGGAGCGCTCCTGGCGAGCCGGTCGTTGCGCTACAGCGATGGGTGACCGGACGCGATACTGCGGGTAGCGTGAGCGCTGGTGGTGCCGCCGGTTGTAGCGGTGGGCGGCCCACCCCCCAGACCGCTACCTGGGAGCACAGCCATGACGTCCCACGTCGACCCGCGCTTCGGCAACACGCTTCGTCAGCTCCGCGAGCAGTCCGGGCTGTCCCTGCGGGCCCTCGGTCAGCTCACCCACCGGGGCAAGAGCCACCTGCACGAACTTGAGGCCGGCAGCAAGGCACCCACCGTGGAAACCGCCCAGCACCTTGACCAGGCACTGCACGCCAACGGTGCTCTTGTCCGCCTCGTGCGCGCGCCCGTCGACCACGAAGCCGAAGCCGACGAACTGCTCCGGCGGGTCGCTGCTTGCGACGTCAGCGCCGAAACCCTCGCCCGCATCGAGCGAGGCGTGGACGACCTCGCCAGCCTGTACCCCACGACCGCGCCGGTCGACCTGCTGCCGATGGTGCGTCAGCACCTCGCCTATGTCACCCGACTACTCGGCGGCCGGGTCACCCTCGCCCAGCAACGGCGTCTCGTCGTCGCGGGCGGCTGGCTGGCCGTACTGAGGGCCACCGTGCACATCGACCTGCAACAGCCGGGCGCCGCCGCCGCGCACCTCACCGCGGCATCCGGGCTCGCCGGCCACGCCGAGCATCCGGAGATTCAGGGTTGGTGTCTGGAGACGCGGGCGTGGGAGGTGCTGACCCTCGGCGACTACCGGGGTGCCCTGGACCTGTCGCGGCAGGCGCAACAGGTGGCGCCTGTCGGCAGCTCCGCGCACATTCAGGCGACCGCGCAGGAGGCGCGGGCATGGGCGCGGATGGGCGCGGTCCGTGAGACGCGTCGGGCACTGGACCGGGTGGAACGCTTGACTGCGAACCTGCCTGTCCCGGAACGGGCGGAGCACCACTACCGGTACGACCCGGCAAAGGCTGAGGCGTACGCGGCGACGACGCTGGCGTGGGCAGGTGACCCCGCCGCCGAGCGGGTCGCGCGGTCCGTGCTGGCCCACCTGGATCCGCGCGGCGACGGCGGTGAGCGGCCCCGGCGGGCGGCATCGGCTCGACTGGACCTCGGGCTGGCGTTGGTGACCGCCGGACGACCGGATGAGGCGTCGGTGTTCGCCGCGGAGGCGGTCGCGTCGGGGCGAGTGGTGCCGTCGAATTGGTGGCGGGCGCGGGAGGTGTTGCGCCGGGTCGAGCGGACGGGCGCACCGGAGGCTGCCGACCTGCGTGACGTGTACGAGCAGTTCGACCGGACCAGCACGGGCGAGTAGCGGACAGGATCGGTTGACGGCGGACAGCCGCGTCCTCCTGACCGCAGGCAACCCTCCGTAGCGTCATGTTTACGGGATCAGTGGCCGGTGTGCTGTCGGACGTGATGTGGGCGCTCAGCGCCGCCGGTCCCGCCAGGGAGGGCAGGGGCGCCGTGCCGGATATGACCGGCCGACTCTGCTCCGGAGGCGAGGGGCGAGCGATGATCCGCAAACTGGTATCCACTCTGACCGGCCGACCAGCTCACCACTACGACGGGTCGGTCCGGTGACCGCCCGGCAGATGCCCGGCCCCGGCACCCGGATGTCGGTGCGGCCTACCGAGTGGCAGCCCAGCCCTGGCATCGAGGGCCAGACACACCACGACATCGTCATCGTGTCCGTCCACGAATCTCATGACCCGCGCTTCGCCTGGGTGTACGGCCACGGCCCGGACTGTGCGTGGGAGTCCGCCGACTGCTCGCAGCCGTTCTGCTTCGAGGTGCTGGTCAGCGTCGACGTTCTTGCCGCCGCAGCGGCCGGTGCGAGGCCATGACCGCCCCCACGCTCGCCCGGTTGGAGGCGCGGTGGCGGCGGACCCTCATCGAGCACCAGGCCGTTGCCGGTCGCTGCCCGGTCTGCGGGACGCGGGGCCGCTGCCGGGAGTGGGCGGAGGCGTTCGGTCAGCTCGTCGCCCACGACCTGTTTCTCCCCGGTGCTCGTCGGCGCGGTGTGTCAGACGGGGGCGAGCCGGAAGCCGACGCCGCGGACCGCGTGGATCGTGGCGGCGGCGTCCAGCCGGGCGAGCTTGCGGCGCACCCGACGGACGACCGAATGCATGTCGGACCCACGGCCGAGGTGCCGGTTGCCCCAGACCTTGAGGTGCAGTCGCTCGTAGGTCCAGATCTGCCCGGGAGCGTCGACGAGGCAGAGCAGGACGTCGTGTTCCAGCCGGGTCAGGTCGATCTCCTGATCGCGCCAGCACACCACCCGGCGGTCGGAGTCGACGCTCAGATCCGGCGGCGGCTGCGGGCGTGGCGCGGCCTCCGTGCGCACGGCCGGGACGGGAGGAGGTACGGGGGGCAGCTCGCCCACCCCGAGGAACCCCCGTGCCTGGTCGACGTTCGAGACGATCAGGAAGGCGTCGGTCCCGCCGAGCAGACGGGCCAACTGCCGGCGCTCAGCCGGCGAGGACGCGATGCCGATGACCAGCGAGGCGACCGGAATTCCCTGCATTGCCCAACCCCTTCCGGTTCCCCACGAACACTCCGGATGGTTTTCGCACCGCCGAGGACGACCATCGATCGGCGTCCTGACCCTAGTGGTGGCTCGTCTCGGCTGGGTAAAACATAGTTGCATGTAAGCATGTGAATGACGGTCGAGGTCACAGCCGTGCGGACGGCTTGGCGACAACAAGGGGGGTTCGGAGAGCGGGATCGCCGCTTTTTTCCAATGGTGACCGGCGGTTGTGACAGAACGAAGACAATCCACGGACGGCGTCCGGACCTGGCGGGACGAGCATGGTCGACGTGTCCCACGGATCGTCGTACCCCGTCGGTCGGTCGTCGCCCGGCTCCGCGCGGGCGCTGTCGTCCGGCTCCGCGCGGGCGCTGCCGTCCGGTCGCGTCGCCGCGCCGCCCGGTCTCCGGCTGCTCGGAGCTGCCGTCTGCTTCCTGCTCGCCCGGGTGCTCACCGGCGTGCTGTTCGTCCGGCGGGTCGCTGGACACCGACCAGACCATCTTCGCGGCGAAGCGTCGGGCACGCGGCCGACCACTACTAGGCTCGATCGCGGAGGTGCCGAACATGAAGCTCGGGCTGCACTACTGGACTTTCTCGACTCCGGCCGATCCGGCCGCCATCGCGCCGACCCTCACCGAGGCGGCGACCATCGCCGACCAGGCCGGCGTGGCCTCGTTCACGGTCATGGACCACTTCTTCCAGATGGAGGCGCTGGCCCCGGCCGAGGAGCCGATGTTGGAGGCGTACACGACGTTGGGCTTCGTCGCGGCGCAGACCCGTCGAATGACGCTCGGTGTGCTGGTCACGGGTGTGATGTACCGGTATCCGGGGCTGCTGGCCAAGACCGTGACGACCCTCGACGTGCTCTCCGGAGGCCGGGCCCGGCTCGGCATCGGGGCGTCCTGGTACGAGCGGGAGCAGCGCGGGCTCGGCGTGCCAGTGGTGCCGGTGGCCGAGCGGTTCGAGCGGCTGGAGGAGACGCTGCGGATCTGCCGGCAGATGTTCAGCGACGACAACGGGCCGTTCGACGGGCGGCACTACCAGCTCACGGAGACGATCAACTCGCCGCAGCCGCTGCGTCGTCCGCACCCGCCCATCATGATCGGTGGCAGCGGCGAGAAGAAGACGCTGCTGCTGGTCGCCCGGTACGCCGATGCCTGCAACCTGTTCGGCACCGGCGCCGAGGGGATCGCGCACAAGCTGGACGTGCTGCGCGGGCACTGCGCTGCCGAGGGCCGCGACTACGACAGCATCGAGAAAACAGTGCTGGCCTCCAAGCCGCCGCTGGAGGATCTCGACGGGTTCCTCGCCGAGGTGTCCGACTATGCCAAGCTCGGCGTCACCGAGGTGCAGGTCACGCCGGACCGGCATCCCGTGGAGTTCGCCCGGCGGCTCGGCGACGAGGTGCTGCCGCGGCTGGCCGACATCGGCTGACGCGACAGGAATTGCGGGTCCGGGTCGCTGCGCGAGGCGCGACCGGCTGCTCGCCCACGACGGCGAGGGCCGCCCTCCCGCCGAAGCGGGGGACGGCCCTCGTCGGTGACCGGTCAGCCGACCGAGGCGGGGAACCTCTCCCACACCCGGTGCGCGGCCATCAACTGCTGCACCGCGGTCAGCGCCTCGGCGCCCGAGCCGGCGGACACGATGCCCGGGGTGCCGGCCACCCCGGCCTGCTCCAACACGGTGACGCCGGCGCCCCAGGCGCCGATCGCCTTGGCGTGCCGCCAGCACTCCTCGACCAGGAGCAGCACGCGGGGATCGACGGTCGCCGCGCCCGGCCGGCCGGCCTTGGCGTCGCGCGCGGGCAGCGCGTCCGGTGCGGGCACCGGCGCCCCGGCCAGCAGGAGCGCGTCCAGCTCGACCGACCGGCCGGTGGCGAAGGTCCGCTGGACGGGCATGTCGCCCACCATGCCCCCGTGCGGGGCGATCAGCAGCGGCACCATGCCGGCCTCGAACACGGCCCGGCGGACCTCGCCGACGCCGTCCAGGTCACCGTCGGGGTCCACGACGATCCCGACCGTGCGACCGTCGGCGGGCCATGCCCCGCCGACCTGCGACAGGGCCGGGCTCGGCGCGACGTCGGCCAGCGGCACCGTCGGCTGCGGCGCGGGCAGTCCCAGGCCGGTGGCGACCTGCTCGCACAGCACCGGGTCGATGTTGGCGAGGCACTGGAGCTGGCGCTCCTTGATCGCCTGGTGGTAGCACTTGCCCAGCTCGAAGGTGTACGCCCGGATGATGTGCTCCTTCTCGACCGGCGACATGCTCAGCCAGAACAGGCGTACCTGGCTGTAGTGGTCGTCGAACGACGCTGGGTTGGCCCGAACCTTTGGCGCCTGCGCCACGGTCACCGGCACGTCGAGGAATGCGTTCTCGGCGTCGCCGGCCGGGAAGGGGTTGCCACCGTCGAGCGAGTTCGGCCGGTACGGCGCCACCCCGGCGTGCACGGCGTGCTGGTGGAAGCCGTCGCGCAGCATGTCGTTGACCGCGGCGTGCGGGCGGTTGATCGGGATCTGTGCGAAGTTCGGCCCGCCGAGGCGGGTGAGCTGCGTGTCGACGTACGAGAAGAGCCGGCCCTGCAACAGCGGGTCGTTCGTGACGTCGATGCCCGGCGGCAGGTGGCCGAGGTGGAAGGCGACCTGCTCGGTCTCGGCGAAGAAGTTCGTCGGCGTCCGGTTGAGGACCAGCCTGCCGATCGGCTGCACCTCCGCCAGTTCCTCCGGAACGATTTTCGTGGCGTCCAGCAGGTCGATCCCGGCGAAGGTCTCCTCGGGAGTGTCGGGGAAGACCTGAATGCCGAGTTCCCACTCGGGGAACGCGCCGGCCTCGATCGCGTCGTAGAGGTCCCGGCGGTGGAAGTCGGGGTCGATGCCGCCGAGCAGCTGCGCCTCCTCCCAGGTCAGGGAGTGCACACCGAGCTTCGGCTTCCAGTGGAACTTCGCCAGCACCGTCTCCCCGGCCTCGTTGACGAGGCGGAAGGTGTGCACACCGAAGCCCTCCATCGTCCGGTACGAGCGCGGGATGCCCCGGTCGGACATGTTCCACATGGCGTGGTGCTGCGCCTCGGTGTGCAGCGAGACGAAGTCCCAGAAGGTGTCGTGCGCGCTCTGCGCCTGCGGGATCTCCCGGTCGGGGTGCGGCTTCGCGGCGTGGATGATGTCGGGGAACTTGATGGCGTCCTGGATGAAGAAGACCGGCATGTTGTTGCCGACCAGGTCGAAGGTGCCCTCGTCGGTGTAGAACTTCGTCGCGAAGCCACGGGTGTCCCGGACCGTGTCGGCCGAGCCGCGCGACCCGAGCACTGTGGAGAACCGGACGAAGACCTCCGTCTCGCGCCCCTTCTTGAGGAAGCCGGCCCGGGTCACCGCCTCGGCGGTGCCGTAGGCCGTGAACACCCCGTGCGCGCCCGCGCCACGGGCGTGCACCACACGCTCCGGAATGCGCTCGTGGTCGAAGTGCGTGATCTTCTCGCGCAGGTGGTGGTCCTGGAGGAGCACCGGCCCCCGGGGCCCGGCCTTGAGCGAGTGGTCGGTGTCGCGCAGTCGCGCCCCGTTCGCCGTGGTGAGGTACGCGCCCTGCTGGCCCTTCGCGGTCGCCGGCACGCCGGTCTCGGCGCCGGTCGGCGTACGGGTCTGCGGTGCGCCCTGTTCCGGCTTCGGCGGCAGCGGGTCGTGGGGCGAGGTCGGTTCCTCGACGGGTGGGGGTGCGCTGCCCGGGGCGCCGGGCACCTCGGGCGTCAGAGCGTCGGCGATCTTTTCGGAGGCGGTCTTCACGACGTTCTTGACCGCCTCGGCGGGCTTGCTGGAATCCACTGGTGTGAACCTCTCCGTGGAGCGTTTGGGCATGCCCCTGCACCCCTACCCCTGGTCGGAGGGTCGAAACGCGCAGAAGATCCGATCTGCGGGCGGGACTGGTGATTTCACCGATGCGGGGGCCGAGCGGAGCGGCGAAGACTGACGAACGTCGATATCGCTCGACTCTAGGGAGTGCCCGACGTGTCGTCACCAACCACCACCCGTCCCCGTTCCGCGCCCGCTCGCGCCGTCCGGCTCGCGCTGGCCGCCACCCTGCTCGCCGCCGGTGTCCTCGCCGGACCCGCCCCCGCTCAGGCGGCCAGCCCGTACGAGCGGGGCCCCGCCCCGACCACCGCGATCCTGGAGGCCAGCCGCGGCCCCTTCGCCACCGCCTCGCAGAGCGTGTCCTCGTTGAGCGTCACCGGCTTCGGCGGCGGGGTCATCTACTACCCGACCAGCACCAGCGAGGGCACGTTCGGCGCCGTCGCCATCTCGCCCGGCTACACGGCCGCGTGGTCCAGCATCAGCTGGCTCGGGCCGCGGATCGCCTCGCACGGCTTCGTGGTGATCGGGATCGAGACCAACAGCCGGTTCGACCAGCCGGACAGCCGTGGCCGGCAGCTGCTCGCCGCGCTCGACTACCTCACCGAACGCAGCTCGGTGCGCAGCCGCATCGACAGCAGCCGCCTCGCGGTCGCCGGCCACTCGATGGGCGGCGGCGGCAGCCTGGAGGCCGCCTCGGCGCGGCCGTCGTTGCAGGCCGCGGTGCCCCTCGCGCCCTGGAACACGGACAAGAGCTGGTCCGAGCTGCGGGTGCCCACGCTGATCATCGGCGGCGAGAGCGACACGGTCGCGCCTGTCGCGTCGCACTCGGTGCCGTTCTACACCAGCATCCCGGCCTCGGCCGAGAAGGCGTACCTGGAGTTGAACGGCGCGAGCCACTTCTTCCCGCAGACGGTCAACACGCCGACGGCCCGCCAGATGGTGGCCTGGTTGAAGCGGTTCGTCGACGACGACACCCGCTACGAGCAGTTCCTCTGCCCGGGCCCGAGCGGGTCGGCGATCGAGGAGTACCGCAACACCTGCCCCAGTTACTGAGCGGGTCGGGCCGGGGTGGTCGCCGTTGGCGGCCGCCCCGGTCGCGTCAGCGCATCGAAGGTCTTGACGCCATAACCGAGAAACGTACACTGCGAGTGTAAATAACACCCGCCACGGCAGAGGGATGGGTGATGGAACGCGGGCTCGAACTGCACGGCATCGGCGTCCGTTTCGGCGGCCTCACGGCCCTCGACGACGTCTCGCTGCGAGTGCCACCCAACCGGGTGGTGGGCGTGATCGGGCCCAACGGCGCCGGCAAGACCACGTTGTTCAACGTGATCTGTGGCTTCGTGACGCCCCAGATGGGTTCGCTCACTCTCGACGGTCGTCCGCTGCGACCACGGCCGCACCGGCTGACCAGACTCGGCATCGCCCGGACCCTGCAGGGGACCGGGCTCTTCGCCGGTCTCAGCGTCCTGGAGAACGTGATGACCGGCGCGTCGCACACCGCCCGCGCCGGCTTCGGGTCGGCGCTGCTCGGGCTGCCCCGCAGCGACCGCGACGAGCGCCGGCTGCGCGAGCACGCCCTGGACGTCCTCGACGACCTGGGGATCGCCCGGCACGCCGACGCCGCGCCGGGCACGCTGCCCTTCGCCGTACGCCAGCGGGTCGCCCTGGCCCGCGCGCTCGCCGCGCGGCCCCGGCTGCTGCTGCTCGACGAACCCGCCGGCGGCCTCGGCGCCGACGACATCGCCGAGCTCGCCGAGCTGGTGCGGCAGCTCCCCAAGCGCGACGCCGACCCGTGCGCGGTGCTGCTCGTCGAGCACCACATGGACCTGGTGATGGCCGTGTGCGACGAGCTCGTGGTGCTCGACTTCGGCCGGGTGATCGCCGCCGGCACGCCGGACGAGATCCGCGACGACACGACGGTCGCCGACGCCTACCTCGGTGCCCTCGTCGAGGAGACCTCGTGAGCGCGAGGACTGCGCGGGGCGCGCGAGCCGGGCGGTCGCGAACGAAGGAAGGCCCAGCGTGAGCGCGGCCGATCTGCTCGTGGTGCGGGGGCTGGTGGCCGGTTACGGTGCCGCGCCGGTGTTGCGGGCGGTCGACCTCACCGTGCCGGCCGGCACGATCGCCGCCGTCGTGGGCGCCAACGGCGCCGGCAAGACGACGCTGTTGCGGGCGCTCTCCGGCATGATCCGTCCGGCCGCCGGCCAGGTCGTCCTCGCGGGGGAGGACCTGCGGGGTACGCCGGTGGAGCAGCTCGTCCGGCGCGGCATGGCGCACGTGCCGGAGGGGCGTGGCGTGATCAGCGAGTTGACTGTCGACGAGAACCTGCGGCTCGGCGGGCTGTGGCGGCGTGACCGGGCGGACGCCGGCCGCGCCCTCGACGAGGTCTACCAGCTCTTCGAGCCGCTCGCCCGGCGTTCCCGGCACCTCGGCCACCAGCTCTCCGGTGGTGAGCGGCAGATGCTCGCGCTGGGCCGGGCACTGGTCGGCCGGCCGCGCCTGCTGCTGCTCGACGAGCCGTCGCTCGGCCTGGCACCCCGGGTGGTCGCCCGGACCATGGCGCTGCTGCGCCAGCTGCGCGACCGCACCGGCCTGACCGTGCTGCTCGTCGAGCAGAACGTGCGCAGCGCGCTCGCCGTGGCCGACCAGGGCGTCGTGATGTCACTGGGCCAGGTGGTGATCGCCGCCCCGGCGGCCACGCTGCGCGACGACGACGACCTGCGCCACGCGTACCTCGGCTTCTGACCCACCTCGTCCCCTGGAGGGAGGACTGTTGGACCGCTTCGTCTTCCTCACCGTCGACGGTCTGTCGCGGGGCGCGGTGTACGCCGCGTTCGCGCTGGCGCTGGTGCTCATCTGGCGGGCGGCGCGGGTCGTCAACTTCGCCCAGGGGGCGATGGCCGTCGCCGCCGCGTACGTCGCGTACTCCGTGTCCGCCGCGACCGGCTCCTACTGGCTCGGCTTCCTGGTCGCGATCGTCGCCGGCCTGCTGCTCGGCGCGCTGGTGGACCGGGTCGTGATGCGGCACGTCGACCACGCGTCGCCGCTCAACCCGGTCATCGTCGCGCTCGGGCTGGTGCTGGTGCTCCAGGCCGTGCTGGGCATGGTGTACGGCAACGAGTTCCGCCCCGCCGACGTCCCGTTTCGCCGGTCCGCCCTCACCGTCGGCGGGGTGGCCGTGCTGTCGCCGTACGACCTGTTCGTCTTCGCCACGATCGGGGTGGTGGTCAGCGCGTTGGCCTGGATGTTCGCGCGTACCGCCGTCGGGTTGCGGATGCGCGCGGCGGCCTTCGCGCCGGAGGTCTCCCGCCTGCTCGGGGTCAACGTCGGCGGGATGTTGACGCTCGGCTGGGCGCTCGCCTCCGGCGTGGGCGCGCTCGCCGCGATGCTCGTCATCCCGACCGAGTTGGGCCTGCACCCGCACGCCATGGACCTGGTGTTCGTCTCGGCGTTCACCGCGGCGGTGGTCGGCGGGCTGGACAGTCCACCGGGGGCGGTGGTCGGTGGCCTGGTGGTGGGTCTGCTGCTCTCCTACGTCAGCGGGTACGCCGGCAGCGACCTCACCCCGCTGGCGGTGCTCGTCCTGCTGCTGGCGGTGCTGCTGGTCCGGCCCGGCGGGTTGTTCGCCCCGGTCGCGGCGAGGCGGGTGTGAGCGCCACCCGGGCGGCCCTGCCGCCGAGGCAGCGGCCGGCCCAGACCGGCGACCGTCCGGTCGACCGCGGGCGCCGCGGCTCCACGCTGCTGCGGCACCTCGCCGTGCTGCTCGCGGTGGGGCTGGTGCTGGTGGCGGTCAGCTACGCCGTCGAGCCGTTCCGCAACTTCCAGCTCGCCACGGTGGCGGCGTATCTCTGCGCCACCGCCGGGTTGACCGTCCTCACCGGGCTCAACGGTCAGCTGTCGCTGGGGCACGGGGCGTTGATGGCGACCGGCGCGTACACCGTGGCCCTGTGCCAGAACGCGTTCGCCGACCGGGGGTTGACCGGCGCTTGGCTGTTGCCGCTGTCGCTGGTCGCGGCGGTGCTGGACACGGTCGCGGTCGGCGCGGTGGTCGGTGTGGCGGCGGCCCGGCTGCGCGGGCCCTACCTCGCCGGGGTGACGCTCGCCGTGGCCGTCGTGGTGCCGGCGTTGGCCGTCACCTTCGACGGCGTGTTCAACGGCGAGCAGGGGCTGTCGGTGCCGGTGGAGCCGCCGCCGATGGCGCTCGGCGCGTACTTCCCGTACGAGCGGTGGCAGCTCTGGCTCTCGGGCGCTGCCACCCTGCTGGCCCTGCTGCTGGTGGCGAACCTCATCCGCAGCCGGTACGGGCGGACCTTCCGGGCGGTCCGCGACGACGAGGTGGCGGCCCGGCTCGCGGGCATCCACGTGGCCCGCACGCAGGTTCTCGCCTTCGTGGTCAGTGCCGCCACCGCCGGGCTCGGCGGCGGACTGCTCGCGATGCTCGCGCAGAGCGTCTCGCCCGGGGCGTTCTCGCTGACCCTGTCACTCTTCCTGCTGATGGCGGTGGTGATCGGTGGCCTCGGTCGCCTCGCCGGCGCGCTGTGGGGGGCCGTGCTGCTGGTCGCCCTGCCCGATCTCACCCATTCCGTGACCGAGCTGCTCACCCTCTCGCCGGCGGTGGCGCAGCGGCTGGAGGGCAACCTCCCGCTGGCGATCTTCGGCGGCACGCTGATCGTCGTGATGATCGCCGCGCCCGGCGGTGTGCAGGGTCTGCTGTCCCGTCTCGGCCGAGGGCTGCGGGCCCGCTGGCCGGCGCGGCGTTCCTGAGCTGTCCCCGGCCCGGCCTCGGCCGGGCGCCTCACCACCACACCATTCCCACCGAACCGGACCGAGAAAGGTCGGTGTTTCCCATGCACCGTACGGCACGACGCGGTCTCGCGATCGCCAGCACCATCGCCCTGCTCGTCACCGCCGCGGGCTGTGGCGGCGACGACGGCCCCACCTCCGGCGGGGGGTCGGTGCCGGGGGTCACCGACACCGAGATCGTCGTCGGCACCCACATGCCGCTCACCGGGCCGGCCTCGGCCGGCTACTCCAAGATCGCCCCGGCGACGAAGGCGTACTTCGACTACGTCAACGCCAACGGCGGCGTGCACGGCCGGAAGATCACCTACAAGATCATGGACGACGGCTACAACCCGGCGAACACCCAGCAGGTGGTACGCCAGCTCGTCCTGCAGGACAAGGTCTTCGCCATCCTCAACGGCCTGGGCACGCCGACGCACACCGGTGTGCTCGACTTCCTCAAGACCAACCGGGTGCCCGATCTCTTCGTCGCCTCCGGCAGCCGCAGCTGGGACCAGCCCGACAAGTATCCCGGCACGTTCGGCTTCAACCCGGACTACACGATCGAGGGCAAGATCCTCGCCAACTACACGAAGGCGAACCTGGCCGGCCAGAAGGTCTGCTTCCTCGGTCAGGACGACGACTTCGGCCGCGACAGCCTGGCCGGCGTGGAGAAGGTGCTCGGCGCCGGGGCGGTGGCCGTCAAGCAGACGTACGTCACCAGCAACACCAACGTCGCGCCGCAGATCGGCGCGTTCAAGGCGGCCGGCTGTCAGGTCGTCATGCTGGCGACCGTGCCCGGCTTCACCGCGCTGTCCATCGGCACCGCCGCACGGCTGGGCTTCAAGCCGCAGTGGCTGGTCTCCAACGTCGGCGCCGACCACCCGACCCTGGCCAAGCAGCTCGGCGCCGCCGCCCCGCTGCTGGAGGGCATGGTCGGCACCAACTACCTGCCGATGCAGAACGACACCGCGAACCCGTGGATCCAGCTGTTCACGAAGATCAACAAGACGCACAACGGTGACGCGCCGTTCGACGGCAACACCGTCTACGGCATGTCGGTCGGCTACCTCTTCGTGCAGGTGCTCCTCGCCGCCGGCAAGGACGTCACCCGCGAGAAGGTGCTCGAAGCGGTCCAGAAGGGCGGCTTTGCGGGCCCCGGGCTCGCGCCGCTGCGCTTCTCCGCCGACGACCACTCCGGCTACGGCGGGCAGCGGTTGAGCCGGGTGAGCGGGGGAGTGCAGAGCTACTTCGGGCCGACGTACGAGACCGACGACGGGGACGGGCCGGTCACCGAGTACAGCGCCCCGCCGGTCGCGCCACCGGCGAACGGGGTGCCGACCGTCTCCTGACGAGCCCGCCATCGCCTCGTACGACCCGGGGGTCACCGCCTCCGGGTCGTACGAGCGTGCCCGGATGCCGTGCGCGGTGCCGACGGGTGCCGGCCGTTGACCGACACCGATCAGTCCTCCTACTATCTGCACTGTGGATGCAATTTCAGGTCGACTCGCGGGTCGGGTCGCCATCGTCACCGGCGCCAGTCGCGGGATCGGCCTGGCCATCGCCCGACGACTCGTCGCCGAGGGCGCCCGGGTGTGTCTGACCGCCCGCCGTCCCGAGGCGCTCGCCGACGCGGTCGTCGCCCTCGGCGGCCCCGCGTACGCCGTGGCCGTGCCCGGCCGGGCCGACGACCCGGCGCACCGGGCCGAGGCGGTGCGGCAGGTCGGCGCGGCGTTCGGGCCGGTGGACCTGCTGGTCAACAACACCGGCATCAACCCCGTGCACGGCCCGCTGGTCGAGCTGGACCTGGCCGCCGCCCGCAAGATCCTCGACGTCAACCTCGTCGCCGCGCTGGGCTGGGTACAGGAGGTCTGCGCCGCCGGCATGACCGAGCGGGGCGGCTGCGTGGTCAACGTCTCCTCGATCGCCGGCCTCGCGCCGTCGCCGGGCATCGCCCTCTACGGCGTGAGCAAGGCCGCGCTCAACCACCTCACCGCCAGTCTCGCCGTCGAGCTGGGGCCGACGATCCGGGTCAACGCCGTCGCCCCCGGGGTGGTCAAGACCCGCTTCGCCGCGGTGCTCTACGAGGGGCGCGAGGACGAGGTCGCGGCGCGGTACCCCCTCGGTCGGCTCGGTGTCGCGCCGGACGTGGCGGGCGCGGTCGCCTTCCTGGCCGGCCCCGACGCCGCCTGGATCACCGGACAGACCATCGTCTGCGACGGTGGCGTCACGCTGGCCGGCCGGCCCGGATGACACCTCCCGTGCGCGCTCGGAGGTGCCTGATCATCGCCTGTCTAGACTCGGCGGGGAGCCGGGCGACGTCGTGGCGGTGAAGGGGCGGGGGCGGATGAACAGGGTCGAGGCCCCGGGGCGGGTGGACGGGCGGACGGCCCGGGCCGAGCGCACCCGGGCAGCCATCGTCGAGGCGCACCTGGCACTCATCGCCGAGGGCGACCTGCGGCCGACCGGGGAGCGCATCGCCGAACGGGCCGGCATCTCACTGCGGACACTCTGGACCAACTTCAAGGACATGGAGACGCTCTTCGAGGCGAGCGGCGCCGAGGTGCTGCGCCAGCAGGATGCCGCCTACCGGCCGATCTCGCCCGCGTTGCCGCTGGCCAAGCGGGTCGACGCGTACTGCCGGCAGCGGGCACGGCTGCTCCAGCTCATCGCGCCGTCGGCGCGGGCCGCGCAGATGCGCGAGCCGGTCTCCGACCAACTGCACCGCAACCGCCTCAAGCACATCGACCGGGTGCGCGACGAGGTCGAGCACCTCTTCGCCGCCGAGCTGACGAACGCCGGGCGGGGGCGCGAGCAGCTGCTCAACGCGGTGGTGGCGGCGAGCATGTGGCCGGCCTGGTCGATGCTGCGCTACGGCCTCGGGCTGGGCGTGGACCAGGCCCGCGCGGTGATGTCCCGGACGGTCGGCGCGCTGCTGGCCGAGGTCGCGACCGACTGATCCCGGCTCGTCCCCTCTTTCCATCCGGTGATCGATGGGTGACACTGGGACGCATGGTTACTGCATACTCAGTGCAAATAACCGTGTTGCGCGGCCGGGACGACCAGTGCCGAGCCATCCGGACTCTGCTCGACGGCGTGCCCGACGGCGGTGGGGCTCTGCTCCTGCACGGCGAGCCGGGCTCGGGCCGGACGGCGCTGCTCTCCTACGCCCAGCGGTACGCGAAGGACTGCACCGTCCTCGCCGGCGCCGGGCTGCCCGAGGAGGCGACGCTGCCGTACGCCGGCCTGCAACGCCTGCTCGATCCGGTGCTCGACCGGGCCGCCGCCCTGCCCGAGCCGCGACGGCACCTGCTGCGCCGGGCGTTGGACGGCGAGGGCTGCCGGCCCGAACGCCGGCTGGCCCTGTCGGTGGCCGTCCTCGGTCTGCTCGCCGCGGCCGCCCGGGAGCGCCCGCTGCTCGCCACCATGGACGACGTCGACCGGGGTGACCCGCAGACCGCGCAGGTGCTGGCCTTCGTCGCCCGCCGGCTACGGCACCTGCCGGCGGCCGTCCTGCTCACCGCGGACGTCGGCACCACCGTCGACGGCATCGCGGCGCACCGGCTGTCGCCGCTGGGCGAGCGGGACAGCATCGCCGTCCTCACCGACCGGCTACCCGAGCGACCCGCCGCGCCGGTCGCGGCCACGCTCGCCGCCGTCGGTGGCGGCAACCCGCAGGCTCTCGTGGACCTCACCGAGGTGCTGAACCCCGGGCAGTGGCGCGGGGAGGAGCCCCTGCCGGCCGCGCCGCCGGCCGATGGCGCACTCGCCCGCGCCTACCGGGCCCGCCTCGACCGGCTGCCGCCGGACACCCGCCGGATGCTGCTGCTCGCCGCGCTCGACGAGTCGGACGAACCGGCGACCTTCGTTCGCGCGGCCGACGCCGCCGGCCTGGCCGTCGAGGCGCTCGCCCCGGCCGAAGCCGCCGGTCTGGTTCGGGTCGAGCCCGGGGGCGTCACGTTCGCGCAGCCGCTGGCCCGCACGATGGTCGCGGCCGGTGCGCCGCTGGCCCAGCGGCGCGCGGCGCACCGGCTGCTCGCGGAGGTTCTCGATCCGGACGGGCAACGGCTGCTGCGGGCGATGCACCTCGCCGCCGCGACGGCGGGCGCCGATCCGGCCCTCGCCGCCGAGTTGGAGCGGGCGGCGGCCGGTGGGCGCGACGGCTGGGCCGTGGCGTCGGCCGCGCTGTGCCGGGCCGCCGCGCTCAGCGACAGCCCGAGCGACGTCGCCGCGCGCCTGCTCGCCGCCGCCCGGTACGCCTGGACCGCCGGGCAACCCGGCCAGGCCCGGCTCCTGCTCGACCGCCTCCGCGCGACCTGCGCGGACCCGACCGTCACCGGGCACGCCGGGCTGCTGCGCGGCGAGCTGCAACTGCGCTGTGACGACGCCGCCGGCGCGGCGGCCACGCTGCTGTCCGCCGCGCGTACGGTGGCCGGGACCGACCGCGCCGTGGCCATGGAGGCGCTGGCGCGGGCCGGCGAGGCCGTGTGCTTCGCCGGCGACCAGTACCGGTACGCGGAGGTCGGCCGGCGGGCCGCGGCCCTGCGGCACCCGAACGACCCGCCGGCCGTGGAGCTGGCGGGATGCCTCGTCACCGGGGTGGCCGCCACGCTGCGGGGTGACCACGAGCGGGCCGGGCCTGCGCTGCGCCGAGCCGTCGTGCTGGGCGGCCGGTTGGCCGGGCCGGCGCTGACCCCGACCGCGCTCACCTGCGCGGCGGCGGCCGGGCTGGTGGTGGCCGTGGACGGCGCCGCGCACCGGCTCGCCGAGCGCGCCGTCGGGTTGGCGCGGGAACGGGGCGAGCTGTCCATGCTGTCCCGGGCGTTGGAGCTGCGCGCGGTAGCCGAGTACTGGCTGGGGCGGCACGAGGCCGCGGCGGAGACCTCCCGCGACGGGCTGCGGGTCGCCCGCGCCACCGGGCAGTTCAACTGCGCCAACGTCCACCTGGGCCTGCTCGCCGTGCTGGCCGCCGTCCGGGCCGACCGGGAGTCCAGCCTGCGGCGGATCCGCGAGATCGGCCCGACGCCGACGCCGGGCAGCCGACCACACGCGCTCGCCGGGTGGGCGCTGGCCGTGCTCGACCTCGTCGACGGTCGGCACGCCGAGGCGGCGGCCCGACTGGCGTCGCTGGCCCGGCTCGGCACCGGCCGGGGCCAGGTGCTCGTCCAGGTGATGGCCACCCCGTACCTGGTGGAGGCGGCGGCCCACCTGCCGCACCGGCCGGCGGCGACAGCCGCGCTCGCGGCCTTCGACAGGTGGGCGAGCAGCACAGCGAGCCCGCTGCGCCGGGCGCTCTCGGCCCGGTGTCACGCGCTGCTCGCGCCCCGGGGCGGCGTCGAGGCGGAGCAGGAGTTCCGGACCGCGCTGCGACTGCACCCGACGGAGGATGGCGCCTTCGAACGGGCGCGCACGGAGCTGCTCTTCGGTCAGGACCTGCGGCGCAGCCGGCGTCCGCGGGACGCCCGGGGGCACCTGCACCAGGCCCGGGAGACGTTCACGTTGCTCGGCGCGGGTCGCTGGGCCGAGCAGGCCACGGCCGAGCTGCGCGCCGCCGGGGAGTCGGTCGGTCCGCCGGACCTGCCGGCGGCGCGGTTGCTGACCGGTCAGCAACTGCGGATCGCGCAACTGGTCGCCGAGGGCGCCACCAACCGGGAGATCGCCGCCCGGATGTTCCTGTCCACCCGCACGGTCGACCACCACCTGCGCAACGTCTTCCACCGGCTGGGCATCCGCTCCCGTACCGAGTTGGCCCGGACCTTCGCCGCCGAGCCGCACGCCGGTCTGGCGTCCGACCGGTGAGCGCGGCCCGGGCCCGGTCCGGTCTGGACGACGTAAACTATCACCGCTAGTTTATGCGTCATGGAGCTCACCCTGTCCGCCGAGCAGACGGCGGTCCGTCAGCTCGCCGCCGAGTTCGCCGACCGGGAGTTGACGCCGCACGCCGCCACGTGGGATCGGCGCGAGTCGGTCGACCCGGCCATCGTCGGCAAGCTCGGCGACCTCGGCTTCCTCGGGCTGACCATCGCCGAGTCCGACGGCGGCTCCGGCGGCGGCCACCTCACGTACTGCCTGGTCCTGGAGGAGCTTGGCCGGGGCGACTCGGCCGTGCGTGGCATCGTCTCCGTCTCGCTCGGCCTGGTCGCCAAGTCGATCGCCGCCCACGGGTCGGCCGCGCAGCGGGCCGAGTGGCTGCCCCGGCTCTGCTCCGGCGCCGCGCTCGGCTGTTTCGGGCTGACCGAGCCGGACAGCGGATCGGACGCGGCCGCGCTGCGCACCCGCGCGGTCCGCGACGGCGACGACTGGCTGCTCACCGGCACGAAGACGTTCATCACCAACGGCACGACCGCCGACGTCGCCCTGATCTTCGCCCGCACCGGCGGTCCCGGCCACCGGGGCATCACCGCGTTCCTGGTGCCCACCGACAGTCCGGGCCTGACCCGGCGCGAGATCCACGGCAAGCTCGGCCTGCGCGGGCAGGCCACCGGTGAGCTGCGTCTCGACGACGTGCGGGTGCCCGACACCGCCCGCCTCGGGGCCGAGGGCGCCGGCTTCCGGCTGGCCCTGGCCACCCTCGCCAAGGGGCGGATGTCGGTGGCGGCCGGCTGCGTCGGCATCGCCCAGGGTTGCCTCGACGCGGCGGTCGGCTACGCCGGGCAGCGGACCCAGTTCGGCAAGCCGATCGCCGGGCACCAGCTCGTCCAGCAGCTGCTCGCGGCCATCGCCGTCGACACGGCGGCCGCCCGCCTGCTGGTCTGGCAGGTCGCCGACCTGATCGACCGCGACCAGCCGTTCGCCACCGAGGCGTCGATGGCGAAGCTCTTCGCCAGCGAGGCCGCCGTCCGCGCGGCCAACAACGCGGTCCAGGTCTTCGGCGGGTACGGCTACATCGACGAATACCCGGTCGGCAAGTACCTGCGCGACGCGCGGGTGGCCACCCTCTACGAGGGCACCAGCCAGATCCAACAGCTCCTGATCGGACGCGCGCTCACCGGCGTCAACGCCTTCTAGCTCTAAGGACACCCGGATGCGAGTCTTCACCTCCGTCGACGAGCTGACCACCGCGGTCGGCGAGACCCTCGGGCCCGGCCCCTGGCAGCGGATCGAGCAGGACCGCGTGGACCTCTTCGCCGACGCCACCGACGACCACCAGTGGATCCACATCGACCCGGTACGCGCGGCGGCCGGGCCGTTCGGCGCCACGATCGCGCACGGCTACCTGACCCTGTCGCTGTTGCCGGCGTTGGCCGGTCAGCTGTACCGCGTCCAGGGGGTCGCGATGGGAGTCAACTACGGGCTGAACCGGGTGCGCTTCCCCGCGCCGCTGCGGGTCGGCGCCGCCGTGCGGGCCACCGCCGTCATCGCGGAGGTGTCACCGGTCAGTGGTGGGGTGCAGATGGTCACGGCGGTGACCGTGGAGAGTGACGGCGGGGGCAAGCCAGTGTGCGTCGCCGAGACGGTGAGCCGCCTCTATGGCGAGGCGGGTCGCTGAGCGGTCGTCCGACGGCGTAGCTGTCAGGCGCTGAGGGTGCGTCTCCGGGCGCGGAGCGTGACGGGCTACGCACAAGGACGGTACCTTCGACATGGCGGCCCGCCGGTGTAGAGGCCGGCGGTGCCGCCATTCCCGTCCTCTACCGGGAGCACCGCCATGACGGCCCACGTCGACCCACGCTTCGGCGCCACACTCCGGCAACTTCGTGAGCAGGCCGGCCTGTCCCTGCGGGCGCTCGCCCAGCTCACTCACCGCGGCAAGAGCCACCTCCACGAACTGGAGAATGGCAGCAAGGCAGCCACCTTCGAGACCGCTCGCCACCTCGACCAGGCGCTCAACGCAGGCGGCAGGCTCGCCCGCCTGGTCGCCGCTCCCGTCGACCACGAGGCTTCTGACCGGTGGAGTGGCCGACCGACACCGCGGCCGGTCGGCCGCTCGCGCATGGCCCCGTCGCCGTGCATGGGCTCAGTCCGGTGGAACGTCGCCGACTGTCGGCGTACGGGTCCAGGTGCACAAGCAGGTACGGCTGGAGCGTAGAGAGGTCGACGTTCCAGAAGGGGCGACGACGTCTGTCGAGCACCTTCCCATATCGCATGACGGACCGCCCTGCCGACTACATCTGTCACCGCTGAGGTGGTCGCGCTCGCGCCCGACCAGCGGCAGATGAGTTATACGTTCAAGGCTGCTCGGGCAGGAACGGCGCGAAGTGCTCGGCCACTAGGTCGGCCACGGCTTCGGCGTCCCGTGATCCGTCGACCTCGATGACGCGGACCCCCAATCGGTGCGCGTTGCGGACCGCGTCTGCGGCGATCAACCGATCACGCTCGACGCGGTTGCGTTGAGCGAGTTGCGAGTCGCTGACCTGATGACCGATGGCGCTGGCACGGGGTAGCCGAGCGACCTGGCGTTGCAGGAACTCCTCGGCCGCGACCATGACCACCATCCGGCCGATAGAGCCGGCGACCGGCGCGACCAGTTCTGGGCGTAACCCCCAGCCCTCAGCAAGGATGGGCCGAGGGGAGACGAGGGCACGCAGGTCGTCTTGCACCCACTGGAAACGGTCCGGGAAGTCGGCGATGACCTGATCGGCCATCTCCTCTGGCGTTGCTTGGATCCAGACTGCCTCCCAGTCCGGTCCGGTTGGGGACTCGCCGCAACGGACCCGCTGTGCTATCCGCCGATCATCATGGCCGCGAGCGTCGTGGTAGTCGTAGTGGTAATGGGTGAGGCCGTACCGCTCAGCGAGAATGCCAGCGACAGTGGATTTGCCGGCCCACTGGCCGCCGCCGATCCACAGGGCGCGTTGGAGCGTGGTGACGGGGTCCCATCTCATGTGTCACAGCGTGGAACCACCGCGCTACAAGATCAAGTCTTGTTCTTCGTCCGAGGACCTGATTATCTGAAGATAGGCCGGGCGGCACTTGATGCCAGGTGACGAGGGAGTCGACACCGCGACCTGCCATACCAGCGACATCTGTGAGCGCTGAACCCTGGATGACCTCTCATCGGCAGATCCGCGCACACTCAGCGGCACATCAGGACGTCTGACCTGGGCGCCTCGACTGACAACTGCGGCGACGTCATGCGCATCCGAGAAGGTCCCACCGGTTGCCGGCGATGTCGAGGAAGACCGCGACCCGGCCATAGGGCTCGGCCCTTGGCTCCCGGACGAAGGTGACACCGGCCTCGGCCATCCGTCGGTAAGTGGCGTCGAAGTCGTCGACTCGGAGGAAGAACCCGACTCGGCCGGCTACCTGGTTACCAGTTGCGGCACGTTGGTGTTCTCCGTCGGCGCGAGCGAGGAGAATCCCGGTCTGGGCACCCGGCGGCCGGACGACGACCCAACGCTTGGGCCGCCCGTCAGTGGTCAGCGATGGGGAATCCTCGACGAGATCGAAGCCGAGTACGTCGGTGAAGAACGCGATCGCGGGTTCGTACTCGTCAACGATCAGGGCAACCAGATCGATCTGCACCACGGCAGCGTACGCAGGGTCCATCGTGCTCGCCGCCCACCCCGAGCGCTGTCGTCGTCGGCACGATCCGGCGCGGCGACCTGGTTAGATTCATGCCGTGACGAAGGTCGACGAGTTGCTGGCGACCGCTGCGGCCGATTCGTACGCAGATGCTTGGGACTCGCTGTACGAGAAGGCGTGCCACGAAGGTTTCTCCGAGGCGGACGAAGCCTTCCTGATCCCGCGGTTGGCCGACCTCGCGGGCCGGTACGCACCGGCCGGCCGCGACAACGTTCTGATGCTTGCTGGCAAGATCGCAGCGGATCTTGATGAGGCTAACTGGCCGCGATACGCCGAAGTGTTCGCAACCATGCACCGGCTGACCAACGACTGGCTTGCCACACCGACCGACCGGCACTCGTTCGTCTTCCGTCTGCAGGCGGTGATGGCGCTGGAGGGTGACGAGCTCTGGGGGGCGGAGCTCGATCGGATCGTGCACGACGAGATCGAGGTCGAGTGCCCGCAGTGCGAGACGTCGCTGTTCGTGGCCTTCGGCGAGGATGGGTGTTTCGCCACCCACGAGGACTACGCCACGAAGCCGGACGTCGAGCAGACACCGCTACTGCCGACCGAACCGGACGAGTTGAACGGCGTCGGTCAACGGCTGCATCTGATGAGCGTGCAGGCCGGGCAGCAGTCCGTCGCCATTGCCCTCACCTACCTGTTCGGCCGTGCCACCTGCACGCAGTGCAGCACGACGTTCCGAGTGTCCGAGCAGGTCTTCCGGTATTGACCTGGGTGAGCCGTGACCCTGGCGACGCGGGCCTGGCCGACGGCCCGCCGAGGTACGCCTGCGCGATCCGACATACGACTTTCGACAGATCCGCGCACACTCAGCGGCAGATCCGGATGCCGTCAGTCGGACGCCCGGTCACGGAACTCGGCCGGACCGACATAGGGGTACCGCCTGGATTGCACCACGGCGCGACGATATCGACCCGAGCCCGAATACGGCTACACCAATTCAGTCCCGCGGATACGCCGAGTAACGCCCGGACGCGGCAGAAGAGGTCGCGCGACGAGTAGGGGGCTAGCGTGATTGAATCGTGCGATGTATCGGCGCGAGTAAGAGGAACTCGGTGGCCCATGATGGACGAGTTGGATGAGACGTGGAGGTGGTCCGTGTTGGACGATCCCGCCGTCATCTGGAACCGTGCCTGCGACTATGGGGCTGACGGTGAAGCGCCTGAAGGAACTCCGCTGGGGATTGCGCACCTTTCCTTCCTGCTACGTGTCTACAACTCGGCCATGGGCGGCGGCTTGGGCTTCGCCGTGGAAGTCAACGAACCTTTCCGCCTGAGACGGGCGATCGACGCGATGCGCTACTTCCGCCTGTCCGAGCTTGCTGACCTCCTGGCTGACGTCTTGAACCATGAGTCAGATGTCGAATACGCTGGATCGCGGGAACGTCAGTTCTATGACCTTCTCGGCCCAGCGGATGAGAATCTGGATAAGGCGTTCAGAGCCAAAGCGGCCGAGGCTCCTAGCGACTTCGGTCTTCGATAAAGTCCGCCGGCTCAGGCCGAGTGTTATGTGATCTGTGCACTCATCTCGGCTACTTGTTTCATTGACCTGCGACCATGGCCCGGCCCGGCCCGGCCCGGCCCGGCCCGGCCCGGCCCGGCCCGGCCCGGCCCGGCCCGGCCCGGCCAGGCTTCGGTCGAGGCGCCCGGGCTGTCGTTCTCATTTCGGTTGCCCACGCTGGTCGTGTGGCTCTCATTTGGCCTGCGCGGCCCGGGCGTCGCCCCATGGCGGGGAGAGGCTCAAGAGGGGTTTGCTCGGCTCGAAGTAGCGTTGCCCTCCCGGCTCGACAACCCAGGTGGATCGAGCATCGGAGGACGCGGTGAGTGGCACGTCAGATCGTGTGGTCAGCGGGATGGACCCGCACAAGCGCTCGGTAACGATCGAGGTCATGGCCCGCGACGAGACCGTCGTCGGCGGCCGCCGGCAGCGGGCCCGGGAGGACAACGGGGAACGACAACTGGCTCCAGCGCGACCGACCCTCATCCCCCAGCCGGCTCTTCGGAGAAGTCACTTCCTGGACCCGCCGAAACCCAGGATAGAACTCTCCTCCTGGCGGTGTCTTGACAGAGAGGGGAGCCATGACCACGCGGATCGCGGCAAGAGCGGGTGCTTCGAGTCGACTCGATCCCGGCCGTCTCGCGGCTGTCCCGGCAGCGTGGTGGGGCAGAATCGTGAGCCGTGCCGACCTACCCCGATCCTGTTGTTCTCTATCCGGAGGTTGCTGCCGAGGGCAGCCTTGCGGCGGCGTTGCGAGCCGTCGCCATCCGGCAAGGGCTGTCCATTCGCGTGCCGGTTACGGCGTCCAATTCGTTGCATGGCGCTGTCGTTCCGACCACCCTCCCGCATCGTGAGGAGTTGAAGGTGTCCGCCAGCTACGTAGAGCGGCGGTGGTCTATTCGCAGTTGCGAGCGCGACCAAGGTCTGGCCTTGATCGAAGGAGACACGGTGGATCTCGGTCAGGTGGCGCGAGCCGCGCAGGCCTGGCATGACGGAGCGCACCTGACCGAGATCCCCCAGGCTGCGTCGTTCGTGAAACTGACTGGACGGTTCGAGGTGCCCGACCGCGATCCGGCAGGGCTGGTCGAATCGGAGTGGCGGCACCTGCGTACGGAGGCAGCGGAGGTGAACTGGCCCGAGTACCACGCGCTCATCGAGGCCGCGTACGCCGAGCCAAGGCTCCGGCAGCTCTACCCGTTCACCAGCCATTGGTCTCTGCGGTTCTCCACCAGCACCCGGCCCAGCCTCTCCCGTGATCTCCTGGTGTGCTTGCATGCCGGGCGAGGCAAGGACTACATCGTCACGATGGGCTACATGGGACAGGAACTCGGTGAGACCGCTACAGCGGAGGAGGCCGTGTCATTGGCCGCGCGCAACCTGCCCGCCGATCTCAGTCCGGTGAGGTACGGCGCAGCCGAACAGAGCTAGTACTTCTCCGCCAGGCCATCCGCGCGTGGGCAGATCCGGACGCCGAGCGGCGCGGCGCTCGGCGTCCGACCGTTACGCGTCCTGAGCCACCCGTACCTGCGGGGGCGGCGAGAAGAAGCCTCGCCGCCCCCGCGTCCCGCGTCGGGTACGAGGGTCAGGCGACCGCGCAGGCGGTGCCGTTGAGCGTGAAGGCGGACGGCCGACCGGCGTTGCCGGTGTGGGTGGCCTGGAAGCCGATGTCGACCGACGTGTTCGGGGCGATGGTGCCGTTGTAGGAGACGTTGCGTGCGGTCACCGCCCCGCTCGACGGGGAGTAGGTGGCGTTCCAGCCGCTGGTGATGGTCTGGCCGTCGGGCAGCGTGAACGCCAGGGCCCAACCGTTGACCGCGCTGCTGCCGGTGTTGGTCACCGACACGGCCGCGGTGAGCCCGCTGTTCCAGGCGTTGACCGTGTACGTGACCCGGCATCCCCCGGACGGCGGGGGCGTGGTCGGCGGCGCGGTGGTGGGTGGCGCGGTGGTGGGCGGTGCCGTGGTCGGCGGTGCCGTGGTGGGTGGTGCGGTGGTGGTCGGTGCGGTGGTCGGCGGCGTGTCGCCCCCGATGCTGCCGGGCACCGTGCGCAGGGCGTCGTACCAGGCGACGGCCATCTTGCGGTAACCCGTGGCGTTGGGGTGTACGCCGTCGGCCAGGTCGCTGAGCGTCAGGGCGCGGTACATGTCGACCAGGTGGACGCGCTTGCCGGCGGCGGCCCGGGTCTGCACGATCCCCGGGATCGCCGCGTTGTAGCCGCGGACCTGGGTGTCCGCGCCGGACTTCGGAATGATCGTCGCGACGAACACGTCCGCGTTCGGTGCGGTGTTGGTGATGCGATCGACCAGGGTGGCCAGACGAGCCGGGGCGCCGGACGTGTCGCCGTACATGTCGTTGGTGCCGATGTGCAGCAGCACGGTCCGCGGGTTCGTGGCCCGCAGCCAGTTGACGACGTTGGCGTCGATCTGGGCGATCGTCCACCCGGAGTGGCCCTCGTGGTCGTGGTCACCGAGGCTGGCCGGGCCGTTGAACCCGGAACCGACGAAGTCGATCCGGTATCCGCCGGAGACGAACCGCTGCCAGAGTTCGATCCGGTAGCCACCGGCGACGTTGAAGCCGTCGGTGATCGAGTCGCCGAGGGGCATGACACGTACCCCGCCGTTGGACTCGGCGCTCGCGGGCGCGGTCGCCACCGGGACGGCCGCGGTCATGGCCGCGACGGCGGCCAGGGCCGCCCACCACAGTCGGGCCCGGCGGGGCCTCGACGTCGTCGCGGTGGTGGTGGGCGGCGGGGGGACGGGGTTGCCAAGGATCGGTCTGCTCATGGGGCTTCCTCAGGTGGTGGGGGCACGACATCGGCGGCCCACCGACGAGGCGGAACCGCGCGGTACGCGAGAGTGAGCTGCGCGAGGACCAGGAACCCGGACGTCATCACCGCTGGTCGTCAGCTCTGGTCATCGACGGTCGGAGACGACGGATCGATGAGCCCTGGCCGGGATGTGCCCTGCACCCCGCCTGGACGCACCATAGCTTGTTATCGCTAACACCGGCAATGCATCGAACGTGGGCGATGGTCGGGAGTGGACGAGGCGGTCAGTCCTGGCCCGTCACCTCGGTCGGCGCGAGCCTCGCGGCGAGCCAGCGCAGCTGCCGCCGGACGTGCACGGCCTCGCCGCCCTCATGGCCGTTGAACGGGTAGACGTGCATCTCCCGCTGCGGCGGGACGGGCCGTCCGCTCGCGGCACCGTACTGGTTGTAGGCGGCGAAGCCGGTGCTCGGCGGGCAAACGGTGTCGCGCAGGCCGACGCCGAAGTGCGCCGGCGCGGTGGCCCGCCGGGCGAAGGTCACCCCGTCGACGTAGGACAACGTGCGCCGGACCGCGTCCTCGGCCTCCCGGTGCACCGCCAGGTACCGGCCGATCTCACCGTACGGCGACACGTCGCTGAGCGTGATGGCGCGCTGGACGTCGCAGAGGAACGGGGCCGTCGCCAGCACCGCCGCGAGGTCGTCGACGAGGCCGGCCACCGCCAGGGCCAGGCCGCCGCCCTGACTGTTGCCGACCACGGCGACCCGGCCCGCGTCGATTCCGGGCAGGGCGCGAACCGCCTCGACGGCCCGGACCGCGTCGGTGATCAGACGTCGGTAGTGGTAGTCGTGCGGGTCGAGGATTCCCCAGGTGGCCGGCCAGGGGCCGCCGGGCCTGCCGTGCGGGTCGGCGGTGTCGCCGGCGCCGTGCTGCCCCGCCTGGCCCCGGTTGTCCATCAACAGGTGCGCGTACCCGGCGACCGGCCAGGTCAGCCGCTCGTGCGGCAGGCCGCGTCCACGCCCGTAGCCGGCGTACTCCACCACGGCGGGCAGCGGTCCGCGTGCACCCGCCGGTCGGGTGTACCAGGCGCGCACCGGGTCACCGCCGAAGCCGGCGAACGTGACGTCCCAGGAGTCGAGCAGGCGCAGGTCGGTGGGTTCGGGACGGACGTCCACGAGCACCGGACGGGTGGCCACCTCGGCGAGGGTGCCACGCCAGAACTGGTCGAAGTCCTCGGGCTCGGCGACGGTCGGCACGTATCGCTCAAGCTCGGCGAGGGCGGGGTCGGAGTACGGCACGGTTCCTCGCAGGGTCAGAGCTGTTGGGCGGGGGGTGCGGTGCTCTCCCGGACGACCAACTCGGTCACCAGGTCGATCCGGCTGGTCGCCGGGGCGGTGCCGCCGACCAGGCCGAGCAGCATCTGGGTGGCGATGCCCGCCATGTCGCGCAGCGGCTGGTTGATTGTGGTGAGAGCCGGATCGGTCCAGGTGGCGACCGGCAGGTTGTCGTACCCGATCACGGAGAGGTCCTCGGGGACCCGCAGGCCGCACTGCCGGGCGGCCCGGAGCACCCCCATGGCCTGCGTGTCCGAGCCGGCGAAGATCGCCGTGGGGCGGTCCGGCCGGTTCAGCAGCTCGAGCCCGTGGGCGTGCCCGGCCCCGGCGGAGAAGCTGCCGTAGCGGACCAGCTCGCGGTCGACGGTCAACCCGATCTCCTCGTGCGCGTGCTGGAAGCCCGCGGCTCGGGCCCGGCTGCACAGCACGTCGGGCGGCCCGGAGATGACGGCGTTTCGGCGGTGGCCCAGCTCCAGCAGGTGTCGAGCGGCGAGCAGGCCGCCGTTCCAGTTGTTCGACCCGACCGTGGGCACGGAGGCCGAGGTCGCGCTGTCGGTGTCGATCACGACGAACGGGACGCCCTGGCGTCGCAGCTGCTGTTGCTGCGTCTCGGTCAGGTGGCAGAGGACGAGCAGCACACCCAGCGGGCGTTGGCTGAGCACCGTGTCGAGCCACCGTTGCGGTGGGCGGTGCGCACCGTCGAGTTGGGAGACCGCGAGGCCGATGCCGGCGATGCTGGTGACCGCCTCGGCGCCGCGCAGAACCTCCATCGCCCAGCCGGTGTCGAACTCGTGGAACACGAGATCGATCCGCCCCGCGCCGGACGATCGCCGAGCGCGGCGCTGGTACCGGTGACGGTCGAGACTCTCCTCGACCCGTGCCCTGGTGCCGGGGGCGACATCCTCGTGGCCGTTGAGGACCTTGGACACCGTGGCGACCGACACGCCGACGTCGTGGGCGATCGTCGCGATGGTGGTGGAGGCGGGTGGGTCGAGCGGGCGGTGCTCTGTCATCGCAGCCTCATGCAGCGTCGAAATTTTCGGAAGACCTTAACACGATCAGTCGGTCAGGACGGTCGATGTGGCCGTAGCTCAGGCGCGGCTGCGGCGGTTCCCGGGCCCGGTCATGACCGAGCGCAATGGCCAGTGCCACTGAGCGTACGAAGGAGCCGTTCCGCGACCGATCGAGCCCCTTGACTACATCCGGGCGGTGGACTTAGGTTGCCGAAAAGGTTGCTTGGGTTTCCGGAAAGTTTCGGATCGCACACGTCCGCCACGGACCGGTCCCACGAGGGTGCGGGAACGTGGCCGGAGCTAAGGGGTCTCGGCATGAGAAGTCAGCTGCCCGCCGACGGCGAACCGACGTCCCGCGACGCCACACCGTGGCGCGACGCGCGGCTGTCACCGGCCGAGCGGGCCGAGGCGCTGCTCCCGCTGATGTCGGTGCAGGAGAAGATCGCCCAGCTCGTCGGCGTCTGGGTCGGCGCCGACGCCTCCGGCGAGGGCGTCGCCCCGCACCAGTCCGACATGGTCGCCGAGACGCCGGCCTGGGACAGCGTCATCTCCCACGGGCTGGGCCAGCTCACCCGGCCGTTCGGCACCGCGCCGGTCGACCCGGTGCTCGGCGCCCGGTCGCTGGCGGCCTCCCAGGCGCAGATCGTCGCCGCCAGCCGGTTTGGCATTCCCGCCCAGGTGCACGAGGAGTGCCTCACCGGGTTCGCGGCCTGGCGGGCCACCGTCTACCCGACCCCGCTGGCCTGGGGCGCGTCGTTCGACCCCGACCTGGTCGAGGAGATGGCCGGCCGGATCGGCCGGTCGATGCGCGCCGCTGGCGTACACCAGGGGCTCGCGCCCGTCGTCGACGTCACCCGCGACTACCGCTGGGGCCGCACCGAGGAGACGATCGGGGAGGACCCGTACCTGGTGGGGACGACCGGCTCGGCGTACGTGCGGGGCCTGGAGAACGCCGGCGTGGTCGCCACCCTCAAGCACTTCGCCGGCTACTCCGCCTCCCGGGGTGGCCGCAACCTCGCCCCGGTGTCGATGGGGCGCCGCGAGCTGGCCGACGTCATCCTGCCGCCGTTCGAGATGGCCCTGCGCCTCGGCGGAGCGCGGTCGGTGATGAACTCCTACGCCGAGATCGACGGCATGCCGGCCGCCGCCGACGAGCACCTGCTGACCGGGCTGCTGCGCGACGAGTGGGGTTTCACCGGCACCGTGGTCGCCGACTACTTCGCCGTACGGTTCCTGCAGACTCTGCACGGTGTCGCCGAGGGCGCCGCCGACGCCGCCCACCTGGCCCTGCGCGCCGGGATCGACGTGGAACTGCCCACCGTGGACGCCTTCGGCGACGCGCTGGTGGAGGCGGTCCGCGCCGGCGAGGTCGACGAGGCGCTGATCGACCGGGCGTTGCGTCGGGTGCTGATCCAGAAGATCGAGCTCGGCCTGCTCGATGAGGACTGGCGCGAGGTGCCCGACGACGTCGCGGACCTGCGCCTCGACGACGAGGCCAGCCGGGACGTCGCCGTACGCCTGGCCCGCGAGTCCGTCGTCCTGCTGCGCAACGACGGTGTCCTGCCGTTGCCCGTCGCGAGCCGCGTCGCCCTGGTGGGTCCGGTCGCCGACGACCCGATGGCCATGCTCGGCTGCTACTCCTTCCCCAACCACGTCGGCGTCAACCACAGCGACCATGGCCTCGGCCTGGACATCGCCTCGCTGCGCGAGGAACTGGCCCGCCGCGTCCCGCTGCTCACCCACGAGCCGGGCTGCGCCATCACCGGCGGGGACACCTCGGGCATCCCGGCCGCGGTCGCCGCGGCCACCGCCGCCGACGTGTGTGTGCTCGCCGTCGGCGACCGGGCGGGAATGTTCGGCCGGGGCACCTCCGGTGAGGGCTGCGACGCCGCCGATCTGCGGCTGCCCGGGGTGCAGGCCGACCTCGTGCGGGCCGTCCTCGCCACCGGCACCCCGGTGGTGCTGGTGCTGATGACCGGCCGGCCGTACGCGCTCGGCCCGGAGTTCGACGCCGCGGCGGCGGTCGTGCAGGCGTTCTTCCCCGGCCAGCTCGGCGGGCAGGCGCTCGCCGAGGTGCTCATCGGCGCGGTGAACCCGTCCGGGCGGTTGCCGGTTAGCGTTCCCCGCGACGCCGGCGGACTGCCGGGCACCTACTTGTCGCCGCCGCTCGGGCACCGCAACAAGGTGTCCTCGATCGACACGACCCCGGCGTACCCGTTCGGCCACGGCCTGAGCTACACCAGCTTCGAGTGGTCCGACGCCACGGTCGTGCCGTCGGCGGATGGGGATCGGGACGAGACGACGGACTGGCCGGTCGACGGCGAGGTGCGGGTGCGGATCACCGTCCGCAACACGGGTGACCGGGCCGGCACCGAGGTGGTGCAGCTCTACCTGCACGACCCGGTGGCGCAGACCACCCGCCCGGTGATCCGGCTCGTCGGCTTCGCCCGGGTGCCGTTGGAGCCCGGGGCGGAGGCGCACGTGACGTTCGGCGTACCGGCCGACATCGCGTCGTTCACCGGTCGGTCCGGTCGGCGCGTCGTCGAGCCCGGCGCGGTGGAGCTGCGGTTCGGTCGGTCGAGTGGGGAGATGGCGGCGGCCCTGCCGCTGCGGCTGACCGGGGCCGAGCGCGAGGTCGGCCACCAGCGGGAACTACTCACGTCGGTGCGGATCGAGCCCCTGGTGGCCGTACCGCACTCCGCATAGGAGGCGAGGATGACATCCGGAACGTTACGGCCACCGCCACCGGCGCCACCCGCCCCTCCGGCGGCGGTCACCGTCGGGGCCCCGCCCGCACCGAGCCGGCGCCGCACCTGGCGGCAGGCGCTGCGCCGGGACTGGCAGCTCTACTCGCTCGCCATCCTGCCTCTGCTGTTCTTCCTTGTCTTCCGGTACCTCCCGATGATCGGCAACGTCATCGCGTTCCGACGGTTCAAGCCCGGCGGCAGCATCTTCGGTGAGTACTGGGTGGGGCTGCGGTACTTCCGGATGTTCCTCACCGACCCGACGTTCTGGGACGTCTTCACCAACACGCTGGTGCTCGGGACGCTGACCCTGCTGTTCTGCTTCCCGCTGCCGATCGTCCTGGCGCTGCTGCTCAACGAGGTACGCGCCCGCCGCCTGCGGCGGTTCGTCCAGTCCGTGTCCTACCTGCCGCACTTCCTGTCGATCGTGATCGTGGCGGCCATGGTCATGCAGCTGACCTCGGTCGACGGCACCATCAACCAGATCGTGCAGGCCACCGGCGGCGACGCGGTGCCGTTCCTGCAACGAGCCGAGTGGTTCCGGACCATCTACGTGTCGTCCGAGGTCTGGCAGACGGTCGGCTGGGGCACGATTCTCTACCTCGCCGCGCTCACCACCGTCGACGACGACCTGTACGAGGCGGCCCGGATCGACGGCGCCAACCGGTGGCGGCAGACCTGGCACGTGACGCTGCCGGGCATCCGCCCCACCATGGTGACGTTGCTGATCCTCAACATCGGCAGCTTCATGGCGGTCGGGTTCGAGAAGATCCTGCTGCTCTACAACCCGCTGACCTATCCGACCGCGGACGTGCTGTCCACGTACCTGTTCCGGATGGGCTTCGGGTCCAGCAACTTCAGCTACGCCGCCGCCATCGGGCTGTTCGAGGCGGTCATCGGGCTCACGCTGGTCCTGACGGCGAATCTGATCGCCCGCCGCACCGTGGGGACGAGCCTGTGGTGACCGTCGACGCCACCGACACGGCCAGCGGCAGCGGCCTGCCCGCCCGCGCCCGGCCGCGCGGAATCCGCCCGAGCCGGGGCTACCGCGTGTTCCAGGCGTGCAACGCGGTAGTGCTCACCATCGTCGTGGTGGCGACGCTGTTCCCGTTCGTCAACGTCGTGGCCCGTTCGCTCAGTGACGAGCGGTACCTCATCGCCGGCAAGGTCAACCTCGTGCCGCGCGGGTTCAACCTGGACACCTACCGGCTGGTGCTGAACGACTCGCTGTTCTGGACGAACTACCGCAACACCGTCTTCTACACGGTCGTCGCCACGGCCATCTCGATCGTGCTGACCACCTGTTACGCCTACGTGCTGTCCAAGAAGCACCTGCGGGGCCGTACGGCTCTGATCGGTATCGCGGTGTTCACCATGTTCTTCACCGGCGGCCTGATCCCCAACTACGTGCTGGTCACCAGCCTGGGCATGAAGAACAGCGTCTGGGCCATCGCGGTGCCCAACGCGATCAACGTGTTCAACCTGCTGGTGATGAAGGCGTTCTTCGAGAGTCTGCCCACCGACCTGGAAGAGGCCGCTGCCGTCGACGGCCTCAACACGTACGGCATCCTGCTGCGCATCGTGCTGCCGCTGTCGAAGGCGATCGTCGCCACGATGGTGCTGTTCTACGCCGTGGCCTTCTGGAACTCCTGGTTCGCCGCCTTCCTCTACATGGACCAGCAGGAGCTGTGGCCGGTGACCGTCTATCTGCGCAACCTGATCGCGGGGGCCACCGGCGCGGAGAACGTCGGCGTCATCTCCGAGGCCGACGAGGTGCAGGCCGACGCGACGCTCAAGGCCGTGACGATCGTGCTCACGACCCTGCCCATCCTCGTGGTCTATCCCTTCGTCCAGCGGTACTTCGTCCGCGGCGTGATGCTCGGCGCCGTCAAGGGCTGACCGGCACGTCCACCATGTCCCTCCACCGAACCCGAAAGGACCGCCATGCTCCACCGATCGTGGCGTCGCGCCGCGACAGCGGCAGTTGCCGCTCTGCTCGCGGCCAGCAGCATCGCCGCCTGTAGCGAAGATCCGTCCGACAACAAGGACCTGTCGGAAAACCGGGCCGGTGCGATGGCCGACTACGGCATCGGCAAGCAGTTCAAGGCGAGCGAGCCGGTCTCCTTTTCGATCCTCTACAACAACCATCCGAACTATCCGCTGCGCGAGGACTGGCTCTTCTGGAATGAGCTGAAGTCGCGGGCCAACGTCACGCTCTCGCCGGTCGCCGTGCCGCTGAGCGACTACGAACAGAAGCGCAGCCTGCTGATCGGCGCCGGCGACGCCCCGATGATCATCCCGAAGACGTACCCCGGCCAGGAGGACGCCTACGTCTCCTCCGGGGCGGTCCTGCCGGTCAGCGACTACCTCGACCTGATGCCGAACCTGCAGGACAAGATCTCGCGGTGGAACCTCAAGCCCGAACTCGACGGGCGGCGCCAGGAGGACGGGAAGTTCTACCTGCTGCCGGGGTTGCACGAGAAGCCCTGGCAGGACTACTCGCTGGCGATCCGGACCGACATCCTCGCCGAGTTGCACCTGACGGCCCCGAAGACCTGGGACGAGCTCTACACGGTGCTCAAGGCGATGAAGGCCAAATACCCGAACGTGTATCCGTTCTCCGACCGGTGGAGCAAGCCCAACCCGGCCGGCAACCTGCTCAACATCCTGGCCGTGTCGTACGGACTGCAGGGCGCGGGCTGGAACTTCCAGCACACCTCCTGGGACGCGAACGCCAAGAAGTTCGTCTACACCGGCGCCACGGAGCAGTACAAGCAGATGCTCCAGTACCTCAACAAGCTGGTGTCGGAGAAGCTGCTCGACCCGGAGAGCTTCACCCAGACCGACGAGCAGGCCCGGCAGAAGCTCGCCAACAGCAAGTCCTTCGTGATCAGCGCCAACGCGCAGGCCGTCGTGAACGACTACCGACCCGACCTCGCCAAGACCAACCCCACGGCGACGATCGCCAAGATCCCACTGCCGATCGGGCCGGCCGGTGAGGTCAACCCCGCCAGCCGGTTGGAGAACGGCGTGATGATCTCCTCGAAGGCCCGCGAGAGCAAGAACTTCGTGGCGATGATGCAGTTCATCGACTGGCTCTGGTATTCCGACGCCGGCCAGGAGTTCGCCAAGTGGGGCGTCGAGGGAACGACGTTCGTCCGGGATGCCGTCGGCAAGCCCAAGCTGGCGCCCGACGTCAACGTCATCGGCCTGAACCCGAAGGCGTCCAAGCACCTGCAGAAGGACTTCGGCTTCTACAACGGCGTGTTCGCCTACGGCGGCAAGCCGGAGCTGGTGCAGGGCTTCTTCTCCCCGGAGGAGCAGGAGTTCCAGAAGGTGCTCAACGCCCGTCCGCCGGTCGCGGTGCCGCCGCCGCACCCCCTGACCGACGATGAACGGGAGCAGGCGTCACTGTGGGAGACGCCGCTGCGTGACCACGTCTACCAGGCGACCCTGCAGTTCGCACTCGGCCAGCGCGACTTCTCCCAGTGGGACGCGTACCTCGCCGAGTTGAAGGGCAAGAACATGGACACCTACCTGGCCATGATCAACAAGGCGTACGACAGGTACCAGAAGGACCACGGCTGACCGCCGGCCGGTCCGGTGGTGCCCGTCACGACCGGACCGGCCGAGCACCGTCAGCCGCGCACCGCACCGAAGAGGACCAGATGACGCGCATGACCGTGTCGGCGGATCCGCAGGGCCGACTGTCCGATGCCTGGCGCTTCGCCGTCGGCACCGGCCGCGCGTACCTCGACCTCGGCGCCGAGCCGGGAGAGCACTGATGAGCACCGCGCACGCCGGGCGGCAGTTCGGCGACGGGCCCCTGTCCCGGTTCGCGTCCCGCGTCTACACGCTGCTCGTGATCGAGGTGCTGCTCCTCGTCACCACGCTGCCCGGCCTGCTCCCGCTGCTGCTGCTCGGCCGCGACCCCAGCAACCTGCCGCTGGCCGCGCTCCTGCTGCTGCCGGTCGGTCCGGCGGTCTGCGCCGCCCTGTACGCCCTGCGCCACCAGCGGCCCGACCTGACGGACCTGCGGCCCGCCGCCCTGTTCGGGCGGGGCTACCGGATCAACGTCGGGGGCGCGCTGCGGGTCTGGGCGCCGACGTTGCTGTGGCTGACCGTGCTCGCGCTGAACCTCGCGTACCGGGGCGCGGTCGGCCTCGGGAAATGGTGGGTGGTGCCGCTGGTCCTGATCGCGGTCGGGGTGACCCTTTGCGCGGCGAACGCGCTGGTGATCACCTCGCTGTTCGAGTTCCGCACCCGCGACGTCCTGCGCCTGGCCGTGCACTTCCTCGTCCGTACCCCCGGGGTCACCGTCGGCAACGCCCTGCTGCTCGCCGCGGCGGCCGGGGTCACCGCGGTCTTCTCCGAAGCGGTCCTGGCGCTGCTCGCCTCGGTCGTGGTCCTGGCGGTCCTGCGCGTCGGCGACCCGATGATCCACCTGATCCGGAAGGAGTTCACCGCATGAGCCTGTCCGCGACCGCCGAGGTGCGCTTCGGCCGGGAGGACGCGTGAACGCGCACGAGTCGATGGACCTGGAGGAGCCGGTGTTCGTGGCAGAACCGCCCGACATCGATGGGCCGCGCGTACACCCGGCCTGGCTTCCACCGGAGGCCTTCCGGGCGCTCGGCGCGCGCCGCGTCCTCGTGCACGGCGACGGGCTGCTCGTCGACACCGTCCTCGACGAGGTGACGCGCGCCTGCACGCGCTACGGCGGGCGGGTCTGGCATTCCCCCTCCTGGGACGTCGACGCCGACCTGGTGCTCACCCTGCGCGACGCCGACGAGCTGCCCAGCTCCGCGGTGGAGGCGGCGCGGTCGGCGGGGGAGGCGGCGCTCGTCGACCTCGGCGACGGTGCGACGCTCGGCGACGAGGGGTTCCTACTGGCCCGCGCGGGCGAGATGACGGTGGTGCTGGCCGACGCGCCCGCCGGCCTGCTGTACGGGCTGTTCCACGTCGTACGGCTCTGCGCGGCGGCGTTCGACCCGGCCCGTCCACCCGAGCTGCACCGGCCCACGCTGCGCCGACGGATGCTGAACCACTGGGACAACGTGGCCGTGCACCCGGTGATGGGTCAGGTCGAACGGGGGTACGCGGGCGGCTCGATCTTCTGGGCCGGTGGCCGTCCGCGCGGGGATCTGGCTCGGATCCGGGAGTACGGGCGGCTGCTGGCCGCCAGCGGGATCAACGCGATCTCGGTGAACAACGTCAACGTGGGTCGCGTCGAGGCGCTGCTGCTCACCGACCGGCTCGGCGACGTGGCCGAGATCGCGGACGTGCTGCGCCCGTACAACATCCGGGTGCACCTGTCGGTCACCTTCGCCGCGCCGATGGTCCTCGGCGGACTGTCCACCGCCGACCCGTTCGACGACGAGGTACGCGCCTGGTGGGCGGCCACCACCCGGCGGGTGTACGAGCGCATCGACGACTTCGGCGGCTACGTGGTGAAGGCCGACTCCGAGGGGCAACCCGGCCCGTTCACCTACGGGCGCGACCACGCCGACGGCGCGAACCTGCTCGCCGAGGCCCTCGCCCCGTACGGGGGAGTGGTGCATTGGCGGGCGTTCGTCTACAACCACCACCAGGACTGGCGGGACCGCTCCACCGACCGGGCGCGGGCCGCGTACGACCACTTCGCCCCGCTCGACGGGCGGTTCCGCACCAACGCGGTCCTCCAGGTGAAGTTCGGCCCGGTGGACTTTCAGACGCGCGAGCCGGTCTCGCCGGTGCTGGCCGCCATGCCGGCCACCCGGATCGCCGTCGAGCTGCAGGTCACCCAGGAGTACACGGGTCAGCAGCGGCATGTCTGCCACCTCGGGCCGTGCTGGGGCGACGTGCTGCGCTTCGCGCCCTGGGGCCCCGGCGGGCGGACGATCGCCGACGTGGTCACCGGGGAGGCCGGCAAGGGCGGTGGCCTGGTCGCCGTCGCCAACACCGGCGACGACCCCTTCTGGACGGGGCACCCGCTGGCACAGGCCAACCTCTACACGTTCGGCCGGCTCGCCTGGGATCCGCGCCTCGATCCGACGGCGGTTCTCGACGAGTGGATGACGTTGACGTTCCCGCCGTCGGCCACCGCCGAGCCGGAGCTGGTGCGGCGGACGCTGCACGAGATCATGGACGACTCCTGGCGGACGTACGAGCGGTACACCGCCCCGCTGGGCGTCGGCTTCATGGTCCATCCCGGCGACCACTACGGCCCCGATGTCGACGGGTACGAGTACTCGCGGTGGGGCACCTACCACTTCGCCGACCGTGACGGCGTCGGCGTGGACCGCAGTCGCGCCTCGGGCACCGGCTTCGCCGGCCAGTACCCGCCCTACTGGGCCGAGGTGTACGAGTCGCCGCGGACCTGCCCGGACGAGCTGCTGCTCTTCTTCCACCACGTCCCGTACACGCACGTCCTGCACAGCGGGTCCACAGTCATCCAGCACATCTACGACACCCACTTCGCGGGCGTCGAGGAGGTGGCGGTGATGCGGCAGCGGTGGCAGACCCTGAACGGGATGATCGATCCGGCCGTGTACGAACGGGTGGCCGAGCGCCTCGACGAGCAGGTGCGCTGCGCCGCCGAGTGGCGGGACCAGATCAACACGTACTTCTTCCGCAAGTCCGGGGTGCCCGACGCGCGGGGGCGGCGCATCCACTGATCCGGCCGGCCCGATCGGGCCGGCCGGAGCACCGGCGCTGTCGCGCTCACCAGGGGTGTACGGTCCCGTCCTCCAACCGGTTCACCGGCAGGTACGCGGGCGCGTACGGGTAGCGGGCCGCCGCCTCCTCGTCGATGTCGACGCCCAGCCCGGGGGTCTCGGCGGGATGCAGGTAGCCGTCGGCGTAGTGGTAGCCGTGCGGGAACACCTCGTCGGTCTGCGCGGTGTGCCGCATGTACTCCTGCAGGCCGAAGTTGGGGATCGAGATGTCGAGCTGGAGCGCGGCGGCCATGCACACGGGCGACAGGTCGGTGGCGCCGTGTGAGCCGCTGCGGACGTGGTGCAGCGCGGCGAGGTCGAAGATGCGCCGCAGGTGGGTGATGCCGCCGGCGTGCACCACCGTGGCCCGGATGTAGTCGATGAGCTGTTCCCGGATGAGCTGCGCCGCGTCGAAGACGCTGTTGAAGACCTCGCCCACGGCGATCGGGGTGGTGGTGTGCTGCCGGATCAGCCGGAAGCCCTCCTGGAGGTCGGCGGGGACCGGATCCTCCATCCAGGTCAGCGCGTAGGGCTCCAGACTCTGGCCGAGCCGAGCCGCCTCGATGGGCGTGAGCCGGTGGTGCACGTCGTGCAGCAACCGCAGGGTGGGGCCGAACTCGTCGCGGACCCGGGCGAACACGGTGGGCACGTGGGTCAGGTAGCGCGGCGTCGACCAGGTGGCCTCGCTGGGCAGCGCCGCGTCGGCCGGCTCGTAGAAGAGCTTGTCGGCGCTGACCCCGTACGTCTTGGGCAGGCCCGGCACACCGCACTGCACCCGGACCGCCCGGTAGCCGAGGTCGACGTAGCGGGCGACCTCGACCAGGACCTCCTCGACGGTCTCGCCGTTGGCGTGGCCGTACACCGTGACGCCCTCGCGGGACCGGCCGCCGAGCAGCTGGTAGACCGGCAGGCCCGCCACCTTGCCCTTGATGTCCCACAGCGCGGTGTCCACCGCGGCGATCGCGCTCATCGTGACCGGCCCGCGCCGCCAGTACGCGCCCTGGTACAGGTACTGCCAGGTGTCCTCGATCCGCGCCGGGTCCCGGCCGATCAGCAGCGGCGCCACGTGGTCGGACAGGTACGACGCGACGGCCAGCTCCCTGCCGTTGAGGGTGGCGTCCCCGACGCCGGTGACGCCCTCGTCAGTGACGATCTTGAGGGTGACGAAGTTGCGGCCCGGACAGGTCACGATGACCCGGGCATCGACGATCTTCACGCGATCTCCTTCGTGCCTACGGGGGTCGTAGGGGGGTGCACACGAGGACGTTCTGCTTACCGGGAACGTGCCGATAATATCCCGCCGGCGGCCGGCGCCGAACGGTTCGGCGGGCCCGCACCCGTGCGCAGGTGGCCGCCCAATCCCTTGCCCCGAAAGGTTTCCGGAAGCCTTGACAATCGAGTGTGCTCGATCGAAGCTGACATCGGTCACGCGAGCCGCGGTCACGGTCGGGCGAAGGGCAGTCCTCGACTAACCCCCTTCCATGCGCCATTCTCCCGAGGAATCGCGAACCATGACACTGAAGACAAGGCTGCTCGGCGTCCTCACGGCGGTCGCGACAGTCGCCGCCGCCGCGCTGGCGTTCGCCACCCCCGCATCAGCCGCGACGCTCACCCAGGTGACCGGCTTCGGCAACAACCCCACAAACCTCCAGATGCATCTGTACGTCCCGGACCGGGTCGCATCCCGGCCAGGAATCCTGCTCGCCCTGCACTACTGCACCGGAACGGGCCCCGCCTTCTACTCCGGCACGCAGTACGCGTCCCTCGCCGACCGGTATGGATTCATTGTCATCTACCCGTCGGCGACGCGCAGCAGCAAGTGCTGGGACGTGGCCTCGCCGCAGGCGCTGCGCCGAGGTGGCGGCAGCGACCCGGTCGGGCTCGTGTCGATGATCGATTACGTGAAGCAGCGGTACTCCGCCGACCCGGACCGCGTCTTCGCCACCGGCACCTCGTCGGGCGCGATGATGACCAACGTCATGCTCGGCGACTACCCGGACGTGTTCGCGGCGGGCGCGTCGTTCGCCGGGGTGCCGTTCGCCTGCTTCGCCACCGGGGGCAGCTCGGAGTGGAACAGCGAGTGCGCGAACGGGCAGTCCATCAAGACCGCGCAGCAGTGGGGTGACCTGGTCCGCGGGGCGTACCCCGGCTACACCGGCCGGCGACCGCGGATGCAGATCTGGCACGGCACCAGCGACGAGACGCTGCGCTACCCGAACTTCGGCGAGCAGATCAAGCAGTGGACGAACGTCCACGGTCTGAGCCAGACCCCGACGTACACCGACTCCCCGCAGTCCGGGTACACCCGCACCCGGTACGGCAGCAGCGGCCCGATGGCACCGGTCGAGGCGATCAGCATGCAGGGCGTCACGCACAACATCCCGGTCGACGCCGCCCAGGTGATCCGCTTCTTCGGCCTGGACGGCACGACGCCGCCCCCGACGACGCCCCCACCGACGACGCCGCCGCCGACGACTCCGCCCCCGACCACGCCGCCCCCGACTACGCCGCCACCCACCACGCCGCCCCCGACGACTCCGCCGCCGACCACGCCGCCGCCGAGTGCGGGCGCGTGCCGCGTCGGATACACGGTCAACGCCTGGAACTCGGGTCTCACCGCGAGCGTGACCATCACCAACACCGGAACCGCCGCCGTCAACGGGTGGGCGCTGACCTTCACGCTGCCCAGCGGCCAGACCATCACCAACGGCTGGAACGCCACCTACTCCCCGACGAGCGGAGCGGTAACCGCCCGCAACGTCTCCTACAACGGCACCATCGCGCCGAACGCGTCGGTCGAGATCGGTTTCCAGGCCACCCACACCGGCGGCACCGGCAAGCCCTCGTCGTTCGCCCTCAACGGGGCCACCTGCGCGGTCTCCTGACCACCCACCACCATCGACAAACGGAGTCGCACGATGAGCAGAACGAGATGGAAGGCGGCATCGAGAGCCGTGATCGCGCTGAGCGGCGCGGGCGCTCTCGCCGCCGGCATGGCGCTGGTCCTGGTGACGCCCGCGTCCGCCGGAACCACCCTGGGCGCGTCCGCGGCGGAGAAGGGCCGCTACTTCGGTACGGCGGTGGCCGCGAACAAGCTCTCGGACAGCGCGTACACCACGATCTTGAACCGCGAGTTCAACATGGTGACGGCCGAGAACGAGATGAAGATCGACGCGACCGAGCCGCAGCAGGGTCAGTTCCGCTACACCCAGGCGGATCCGATCGTCAACCACGCACGCAGCCACGGAATGCAGGTACGCGGGCACACCCTGGCCTGGCACGGCCAGCAGCCGGGGTGGATGCAGGGCATGGAGGGCACCGCGCTGCGCAACGCGATGCTCAACCACGTGACGCAGGTGGCGACCCACTACCGGGGACAGATCTATTCCTGGGACGTGGTGAACGAGGCGTTCGCCGACGGCAACTCCGGTGGCCGTCGAAACTCGAACCTGCAGCGCACCGGCAACGACTGGATCGAGGCCGCGTTCCGCGCCGCGCGAGCGGCGGACCCGGGCGCGAAGCTCTGCTACAACGACTACAACATCGACAACTGGACCTGGGCAAAGACCCAGGGCGTCTACAACATGGTGCGGGACTTCAAGTCCCGTGGCGTGCCGATCGACTGCGTCGGATTCCAGTCGCACTTCAACAACGACTCCCCGTACGCCAGCAACTACCGCACCACGCTGTCGAGCTTCGCGGCGCTGGGCGTGGACGTGCAGATCACCGAGCTGGACATCCAGGGCGCTCCGGCGAACACGTACCGCGCCGTGGTCGAGGACTGCCTGGCGGTGCCGCGCTGCAACGGCATCACCGTGTGGGGCATCCGCGACAGCGACTCGTGGCGGTCCTCGCAGACGCCGCTGCTGTTCAACAGCAGCGGGCAGAAGAAGGCCGCGTACGACGCCGTGCTCGCGGCGCTGAACAGCGGTACCAACCCGACGACCCCGCCGCCCACCACTCCGCCGCCGACGACGCCTCCGCCCACCACCCCGCCGCCCACGACGCCTCCGCCCACGACGCCTCCGCCCACGACCCCGCCGCCGGGGCAGACCGGCTGCTCGGCGTCGGTGACGGTGAACCAGTGGAACGGCGGCTTCGTGGCGAACGTACGGGTGACCGCCGGCTCGTCGGCCCTCAACGGGTGGACCGTGACGCTCACGCTGCCGTCCGGCGCGACCGTCACCAACGCCTGGAGCGCCGACCGCAGCGGTAACAGCGGCACGACGAACTGGACGAACGTGTCCTACAACGGCCAGGTCGGGGCCGGACAGTCCACGGAGTTCGGCTTCCAAGGCACCGGCACCGCCGGCACCCTGACCCCCACCTGCGCCCCCCGCTAAAACCCACCCACCCCACCCAACCCCACCCCACCCGGTCCCACCCCCGCTCCACCCTCGTGATCAAGAGGTTTGCGTCACCCGTCCCGGCGTGTCGTGACGCAAACCTCTTGATCACCGGGGCCGGGTCCGGGGTTGGGGGAGGGAGGGGTTGGGGTTGGGGGTCCGGGGTCAGCCGTCGATGCGGGTGATGTTGCGGATCTTGTTGGACGCGTCCAACGCGGCCACCTTGTACGCCTCGGCCAGGGTTGGGTAGTTGAACACGGCGTCGACCAGGTAGTCGATCGTGCCGCCGCAGCCGATCACCGCCTGTCCGATGTGGACGATCTCGGTCGCCGCGGTGCCGAACACGTGCACCCCGAGCAGCCGGCCGTCCTCGGGGGAGACGAGCAGCTTCAGCATCCCGTACGAGTCGCCCACGATCTGGCCACGGGCCAGCTCGCGGTAGCGCGCGATGCCCACCTCGAACGGCGTCGACGAGTCGGTCAGCTCGGCCTCGGTCTGGCCGACGAAACTGATCTCCGGGATGGTGTAGATGCCGATGGGTTGCAGGCCGTGCATCTCCCGGATCGGCTCGCCGCAGGCGTGCTGCGCGGCCAGCCGGCCCTGCTCCATCGAGGTGGACGCCAACGCCGGGAAGCCGATCACGTCGCCGACGGCGTAGATGTTGTCGACCGGGGTGCGGTAGTTGGCGTCGACAGCGATCCGGCCGCGTCGGTCCGCCGCCAGCCCGGCCGCCTCCAGAGCCAGGTCGTCGGTCTGGCCCTGCCGGCCGGCCGAGTACATGACGGTGTCCGCGACGATCTTCTTGCCGCTCTTGAGGATGCACAGCGCCGCGGTCTGGTGCTTCTCCACCGCGGCGACCTCCTCGCCGAAGCGGAACGCCACGGACAGGTCGCGTAGGTGGTATTTGAGTGACTCGACCACCTCCTCGTCACAGAACTCGAGCATCCGCTCGCGGCGCTCCACGACGGTCACCTTGGTGCCGAGGGCGGCGAACATCGACGCGTACTCCATGCCGATCACACCGGCGCCGACCACGACCATGCTGCGCGGGACGGCCTGGAGGTTGATGACGCCGTCGGAGTCCACGATGGTCCGGTCGTCGAAGTCGACGCTGTCCGGGCGGGCCGGGCGGGTGCCGGCCGCGATGATGGCCTTGTCGAACGTCACCTTCGACTCGCGTCCCGAGCCGGCGTCGACCCAGATGGAGTGCGCGTCCGCGAAGCGCCCGGTCCCGGTGATCATCGCGACCCGGTTGCGGGCGAGCTGGTTGCGGATGACGTCGGTCTGTCGGGTGATCACGTGCTGGGTGCGGGCGGCCAGGTCGCTGACCGTGATCTCCTCCTTGACCCGGTAGCTGCTGCCGTACAGGTCGCGCTGGCTCAGGCCGGTCAGGTAGAGCACGGCCTCCCGCAGCGTCTTGGACGGGACGGTGCCGGTGTTGATGCACACCCCGCCGATCATGTCGCGGCGGTCCACGATGCCGACCCGCCTGCCGAGCTTGGCGGCGGCGATCGCGGCCTTCTGACCGCTGGGTCCGGAGCCCAGCACCAACAGGTCGTAGTCATACACGATCGTTAGCGTCGCAAGATGTCGCCGTCGACGCCAGACCCCGGACGCGAGCGTTACTTGTCTGCCACCACGCAGATGCCGCCGTTCAGCGTGACCTCCTCCGGCAGTTGCGTTCCGGTGGCGACGACGCCCAGCGACACGGTGCCGCCGGGCCTGATCACCGCGTTGTGGCCGGTGTTGCGCACCCGCAGATAGCTGTTGGTCGGCCGGTCGGGTCGTCGTTCAGCGGACGAGGCGGCGTTCCCAGGCCCAGGCGGCGATCTCGACACGGTTGCGGGCCGGGAGCTTCGTCTGCACGCTGGCGAGGTGGGTCTTGACGGTGCCGACGGCGATGAAGAGCTGGCCGGCGATCTCCGCGTTGGTCAGGCCCCGGGCGACGAGCTTCACGACGTCGAGTTCCCGCGGGGACAGGCCGGCGTCGTCCCGCGGCGCGCTGGGCGGGCTGAGGTGCTCCAGCAGTCGTACGGTGATGGACGGGCTGATCAGCGCGTCGCCGGAGACGGCCGCGCGGACCGCCTCGACGAGCAGCGCCGGGCCGGAGTCCTTCAGGAGAAAGCCGCAGGCGCCGTTGGACAGCGCGGTGTGCACGTACTCGTCGAGGTCGAAGGTCGTCACCACGACCACCCGCACCGGGTCGGCGACGCCCGGCCCGGCGAGCAGGCGCAGCGCCTGCAGGCCGTCGAGGCGGGGCATCCGGATGTCCAGCAGCACCACGTCCGGGCGTAGCCGCCGGACCATCTCGACGGCGGCGACCCCGTCGGCGGCCTCGCCGACCACCGTCATGTCCGGCTGCGCTCCAATGATCATGCCGAAGCCGGTCCGGACCATCGCCTGGTCGTCCGCGATCAGCACCCGGATCATCGGGCCACCGCCGATCGCAGTGGGAACGCGGCGTCGAGCACCCAGCCGCCGGAGATGCCCGGCCCGGCGGTGATCGTGCCGCCGAGGGCGCGTACCCGCTCGGTGAGGCCGAGCAGGCCGAAGCCGTGCCCCCGGGCGGGAGCGGTACGCGGGGTCGCGCCGTCGTCGGCGACCCGGACCAGGAGCCAGTCCGGCGTACGACGCACGGACACGGCCACCGACCGGGCGTCCGGGGCGTGCTGGCGGGCGTTGGTCAGCCCCTCCATCACCACCCGGTACGCCGAGGTCGACACCTCCACCGGCAGCCCGTCGAGCGGACCGTCGACGTACAGCCGGGCCGGCGCGTTCGTGGTGTCGTTGTGGCCCTCCAACAGGGGCGCGAGGTCGGCCACGCCGGCCAGCGGGGCCAGCGGGGCGTCCGGCGGGGCGTCCGGATTGCGTAGCACGCCGACCATCCGCCGCATCGAGGCCATCGTCTCGGCGCCGGCGCGCTCGATCTGCTCCAGCGCGACGATCACCCGTTGCGGGTCCTGCTCGGCGACGAACCGGGCGCCCTGCGCCTGCACCACGATGCCGGTCACGTGGTGGGCGATGAAGTCGTGCAGGTCGCGGGCGAACTCGGCGCGCTGCTCGGCCCGTACCAGCGCGATCGCCCGCTCCCGCCCGGCGGCGACGACGCGCAGGTAGATCCCGACGGCGGCGGCGCCGATCGCGGCGAGCGCCTGGAGCAGCCCGAAGATCACGTAGACGTAGTCCGCGCCGGCGCGCAGCGGCAGCGCGGCGGCAGCGAGCGCGGCGAGCACCGCCGCCCACGGAGCGAGCCGTGCGGCGGCCCACCGGGTCACCACGAACACCACCGCGATCATCCCGGCGGACTCGGCCAGCCCCCAGCTGCCGCCCAGCAGATAACTGCCGCTCGTGCTGAGCACCAGGAAGCCGAAGGTGACGGCGAGTGAGGTGGCGCCGAGCACGAGCGCCGCGAGCGGCAGGGACCGGGACCCCTGCCGGTGCACGGGCAGCCAGACCACCGCGGTCATCAATGCCAACCCCACCTGCACGAGGGCGCGCAGGGCTTCGGCCGCGCTCACCCCGGTGTAGAGGCCGTACCGCAGGTCGAAGGCACCGAGCAGGGCCAGCGCCGCCAGACCGGCGAGCTGGCCCAGGCGTACCCACCATGTCGAGAATCCCGGCGCGTTCATCGTGACCCAGCGTAGCCAGGCGGACGGCGCGGGCAGATCGGCCGAAAGACAGACCCGGCGTGGGCGTTCCCCGACCACGGACCGATGCGGCTCCCACCCGGCGCGGGCGAGGCTTCCCGGGTCACATCGCAGCCACTGGAGGAACCCATGACAACCCACGCCCCGCCGCCGACCGGGCAGGCCGCCGTCGCCGCGGTCGACCTGGTGAAGGTGTACGGCAGCGGCGACACCGCGGTCCGCGCCCTGGACGGCGTCTCGGTCGGCTTCGGTCGGGCCGAGTTCACCGCGATCATGGGCTCGTCCGGGTCCGGCAAGTCGACGCTGATGCACTGCCTGGCCGGCCTGGACACGGCCACCTCCGGTCGGGTCCTGCTCGGCGGCACGGAGCTGACCGGTCAGTCCGACCGCACGCTGACCCGTGCACGCCGCGACCGGATCGGCTTCGTCTTCCAGTCGTTCAACCTGCTGCCGCAGCTCACCGCCGCGCAGAACATCACCCTGCCGCTGGACCTCGCCGGCCGGGAACCCGACCGTGACCTGCTCGCGCACCTCGTCGACGTGCTGGGCCTCGGGCAGCGGCTCGGGCACCGGCCCAGCGAACTCTCCGGCGGCCAGCAACAGCGGGTGGCGGTGGCCCGGGCCCTGGTGTCGCGGCCCGAGGTCGTCTTCGCCGACGAGCCGACCGGCAACCTCGACTCCCGCTCCGGGGCGGAGGTGCTCACCATCCTGCGCGACTCGGTACGCGACCTGGGCCAGACTGTCGTCATGGTCACCCACGATCCGATCGCGGCCGCGTACGCCGACCGGGTGGTGCTGCTCGCCGACGGCCGCGTCGCCTGCGAGATCGACGAGCCGGACCAGGGCTCGGTCACCGACGCGCTGCGCGAACTGGCGGTTCCCGCGTGAGGGCGACGGTGCTGCGTACCCAGGTGAGCGCCGCGGCCCGACGCCCGGGTCGACTGATCCTGACCGGCCTGGCGATCCTCGTCGCGTCGTTCGTCGTCTTCGGCACCGTGCTGGCGCAGGACATCACCGAACGGACCGCGCGGGACAACCTCAGCGGCACGCCGGCCGCCACCGACCTGGTCATCGGTGACCCGCAGCAGCCGCCGCCCACCGTGGCGGCGCTGCGTGACGTCCGCGCCCTGCCGGGTGTCACCGAGGCGGTGGGCCGGACGACGCTCGGTGTCTCCCTCGCCGAGGGCTACCTCAACCTGCGGACCGACCCGGGCGCCGGCCCGCTGGCGACGGTCCGCCTGGTCCAGGGCAGCTACCCGGATCAGCCCGGCGAGATCGCGGTGACCCGCCGCACGGTCGAGCGGCTGGGGTTGGCGGTCGGCACCGTGACCACCGGGACGGGCGGCGACCTCACCACCGGGGCGCCGCTCACCGTCACCGGCGTGGTCGACACTCCCGACGACGGGGGATTCGACGCGTACGCCCCGGACGACGCGGTGGCCGCGTGGGGTCACGTCGGCACTGTCGAGCGGATCGACGTGCGGACAGCTGCCGGCGCGGCGGAGGCGGTTCGCGACCGGGTGACCGCGGTGGTCCCGGCCGATCAGCCGATCCGCTCCGGCGCCGAGGTGCGCGACGCCGAGGCCGACGCGGCGGCCGAGCAGGTGGGGAGGCTGTTCGCGCTGGTCGGAATGTTCGTCGCGGTCGCTGTGGTCGCCGCGGCGCTGGTGGTCACCTCGACGTTCCGCATCGTCTTCGCCCAGCGGATGCAGCACCTCGCGCTGCTGCGCGCGGTGGGCGCGGGCCGGAGCGGGCTGGTGGTCGCGCTGACCGCCGAGGGTGCCCTGACCGGGCTGGTCGCGGGTGTCGTGGGGGTCGTCGGCGCCCTCGCCGCCGGGCAGGTCCTCCCCATGGTCCTGCGGGCCTGGGGCATGGCGGTCTCGTCGCCGGGCCTCTCGCTGGGGGCGGCGGTCGCGGTGGTGCTCGGCGCGGTCGTCCTCACCGTGGTGGCGGTGCTGGCGCCGGCGTTCTCCGCCGCCCGGGTCTCGCCCCTGGAGGCGCTGCGGGCGGCGAGCGTGACCGCCGGGCGGCGCGGCATCGGAGCGCCGCGTCTGGTGTCCGGCGCGCTGCTGGTCCTCGGCGCGTTGCTGGCCGCCGTCGCTACGGTGCGGCGGTTGCCGACGCCGGATCAGGAGTCCTACGACCCGAGCGCGGCGCTGCTGCTGCTGGTCACCTCGGGAGCGCTGGCGTTCTTCGCCCTGGTCGCCCTCGGGCCGCTGCTGGTGCGCCCGGTGCTGGCCGTGGCGGGTTGGCCGTTGCGCCAGGTCGGACCGCTGGGGCGGCTGGCGGTCGGCGGGATCGGTGGGACGCCGCGGCGGGCCGCCGCCGTCTCCGTCGTGGTCGCGCTCGGCGTGACCCTGATCTCCGGGGTGGTCATCGGCGGCGCGTCGATGCGCGTCGTCGCCGATCGTGACATGGCGCTCTCCGCGCCGGCCGACTTCGAGGTGTCCGCCAGTGACGGTACGACCCTGCCGGTCGCCGTGGTGACGAGGGCGCGGGCGGCGAGCGGCGCGCTGACCCGGGTGGTGCCGTACCGGATGGTCCACGACGTCGCGCTGCTGCGGGGCGCCGAACGGCTCGGCGACACCGAGTCCGGATACTCGACCACCGACCTCGACATCTCGGCGCTGCCGACCACCGCGGACCTGGACGTGGCACAGGGCACCCTCGCCGACCGTGGACCTGGCCGGATCGTGCTCGGTGACTGGGTCGCCCGCAACGCCGGGCTGCGGGCCGGCGACACCGTGACACTGGCCCGCGACGGGCGGACGGTCGACGTACGGGTGGCGGCGGTCCTGCCCGACCGTGGCCCCCTGTACGCGGGCATCCTCGCCGACCGTGCCGACCTGGACCGGATCGGCGGGCCGACGGCGTACACCGGTCTGCTGGCCGACGCGGCGCACGCGGGCGAGGACGGCCGCACCGCCGGGGTGCGGGCGCTGCGGCAGGCGATCGGGAACGGCGCCGGGCTGGGCATCGCGGTGCTCGCCGACGAGCGGGATCGCAACGACGCGGTGCTGAGTGCCCTGGTCTGGATCACTGCCGGCCTGGTCAGCCTGACCGTGCTGATCGCGGTGGTCGGCGTGGGGTCCACGACCGCGCTGTCGGTCGTCGAGCGGGTCCGCGAGTCCGGGCTGCTGCGCGCCGTCGGCCTGTCCCGGGCGGGGCTGCGCACGATGCTGACCGTCGAGTCCGGCCTCTACGGGGTGATCGGCGCGAGTTTCGGTCTGCTGCTCGGCGTCCCGTACGCCTGGTTGGCGGTGCGGGCGCTCGGGCTCAACGCGCCGCTGTCGCTGCCGGTGCTGTCGCTGGTCGGGCTCTTCGCGGCGCTTGTCGGGCTGACCGCGCTGGCCGGCGTGCTGCCGGCGCGGCGGGCGTCGCGGGTCAGCCCGGTGGTGGCGCTGGGCGTCGAGGGCTGAGCGCCCCCAGGTGCGGGGGCGGGCCGGCGTCGAGGGGGTTCGACGCCGGCCCGCCGCGGCGCGGTCAGTTGGGGTTGCTCGCGTGGGTCAGCGTCTCCCAGGCGACGAAGAGGTTGTTGATGCCGGCGGGTCGCTGTTGCAGCGTGAGGGTCTGCGTGTTGGTCATGACGGTGCCCAGCCGGTTGCTCAGCGCGTTGAAGCCGACCTCGGTGACGGGGCCGAGGCCCCGGGTGAGGGTGCCGCCGCAGAGCCAGGAGGGTGCCGCCTCGCCGAGTTGGTAGCGCGAGTGCAGGCCGAGCGCCTGCCGCAGCCGCTCACCGACCTGCGGGTACAGGTCGCGGCCCTGGATGCGGGAGGTCTCCGCGACGTGCGAGATGGCGGAGATCCCGTACCCGGTGTGGACGAAGTCCCGGCAGGTCTCCTGCGCGAGGCCGGCGACGAAGGTGGACTGGCCCTGCCAGTAGCCGATGATCTCCGAGCTGGTGTCCAGGCCGCTGCCGGGCACGGTGTACGGCAGCGCGCCGTCGCTGGGCAGGTAGATGAAGGCGCGGGTGCGGTTGAGGAAGCGGGTGACCGCCGCGTCGTAGGCGGTGCGGCCCTCCAGGAAGACGGCGATGCCGACGGCGGCCTCCATCATGGTCAGTTCCCAGTTGCCGTTGCTGTTCGAGCCGTTGCGGACCACCGGCAGGTAGACGTTGCGCAGCATGGTGGCGAACCGGTTGGCGTTGGGCCAGCTCCCGTAGGTGTACTTGATGATCTCGGCGGCCCGGGGCCAGGTCGAGGCCGCCCAGCCGGTCTGCAGGGGTCCGTTGCTGCCGGTGTGCGAGGTGATCGTCGCCGACCAGGCGTCCATGATCTGGATCGCCTTCTGCGCGTACCGGGAGTCGCCGGTGAGGTACCAGGCGAGCGCGTCGGTGTACGCCGCGATCGCGTCCTCGCGCTCGTCCGTGCAGCCGTTGTTGGGGTTGGAGTAGGAGCCGCACTCGACGACGGCGCGGGGCGCCGGGAGTCGTACCCATTGATATCAATGTCTTCGCCGCGCCGGATGCGCTCACGGGTGCATGGCCGCGCCCTTGAGGACCTTGTCCACCACGGTGCGCGGCGCATGCAGGGCCAGCCCCACCAGGTCGAGCTTCTCCCGGCCGACCGCCTGCACGGCGGCCCGGTTGTCCCGGTCGTTGCCGGTGGCGAACAGCTCGGACGTGAACACCGCGAGCCGCAGCCCGCGAGCGAGAGCCCGCGAGTGCGCGTTGGTCAGGGTCGCCCGGTCGCCGGCGAAGACCAGCACCGGCTGGCCGAACATCGGCAGGTACGGGGTGCCGTCCGCGTCGCGGTACTCCTCGCCCAGCAGCTCCGGCTCGGCGTGCGCGACGCCACTGACCAGAAAGGCGGTGACGTTGAGTCGCTGCCAGCCGACCAGGTCGTTGCGGAGCAGCACGGCGATCTTGGTGGGAAATCGGATCGGTTCGGTCATGGCGTCGAGCCTGCCGGTGCCGACACCCACCGGTCTTGTACGTTCTTAGCGTGGCCACCCGCCCGGCCGGCTCGCAGGTCAGCGCGTGGCGACCCGCCGTCGCCGGGGTCGCCGAGGTCTTCCACGCCCATTTCGTGGACCACGCGTACCCACGGCACGTCCACGACGTGTGGACGCTGCTGATCGTCGACGACGGCGCGGTCCGCTTCGACCTCGACCGGCACCGGCACGGCGCGCTGCGCACATCGGTCACCCTGCTGCCGCCGTACGTGCCGCACGACGGCCGCTCCGCCACGGCGAGCGGCTTTCGCAAACGGGTCCTGTACCTCGACACCTCGGCCCTCGCCCCCGACCTGGTCGGCCGGGCGGTGGACGAACCGGACCTGGCCGATCCGCGTCTGCGGGACCGGATCCACCACCTGCACCACGTGCTCGCCACGCCGGGTGAGGAGTTCGAGGCCGAGAGCCGACTCGCGCTCATCCTGGACCGGCTGCGCACGCAACTCCGCGGACGGGCGCCGGTCAGCACCGCGCCGGGGATGCCCGGCCTCGCCGACCGGCTACGTGAGCTGCTGGACGCCCGGACCGTCGACGGCGTCACACTGCGCGAGGCCGCCGAGCTGCTGCACGCCCACCCGACCCACCTGGTCCGGGCCTTCACACGCGCACACGGGCTGCCACCACACTCGTACCTGACCGGTCGCCGGGTCGAGCTGGCGCGTCGCCTGCTCCTCGCGGGTCAGCGCCCCGCCGAGGCCGCCACCGCCGCCGGGTTCTTCGACCAGGCGCACCTGAGCCGTCACTTCCGGCGTTTCCTGGGCGTCAGCCCGGCCCGCTACCCGGCGGCCCCCGGGCTCAGAGGCGCTGACCGCCGATGACCGCGAGCAGCCGCAGCTTCTCGTTGCTCTCCGAGCCGGGCACGGCGGTGAAGCTCGGCGGGGGTGTCGTGCATCCGGTCGAGGCTCAGAGCGCGAGGACGATGCGGCCGGCGGCGGTGCCGGAGCTCTGGCGTTCCCAGGCATCGGCGACCGAGTCGAACGGCACGATCTCGTGGTCGACGGTGAGCCGGCCGGCTGCGGCGTGCCCGGCCACCAGCGCCAGCGACGCCGCCCGATCGTCGGTCGACAGGCCGTTGTTGGTGTAGCCGACCATGCGCAGCGACCCGCCGCGCAGCACGGCCGACTCGATCGGCGCGGTCGCGTCGGCCGCGCTGCCCAGGTTGACCAGGCGGCCACCGGGGCGCAGCACCCGCAGCGCCGCCGCGGCCGGCACACCGAACACCGGATCGAGGACGAGGTCGACCGGGCCGTCGGCGCCGTCCCGCAGCCGCTCGGCCATCGACGCGACGTCGTCGTCGGGAAGCAGCGGGATCGCGACCGCCGCGCCGAGCTCCTCGGCACGGGACCGCGCCGCCGCCGAGCGGGCCACCGCGACGACCCGGCGGGCCCCGCCGAGCAGGGCCAGCTGGATGGCCGCCTGGCCGACCACACCACCGGCGCCGAGCACGACGACCTGGTTGCCGGCCGCCAGGCCACCGGCGTACGTCAGGGCGGCGTGCGCGGCGACGGCGGAGAGGCCCAGGGCCGCGAGCAGGGTCAGCGGTACGCCGGTCGGCAGCGTCACCACGTCGGCGGCGGGCACCGCGACAGTTGTCGCCATGCTGCCGTCCACCCCGGACCGCATCCCGGCCGACGTGCCGAACCAGACGGGCGTGCCGTCGACGAGACGGCCGACGCCCTGCACACCCGGCACGTACGGGGTGGCCGGCCTGCCGAAGTAGCTGGTGCCGCTGGCACAGAGCACGTCCAGCGGGGTGATCGGCACGGCCTCGACGGTGACCGTCAGCTCGCCGTCGGCCAGCTCGGGGGCCAGTCGCTCGACGACCGTCGGTGGGGCGCCGCAGGTGGTGAGCACTGCCGCGCGGATCACGTCGCGATGTCCGGGTAGGGCATCGAGAAGTGGGCCAGCCGCGCGCCGTACGACTTCTGGTACTCCAGCGGCTCGGTGTTGTCCCGCTCGAAGAGGGCGATGAAGAGCGTCAGGGTGAGGAACGGGTGCGCCCCCAACTCGAAGAGCTTCACGTGGTCGTGGGTGGCCAACGCCTCCCGCTCCGTGTCGTCGAAGCGCAGCCAGGTGCTCGCCTCGCCGGTGTGGCAGTTCAGCACCGTGTTGGCGCACTCGGCCTCCCACCAGGCGACCAGCTCGCGCGCCTCGCTGCGGTAGCGCTCAACCAGGTCGGGGTCCCGGTCGACCATGAACAGGAACTTGTTCAGCAGGTACTTGCTCACGCCGCTGCTCCGTTCGGGTACCAGGTGAAGTACGCCTCCATGGTGTGGAACAGGTCGAGGGTGTCGACGTAGTCGGCCTTCACGCCGGCGCCGGCCACACCCATCATCAGCATGAAGTCCATGAAGCCGTGGGTGGCGTTGCCGGGCGAGTGCAGGCTGTCCAGGGTGACCTCGCGTAGGCACCCGTCGAGGTCCCCGTTGGCGATCCACTCGACGGCCCGCCTGTCGAACTCCGGGTCCGGGCCGTGCGGGCCGAACTGCCGGGGGCCGCCCAGCTCCAGGGAGAGGTGACCGGTGCCGATGACGGCCACCCGCAGGTGCGACGGCCAGGACTCGACGATCTCCCGGATGGCCGCACCGAGCTGGACGAAGCGCTTCGGCTGCGGCAGCGGCGGAGCGAAGATGTTCGTGTAGATCGGCACGATCGGCAGGTCGGCCTCGGGCCGCAGCGTGATGATCGGGCAGGTGATGCTGTGGTCGATGCGCAGCTCGTTGCTGAACGCCAGGTCGAAACCGGAGTCCAGGCCCGCCCGCAGGATGTGCGCGGACAGGTCCTCCTGGCCGGTGAGCAGCATCCGCGGCAGCCCGAACTCGCGCTCCTCGTTGTACCAGTTGGCGTCGTAGAAGGGCGCCTTGCCGACCAGGAACTGCGGCATGTTGTCCAACCAGAGCTGGTGGAAGTGGTCGGAGCCGACCATCACCAGCACGTCGGGTCGGGCCCGGGTCAACGTCTCCCGGAAGGCCAGGATCTTGCGGGTCCACTCGTCGGCGAACGGTGGCCGGTCCTCGCCGGTCGCGGTGCTGGCCCGGTAGTAGAAGGGGTGGTGGGTGGAGGCGATGACCGCGACGATGGAGGCCATTCCCACTCCTTTCGGGGGCGGAAGAGGGGGAGTCAGGGTTCGTAGACGGCGTTGCGGTCCACGGTGCGGTAGATGTCCATGCCGAGCGGCCGTCGGCGCTCCTCGGCGAGGTGCCCGAGCAGCCCCGCCGCGCGGGCCAGCAGGGCGAAGCCGCGCAGCATCTCGACGGGGAGCCCGAGGTCGGCGAGCGCCGCGCCGCACACCCCGGCGCCGTTGAGCGGCAGGGTACGACCGAGCACCTGCGGGTGTACGCGGCCGATCGCCTCGAACAGCCGCAGGTGCTGGCCGTGCAGGCCCTCCTCGGTGGCGATCCGGATCAGCACGGGGGTGCGCGGGTCCTGGTCCTTGTGCACGGGGTGCCCGAGGCCGGGGACCAGCCGGCGCTCCCGCTTCGCCCGGGTGACGGCGTCGAGGGCCAGCGCGTCGTAGTCGGTCACGTCACCGGCCTGCGCGAGCGTGTCGGCGAGGAACCGTCCACAGTCCTCGGTGACGCCGAGGAAGCGGGAGCCGCCGCCGAGCAGCCCGGCGGCGAGCGCGCCCTGCAACGACTCGGGCGCGGACAGATACGTCAGTCGGGCGGCGATGGCCGTCGGGGTGAAGCCGTGGTCGGCGAGCGCCACCAGCACCGCCTCGAAGACCCGTACCTCACCGGGGGTGGGTCGGCGGCCGGCGACCAGCCAGTACGCCAGCTCGCCGAAGCCCACCGTGCCCATCAGGTCGGCGGCCAGGTCCTGCCCGAGCAGGGAGATGGTGGTCGGGTCGGAGGTGCCGATCCCGGTGGGGAAGCTCAGCTCTTCAGCCACGCGCGGATCTCCTCGCCGTGTTCGTCGAGCCCGGGCGGCGGCAGCTCGTACCGGGCCGGGGTGTCGGAGAAGGTGATCGGGTTGCGGACGCCGGGCACGGCGCCGACGGTGACGACCGGGTCGAGCCCAAGCTCCTCGGCGAGGGCCACGCCGCCGTCGATGGTGTTGATCGGCGCGCAGGGGACACCGGCGGCGAGCAGGTCCCGGAACCACTCGTCCTTGGTCCGCTTGGCGAGCCGTTCGACAAGCAGGGGCCGCAGCTCCTCCCGGTTGGCGGTGCGGTCCTGGTTGCGCCCGAAACGCCTGTCGTCCGGCAGGCCGGGCAGGTCGAGCACCTGGCAGAGCTTGCGGAACTGCCCGTCGTTGCCGGCGATGACGATGAGTTCGCCGTCGGCGGTGGGCAGTGGCTCGTACGGGAAGAGGCTGGGGTGCGCGTTGCCCATCCGGAACGGGACGGCGCCGCCGGCGACGTAGCCGCTGGAGTGGTTGACCAGGCCGGACAGCGCCGAGCTGAGCAGGTTGACCTCGACGTGCTGTCCGCGTCCGGTCTCTCCACGATGGTGCAGCGCGGCGAGGATGCCGATGCTCGCGTGCAGCCCCGCCATCACGTCGAAGACCGAGATCCCGGCCCGGTATGGCGAGCCGTCCGGGTCGCCGGTGAGGCTCATCAGGCCGGAGATCGCCTGCACCATCAGGTCGTAGCCGGGGAAGTCCCGCCCGGCGCCGGTGCCGAAGCCGCTGATGCTCGCGTACACGATCTTCTCGTTGTTCGCGGTGACGGTGTCGTAGTCGAGGCCGAACCGGGCGAGGCCGCCGGGCCGGAAGTTCTCGATCAGCACGTCGGCGCGGCGGGCCAGCTCCTGGGCGGCGGCCAGGTCGTCCGGCTGTTTGAGGTCCAGGGCGACCGACCGCTTGTTGCGGTTGATGCCGAGGTAGTACGTCGAAACGCCGTCGCGGGTGGGTGGCATCCAGGTGCGGGTGTCGTCGCCGCCCGGGCTCTCCACTTTGATCACCTGTGCGCCCAGGTCCGCCAGGAGCATCGTCGCGTACGGCCCGGCGAGGATCCGGGAGAAGTCCGCGACGAGCAGGCCGGCCAGCGGCCCGGTCGATTGCTGCACCATGTTTCCGCCCGTTCTACGGACACCTGTCCGCCGAGTCAGCTTGCGGCACCACGCGAGCACTGTCAACGGGCAATTCATCGCGATGAAACACGCTCTTGACACGAATCGTGGCCGGGACCACACTTGCGCCACTCGGGCTGGCCGCACAGCGGACAACAGTCCGGAAAACTCGTACCCGGAGAGGAATGGGTGGCGATGAGCGCAACCGACCGGCCGGTGATCTTCCGCAACGGCCTGGTTCTCACCATGGACGACGCCCACACGGTGCTGCCCGGCGCCGACGTGCTGGTCGTCGGCGACCGGATCGCGGAGGTCGGCGTCGGTCTCACCGCGCCCGACGACGCCCTGGAGATCGACGCGACCGACGGCATCCTCATGCCGGGCATGGTCGACACCCACCGGCACATGTGGCAGACCGCCATGCGCGGGTACGGCGCCGACTGGACGCTGACGCAGTACTTCGTCTGGTACTACCTCGAATCCGGCAAGCTGTTCCGCCCCGAGGACGTGTACGCGGGAAACCTGCTCGGCGCCATCGAGGCGATCGACGCCGGCGTGACCACCACTGTCGACTGGTCACACGGCCTGCAGACGCCCGATCACGCGGACGCGGCCGTCGACGCCCTCGAAGCGGTGCCGGGCCGGTTCGTGCTGGCCTACGGCAACATCCAGCAGGGGCCGTGGGAGTGGGCCACCTCGCCGGAGTTCCGCGACTTCCACCGCCGGCGGATCGACGGCGGCAAGCTGGCCGGCTTCCAGATGGCGTTCGACGTCACCGGCGATCCCGCGTTCCCCGAGCGGGCCGCGTTCGAGGTGGCCCGGGAGTTGGGCGCCGCGGTGACCACGCACGCCGGCGTGTGGGGCGCCACCAACGACGACGGCATCCGGCTCATGCACGAGGGCGGCTTCATGACCCCGTCGACCGTGTACGTGCACGCGGCCACGCTCACCCACGACTCGTACAACCGGATCGCCGCGACCGGCGGCTCCGTCTCCGTCTCCACCGAGAGCGAGCAGAGCGCCGGGCAGGGGTACCCGCCCACCTGGCAGCTGCGCCACCACGACATTCCGGTGTCGCTGTCGATGGACACCAGCGTGTGGTGGAGCGGTGACCTCTTCTCGGCGATGCGGAGCACGCTCGGCGCCGACCGCTCCCGTGAGCACCTGGAGGCGCACGCCAAGCAGGACACGATCACCCACTGCCACCTGCGCGCCGAGCAGGTCGTCGAGTGGGCCACCCGGGGCGGCGCCCGTGCCCTCGGCATGGACTCCACGGTCGGCGCCTTGACCCCCGGCCGGCAGGCCGACATCGTTCTGATCAAGAACGACGCCTCCCCGGTGATGTTCCCGATCCTGAACCCGCACGGTCACGTCGTCTTCCAGGCCCAGCGCGGCGACGTGCACACCGTGCTGGTGGGTGGCCGGGTCGTGAAGCGGGACGGCCGCCTCGTCGGTGTCGACCTGGCCGCCGCGCGGGCCCGGGTGGCGGCGACCATCGACCACCTGCGCGAGACGATGGGGGAGGAGGCGTGGCAGCGTGGCATGAACCCGGACGTCCCGGAGACCGCCATCCTGGAGAACCCGTACCAGTACACCGAGTGGGACGCCGGCTCGGCCCAATGGAAGCATTAGGACATGAGTGACAACGGAAGGGGCGCCGGGCCCGACTTCATCGAGGCTCTCGCCCGTGGCCTCGACGTCCTGCGCTCCTTCCGTCCCGCCTGCCCGTCGATGACGCTCAGCGAGATCGCCGCCGCCACCGGCCTGGCCCGGCCCACCGTCCGACGCATCCTCATCACGCTCGAGTCGCTGGGCTACGTCCGCGCGGTCGGCCGTGGCCACGCCCTCACCCCGCGCGTCCTGGAGCTGGGGATGGCGTACGTCAACGCGCTGAACATGTGGGACGTGGCCCGCCCGCACATGGAGAAGCTCGTCGCGCAGACCAACGAGTCGACCTCGATGGCCCAGCTCGACGGCAGCGACATCGTCTACGTCGCCCGGGTGGCCGTCCCGAAGATCGTCACGCTCGGTGTCACCATCGGCACCCGCTTCCCCGCGCCCGCGACGTCGATGGGCAAGGTGCTGCTCGCGGCGCTGCCACCGGAGACCCTGGCCGCCGTACTCGCTGAGCCGACGCGCTCCGGCATCACGCCACGCTGGCAGCCCTCGCCCGGCGAACTCGACGCGGTGCTGCGGGAGGCTCGGGCGAAGGGCTGGGCACTCGCCGACCAGGACCTGGCCCCGGGAATTCGGTCCGTCGCCACCGGCGTGCGCGACGGCGACGGGCGGGTCGTCGCGGCGATCAACGTGACCGTGCACGCGGCCGAGACCTCCCTGGAGACCCTGCGCGAGGAGCACCTTCCGAGGTTGCTCCGCGCGGCGGCCGACATCGGGCACGACTGGGCGCTGACCGCCGCCGTCCCGGTGGTCACCGCCTAGCTGCGCTTCGGGTGCCCATGAGCTCCGCGGATCGTCCGGGGCAACGCCGACACCCAACAGATGCCATAGTGCCGGCCATGAAGGCAGACCTGCACAGCTACTTGAAGGGCGGCCGCGACTCGCTGCTGTGGAAGCTCGACGGGCTCGGCGAATACGACATTCGGTGGCCGTTGACCCCGACCGCGACCAACCTGCTCGGTCTGGTGAAGCACTCGGCGGCCATGGAGATCCTCTACTTCGGCGTCGTGTTCGGCCGACCGTTCGAGCAGGAGCTGCCGTACATCGGCGATGGTGCGGAGACCAATGCCGACATGTGGGCGAGCGCGGATGAGACCCGCGAGGAGATCGTCGAACTGTATCGCCGCGCGATCGTCCACGCCGACACCACCATTGACGCCCTTGCGCTGGATGAGGTCGGACGCGTGCCGTGGTGGGGCGACGCAGCGGTCACGTTGCACCACGTCCTGGTCCACGTCATCGCGGAAACCCAACGGCACGCCGGCCACGCCGACATCGTGCGCGAACTCATCGACGGCGCGGCCGGGCTGCTGCCCAGCAACGACAACCTGCCCACCGGGGACGAGTCATGGTGGCTGGACCACCGCCGGCGAGTGGAGCAGGCAGCCCTCGACGCCAGCAAACTCCCACCGATGCTGCCCTAGCCGGGCGGTGGGCGCCCTGGTCCGAGCGTTCCGGGATGATGGCGGACTGCCCCCGCGACCAATCGATCATGGTGACTGAAAGTGTCGTACACCCGTTCTAGTCTCGGGTCATGGTCGAGGAGTTGGCGCAGGCAGAGGACGCGATCGCAGCCTGCGCCGACGCCGCCGCCTGGGCTCTGCCCGAGCAGGAGTTGATCGCGGCGCTCGACGCCGCGCACCGCATTGAGCAGCGCCTCGCCGCCGTGACTCTCGCCCTGGTCCGTGAGCTCGACGGCCGCGGCACGGCCCGCACCCAGGGCGCGTCGTCCACCGCGGTGTGGCTGCGCGAACGGCTGCACCTCACCATCCCGGCCGCCCGCCGGCTCGTCGATCTCGCCGCCGCCCTCGCCGCCGCACCGCCCGCCGTGCGGGACGCCCTCGCGGCCGGGACGGTCACCGCCGAGCAGGCCCGCGTCATCACCGACACGATTGGCGCGGCGGCGGCGTCGGCCGGCGCCGAGGCCGCCGACAAAGCCGTCAGTGTTCTGGTGCAGTGGGCCGGGCAGTTCGACCCCACCCTGCTGCGCAAACTCGGCACCCGCATCCTCGACCACGTCGCACCCGAGGCCGCCGACGCGGTCGCCGCCGCGGCACTCAAGGCCGAGACCGACCGGGCTGCGCGCGACCGGCACCTCACCATCTCCGAACGGACCGACGGACGACTGCGGCTCAGCGGCATCCTCGACACCGAAACCGCCGGCCTGCTGCGCGCCGCCATCGACCCGCTGACCGTGCCCACCGGCCCCGACGACGCACGCAACCCCGGCCAACGGCGGCATGACGCCCTGGCCGACGTGTGCCGCCTCGCCCTGCGCACCGGCGAACTACCCGACAACGGCGGCGACCCCGCCCAGATCGTCGTCACCACCAGCTACGACGGGTTGACCCGGCAGTTGGGCAGCGGTTCCCTCGACACCGGCCCGCAACTCACCCCCGAGACGGTGCGTCGGCTCGCCTGCGACGCCGCGATCCTCCCCGCCGTCCTCGGCAGCGCCAGCCAACCACTCGACGTGGGCCGACAACGCCGCCTCATCACCGGACCCCTACGCCGCGCACTCGTCCTGCGCGACCGAGGCTGCGCCTTCCCCGGCTGCGACCGACCACCACGCTGGTGCGACGCCCACCACATCCACCACTGGGCCGACGGCGGCACCACCACCCTCCACAACGCCGTCCTCCTCTGCGGCCACCACCACCGACACCTGCACCACACCGACTGGGTGGTGCGCCTCGGCGGCGACGGCCACCCCGAATTCGTACCACCCGCCTGGCTCGACCCCGACCAGATCCCCCGCCGCAACCAGTACCACCGACGAACGTAACCACCACCACCACCGATCACCCGGAAAAGCAGGCCGACCGAGTGACGCCGATCACGTTGGTCTCCATCGCCGTGCGTCCGACCGCGAGGTCGACCGTGGTGGGTTCCTGCGGCATTCCGCCGGTCACGCCGGCGTTGTTGACGAGCACGTCGAGGCCGCGAGTGTGACGACGGTCAGCCCAACGACCTGATTGCCAGCCCCACGACCTGGTCGCCACCCCGACGACCGGCTGTAAATCCACGGCCATTCGGATGCGCGGCCGGGCGGTCACGAATCCGGCGGCAAATCGTCACCACCGGCGGTTAGTCTTCCTGCGCGCGTCGTCGTCCTGGCACGCCGCGCCCCGCGCCTGGTCGGCGCGGCTTCGCCGCCACCGCCCACCAATGGCCGGCTCAATCGACTTCAGGAGAATTTGTGACACAGCAATCCGTCGCGACATCGGACAAACTCGACGCCGCGGTGCTCAAGGTGGCCGGCGTCGTCGTCCTCGGCGCGATCATGTCGATCCTCGACGTGACGGTGGTCAGCGTGGCGCTGCCCACATTCCAGAACGAGTTCGACGCGTCCTACGCCCGCGTCGCGTGGACGATGACCGGCTACACCCTCGCCCTGGCCACCGTGATCCCGCTCAGTGGCTGGGCCGCCGACCGGTTCGGCACCAAACGGCTCTACATGGTGGCGCTGGCGCTGTTCACGATCGGGTCGGGGCTCTGCGCCACCGCCGACTCGATCGGCGAGCTGATCGGCTACCGCGTGCTGCAGGGCCTCGGCGGTGGCATGCTCATGCCGCTGGGCATGACCATCATGACCCGCGCGGCCGGGCCCCACCGGATCGGCCGGCTGATGGCCGTCCTCGGCATTCCGATGCTGCTCGGGCCGATCGGCGGCCCGATCCTCGGCGGCTGGCTGATCGACACCGCGAGCTGGCACTGGATCTTCCTGATCAACCTGCCGATCGGTGTCGTCGCGCTGATCTACGCACAGTTCGCGCTTCCGAAGGACGCGCCCGAGCCCTCCGAGTCCTTCGACTTCGTCGGCATGCTGATGCTCTCGCCGGGTCTCGCGCTGTTCCTCTACGGCGTCTCGTCGCTGCCGGAGGCGGGCACCTTCGCCGAGGCCAAGGTGTGGGCGCCGATGCTGGTCGGCGGCGCGCTGGTGGTGGCGTTCGTGCTCTACTCGTTCAAGCCCCGGCACCCGCTGCTCGATCTGCGGCTGTTCCGCAACCGCAGCCTGACCATCGCCTCGGTGACGCTGTTCGTGTTCATCATCGCGTTCATGGGCGCCGGCCTGCTGTTCCCGAGCTACTTCCTGCAGGTGCGCGGTGAGTCGACGCTGGCCGCCGGCCTGCTGATGGCCCCGCAGGGCATCGGCGCGATGCTCACCATGCCGATCGCGGGCACGCTTGCCGACCGGGTGCCGATCGGCCGTACCGTTCCGTTCGCGTTGGCGCTCATCGTCGTCGGGTTCTTCAGTTTCACCCAGGTCGACCCGCAGACCTCGTACTGGCTGCTCGGCGGGTCGCTGTTCGTGATGGGTCTGGGCATGGGCGGCACGATGATGCCGATCATGACGTCGGCGCTGCGGACGTTGCAGGCGCAGGAGGTGGCCCGCGGCTCGACGCTGGTCAACATCCTCCAGCAGATCGGCGGCTCGGTCGGCGCCGCCGTCATGTCGGTGATCCTCACCAACGAGCTCAACGGATCCCGGCCGATCCCCGGACTGGTGGACGAGAGCGGCAAGCCGATCACCGAGGCCGGGCTGGCCATCGCCTCCCAGCAGCGGCCGGAGCTGCTGCAGCAGATGCCGGTGGACCCGTCGATCATCGAGCGCGGGCTCGACTTCGCCGCGAAGTCGTTCGCCACCACGTTCTGGGTCGCGTTCGCGCTTGTCGTGCTCACGTTCATCCCGGCCGCGCTGCTGCCGCGCCGGCGTCAGCCGGCGCAGCTCGACGACCCGCAGGGCGAGCAGGTCAAGACGCCCGTCGTCATCCACTGACCGACCCGCCGCGCTCAGCGTCCCTTCCGGATGCTGAGCGCGGCGGGTACGGCGTCAGCGCAGTGGACCGTCGCCGGGTCCGTCCGGGTCCTCGACCAGGTGGATCGCCGCTTCCTCCGCGCTGGCGGCGCCCGTGTCGATCCCGTCCCAGGCGACCGAGTCGGCCTCGTCGTCCTCGCGGACGCCGGGCAGGATGAGGGGGTGGACATCGAACCGGTCGACCACTCACCCCGGCAGGTGTTCCCCTGGTCGATGCTGCGGCAGCGCTGGGAGGACCTCACCTTCCTGCACTGGGCCGTCGACCCGGCACTCGTCGCGCCGCTGCTGCCCGCCGGCACTCGTCCGGACACGCTGGACGGTGTGAGCTACGTCGGCCTGATCGGCTTCCGGATGGTCGGGCTGGGCTTCGGTCGCGGCCCGGGGGTGCCGTACTTCGGCACCTTCGCCGAGACGAACGTCCGGCTCTACTCGGTCGACGACACCGGCCGGCGGGCCGTCGTGTTCCGGTCGCTCGACGCGTCCCGCCTGGTGCCGGTGCTGGTGGCGCGGGCGACGCTGCGTCTGCCGTACCTCTGGTCGTCGATGCGGCTGGACCGCGACGGCGACCGACTCACCTACCGGTGCCGGCGTCGCTGGCCCGGCCCGGCGGGTACGACGAGTCGGATGGCGGTCCGGGTGGGGGAGCCGATCGCCGACCCCGCCCCCCTGGACCATTTCCTCACCGCCCGGTGGGGGCTGCACACCCGGGCGTACGGTCGCCCGCTGCACCTGCCGAACTGGCATCCCCGCTGGCCGCTGCACCGCGCCGAGCTCCTGCACCTGGACGACGGGCTGGTCGCCGCCGCCGGGCTGCCGGCGCCGGTCGGACCGCCGGTCAGCGTGCTCTACTCGCCCGGTGTCGGGGTGCGGTTCGGCCCGCCGGTGACGCTCCGGCGGCCCGGCTGAGCGCCGGGCCGCCGGACGCTCAGTAGCGACCGCCCTCGGGGGCGGGCAGCGCGTCGAGGTCGGCCAGTTCCTCGGCGCCGAGCTGCACGTCGCCGGCCGCGCAGTTGTCCACCAGGTACTTCGGCGTCTTGGTGCCGGGGATCGGGATGACCCGGTCGCCCTGGGCGATCACCCACGCGAGCGCGACCTGCGCGGGAGTGACGCCGGCCCGGTCGGCGATCTCCCGGACCCGGGCGACGATGGCCAGGTTGGCCCGCAGCGCGTCCTGCTGAAAGCGCGGCAGGCCGCGTCGGAAGTCGTCGGCCGGCAGGTCGTCGAACGACGAGAACCGGCCGGTCAGGAAACCCCGGCCCAGCGGGGAGAACGGCAGGAAGGCGATGCCGTGCGCGACGCAGTACGGCAGAACCTCGGCCAGCGGGTCCCGGGTCCACAGGGACAGCTCGGACTGCACCGACGCCACCGGGTGCACGGCCTGGGCCCGCGCGATCTGGTCCACCGTCACCTCGGACAGGCCGATCTGACGGGTCTTGCCCGCCGCGACGACCTCGGCCATCGCGCCCCAGGACTCCTCGATGGGCACCTCGGGGTCGACGCGGTGCAGCTGGTAGAGGTCGACATGGTCGGTGTTGAGGCGGCGCAGGCTGTCGTCGATCGCCGCGCGGATGTGCTCCGGCCGGCCGTTGTTGCCGATCTTCGGCGAGTTGCCGGGGCCTCCGGTCAGGGACGTGGCCACCAGCCCGACCTTGGTCGCCAGGACGGCCCGCTCCCGGTGGCCGTCGGCCAGCGCCCGGCCGACCAGCTCCTCGTTGGTGTACGGCCCGTATACGTCGGACGTGTCGATCAGCGTGGCGCCCAGGTCCAGCGCCTGCCGGATCACCGAGATCGAGGTGTCGTCGTCGCGGGGGCCGGTGATGTCGTATCCGTGGCTCATGCCCATGCACCCGAGACCGATGACGCCGACCTCGGGCCCTGCACTGCCCAGCGTGGTGGTTCTCATGGGCACCACGCTACGACCGTCCTCCGCCTGCCGCCCGGCGGCATCCAGCGGCGGTCCAACCAGGCTCATGGCGGCTTCGAACACCTCTTCCAGTGGTACGGCAGCGGCGACGTCGAGACGCCGACGGCCAACCCCGAGATGACGTTCCGGACGTCCGCCGCGAGCGCGCGCCACCTGCGGGACCTCACCGAACGAACCGGCGCGCTTGTCGTCGGCCGGCGGCTGTTCGACATGACCGGCGGGTGGGGCGGCCGGCACCCGATGGACGTACCCGTCGTGGTCGTCACGCACACCGTGCCGCAGGGCTGGGAGCCGGAGAATGACTCGTTCGTCTTCGTCACCGACGGCATCGCCAGCGCCATCGACCGCGCGAAGGCGCTCGCCGGTGACAAGGAGGTCGGCGTCAACGGCGGCACCATCGCGGCCCAGGTCGTCGCGGCCGGCCTGCTCGACGAGGTGCACGTCGACCTCGTCCCGGTCGTGCTCGGCGCCGGCATACCGTTCTCGCCGGCCTGACGATCGCGCCGCTGCACCTCGACGGCCCCTTCCGCGTCGTCGAGGGCGACGGCGTCACGCACCTGGCCTACCGCGTACGCCCGGCGGCCTGACCACCTCGGGACCGGGCGTCGTGGAGCGAGGAGGTGGACCGCGTACCGAACGCGCCGCCGCAGTGGGCGCGGGGGTGACCATCGGGGCGACCTAGAATCGACGAGTCTCACTGCTTTTGGCGGTGTGGGCTGGGGGCGACCACGAAGGGCGGTGCGCACGATGGGACCGGACGAGCGGCGACGGTTGTTCGAGCAGGCGCGGGAGCGTTCAACGCGACAGGACACCTGGGCGGAGGCGGACCGGTTGTGGGTCCGGGTCATCGAGGCGTACCGGGAGGCTGTGCGCGGTCCGGGTGGGGTCCGCGAGGACCAGCAGCAGTTGGCCCGGGCGCTGTGGCGGCACAGCATGCTGCTCTCGGCGCGCGGCAGGGCCGCCGACGGGATGGCGCCCGGCGGCGAGGCGGTGGTCGTCTTCGAGCGGGTGTACGACGCCGTGGCGGCCGAGGGCGGGAACGTGGCGGCGGCACCCCGGGACGACGCCCTCGCCGAGCTGATCACCGCACTGGTGGACCTGGCCGAGGTCTCGTTCGCCGCCGGTCAGCCCGCCACGCGCAGGGACCTGCTGGAACGGGCCGTGACGGTGGGTCTGACCTCCGCCGGATCTCCGCCGTCCGCCGGGCCCCGCACCCGGGAGGCGATGGGCACGGCCTACCACAACCAGGCGACGGCGCTGCTGCACCGGCACCTCACGCGGCCGTCGTCGGGCGACGGTGCCCAGGAGGCGGCGCTGGCGGCGTCGCGGGCCTGCGAGCTGCGGCAGGGGCTGCTCGACCTGGCGCGTCCGCTGACCTTCTGGGAGATGGCCAACACCTACGGGGTGTACGCCCAGTGCCTGGTCCTGATCGGCGACCTCGACCGGGCGGCCATGGTGCTGGCGATGGGCAACCGCTTCGTGGAGACGCTGGGCCCGGCCGCCGCGGAGCCCGCCCAGAAGCTGCGGGTCGCGGCCGAGATGCTGGCCCGGGAGAAGGGTGGGTCGGGGCACGCGACCGGTTCGCGCCGTTGGGGCTGGCGGCGGGGTTGACCTGCCGAGCGGCGGGCACCGCGTCCCGTCTTGCCGGACATCGTCGTTGATCGATACTGTGCGTGAAGGCGCCGCCCCGCCTCAGACCATCACCGTCGAAGAGAAGCGGGTTCCGCATGCGCACACTGAGACTTGTCACGTCGCTGGCCGTCGCCGGCCTGCTCGCCGGCGCGGTGGCGATGATCGCCACGCCGGCCAGCGCGGCAACCGTCGTGTTCTCCGTGACCAACAACTGGGGCAGTGGCTATCAGGGCCAGGTCACGGTCACCAACGACACCTCCGCGCCGATCAGCAGTTGGCGGGTCGAGTTCGACCTGCCGGCCGGGTCGAGCATCAGCCAGTCGTGGAACGCCCAGCAGGTGACCTCGGGCAACCACTACACCTTCAGCAACGTGTCGTGGAATGGCGCCCTCGGGGCCGGCGCCTCGACGTCGTTCGGCTTCCTCGTCAACGGCTCCGGCACTCCGGTGAACTGCACCGTCAACGGCAACAGCGTGTCCTGCACCGGCGGCACACCGCCCACGACCCGGCCGCCGACCACCCCGCCGCCCACGACCCGGCCGCCGACCACCCCGCCGCCCACGACCCCGCCACCGACCACCCCGCCGCCCACCACACCGCCGCCGACGACCGGCACACCCGTGCAGCGGTACGGGCAGCTGCGGGTCTGCGGCACCACGATGTGCGACAAGTTCGGCGCGCGGGTGCAGCTGCGCGGCGTCAGCAGCATGTGGCTCAACTGGGAGACCGCTCCCTACGCCGAGAACCTGTCCGCGCTGACCTGGATGCGCGACAACTGGAACCTCCAGGTGATCCGCGCGGCGATGGGCGTGGAGCCCGCCGGGGCGTACCTCAGCGATCCGGGCAGGGCGCGGGCGCAGGTGGAGACGATCATCAACAACGCGGTCACCGCCGGGGTGTACGTGATCGTCGACTGGCACGCGCACGAGGCGCAGAACAACCAGTCCCAGGCGGTGGCGTTCTTCGGTGACCTGGCACGTCGCTACGGTCACCTGCCCAACGTGATCTGGGAGACGTGGAACGAGCCGCTGCAGTTCAGCTGGACCGGCGTCATCAAGCCGTACCACCAGGCGGTCGTGTCCGCGATCCGCGCCGCGGATCCGGACAACATCGTCGTGCTCGGGACGCCGACCTGGTCGCAGGACGTGGACGCCGCCGCGGCCAGCCCCGTTGCCGGCACCAACCTCATGTACACGCTGCACTTCTACTCCTGCACCCACGGCGGGTCACTGCGCGCCAAGGGCGACGCGGCGATCCGGGCCGGCCTGGCGCTGTTCGTCACCGAGTGGGGCGCCAGCAACGCCGACGGCGGCCTCGACGGCCGGGCCTGCCTGCCGGAGGCGCAGTCCTGGATCGACTGGATGAAGGCGAACAACATCTCCTGGACCGCCTGGAAGCTCGACGTCGGCACCGACACCACCAACCTGCTCAGCCCCGGCGCACCGGTGACCGGCGGGTGGAACAACTACCTGCACGGCCACGCGCCGTTCGTGGTCGCCAACATGAGGTGACCTGACCGCTTGATCACCTCCAGATCGCCGATGTCGGGGTATCCGGGCCAGTGGGATGCCCCGACATCGGCGATCCCGTGTCGATCACTCACGGGCTGCCCTCGCCGGGGCGGTCGCTTCGGCAAGCGATATACCTGTCAGTCATATTCATACCTCTGAGGTATATCGCTCTCGACCAGATCCGATCCCCGAGCGTCAGTTCAGGGTGTGCAGGCACGCCGGTACGCGGTAGCAGTGGTGGCGAAGGCCCGCTGGAAAATGAGCGCGCAGGTTGGTGCCCGTGACCGAGCCCGGAGAAAGCGCGCTGTCCGAAGAGGATCAGCGGTACACCCCGTGCCGCCGTCGTCGACGCTGAGCCAACCCGGCCAGAACGGCGCGTCACCTTAACGCGCCGGAAACGCCCCCGGTACCAAGCCTGGGAACGCTCGTCGGACAGTCGAGACCACCGAGACGCGAACCGGGGTGACCATGGTCGACAACACCACGAACGCGGCGACGTTCGACGGGCCGGTGGGCCGGTCCGGCAACGGCCGGGCCGTGCCCACGTCCCGTCCCGCCCCGGCGATGGCGGTGCACGACGACCCGGCCGACCTCGCCACCATCGGCGTGGAGGAGGAGTTCCACGTCGTCGACCTGCACACCCGGGAGCTGGTGCCCCGGGCCGGGGAGCTGCTCGACCGGCTGCCGGCCACGTCGTTCACCGCCGAGCTGCACCGCAGCGTGGTGGAGACCAACACCGCGGTCTGCCGCACCCTGGACGAGATCCGCGCCGAGCTGACCCGGCTGCGCCAGTCGGCGGTCCAGGTCGCCGACCGGGCCGGGCTGGGCATCGTGGCGGCCGGCACGGTGCCGCTGCGCGCCGACGGCGACCCGAGCGTCACCCCCACCTCGCGCTACCGACGGATGCTCGACGAGTACCAGATGCTCGCCCGGGAGCAGTTGATCTGCGGCGCGCAGGTGCACGTCGGGGTCTTGGACCGGGACCTGGCGGTGGCCGTCACCCGGCGGGTACAGCCGTGGCTGCCGGTGCTGCTCGCCCTGTCCACCAGCTCGCCGTACTGGATGGGTCAGGACAGCGGCTACGCAAGCGTCCGCTCGCTGGTCTGGCAGCGCTGGCCCACGGCCGGTGACCCGGGCGAGGTGACCAGCGCGGCCGACCACGAGGCCCTCGTAGCCGAGCTGATCTCCTCGGAGACCATCACCGACCCCGCGATGATCTACTTCGACGTTCGGCCGTCGGCGCACGTGCCCACCGTGGAGCTGCGCATCACCGACGCCAACGCCGACGTGGAGACCATCGTCCTGCTCACCGGGCTGTTCCGGGCGCTGGTGCGCCGGGAGGTCGCCGCCCTGCGCGCCGGAGTCGAGCGCACCGCCGTCCGGCCGCCGGTGCTGCGCGCCGCCGTGTGGCGGGCCGCCCGCTCCGGGCTGGAAGGCGACCTGCTCGACCTGCCTCGCTCGGCCCGGCCGGTGCCGGCCGCCGAGGCGGTCGGCCGCCTGGTGACCGACCTGCGCCCACAGTTGGAGGCGACCGGTGACTGGGAGCAGGTCCGCGAGCTGACCCGGTACGCGCTGGAGCGCGGCAGCTCCGCGGCGCGGCAGCGGCGGGCGTACGAGCGGCGGGGCCGGTTGGCCGACGTGGTCGACCTGCTGCTCGACGAGACGCGGGGCCGGGTGCGTACGCCCCTGCCCGGTGTGCCGCCACCGCCCGCGCTGTCCGCGTACGCCGACGCCGGCGACGAGGTCTTCGGCCCGGACGGGCCGGAGCCGACGTTCCGTCCGCTGCTCGCCGCCCTGCGCACCCTCGGCGCCGCTGGCCTGCGCCAACGCGAGCACGACCGGGACGAGGAGCAGCGCGCCCGGGGCGTGACGTTCAGCGTGGCCGGTGAGGCCAGCACCCGGCTCTTCCCGGTCGACCTGGTGCCCCGGGTCGTGCCCGCCGACGACTGGCGGGCGCTGCGGACCGGCCTGGTGCAGCGCGCCCGCGCGCTCGACGCGTTCCTGCGCGACGTGTACGCCGACCGGGCGGTGGTCGCCGACGGGGTCGTCCCGGCCTGGGTGGTGGAGTCCTCGCCGGGGCTGCGCCCGACCGGTGCGCTGATGGGCCGGCGTGGCGCGCGGGCCCAGGTGTCCGGAACCGATCTCGTCCGCGACCCGGCCGGCGGCTGGTACGTGCTGGAGGACAACCTCCGGGTGCCCTCGGGCATCGGCTACGCCGTGCAGAACCGCCGGCTCACTAGGGCGGTGCTGCCCGAGCTGCCGGTGCCCGATGACCTGCTGCCCGCCGACGAGACACCCGCGATGCTGCACCGGGCGCTGCTCGCCGCCGCTCCCGCCGCCGCCGACGACCCCGCCGTGGTGGTGCTCAGCAGCGGTCCGGGCGACCCGGCCTGGTTCGAGCACCGGCTCCTCGCCGACGAGATGGGCGTGCCGCTGACCGAGAGCGGCGACCTGCTGGTGTCCGACGGCCGCGTTCACCTGGTCCGAGAGGGCCGCCGCAGCCAGGTCGACGTGCTCTACCTGCGGATGGACGAGGACGCGTTGCTGCACGCCCCGGGCGCCGACGGCGTGCCGCTGGGCTGGCCGCTGCTGGCCGCGGTGCACGCCGGGCGGCTCACGCTGGCCAACGCGCTGGGCAACGGCGTCGGCGACGACAAGGCGCTGTACGCGTACGTGCCTCGGCTCATCGAGTACTACCTGGGGGAGAAGGCGCTGCTCGGCGACGTGCCGACGTACCTGTGCGGGCTGCCCGAGCAGCGCGCCGAGGTGCTGGGCCGGCTCGACGAGTTGGTGCTCAAGCCGGTCGACGGGTACGGCGGGGACCGCGTGGTGATCGGCCCGCGCGCCGAGGCCGAGGAGCTGGACGCCGTCCGGGAGCAGATCCTCGCCGCGCCGCACCGGTGGATCGCCCAGGAGGTGGTCGCGCTCACCACCCACCCGGTCTTCGACGGTACGGCCCTCGCGCCGCGCCACGTTGACCTGCGGGCGTTCGTGTTCCTCGGCGAGACTGCGGAGGTGGCCCCGGTGGCGCTGACCCGGGTCGCGCCGGCCGGAAGCATGATCGTCAATTCCTCGCGGGGAGGTGGCTCGAAGGACACCTGGCTCCTCGGCGGAGCCGGGGAGCCCCCGGTGTAACCCACGCTTGATGCGGATGTCATCGGGACGCAACCGGGTCCACCAAGCCTGGACCGGTCAGCGGCCCGAGCGGACCCGAGCCGATGAGAGGTGTGTGCCATGTGCGGTATCGGAGGCGAGTTCCGCCTCGACGGGGCGCCACCGGATCTGGCGGCGCTGGAGCGGATGCTCCCCGTCCTGTCCTCCCGGGGCCCGGACGGCGAGGGGCGATGGCAGCACGGCCCAGCGGCGCTGGTGCACCGTCGGCTGCGCATCATCGATCTGTCCGACGCCGGCGCCCAGCCGATGGTCGATCCCGAACTGGGCCTCGCCATGGTCTTCAACGGCTGCATCTACAACTACCGGGAGCTGCGCGACGAGCTGACCGCCGCCGGCTACTCCTTCCGGTCCACCTCGGACACGGAGGTGATCCTCAAGGCGTACCACCGGTGGGGGACGGCCTGCGTCGAGCGGTTCTACGGGATGTTCGCGTTCGCCCTGGTCGAGCTGGCCACGAACACCCTGGTGCTGGCGCGCGACCGGCTCGGCATCAAGCCCCTCTACCTGGCCGAGACGCCGGGCCGGATCCGCTTCGCGTCGACCCTGCCGGCGCTGCTCGCCGCCGGTGACGTGGACACCGATCTCGACCCGGTAGCGCTGCACCACTACATGAGCTTCCACTCGGTGGTGCCACCACCGCGCACCATCCTGGCCGGCGTCCGCAAGCTGCCCCCGGCCACCGTGCGGGTGATCACCGGCGACGGCCGTAGCACCGACACCGTCTACTGGCGGCCGGAGTTCACCCGCGCCGCCGCGCCGGCCATGTCCCCCGACGAGTGGCAGGAACGGATCATGGCGGCGCTGCGCACCGCCGTACGCCGGCGGATGGTCGCCGACGTGCCGGTCGGCGTGCTGCTCTCCGGCGGCCTGGACTCCAGCCTGATCGTCGCCCTGCTCGCCGAGCAGGGCCAGACCGGCCTCGCCACCTTCAGCATCGGCTTCGAGGCGGCGGCGGGGGAGAGCGGCGACGAGTTCCACTACTCCGACCTGGTGGCCCGCGAGTACGACACCGACCACCACCAGATCCGCATCGGCGCGGCCCGGTTCGTGCCGGGAGTGCACGAGGCCATCGCGGCGATGAGCGAGCCGATGGTCAGCCACGACTGCGTGGCGTTCCACCTGCTCTCCGAGGAGGTCTCGCAGCGGATCACTGTGGTGCAGTCCGGGCAGGGCGCCGACGAGATCTTCGCCGGCTACGACTGGTACCCGCCAATGGCCAACGTGGCCCGCGCGGACGCCGTCGAGGCGTACGCCCGGGTGTTCTTCGACCGTCGCCACGACGCGCTCGCCGGGCACCTGGCGCCCGAGTGGATGCTCGACCGCGACGCGAGCCTGGAGTTCGTCACCGCCCACTTCGGCGCGCCCGGGGCGGACACCGCGCTCGACGCGGCGCTGCGCCAGGACAGCCTGGTGATGCTTGTCGACGACCCGGTCAAGCGGGTCGACAACATGACGATGGCGTGGGGGCTGGAGGCCCGGGTGCCGTTCCTCGACCACGAGGTGGTCGAGCTGGCCGCCGCCTGCCCACCGGCGCTCAAGCTGGCCCAGGGTGGCAAGGGCGTGCTCAAGGCCGCGAGCCGGGGCATCGTGCCCGACGAGGTGATCGACCGGCCGAAGGGCTACTTCCCGGTGCCCGCCATCCGGCACCTGTCCGGTCCGCTGCTCGACGACGTCCGTGACGCGCTGACCGCGCGGCCGGCGCGCGAGCGCGGCCTGTTCCGCAAGGACTACCTGGAGGAGTTGCTGGACGCGCCGAACGCCCAGCGGACCACGTTGGGCTCCAACGCGCTCTGGCAGCTCGGGCTGCTGGAGCTCTGGTTGCAGCGGATCGGGGTTTAGATGAGCGTACGGATCGAGGTGCCGCGGCGGGTCCGACCCGTGCGCCACCGGCCGGCGGTGATCCTGCCCCCCGGCGAGGACTTCGCGCCCGCTCCGTCGCCGGACGGCCGACGGGTGGCGTACCTGTCCGACCGGGCCGGAATCCCGGCCGTCTGGGTCCGCGACGTCGACGCGGCCGAGGCCGTCGCGCTGCCCAGCGGCGACGAACCGGTCCTGGCGGTGAGCTGGTCCCCGGACGGGCAGTGGCTGGCCTGCGTCGTCGCGCCCGGCGGCGCACCCCGCACCGAGCTGTGGGTGCTGCGCCCGGACGGCACGCAGCGCCGCCAGGTCGCCGGGTTCGGTCGCCACAGTGCGGCCCTGGCCGGTTGGCTGCCCGACGGCGCGCTGCTGGCGGTCACCGAGACCGCCGAGCGGGGTGCCGCCGTGCTGGTCGACGCGGGCACCGGGCACCGGCGGGTGCTCGCCGAGGGCGACCTGCTCACCCTCCTGGACGTCAGCCCGGACGGCGGGTCCGCCCTGCTGCGTCGCGGTCCGCGTAACGCCCGCTGGCTGGAGCTGCTGGACGTGGCCACCGGCGACCGGGTACGGCTGCTGCCGGACACCGGCCGGGGCAGCACCGACCAGGGCTGCTTCGGCCCCGACGGGACGAGCGTGCTGGCGCGTACCGACGCGTTCTCGGAGCTGGCCGCGCTGGTGCGCGTCGACCTCGCGCGACCGACGCTGGCCCCGACGCGGCTCGCGGCGCGTCCGGACGCCGAGCTGGAGCACGTCGCGCTCTGCGCCGACCGGCGACGTGCCGCGCTGTTGTGGAACACCTACGGCGGGCGCAGCGAGCTGAGCCTGCTGGACCTCGCCAGCGGCGTGCAGCGGGCCGTCGCCGCCCCGGGTGAGGTGCTCGACGGCGCCGTCTTCGCCGCCGACGGCGACCTGCTCTGCGTCACCGCGCAGGGGCCGGTGCAGCCCCGGGAGATCTGGCTGGTCGATCCGGTGACCGGCACGCCCCGCCCGCTGCGGCCGGACACCGGCGCCGCGCGTACGGGCGACAGCGGTGTCGCCCCGCAGCTTGTCGACCTGCGCGCCCGCGATGGGTTGCCGCTGTCCGGCTGGCTCTACCGCCCGCCCGGTCCGGGCCCCTGGCCGACCGCGATCAGCCTGCACGGTGGCCCGGAGGCGCAGGAGCGTCCCGGCTACAACCCGCTGTTCCAGGCCCTCGTCGCGCAGGGCGTCGCGGTGTTCGCGCCCAACGTGCGCGGCTCGTCGGGTTTCGGCCGCACCTTCGTCGCCGCGGACAACCTCGCCGGCCGCTACGGGGCCATCGCCGACGTGGCGGCGTGCGCCGACCACCTGCTCGACAGCGGTGTCGCGATCCCGGGCCGGCTCGGCTGCCTGGGCCGCTCCTACGGCGGCTACCTGGTCCTGGCGGTGCTGGTGAACTTCCCGGGGTTGTTCGCCGCGGGTGTGGCCGAGTGCGGCATCTCGGACTTCCGTACGTTCTACGCCGGCACCGAACCGTGGATCGCCGCCGCCGCCGTCAGCAAGTACGGCGACCCGGTGCGCGACGCCGACCTGCTGCGGGACCTGTCGCCGATGACCCACATCGACCAGCTCGACGTGCCGGTGCTGCTCATCCACGGCGCCAACGACACCAACGTGCCGGCCGGCGAGTCGGCGCAGGTGGCGCGGGCCCTCGCCGCGCGGGACGTCCCGCACGGGCACCTCGTGCTCACCGGCGAGGGGCACGACTTCCTGGCCCGCGACAACGCCGAGACGGCGCGTACGGCCACCACCGCCTGGCTCACCCGGCACCTCGCCGCGACGCCGGCCACCCTCGGCTGAGGCGTTATCCTGCGCCGGTGGACGTCACGGAGCAGGGTGAGCGGCTGGCCGCCGACCTGAGCCGATGGCTGACCGACGTGACCTTCGTCGACCTGGACACCGACGAGGTGACCGCGCGGATCATCGACGCGGTGGTGGGGTGGGGTCAGGCGCACCGCTGGCGGGTCTACCGGCGTGCGCCCAGCGTCGTACCGCTGCCACCGCCGATGCAGCAGCGACACTCCGTCCTCGACGTGGCGTGCGCCCGACCGGACGGCCCGCCGGTGGTGATCGAGGTCGACCACACCGACCGGGCGCGTACGGTGCAGAAGCTGACCGCCGAGGCCGACGCCGGCCGGATCCCGATCTGGGTGCGCTGGGGCGTCGGCCGCTTCACCGCGCCGCCACCGCCGGTGCGGATGGTGACCGTCGAGGTGACCCGCCGCGCCGGGCCGGCCGGGCGCGGACGCCTGCACAGCCGCACCGGCGACCGGCCCGCGCCGGCGCACTCGCCCGGCGGCGGCACGGCGGCCCCGCAGGCGCTGCCGATCCCGCTGACCGACCCGGGTAAGGGCATCTGAAGCGAATCGTAAGCGGAGGCCTGCAGTGTTCCGGGTGTCAGCAGAACACGACAGACACCCAGGAGATTCCGATGCGCAAGCTCATCAACTCGACCTACCTCACCCTCGACGGCGTCATCGAGAACCCGGTGTGGACCGGCCCGTACTTCGACGAGGAGTCCATCGTCGTAGCCGGCGAGCTGACCGACGGGGCGGACGCGATGCTGATGGGCCGGGCCACCTACGACGGCATGTCCGTCGCCTGGCCGCAGCAGGACGAGAGCGACCCGATGACCGGGGCCGCCTACTTCAACAACGTCAAGAAGTACGTCGCCTCGACCACCCTCACCAATCCCACCTGGAACAACACGGAGGTGCTCCAGGGCGACCTGGTCGAGGCGGTCACAGCGCTCAAGGCCCAGGACGGCAAGAACATCATCCAGTACGGCTTCGGCTCGGTCACCGCCCAACTGATCACCGCGGGCCTGGTGGACGAGGTCCGCTTCTGGATCCACCCGGTGCTGCAGGGCACGCCAAGCCTGACGGTGCCGCTGACGGACTTCACGGCCTCGTTCGACCTCGTCGACACCCGGGTGCACAAGAGCGGCGTGATCGTCGCCTCGTACCGGCCGAAGTCGGCGAGCTGAGCGGCTGAGCGGCGAGCTGAGCGACTGAGCGGCTGATCAGAGCTGGGCCCGGGCCTCGCCCGGGCTCAGCTTCGCGCCCTCGGCGACCAGCGCGTCGAACCGTTCCCGGCCGAGCACGGCGAGCACCCGCTCGGTCACCCGGTCGGTGTCGTCGCGCTCCGCCGGCGCGGCCGGAACGCCGGCGGCCTGCCGGGCGGCGGCCGCGGCGCCGAGCAGCCGGGCCGCAACCTCGGGCGACCGCACCGCCGACGCCATCCCCTCCAGCGGGCCGAGCACGTCGCGCGCGGTGGCCATGGCCTCGGCGACGTCGAACGCCTCGAGGTGCAGGGCCAGCGCGGCGGCGGGGTCGCCACTCTGCTCGACCGCGTAACCCAACTCCACGAGGACCATCGGCAGGTAGAGCGCCGGCTGGGCCTCGTTGCGCCCCTGCTCGGCGAGGCGGGTGAGGTGGGTGGTGGCCAGGTCGAGCTTGCCGTCGCGGCGGGCGGCGAAGCCGAGGCCGAGCTCGGCAAAGACGATCGCGCTCGGCGAACCCTGTTCCACCGCCAGCTGGTACGCGCGCTCGGCCAGCTCCCGGGCCTGCGCGTAGTCGCGGGTCTGCACCGCGATCCAGGCCAGCCAGGACAGCTTGCCGGCCACGTGCGGCCACAGCCCAAGCTCCTCGGCCCAGCGCAGCCCCTCCCGGTGCAGGGCTGCCGCGCGTTCGTACTCACCGCGAATCTCGGCCAGCCCACCCACCCAGTCGCTCGCCTGGAGGCGGCCCCACCGGTCATCCACCTCGGCGAACAGCGCGGTGCTGCGCGTCGCCGCGCTCTCCAACGCGGCCAGGTCACCGCCGGCGTGCGCGATCATGGCCCGGGAGCTGAGCACTGCGGCCTCGGTCCACGGATCGGTGGCGGCGGTGGGCAGCAGCTCCGACGCCAGCGGCAGGTCACTGCTCCCGAGTACCGCGTTCGCCGCGAACCAGACGGCTCGGGCGTCGGTGACACCAGCCAGGACGGCGCGCACCTCGGCCGGTGGGATCTGCTCGCCCTGCAACAGCGCGAAGCCGATCCGCCAGGCTGCGGCGCGGCTCTCCTGCGTCGGATCGCCGGGCGTCGCGAGGGCTCGCCGCGCCTCGGTGAGCCGGCCCCGCAGGTACCAGTACCAGCTCAGCGCGACGGCCAGCCGCAACCCGCCGCCGTGCACCAGCGCCGCGCGCAGGTTCACCGTCTCCGCGTCGAGCAGCGCCAGCCACCGCTGCTGGTCGGGGCCGCGCAGCTGCGGGTCGGCCTGTTCGGCCAGGTCGGTGTAGTACGCGGCGTGCCGCGCCCGGGTGTCGTCGCCGTCGACCAGGTGGTCCAGGCAGAACGCGGCGACCGACTCGAGCAGCCGGTAACGGGGGCTGGTGCCGGAGTCGTCGAGCACCACCAGCGACCGGTCCACCAGGCGAGCCAGTGTGTCGAGATCGGTCCGGCAGACGAACTCGGCCGCCTCCGGGGTGCAGCCGTCGCCGAACACCGCGAGCCGGGCCAGCACCGCGCGGTCGGCGTCGTCGAGCAGGTCCCAGCTCCAGCCGATCACCGCGGTCAGCGTCCGCTGTCGCGGCGGCACGTCGCGCTGAGACGTGGTGAGCAGCCGGAACCGATCGTCGAGCCGGTCCACCACACCCCGCAGACCCAGCGCGCGGACGCGGGTCGCGGCCAGCTCCAACGCCAGCGGCAGGCCGTCCAGGCGACGGCAGAGCTGGGCGACCGCCGGCGCGGTGCGCTCGTCGAGTCGGAAACCGCGATGCTGGGCGGCGGCACGGGCGGCGAACAGTCGGGCGGCCGCCGAGCGCCGCACCGCATCCGGGTCGCTGTCCGAGGGCAGCGACAGCGGGGGTACCTCCCAGAGCAGCTCCCCGGTCAGGCCGAGCGACTCCCGGCTGGTGGCCAGCACGTGCACCCCGGGCGCGTCGCGCAGCAGCCGGGCCACCAGCGCGGCGACCGGCTCGATGACGTGTTCGCAGTTGTCCAGCACGAGCAGCAGGTGTCGCGCCCGCAGCGCCGCGACGAGTCGGTCGGTGGCCGACAGGCTCGTGCCGGCGGCCTCGCGGGCGTCCAGCGCGCCGAGCACCTGCTCGGCGACGCCCGGGTCGCCGGCCGGCAGCGGCGCCAGCTCGACCAGCAGGACGCCGTCCGGAAAGGACTGGCCGCGGGCGGTCTCGGTGGCCAGCCGGGTCTTGCCGACGCCGCCCGGCCCGATCAGCGTGACCAGGCGCTGCGCGGGCAGCAGGGCTCGCAGCTCGGTCAGCGCCTCGGCCCGGCCGACCAGCTCGTCGAGCTGGGCCGGCAGGCTGTTGCGGATGATCGCGGCCTTCGGCGGCGCGCTCAGGCCGGCGTCCTGTTCGAGGATCCTGCGGTGCAGGGCGACCAGTTCGGGGCCGGGGTCGAGGCCCAGCTCGTCGGCGAGCCGGTCCCGCAGGTCGGCGTAGCTGTCCAGGGCCTCGGACTGGCGACCGGCCGCGTACAGCGCCCGCAGCTGCACCGCCCGCAGGCCCTCGCGCAGCGGGTGTCGGGCGACCAGTTCGGCCAGGTCGGCCGCAACCAGGTCGTGTTCACCCCGGGCCACCCGGGCCTCGGCGAGCCGCTCGTGCACGGCGAGGTGCTGCTCGGCGAGTCGGGTCGCCTCGGCGCGGACGAACTCGGCGTCGGCCACGTCGGCGTACGCCTCGCCCCGCCACAGCCCGAGGGCCTCGGTCAACCGGTCGACGTCGGTGTGCCGGGCCAGCTCGGCGAACCGGTCGGCGTCCACCGTGCCGGCCCGCAGCAGGTAGCCGGGAGCGCGGGACTCGACCAGGTCGCGGGCGCCCGGCTCGGCGTCGTTGAGCGCCTTGCGCAGCTGCGACACCCGCACCTGGAGCGCGCCCGCGGGGTTGGCGGGGGAGTCGTCACCCCACAGGTCGTCGATGAGCCGGTCGGCGGAGACGACCTGGTTGCGGTTGGTCAGCAGGTCCGCCAGGAGGGCGCGCACCTTGGTGCCGGGCACCACCACCGGCTCGCCGGCGTCCGTCGTGACGGCGAGCGGCCCGAGCACCCCGAACTGCACGGCGGACATCTTAGCGCCGGTAAGACGACCTGAAGCAGACCGTAAGCGCGCCGGCGCACCGTGTGGGCATGGAGATCTATCACGAGACACATGGCAGTGACGAGGGCTGGCCGCTGGTGCTCATCCACGGCGCGCTCTCCGGCATCGGCACCTCGTTCGGCACGATCCTGCCGTTCCTGGCGAAGTCGCGGCGGGTGATCGCCGTGGAGTTGCAGGCGCACGGCCACACCCCGGACGTCGACCGTCCGCTGACCGTGGAGCACTTCGCCGCCGACGTGGTCGAGCTGCTCGACCGGTTGGGTGTCGAGCGGGCGGACGTGTTCGGCTGGAGCATGGGCTCGGCGGTGGCGCTGCGCCTGGGCACCGACCACGCCGAGCGGGTCGGGCGGCTCGTCCTCGCCTCGGTGAGCTTCGACGAGGACGGCCTGCACCCCGGGCTGCTCGACGGGATCCAGGACCTGCAACCGGAGCATCTGCACGGCTCGGAGTTCCACGAGGAGTACCTGCGGACCGCGCCGGACCCGGCGGGCTGGGCCACCCTGGTCACCAAAATGAAGGTCCTGGACGCGAACCTGCCGCGCTGGACGTCCGAGCAGATCCGGGCCCTGGCCGCGCCCGCCATGATCGTGCTGGCCGACTCGGACATCGTCCAGCCCGAGCACGCGGTGCGGATGTTCCGGCTGCTCGGCGGCGGGGTGCCCGGCGACCTGACCGGTCTGCCGGCCTGCCGGCTGGCCATCCTGCCGGGCACCACCCACACCACGATCCCGCAGCGCGCCGACTGGCTGGCCCCGATGATCGACGAGTTCCTGGCCGAGCCGGTGCCAGCCCGGTGACCCACACTCCCAGCGGCCCCGGGCTGCGGCGTCGATCATGGACTTGTGGTGGCCACCTTAGCCGCCAAAGTCCCTTTTGCGCACCACCACAACTTCATGATCGACGGAGCGGGAGGTGGAGCGGGTGGGTTACTGCTGTTCGGGGGAGCGTCGGAGCCACAGCCAGACGCCACCGAGGCCGCACGCCACGCCGAGAACCACGATCGCCGTTCGTGCCGCCAGCGGGGCGTCGTCCAGGAACGGCGCGGCCTTCGAAGCGGCCAGGCTGAGCAGTGCGACTACCAGCAACAGTCCCGCGATGATCCGATCACGCGTCATGGTTGCTTTGTATAGCAGCAACACGCCCAAGCCCTTCGGTGCGCCCCCCACGCCGATCTTGCACTTTCTGCGGTGATATAAGGCGCGAAAGCCGCGTGACAGCCGCACAAAGTGCAAGATCGCGGGAGGCGCGGGGTTCAGGGGTTGAAGGCTTGGCGATAGGCGGTGGGGGTGGCGGCGAAGGCCCGGCGGAAGTGGGCGCGCAGATTGGTGGCGGTGCCCAGCCCGGTCCGTCGGGCCACCTCGTCGATGGTGACCGTGCCGTCTTCGAGCAGGCCACACGCCGCACGAAGTCGTTGCTGCGTCAGCCAGGCCTGCGGGCTCATGCCGAAGCGCCGCCGGAAGTTGCGGTGCAGCGTACGGGTCGACTGGTGGCCGCGCCGGGCCAGGTCCCCGACGGTCAGTGGCAGGTGCAGGTGGGCGTTCGCCCATTCGGTGACCACGGTCAGGTCAGCGGCATCGGTGGGTTGGAGGGGAATGAACTGCGCCTGACCGCCGGCCCGGTGCAGGGGAGTGACCATGACGCGGGCGCGCTCGATGGCCGCCGTCTGGCCGTGGTCCCGGCCGACCAGGTAGAGGCACAGGTCGAGGCCGGCGGCCAGCCCGGCGCTGGTTAACACCTGTCCCTCGTCGACGTACAGCGCGTTCGCATCGACGGTGACCGTGGGGTGTTCGCGGGCCAGCGCCTCGGCGTGGACCCAATGGGTGGTGGCCCGCCGGCCGTCGAGCAGCCCGGCCTGGGCGAGCGCGAACGCGCCGGTGCAGATCGACGCGACACGAGCACCCCGTTCGTACGCGGCGACCAGGGCGTCGAGCGCTCGGGCCGGCGCGGCTCCGCGCCTGAAGCCGGGCACGATGACGGTGTCCGCGTTGCGCACGGCTTCAAGACCTGCGTCGACGGTCATGCCGAGTCCCGCCGTCGTGGTCGGCACGGCGCCGCCGTCCGGGGAGCAGACGACGGTCGTGTACCGGCCCTGGCCCTCGTGACCGAAGACGTGCGTCGCGATGGTCAGGTCGAAAGCGACGACCGGCGGTAGGGCGAGTACGGCGACCCGGTGCGTGGCGGATTGCTTGTGCACAGTGGCAAGAATGCCACTCGTCAGGGCCGACGACCGGACGAGATCCTGGCCCGGTGCGAGTAGAGATCGTGGTTTTCGATGGCTTCGACGAACTGGACGTGTTCGGACCCTTCGAGGTGCTGGCGATGGCGGGGTTCACCGTCGAGCTGGTCGCCGTCGAGCGGCCGGGGCCGGTACGCAGCATGCGGGGGGTCCAGCTCAATGTGCCGGTGGTGCTCGGGCAGGCCGAGGGTGTCGTCGTACCGGGCGGGGGATGGCTGAATCGGGCCGCTGCGGGGTCCTGGGCGCAGGCGCAGCACGGGGTGCTGCCTGCCCGGCTGGCCGCGCTGGCCCCCTCGACGCGCTGGATGGCGTCGGTGTGCACCGGTAGCCTCCTGCTCGCCGCCGCCGGACTGTTGACCGGCCGGCGCGCGACCACCAACCGCAACGCCTACGAGGAGTTACGGGCGTACGGCGTCACTGTCCTCGATCAGCGGGTGGTCGACGACGGCGACCGCATCACCGCAGGCGCGCTCTCCGCCGGGCTGGACCTGGCCCTGTGGATCACGGAACGCGAGATGGATGCAGCCACTGCGGACCGGGTCGCCGCGACGATCGAGTACCAGCGAGCGGTCGGAACCGTCGGCGGCACAATGGTGGACGGTGACTGACGATGCCCTGGCCGCGCCCGCCATGATTGTGCTGGCCGACTCGGACATCGTCCAGCCCGAGCACGCGGTGCGGATGTTCCGGCTGCTCGGCGGCGGGGTGCCCGGCGACCTGACCGGTCTGCCGGCCTGCCGGCTGGCCATCCTGCCGGGCACCACCCACACCACGATCCCGCAGCGCGCCGACTGGCTGGCCCCGATGATCGACGAGTTCCTGGGCGCGGACCTGTAGGGGCGCCCGGAGAGGCTACTTCTCCAGGAGCAGCGCTTCGGCGCCCACCGGTCGGAAGCCGGCCGCCTGGAAGGCACGCACACTGCGCGCGTTGCCGGCGGCCTGCTGTGCCCAGACCGGCTGGCCATCGGGCACCAGATGCCGGGCGGCCGTCGCCAGCGCCCGGCCCAGACCCCGGTGGCGAACGTCCTCGTCGACCTCGATCGCCGCCTCCCAGCGACCCGCCACGCCACGGCCGAGTACGACCACACCGCCCTCGGCCGCCCAGACGCGGACGTCGTCACGGCGCCTGCGCGCCCTGGCCTCGCGGGGATGATCGGCGTCGGTCAGCTCGCGCAGCGCCAGCGGGGGCGCACCGGCGAGCGGAGAGGCGACGGTCAGCAGGTCGATGGTGTCCGTCGACCGTCCGGTGCGGTCGAGCAGAGCGCTCAAAAAACGCGGATTCATCGTGGCCGCCAGAGCGTCGCAGTCGAGGGCGGCCAGGGTACGGCGGACCCAGTCGGGGTCCTCGTCGGTGAACACCACGGAGTGGGCGGTGAACGCGATCACCCCGGCGTCCCGACGGCTGTGCTGCGGCACGATGGTGGTCCCGCCGTCCGGCGGCGGGAAGTGCCCGCGTGCCGCCGCGTCCAGGACGTCGGCCAACGTGCTACCCACGATCGTCGCCTCCTTGAGTTGCGAGCCACCGTCCATTCTCACCGGTCCGGCCCGAAGTTCGCCGTCCCCGGTCATGGCGTGGGGCCGCCGGACCGGGTAGAAACACCAGAGAGCGCTCTCACGCCCCAGCTGCGCCGGGAGTACGACCCGGTCGCGGAGAGGACGAACCACATGACAACCCCGTCCCGACGTACCCTCCTGCTCGCCCTTCTGGTCACCACAGCCCTCACGACGACCGGCACCGCCGCTGCCGCCGGTCGCCCCACGCCTGGCGCGCCCGACTTCGGGCCGAACGTGACGATCTTCGACCCGACCATGCCGGCCAGCGAGATCCAGCAGACCCTCGACGCCGCGCACGCCCGCCAGGTCGACAACGAGATGGGCACCGAGCGGCACGCCTACCTGTTCAAGCCCGGCGCCTACGGCACGGCCGAGCAGCCGTTGCAGGCCAAGGTCGGCTACTACACCGAGGTCGCCGGCCTGGGCGCGTCGCCCACCGACGTCGCCGTCAACGGCAAACTGGAGGTCTACAACCGCTGCCTGGCCGACGGCGGCACCGGCAACTGCCTCGCGCTGGTCAACTTCTGGCGCACCCTGTCCAACCTCTCGCTCACCGTCAACGCCGCCGGCCAGGACGGCTGCCGGTCGACGGCGAACTTCTGGGCCGTGTCCCAGGCGGTCTCGATGCGCCGGCTGAACATCACCGGCGGCGGGCTGTCCCTGATGGACTACTGCACGGCCGGCCCGCAGTACGCCAGCGGCGGCTTCATCGCCGACTCGCGGCTGCCGGCCACCACCAACGGCTCGCAGCAGCAGTGGCTCACCCGCAACAGCGAGGTCGCCGGGTGGTCCAACGCCGTGTGGAACCAGGTCTTCGCGGGCGTCGAGGGCGCACCGGACGACGCCACGTTCCCGGACCCGCCGTACACCACCCTCGACACCACGCCGGTGAGCCGGGAGAAGCCGTACCTGTTCGTCGACGGCAAGGGCCGCTACAACGTGCGGGTGCCGTCGGCGCAGCGCGACAGCCGGGGCGTCTCGTGGGCCGACGGCCTGACCCCCGGGCGGACCATCGGGATCGACGACTTCTTCATCGCGAAGCCGTCCGACCCGGTTCGCGTCATCAACAGCCAGCTCGCGCGCGGCAAGCACCTGCTGCTCACCCCGGGCGTCTACGACATCGCCCGGAGCATCGAGATCCGACGCGCCAACACGGTGGTGCTCGGCATCGGCCACGCCACCCTCACCGCGGTGAACGGCGCCGTTCCGCTGGACGTCGCAGGAGTGCCCGGCGTGATCGTCGCCGGCGTCACGATCGACGCCGGCACCGTCGAATCGCCGGTCCTGCTGCGGGTGGGCCGGCAGCACGGGCACGACGCCAGCAGCCCGGCCAACCCGACCACGCTGTCCGACGTGTACTTCCGGGTCGGCGGCCCGCACATCGGCCGGACCAACACGGCGCTGGAGGTCAACAGCGACAACGTGCTCATCGACCACACCTGGGTGTGGCGCGGCGACCACGGCGTCGAGGGCTTCACCGCGGGCGTCAACGGCGACACCGACCGCTGGCGCACCAACACCGGCCGCTACGGCGCTGTCATCAACGGCGACCACGTGACCGCCACCGGCCTGTTCGTCGAGCACTTCCAGCGCTACAACACGGTCTGGAACGGCGAGCACGGCACCACGATCCTCTACCAGAACGAGCTGCCGTACGACCCGCCGACGCAGGCCGACTGGATGAACGGCCCGGTCGAGGGGTTCGCCGGCTACAAGGTCGGCGACCGGGTGCGCCACCACGACCTCTACGGCGGCGGGGTGTACGTCTTCAACCAGAACAACCCGTCGATCCACACCGAGAACGGCTTCGAGGTCCCGAACCGGCCGGGCGTGCGACTGCACCACATCATGACCGTCAACCTCAGCGCGGGCACGATCGATCACGTGGTCAACGGCGTCGGCGACGCGGCCGACACGACGAAGATCGGCGTGCCGGTCTACATCGCGCAGTACCCGGCCTCGTAACGCTTCGGGGCGTACCACCGAAAGGGCCGGCGCCGGTGTGCGGCGCCGGCCCTCCGCGTGTTCCCGACCGTGACGCTCGGATCCTTCCGACTACCTGACTTACATTTTCATCGATCAGTCGCACTCTTGCGGTGCGGCAACCGCTCCTGCCACGATGGCCGTCAATGCCTTCCGTCCCGAAGGAGTGGTCCTCATGGCGGTCTCCCGCCGCAGGTTCGTCACGTCCGTGCTGGCCGGGTCCGCCCTCGCCGCCACCTCCACCACCGAGCTGCTCACCACCCTCGCCAGCCCCGCGTACGCCGCCAGCCCGGTAGGCGACGTGGTCGGCAAGGTGACGGTCGGCTACCAGGGCTGGTTCAGCGCTCCCGGCGACTCCGCGCCCATCGGCGGCTGGTGGCACTGGAGCCGCGACCGCTTCCAGCCGCCGTCGCCGTCCAACACCACAATCGTGTCCTGGCCGGACATGCGCGAGTACACGCGCAGCTATCCCACCGCGTACCCCAACCTCGGCAACGGCTCGCCGGCCACCCTCTTCTCCTCCTACGACCAGCAGACCGTGGACACCCACTTTCGCTGGATGCAGGAGTACGGCTGTGACACCGCCGCGCTGCAACGGTTCAACCCGACCGGCGACGAGGGGCCGACCCGCGACGCGATGACGCAGAAGGTCCGCGCGGCGGCCGAGCGCTACGGCCGCAAGTTCTACATCATGTACGACGTCACCGACTGGCTGACCATGCAGACGGACATCAAGACCGACTGGACGACGAAGATGTCCGCGCACACCGCGTCGGGCGCGTACGCCCGCCAGAACGGCAAGCCGGTCGTCTGCATCTGGGGCTTCGGCTTCAGCGAATCCAGCCGGCCCTTCACCCCCGGGCCGTGCCTGGAGGTCGTCAACTGGTTCAAGGCGCAGGGCTGCTACGTCATCGGTGGCGTGCCCACCTGGTGGCGGCAGGGCATCGAGGACTCCCGCGCCGGCTTCCTCGACGTCTACCACGCGTTCCACGCCATCTCGCCGTGGATGGTCTACCGGGCCAGGACGGTGGAGGAGCTCGACTCGTACTACAACAACGTCAACGTCGGCGACATGGCCGACTGCGCTGCGCGCGGCATCGACTACCTGCCCTGCGTGATGCCCGGCGACCTGGCCGGTGGGCACCGCAAGCACGGCGACTTCTACTGGCGGCACATCTACAACATGGTCCGGCTCGGCTCCCAGGGCCTCTACGTGTCCATGTTCGACGAGTACAACGAGGGCAACCAGATCGCCAAGACGTCCGAGACCCAGGCCACCACCCCGGCCGGCGCGAACATCCGCGCCCTGGACGAGGACGGCGTCGCCTGCTCCTCCGACTACTACCTGCGCATCACCGCCGACGGCGGCCGGATGCTCAAGGGGCAGCTCGCGCTCACCGCCGTACGCCCGACGTCGCCGACGCTCGGCACCCCGCCGCCGGCCAGCGGAAACCTGGCCGCGGGCCGGTCCACCTCGGCGAGCAGCCAGAACGGCCCCTTCGTCGCGTCGAACGCGGTGGACTCCGACGCCGGCACCTACTGGGAGAGCGGCGGAGTCTCGTTCCCGCACTGGTGGCAGGTCGACCTCGGCGCCAGCCACCAGGTCAACAAGCTCGTGGTGCGGCTGCCCGCGAGCTGGGGCGCGCGTACCCAGACCATCACCGTGCTGGGCAGCGTCGACGGCAGCTCCTTCGCCACCATCGCCGGGGCCTCCGCGTTCGCCTTCGACCCGGCGACCGGCAACACCGTCACCCGCACGCTGACGACCACCACGGCCCGCCACATCCGGCTGAGCATCGCCGGCAACACCGGCTGGCCGGCGGGCCAGCTCGCCCAGGTCGAGGTGTACGCCGCCAGCGGCACCACGGACAACCCGCCGACCGCGCCGAGTGGCCTCACGGTGACCGGCCGGACGGCGAGCAGTGTGTCCCTGGCGTGGACGGCGTCGACCGACGACAACGGCGTGACCGGCTACCAGGTACGCCAGGGCGGCACCGTGGTCAGCACGGTCACGGGCACCACCGCGACCGTGAGCGGGCTCAACGCGTCCACCTCGTACACTTTCACCGTCACCGCGCGCGACGCCGCCGGCAACACCTCGGCGGCCTCGAACGCGGTCACCGTCACCACCGACGCCCCGGCCAACGCCGACCTCGCCCGCGGCCGGTCCACCAGCGAGAGCAGCCACGTCCAGAGCTACGGCTCGGGAAACGTGGTCGACGGCGACGCGAACAGCTACTGGGAGAGCGCCAACAACGCCTTCCCGCAGTGGGTGCAGGTCGACCTGGGCGCGACGCGCACGGTCGGGCGGGTGGTGCTCAAACTGCCGCCGTCATCGGCTTGGGGCGCCCGGACACAGACCCTCGCCGTGGCGGGCAGCACCGACGGGGGCAGCTTCGGCACGCTGGTCAGCTCGGCGGCGCGCACCTTCGACCCGTCGACGGGTAACCAGGTGAGCCTCTCGTTCACCGGTACGCAGACCCGTTACGTACGGATCACCGTGACCGGTAACGCCGGCTGGCCGGCCGGGCAACTGGCGGCACTGGAGGTGTACGCCAGCTGACCGGACGTGGGGCGGCCGCCGGACGCCGACCGGCGGCCCCCCGCCCGTCGCGCTGTTAGCTTTTGGGCAACGGGCTCGGTCAGTACACCGCCGATGGATACGTCACTGTGGAGCGGCTGCCTGCCACGCGGCGGTGACACACAGCTCGTCGACGGTCCAGCGTCCAGCCCGTTTATCGTCTCGGAGGAGCTGCTGCACCCGTGGCAGATCTGCTGTCGGCGGAACATTGAGGACAACAATTCCGAACATGCCCTCTCCACTCACCTGAAGCGGGGCGAACTCAGCCAGAACACTGTCCTCAAAGTGTTCAAGGTCGGCGTCATCAGGGGCCCAGATGGGGGTCGCGCAGTAGCCCGATGCCGTCACCTTCTCCTCGACCCACCACCGACCATCGCGGTCATGCTCAACCCGGAAGATGTCATGCTTCGCTGCGTCGAATGCAGCCCATGGTGCGCTCGGCAGCCGCACGGTGCCACCCATTCCGCGCTCACCTCAATGCTCGTCGCATTGCTGCCCGGCGGCATGAGAAACCACACCTGCACCAGCCCATCCGGCGGGCCGGGCATCAACTCCTCCTTGCCGCTGATCGATCAGCGTTCTGCAACGTGCACCCCTCAGAGCGCGGAAATTGCCTGTCGCGAAGACCAGGACATTCTGAGTTGGTGGCGACGAGCTAGCCGGCCTGAGGAAGACGCATGCACCGCGCTGGCATGCAAGAACGTGCGGACCGGACCGCTGGCCTAGTTCAGCCTCCCGCAACAACGCTTAAACTTGACGCCGCTGCCACAGCCGCAGGGATCGTTCCTTCCCTGCCGCCCATCTCGGTGATTAAACTTCTTCTTTGCCCTGCCATACGAATTAGCTAAGACTCGAAACGCGGTAGGCGTTTCGGTGCTTTCGTCACGTCTGGCCTCCTCGCCTGAGGCAGGCAAATCTGCCTCAGGCTCCACCAGAGAAGCTAAGCCCTCTATCTCTATCGCAGCCGGCTCCTCAAGGTTGATCATTTTTCGCCAAGCAGACCGACTGCCCTTCTTGCCAGGCACCATTTCTAGGATGCCGGATTGCCGTAGGGAGTAGAAGACATCCTTCATCGAGTTTTCAGACGTAATTCCCGTAAGTTCCCTGCCTATGGCGTTAGTGATTTCCTCGTGAGCCTCAAGGTATTCTAAGACAATCTCCTGAGGTCGCGCCAAAGGCGTGTGCCCAATCTCAACCACAAACTGATTATTGACTACCGAAAACTTCGGAGGCTGGAGCCGGGCTTCCTTCATCTTGTTCAGAACTGTCCGCAACCCCTCTCCGATGTCCTTATTAGGCGGGTCTGGATACTTGTTGAGTAGCTGAACAATCTTTGGATTCCTAGAAGCCCGTTCATCGGAGAATAGATTGTCTAGCGTCATATGACCCGGGAGTCCGCCAGGACTGCGAACCTCCACCCGATTATTGAAGACATACACACGAATGTCATCAGAGATGTTGTAGTCACGATGGATTACCGCATTTACGACAATCTCCTTGAGTACTTCGGGTGGATATCGCAGCGGCTCCAACTTCCCATCAGGCGTCAAAGTGGAAACGGACTCAATAAGTTTCGAAACCTCTTTCAAGGTCTCTTCAATGAGAACGCGCGCAGGCCCCTCGATAGTTTTTGGCACGTCCACCAAATGCACGCGGAGTGGTTCTTGCTCCTTGGTGTTGTACCTGGCAACCTTGACAGCGCATCTCTTTGGAACAACAGCGGAAGGAATTTCCGCGTACAGAATAGCGGCACAAACTCGTGCACGGCCGCTCTGGCGATCGATCAACCTTCGAGATCGGACCAGACTGGCCGCACTCGTAGCAGGACTGTAGCCCTGCAAGAAGGTATCTATCTCCGGCTCTTCCACTAGATCGTCGAGAAAGTAGTCTTCCAGGAGTTGATCCTCGTAACTTCGAGCCCCTTTGGACAAGCTAAGATCAGTGACCGCGTTACCCGAGATCGCAACCGACGACGCGCCCCGCCGAATGTAGACCTTCTTATCGGCCGCATAGTGCACGCTGCTACTTTTGGCGACCTGGATAAGGCAAACCATACCAGAAGACTCGTATCCCTGAACCACAAGAAATTCAACGCTATACGGAACCGGGGGGCTTACATCTCTACTAAGAGCTTCCAGGACAGGTGTCGCATCCTCGATTACGGAGAATCCTTGCCACCGATCGATGCCAACGCCCTTTGCGCGATCCTCAATGCCGACTACGAAGTCACCTCCGTCGGTATTGGCAAGGGCTGCGCCAATTTTTTGAATAGCCGAACCGCCACTCTTTGCACTCTTGCAATCCCAAAAGGGGGATTCATCGCGTTCCACGAGAGCTAGCGCTTCCTCGTAGGAAATGGGCCGCTTGTCCATCCGGACACTGTACTTACTACAGGGCGAACATTCCACCGACAGGCTACCCAGCTCTCGAGGCAACGGGTAGCGCGTGAAGCGACACAGCGCACCTATCGGGCAACCTGACTGTCGAGCCGCAGACGTGAAGCGAACAAACCTTCTCCAGCTGGTTGCCGAATCGATAGTGAGTCACGCACCGCTCCCCATGCGATGCGTGGCGGCAGGCCCGGCTGGCGGCAAGCCGTCTCAGCCGCCTACTGCGCCGGGGCGGTGAGCCGCCGACGGCCGCTGGGATACTGCCCCGGACGGGGAAAAAACCCAGCCCCCGGGAGGCCGTCACGGAAGCCTGCCTTTTCGCAGTGGGTGCAGGTCGTCTTGGGCGCGCGGCGCATGATTGGTGCTGAAGCTGCCGCCGTCTGGCCGCCGAACGCTGACTGGAGGCCGTCCATCCCATCGAGCCCTTGGTCGGCGGGCAAAGTGGTTGCCCGGCTAACGACGAAGTCCGACGCCAAGACTGAGCGCGGCGGCGGCCACCGGCGATGCCCAGAACGATACCGCGAGCTGCCACCGACACGGCGGTGGCTAGAACGGCCGCCAAAACAACGCTCCTCACGACGATGCCGCCAAAGATCGCCCGCGGGCTCACCGACGCGCTGGCTGCCGAAGGCCAAAGGCGTGCCCGCGCGCCTTGGGCCCGGCCCAAGTGCGGCGGTGCGAGAGTCCTGCGAAGCGGGCCGTCTGATTTCGTACAGAAAGTCTCGCGCAGACACTTGAGGTCCAACGGTCGATGACCGAGGCTGATGGGATGCATGAGCGGCGCAGGAGCACCCCTTCCGCATTCGCGGCATTCCTGAGTTTTGGAGCTCTCGGACTTTTTCTTGCGCTCCTATTAGGGCCGGTCGCCGGGTGGTCGACTCCAAGCAGCAAGGACAGAGCCGCCGCCGTTAACAGCACTCGCCAAACCTTCTTGGCAGCTACCGCTGGAACAGCGGCAGCTGTCGGCTTGGCCTTTACGGCGGGGACTTACTACCTGAGTCGGCGGGGGCAGCAAGCAGACCGCTACATGAAAACTATCCCACACCTCGCGTCCGAGAGCTTGACTGAACGGCTAGGGGCGATACATGCACTTGAGCACCTGATGCGGGAGTCACCCGTAGACCACATGACAATAGTTGAGATTCTCGCAACCTTTATCAGGGAGTCCACTAGGGCCGCCAGCGGCAGCGCCTGCAGCGGAGATCGAATGTCTGCAGACATTCAAACCGCGCTCACCGTTCTAGGAAGAAGGCCTCAAAGGCCAGAGTCGGAAAGGCTCGATTTCTCAGGCACCTGCCTCCGGGGTGCAGACCTCAGAGGGTTGAACTTTCGAGGCGCGAGTTTCGCCTCGACTTGCCTCGAAGGCGCAGACCTATTTAGCGCTTTCCTGCAGAGCGCGACACTGACCGGCGCATGCATGATGCGTGCCGACCTTTCTAACGCGAATCTTCAGTGGGCGCATATGGCAGGGGTGAACCTGCAAGGAGCAACCCTCTTCGCCGCTCAACTCGGGGGCGGAATTTTGACGCGAGCGAGGATGCAGGAAGCTAATTTGCTCGGAGCGGATCTGCAGCGCACGAACCTCCTGCAAGCCCGGCTTGAGGGAGCTAACCTGAACAGCGCTAACCTGTCAGAGGCAGGTCTCGTAACAACACAACTCCAATCATGCCGCTTGGTGGGCGCACGACTTTTGGGAGCAAGCCTCCGAGGAGCGAGGCTAGACAGGGCAGATTTGACGGACGCTGACTTCAGCGGTGCCAACTTGAATAACTGCAGTATGCGCCAGGCGACGACGAAAGGAGCAACCTTTGCGGATACCAATCTAAGCTATGACCAACTAAGTCAGATCGATCCTGAAATCTGGCCCAAAATTTGTCCTACCCATGCGACAGACGCCCACAACGTAGAACGAAATCAGCGCTGGGCGCAACTTTCCAATTTCCAAAGACATCGTGACATGCGCTTTGCGTCGTCAGCAAGAGAAGGTTTGCGAAACCTCGTTTTCACAATCGAGGATTTAGACGAAGCTGGCATTTGGCCACGCGACATAGACGACCGATCGCTTCGGGATCTTGTCGTACAAGTTGCCAATTGGGCAAACAGTCTTCCGGATGTTGGATTTGCCGAAGAGTGGACAACAAGTTTGGGGCAGATAATTGACCAATGGTGGCCCAGCTACCCGCGTCCGGTCCAGGGCCTGTACCGAGAGGTTCAGGAGATTCGTCGCACCGTTAAGGAGTATCAACAGACTGCTGCAATGCCGTCTGCGTCCGCGGCGAATCGGCCGTCGAAGGATTCGAAAACTGGGCATCGTCTCGTGGATCGGTAGATCGTCAAGTTCACCTTTTGGCACTCAGCGTTCGTCCAGCACACCCCAGGGATACTCGTGGGTGGCCGTCAACTGCACATGCCGGGAATCAGCCCGACATCCGTTTGTGCCCCACGTGCCATACGGCCAGGAGCTGTGCTTTCGGTCATGGCCGATGTACTGTTCGAAGCGGCGATTGCCGGCGATGGTATTCGCCTACCGCCGCCCGTCGGGAGCTTTGATGTTCGAATCCGCTTCGCCTTTCGCCGAACGACTCAGGGCTTTGATCAAGAGTCGCGGCGTCAGCTACCGTGCGCTAGCTGGAAAGACTTTCTACAGCAAGAGCTACCTCCATGACCTCGCCTGCGGTCGGAAGACGCCGACCTTGAACACTGCTCAGCGCTTGGACAGTGCTTTGGAAGCGGGCGGGATGCTGGCTGCGCTTGCACCGGTCCCTGGCGCTGAGAAGGAGTGGGCGGTCACCGATGGGATGCGGTGCGCCTCAGAACAGCTCGCCGACCTGCTCGTCACGCAGACGCCCAACCCTGGGAACGCTGCCGCGCTGGCCCATCAGTGGCTGATCGCCGAGCCACCACAGCGATATGAGCTGAGCGCGGGCCGGCGTGTCGGGGACGAGACGGTGGCTCGCATCGAAAGTCGAATCCGTCAGCTTCGACGGCTGGATGACCACGTGGGCGGTACAGAGACCTACACGATGGTCTCCGCCGAGTTGGCCGCCACCGCTGATCTGCTTCGTGAGGGCAGCTATCGGGAGGCAGCCCATCGGAGGCTACTCGTCGTCATCGCTGACCTCTGTCAGTTGGCGGGCTTCGTCGCCGAGGACGCCGGCCGGGTCACCGAGGCACGCCAGCACTATCTGACTGGGTTGAGGGCTGCACACGCTGGTGGCGACACTGCGAGTGCGGCTAACTGCCTCAGCAGCCTTTCCTACCTCGAGGCGAATCTGGGCGATCGACGCGCCGCCGTCACGCTGGCGCGATCGGCGTACGTCGGTGGCCGGCACGCGGCCGAGGCCACCGGCCAGGCTCTGCTGCTGGAGAGGGTTGCCTGGGCGCACGCACGGATGGGTGAGGCGAATCTTGCCGAGCGGGCACTGGGCGATGTCCGGGAGATTTATCAGCACTGCGACCTGGACGAAGCACCTTCGTGGGCGTACTGGTTGACCCAGGATGAGGTTCAGGTCATGGCGGGGCGGGTTTGGACGGAGTTGCGCCGACCGCTCAGAGCGGTGCCCATCTTGGAAGATGCGGTTCTTCGTTACGGCGACGACTCGCCCCGCGAGACGTCCTTGTATCTCAGTTGGCTCACGGAGGCGCTGTTGCAAGCCGGGGAGGTTGAGCACGCTATCGCCGTGGCAAAACGTTCCGTGGCTTTGGCGCGCTCGGCGCGCTCGGCGCGTGCCGTTGAGCGCATCGCTGAGCTGCGTCGCATGATCACCGCCGCCGCGGGCAGGACGGGCGCTGCCGACGAGTTTCTGGAGCTGTCCGCCGACCTGTCCGCCGCCCCAGGCGGACACCTCGGAGGACAGTAGCGGACGCGATCTGCCTGGATCGCAACCAATGATTGTCACAGGCTGTCACGTAGGCATCGCCGAATGACCCGTTCGAAGGTCACGGCGAGTCGGGTGCGGCGGCCAACTCCTTCATGCGCACGTCGCGCCCCGACCCGTGAGGTGGGGAATGAGCGGCAGGCAACATGGGCACAGCGACGAGACGGTAAGCAAGGGTGAACAGGCCGAGGCGGCTGAGCGGGAGGCTGCTAAGCAGCGACTCCTGGATCAGGCCGAGGCGGAGCGCGTACCCCTCGACGACACGACCCGAGCGCTCCCGGACCGGCGGTGGCGGCGTGACCAGCGATGACCTGCCGATCGGCCGACGCGTGGCGAGCTGGCGGGTGCGGCGGTCAATGACGCAGCAGATGTTCGCCGACCGGCTGCGCAGGTCGAAGAGCTGGGTGGACAAGGTCGAGCGGGGCGTCCGCCCTCTGGATCGGTACTCGGTGATCCAGGAGGTGGCCGGCGTTCTGAGGGTCGATCCGGAGGTCCTGCTCGGCCAGCCGCCCAGCGGCGCCCCGGCGGGCACACCGGCCGAAGTGGAGAACATCCGGGCCGCGCTGGCCCGCTACGACACCCCGCCGGCTCCACCTCAGACGCCTGAGCTGAGGCGTCAGGTCGGGCATGCCTGGTTGGCATACCAGCACGCGCACTATCCGCAGTTGACGCGCACGCTGCCGGGGATGCTCGACGCGGCTCAGGGCGCGCGGTCGGTGGACCTGCTGGTGCAGGCGTACCGGATCACCTCGTTGCTGCTGGTCAAACTCGGTGAGGCCGACCTCGCCTGGCTGGCCGCCGACCGGGCCATGGGCGCTGCCGGCGATGACCCACTGCTCGCGGCGACGGCGGCCGTCGCGGTGGCCCAGGCGCTACGCGCGTCGGGCCGCGACCGGCTGGCCCTCTCCGCGACCCTCGCCGCCGCCCACCGGGGCCAGGGCGGAGGCGAGGGCGAGCAGAGAGGGAGCGCTGTGGGTGGGACGTTGCTGCTTCAGGCCGCCCTCGCCGCCGCCGGCTGCGGCGAGCACCGCCACGCTGACGAGCTGACCGACCGGGCCGCGGGCGTCGCCGCCAGCCTGCGGGGGTACGACGATCAGCACCGCACCAGCTTCGGACCGGTTGCCGTGGAGATGGCGCGCGTGCTGCTGGCAATGCAACGAGGTGACGCCGACGCCGCACTGATCAGGCACTCGACGATCGTTCGGCGGGAGGCGTGGCGGCGGCTGCCGGCGGAGTATCGGGGCGCCTATCTGCTCGACGTCGCGCGGGCGTACCTCCACTCGGGTGACCTGCGCGGGGCGGCGCGCGCCCTGGTCGACGCGGACAGTGTCGCGCCGGCTGAGGTTCGGTGGCGGCCGGTGGCGCGTACTCTCATCGCCGATGTTGCCCGCGCGCAGCCGGCGCCGGCCGGTGTGGCGCGACTGGCGACGCTGGTCGGCCTCACCCGCTGACGGACTCGCGCCGGCGCAGGTCGTCGGCGGGGTTGATGGTGCGGACCGGGTTCGGGACCGGGCCGCGTCGCCGCCACTCGCGCGGGTAGCCCAGCGAGACCTCCTCGAACCGCACCCCGTCGTAGAACGTCGTGCGGGGGATGTGCAGGTGCCCGTAGACCATCGTGGACGCGCCGAAGCGCAGGTGCCAGTCGCGGGTGCGGACGGTGCCGCACCACTGGGCGAACTCCGGGAACCACAGCACGTCGGTGGGTTCGCGCACCAGCGGGTAGTGGTTGACCAGCACGGTCGGCAGCGCCGGGTCGCGCTCGGCCAGCCGGCGCTCGGTCTCGGTGATGCGGGCATCGCACCACGTCTCCCGGCTCGGGTACGGGTCGGGGTGCAGCAGCGCCTCGTCGGTGCAGACCACCCCCGCCGCGTACGCCAGGTCCAGCGACTCCTGTTTGGTACGGGCCTGGGGCACCCGGAACGTGTAGTCGTAGAGCACGAACAGCGGGGCGATGGTGGCGGGGCCGCCCTCGCCGTCCCACACCGGGTACGGGTCCTCGGGCGTGAGGACTCCCAGCCGTCGGCACAGCTCGACCAACTCGCGGTAGCGGACCTCGCCGCGCAGGTGCGCCGGGTCGCCCGGTGGCGTCCACAGCTCGTGGTTGCCGGGCGCCCAGACCACCGTGGCGAACCGGCTGCTCAGCAGGCCGAGAGTCCACTCGATGTCGGCGTACCGCTCGGCCACGTCACCGGCGACGAGCAGCCAGTCGCCGGGGTGGTCCGGCCGTAGCTCCTGGACGAACGCGCGGTTCTCCGCATAGCTGATGTGCAGGTCGCTGACGGCTCGCAGTCGGGGCGAAGGGCTCACCGTTCGAGGCTAGGCCGCCGCGGCCGGATCGGGGCACTCCGATCCGGTCGCGTCGCCGGCCGACCGCTCAGCAGAACCAGCCGTCCTGCACCCAGCCGCGCCGGTTGATGTACCCGTAGGCGAAGCCGTAGACGTAGCCGCCGCTGCGGGGACCTTCGACCAGGAACGTCTGACCCTGGTAGAGGGTGCCCATCCAGGCGCCGTTGGGCTGCGTGCGGACGAACAGGTCGCTCGCGCACACCGTCTCCCGCTGGCCGATCGTGCCGTTGGCGGCCTGCGCCGGCGCCGGCGCGGCGAGGGTCGCGGCGACGATCCCGCCCAGCACGCCAGCCATCACCCGGGTCCTCACCATGAGTCGTACCCGCCGATGCACTCGGCGCGCAGGTAACCCCAGTCGTTCGGGCCGAAGTCGAAGGAGGCCGCCCACCCGTTGTAGACCGGATGCGCGCCCGGGGTGTGGCCGATCTTGTTTCCGTAGCCGAGCGTGCGCTTCAGGCCGGTGGGGCCGCCGGCGGAGTCGTAGTTGGCGTAGAAGCTGGCGCTCTGACAGACCACGATGGCGTGCCGTGGCACCACCGGGTCGGCCTGGGCCGGCGTGGCGCCCAGGGCGGCCACGGCCGCTCCGACGGCCAGCGCTGCGAGATTTCTTCGAAGCATGCCCACCTCCCGTACGCCGAAACTTTCCTACCGGCGACCCTACCGACGAGGTTGATAGATGTCGATGCCGGACTCGGTCGCCCGGAGCCGCGGGCGGCTGACCTGGGCGACGACGGTCGGCCGCATATCCGGCGACTCGACGGGAAAGCGCGGGGCGTCCGACAGCCCAAACCGGAGCAGGAGAAAAACATGCCTTTCGTTACCGTGGGGACGGAAAACTCCGCACCCATCGACCTGTACTACGAGGACCACGGATCGGGTCAGCCCGTGGTGCTGATCCACGGCTTCCCGTTCAACGGGGCAACGTGGGAGAAGGAGACCAGCGCGCTGCTCAACGCCGGATACCGGACGATCACTTACGATCGACGCGGTTACGGCAACTCGGCGCAGGCGGCCTTCGGCTACGACTACAACACGTTCGCCGCGGACCTCGACGTGCTGATGACCGAGTTGGACCTGCGCGACGTCACCCTGGTGGGTCACTCGATGGGCACCGGTGAGGTCGTCCGCTACCTGGGCAACTACGGCTCCCAGCGGGTCAGCAAGGCCGTGCTGCTGAGCCCGCTGCAGCCGATGTTGGCCAAGGCCGACGACAACCCGGAGGGCGTCGACCGGAACCTCTTCAAGGGTTTCCAGGACGCCATCATGAAGGACCGCTTCGCCTACCTGACGTCGTTCTGCGACGCGTTCTTCAACCCGGACCAGAACATGGGCAAGCGGGTCAGCGAGGAGGCGTACCGGGCGCACTGGCAGATCGGCGCGATGGCCTCCGGCAAGGCCACCCACGACAGTGTGAACGCCTGGCAGGAGGACTTCCGACAGGACCTACCGAAGATCAATATTCCGGTGTTGATAGTGCAGGGTGACCAGGACCGGGTGCTGCCCTACCCGGTGACCGGCCAGCGGCTCGGCCCGATGATGCCGACCGGCACGCTCGTCACGCTCAAGGGCGCGCCGCACGGCATCCCGTGGACGCACGCCGACGAGGTCAACAAGGCGATCATGGACTTCATGAAGCAGCCCGCCATGGCTAACGCCTGACCCGTACCGGTAGCCGATCGGACACCAGCGTCACGATGACGCTGCGGCACCCGACCCTCTCTGGGGTCGGGTGCCGTCGGCTGTTCAGGGCCGGCGGGCCACGACCGCGCCGTTGGCGCCGGGAGCGTCGAACGGCACGGTACGGACGTCGACGAACCCGGCGTCGCTGAGCCACGCGCGGTACTCGGCTGCCGAGTAGTTCCGGCCGCCCTCGGTCTCGACCAACATGTTCATGCCCATCAGAGCCGCCTCCGGTGGCCCGGTGCGCTCGTCGTTGAGCAGCAGCTCGCAGACGACGATGGCGCCGCCGGACGGCAGCGCCGCGTGACAGCGGGCCAGCAGTGCCCGGTTCGTCGGCTCGTCCCAGTCGTGCAGGATCATGCTGAGCAGGATGACGTCGTGCCCACCCGGCAACGCGGGATCGGCGAGGAAGTCGCCGGGCACCGCGTCGATCCGACCGGTCAGACCGGCCTCCGCTATCCGCTCCCGCGCCCGTACGCAGACGTGCGGCAGGTCCAGGACGGTCGCCCGCAGCTCGGGCAGGCGGCGGCAGAACTCGATCGGGAACGCGCCGGCCCCGCCGCCCACGTCGAGCAGTCGGCGGTACGCGGAGAAGTCGTACGCGTCGGCCAGCGCGGTCGCCGTGAAGCTCGACGTCGCATACATGGCGTCCCAGAACTGCGCCAGCATCTCCGGGTCGGCGGTGTCGAACATGGACTGTTGGGACTCGGGGTCCCAGGTCAACGGTCGATCGGTGCGCAGCGCCTCGCCGATGCGGTGCCACGGCAGGTAGGTGCGCAGGTCGGAGTAGCGGATCTGGGCGCCGAAATAGTAGGGGCGACCCTCGACCAGGAACTGCTCGGCCAACTCGGAGTTGCGGTAGCCGTCGCCGGCCTTCTCCAACAGGCCGAGCGAGGCGCACGCGGCGAGCAGCAGGTCCGCCGGCCGGTCCGGCAGCCCGAACTCGGCCGCGGCCTGCTCGACGGTCATCGTCCGCCCACCGGCGAGCCGGGTGAACAGACCGAGGTCGACGCCGGCCGCGAGGGTCTTGAACCCCCACACACCGGCCACCAGCTGCATGAGGGGAGTCGGAGTGACCATGGCGACATGAGATCACAGATCTCGACCGTCCACGATGGGCGGTCTACGCCCGCAGTAGGGTGACCAGCCCGGCGGCCACCAGCACGCCGGCCCAGAGCCGATCGACGTTGAACCACGCCCGACGCAGCACCCCGACCCCGAGCACCTGGTAGACCAGCATCGCCACGACCAGGGCGGTGCCGAGCATCGCCACGGTGTGCACGCCCGCCGCGGCCAACCCGGGCAGCGCACCGACCGGCGCGGCGGCCAGGTGCCCGGAGTGACCTCCGGGCACCGGCTCGGCGACCAGCACCGGCAGCAGCATCAGCCCCGCGCCGTGCGCCGACGACATGAGGAACGACCAGCCGGCGAGCTGTGCCGCGGACAGCCGCATCCCCGCCCAGCGAAAGTGCCGCTCGGAGAGCAACCGCCACAGCCCGAAGCCGACCAGCAGCACGCCGCCGACCACCGCCAGGGCCGTGCTCGCCGTCACCGACCTGGTCGCGGTGACCAGGGCGGCGACGATCGCCACCGAGGCGAGATGCCCCGCCGCGATCGGCGGCAGGGCGCGCAGCAGCGCCGCCTGGCTGCGCTCCTGCAGGCCCCGGGCCACCGCGAACAGCCACCCCATCGCCGGGTTCAGACCGTGGAACGCGCCGAGCGCCGCCAGCGTCGCCAGGGTCGCGAGGGTCACGGGAAGCAGTACGAGTCGGAGGACGCGTCCCCGCCCTGCAACCGGGTCTGGTGCACCCGCAGCCCTCGGAACTCCTCGCCGTGCGGGAAGAACCGCTCGTCGGGGGTGAGCCCGCCGCCCTCGACGTCGACGTCGAGCTTGGCCAGCCAGGCGCCCACCCCGTCGGGATAGAACTGGTCGTCCCAGGCGCCGTAGAGCGAGTTGCTGACGTACACCCGCCGCCCGTCCCGGCTCACCTCCACCATCTGCGGCCCACCCGCGAGGGCCTCGTCCGGTGCGGACGGGTGCGCGGTCCGGCGGACGATCCCGCCGAGGTGCACCGAGCCCGTCTGCACCGGGTGCAGCGGGTCGGTGACGTCGTACTGGCGCAACTCACCCGTGCCCCAGCAGGAGACGTAGAGGAACCGGTCGTCCACCGACAGGTCGATGTCGGTCACCAGCGGCGGCACCGCGCCGAACGGCTTGAGCAGGTCGGGCAGATCCGCCGGGTCGGCCGGCTCGGCCGGGATGTCGATCACCTTGGTGACCGCCCAGGAGTCCCCGTCGCGGTGCCACAGCCAGACTGAGGCGGACAGGTCCTCGACGCTGATCACCACCCCGACGAACCCGTACGACTTCGTCGGATCGTGCGCCGGGCGCAGCTCCAGCGGCATCTGGTACTGATCACCCAGGTCGACCCGCTGCACGTGCCGGCGTTTCGCGAGGTCCCAGAAGTGGATCGCATGGCCGTAGCGCCGGCCCAGCAGCAGCTCACCGATGATCCCGTCCTCGATCATGGACGGGGTGCCCCACTCACTGGTGACGAGCACGTCCTGGGTGAGGTGCCACCACACGTCGTACGCCAGGAACTGCGGCCCCCGGTCGGCCTCCCACGCCCCGCGGACGTCGAACGTGGTGTGGTCCAGGATGGCGATGCCACCCGGACCCTCCTCGCCGTCCGCGCCGCCGAGAGCCGAGAGGTAGATGCCGTCCGGGCCGCAGTGCACGGTGTGCGGCCGGGAGTAGCCGGCCCGCTTCGCCAGCTCCTCCGGCCCGATCACCTTGACGACCTGCGGCTGGCGCGGGTCGGGCTGCGTGTCGAGAACGTGGATCCGCGACGAGCGCAGGCCGGGCACGATCAGGTAGCGCCGCTCGACGTGCGGGTGCGGGGCGGTCGGGCAGAGCGCGCTGCTGCACGCGTTCCACCCGAAGTGGTGCACCTCGTCGCCGACGTACGGCAGGTCGGTCCAGCCGACGACCCGGCCGTAGTCGGGGGAGTCGGGATCGGTGTCCAGCACCGCGATGGCGTCCGGGCGGCTGGCCGTACGGTCGAAGGCCGCCACGTAGGCGAGCTTCTCCGCCGGAGCGGTCGCCGCCTCGCGGGGTGACGGGTAGAAGGTGGGGTCGGGGGTCCAGCGGGTCATCGGGTCTCCGCTTCCTCAGGTGGTGGGAACGCCGAGTCGGTCGAGCAGGTGGCGGCGCAGCGCGCCGAAGCCCGGGTCGTCCGGCGTACGGGTGGGTGTCAGGTCGACGGGCAACTCCGCGGCGATGCGGCAGTCGTCGAGGAGCAGGATCCGGTCGGCCAGCAGGAGCGCCTCCTCCACGTCGTGGGTGACCAGTAGGGCGGCGAAGCCGTGCTCGGCGCGCAGTCGGCGCAGCAGCACCTGCATCCTCAGCCGGGTGAGCGCGTCGAGAGCGCCGAACGGTTCGTCGAGCAGCAGCAGGTCCGGTTCGCGGACCAGGGCGCGCGCGACGGCCACCCGCTGCGCCTGCCCGCCGGACAGCTCGGCCGGCCAGGCCCGGTGCCGCTCGGCCAGCCCGACCTCGGTCAACGCCCGATCGATCCGACCGGCGGTGTCCGGGCCGGACAGGCCGAGCCCGACGTTGGCCGCCACCCGCTTCCAGGGCAGCAGCCGGTGTTCCTGGAAGACCACGGCGGCGGTGCCGTGCACGACGGTGTCGCCGCTGGCGTCGCCGTCCAGGCCGGCGAGGATGCGCAGGAGGGTGCTCTTGCCCGAGCCGCTGCCGCCGAGCAGGGCCACCACCTCGCCCCGCGCGATGGTCAGGTCGACCCCAGCCAGCACGACCGTCGGCCCGAAGGACCGGCGGATCGCGTGGGCGGTCAGCACCGGGGTCGCGCCGATCAGGTGGCCCGCAGTCCGCGTCGCCATGTCAACATCCTCCTCTCCGCAACGCGCAGGGCAAGGTCGGATATCAGCCCGAGCAGCGCGTAGACGAGCAGGCCGAGGACCACGACGTCGGTCTGGCTGAACTCCCGCGCCTCCATCATCAGGAAGCCTATGCCGGTCTGGGCGTTGACCTGCTCGCCGACGACGAGGCTGAGCCAGGCCGCCCCGATCGCGAGGCGCAGGCCGAGAAAGAGCGACGGCAGCGCGCCGGGCAGCACCACGTGGCGCAGCCGGGCGGCCTGCCCGAGCCCGCAGGCGCGGGCCGCCTCCACCAACCGTTCGTCGATGTCCCGGATGCCGGCGTAGGTGTTGAAGTAGATGGGGAAGAACGCGCCCAGGGCCACCAGGCTGATCTTCAGCGACTCGCCGATGCCGACCCAGATGATCAGCAGCGGCACGAGGCCCAGGTGCGGCAGCATCCGGGCCATCTGCACCGGCGGGTCGACCAGGTCGTCGCCGAGTCGTAGCAGCCCGGCCACCGTGCCCAGGACCAGCGCCAGGACGCCGCCGATGAGCAGCCCCGCTCCGGCCCGGGTGAGGGAGTCCACGAGGTGGACGGCGAGCGTTCCGTCGCGGGACAGTCGCCAGCCGGTGGCCAGCACGTCGCTCGGCGCGGGCAGCTTCTCCGGCGCCAGCACCCCGGTCCGGGCGGCCAGTTCCCAGCCCAGCACCAGCACGACCGGGCTGACCAGCCGCCGCCACCGCCGGGTCGGCCGGGGGCGGCGGGGGTCGGGCGGCGCGACGGCCGCGGCCTCGGGCGGCGTTTCCAGCAGAGGTGTACGGCTCACTGGAACACCGCGCTGAAGCGGTCGTCCAGCCGGCTCCTGATGTCGACCGGGCCCGGTATGAGGTCCAGCGCGATGAAGCTGTCGGTGATCGCCTGGAGTTCGTCGCCGATGGCCGGCGTGATCGGGGCGAGCGGCTTGGCGCTGCGGTCCAGGGCGCGGCTGGTGACGTCCTGCGGGATCTTCAGCTCCGGCGCCAGCGTGCTGGCCCGCTCCTGCGGGTTCGCGATGCCCCAGTCGGTCACCTCGCGGTAGCGCTGCAGGAACGCCCGGATGTCGTCCGAGCGCTGGGCGACCGCGTCGGGGGCGGCCAGCACGTACTCGCGGTTGCTGGCCAGGCCGGTCGCGTCGGCGAGCACCCGGACGCCCGGCTGCTCGGCCAGCGCGAAGTACGGGTCCCAGATCACCCAGGCGTCGACCTGCCCGCTGTCGAACGCGGGCCGCCCCTCGGCCGGCTTGAGGTACGTGACCTTGATGTCGTTCAACGTCATCTTGTTGGCCTGCAGCAGCCGGACCAGCAGCCAGTGCACGTTGGAGCCCTTGTTGAGGGCGATCGTCCTGCCCTTGAGGTCGGCGACGCTGCGGTAGCCGCTGTCGGCCTTGACCAGCACGGCCTCGCCCTGCGGGATCGGCGCCGAGGTGCCGATGATGGAGAACGGGATCTTTCCGGCGGCGGCGAAGACGGGTGGCGCCTCGCCGACCTGTCCGATGTCGATCGAGCCGGCCTTGAGCGCCTCGGTGAGCGCCGGCCCGCTCTCGAACAGCGACCACTCGACGCCCGGGGTGCCACCGCGGGCCTTGACCAGGCTGAGCCCTCCGAAACGCTGGTAGCCCACCCGTAGCTTGCCGGCGTTGCCTCCGGCGTCGGCGGGCCCGCCGCAGGCGCTCACGCCGGCGGTGGCGAGCAGGACCACGGCGGTGAACGCGGCCGTCAGCAGACGGCGACGCGGGGGATGACTCGTCGAGGGGGTGCGCATGGCGGCTCCTTGGGTCGGGCAGGTGTGCCGGGCCGCATCGACCGGCGTGGGTGACCGTGCGCGGTAGCCTACTAACCCGATAGGTTTTATGGGTAGGCTGTCGGCGGGATCGTCCCACCCCTCAGGAGATGCCGCCTCACCGCCCGCGCCGCCCGCACCCGCTCCGCCGCGTACTGGAGGAAAGAGCCCCGATGACCCTCACCTTCCACTGGTTCCTGCCCACCAACGGCGACAGCCGCGACATCGTCGGCGGTGGCCACGGCGTGCCGACCGGGGCGGCCGGCGGCGCTCGCCCGGCCAGCGTGGCGTACCTCGGGCAGATCGCCCGCAGCGCCGAGCAGCTCGGCTTCGTCGGCGCGCTCACCCCGACCGGCGCGTGGTGCGAGGACGCCTGGCTGTCCACGGCGATGCTCACCGAGGTCACCGAACGCCTCAGGTTCCTGGTGGCCTTCCGGCCCGGCCTGACCTCACCCACCCTCGCCGCCCAGATGGCCTCGACGTTCCAGCGGCTGTCCCGGGGCCGCCTGCTGCTCAACGTGGTCACCGGCGGCGAGTCGCAGGAGCAGCGGGCGTACGGCGACTTCCTGGACAAGGACGCCCGGTACGCGCGGGCCGACGAGTTCCTGCACGTCGTCCGCGCGTTGTGGCGGGGTGAGACGGTCGACCACCACGGCGCGCACCTGCACGTCGAGCAGGCGCGGCTGCACCGGCTGCCCGACCCGGCGCCGCCGGTCTACTTCGGCGGCTCGTCCGCCGCCGCCCTGCCGGTGGCGGTACGCCACAGCGACGTCTACCTCACCTGGGGCGAGCTGCCGGCCCAGGTCGCCGACAAACTGGGCCGGGTGCGGGCGCTGGCCGCCGACGCCGGCCGGGAGCTGCGGTTCGGCATCCGGCTGCACGTCATCGCCCGGGACACCGCCGACGAGGCGTGGGCACAGGCCCGCCGCCTGCTCAACGGCATCGCCGAGGCCGACATCCGGGCCGTGCAGGACGGGCTGCGCCGCAGCGAGTCCGAGGGGCAGCGCCGGATGCTCGACCTGCACGGCGGCTCCCGCGACAGCCTGGAGGTCTCACCCAACCTGTGGGCCGGCGTCGGACTGGTCCGGGGCGGCGCGGGCACGGCGCTCGTCGGCAGTCACAGCGAGATCGCCGACCGGATCGCCGAGTACCACGCGCTCGGCATCGACGAGTTCATCCTCTCCGGCTATCCGCACCTGGAGGAGGCGTACTGGTTCGGCGAGGGCGTCCTGCCGATCCTGCGCGAGCGCGGACTGTGGCGGCACCCCGACGGCCAGCCGGGTCCGGCGGACGCCGTCGACATCCCCTTCGCCGGGACGTCGACACCCCGCTCGGCGCCGGAGCCCGCGGTGGCCCGCTGACCGGCCCACCCGCGGTTGTGGGCGCCCCGGCGGGCATCGTCGGCTTGTCGTGGCGTGCTAAGACGGAGGCACATCCGCGACCTGGTGGTGATCGCGTGGACGAATGGGCAGCCGACGCGCCCGCACCTGTAGACCCGCCGCTGCCGCGACGCGCGCGGTCGCGGCTGGCGGACGTGTTCGACGACGACCTGGTCGAGGTCGCGGACGAACGCCCGCCGTATCAACGTCGGTGGTCTGAACCACCCGCTGATGAGGACCTACTGCTCGGTGACGAAGAGCCTGACAGCACGCGGGCCGACGTCGATTGGTCGGACGCCGGCAACCCGGTCGACGCGGTAGATGTCGCCGACAAGCCGGATGCGGTGCCGTGGTGGGTCACCCGAGGGGAACAAATCAGCGCGACGACGCTGTCCAACCACAAGAGGGAGCGTGGGCACAGGCTGCACGGTTTTGCCGTCGGCTACGACACATTCTGGGATCACGTCGACGATGATCCAGTGTCGGTGGTCCCCACGGTACGAGCCGCCGAGCTCGCACTGGCCTGGCGGCACTGCGCGCTGCGCTCACTGTGGACGCCAGGACTGCTACCGCTCCTGTTCGGCGCGGTGGTGGCCGCCGTCGCGGCGTTCGGCATCGTCGGTGGGCCATTGGCTCACCGGCTGGTGGCCTTCGCCACGAGCCTGCTGTTCGGGTTCATCGTCGCGCTGGTCGTCTCGCGCCTCGCCATCCAGTGTCGCGGCGTGGCCGTCGTCGGCGGCGCCGTGGCCGCGGCGTGCGTCGCGGTGTCGACCGTCCCGACGATCCACGGGACTCGCTGGTACGACGTCCTGGTAGGGCTCGCGTTCGCGGGTGCTGGGCTGCTCTTCGTCGCGCTGTGGCCGATCGTGCGGGAGTGGCGCATCGAGCGGGACCACTGGACCCGTCCCGACGTGGCCCTGATCGCCGCTCTCCTGGAGTTTGCCGACTGGGTCGAGTTGAATCCGGCAACAGAGGACCGGCGTCGTGCCGTGGAGGCCCTGGACCGCGCCGCCACCACGTTCGAGTTCGCGTGGCACCGCGTCAACCGGACGGGTGTCGACGTCACCGACCGGCAGTTGCGTGCCTGGGCCGGCCGGATCCGCGCCGAGACCCGGGAGCTGCAACGGTGGTGCGCGTTCGGCGCTCCATCGAAGGTCTACCTGCTCCTGCGCACCTACCTGCTCATCCAGGCGATCGTCAACCGCTACTCCCTCGACGACCACGAGGAGAGCTGGGTACGGCACGGGAGCTGGCGTCGGCCACCGACGTCGGCGATCGCCCGGCTGTGGGTACGCGGCAGGCGGTCCGCTCGGTACGTGCGCCAGTGCCTGCTCGCCGCCGTCATCGCCAGCGTCGCCCTGCTGCTGCTCGCGGTCACGGTGTGGAGCGCCGTGCCGACCTTCGTCGGCGTGCACATCTCCCGTGACCTCGGCTCGGCGCTGAACTTCGACCCGACGATGCGGGTGTTCGTCGCCACGATCAGCGTGTCGTTGTTCGCGGTGGCCGGGCGCGCGTTCACCCACCGGCACTGAACCGACGAGTCGGTGCGTGGTCGACAGGACACGTCCTAGTCGGAACGGCCGGCCCGACCACGGGCGACCCGGCGTGCGGCGAGGCTCACCGCCGTACTGCCCACCGCCATCCCGACCAGCACCAGAACCGCCCCGACGACCCACAGCCCGCTGTCGTCGCGCGACGCGGCCTGGCGTGACCAGGCAGCGGTGAACGCGACAGTCATCACGGGGGCCACCAGCCACGGGCTGAGTCGCCACGCGGCCAGGGCGGCCAGCAGCACGAGCGTCAGCACGCAGCCGATCACCTGCCACGGCTCGTACGGGCCGCTGGTCGCGCCGGTCCGCGCGTCGACCGTGTAACCGGTGTCCCAGCCCAGCCAGAGCAGCCACACCCCGACCGTGGCCACCGCCAGGAACAGCGCACCGAACAGTGCGTGCGTACGCCTCATCGCCGTCATCGGGCGATCATCTCCCGCAATGACTCGCGCGGGAATGAGTACGCGTACCTGTCGACAGCCCGGCGTCAGGCCCCCGTGGCGTCCCACACCACGACGTGGACGACGAACGCCTGATCCGCCCGGGTGGTGGTGATGGTGGCGAACCCCAACCGCCCCTCGGAGGTACGGAAACAGAAGTCGGCGCCGTCCGTGAACGAGTCCCGCGCCGACCCGGTGGCCGACGCGACGCAGCCCGGGTACGCCTGGGCGGGGTTGCCGCCGGAGTACGGGTACACGTTCGGCGCGTTGGCGACCTGGATGTTGTCCGAGCGCACCTGCCCCCAGTCGTGGTACAGGTCCAGCCCATCGGTCGCACCGTTCGAGTGGTGCGCGACGACCTGCTGATCGGGCTGGTCGACGTCGACCGCGGCGGCGCGGGGCAGCACGACGTTTCGGTCCACGAGGGTGCGGGGCGCGTCCGGGTCCGTCGCCGTCGTACCCCCGGTGGTCGGGGTGGCCTGCCCCGCGGACGGCGTGGCGGGGTCGGTGGCCGGCGGGGGCGCGGCGGCCGACGTCCCCGTCGGGGAGCCGGCGGTGGGCGGCGACGTCGACTGGCGGTTGAGCTGGGTCGCCACGACACCGCCGAGCAGCAGGCAGCCCAGCGCCAGCAGAGCGACCGCGAGACGGGTCCGCCGATACCACAGCCAGAACCCGGCGAGCAGCAGGACCGCGGTGAGGGTGAGGACGAACAGCAGCACGTCCCGGCGCAGCACGCTCTCCACCGCGGTCACCACACCGAGGACGTTGGCCGCCACGCCGATCACGGCGAGCGTCCGGATCCGGTGATCGCCGCTGCCGCTGCCACTCGTTGCGGACGGCGTGGCCGACTCTCCCAACACGTGCCTCCACTGTGGACGTCGCGCGACTGCGCGGGAGTGGGCGGGACGACGGGACGGACCCGCCCTGTCATGATCCCATCGACGCGCTCGTGCGCCAGGCGCCGCACACCGCGAGCATGTGCGGGGGGCGAGTCGGCTATCCGACGGGCCGCGGCGTCACCGCTGATCCCGAACGGACTGTTGCCCCTGCCGGTGACAATCCTCTACGGTCTGCTCAAGCGGTGGGCGGTGCGGTCCGCATCCGACCGGACACCGCCGGATGCCCGTCGCGCGGGCCGGGATGGTGGAGTCCCGGGCCACCCCGTCGACGGTGGTTCCGGCGGTCGTGTGACTCCAGCTCGTCCCCGGGTGACTGCTGCCCGGCGCGGCTCCGTACGGGGCCGACGGCGAGCCGGACACGCCGATCCCCACCGGAGAGTCCCGTGTTCCTCAGCCCGCACGAGCAGGACCGCCTGCTCGTCCACGTCGCGGCCGATGTCGCCCGCCGCCGCCGCGAACGCGGCCTGCGCCTCAACTACCCCGAAGCCGTCGCGATGATCACCGCCTTCCTGCTCGAAGGCGCCCGCGACGGTCGGTCGGTGGTCGACCTCATGTCGGCCGGCCGGAGCGTGCTCGGCCGCGACGACGTCCAGGACGGCATCCCCGAGCTGCTGAGGGAGGTGCAGGTGGAGGCGACGTTCCCGGACGGCACCAAGCTCGTAACGGTGCACCACCCGATCCCGTGATCCCGGGGGAGATCCTGCCGGCGGCCGACCCGGTCGAGATCAACGCGGGCCGGCCGGTGACCACCCTGGTCGTGGTCAACACCGCCGACCGGCCGGTGCAGGTGGGCTCGCACTACCACTTCGCCGAGACCAACCCGGCCCTGGCCTTCGACCGGGTCGCGGCCTGGGGGCAGCGCCTCGCCGTACCGGCGGGCACCTCGGTCCGTTTCGAACCGGGCGTGAGCCGCAGCGTGGACCTGGTCCCGCTCGGCGGCGCGCGCGTCGTGCCGGGCCTGCGCGGGGAGTGCGCCGGGCCGCTGGACGAGGCGTTCCCGGCCGCGCCGACCACAGACGCGCCGACGACAGACGCGCCGACAAATGAGGCGCCGACGAGCGAGGCGCCGACTAGCAACAGGCCGGCGCGATGAGCGCCGTGCGGCGGGACCGCTACATCGACCTGTACGGACCCACCACCGGTGACCGCATCCGGCTGGCCGACACGAGCCTGCTGATCGAGGTGGAGACCGACCACTGCGTCGGCGGCGACGAGGCCGTCTTCGGCGGTGGGAAGGTGATCCGCGAGTCGATGGGGCAGTCGCGGGCCACCCGCGCCGAAGGAGCCCTCGACACCGTCATCACCGGCGCGGTCGTGCTCGACCACTGGGGTGTGGTCAAGGCCGACGTGGGGCTGCGCGACGGGCGGATCGTCGCCCTCGGCCGGGCCGGCAACCCGGACACCATGTCGGGCGTCCACCCCGACCTGGTCATCGGTCCGGCCACCGAGGTGATCGCCGGCAACGGCCGGATCCTCACCGCCGGCGCCGTCGACACCCACGTGCACTTCATCTGCCCGCAGATCGTCACCGAGGCGCTCGCCAGCGGCGTCACCACACTCGTCGGGGGCGGCACTGGCCCCGCCGAGGGCACCCGGGCCACGACGGTCACGCCCAACGCCTGGCACCTGGCCCGGATGCACGAGGCGCTGGACACGCTGCCGGTCAACGTGCTGCTGCTCGGCAAGGGCAACACTGTCTCGGAAGAGGCGCTCTGGGAGCAACTGCGGGCCGGCGCGGGCGGTTTCAAGCTGCACGAGGACTGGGGCACCACCCCGGCGGCGATCGACGCCTGCCTGCGGGTGGCGGACGCCTCCGGGGTCCAGGTGTCGATCCACACCGACACCCTCAACGAGGCCGGATTCGTGGCCGACACGCTGCGCGCGATCGGCGGGCGGGCGATCCACTCGTACCACACCGAGGGAGCCGGAGGCGGGCACGCGCCGGACATCATCACGGTCGCCAGCGAGCCGAACGTGCTGCCGTCGTCGACCAACCCGACCCGCCCGTACACCCGCAACACACTCGCCGAGCACCTGGACATGCTGATGGTCTGCCACCATCTCAACCCGTCCGTGCCGGAGGACCTGGCCTTCGCCGAGAGCCGGATCCGACCGTCCACCATGGCCGCCGAGGACCTGCTGCACGACCTCGGGGCGATCTCCATCATCGGCTCCGACGCGCAGGCGATGGGCCGGGTCGGCGAGGTGATCCTGCGGACCTGGCAGAGCGCCCACGTCATGAAGGAGCGGGTGGGCACGCTGCCGGGCGACGGCGCGGCCGACAACCACCGCGCGCGACGGTACGTGGCGAAGTACACCATCTGCGCGGCGATGGCCAACGGGCTGGAACGGGAGATCGGCTCGGTCGAGCCGGGCAAGCTCGCCGACCTGGTGCTCTGGGACCCGGCGTTCTTCGGCGTACGACCGCACCTCGTGCTCAAGGGCGGCATGATCGCGTACGCCCAGATGGGTGACGCCAACGCGTCGATCCCCACCCCGCAGCCGATGCTGCCGCGCCCGATGTTCGGGGCGTACGGGGCCGCGGCGGCCGCCACCAGTCTGACGTTCGTCGCGCCGGCGGCCCTGGACGCCGGACTGCGCCTGGACGTGCGGCGGCGGGTCGTGCCGGTCGCCGACGTGCGGTCCCGGGGCAAGGCCGACCTGCCGGAGAACAACGCGATGCCGCACATCGAGGTGGACCCGGACACCTTCACCGTGCGGATCGACGGCGAGGTGGTGGAGCCGGACCCGGTGCCTTACCTGCCGATGGCCCAGCGGTACTTCCTGTTCTGATGGCGACGTCGAGCCTGCTCCTGCTGCTGGCCGACGGGCGCTTTCCGGCCGGCGCGCACGCGCACTCCGGCGGCCTGGAGGCGGCCGTCGCCGCCGGCCGGGTCAGCGACCTGGCCTCGTTGGAGTCGTTCCTGGTCGGCCGGCTGACCACCGCCGGGCTGGTCGGCGCGGCGTTCGCGGCGGCGGCACACCGGGTGGCGCTGCCAGCCTGCGGCACCGCAACCGAACCAGCCCGGGCCACCGCACGGTCGCTCGGACGCGGCCATCCCGCCGGCCGGCCGGGTGCGCCAGCCGATTCCGCGGACCGGTCGCGTGCGCCGGCCGATTCCGCCGTGCGGTCGCGTGCGCCGGCCGATTCGGCCGCGCGGTCGGACGCCCTGGCCCGGCTCGACGCGGAGCTGGACGCGCGGACCGCCGCCCCGGCGCTGCGCGCGGTGTCCCGCCGCCAGGGACGGGCGCTGCTGCGCGCCGGACGGGCCATCTGGCCGCAGGCGCCGTTTGGTGACCTGCCCGCCACACCCGGGGGAGCGCACCAGCCGCTGGTGCTCGGGCTGCTCTGCGCCGCCGCCGGGTTGAGCCGCACCGAGACCGCAACGGTCGCCGCGTACGGGACGGTGACCGGTGCGGCCAGTGCCGGCGTACGTCTGCTCGGCCTCGACCCGTACCAGGTCCAGGCCCTGCTGGTCGGCCTCGCCGACCTCTGTGACGGCACCGCCGCCGACGCGGCCCGTGCCGCCGACGACCCACCCGAGCGGCTGCCGGCCGCCGCCGCCCCGCTCGCCGACATCTCTGCCGAAGTCCACGCCACCTGGGAGGTGCGTCTCTTTGCGTCCTGACGCTGTTGAGCCGACCGATGTATCCGCCGCTGCACCCGCTGCCGGGCCGCCGCACGACGAGACCGTTCCGCACACCCATCCCGAGCCGGGGGTGGACCCGCACCCGCAGCTGGCACCCTCGGGCCGAGCGCTGCGGGTCGGCATCGGCGGGCCGGTCGGGTCCGGTAAGACCGCGCTGGTGGCCGCCCTGTGCCGGGCGTTCGCCGACGAGTTGCGGCTCGGCGTGGTGACCAACGACATCTACACCACCGAGGACGCCGACTTCCTCAAGCGGGCCGGCGTCCTGGACCCGGCCCGGATCCGCGCCGTGGAGACCGGCTGCTGCCCCCACACCGCCATCCGCGACGACATCGGCGCCAACCTCGACGCCGTGGACGAACTGGCCGAGGCGCTCGGTCCGCTGGACCTGGTGCTGGTGGAGAGCGGCGGCGACAACCTCACCGCCACGTTCAGCCGGGGCCTGGTCGACCGGCAGATCTTCGTGGTCGACGTGGCCGGCGGGGACAAGGTGCCGCGCAAGGGCGGGCCCGGGGTCACGTCCGCCGACCTCCTCGTGATCAACAAGACCGACCTGGCGCCCATGGTGGGCGCCGACCTCGCGGTGATGGACCGGGACGCGCGGGCCCGGCGCGGCGACCTCCCGACCGTCTTCCTGTCGATCGTCGGCGACCCGACGGCGGGTCGGGTCGCCGACTGGATCCGCCACGAGTTGGCCCACCACGCGGCTCTGCACCCCGTCGCCGCGCCGGCCGGCCCGGCCTGATGCGAGCGTTCGCCCGGCTGGTGGCCCGGGCCGACGGCCGGGGCGGCACGGTCCTGACCGAGCTGCACGGCGAGACGCCGCTGCTGTTGCGGCAGACGCCGGGCGACGGTGGCGTCGCGACCGTGCACGTCGTGGGCGGGGCCGCCGGCCCGCTCGCCGGCGACGACCTCCGTCTGGAGATCGACGTGGGGCCGGGAGCGGCGGTACGGGTGCACAGCGTCGCCGCCTCGGTCGCCCTGCCCGGCCGGCCCGGCGCGGTGTCGCGGATGGCGGTGCGGGCGGTGGTGCACGACGGCGCAGCGCTGCACTGGCTGCCCGAGCAACTCATCGCGGCGGCCGGCTGCGCCCACCTGGCCGAATCCCGGATCGAGCTGGCCGCCGGGGCGAGGCTGAGCTGGCGGGACGAGTTGATCTGCGGCCGGTACGGCGAGTCGCCCGGCGGTGCGGTCGTGCACACCCGGGTCGACTACGACGGCCGGCCGCTGCTGCGCCAGTCGTTGGCGGTGGGACCGCAGGCGCCCGGCTGGGCCGGCCCCGCCGTGCTCGGCGGGGCGCCGGCCACCGGCTCGTTGCTGCTGGTGGACCCGTCGCGGCCCGTCGAGCCGGCGACGGTCGACGGGACCGTCGCCCGACTGCCGCTGGCCGGGGGCCCGGCGACACTGTGGACCGCGACCGCCCCCGACGCGCACACCCTGCGCGCCCACCTCAGCGGGTAGGTGGACCCCTGTTGTTCGGCATCTCGGCCCATCAGGGGTGGGGAGCCTCCTATCCTCGAGGGGATGTGCCAACCGGAGCGACCGCCGTTCGGATGACGGCTCACAGGAGGCCGTGATGAGTGGGAAAGATCGCCCCGAGGGCATCAGCCCGACAGCCTTGGAGGGCGCGCCCGGGCTGTGGCGTGTCGATCTCCAGCGACACGATCTCAGCATCGAGGGCCGTGAGGTCATCCAGAGTCGGGTGGAATTCACGCCGGACTCACCGCCGTTCAAGCACTTCCATCCCGGCGAAGAGATCATCTGCGTACTCCAGGGATCGCTGGAGTACACCCTTGAGGGCCAGCCACCGGTGGTGTGCAACGTCGGTGACGCTCTCACCGTGCCGTACGGCGTCCATCACCAGGCACGCAACGTCGGCGACGGCGTCGCCGTCGAACTGGCCACGTACGTCGTCGAGAAGGGTAAGCCGCTTCTCACCAAGGTGGAGTGAGCCGCCGAGATCGGGTCAGTGGCGCGGACCGGCTGCGTCGGCGTGGTCGCGGCGACGGGTCGGGTCGAGGCGGGCGATCAGGTCGTCGAGGTGGTCGATCAGGGCGGGGTCGGCCGGTACGCCCAGGTCGGCGAGGCTGGCCCGAATCCGCTCGTCGAGGCGGGCGTGTTCGCCGCGGCCCCGGGCCGTCAGGTAGGCCCGGATGCGTCGGCGGTCCAGGGGGTCGATCCGCCGGAAGACGAGGTTGCGGTCGACGAGCTGGTCGACCAGCTTGGTGAGGGTGCCCGGCGGGAGCGACGCCTCAACGGACACCTCGCTCATCGGGTGACCCTGACCGTCGGCGAGCAGGCAGAGCACCCGCCACGCCTCGGTGGTCAGCTCGTCGTCGGCCAGGACGGCGCCCAACCGGCGGGAGAGCAGCCGTTCGGCGCGGGTGAGCGAGCGCAGCAGGTCGGCTGGCGCCCCGGGCACGTCTGACATGGATCTCCCTGGTGCGGTGGCCCTGCCATGGTACCGAGTCGTCCCGGTCCGTGGTGAGCTCTGGTCTTCCGAGGTGGGCCGGGCAATCATGTGCTCATGTCCGCGCCGGCACCGCCGTGGCTCACCGTCGATCGGGCCGTGGTCAGCATTGCGCTGGTCTATCCGATGCGCGGGCCGGCGGGAATGTTCGGCCCGACCTGCGAACTCTGCGCCCAGCTCGCGGTCGAGGAGATCAACGCCTGTGGCGGGGTGCTGGGTTGCGAGGTGCGGCTGGTGCCGGTCGACGGCGGCGCCCCGCCGGCCGAGGTGGCCGCCGAGGTCGAGGCGCTGGTGTCGGTGGGCGCCGTGCAGGGCGTGACCGGTTGGCACATCTCCTCGGTGCGGCAGGCGCTGGCGCCCCGGGTCGCCCACCGGGTGCCGTACGTCTACACCGCCCTGTACGAGGGCGGTGAGCGTACCGAGGGAGTGTTCCTGACCAGCGAGACACCGGACGCCCAGCTGTGGCCCGCGATGCGGCTGCTCGCCGGGGAGCAGGGCGTACGCCGCTGGTTCGTGGTCGGCAACGACTACGTGTGGCCACGGCGCACCGCGCGGGCCGCCCAGCGGTACGCGGTGCGCGGCGGTGGGCGGGTGGTGGGGCAGGCGTTCCTGCCGTTGGAGACGCACGACTTCGACGACGTGCTGCGCCACATCGAGCGCAGCGAGGCCGACGCGGTGGTGATGCTGCTCGTCGGCGCCGACGCGGTGCGGTTCAACCGGGCGTTCGCCCGCGTCGGGATGGATCAGCGCTGCCTGCGACTGAGCACCCTCATGGACGAGAACATGCTGCTGGCCAGCGGCGTCGGGGCGACGCGGCGGCTCTACAGCACGGCAGGTTTCTTCGCCGGCCTGGTGACGCAGGAAAATCTCGACTTCCACGGTGAGTTCGCCCGCCGGTTCGGGGTGGAGGCGCCGCCGCTGGGCAGCCTGGGGGAGTCCTGCTACGAGGGCGTGATGCTGCTCGCCGCCCTGATCGGGCAGGCCCGCACCCTCGACGTGCGGGCGATCGAGACGGCCGCCGACACGGTGGCGTACCACGGGCCGCGCGGTCGGCTGCGGCTGCGACGGCGGCACGTGCGTCAGCGGATCTACCTCGCCGAGGCAGACGGTCTCGACTTCACGGTGCTCGCCCAGCTCTGACCGCCGCTCCGGCCCTTGACAGCCCCACCCGGCTCGACCCTAAGATGCTTCCTGCGTGAAGTATCTGGCCGAGGGCCGGATACCGCGAATGTGTGTCCACCGTTGGCGCAATCTGTTCGCCGACCATTGTGGTGGCCATTCTTCCTCGGAATTTCCCAAGGCCGGCGCCGTCTCCGACTGACGGTGTCGGCCATTGTGGTGTGCGCCTTCGAACGGGCGCGGGAAACAGTCAATTAAGGACTGGGAAACACTCACGCAATCAAGCCGGTCGACGCTTTGCGTGCCCGTACCCGATGCGATGACCCCAGGCGGCGTCCACCCGTCGACCTCGGCATCGCCCACTCAGCTCCACCGGACCGCACCGACCGTCCATTCGTCACGTGAGTGCACCGCAGGGAGAATAGATGTCACTTCTTTGGAGCCGCCGCATCCTGGCGGGCACCATGACCGTCGTCGCCGCGGCCGCGCTGAGCGCGTGCGGCAGCAAGACCAGTGACGAGGGCGGCGCGGCCGGCGTCACCGCCGATGTCTCCGGCGACACCGTCAAGGTGGGCCTGCTCAACTCGCTCTCCGGCACCATGGCGATCAGTGAGGTCACCGTCCGCGACTCCATCATGCTCGCCGTCGAGGAGATCAACGCGGCCGGCGGCGTGCTCGGCAAGAAGATCCAGCCGGTCGGGGAGGACGGCGCCTCGGACTGGCCGACCTTCGCGGAGAAGGCCGAGAAGCTCATCTCCGAGGACCGGGTCGCCGCCGTCTTCGGCTGCTGGACGTCGGCGAGCCGCAAGGCGGTCAAGCCGGTGTTCGAGAAGAACAAGGCGCTGCTGTTCTACCCGGTGCAGTACGAGGGGTTGGAACAGTCACCCTACATCTTCTACACCGGAGCGACGACCAACCAGCAGATCGTTCCCGGGCTCGACTACCTCAAGGCCGAGGGGGTGAAGTCGGTCTATCTGGTCGGCAGTGACTACGTGTTTCCCCGTACCGCCAACAAAATCATCAAGGCGTACGCGGCCGCGAACGGGATGACCGTCGCCGGTGAGGACTACGCGCCGCTCGGGTCCACCGAATTCGGCACGATCGTCAACAAGGTCAAGTCGTCCGGCGCGGATGCCGTGTTCAACACCCTCAACGGCGACAGCAACGTGGCCTTCTTCAAGGAGTACAAGTCGGCCGGCCTGACCGCCGCGGCGATGCCTGTGGTGTCGGTGTCGATCGCCGAGGAGGAGGTCAAGGGCATCGGCACCCAGTACCTCCAGGGCCAGCTCACCGCCTGGAACTACTACCAGACCACGCCCGGCGCGGCGAATGAGAAGTTCGTGGCCGCGTACAAGGCGAAGTACGGCGCGGACAAGCCGACGAGCGACCCGATGGAGGCCGCGTACGTCAGCGTGTACCTGTGGAAGGCGATGGTCGAGAAGGCCGGCGCGTTCGACGTCGAGAAGGTCCGTACCGCCTCCGACGGGATCACCTTCGACGCGCCGGAGGGCCTGGTCACCGTCGACGGGAAGACCCAGCACATCGCCAAGACCGCCCGGATCGGCAAGATCGGCGCCGACGGTCTGATCACCGAGGTGTGGAACTCCGGCAAGCCGGTCGCGCCGGACCCGTACCTCAAGACCTACCCGTGGGCGAGCGGCCTGAGCTGACGACGCCGGCCCGGGCGGCGCGCGCCTCGCGGCCCGCCCGGGCCACCCGACCAGCAGTACGGAGTACCCACCGTGACAGTCCTCTTCGGTCAACTCTTCACCGGCATCAGCATCGGCGCGGTGCTGCTGCTCATCGCGCTCGGGCTGGCGCTGACCTTCGGCCAGATGAACGTCATCAACATGGCGCACGGCGAGTTCATCATGGCCGGCGCGTACACCACGTACGTCCTGCAGCAGAGCATCACCGGCGCCGGCCTGTCGCTGCTGGTCGCGCTGCCGGTGGCGTTCGCGGTCGCCGGCACGATGGGTGTGCTGCTGGAGATCCTGCTGATCCGCCGGCTCTACGCGCGACCGCTGGACACCCTGCTGGTCACCTGGGGTGTGTCGCTGATGCTGCAACAGCTCGCCCGCGACGTCTTCGGCAGCCCGAACGTGCAGACCCGCGCGCCGGACCTGCTGACCGGCAACGTGGCGTTGCCCGGCGGGCTGACCATCGCCAACAACCGGCTGTTCATCCTGGCCCTGGCCCTGGCCGCCGTCGCGGCGCTCACCCTGGCGCTGCGGCTCACCCCGCTCGGGCGCCGGATCCGCGCGGTGGTGCAGAACCGCGACCTCGCCGCGGTGTCCGGCATTCCCACCGCCCGCGTCGACCGGACGACGTTCTTCCTCGGCTCCGGCCTGGCGGGGCTCGCCGGGGTGGCGCTCACCCTGCTCGGCCCGATCGGCCCGACCATGGGCACCAACCTGATCATCGACGCCTTCCTGGTCGTCGTGGTCGGCGGGATCGGCCAACTCAAGGGCAGCGTGATCGTCGCCTTCGCCCTCGGCGTGCTCCAGGCCACCGGGGAGTACCTCACGACCCTCAGCGTCGCCAAGGTGATCGTGTTCGTGGCGATCGTCGCGTTCCTCCAGTGGCGGCCACAGGGCCTGTTCACCCTGCGGACCAGGAGCCTCGCATGACCGCCGTGACGCCCGCCCCACCGGACACCGCCGTGCGACCGGCACCCGCTGGCGCCGTACCGCCGAACCCGCCGGGGGGACGGTCGCGGCTGCGCGCGGCGGCGGGCTTCGCGTTCGGCGCGGCGCTGCTGTTCGCCGTGGCGCCGCTTGTGCTGTCGGACTTCCGGCTGGCCCTGCTCGCCAAGTACCTCTGCGTCGCCATGGTCGCGGTGGGCATCGGGATCGCCTGGGGCCGGGGCGGGATGCTCACCCTCGGCCAGGGCGTCTTCTTCGGCCTGGGCGGCTACGCGATGGCCATGCACCTCAAGCTCGCCGACGCGGGCCCGGGTGGGATGCCCGACTTCATGCAGCTGTACGGGCAGCTCGACGAACTGCCCCTGTGGTGGCGGCCGTTCGCCAGCCCGTGGTTCGCGCTGCCCGCCACGGTGCTGCTGCCGATGGCTGTCGCCTTCGGGCTCGGTTCGCTGGTGTTCCGCCGCCGCGTGCGGGGCGCGTACTTCGCCATCCTCAGCCAGGCCCTCGCGGCCGCCATGGTGATCCTCCTGATCGGGCAGCAGGGCACCACGGGCGGCACCAACGGGCTCACCGACATCGAGGGCTTCTTCGGCTACGACCTCGACGATCCGGTCAACCAGCGGATGGTCTACTTCATCATCGCCGGCGTCCTGCTGGCGTTGCTCGCGCTGGCCCGTCAGCTCATCCACAGCCGCTACGGCGAGCTGCTGGTGGCGGTCCGCGACGGCGAGGAGCGGGTCCGCTTCCTCGGCTACGACCCGGCGTCGGTCAAGCTGGTGGCGTACGTGGTCGCGGCCGGTATGGCGGGGCTGGCCGGGGCGCTGTTCGTGCCGGCGGTGGGCATCATCTCGCCCGCGCTGATCGGGATCGTCCCGTCGATCGAGTTCGTCATCGGGGTCGCGGTGGGTGGCCGGGCGACGCTGCTGGGCCCGGTGCTCGGCGCGGTGGCGGTGGCCTGGGCGCGTACCGCCCTGTCGGAGCGTTTCCCGGGCACCTGGACGTACCTGCAGGGGTTGCTCTTCGTGGTCGTGGTGGCGTTCCTACCCGGCGGCCTGGCGTCGCTGTGGGCGCTGGCCCGCCGCCGCGACGCCGGCCCGGAGCAGAGCCGGCGCGGCTGGTCAGCGCTGGGCCGACGTCGCGTCGAGCGGACGGAGGTGCCGGCGGCATGAGCGAACGCACCGAGCGCAGCGACGGCCGTGAGCGCATGCCCAGCCAGCACGGCATGAGCGGCGAGCGGCTGGACGGCCTGTCCGTCCGTGACGTGCGGGTCAGCTTCGACGGCTTCACCGCCGTCGACGGCGTCTCGCTGGAGGTGCCGGCCGGCGACATCCGGTTCCTGATCGGCCCGAACGGCGCCGGCAAGACCACCCTCGTCGACGCGGTCACCGGCCTGGTGCGGGCCACCGGCTCGGTGCGGTTCGGCGACCAGGAGCTGCTCGGCCGCCCGGTGCACCGGATCAGCCGGCTGGGCATCGGGCGGACCTTCCAGACGTCGACGGTGTTCGAGGAGCTGTCGGTCGTGCAGAACCTCGACATCGCGGCCGGCGCCCGGCGGAGCTGGGTGACCCTGGCGCGGCGCCGGCGGGGGATCCCCGACGAGGTGGCCGCCGCGCTGGAGACCATCGGCCTGACCGGGCGGGCCGACCAGCTCGCCGGGACGCTCGCGCACGGCCAGAAGCAGTGGCTGGAGATCGGGATGCTGCTGGTGCAGGACGCGCGGCTGCTGCTGCTCGACGAGCCGGTCGCCGGGATGAGCCACGAGGAGCGCGACGCCACCGGCGCGCTGCTGGAGACGGTGAGCCGGGACCGCACGGTGGTGGTGATCGAGCACGACATGGACTTCCTGCGCCGGTTCGCGCGCAGCGTCACGGTGCTGCACGCGGGGAAGGTGCTCAGCGAGGGCACGGTGGCCCAGGTCCAGGCGGACCCGCGCGTGCAGGAGGTCTACCTTGGCCACCCGGTCGCCGCCGGGTCGGCCCCCAGCCCTCTGGAGGCATGATGCTGACCCTGCGCGGGGTGCACGCCGGATACGGGCGTTCAAGGGTGCTGCACGGGGTGGACCTCGCCGTCCCGCCCGACGGGGTGGCCGCGGTGCTCGGGCACAACGGCGCCGGCAAGAGCACCCTGCTGCGGGTCGCGGCGGGTCTGCTGCGACCCAGCGCCGGCACCGTCGAGCTGGACGGCGAGGACGTCACCCGTCTCGCGCCGCACGAGCGGGTGGAGCGCGGGATGGCGTACGTCCCGCAGGGCCAGCAGTGCTTTCCGCACCTGACCGCCGCGGAGAACCTGCGCCTGGTCGCCGACGGCCGGCGCGACGGCGCGGTGGCCACGGCGGAGGTGCTGGACCTGTTCCCGGCGCTGCGCCCGCTGCTGCGCCGACGGGCCGGGCTGCTCTCCGGCGGCCAGCGCCAGCAGTTGGCCATCGCCCGCGCGCTGATCACCCGGCCCCGGCTGCTGATGCTCGACGAGCCGACCGAGGGCATCCAGCCGTCGGTGGTCGCGGAGATCCAGGAGCGGATCGTCGAGCTGACCCGACAGCCCGGCTTCAGCGTGCTGCTCGTCGAGCAGCACCTGGGTTTCGCGCTGCGGGTGGCGAACCGCTACCACGTGCTGGAATCCGGTCGGGTCACCTCGGACGGCGACGGCGGAGTCACCGCGGAGCGGGACGTCCGGGCGGCCCTGGCGGTCTGACCGCACCCCCGCCGCCGGTCAGGTCGTCGGGGCGGGGCCGGTCGAGTCGCGGACGACCAGCAGGTGGCCGGTGCTGCGGCGGCGGGGGCGCGCCGAGCGGGGCTTGAGGGCGAGGGTGAGCGCCGTGCGGCCCATCTCGGTCATCGGCAGCCGGATGGTGGTGAGGCTGGGCGCGAGGTCGGCGGCGACGGAGACGTCGTCGAAGCCGACGACGGAGATCCGCGCGGGCACCGGCACGCGGCGCGACCGCAGCGTCGAGAGCACGCCGATCGCCATGGCGTCGTTCAGCGCGACGATCGCCGTGGTCTCCGGGTGCTCGTTGAGGATCTGCTCGGTGGCGGCCCGTCCGCCGCCGCGGGTGAAGTCCCCGTGCACGACCGTCAGGTCGGCGGGGCGCAGCCCGCGCTGCCGCAGCGCGGACGTCACGCCGGCGAGCCGGTCGGCGACCGTGGTGAGGCCGACGCTGCCGGCGGCGACCGCGATGCGGCGGTGGCCGAGGTCCATCAGGTGCGCGGCGAGCGCGCGGCCGCCGGCCTCGTTGTCCGGCAGGACGGCGTCGACGCCGAGCGCGTGCCGGCCGATGGCGGCGACCCGGCCGCCGTGGTCCTGGAACGCCGCCAGCTCGGCGCGGGCCTCGGCTTCGACCCGCGGGTCGTCGTACCCGGAGCCGCTGATCAGGATGATGCCGACCCGCTGGGCGATGAGGTGGCGCAGCTGTTGCAGCTCGTAGCCCGGGTCCCGGCCGGACTGGCAGATCTGCACCAGCAGCCCCTGCTCGGCGGCGAGCTGGATGACCCCGGCGGCGATCTCGGAGAAGTAGGGGTCGTCGACTTGGTGGACGATCAACCCGACGGTGGACCGGGCGCCTCCGGCCAGGGTGCGGGCGTACGGGTTGGCGACGTAGCCCAGCTCGTGGGCGACCCGCCGGATCCGGTCGGCCACCTCGGTGCTGACCCCCTCGCGGCCGGCGAGGGCCCGGGAGGCGGTCGCCAGTGAGACACCCGCACGTTCGGCCACCTCCACGAGGCGCGGCCGCTGGCCAGCCCTGGGCATCCGCGACTCCCCGAAAACATCCATGTCACCGGATCTATTGCCAGTGACGTTCGACGAAGCCTAGGGTACGTAAGCGCTTACGTAAGCGCTTACGTAGCGGCCGGCGTGCCGCGAAACGAGGTGAACGATGTCCAGAGCCCGAATCGTCGCCGTCTCGCTCCTGGTGGTCGGCGTGCTGACCGGCGTCGGCGGGCCGCCGGCCCAGGCGGACCGCAGCACCGCGCACGACGTCCACCCGGCTCTGCGGGCGCACCTCGTCGCCGCGTACGACTTCGACCACCCGGTGCCGGGCGACCCGGCCCTGGAGCGTGCCCAGGGCCGCTCCGGCACCGAGATCGAGCTGATCAACGGCGGCGCGGCGATGCGGGTGCCCGACCGCGCCTACCGGGGCAGCGGCAACGCGGTGCAGACCCGGCAGGTCGACCCGGCGACCACCGGCAACGACGACTGGAAGGCCGGAACGTGGTCGGCCAGCGGGGTGCGGACGCTGCGCGCCTTCAGCGCCACCACCATCATGGGCTGGTTCAAGCTGAACATGGACAGCCCGGCGCTCAACTCCACCACCGCCGACCCGAACGACCGGTACAACGCGATAGGGCTGGCCGGCCTGCTCACCGGCGACTCCGACGGCCACGGCGTCCGGGCCCTGCTGGAGCTGATCGACGTCGACGGCGAACTGCGCCTCGTCGCGCTCGGCCGCCGCCTCGACGGTGGCAACTCGCAGACCTTCGCCGCGAATCGGGACTGGCGGGACCTGCTGCCGGTGGGGGAGTGGGTGCACCTCGCCGCCACCTTCGACTTCGGCACCGGCGCGCTGGCCCTCTATCGCAACGGCGAACCGGTCGACGGCTTCTACACCCGCACCGACGACCCGTGGCTCGTGTCGGGGCCCGGCCCGCACGTGACCACCGCCTCCGACCCCCGGGGCATCAAGATCGGCGGGAGCTTCCCGCAGGACACGCTGGAGCGCAACCCCTGCGACTGCCGCATGGACGGCCTGCTGTTCCTCGACAGCATGGTCTCCGCGCGCGACGTGCGCAGGCAGTACGACCGCATGGCCCGCTGACCACCCTCGGCACCGTCCCACCGAGAAGGAGACACGCGTGCGCATCCTCCACCGCCGCCCCGGCCGCGTCCGCCGGTCCGCGCTGACGGCCGGCCTCACCGCCCTCGATCTACGCCGTGGGCTTCCGCGACCCGCACCGGTTCAGCTGGGACCGGGCGACCGGCCGGATGTACCTCGGGCACATCGGTGAGCACGCCATCGAGGCGATCTACGAGGTCCGCGCCGGCGACAACTTCGGCTGGAGCGAGCGCGAGGGGTCCTTCGTCTTCGACAAGACGGCCACCAACCCCTGCGACCGGCTGTTCCCGCTGCCCGCCGACGATGAGCGCTACGGCTACACGTACCCCGTCGCCGCGTACGACCACGACCCCGCCGCGGACTGGAACTGCACCGCGGACGTCGGCGTCGCGGTGGCCGGCGGGTTCGTCTACCGCGGGCACGCGGTGCCCGCGCTACGCGGCAAGTACGTCTTCGGCGACCTCGTCGACGGCCGGGTGCTCTACACCGAGGCGAACGAGATGCGCCGCGGTCACGGCCTCGCACCGATCCACCAGCTCGCGCTCTTCGACGCCGCGGGTGGCCCGGTGCGGATGCGGGACCTCTCCGGACCGGGCGCCCCCGGCGACCCCAACCGGGTCGACCTGCGCTTCGGCACCGACGCCGCCGGCGAGCTGTACCTCGTCGCCAAGGCCAACGGCACGATCTGGAAGGTGACCGGCACGAGGGAGTTCGCCAGCGGCGACGTCGGCGACACCACGCTGCGCCACACCTCGGGCGCCGCGAACTGGGCGCCGGTGACGCCCGCGAAGTGGCAGTTCACCCGCGACCAGGTCATCCTCGCCGAGGCCGGCGAGAGCCGGCCGGGCCCGCGCCGGCCCTTCGAGTACGCCGTGCTGACCGCCGGCCCGGCGTGGTCGTCGGTCCTCCTCGACGCTCGGGTACGACTCGACACGCCGGTGGAGGTCAGCAACCGCGACGTGATCATCGTCTTCGGCTGGCGCTCGGACACCGAGTTCTACTACGCCCACCTCTCCACCGACAACACGATCTATCCGCACAACGGCATCTTCAAGGTCAACAACGCCGACCGGGAGCGCATCGACCACCAGTGGAACGGCCGCTCCCGTGGCGCCAACCCGGCCATCACCGACGCCGACTGGCACCGCGTACGCGTCGTGCACCTGCCGGCCACCGGCGAGATCGCCGTCTACGTCGACGGGCACCGGGACCCGCTGCTGACCGCGAAGGACACCACCTTCGGCTCGGGGCGGGTGGGCTTCGGCTCGTTCGACAACGTCGGCCGACTGCGCAACCTCACCGTCACCGGCACACCGGCCTGAGACCGCCGGGGACGGCGGCCTTTCGTGCGGTCGTCCCCGGCGCTGCACCCCGTCCGCCGAGCCGGCCCGCAGGGCACGTCCGGTTCGTAGAATCCGTGCCATGCCGCAGATCGTCGAGTTGCTGGCCTCGCCCGTGCACCGCTTTCGGGGCCGGCCCTCCGACGGCCCGGCGCCGGCCCCGCCCGGCGAGCTGGTCGACACCGTTGCGCTCCGCGCCGGCCTCGGCATCGTCGGCGACCGCTACTTCGGCAAGCCGGCGCACCGCGACGCCAGCGTGACCGTGATCGCCCAGGAGTCCCTGCCGGCCGGCATCGGCCTGGCGCAGGTCCGGCGCAACATCCTCACCGCAGGCATCGCCGTGGACGAGCTGATCGGCCGGGTCCTGATCCTGGACTCCGGCGACGGCCCGGTCAGCCTGCGGGTGAACCGGGCGGCCCGCCCGTGCGCCTGGATGGACGTCACGGTCGGTCCGGGCGCCTGGAAGGCGCTGCGCACCACGGGCGGCATCCGCTGCACCCCGCTCAACGACGGTCTGCTGCGCGTCGGCCCGATCGACGCCACCGTGAGCTGAAGCGAAACTCCACGAGCTCGTGGTCGCGGCCCGGCTGCCGTCCGCTCAGGTTGGCCCTACCAGTCGGCCGGCCGGGATGTAGGGCGGGTCAGACCGGGCTGATGTGTGCGGCGAGGATCCGCCAGCCGTGCGGGTCGTCGTGGATCCAGGTCCGGGTGTAGCGCAGGCGAGCGGCGAACGGCTCACCGTTGAACACCCCGGCCACCCGGCCCAGGAAGAACGTCACACCGGTCCGTCCGACGACGAGCAGGTCCAGTTCCTCCTCGATCAGCTCCTCGATCACCGAGGTCCGGTCCCGGTGCGCGGCCAGGTCCTCGGCCTTGCCGTGCTGGCGGCCGTCGGGGCCGATCGCGATGAGCTGGTCGACCAGCAACTGATCGAGGGCCGCGACGTCACCGGCGCGCTGCGCGGCCTGCAGGGTGCGTTCGGCGTCGAGCAGCTCCGCCTCGCGTTCGCTGTCCGGCATGGCCGTCCTCCTGGTCTCCTCCGTCCGACGCCACCGTCCGGACTGACCGCATTGTGGCAGTCGGCACGCCTCGACGGGGGCGCATCGGCGCGGCGGCGCGTCTCGTCCCACCGTGGGCCCACCCGGCCGGAATGCCACCTCGATGCGCCGGCTGTGTGCCGTTCGCCGGTCGGTGACTAGGCTTCGTGCCATGGCGGACCACGGTGGTCCCGGCGCGCACGCCGCCGAAGCGACGTGGCCGGTCGAGGCGGTCGTCCGGGAGATCCTTGCGGTCGTCCCGGCCGGGTGTACGTGGCTGTTGCCCGTGCCCGACGACCACCGGGCGGTCGCCGACTTCCGGATCGCGGCCACCAGCGGCCAGAGCCACGACATCTACGGTCGGGGTGTGGACCGGGTGGGCGCCCGGCTCAGCGAGCTGTACCCCAGCATGGTCGGCGGACCCCTCTGGCAGCTGTACCAGCAGGTGCTCGCCACCGGTTCGTCCGGCCGCCTGGCCGACTTCCGGTACGTGGAGAAACGCACCGGCGTCGTCGCCGACTCGCTGTTCGACGTCCACGTGCACCGCGTCCTCGGCGGTCTGCTGGTGTCCTGGCAGCGCCTCGACGAGGACCGCCGGCGGATGGACCGTACCGAGCTGCTGGGCAACCTCGGCTGGGCGGAGTACGACCTGGCCAGCGGGGTCAGCCAGTGGTCACCCGGGATGTACCGCATCTTCGAGCGTGATCCGGCGCTCGGCCCGATGTCGCGCGCCGAGCAGGCAGCCGCCCTGCTCCCCGACGACTACATGCTGCGCGAGACGGCGTGGCAGACGCTGGACAGCGGTGCCTCCTCGGACGTGACGGTCCGGTTCCAGGCGGCGGACGCGGTCCGGTACCTGCGGATCCTCTCCGACGTCTCCCGCGACGCGAACGGCGCACCGCTGAAGATCCACGCTGTGGTGCAGGACGTGACCGCCCGGGTGGACTCCCGGACCGCCATCGAGCGACTCAGTGACCAGTTGCGGACGCGGGAGATGACCGCCCTCGCCGAGCACCGGCTGGCCGGGCAGTTGCAGAACCTCATCCAGCCGGTGCCCCGCGACCCGTTTCCGCTGGCCGGCCTGGAGGCGGTGGTCAACTACCTGCCGGCCGAGAGCGCCGCGCGGGTCGGCGGGGACTGGTACCACGCGCAGTCCCTGCCGGACGGAAAGGTCGTGCTCGCCGTCGGCGACGTCACCGGTCACGGGCTGGACGCGGCGAGCGGAATGGCGCACCTGCGCTTCGCCCTGGTGGCCTGGCTGTCGATCGGCATCCGGGACCCGTCGGTGCTGCTGGGGCACCTCAACCGGCTCTGCGGGCAGCTCTCGATCACCGGAACCGCCGTGGTCGCGGTGTACGACCCGGCCACCCGGGTGCTCTGCTGGGGCCGCGCCGGGCACACGGTGCCGCTGCTGTCCCGCGCCGGCGAGACCAAGCCGCTCGACCGCCCCCCGGGTCTGCTGCTGGGCGCCGGTGACGACGCGGTGTACCCGGTGCTCTCCCCGCGCCTGAGCCCCGGCGACCTCGTGCTGTTCTACACCGACGGCCTCATCGAGCGACGCGCGCCCGAGCAGGACCGGTTGCCGCAGGTGCGCGCGACCCTCTCGGCGCTCACCGCGACGCCGGGGGAGCAGCCCCTCGCCCGGCTGCGTGACCTGCTCAACCATCCCAACCCGGACGACGACACGTGCACCCTGGCCGTGCGCGTGCTGCCCTGAGCCGCCCCGCTCACAGCGCCAGCCGGATCCGGACCACGGTGCCCTCACTGGCGGCCAGCACGGCCACCTCGTCGCAGATCTGCTCGACGATGGCCAGCCCGCGACCCCGTACCGCGTCGGCGGCCGGCATGGCCCGGCCGAACGCCCGCGCCGGGCCCTGGTCGACGACGTCGCAGAACAACTGGTCACCCTCGGCCCAGAGCCGGACGCGGCCACCGTCGGCGGTGTGCTGCAACGTGTTCGTGGCCAGCTCGCTGACCGCCAGCGCCAGCAGCTCCACCCGCTCGGCCGACAGGCCCCGGGCGATGGCGCCGGAGCAGACGAACGCGCGCAGCGCCCGCAGGTCGGTCGCCACCTCGTACGCCATGGTGTCCGTCCGCAGGGCTGGCGAGGGCTGCTCGGTCACGCCGCGGGTCTCCCGCCGGTCGGCCGCCATCAGCCCGCCAGCCGCGAGTCGTCGGCGGGTGGGCGCAGCAGGTTGCCGATGCCGGTGATGTCGAGGACTGTCGCGACCGGGCCGGCGGCGTTCACGGCGTACAGATGTCGGCCGTTCGCGCGTGCCTCCTGATGGGCGGTCACCAGGCCGTGCAGGCCGGTGGAGTCGAGGAACCGCAGCTCGCCGACGTCGACCACCACCACCGGCGCGGCGCGTACCGCCGCGGACAGCACGGCCGTCAGCTCAGCCTGGGCGGCCAGGTCACACTCACCCGTCAACGTGACCACGATCCGCCCGGGTGTCGTGGACGTGCGGGCCTCGAAGTGCGCCATCAGACAGCAGCACCCTTCCTCGTAGCGTCAGCTGTTGTCGGCACATCATGTCATCCGTCGGCCGACCGACCACGTCGTCCGTTCGGCGGGTGATCACCATAAGCCGTTCCGGTCCGCTTCCGAGGCCCGACGACGGGACGCGGAGCGTCGGGCGCGGGTCGGCGATTCGCCCTTCGATGAGGTCAGGGCGTCGCCTCGAACGCGACGGACCCGTGGCACGACGTCTCTCCTGGCGGGCGACTCGCGTGGTCGCTACGGGCGGATGTCCAGGGCGCCGATCAGGTCGTCGCGCAGGGTGAACCGGTACCGCAGCTCGATCGGGCTGCCCGGAAACTCGCCCGACACCCGTGCGATGACCAGGTACGAGTCGCCCGCCTGGGGCGTCACCCGCAGCGGTTCGGCGGTGTACGAGGAGGCCGCCATCGTCCGCTGCGCCCAGGAGCGGATCGACGGCCGGTCCTCGTACAACCGGTCCTCGTCGGCCACGCTCGCGGTGTCCGCGAAGCAGGCGACCAAGGCGTCGAGGTCGCCGTCGCGGACGGCCCGGAAGTACCTGTCGATCACGTCGGGCAGGTCGACCGCCATCTGCTCCTCCTGCGGCACGGGCCGCCGCCGGGCGGCCGGCGTGAACCCGGTCCGATCTCACCGTACGAGACGGGGCTGGCCGGGCGCGGGGCAACCGACAGAAGCGACCTCGTCGCGCCCGGGTTTGCCGCCGGTGGGCCGGGGTAGCCACGCGTCTCGGCAACGGAAAGGGCGGGACCATGGCCGATCTGGGATTCGTCGACAAGGTCGCGGCGCGGGCGGGCATCCCGCCCGCGCAGGCACGCCCGCTGACCGAGGCCGTGCTGCGGACGCTCACCGAGCGCCTCAGCGGCGGCGAGGCCGCCGCGCTCGCTCCCCACCTGGCCGTCGAGCTGAGCCCACTGTTGGTCAAGGCCGCCGAGCCGCCGGAAGCGTTCGGGTACGACGAGTTCCTGCGCCGCGTGGCCGACCGCGCCGGGACCGACCGGCCCGGGGCCGAACGGGGCGTACGGGCGGTTCTGCAGACCATGCACCGGGTGGTCGGGCACCGCGAGTTCTCCGACGCCCTGTCCCAACTCCCGGCGGACCTGCGCGCACTGGCCCAACCCCTGCCGCAGGGTCCCTGACCGAAGCCGTGTCCCGTCGGGCTGGCCGACCGACGGTCGGCGCGGAGCGCGGTCTGACCGGCCGGCCAGACCGCGCCCCGACGGGTGTCAGCCGGCGGTGACCACCCACTTCTGGTGTGCGCCACCGACGTACGTGCCGATCTGGATCTGGGTGCCGTCGGCGGTGCCGCCCCCGGCGGCCTGCAACACCTTGCCCGACTGCGGGTTGCGGATCGACCCGTCGGACTGCGGTTGCCACACCTGCGAGCCGGTGCCGTTGCAGGTCCACAACTGCACCTTGGTGCCGTCGGCGGTGCCGGCGTTGTCCACGTCGAGGCACTTGCCCAGCGCCCGGTACGTGTCGCCGGACCGGCTCCACGACTGCGCGCCCGTGCCGTTGCAGGTCCACAACTGCACCTTGGTGCCGTCGGCGGTACCGGCGTTGTCCACGTCCAGGCACTTGCCGCCGATGCCGGTGATGCTGCCCGCGCCGCTGGCGGCGCTGCCGTACACCTCCAACTCGTAGATGCGCGCCGCGGTGTCGCTGGTGCTGGTCGGCGCGGTGACGGCCAACCGGACGTAACGGGCACCGGGCGCGGTGAGGTCGTGCGTCGTGGTGCTCGCCGTGTTGCCGGTCACCGTGGCCCGGGTGGTCCAGCTCGTGCCGTCGGGGCTGGACGCGATCGTGAAGTCCCGGGTGTTCCAGGCGGTGTCCTCACCACCGGCGCCGGCATGCTTGACCACCACCCGGTTCACCGCGTAGCTGCCCCCCAGGTCCACCTGGAGGTACTTCGACGTGCCCTTCGAGCACCACTTGTCGCTGTTTCCGCCGGTGACGCTGCCGTTGACGGCCTTGGCCGGCCCCTCGGTCGTCGAGCAGGAGCTGTCCGCGGTGGCCGGCTTGTTGAGCGCCAGGTTGGTCCCGCCGCTCGGCGGGGTGACGCCCGGGATGGCGTTGAGCGTGTACCACGCCTCGGTGCTCCACAACGACTGCCCGCTGGTCGAGGTGAACGGGCGCGGTGACCGCAGGTAGACCACCCGGCCGGCCTTGCGGCCGTCGACGGTCAGGCTGACCTTCCTGCCGTCCGCCGAGAGGGTGGCCCCGCTGACGGTCAACGTCTCCTCGTCGATCTTCGGGCCGCCGTAGTTGGACGTCGGCTCGTACCGCCACTGCTTGACCTTGTAGTGGGCGGCCAGGTTGGCGGCGGTCTCCGCCGAGACCGGCTGGGTGTACTCCACCTCGAAACCGGCGGTGGTGGCCCGCATGGCCAGCATCTCGAAGGTGCTGGTGCTGTTCGGGGTGAGCTTCTGCAACCCGTACGTCAGCTTGCCGGTCTGCCCCCAGTTGCCGCCCGCGCCGAGCCCGCCGACGTAGATCGCGCCGTCCGGACCGAGGTTGACCTCGGAGACGCCCGCCTCCAGACCCTGGGTGAGCCGGAACAGCGCACCCTGGTACTCGCCGTTGACCTTCTCCACCGACGCGCGCTGGAGGCCGCCGTAGGTGACGTCACCGATCACGAACTGCCCGGCGTAGCGCCCGGTGGTGAGGTAGAGCGGCGTGCTGGGGGAGTTGGCGATCTCGTTCTGCGGCATCCAGAGCACCGGCGGGGTGACCGGGTTGGCGTCGAACGGGCCCGCCGGGGTCATGTAGTGGTTGAAGAAGCGACCCTGCTTGATGTGCACCAGCTTCGACGACGGCAGCCAGCCGCCCTGGTTGTCGGTGACGAAGATGCCGCCCTCCGGGCCCCAGCCGATGCCGTGCGGCGTCCGCAGGCCGCCGGCGATGTAGCTGACCGCGCCGGTGTCCTTGTTGACCTTGATGGTGGTTCCCCGGTTGGCGGCGGGCTGCGGCACCGTGGTCGCGCCGCCGTAGTCGATCGACACCGACAGGTTCACGTAGAAGGAACCGTCCTGGTAGAGCAGACCGAACGCGAACTCGTGGAACTTGCCGCCGTACGGCCAGGTGGCGACGGTGTCGAGGCGGTCGGCCACCTCGTCTCCGGTGGTGTCCACGAGCCGGGTGAGCCGCTGCTTCTCCGACACGTAGACCACGCCGTCGACGACCTTGAGCCCCATCGGCTCCTTGAGGCCGCCGGCGATCTTCTTGGTGGTCACCGACCCGGGACCGGTCGCGCCGCCGGTGTTGCCCATGATGTACACCTCGCCGTCCTGGGAGGTGCCGGACTGGTCGCTGCCACCCCAGGTGCTGATGACCAGCCGGCCGTCGGCCAGCCAGTCCATCCCGGTGACCTTCGGCTGGAAGCCCGAGGGTCGCAGGTTCGTGAGCGTGTAGCCGGGGTGCACGCCGGTGAGCGGCAACCCGTCGCCAGGGGAGTCGGTGACGCCCTCGCACTCCTTGCGCCCCGGTGCGGTCACCCGTACGACTCCGGCGTCGGTGCTCAGCGCCGAGGTCGGTACGACCACGAAGGACGACGAGCCGGGCGTCCGCCACTCCAGCGTGATCTGCTGGCCACCGGCGCGCTCGAAGTGGTCGATGCGCAGTGGGTGCAGCCCGGCGGCGAGGGTGACGGCGCCCTCCTTGGGTGGGGTGGCGCCGTGCAGGCCGTCGTGGTTGATCACGATGGTGTTGTCGATCGTCAGCTTGGACCCGTCGTCGCTGCTGAGCCGGAAGGTGTAGCTCCCGGCCTGGGTGATCGTGATGTTGCCGAGCACCTGCGAGACGAAGTTGTCGTCGAAGCCGAAGTCGGCCGGCGACGTCCAGTTGATCGTGGACATCAGCTTGTCCACGTTCGGGGTCTGCGCGGGCTTGAGCGTGCAGATTTCGGAGAGCGGCACCTGGACGTCGTAGACGCGCAGAGTGACGCCCGGTTCCTGCTCGGGGGCGGCGTCGGCCGGGTCGGCCCAGAAGCCGACCGCGAGGACGAGCGCGAGCGCGCCCAGGACGGGACTGCGGAATCGGCGCAGCAGCGGTGTGCCCATCGTTCCTCCACAGAGGATAGGAATGACCGACGGCCGGCGTGCAGAGATGGTGAGGCGGTGGCCGCCGGCCCGGTCCGTAACGTCCTCGACGCCGACGAGTGACGCTCCGGAAACACCGGGTTGATGGGTCGAGACATTAAGGGGTTTCGATAGGGCTGTCCATGCCTTTGCATCGATACATCAAAAGTTCCCGATGTTCGTGCGAAAGATCGCGGCACTGGTCCCTGGATGTCGGAAATGCGCCAGCGCCGTACGGCGTTTCAGGTCCCGGCCAGGGGGTGGGTGCTCCGGGCGGTACACCCGGCCGCCGATGGTCGTTGCTGGGCAGAAGGCGGACCGCGCCCCGGCCCGGGGCGTCACGTCGGTGCGCCTCAGCGGCGGCCGCGACGAGCGGGCCGGCGGTCCGTTCCACCGCGCGGACGCGAGGCCGCGCCCCGTGGCCGAGGCGCTGCGCCGCGCGGGCGGGTGGTGCCGCCGGACGGCGCCGGCCGGCGGCGGGCCGCCACCACGATGATCGTGCCGACGACCACCACGACGGCGGCGGGCGCCAGCCAGGGCGGAAGCCCTCCCTCCGGTGGGGACGCCGGTGGCGCGGCCGCGGGGGTGGCGTCCGCAGGGAGTGTCGCCGCCGGCACGGCGGAGGCCGAGGGGGTGCCCTCGGCCTGGGCGAGGAGGGCGGGCTCGGGACCGTTCGTCGGTGCCGTCCAGCCGGCCGGGGCGGCTGTGCTCGGGCCCTGGTAGTCGAAGGTGACGGTGCCCCGCACCGCTTCGCCGTCCGAGGCGACCGTGAGGTAGCTGGCGGTGTAGCGGCCCTTCGCCGGCCAGTGGGCGACGGTCACCATGGCGGGGAAGCCGGTGTGGTACAGCCGCGGCTCGAAGACGCCGTTGACCATGAAGTACTCCTGGACCGGCTTGTCCAGCCGCTTCGGCTCGCCGTACGACCAGCCGCTGTCCACCCGTGACCCGTTCGGGCCGGTGAGGGTGAAGTGCGCGTTGGCGGCCGGCTTCTCGGTGAAGTACAACCCGACCTGGGCCAGGGGCTTGCGGACGACGGTGCCGGTCAGCGGCGTGGAGGTCGCCAACTGCCCGTGCGCCGACGCCGGGGCGGCGGGCAGCGCCAGCGACACCACCAGCAGCGCCGCCAGCACCGCGACGGTGCGGCACACAACGTGACAGACAGTGACCAGCCTCGATCGCATTCGTTCATCATGGTCATTTCCCCACCGCCAAACAAGACGTAGAGTTCACCCTCCGACGATCAGCTCGACACCCCGCCCCCCGCGTCGTTCGGAGTCCGCCCGTGCTCGTCCGCGCCCCCGGTGCCCGCCGCGCCGCCGTCCCCACCACCCTCCTCGTCACCGGTCTGCTCAGCGCCCTGCTCACCGCCGGCTGCGGGCAGGACGACGACCCGTCCGGGGCCGCCCCCTCGACGCCGGCCACGTCGGCCGCCGCACCGACCGCCTCCGCGCCGGCCTCGGCGGACAGTCCCACTCCCGCCGCCACCGCCAGCACGCCCGCGGTCGACCGGGAGATCACCGTGACCATCGCCAAACGACGGATCAGCCCGCCCACCGGCCGGGTGACCGTGGCCAAGGGCCAACTCGTCCGGATCACTGTCACCTCGGACGCGGACGACGAACTGCACGTGCACGGCTACGACCTGGGCGCCCGACTGCCAGCCGGCACGCCCGGCTCGGTGGAGTTCCGGGCCGAGAAGACCGGGCTGTTCGAGGTGGAGACGCACGAGACCGAGCTGGTGCTGTTCCAGCTCGTCGTCCGCTGAGCGGGATGTCCGCCGCTCCCGCGCTGCTGGCGCACGGCGTCGGCGGCCGCCAGGACCTGCCGATCACACTGCCCGAACTCGTCGTCGCCGCCGCCCTGACCCTGGTCGTCACGTTCCTCGCCCTGGGCCTGCTCTGGCGCGAGCCACGCCTCGACCGGGACGCCGCCGGTGGCCGACCGGTACCCGACCGGCTGGCCGGCCTCGTCGACGCCCCCGCGTTCCGGTGGGCGCTGCGCGGACTGGGACTGCTCGCCGCCGGCTGGTTCTGCGTGGGCCTGCTCGGCGGGCCGGACACCCCGGACAATCCGACGGCCGGCGCGCTCTACGTGCTCCTCTGGGTCGGGCTGGTACCCGTCTCGCTCCTGTTCGGTCCGGTCTGGCGGGCGGTCAACCCGCTGCGTACCGTGCACCTGCTCGTCGCCCTGGCGGCGCGGCGCGAGCCGGCGCGCGGCGTCCGGGAGCTGCCCGCCGGCCTGGGCCTCTGGCCGGCCGCGCTCACCCTGTTCGGGTTCGTCTGGCTGGAGCTGGTCGCGCCGGACCGGGCCACCCTGCCGGTCATCACCGCGTGGCTGGCCGGGTACGCCGTGGTCATGCTGGGCGGCGCCGCGCTGTTCGGCGCGGGCTGGTTCGACCGGGCCGACCCGTTCGAGGTCTACAGCGCGCTCGTCGGCCAGCTCGCCCCGATCGGCAGGGCCGCCGACGGCGTGCTGGTGTGGCGCAACCCGCTTGACGGGATCGCCGGGCTGCGGCCCCGTCCCGGGCTCGTCGCCGTGGTGATCGTGCTGCTCGGCTCGACCATGTTCGACAGCCTCTCCAACGCGCCGGCGTGGCTGCGCTTCTCCCAGGAGAACGGCCTGCCCCCGGCGGTCACCGGCAGCGCCGGACTGATCGTGGTCATCGGCGTCGTCGCCGTGGCGTACCTCCTCGCCACCGGCGCCGCCGCCCGCGTCGGCCGTGCCAAACCGCCAAGCGCCGCGGAGCCGGCCGACGATGCGGTTCCGGCGGGTGGCGCGGAGTCGCCGCGGGTGCCGAGCGAACTCGCGCACTCGATCGTGCCGATCGCGGTGGGCTACGTGGTGGCGCACTACTACTCGCTGCTGATCCTGGAGGGTCAGCGCACCGTCGCCCTGCTGTCCGACCCCCGCGACACCGGGGCGGACTGGTTCGGCACGGCGGGCTGGCAGCCGCACACCGGGCTGGTCACCCCGTCCGGGGTGGCCAACCTCCAGATCACCGTCATCATCGTCGGGCACCTGCTCGGCACGCTGCTCGCCCACGACCGTGCCCTGTACCTGTTTCCCCGGGCGCGGGCGGTGGCCGGTCAGCTCCCGCTGCTCGCGCTGATGGTCGCGTACACCGTCGCCGGCCTGCTGCTGCTCTACGCCGGTTAGGGCCGCCGGCCCGGTGCCGACGTGCCCGCGTCCACGGGTGAGGATGGGGCGTGGACTCCGAACTTCGGCGCTACCTCGACGACCTCGTGGACACCGCCCGGGACGTGCTCGGCGGCGATCTCGTCGGCGCGTACGCGGCCGGTTCGGTGGGGCTCGGCGCGTACCAGGCCGGCCGGAGCGACGTGGACGTGGCGCTGGTCTGCGCCGGTGCGCTGACCGAGGCCGTCAAGCGGACGTTGGTGGCACGGCTGCGCCACGAGGCGCTGCCCTGCCCGGCGCGCGGGCTGGAACTGGTCGTGTACCAGCGGGCCGTGGCCGCGGCCGGCAGCCCCGAGCCCGGCTTCGAGGTCGAGCTGAACACCGGGCCCGCGATGCCGTTCCGCCGCACCCTCGACCCGGCGGACCGCCCGAGCGCCGACGGCCGCTTCTGGTACGGGCTGGACCGCAGCATCCTGCACCAGAGCGGGGTGGCGCTGCTCGGGCCGCCGGCGGCGGAGGTCTTCGGCGACCTCACCCCGGCCGACCTGAGCCGCCTGCTGATCGAGGCGCTGACCTGGTGGCTAGCCCTGCCGACGCCACCGGGCGACCGGCCCGCGCCCGGCGCGGAGGACGCGGTGCTCGGCGCCTGCCGCTCGCTGGTGCGCCACCGCGACGGTGAGTGGCTGTCCAAGGTGGCCGCCGGCCGGCGTCTCGTCGACACCGGCGACCCGGCCGAGGTGATCCGCCGGGCGATCGCCGCGCGGCACGGTGGGCCACCGCCCACGGGCGCCCAGGCGCGTGCCTTCCAGGAGCGGGTACGCGCCGAGGTCGCCGCCCACCGCTGACGCCGGGTCAGCGCACCGGGCGGGACTTCAGCGACGCGAAGAGCAGGTTGAGGCCCTCGGCCATGGTCGGATGCGTGATGATCGCGTCCCGCAGCGCGGTCCACGGCATGCCGGCGAGCATGGCCAACTGCACCGAGGTGATCACCTCGCCCGCTTCCGCGCCGAGCAGCGCCGCGCCCAGGATCTGGTCGGTGCGGGCGTCGATCACCGCCTTCCACATGCCCTGCGTCTGGCGCAGGGTGCGGGCCCGGGGGATCGCGGCGACGGGCAGCTGGGCCACCTGGACGTCGTACCCGGCGCGGCGCGCGTCGCTCTCGCCGAGACCGACCCGCGCCAGCTCCGGGGTGGTGAAGACGGTGTACGGGATGAGCCGGCCCGCCGTACTGCGCTGCTCACCGGCCAGGTTCGCCCGGATGATCCGATAGTCGTCGAGCGAGGCGTGGGTGAACTGCGGGCTGCCCGCGACGTCCCCGGCGGCCCATGTCCGCTCGGCGCTGGTGCGCAGGTACTCGTCGACAAGCACGAAGCCACGGTCGTCGAGTCGGACACCGGCCGCGTCCAGCCCGAGCCCGTCGGTGACCGGCGCCCGGCCGGCCGCCACGAGCACGTCGTCGCCGGTCACCACGCTGCCGTCGTCGAGCGTGATCCGGACCGTACCGTCGGCGTCGCGGTCGACCCGGGCGACCGTCACCCCGACGCGTACGTCGATGCCGTCGTCGAGGAAGACCCGCATCATCGCGTCGCCGATGTCGGGGTCCTCACGGGTCAGCAGCTGCGGACCGCCCTCGATCACCGTCACCGCGCTGCCGAACGACGCGAACATCTGCGCGAACTCCACCCCGACGGTGCCGCCGCCGAGCACCACCAGTCGTGCCGGCAACCGGTTCAGGCGCAGCAGATCGTCGCTGGTCAGCACTCCGGCCTCGGCCATCCCGGGTACGGACGGCAGGTACGGCCGGGTGCCCGTGTTGATGACCACGTCGTCGCCGCGCAGCAGTCGCTCCCTGCCGTCGGCCAGTGACACCCGCACGGTCCGCGTGGCCACGAGCCGGGCCTGACCGATCACCAGGTGCAGACCCGAGTCGAGGAACTGCTGCCGGTTGGCGGCGACCATCTGATCGACGACGTCCTGCTTGTGCGCCCGCAGCAGGTCCACGTCGACCCGGCCGCCCTCGACCACGACGCCGAGCGCGGCGGCGTGGCGCAGCTGGCGGGCCGCCCGCGCGCTCGTCACCAGCGCCTTCGTGGGGATGCACGCGACGTTGATGCAGCTACCGCCGATCATGCCGCGCTCCACCATCGCCACCCGACGGCCGGACCGGGCAACGTCCATGCTCAGCGTCTTGCCGGCCTTGCCGCCGCCCACGACGAGCAGGTCGAAGTCCTCCGGTTGGTCGGTCACGGGCGCTCCTCTCGGCCGCGAGGCGCTGTCGGGTCGCCGGTCGGGCCGGCGGCCCTCGGTGCGCGTCGGCCAACCCAGCCTGCCAGCAGCGACGGGACGTTCGGGAAGGTTCGGTGCAGAATCGCCCCGGGTACGTCGCGCCCGACGACGGGGGCGACGCCGAGTCGGGACCGGCCCGCCGCGCGGCGTCAGGCTTCGGCCGTGACCAGGTACAGGGTGAAACCCGCCAGCAGGGGACCGTCGGTGAGACGCCGCAGCCACGGCTGAACGTCCGCGTCGGTGAGCTCGCCGGCCGCCACGGCGCGGGCCGAATTGCGCCGCAGCCCCAGAATCCGGTCCGCGGTGTCGAAGTCCCGGAAGACGACGGCGACCGCCTCGACCGATCTCACCCGCAGGCCCACCTGCACCGACAGCCGGACCAGCTCCCGCCCGATCGTCGGGTTCCGCACCCGCCCCGCGACGAAGCGGGCGAAGCCGCGGCTCGTCCGCACGTCCTCGTCCGCGACCACCAGGGTGTCCCAGTCCGGCTCGGCCATCGCGAGCACACCGCCCGGGCGCAGCACCCGACGACCCTCCGTCAGCACCGTCGCGGGATCCTCGACGTGCATGAGGACCCGGTCCATCCTGGCCCGGTCCATGCTGCTGTCGTCCAGCGGAAGCGCGTGCGCGTCGACCGCGCGCAGCTCGATCGTCTCCCGGTCGGCCAGCCGCCGGCCGGCCTCCGCGAGCATCCGCGCGTCACGGTCGACTCCGACGACCCGGCCGCCGGCCTGGACCGCGTCGGCCAGCCGCCCGAGATCGGTCCCCGGGCCGCAGCCGATGTCCACCACGGCGTGCCCCGGCCGCAGGTCGAGGGCGTCGAGGGCACGCCTCTTGTAGTCGCGCCCGACTAAAGTGGCCGCTGCCGTGTCCAGGTACGCGATCTGGTCGGCGGCGGTGGGCGTCGCGCTCGTGAGCTGGCTCATCGGCCCATCCAAACACCGGATTGTGGGCGTACCGCGAACACGGCGCGCAGATTCGGTGTAAGCCGCCGTCGTCGACGGGCCGGCCTGGCCGCGCCGAACCGTGGACCCGGGCCCCGGGGGGGGGGCCCCCCCCGGGGGGGGGGGGGGCCCCCCCGCGGGGGGGGGCGGGGGGGGGGGGGGCCCCCCCCCCCCCGGCCCCCGGGGCCCCCCCCCCCCCCCCCCCCCGGGGCCCGGGTCAGCCACCGGCGAGGTCAGTGCCGGGCGGTGCCGTTGTCGCTGACCGGCTGCCCGAAGGCCAGGAACGGTACGGGCGTCGGGGCCTCGGGTCGCGTGAAGATCCGCTCGGCGTCGTTGGTGGGCATCCCCGACGTGGCCGTCCGGTCGGCCGGCTCCACCGGGTACCGCATGGGCGCCCCACCCGGGCGCTCGCCGTCGGCGTGCTCACCACCGGCGTGCTCAGCATGGGCGTGCTCAGCATCGGCCTGCGTGTCATCGGCGTGCGTGACCTCCGCATGCTCGGCCTCGGCCCGGGTGTCGTCGGCGTCGACCCGGTCGGCGTTCGCGCGGTCGGCGTCGGTCCGGTCGGCGTCGGCGCGGTCGCTCGCGGGCCGGTCCACGGGGAGCAGGTCGACACCTGCACGGGACGGGTTCGACCGGGGGCCGACCATCGGGTACTCGGCGGTCTCCGTGCCGCCGGCCGCGGCGGCCATCACGGCGGCGGCGGCCAGGTCGGCCACCCGCTTCGCCTCGCGCTGCACCCGGGCGCGGACCTCCTTGGCGTGCCGCTCGGCGGAATCCCCGGCCCGTCGGGCCTCGTCCAGCCGGGCCGCCTCGGCGGTCAGGTCCCGGCGCACCTCGCCCAACCGCTGCTGGACGCGGGACAGCTCGTTCTCCAGGGTCTCGCCCTCCTGGCGTACCTCCGCGAGCTGCTGCTGGGCGGTCGCCAGCTCGGCGTGCAGCTGGGCCGACTCCTGCCGGCGCTCCTCGATCTCCTGCTGGAGCGCGGTCAGCTGCTCCTGGTGGCTGGCCGCCTGCTCGTCGGCCCGGTTACGCAGCTCGGTCACGTGCTGCTGCGCCTCGGCCAGCAGCGCGGCGATCTGCTGCTCGGTGGAGCTGCGCTGCTCGGCCAGCTCCTCCTCCGCGGCGGCCTGCAACTCGGCGATCTCCTGCTCGGCGGCGCTGCGCCGCTCGGCGACCTCGCGCTCCACCCCGGCCTGCCACTGGGCCATCTCCTGCTGGTTCTTGGCCCGGGCGGCCTGAACCTCCTGCTGGATCTGGGTGCGGGCCGACTTCATGAGGGCATCGGCGGCGACCCGGGTCTGGTTGAGCTGCTGCGCGCTCTGTTCGGTGATGCGCTTCGCCTCGTGCTGGGCGCGCTCGTGCGCGGCCTCGCCGTCGGCGCGCAACTGCTCGGCGCGCTCCCGGATCGCGGTCAGCTCGGCCTCGGCCACGGCGCGCCGCTCCTCGTACGCCTGTTCCTGCTCAGTGCGCCGCGCGGCCAGCTCCTCCGACAGGTCCTGGCGTGCCTGCGCGGCCCGCTCGCGGGTGTCGGCGAGGATCCGCTCGGCCTCGGTGCGCAGCTCGTTGGCCCGGTCGCTGGCCGACTCGGTGATGAGGGCGGCCTGCTTCTCGGCGAGGGTCAGGATCTCGCCGACCATCGGGCCCAGATCCTGGAACGAGGCGCGGTCCACCTGCACCGGCTGCTCGTGCAGCTCGGACAGCTCGGCGCGCAGCCGCTGCACCTCGGCGGTCAGCTCACGAACCCGCACCGCGGAACGTCCGTGCTCGCCGCTGAGCATCGCGATCTGGCCGTCGAGCTGCTCCAGGTGCCGGTCCACCTGGCGTTTGTCGTAGCCGCGCAGGGCGAGCTCGAAGGTTGGCCGCGAGGCCGCGTCGTCGCGTGCTGCGAGCGGCTCAGCGCCGATGGACATGCACCATCCTCCGTACGATCGGGGGCGTCAGGGCCGGCGGTCAACCGCCCCTGCGGGCCGTGAGTGTGGCGCAACGCTACCGCCGAGCCCACCGGTGTGCGAAGGCCCGTCCCGCCTCCGCTCCACACGGTGGTCGATCGTGGAGCCGCGGTGCCCAAAAGGCCCTGATCCGCGGCTCTTGTCATGCACCACGACTCCACGATCGGCCGGTTCAGCGGCGGCGAGCCAGCAGGACCGCGTCGTGGTGGACGACGTCGTGCGGCCCGGGACGTGGGCGGGTGTCGGTGACGAGCACGTCCCACCGGGTCGGGTCCAGCGAGGCGGCCACGTCCTCGGCGGTGTACATCATGTCGGGCATGTGCATCCGGTGCCCCGGCGTCCACAGGTCCGACGGGTGGTGCCCGACGATCAGCAGCAGGCCGCCCGGGGCCACCGCGTCGGCCAGCCGGGCGAACAACTCCCGCCGCTGCGTCGGCGGCAGGTGCATGAACTGCGCCGACACCAGGTCGTACGCCTCCTCGGCGGGCGGCTTGTCGCGCAGGTCGGCGTGCGTGAACTCGATCCGGTCACCTACCCCGGCGGTCTCGGCGTGCTCGGCGGCCCGGGTCAGCGCGGTGGTCGAGATGTCCACCGCGGTCACCCGCCAGCCGCGCTCGGCCAGCCACACCGCGTCGGCGCCCTCGCCGCTGCCCACGTCCAGCGCCCGCCCCGGAGCAAGATCGGCGGCCTCGGCGACCAATTGTGGGTTCGGGCGCCCACTCCAGACGGCCGGCTTGGCCTGATACCGCTCCTCCCACGCCGGCTCCTCGAAGGTGGTGGCCACCAACTGCCGGTACGCGGTGACCGCGTCGCGGGTGTCCTCGGCGATGAGGTCGGCGTTGATCGCCGCCGCGGCGGTGAGGCCAGCGGCGGCGGACGTGATGACCTGGCCACGCAGGTCGGCCACGTTACCGGCCACCCAGACACCCGGCACGGTCGTCGCCCCGGTCGCGTCGGCCGGGATCTGGGTGCCGATCACGTGCCCACCCATCGTCACCTCCTCCGGGGCCAGGCCCAGCCCCACCAGCAGGTCGGCGCGGGGCGCCGTGCGGGTCGTGACCACGACCACGTCGAGCGCCACCACCCGGCCGTCGGCGAGCCGTACTCCGTTCAGCGCGTCCCCGTTCACCTCCAGCGCGGCGACCGGGCCGGGCACCACCGCGATGCCCCGGGCGGCCAGCCGCTCGGCCGTCTCCTCGTCCGGGGTCGGGGCGTCGTGCAGCAGGAGCAGCACGTCGGAGGTCCACTGCCGCCACATCTCGGCCTGGTGCACGGACATCGGCCCGGTCGCCAGCACGCCGACCCGCCGGTCCCGCGCCTCCCAGCCGTGGCAGTACGGGCAGTGCAGCACGTCACGGCCCCACCGCTGCGCCACCCCGGGCACGTCGGGCAGCTCGTCGGTGAGCCCGGTGGCCACCAGCAGGCGGCGGGCCCGCACCGAATTCCCGTCGTCGAGGGCGAGCCGGAAGCCGTCGTCGTCGCGGGTGGTGGTCTGGACCCGGCCGGCGCGGAACTGCCCGCCGTACCCGGCCACCTCGGCGCGTCCGGCCGCGAGCAGCTCGCCCGGCGGCGTCCCCTCGCGGCCCAGGTAGTTGTGCACGTGGTCGGCCGGCGCGTTACGCGGCTCGCCGGAGTCGATCACCAGCACCGACCGCCGGGCCCGGCTCAGCGCCAGGGCCCCGCTGAGCCCGGCCGCGCCGCCGCCCACCACCACCACGTCATATGTCTCGTCCACCGGAATGTCCCCCTACTTGTCGGCTGAGCCCACCATCCGTCGCCGTAACCCGAGTGGCAAGTATCCTTGCCGTTATGGCAAACGAGGACAGCGCCGCGCTGGCGGCCGTCGGTCCCCGGCTGCGTGCCCTGCGCCACCAGCGCGGCATCACGCTGACCCAGCTCGCCGAGCTGACCGGCATCTCGGTGAGCACCCTGTCCCGGCTGGAGTCCGGCACCCGTCGGCCCACCCTGGAGCTGCTGCTCCCGCTGGCGCGGGCGTACCAGGTGGCGCTGGACGAGCTGGTGGACGCCCCGGCCACCGGCGACCCCCGCGTACGCCCCACGCCGATCGTCAGGCACGGCGTGACGCACCTGCCGCTGACCCGCCGACCGGGCGGCCTCCAGGCGTTCAAGCAGATCTTCCCGCCGGACCCGTCCGCCGGGGGACGGACCCCACAGGTCCACGAGGGGTACGAGTGGCTCTACGTGCTCTCCGGCCGGCTGCGCCTGCTGCTCGGTGAGCGCGACCTCATCCTGACGCCGGGGGAGGTGGCCGAGTTCGACACCCGCGTCCCGCACCTCTTCTTCAATCCCGGCCCCGGCACCGCCGAGGCGCTCAGCCTCTTCGGGCCGCAGGGGGAGCGGCTGCACGTCCGCGCCCGCCCCGCCACCACGGACCGGGGGTAGTCGGGCGAGCTGGCCTGCTGGCCGGTGCTCAGCGCGGGGCGGCGAGGGGTGACGTCGACGGCCCGAAGGTGGTCAGGAACCGGTCGCGGAAGGTGTCCATCGGCCACACCGGCGCCTGCGGGCCGGGCCGCAGGCCGTCCTGCCAGCCCCAACCGGCGACCCGGTCCAGCACCGCCGGATCCCGGGCGACGATGGTGATCGGCACGTCCCGGCTGGCGCCCTCGCCGGTCACCACCGGGGCCGGCTGGTGGTCGCCGAGGAAGACCAGCACCAGATCGTCGTCACCGTAGGTCTGGACGTAGGAGATCAGCGCCTGGAGTGAGTAGGCGACGGCCTGCCGGTAGCCGGCCCGGATCCGACCGGTGTCCCGGTCGTCGGCATTGCCGTCGTCCTTCGCGCCGGCGTCGGCGTGGTAGATCGAACCGTCGCCCACCTCGTCCCAGCCGATCATGCGGGGCACCGCCGTCCACGGCGAGTGGCTGGAGATCAGCGGGATCTCCGCCATGATCGGACGGTCCGCACCGGCGCGGACCCGCCGCTGGAAGAACGACAGCGTGTACTGGTCGGGCATCGGCGCGTAGCTGAACTTCGGGCCCCGGTAGCCGAGCGCCTCGGCGTCGTAGTAGCGGTCGTAGGAGAAGAAACCCTGCTCCGGCCACGGCTGGGTGGCCGCCGGGAGCACCCCGACGGTCTGCCAGCCCGCCCGGCGGAACGCGCCGTTGAGGGTGAGCCGGTCGCTGGCCAGCAGGCTGCGGTGCCGCTGCTCGTTGTCCGTCCACAGACCGGACAGCAGCGTGTCGTGCGCCAACCAGCTGCCCCCGCCGAACGTGGGGGAGGTGAGAAAGCCGCTGCGCGCGCCGTACCCGGCCGCGCGCAGCCGCTCGGTGCCGGTGTCCAGCACGGCGTTGACCTGCGGCGCCAACTGTGGGTCCTCGACGGCGTCGCGCCCGTAGCTCTCCACGAAGGCGAGGACGACGTCCTTGCCGCGCAGCCCGGTCAGGAGCTGGTCACCCGGGACACCCTGGAACGGGTCGGCGTCGATCTGGGCGGTGAACCGTTCCCGGTCGTGCAGCCGCGCGTCCACCTGCTCGGCGTGCGCGCCGACCAGGGCGGTGGTCCCGGCGTCGGCCACCGGCACGCCCGGGACGATCCGCACGCCGACGACGGCGCAGAGGACCCAGGCCACCGTCAGCGCGGCCACCGCCCGGGTCGCCACCCGCTCGTGGCCGACCAGCAGCGCCGCCAGCCGCCGCAACGCCACGGTCGCCACCAGCAGCAGCACACCGACCAGCAGCAGGACGCCGACCACCGCGCCGACCGCGCCGGCCCGCCCCGCCGAGTCCCGCACGAAACCGAACGCGTCGTCCAGCAGCAGCCAGTCCAGCACCAGATCGAACGGCCGGTCGAGTGCCGTGCGAAACCCCAGGTCGGCGAGCTTCACGATGGCCAGCAGGCCCAGCAGCGGCCCGACCACGGCCACCACCACCCGCCGCGGCCGCGGCGGCAGCGCCAGCAGCAGCGCGGCGACCAGCAGACCCTCCAGCGGGATCCGCACAAACGCGCCGGGCGTCAGCTCGCCGAGCCGGTCCGGGCCGACCAGGACGGCGTACACCAGCAGAACCGCCAGCACCGTGCCCACCCACCCCAGCGCCCGCCGCGCACGGCCGCGTGGCACGGGCGCCACCGCGGGAGTACGCGCCGAAGCGTCACCGGTCGACGCGGGGCGCGGACGTTGCCGGCCGGTCAGCCGGCGTAGCCGGGCGGGAAGGGTCATCAGGGCCTCCAGTCGGAGTGGACCGTACCGCCCGAGCGGGCCGCCAGCGCGGGCGTGGGCACCGGCAGCAGCGGCGGTACGACGACGGGTGGGTGCCCGCCCAGCGGCAGCAGGGGCACCGCCACCGGCGCGGCGGGCGGTGCGATCGGCGCGGCGGGCAGGGCGGTGATCGCCGCGCCGGCCGGGCCGGGGACCGGCAGCGGGTCAGCCCGTCGAGGTGCCGGGCGGCGACGCCACAGCCAGGCCACGTCACGGCCGAACGACTCGACCAGCAGCGCCAACGCCGTCACCAGGACCACTGTGGTCCACGGCTCCGGCAGCACCCGTGCGGCGGCGACCGTCAACAACACGCCCTGCGCGGCGGCCACCACCTTGCGCCAGTAGCGCGGCGGCAACGCGCCGCGCAGCCAGGGCAGCACGGCGCTGGCCGCGACGAAGACGTACCGCATCGCGCCGATGGCCAGCACCCAGCTCCCGGCCGCCGGGGCGACGTACACGCTGAGAACCAGGATGAGGAACGCGTCGACCTCCATGTCGAAGCGGGCCCCGAGCGCGCTGACCGTGCCGGTGCGCCGGGCGACCTGACCGTCCACCGCGTCCAGCAGCAGGGCCACCGTGCTCAGCGCGACCAGCAGCCCCACCGGCGTCGGGTGGCCGAACGAGTCCACCACCAGCGCGGTGACCGCGCCGACCAGGACGGCCCGGGCCAGCGTCACCCGGTCGGCGGGGCCGAGCCGCGACGCGCCGGACAGGTGCAGGCCCCGGCTCAACGCGAGGCAGGTGAGCGCCGCGTAGCCGGCCCCGGCCAGCCAGCCCGCCGTGCTCAGACCCACGGTGGCGGCCAGCGCCGCCAGCACGACCAACTGCGCGCTCAGCCCGATCACCGGACCGCTTCGAACTGTGGGCACCGTACCTCCGTGTTTATGATCGACGACCCCGACAGGGAACACGGAAATCAGGGCCGTTCGGTTCGACCGGGACAAAAGGTGAGGTGTGCGAGGGTGATCCGCGAGGCGTACGCCTGCTGGGTGCGCGAGCCCGGCGCGGCGGAGATCCGGCCCGTGTCGCTGCCCGTCCCGGGGCCGGACGAGGTGCTGGTGCGAGCCCGCTACTCCGGGGTCAGCCGGGGCACCGAGACGCTGGTGTTCGCCGGCCGGGTGCCCGCCGACCAGTACGCGGCGATGCGCGCCCCGTTCCAGGAGGGTGACTTCCCCGGCCCGGTGAAGTACGGCTACCTCAGCGTCGGCGTGGTCGAAGAGGGCCCGCCGGAGCTGCTCGGGCGTACGGTGTTCTGCCTGCACCCGCACCAGAGCGCGTACGTCGTGCCGGCGACGGCAGTGGTGCCGGTGCCGGACGACGTGCCGCCCGCCCGCGCCGTGCTCGCCGGCACGGTGGAGACCGCCGTGAACGCCCTGTGGGACGCCGCGCCCCTGGTCGGCGACCGGGTCAGCGTGGTCGGCGCGGGCATGGTCGGCTGCTGCGTCGCAGCGCTACTGGCGCGTTTCCCCGGTGTGGACGTCGAGCTGATCGACACCGACGCGCGCCGGGTCGGGGTGGCCGGGGCGCTCGGTGTGCGGTTCGCCCGGCCGGGCGACGCGACCGGCGACCGGGACCTGGTCGTGCACGCCAGCGCCACGTCCGCCGGGCTGCAACAGGCGCTGGACCTGCTCGCGCCCGAGGGCACGGTGATCGAGCTGAGCTGGTACGGCGACCGCCCGGTGCAGGTGTCGCTGGGCGGGGCGTTCCACTCCCGACGGCTCACCGTGCGCAGCAGCCAGGTCGGCATGGTCGCGCCCGCGCGGCGGGGCCGCCGCAGCTACGCCGACCGGCTGGCGCTGGCCCTGGACCTGCTCGACGACCCGGCCTTCGACGCGCTGATCACCGGCGCGTCCCGGTTCACCGAACTGCCCGACGTACTCGCCCAACTGAGCACGGGTGACCTGCCCGCGCTCTGCCACCTCATCAGCTACGACGACGGGGAGTGACCGTGTTCAGCGTGACCGTTCGGGATCACATGATGATCGCCCACAGTTTCCGGGGCGAGGTGTTCGGCCCGGCCCAGCGCCTGCACGGGGCGACGTTCGTGGTGGACGCGACGTTCCGCCGGCCCGACCTGGACGCCGACGGCATCGTCGTCGACATCGGTCTGGCCACCGAGCAGCTGCGCGCCGTGGTCGGCGAGCTGTCCTACCGCAACCTCGACGACGAGCCCGCGTTCGCCGGGATGAACACCACCACCGAGGTGCTGGCCCGTACCGTCGCCGACCGCCTGGCCGAGCGGGTGCACGCCGGTGAGCTGGGCGCCGGGGCGCGTGAGCTGGCCGGCATCACCGTCACCCTGCACGAGTCACACGTCGCCTGGGCCAGCTACGAGCGGTCGCTGTGATCGACGCGGGCCAGCCGACGCCGGCCCACGCCGCCGGGGTCGTCGGCCCGCACCGCCGTACGGTGCACGTCGTCCTGCCCGGCGACATCGACGACCCGGCAGCGCCCAGCGGCGGCAACACGTACGACCGGCGGGTCTGCGCCGGGCTCGGCGAGCGCGGTTGGGTGGTGCACGAGCATTCGGTGCCCGGAGCGTGGCCGCACCCCGACCCGGCGGCGCTCGCGGCGCTGGCCCGGCTGCTCGCCACCGCGCCGGACGACGCCGTGGTGCTCGTCGACGGCCTGATCGCCTCGACGGTGCCGGACCTGCTCGCCCCGCACGCGACACGGTTGCGCCTCGTCCTCCTGGTGCACATGCCGCTTGACGACGAGGCCGAGGGCCGGGCGCTGGCCACCGCGCGAGCCGTCGTCGCCACCAGCGAGTGGACCCGCCGTCGCCTGCTGGCCCACCACGGGTTGCCGGCCGACCGCGTCCGGGTCGCGCCGCCGGGGGTGACGCCCGCACCGCCGGCGCCCCCCGGCTCGGCAGCCGGCCACCGACTCCTCTGCGTCGCCGCGGTCACCCGCCACAAGGGCCACGACGTGCTGGTCGACGCCCTGTGCGTGCTGGCCGAGATGCCCTGGACGCTGGTCTGCGCCGGCACGCTGACCCGGGAACCCGAACTGGTGCACCGACTCCGCGACCGGCTCGCCGGCGCCGGCCTGTCGGAACGGGTCCGGCTGGCGGGCCCGCTGACCGGCCCGGCGCTCGACGCCGCGTACGCCGCCGCCGACCTGCTGGTGCTGCCGTCGCGGGGCGAGACGTACGGGATGGTCGTCACCGAGGCGCTGGCCCGCGGCGTGCCGGTGCTGGCCACCGAGGTGGGGGGCCTGCCCGAGGCGCTGGGCCGCGCCCCCGACGGTGACCTGCCGGGGCTGCTGGTCCCGCCGGACGACCCGGCCGCCCTGGCCGACGCGCTGAGCCGGTGGTGGGGTGACGACGAGCTGCGGGCCCGGCTGCGGCACGCCGCGCTCGCCCGGCGCGACACCCTGACCGACTGGCCGGTGACGACCGCGCGCCTGGCCGCCGTGCTGGAGGAGGTGGCGGAATGACCGTCGAGGAGACCCTGCCGTTCGCCGACTGGCTGCGTCTGCGTGAGCCGGCCGACGCGGCGGCCCGCGCCGAGGACCTGGTGGACGCCGTCCGGCCCCGACTGACCGGCCACGACCCGATCCTGATCCACGACCTGGGCAGCGGCACCGGCTCGATGAGCCGCTGGCTCGCGGCCCGGCTGACCGGGCCGCAGCACTGGGTGCTGCACGACCGGGACGCCGACCTGCTGGCCCGGGCCGCCGACGGCATGGCCGGGGTGACCGCCGCCGACGGAGCGCCGGTCACCGTCGACACCCGCTGCGGCGACCTGACCCGGCTGAGCGCCGCCGACCTGTCCGACGGCGCGCTGGTCACCGCGTCCGCGCTGCTGGACATGCTGACCGCCGAGGAGGTCGAACGGGTGGTGGCCGCCTGCGTCGACGCCGGCCGCCCCGCCCTGTTCGCGATATCGGTGACCGGCCGGGTCCGGCTCACCCCGGCCGACCCGCTCGACGCCGCCGTCGAGGAGGCGTTCAACGAGCATCAGCGGCGTACCGTCGACGGCCGCCGGCTGCTCGGCCCGGACGCCGCCGAGGCCACCGCCGCCGCGTTCGCCCGGCGGGGCGTGCCGGTGCGGGAGCGGCCCAGCCCGTGGCGGCTCGGCCCGGAGCAGGCCGACCTGGCCGCCGAGTGGTTCCGCGGCTGGCTGGGCGCGGCCTGCGAGCAACGCCCGGAACTGGCCGGCGCGACCGGGGCGTACGCCCAGCGCCGGCTGGCCGACGCCGCCGCCGGCCGGCTCGGCGTGCTGGTCGAGCACCTGGACCTTCTGGCCGGTGGATGAACCGTCGACGCCCTGGGTACGTGCACTAGAGGGAGTGGACGATCTTCAGGGAGGACCGGCGTCGATGGTGTGGGCCTGGGCACGAGTGGTCGGCGGGGTGGGCCTGCTCGCCGCCCTGCTGTGGCAGGTGGGCGGCGGCCCGTTCCTCGCCGGCGTACGGCTGATCAACGCGCCGGCGCTGGCCGCGGCCCTGCTCATCGGCGTGCTCACCACGGTCTGCGCGGCCTGGCGGTGGAGCCTCGTCGCCGGTGGCCTCGGCGTGCGACTGCCGCTGGCGACCGCGGTGGCGCACTGCTACCGGGCGGTGTTCCTCAACGCCACGCTGCCCGGCGGGGTGCTCGGGGACGTGCACCGGGCGGTACGCCACGGCCGCGACGCCGGCGACGTCAGCCGGGGCATCCGGGCGGTGGTCTGGGAGCGTACCGCCGGTCAGGTGGTCCTGGTGGGTGTCGCGCTGGTGGTCCTGGCGGCGTTTCCGTCGCCGGTGCGGCCGTACCTGCCCGCCACCGCCGCCCTGCTGCTCGCGGGCGGGCTGGCCGTCGTGCTGCTGGCGCGGCGCCTGCCCGGCGGCGGCCGGTCCCGGTGGGCCCGAGGCGTACGCACCGCCGTGGCGGACGTGCGGTCCGGGCTGCTGGCCCGGCGTACCTGGCTCGGCGTGCTGGTCGCCTCCGCCGTGATGGTCGCCGGGCACCTGGCCACCTTCCTGGTGGCGGCACGGACCGCCGGTTCGGACGCTCCGCTGACACGGCTGCTGCCGCTGACGCTGCTGGCCCTGCTCGCCATGGGTCTGCCCCTGAACGTCGCCGGGTTCGGACCCCGCGAGGGGGTGGCCGCGTGGGTGTTCGGCGCGGCCGGACTCAGCGCGGCCGAAGGTGTCGCCACCGCCACCGTCTACGGTGCCCTCGTGCTGGTGGCCAGCCTGCCCGGCGCGGCCGTGTTGCTCGCCCGGCGGGCCCGCAATCCCGCCACCGCTCGGGAAGCTGCCTCCGGCGGCGGCTGTTGAGTGGTGGTGAGACGGTACGCGTCGCCGCCTGTTGGCGGCGCCGGACAAAGGAGTCCCATGCCCGAAGCACTGCCGGTCGCCACGGTCCGTACGCAGGTCACGGTGCCGCTGGCGTTTCCCGACGGCTACACCACCACCGTCCGGGTGTTCACGTTCAAGGGCCTCATCGACGGTCGGGAGCACCTCGCTCTCGGCCTGGGTGACTGGGCCGGGGCGCTGGACCGGCTCGCCGCCGGTGGCGAGCCGCCGCTGGTCCGCCCGCACAGCGAGTGCCTCACCGGTGACGTGTTCGGCAGCCAGCGCTGCGACTGCGGGCCGCAGCTGCGCGAGGCGGTGCAGCGGATCGCCGAGACCGGTGGGTTCCTGCTCTACCTGCGCCAGGAGGGCCGGGGCATCGGCCTGTACGCCAAGCTCGACGCGTACGCCCTGCAGGATGCCGGGCTGGACACCTACCAGGCCAACGTGGCGCTGGGCCGGGGCGAGGACGAGCGCGACTACAGCGCCGCCGCGCAGATGCTGGCCACCCTCGGCGTGTCGCGCGTGCGCCTGCTCAGCAGCAATCCGGACAAGGCCGAGCAGTTGACCCGGCTCGGCGTGGACGTCGTCGAACGCGTCCCCACCAGCATCTTCCTCTCCCCGGCCAACGCCGAGTACCTCGCGGCGAAGGCCGCCAAGGCGGCGCAGACCGAGGCGGCGCAGACCGAGGCGGCGGAGACCGAGGCGGCGGAGGCGCCGGCGGGTCGTACCCCTGACCGGCCCGTCTCCCGATGATCAGCCGGCCGTACGTGCTGCTGAGCTGCGCCGCCTCCCTCGACGGGTACATCGACGACGCCTCCGACCAGCGGCTGCTGCTGTCCAACGAGGACGACCTGGACCGCGTCGACGCGGTACGGGCCAGCTGCGACGCGATCCTGGTCGGCGCCGCCACGGTCCGCCGTGACGACCCGCGCCTGCTGGTGCGCTCCGCCGGGCGCCGGGCCGAGCGGGTGGCGTGCGGGCGGCCCGCCTCGCCCACCAAGGTGACCCTGACCGCCCGGGGGGATCTCGATCCGACCGCCCGGTTCTTCACCGCGGGCGATCCCGACCGGCTGGTCTACTGCGCCAGCGGTGTGCTGGACAAGACCCGCGAGCGGGTCGGTCGGCTGGCCACCGTGGTGGACGGGGGCGAGCCGGTCGACCCGGGGTGGGTCCTCGCCGACCTGGCGGCGCGGGGTGTGCGGCGGCTGATGGTGGAGGGCGGCGGGACGGTGCACGCGCAGTTCCTCACGGCGGGCCTCGCCGACGAGTTGCACCTGGTGGTCGCCCCGTTCTTCGTCGGCGACCGCCGGGCGCCCCGGTTCGTCGGCGAGGGAAGCTTCCCCTGGCACGCGGGTCGCCGCGCCCGGCTGGCCGAGGCCCGTCAGATCGGCGACGTGGTGCTGCTGCGCTACGCGCTCTCCGACCGCTTCGGCGAGACCTGACGCCCGCCGCTCAGCCCAGTGTGGTCGGCAGAGCGAAGGCGCGCAGCACCGCCGGGTCCTGGAAGACCACGTTGTGCGCCACCCTGGCCCGAACGACGGTCAGCACCTGCACCGTGTGCAGGCGGTACCCCGGGCCGTCCTGCCGACAGTACGCGGCGAGGGTCGGCTGACCGTTCGCCGCCGTCGGCAGCACCCGCCAGTTACGGCCCCGCAGGGCGAAAACCCGGGACATGAACCGGCCGTACGCCGCCCGGCCCGAATACCAGAGGGGGACCGGCGGCATCTCCAACACCGCCGTGTCGGTGAGCAGGTCGACCAGCGCGGGCACGTCGGCGGCCTCGAACGCCCGCACGTACCGGTCCACCGTGGCGCGTGCCTCGGGATCGTCGGCCTCCCGCACGGCGTCGTCGCGCAGTCCGGTGTCGGCCAGCCCGGCGCGTGCCCGCTGCAGGGCGCTGTTGACGCCGGCGACCGAGGTGCCCAGCTGCCCCGCCACCTCGGCGGCGCTGAACCGCAGCACGTCGCGCAGGATCAGCACCGCGCGCTGCCGCGGCGGCAGCAGCTGCAGGGCCGCCACCAGCGCCAACCGCAGGCTGCTACGCCGCTGCACCACCATCTGGGGGTCATCCGTGCCGGTGAGCCGGGCGTCCGGCAGCGGCTGGAGCCAGGGCACGTCCATGCGCGGAGTCAGCGGCGCGTCCGCGTCCTCGCTGGCCGGGCCGAGACCGGTCGGCAGCGGTCGTCGTCGGCGGCCCTCCAGCGCGGTCAGGCAGGCGTTGGTGGCGATCGCGTAGAGCCAGGTACGCGGCGTGGCCCGGGCGGCGTCGTAGCGGTCCCGCGCCCGCCAGGCCCTCAGCATCGTCTCCTGGACGACATCCTCGGCCTCGTCGACGGCGCCCAGCATCCGGTAGCAGTGCGCCAGCAGTTCGGGTCGCAGCCCGGCCGTCGTCGTCACGAAACCGTCGCCCGCCAGCACATCCATGCGCCACCTCCACCGGCAGCATGCCAGCGCGGCACGCTCCCCGCCCAGCTGCGGGCGCGGTGAGAAATGCCCACCGCCGGCAGCGATGAGTTCACTGCCGCTCGCCGGTATCCCCCTGTGAGACGTGCCGTCGGCCCGCGCCCCGTTGGTGCGGCGCGGCACGTCCAGCGCGGCGTCGGATCGACGGCGCCACCGACAGAGAGGTCACCCGCATGAGCAACACCTCGCTCGCCCCGAAAGGCGACCCGCCAACCGCCACCGATGCCATCCTCGACCTGTTCCGGCGCCTCTACGCCGCCTGGGGCGACAACGACGCGGACGCCTTCGCTGCCCTCTACCGCCCGGACGCCACAGTGGTCATGCCCGGTGTGCTGCACCAGGGCCGCGAGGCGGTGCGGGCGCACATGGCCGCCGGGTTCGCCGGACCGCTGAAGGGATCCCGTGGGGTCGACGAGCCACTGGACATCCGAGTGCTCGGAGAGACCGCGATCGTCGTGAGCGCTGCCGGCATCCTGATGGCCGGTGAGGACGAGCTGCCGACGGAGCGGCGTCGGCACGCCACCTGGGTCCTGCACCGCACGGACGGCGCCTGGGCCGTCGCGGCGTACGCCAACGCGCCGGCGGCCTGACCACTGCGGGCGCCCGACCGGCAGGCCGGGCGCCCGGGGCCGTCAGCGCCGGGCGCGGGACGCCGAACCGCGCCGGCCCAACGCCGCGCGCAGGCCGTACGTCGCGCCGCTGAGCAGGAAGAGCGCCGCGCTGAGCACCAACCAGCGCACCAGGTACGGCCGCTGGGTCAGGCCGGAGGCCGCCTCGTGGGTGGTCTCGCCCCACCGCAGGATGCCGGGGGAGAAGACCACGAACAGCAGCGCCGTGCCGAGCGCCGGCATCCGCAGGTGGTTGAGCAGCGTGACACGATCGCGTACCACCGCGCGCAGCACCCGGTCGGCGCTCGCGTACACCGGGAACAGCACCAGGTCGTGGGCGATGACCGCGCCGACGAACCACAGCAGCATCCGGCTGAACGTCGCCTCCTGCGCCAGCCGCAGCGCCACCCAGCCGGCGAGCACGATGGCCGCCGTCACCAGGACGAAATGCCACGGCGCGGCGCCGTAGGCGGCCCGCCACCGCCCGGCCCGCCCAGCCGTCGGTCCGGCCCGTCCCTCCGTCGGCCCCTCCCGTCCGCCGGCCCGCTCAGCCATCGGCCTGACCCCGGAAGTCGATCTCGGTGACCCACTTCGTGCAGTGCACCCCGGGCAGGGCCGGCACGATGACCCGAGCCGGGTAGCCGTGGTCGGGGGCGAGGTCGACCCCGTTGACCCGCAGGGCGAGCAGCGAATCCGGATTGAGGACCTGGTTGGCGGCGAGCACCGCCGTGCGGAACAGCCCGGCCTGCTCCAGCGACGACACGCGCGCCGAGGCCGGGTCCGCGACCCCGGCGAGCGCGGCCAGGTCACGAAGACGGACGCCGGTCCAGGTCTGCCGGGTGGACCAGCCCTCCACGCAGGAGATGGGTAGGGCGGCGGTGTGCTGCGCCATGGCCAGCAGGCCGGGCCGGTCCAGGGTCACGGTCCGGCCGCCGCCGCGCAGCGTCAGCCGCCAGCTCGCGTCGGTCTGCTCGGGGCGTACGCCGGCGGCGGCGACGGTGCGGTTGACCGGGAAGCCGTTCGGCCCGGTGCCGGGCTGTCGTCCGCGGGGCAGCAGCAGCGCGGTGCGCCGCAGCGGGCCGTCCAGGCTCTGCCCGATGGTGAGGACGGCCAGCAGCAGCGCCCCGCCGCCGACCAGGCCGACCGCGCCGCGCCGGCTGACCGTGGCCGGCCCAGGTTCGGCGGCGACCAGGCCGTCCGGGTCGGGCGGCTCGGGTCGTGTCGCGGCGCGCGGGGTGCGCAGTTCCGTGCCCAGCGGGCGGGACCGCAGCGCGGTCACCAGCCGGGGAAACTTGATGATCACGTGCGCCACGAAGGCGCCGGTGAAGATCCAGGCCCCGAAGTAGTGGGCGGTGTAGAAGTCGAAGCCGAACACGTACGAGTACTGGATGTTGAGCAGGCCGGTGGCGATCTGGAACAGGATCCCGCCGACCAGCAGCAGCAGGGTCAGTCGTTCCAGCACCTGGGCCAGCGAGCGCGCCGGCGGCCAGTCGAACAGCTTCGGCAGCACCGACCACAGCTTGCCCAGCACCACCGGGACGAGCACGATGCCGAGCGTCACGTGCAGCCCCTGGGTGACCCGGAACAGCCAGGACGGCCGGGTCGGCCAGTCGAAGGCGGGCAGCCGCAGCCAGCCCACGTTCGCCGGGAACGCCTGGTCGAACTGCGGGCTGTAGGCGGCGTAGTCGAGCAGCCCGGTGATGATCACCAGTGGCAGCGCCACCAGCAGCACCGACCCGTAGACGGCGGTGAGCCAGGGGCCGCGCAACGGGCTGCGCCAGCTCCGTTTGACGGCGTCCACACCCGGTGGGCCGTGCTGGGCCAGCCCGCGCCAGAGCCGGCGCGGAGCGCCGTAGCCGTCCGCGTCCGTTGCCCGGGTTTCGCTGCCGCTCGGGCCGGGTCTGCTAACCGGCACCCGCTGCCCCTTCCTCGCCGTCACGCGCCGTTGTCGTCCACACCGGTCGGCCCGGCCGGGCGCGTGGGCCGGTGGCGGGCACTGCCGGCAGGTTAGACCGCAGGGGTACGGCCGGGCCGGGTTTATCGCATTACCGAACGCTTACCGGGGCGTCGGCGCCCGCCGAGCTGTTGCGAACTCCTTACGGGTCCGCCGAACCGGCCCGCCGGGCGTCCCGTCCGCCCTACCGTGACCGGCATGCGCGTACTGGTCACCGGCGCGGCCGGGTTCATCGGGTCGCAGGTCGTCGACCTGCTCGTGGAGCAGGGCCACGAGGTGGTGGCGCTGGACGCGCTGCTGCCCCAGGCACACGGCGGCGAGCTGCCTGCCTGGTCACGCGGGCACCAGGTGGTCCGCGGCGACGTCCGGGACGGCCCTCTGCTGGACCGGCTGCTGACCGGCGTGGACGCGGTCTGTCACCAGGCGGCGATGGTCGGCCACGGCCTCGATCCGTCGGACGCCCCCGACTACGTCACGCACAACGACTACGGCACGGCGGTGCTGCTGGCGGCGCTGCACCGGGCGGGGATCGGTCGGTTGGTGCTGGCCAGCTCGATGGTGGTCTACGGGGAGGGGCGCTACGCCTGCCCCGAGCATGCCACGGTGCGCCCCGCGCCCCGCCGGCCCGAGGACGTGACGGCCGGCCGGTACGACCCGACCTGCCCACACTGCGGCCGCGGACTCGATCCGGTGCTCGTGCCGGAGGACGCGCCGTTGGAACCCCGCAGCACGTACGCCGCGAGCAAGCTCGCCCAGGAGCACCTGGCCGCCGCCTGGGCCCGGCAGACCGGCGGCGCCGTGTGGGCGCTGCGGTACCACAACGTCTACGGCCCCCGGATGCCCCGCGACACCCCGTACGCCGGAGTGGCATCGATCTTCCGGTCGGCGCTGGCGGCCGGCGTGGCGCCGCGGGTGTTGGAGGACGGCCGGCAACGGCGCGACTTCGTGCACGTCACCGACGTGGCGCGGGCCAACCTGCTGGCCCTCACCAGCAGCGCGCCGCCGGCCACGCTGGTGCCGGTGAACGTCTGCTCGGGCGAGCCGCACACGGTCGGAGAGCTGGCGGTCACCCTGGCCGAGGCGATGGGCGGGCCGGCCCCGCAGGTGGTGGGTGGGGCCCGCGCGGCCGACGTGCGGCACGTGGTCGCCGACCCCCGCCGGGCCGTGGAACTGCTCGGCTACACGGCCCGGGTCGGCTTCGCCGAGGGCGTGGCCGGCTTCGCCACCGACCCGCTACGGGAACCAGCCGCCGTCGCAGGCTGACCGCCCGCCGCCCGCCGCCCGCCGCCCGCCGCTGGTCCACGCCGAGTGGTACGCGCGGCGGTGATGCTCGCGCGGCGCGGTGTGCTTGGCCGGCGGGGGTGCTCGCTCGGGCGGGGGTGCTCGCTCCGGCGGTGGTGGCTCGCGGTGGTCGGCGCGCGCGACGAGCGGGTACCGACAATGAGCGGTATGACTGTGAGTCATATTTATGACTCACAGTCATACCGCTCAACGGAGTGGCAGGCCGGGCGGCGCGGGTGGCGGCGCGGCCGGGCGGTGCGGCGCGGGTTGCGGCGCGGCCGGGCGGTGCGGCGGTGCGGCGCGGGTTGCGGCGCGGCCGGGCGGTGCGGCGGTGTGGCCGGGGCGGTGCGGCCGGGGTGGTCAGGAGACAGTCCAGACCAGGTGGTTGACGGCCAGCGCGGTGAGCGCCTGCGCGGCCAGCCACCAGCGCCGGGACCCCGTCGGCAGGCGGGCGGTGGCCACCAGCAGCCACACGACGAACGGCAGCCAGATCCGCTCCACCTCGGCCTTGCTCAGCCCGGACAGGTCCGCGCCGAGCACCGCCACCAGGGCGGCCAGCGGTAGCAGCACGGTGGGGCCGGCTGCGCGTACCGCTGCTGCCGCAGGCGTGGCCAGCCGGCCGACGGCCCGCCACCCGCGCGCGGCCGCGCCCGGCCCGAAGCGCGGCCCACCCGGCGCCGGTCCGCCCGGCGGGGTGGGGGCACGCGCCGGCAGCGCCGCGCGCAGCCCTGGCCACGGCGACCGTGCGGCCGGCAGCACGCGGCGCAGCGCCGGCCCGAGCACGGGCCCGGCGCTGAGCAGCAGCGCGGCCAGGTTGGCCCACACCCAGTAGGCGTACGGGCGGTCGGCGGCCCAGCCCTGGTAGTACCGCTCGACGACCAACTGGTAGCCGACCCACCAGTGAAAGCCCGCCGCGCTGAAGGCCGCCGTCACGGCCGCGACCCCGACGGCGGCGGCGAGCAGCGCGCCCCCACGGTGCGTACGGCGCAGCGTCACCACGGCCAGCGCGAGCACGCCGACCAGGAGGAACCCGTACGACAGGTACAGCGCGAACCCGAGCACCGCCCCGCCGGCCAGAGCGGCGACGCGGCCACGGACCGCCAGCAGCGCCAGGCCGGCCGCGACCACGGCGGCGAAGATGCCGTCGGCCGAGGCGCCCACCCAGACCGCCCCCGGCAGCAGCACCAGGAACGGGAGCACCGCGCGGGCCGCGTCGGGCGCGCCGAGCGCCCGCAGGGTCACCGGCACCGACACCGCGACCGTGGCGCCGACCAGCACGCAGGCCAGCGCGGCGGCGGCGCCTCCGCCGAGGCCGATGCGGTCCAGCCAGACGAAGATGAGCAGCGCGCCCGGAGGGTGCCCGGCGGTGTGGGTGGACCACGCGTCGGGTTGGAAGTCGACGATCCGGCCGGTGAAGCCGGCCAGCATCGCCGGGATGTCGGTCACCCCGGGGACCTCGTGCAGGTACTCGGCCTGCGGGGTGAGCCGCCGGGTCAGCCCCGCCGTCCAGCCGTCCACCAGGGCCAACGACAACGTCCAGGCGACCGCGGTCAGCCACGCGGCAGCCAGCAGGACACCCCACCGGGCGGTGCGGGCCCACCGCGCTCCCCACCCCACCACCGCGACCGCTACGGCCAGCGCGGCGGGGCTGCCCCAGCCGACGTGCGGCCGCCACGTCGCGTACAGCGGAGCGGCGTCGGCGTGCAGCCCGGCGCCACGCGCGTTGAGCAGGGCGCCCACCAGCACGGCGGCGGCGAGCAGCGCCGCCTCCACGCCCAGCACCAGGAGGTCCCCGGCCCGGCGGCGGGGCGGGGTCCGCCCGGGGGCGGCGGCGAGAGTGGTGGTCGAGGCCATGACCACCGGACGGTACGGCGACAGCCCGCCCTCGCGCTCGCCAATCGGCGGCCCGTCACCGGACGGTAAGAAATGCCCAGGTGGTAAGGGTTCGGTAAGCACATTTCGGCCTCCGCCGCGGGCTTGCCGCCCTAGCGTCGGCGGTATGCCGACTGAGATCGACGTGGTGCTGCCCTGCCTGGACGAGGCGGCCGCCCTGCCCGGCGTGCTGACCGCGCTGCCGCCCGGCTACCGGGCCATCGTGGTGGACAACGGCTCGCGCGACGGCTCGCCCGAGGTGGCCGCGCGGCACGGCGCCCGGGTGGTGCACGAGCCCCGGCGCGGCTACGGCGCGGCGGTGCACGCCGGCCTGGAGGCCGCCGACGCCGAGGTGGTGTGCGTCCTCGACGCCGACGGGTCGTTCGATCCCACCGAGTTGCCGGCCCTGGTCGCCCCGGTGCTGGCCGGCACCGCCGACCTCAGCGTGGGCCGGCGACGGCCGGTCGGGGCCGGGGTGTGGCCGTGGCACGCCCGCGCCGGTACGGCGCTGGTCGCCGCGCTGCTGCGCCGTCGGGGCGTACCGCTGCGGGACCTCAGCCCGATCCGGGTGGCCCGCCGGGAGGCGCTGCTCGACCTCGGCGTCACCGACCGGGCCTTCGGCTACCCCCTCGAACTGCTGATCCGGGCCGCCGCCGCCGGCTGGCGGATCTACGAGCTGGACGTCACCTACGCGCCCCGGGCCGCCGGCACCCGGTCCAAGGTGTCCGGTTCGGTGCGCGGCACCCTGCGCGCGACCCGTGACTTCGCCGGGGTGCTGCGTACCGTGGAGGGCCCCCGGTGACCGTCCTGTTGGTGGTCGCCAAGGCGCCAGTCGCGGGGGCGGTGAAGACGCGGCTCTGCCCACCGGCCACCCCGGCGCAGGCGGCCCGGATCGCGGCCGCCGCGCTGCGCGACACCCTCGACGCCGTCCGCGCCACCCCCGGTGTCACGCCGGTGCTGGCCTGGACGGGTCGGCTGACCGAGGCGGAGGACGCCGCCGCGTTGACCGCCGCGCTGGCCGGCTGGGTGGTGCTCGACCAGCGCGGCGTCGGCCTGGGCGATCGGCTCGCCAACGCGTACGCCGAGGTCGCGGCGGCGTACCCGGGTCGGCCGGTGCTCCAGATCGGGATGGACACCCCGCAGGTGACGCCGACCGGGCTGGCCGCGGCGGTGGTGCGGCTGGGCGCCACCGACGCGGTGCTCGGCCGGGCGCGCGACGGCGGCTGGTGGTCGCTCGGGCTGCGCGACCCCCGGCACGCCCGGGTGTTGCGCGACGTGCCGATGTCGACGCCGGACACCGGCCACGACACGTGGGCGGCCCTGACCGGGCGCGGCCTGCGTACCGCGCCGTTGCCGGTGCTGCGCGACGTCGACGAGTGGTCCGACGCCCTCGCGGTGGCCGTCGAGGCGCCCGAGGGTCGGTTCGCCCGACAGGTCGCGGCGGTCCGCCTCGCCCTGCAGCCGGGAGGTCGGCGGTGAACCCCGTCGACACCGCCCCGATCGAGGCGCTGTCGACGTCGCCTGCGGTGCCGCCGCGTGGGCACGACGGGTCGTCGGCGGGCACGGGGGCGGATCCGTTCGCTGCCGCCCTCGCCGACCGTGCGGCCCGGAGGCGGTGGCTCGTGCACGGCGACGGTGTCCGCAGCCGGCTACCGGTGGACCGCTGGCACGGACCGGCCGAGCCGGCGGTCGCCGGGCTGGTCGAGCGGTGCGCCGGGCCGACACTCGACCTCGGTTGCGGGCCGGGGCGGCTCACCGTGGCGCTGACCCGGGCCGGGCGGACGGCGGTCGGTGTGGACGTCTCCGCGACGGCGGTGCGGCTGACGCGGGCCCGGGGCGCGGTGGCGGTGCACGGCGACCTGTTCGAGCCGCTGCCCGGCGAGGGCCGGTGGGCGCACGCGGTGCTGATCGACGGGAACATCGGCATCGGCGGTGAACCGGTCGCGCTGCTGCGCCGCTGCCGGGAGCTGCTCGCACCCGATGGCACGGTGCTGGTCGAGCTGGAGCCGCCCGGCGCGGGGCTGTGGCAGGGCCTGGCCCGGGTGGCCGCCGAGCAGCGCGCCGGCCGGTTGCTGCTCGGCCCGGCGTTCCGCTGGGCCCGGCTGGACGCGCGCGCCGTGCACCCGGTCGCCGACGCCGCCGGCCTGGCGGTGCGGGACGTCTTCCGGCGGGGGCGACGCTGGTTCGGCGAGCTGGCAGCGGGACGCTGACGCCGCGGGGCGTCAGGCCGTCGGGAGGCGGACCACGAATCGGCAGCCGCCGACGACGTTCTGCACGTCCACCCGGCCGCCGTGCGCCTCGACCAGGCCGCGCACGATCGCCAGCCCCAGCCCGCCGGAGCCCTCCCCACCGGAGCGGGGCGTACGGGCCGGCTCACCCCGGAACGCCACGTCGAACAGCCGGGGCAGGTCGTCTTCCGGAATGCCGCCGCAGGTGTCGGCGATCGCCAGCCAGGCGGCGTCGCTCTCGCATCCGGCGTCCACCCGTACCGTGCCGTCGCTCGGCGTGTAGTGCACCGCGTTGAGCAGCAGGTTGCCCACGACCCGGGCCAGCTCGGGCTCGCTGGCCAGCACGGTGGGCCAGCCCGACTCGGCGGCCACCAGGCGGATGCGGCGGGCCTTGGCCAGCGGCGCGGTGCCGGCCAACGCGTCGGAGACCACCTCACCGAGCGGCACCGCCGACAGTGTCAGGCGCAGCGCCCCGGCGTTGATCCGGGACAGCTCGAACAGGTCGTCGACGAGTCGGGTCATCCGGTCGGTCTGCAGGCGGATCCGCCGGTGGTACTCGGCGACCGTCTCCGGGTCGTCGACCACCCGGTCCTCCAGCGCCTCGGCCATCGCCCGCAGGCCGGCCAGCGGCGTCCGCAGGTCGTGTGACACCCAGGCCACCAGGTCCCGGCGGCCCTTCTCGACCCGCCGTTCCCGCTCCCGGGCCTGGGCCGCCCAGACCGCGGCCACGGCCAGTCGCCGCCCGAAGTACCAGCCGACGCCGAGGCTCACGACCGCCGCCGCGGCGACGGTGAGCAGGACGACCTGGAGGTCGTGCGGAGACAGGAACATCGCCTGGGCGACCACCACCACTCCGGCCACCACGGCGGCCACGGTGACGGTGAGCAGGACGCACACGTGCACGGTGATCGACCGGTGGCGCAGCAGCCGCAGGGTGAGCGCGCCCAGCAGGCCCACGCCGAGCGCGGCCGTGAGCGCCGCTCCGAAGATCAGCGCCAGGTCACGCATCGGCTGGCTCGTACCGGTAGCCGACGCCCCAGACCGTGACGATCCGTCGCGGCTCGGCCGGGTCGTCCTCGATCTTCTCCCGCAGCCGTCGCACGTGCACGGTCACCGTGGACTGGTCGCCGAAGTTCCACCCCCACACCCGTTCCAGCAGCTCGGTGCGTTTGAACGCCCGCGTCGGGTGCCGCATGAGGTGTGCCAGCAGATCGAACTCGCGCAATGTCAGGGCCAGCTCGCGGCCGTGCAGCCGGGCGATCCGTGGCCCGGTGGCCACCTCCAGCCCCGCGTCGGCCAGCAGCTCGGCTGCCGGCGCGGCCGGCTCACCGGCCCGACGCAGCACCGAACCGACCCGCAGCACCAGCTCGCGCGGAGAGAACGGTTTGCCCAGGTAGTCGTCGGCGCCCAGTTGCAGGCCGAGCACCCGGTCCGCCTCGTCGCCGCGTGCGGTCAGCATGATGATAGGTACGCCGTCCGGCCGCTCCCGCAGCCGCCGGCACACCTGCAACCCGTCCAGCCCGGGGAGCATCAGGTCCAGCACGACCAGGTGCGGCGGCCGGTCCTGGACGGCCTCCAGGGCGGCCAGCCCGTCCCCGACGTGGCTCACCTCGTACCCGGCGTGCTCCAGGTAGCGGCACACCACGTCGCTGACGGTGCGATCGTCGTCAACCACGAGCACCCGCTGCGCCACCGGCCACCTCCCGGGCCAGCCTAGCCAGCGGAGCCGACGGCCCCGCAGGGGCAGATCTTGCGGTTCGCTTACGGTGCCGCGACCGCCGTGCCCCACACCTGTCGAAGCAGCGCGAGCAGACCGTGCCCGTCCTCGATCACGGCATCGGGAACGAGTTCGGGATGTGGCGGCTCCCGGTCGGTCCGGGGCGACCGCATGAGGATCGCCGCCTGAGCACCGGCGCGGCGGGCACAGGCGATGTCCCGGTGCACGGTGTCACCCACGAACCAGCATTCGTCGATGGACACGTCGATGGCCCGCGCCGCCAGAAGGGCGAGCTGTGGGTTGGGTTTGCGGGGCCCGGCTTCGTCGCTGTAGAACTCGGCGGCGAACAGCTCGGACAAGCCGGCGGTGTTCAGGTAGTCCCGGTGGGCGGCGCCGCACAGCGTGTTGCTGACCACCGCCAGCCGCAGGCCGGCAGCAGCGGCGGCACGCAGCGCCTCCGGGATGCCCGGGCGGACCTCCCACTCGGCTCGCGAGGTCCAGGCGTACGCCAGTGCGGTCGCCTCCCGCTCGACGGCCGCACGGGCCGCAGGCGGCCATCGTGGCGTCACGAACTCGGCCCATACCCGCGCGTGCGGCAGCTCGACCGGGTCGCCTGTCGTGCCCACCTCGTCACGCCAATGCGCGTACGCGGTCGTGCCCTCGCTCAGGTCGGCGGCGATCTGCGCGTCGGAGACCAGCCCACCCAGGAGGTGCGAGAACCGGTCGACCAGCGCGGGCGGCGCCGGGGGCTGTGGCGGCGCGTCGACCAAGACGCCACCGAAGTCCAGCAGGAGCGCGCGAGGTGAGCGAAGCATGTCGGCAATCCTGCACCAGTACGCACGGGAAGGGGAGGCGAGCACGAGGTCGACCGTTTCGGAGGATGTGGAGCAGGGTCGCCTTGCCTACTCATCGGTGTCGCTGCAAGCTAGGCGTAGGGCACGCCGTAGGGGCACGGTGGGAGGTTCAGTTGGATCATTCGGTCGTCCGCTCGCGACTTGAGGGCCTGGTCGATGACGCGGCGTACCTTCCCGAGCGCGCTCTGGGCGTTCTGGCCACCATTCCGGCGATCGAGGAACAGCTCCGGGGAAGGAATTCCCGAAAGCGTGACTATTCGCTCCGGGACCACACGATCATGGTCTGTTCCCTGTTCGAAAAGTGGTTCAGTGCCGTCCCGCTGCCGCTTGGCCTGCGGCTGCGGGCGCTCCGACTCATGCTGTGCCTTCACGACATCGGTAAGCCCCGCGCTCTGGCCGAGGAGCAGAAGGGCCTGCAGCACGAATACACCCTGGCGGTCTGGTCGGATCTGCGGGACGCGCTGCCGATCAGTGATCGGGAGTGGGCCATCTGCCGAGGGCTCCTGTCCGACGACGCCCTCGGTCTGTACGTGCGGGAGAAGATCTCTCTGGACGAGTCCTGCGACCGGATCACGACCATGGCGTCCGTCGGTGGTCGTGCCGAGCCGGGGCCCTTCGTCGACCTGTTGACCATCTATTACCAGGTCGATGCCGGCGCCTACACGCGCGCGGCGTTCCTGCTCGATCCCGGCGAGTTCATCGAGAAGCCGAAACTTGAGGCGGTGTTCCTCAAGGACGCTGCGGGAGACCTCTGCTTCTCGCCCCAGAAGAACAGGTTCGTCTTCGCAGCGCCCGTCGAAGAACGACACCGGCGGTTGCGTGACCGCCTGAGCGCGGGCACTTCTTGACATCCGGAGGTCGGGAATGGACGACTCGACCAAGAAGCTCATCGCCGACTGGCATCGACGCAGCAGGCAGAGTCAGCGTGTGCAGTACGACACCGGTAACCACTACTCCCGCCTGAACAGCCTGATCGGCGGCACGACGATCGCGCTCTCCGCCGTCGTGAGCACGGGAATCTTCGCAACCCTCGCGGCCGACCCGGCACTCTGGATACGGATCGCGACCGGTGTCCTGAGTCTGTGTTCCGTGGTCCTGTCCAGTCTCCAGACGTTCCTCCGCTTCGAGCAGCGGGCCGATCGCTACCGCGCGGATTCGGCCAGGTACGGCGCCATCCGCCGGGAGTTGGAACAGATCATGGCGATCCCACCCGGACGTGACTCTGATCTGCGGGACGCGCTCGGTGCCATCAAGAAACAAATGGATGACCTGGCCCAGGGTTCGCTGACCATACCTGCCCGTGTGAAGCGTCGGGCAGTCCGGGATCTGTCCGCCAAACCGCGGCAGAACGTCCTGTTCACGCCGTTCGACGAGCGCCGTGCGGCGGAGTCCGATGCGCTCGCGCTCGACACCGGGCCCAAGGAGGTCGGTGCGGGATCGAACTAGGCCGTGTTTCGTAGGGCCTCGATATTGGGCGTGGCGGTGGTCGCTAATTGAAGAGGTCTCCGGTAGTTGGTTCAGCGACCAAGCTAGAACT
>NZ_JBIAKN010000010.1:141490-194784 GCF_042872475.1 Micromonospora sp. NPDC005252 | reverse complement strand
ATCACCTTGCTCGACACAAGCTGATCTATCAGAAGTCCCGTTCGCGTCTCCAAAGCCCTTGACTCAAGTCCCGATCGCCAAACGCAACAGCGTTGTCATGGAAATAGTGGCCTCCGCGTCGTGGGAGGCCACTGTTTCCTGGTTGTTGCGCGATCTTGAGCGGTCGGGATCTCAGAGGTGATCGTCGAAGGTGGCGATGTCGCCGCGCGTCGCGTCGGTGGGGATGCGCTTCTTGGCCTCCGCGTCGCCGTACAGCGACCAGCGCAGGAACTCGACGGACGTGTCCGAGACGACCCGCAGCGTCGCGGCGTCGCTGAGCAGCGCCCGCCCGTGGTCGCCCTTGGGCAGGCTGAGCAGCGCCTTCGGCCAGGGCACCTTGTCGTACGCCGCCTTGCCCGCCGCGTAGTCGACCACCTCGTCCAGCTCGCCGTGCACGAACAGCTGCGGCGCGGTCGCCCCTGCGAACGCCGTACCCACGCCGACGGCCGTACCGGCGAACACCACCCCGGCGTCCAGCCGCTCGTCCCGGCTGGCGGTGAAGAGGCCGATGGTGGTCACCCCGCCGGCCGAGTGCCCGGCCGCGGCGACCCGGTCGGTGGCCAGCCGGCCGCGCAGCCCGTCGCCGGCCTTGCCGTCGAGCGCCAGCACCTGGGTCAGCGCGTACGACACGTCGGCCGGCTGGTTGAGCACGTCGAGGATGTTGCCGTCGCTGCCCCGGGAGGTGTGCGGGAAGGTCGGCGCGGCCACCACGAAGCCCGCCGCCGCCCAGCGGGTCAGCAGGGTGGCGTAGTCCTCCGGCCGCCCGGTGAGGCCGTGGCTGAACATCACCACCGGAAACCGGCCCTGTGCCGCCGCCGCGGACCGCTTGACCGCGCCGCCGGACTCCCCGGCCGCCGGATACCAGAGCGTCACCGGCAGCGCGCGGCCGTCCCGGTTCAGCTTGAGCTGGCGTACGCCGACGCCGAAGGCGCTCTTCGGTGCGGTCCCGGCGGGTACCTGCGGCGTCGGCGTGGCGGCGGGCGGTGGCTCGGCCGGCGCCCGCCAGCTCTCGGTCTTGCGGGCGTCGGCGGAGCAGCCGACCAGGCCGGCCATGAGCAGGACGCTGGCCAGCAGCGTGGAGGTGACGCGACGCGACATGAAGCCAATTGTGCCCTGCCGCGCCGACCGGCTCGGCGCGGTTCGACGCGCGGTGCCCACGCCGTGACCGGTTCGCTCAGGCCGCGGCGTGACCGGCTCGCTCAGGCCACGCCGTGACCGGCTCGCTCAGGCCGCGGCGCGGTCGGGGAGCGGGCGCCGCCGCCGGGCGGTGTCGGTCAGGGAGCGTGGCGGGAAGGCGGCGTTGGGGTCGTACCGGTTGGTTCCGGGCGGCACGATCTCGTCGATCCGGTCGAGGGTCGCGTCGTCCAGGGTGAGCGTGGCGCCCTTGATCAGGTCCTCCAGGTGCGCCATGGTCCGCGGTCCGATGATCGCCGAGGTGACCGCCGGATGGGCCACGGTGAAGGCGATGGCGAGCTGCGGGAGCGTGCAGCCGATGCCCGCCGCGAGGTCGACGAGCTGCTCGACGATGTCGAGCTTGGCGGCGTTCTCGGCGAGCGTGGGATCGAACTGCGCCGGCCGGAGCACGGCACGCCCGGTCGACAGGTCGACGGGCCGGTCCCTGCGGTACTTCCCGCTGAGGAACCCGAAGGCGAGCGGACTCCAGACCAGCACCCCCATGCCGTAGCGCTGACAGACCGGCAGGGTCGACGCCTCGACCCCGCGGGCCAGGATCGAGTACGGCGGCTGCTCGGTGCGCAGCCGCCCGAGGCCGCGACGCTCGGAGACCTGGTGCGCCTCGACAATCTCCTCAGCGGGGAACGTCGAGCACCCGAAGGCGCGGATCTTTCCCTCGCGCACGAGGTCGGTGAGCACCGAGAGCGTCTCCTCGATGTCGGTCGAGGGGTCGGGGCGGTGGACCTGGTAGAGGTCGATCCAGTCGGTGCCCAGGCGCCGCAGGCTCCCCTCGACCGCCTTGAGGATCCAGCGCCGCGAGTTGCCACCCTGGTTGGGCCCCTCACCCATCGGAAAGTGCACCTTGGTGGCGAGGACGACGTCGTCCCGACGCCCCCGCAGCGCCTTGCCCACGATCTGCTCGGACTCGCCCCGGCCGTACATGTCGGCGGTGTCGACACAGTTGATGCCCTGGTCCAGGGCCGCGCGGACGATACGGACGCAGTCGTCGTGGTCCGGGTTCCCGACGGCGCCGAACATCATGGTCCCGAGGCAGTGGGTGCTCACCTCGATGCCGGTGCCGCCGAGTGTGCGATAGCGCATGCCGATGCTCCCTTGGCGATGTCGTAACGATCACGGGGGACCCTAGGAGCTGGAGTCGGCTCTAGGTCAAGCCTCGTTACCCTGCTCGGCATGGCCGAGGACACCGTGAGTCTGAGCATCGGGCAGGTCGCCGAACGTACCGGCTTGAGCGTGCACGCCCTCCGCTTCTACGAGCAGGAGGGCGTCTTCGTCGATCCCGTACGCCGTGGGCCCGGTGGGCGTCGTGTCTACAGCCAGGACGACGTCGACTGGCTGACCGTCTGCATCATTCTCCGCGCCTCGGGCATGCCGTTGCCCGCGCTCCGCCGGTACACCGACCTCGTCCGGGAGGGCGCCGGCAACGAGGAGGAACGTCTCGCCCTCCTGCGCGAGCACCGGGAGCGCGTCACCAGCCAGATCGGCAGGCTCACCCAGTGCCTGGACCTGATCGGCTTCAAGGTCGGGGTGTACGAGGACCTTCTCGACGGGGCCCAGCCCGCAGTCGAGCCAGGTCGTCCGCGTCCTTCGGACGGCGGGGCCGCTCCGGCATCCACACCGGGTACATCTGCTTGAACTCGATCTGGGCCGGCACCGAGATCGTCGGCACGGTCAACGGGCCGAGCCGGCCGGGTGGTGCGTCCAGCATCCCGACCGGCAGTGGCGTGCCGGCCCAGGACCCGGCACCCACCGTCGGTCGACCGGCGTCGTCGCGACCCAGGTACGCGAAGCTCACCTCCACGTCGGCGGCGAACAGGTCGAGCTGTAGCTCCACCGGCATCCGGGGATCGGGTCGCCAGCCCCGGGCCAGCAGCAGGGCTGCCAGCCGGGCCGCGTCCTCGCGCCAGCAGTACCAGTCGACGTCGACGTGCGGTCGGGACACCTGGCCGAGCTGGAAGTCCATCGCCCAGCCGCCACGCAACCACACCGGAATGCCGGCCGATCCGGCCACCTCGACCACTTCGGCGATGCTCGCCAACTGGCGGCGCGCGAGGTCGTCCACCGGGGCACCCTAGCGGCACGTCCGGGTGCGCGGGGGAGCCTTCAGTGGGCAGCAGCGCTTGTCGTGTGCGGCCACCGCCACCGCCGCTAGGTGAGGCGGGACTCGTAGTGGGTGCCGGGCGTGCGCGCGTCGGTGGGCAGGCGGGCGCCGGCGGTCCGGTCACCGTAGAGGGTCCAGCGCAGGAAGTCGGTGGTGGTGGCGAGGACGGCGGCGAATCCGGGGTTGCCCGGCGTGAGGTACGCGCCGTGGTCCTGGCCGAGCACACTGACGAACACCGCCGGTCCCGGGGTACGCGCGTACGCCGCCCGGCCGACCGTCACCGGCACCACCGGGTCGGCCGTGCCGTGCACGAAGAGCACCGGTGCGGTCGGTCCGGCGAAGCTGCCCGGCAGCCCGCCGCCGGCGATCACGATGCCCCCGCGCAGCCGGGCCGGGTGGCCCTCGGTGAACATGCCGGAGGTGGTGAAGCCGCCCGCCGAGTGACCGGCGGCGGCGATCGACGTGAGGTCCAGGTGGCCGGCGAGCGGATCACCCGGGTCGCCGTCGAGGCGGCCCAGGTGCCGGATCAGCCGCCAACCGTCGGCGGGCTGGTTGCGCACGTCGGCCCGGGTGAAGTGCGCGGCACCCGCGCTGGTGTGCGGGTACGCGGGCGCCGCCACCACGAAACCGGCCGCCGCCCAGCGGGTGGTCAGCCCGGCGTGCAGCTCGGGTCGACTGTGCAGCCCGTGGCTGTAGATCACCACCGGGAAGCGGCCGGCGGCCACCCCGTCGGTCCCGGTCGGATACCAGATGGTCACCGGCAGGGGGCGCGCCGAGCGCGGATCGAGGGTGAGCGTACGCACGCCGACGACGTACGACCCCTCGGGCGCTCGGCGCGCGGACGGCGGCCCGGTGGAGCCGCCCGCCACGGCGGTGGCCGGCGCGCAACCGGCCAGCAGCGCTGTCACCAGTACGGCGACCAGCCGTCCCGCCCCCACCGTTTCACCGTAGGTGCCCGGGCACGTCCGGCGGCCCCGCCGTCCGGCCCGGCTCTGCCCGCCACCCGGTCGGGTCGCCTCCGCCGGCCGGTTCGACCCGGTGGGACGGCGGAGGCGGGGGCGGCGCTCGGCGACCGGCTTCGCTAGGGTCACCGACATGGCTGAGAACTACACCGACCCCAGCGGCAACACCGAGGCGTTCCGCGCCTTCACCCAGACGCCGGAGGCCGCCGGCCCGGCCGACGCGCCGTCCCGCCTGCCGCTCATCGTCGGTGCGGCGGTGGTCGTCGTACTGCTGGTGGCCCTCGTCGCCTGGCTGGCGATGCGCTGACCAGCCGGCGCGGCAGTGCGCTGACCGGGCGGGTCGGGGGGCTTCAGTGCGCCCCGACCACATCCCGGGTCTGTCGGGCGATCTCCCGTTCCTCATCGGTGCGGATGACACAGACGCTCACCTCGGCGTCGTCCGGCGAGATCAGCCGGTCGCCGTCACCGTTGTTGCGCGCCTCGTCGACGGTGATGCCGAGCCGGGCCAGCCCGGCCAGCGCGGCGGCCCGGACGGGCGCGGCGTGCTCGCCCACGCCGGCGGTGAACGCGATCGCGTCCACGTGGCCGAGCAGCGCGTAGTACGCGCCGACGTACCCGGTGATCCGCCGGCAGTACACGTCGAAGGCCAGCGCGGCTGCCCGGTCCCCGGCCGCCCTGCGCTGCAGCACCTCGCGCATGTCGTTGACGCCGGTCAACCCCAGCAGCCCGCTGCGGTGGTTGAGCAGGTCGTCGATGTCGTCGACCGACAGCCCGCCCTCCCGCCGCAGGTGGAAGATCACGGTCGGGTCGAGGTCGCCGCTGCGCGTGCCCATCACCAGCCCCTGGAGGGGCGACATCCCCATCGAGGTGGCGACGCTGCGGCCGTTCGCGACCGCGCAGGCGCTGGCCCCGTTGCCCAGGTGCAGGGTGATGGTGTTGAGCTGCTCGTACGGGCGGCCCAGCAGCTCGGCGGTACGCCGGGAGACGTACGCGTGCGAGGTGCCGTGGAAGCCGTACCGGCGGATGCCGTACCGCTGCGCGGTGTCCAGGTCGATCGCGTAGGTCGCGGCGGCCTCCGGCAGGGTGTGGTGGAACGCCGTGTCGAAGACGGCGACCTGCGGGACGTCCGGCAGCGCCGCCCGGGTCACCTCGATGCCGGCCAGGTTGGCCGGGTTGTGCAGCGGGGCGAGCGGCACCAGATCCTTGATCGCGGCCAGCACCGCGTCGTCGATGAGGACCGGGGTGGTGAACTTCCGTCCGCCGTGCACCACCCGGTGCCCGACCGCGGTGAGCCCGTTCAGGTCCAGACCGGCCAGGATCTGCCGGACGGCGCTGGCGTGGTCCGCCGGGCCGCCGCCGGGCTCACCGACCCGCTCGACGGTGCCCTGGTCGAGGGGCCGGTCCCCGTCGTAGTGGCGCCACTTCACCGACGACGACCCGCAGTTGAGCACCAGCACCCGACTCATGACGCCTCCTCGGCGGCCGCCTGGATGGCGGTGATCGCCACCGTGTTGACGATGTCCGGCACGGTCGCGCCGCGGGAAAGGTCGTTCACCGGCCGGCGCAGGCCCTGCATGACCGGGCCGACGGCGACCGCCCCGGCCGAGCGCTGCACCGCCTTGTACGTGTTGTTGCCCGTGTTGAGGTCCGGGAAGATGAAGACCGTGGCCTGGCCGGCGACCGGGCTGTCGGGCAGCTTCGTCGCCGCCACGGCGGGGTCGATCGCCGCGTCGTACTGGATCGGCCCCTCGACCAGCAGGTCGGGCCGACGCTCCCGGACCAGCGCGGTGGCCGCGGCGACCTTCTCCACGTCTTCGCCCGCGCCGGAGCTGCCGGTGGAGTACGACAGCATGGCCACCCGGGGTTCGATGCCGAAGCGGGCGGCGGTGTCGGCCGACGAGATCGCGATGTCGGCGAGCTGGGCGGCGTCCGGGTCGCGGTTGACCGCACAGTCGCCGTAGACCAGCACCCGGTCGGCGAGCAGCATGAAGAAGACGCTGGAGGCCACCGAGACCTCCGGCACGGTACGGATGATCTCGAACGCGGGCAGGATGGTGGCGGCGGTGGTGTGCGTGGCGCCGGAGACCATGCCGTCGGCGTACCCGGCGTTCACCATGAGCGTCCCGAAGTAGTTGGGCTGGGCCACGATGTCGTGCGCCAGCTCGGCGGTGACGCCCCGGTGGGCGCGCAGCCGCGCGTACTCGGCCGTGAACTCGTCGCGCCACCCGCTGGTGGCCGGGTCGACGAGCCGCGCGTCGCCGAGGTCGATGCCCAGCTCGCGGGTGCGCCGGGCGATGTCGTCCGGGCGGCCGAGCAGCGTCAGGTCGGCCACGCCCCGGCGCAGCAGGATCTCCGCCGCCCGCAGGATGCGCTCCTCGGCGCCCTCGGGCAGCACCAGGTGCCGGGGCTTCGAGCGGGCCCGGTCGATCAGCTCGTTCTCGAACATCAGCGGGGTGACCCGCGTCGAGCGGCTGACCCGCAGCCGGCGGGCCAGGTCGTCGGTGTCCACGCAGCGTTCGAACGCGCCGAGCGCGGCCTCCACCTTGCGGGGGTTGGCCACGCTGGGCCGCCCCTCGATCCGGCTGGACGCGGCCACCGTGTCGTAGCTGTCGCTGCCGACGGAGAGCACGGCCAGGCCGGTGTTGAGGCCCTCCACCAGCCGCATCACCCGGGGGTCGGGTTGCTCGCCGAGGGTGAGCACCAGCCCGGCCACCGACACCTGCCCGGCCACGTGCGCCGCACTGGCGGCGACGAGCAGGTCGGCCCGGTCCCCGGGGGTGATCACCAGAGCGCCCTCGGTGAGGTGGCCCAGCAGGGTCGGCACGTGTGCCGCGCCGACCACGAAGTCCAGCACGTCCCGGCCGAGCGCCGCGTCGTCCCCGGCCAGCAGGGTGGCGCCGAGCGCCGCCGCCACCTCGGCCACCGTCGGCGCCGACACGCTCGGCACCTCCGGGATGGCGTACGCCGGCACGGGCAGCTCCGGCAGCGTCATCGGCTCGGACACCCGGTTGGCGATCACCGCGAGCACCGTCGCGCCCAGGTCGGCCAGATCGTGGTACGCCCCGCGCATGGCCGCCGCGACGGCCGTCGGCTCCTGCTCGTAGCCGTCCACCACCGGCACCACCACGCTGCCGAACTCGGTGGCCAGCCGGGCGTTGAAGGCCAGCTCGCGGGGGTGCGCCGGGTCGCCCGGCTCGTCGAAGTCACTGCCCACCACGACCACCGCCGGGCACTGCCGCTCCACCGCCCGGTACCGCTGGACGACAGCGGAGATCAGCTCTTCCCGTCGGCCGTCGGCGACCAGCCTGGCCGCCTCGGCGTAGGTGGATCCGGCCAGCTCGGCGAGCGGCACCTCGACGCGGTACCGCTCGCTCAGCAGCGCGAGGATCGGGTCCGGGCCGGTGTCGGCCACCAGCGGCCGGAACACACCGATCCGCCCGACCTGGCGGGACAGCAACTCGGCCAGCCCGAGGGCGATGGTCGACTTGCCCCCGCCCGAACCGACGCTGGTCAGATACACGCTGCGCGCCACGGCCCCACGCTACAAGATCGTGGTGGCCGTCGTCGGTCCGCTCGTCAGCACGTCGACCCGGCGGGCCAGCCAGAGTGTCCGCTGGAGGTTGCGCTCCCGCACCTGTTCCTGTCGGGGTTCAGGGCGAGTCCCGTCCGTTCAGGACGCGGCTGTCGCGGACGTCGGCCCGATCGTCTCGGCGGACGGTGGCGCGTCGGGCAGCCCGGCCATCCGGAAGATCGCGTCGCTCTTGACGACCCAGGCGGTGCCGAAGGCGGCCACGGCGAGGGTCTCGCACCACAGCAGCGGCTGGAGGGCGTGGCGGACGTCGGTGGGCAGCGCCCCGCTCGCCAGCGCGCCTGCGATCGCCGCCAGGATGAGCAGGCCGCACGCGCGGTAGCAGCGGTTGGCGGCGCGTCGGGGCGGCACCCCAGCACGGTCGGGTCGGGTGAACAGGAACATGCAGAAGGCGGCGAGCAGGACGAACAGCGACCCGGCGGCGGCCTGGTGCACCAGACCGACCAGCCGGCTGTCGCCTCCGGTCGGCCCGTGTACCGGAAACAGGGCCACCAGGATCGCGAGCGTCCCGGCGATCGTGCCTAACAGGTCGTCCGGCCAGCGGTAGCGGTAGGCGATCAGGAACACCCCGATCGCGCACAGTGCGCCGACGAAGATGTTGCGCATCTCGGTGTGGTAATAGGCGCTGAGCGAGTCGAGGACGACGACGCGGCGGCTGGCGACCATGTGGCCGACCACCAGTGCGACGGGCAGGGCCAAGCCGACCGAGCCGATGCCGAGGCGCAGGTGGCGTACGGTCGCGGTGTCCTGCGGCGGGTTGCCGGGCTGGTGTTTCATGGTCGTCTCCTGGCGCCGGGGTGGCGTCCGGTGAGGGTCGAGGAGACCCGCGCACGCCGCCCCACCAGTGCACATCACACAGAGAGACGGGTCAACCGCTGAGGGTCACTCGTCGTCGGGGTCGTCCAGGCGGGCCAGGTAGGTGGCCAGGCGCTCGATCGGGGTCTCGAACTCGGGGTTGAGGTCGACGAAGTCGCGCAGGCGCTCGCCCAGCCACTCCAGGGTCACCTGCTCGTCGCCCCGGCGCTCGACCAGCTCCTCGATGCCACGGTCGGTGAAGTACACGGCGTACGTCCTCGTGCTCGGCCCGGCGCGGGCCGGGCGGGTCGGTGGTTCGGATGGACCGACGCGAGCCGGGGCAGGACCGTGGGAAACGGCCCTGCCCCGGCTCGCGTGGCGCGGTCAGGTCACGGGCGGGGGAGTGCCGCCTCGATGAGCGCGGTCTGCTCGACCTCGTGGGTCTTGGCCGAGCCGACCGCCGGGGCCGCCGCGGCCGGGCGGGAGATCCGCCGCAGCCGGACGTCGGTGAGGTGCTCCAGCAGGTTGAGCGCCACGAACGACCAGGCGCCCTGGTTGGCCGGCTCCTCCTGCACCCAGGCGAAGTCCTCCGCGTTCGGGAACTGCGCCAGGGCGGCCCGGATCTCCTCCACCGGCAGCGGGTACAGCTGCTCGATCCGGATGATCGCCGTGTCGGTGATGCCGCGCTCCTGCCGGGCCTGGAACAGGTCGTAGTAGACCTTGCCCGAGCAGAGCAGCACCCGCTTCACCGACTCCGGTGCCGGGGCGGCGGTGTCGCGCAGCACCGGCTGGAAGGTGCCGGTGGTGAAGTCCTCCACCGACGAGACGCAGAGCTTGTGCCGCAGCAGCGACTTCGGCGTGAACACCACGAGCGGCTTGCGCTTCGGCGACAGGGCCTGGCGTCGCAGCAGGTGGAAGTAGTTCGCCGGGGTCGTCGGAATGGACACCCGCATGTTGTCCTCGGCGCACATCTGCAGGAACCGCTCCGGGCGACCGGAGGTGTGGTCCGGGCCCTGGCCCTCGTGGCCGTGCGGCAGCAGCAGGGTCACCGCGGAGCGCTGACCCCACTTCACCTCACCGGAGGAGATGAACTCGTCGATCACCGACTGGGCGCCGTTGACGAAGTCACCGAACTGGGCCTCCCAGGCGACCAGCGCGTTGACGTTCTCCACCGAGTACCCGTACTCGAAGCCCATCGCCGCGTACTCGCTCAGCAGCGAGTCGTGCACGAAGAACCGGGAGCGCTCGCCATCGCCGGTGAGCGACTTCAACGGCAGGTAGTCGTCGCCGGTGCGGTGGTCGACCACCGACGCGTGCCGCTGGACGAAGGTGCCGCGCCGCGAGTCCTGCCCGGCGAGCCGGACGGTGACCCCGTCGTGCAGCAGCGCCCCGAACGCGATGATCTCGCCGAAGCCCCAGTCGATGTTGCCCTCGACGGACATCTTGGCCCGCCGGTCGAGCAGCTGCTGGATCCGCTTGTGCGGAGTGAAGCCCTCGGGCAGGTTGACGTGGGCCTCGCCGATCGCCTTCACCACGGCGGCGTCGGTGGCGGTGTCAACCGCCGGCTCCGGCTCCTCCTCGTGGCGGGGGCGGTTGAGCTGGCGCGGCGTGGCGGCGGCGTCCCGGGTGGCCTTGAAGACCTTCTCCAGTTGCGCCTGGTAGTCGCGCAGCAGCTCCTCCGCGTCCTCCACGGTGATGTCGCCGCGACCGATCAGCTCCTCGGTGTAGAGCTTGCGCACCGAACGCTTCGAGTCAATGATCTTGTACATCTGAGGGTTGGACATCGACGGGTCGTCGCCCTCGTTGTGGCCGCGCCGGCGGTAGCAGACCATGTCGATCACGACGTCCTTGTTGAACGCCTGCCGGTACTCGAAGGCCAGCCGGGCCACTCGGACCACGGCCTCCGGGTCGTCGCCGTTCACGTGGAAGATCGGCGCCTGGATCATCCGGGCCACGTCGGTGCTGTAGAGGCTGGACCGGCTGTACTCCGGGGCGGTGGTGAAGCCGACCTGGTTGTTGACCACCACGTGCACGGTGCCGCCGGTGCGGTAGCCGCGCAGCTGCGACAGGTTGAGCGTCTCGGCGACCACACCCTGCCCGGCGAACGCGGCGTCGCCGTGCACCGCCAGCGGCAGCACGGTGTAGCCCTCCAGCTTGAGGTCGATCCGGTCCTGCTTGGCCCGGACGATGCCCTCCAGCACGGGGTCGACGGCCTCCAGGTGCGACGGGTTCGCCACCAGGGACACCTTGACGACGTGCTCGCCGTCCGGGGTGGTGAACTTGCCGTTCTGACCCAGGTGGTACTTCACGTCGCCGGAGCCCTGCGTCGAGCGCGGGTCGAGGTGACCCTCGAACTCCGAGAAGATCTTCTCGTACGGCTTGCCGACGATGTTGGCCAGCACGTTGAGCCGGCCCCGGTGGGCCATGCCGATGACGACCTCGTCCAGCCCGCTCTCGGCGGAGGACTCGAGCACCTCGCCCAGCAGCGGAATCAGCGACTCGCCACCCTCCAGCGAGAAGCGCTTCTGGCCGACGTACTTGGTCTGCAGGAAGGTCTCGAACGCCTCGGCGGCGTTGAGCCGGTTGAGCACGTGCTTCTGCTCGTCGGGGGACGGCTTCTCGTACTTGCGCTCGATCCGCTCCTGGATCCAGCGCCGCTCCTCCGGGTCCTGGATGTGCATGTACTCGATGCCGACGCGCCGGCAGTACGAGTCGCGCAGCACGCCGAGGATCTCGCGCAGCTTCATCCGCTGGCGGCCGGCGAAGCCGTTGACCGGGAACTCGCGGTCCAGGTCCCACAGGGTCAGCCCGTGCTGGAGGACGTCCAGGTCGGGGTGCTTGCGGATGGTGAATTCCAGCGGGTCGGTGTCGGCCATCAGGTGACCGCGCACGCGGTACGCGTGGATCAGCTCGTGCACCCGGGCGGTCTTGTTGATCTGACCCTCGGAGTTGACGGCCACGTCGCGCACCCAGCGCACCGGCTCGTACGGGATGCGCAGCGAGGTGAAGATCTCGTCGTAGAAGCTGTGCTCGCCCAGGATCAGCTCGTGCATGACCTTGAGGAACTCGCCGGACTGCGCGCCCTGGATGATCCGGTGGTCGTACGTGCTGGTCAGCGTGATGACCTTGCTGACCGCCAGCTCGGCGAGAGTCGCCTCGGACATGCCCTGGTAGGGGGCCGGGTACTCCATCGCGCCGACGCCGATGATCGCGCTCTGCCCCTGCATGAGCCGCGGCATGGAGTGCACTGTGCCGATGCCGCCCGGGTTGGTCAGCGAGATCGTGGTGCCGGAGTAGTCCTCCATGGTCAGCTCGTTGCGCCGCGCCCGCCGGACCACGTCCTCGTACGCCTGCCAGAACTGCCGGAAGTCCATCTGCTCGCAGCCCTTGATGGAGGGGACCACCAGGTTGCGGCTGCCGTCCGGCTTGGCCAGGTCGATCGCGATGCCGAGGTTGACGTGCGCCGGGCGGACCACGGCCGGCTTGCCGTTGGCCTCGGCGAAGGAGTTGTTCATCTCCGGGTGCTGGACCAGCGCCCGGACCATCGCGTAGCCGACCAGGTGGGTGAAGCTGACCTTGCCACCGCGCCCCCGGGCGAGGTGGTTGTTGATCACGATGCGGTTGTCGACCAGCAGCTTCGCCGGGACCGCGCGGACGCTGGTCGCGGTGGGCACGCTCAGCGAGGCGTCCATGTTCTGCACGATCTTCGCGGCGACACCCCGCAGCGGGGTGGTCTGCGGGCCGTCGGCGCTCGGCGCGGCGGCCTTCGCGGCCGGCTTGGCCGGTGCGGCCTTCTCCGGGGTGGCCTTCGCGGGCGCGGCCTTGGCCGGTGCCGACGGCGCCGCGGCCGTCTTGCTGGCGGCGGCGGCCGGCTTCGCCGGGGCGCTGGGCTGGCTGACCGTGGCCGCCGGCTCCGGCTGGCCGTCCGGCTCGGGCGCGGCGGCGGGCTTGCCCGACGTCTCAGCCCTGCGCGGTGTGCCGGCGCCGGGCGCCGGCCGGTAGTCGGCGAAGAAGTCGTGCCAGGCCGAATCGACGCTCGTTGGGTCGGCGAGGTACCGCTGGTACATCTCCTCGACGATCCACTCGTTCGGGCCGAAACCCGCCAGTGGGTTCTCCTGCGAAGTCTGCTGGGTCGACACGGCCGGTAATCGCCTCTTTCACGCGGGTTTATGTGTCACGCGGTGTCCGTCGCGTCCAGTTGATGGACCACGGACAGGACGACTCCCAGGCTACGCCGTAAGGATCCCGGCGGCATTTCCGCCTCGGTCGGGTGGCCGGTTTCACAGAAGATGCCAGAAGTTCACCAACCCCTGCGCGACCCGTCGCCGGCTGGTACGGCTGGTACCGCCAGATTGAGTACCGGTACGGATGTCCCGGGCCAACGCCGTCCGCGACGATCGGGCGCATGGATCATGACGGGGTACGGGGGCGCTACGGCCGGAGCATGGCGGTGGCGTCCGGTTGGTACGTCACCGCGATCGCGGCCATGGCGGTGGGCACGACGAGCGTGCCGAGCGCGCCGCACGACGACTGCGCGGCCTGGTTCAGCTGCCTGTCGCCGGGCGAGTCGCTGGTGTTCGTCGCTCTGGTGTGGGGCACGCCGGTGCTCCTCGGGCTGCTGGTCGTGACGGCGCTGGTGACCGCGCTGGTCGTCCGACTCGTCCCCTCGGCGGTGCTCGCCGGCACCACGGCCGCGGTGCTCAGCGTCGGGGTCTGCGCCGCCGTGTACCTGGGTCGCTCGTGAAGCGGCTCGGCCTCGGCGGGCTCTTCTTCGCCTGGCTCTACGGGGTGCCGTTCCTGCTGCTGGTGGGCCTGATCCGGCGCTTGGCCAGGCCGTACACGCCGACCGCGGACGAGGCGCAGGCGTTCGGCGCGACCACGGACGCCCTGCTGACGACCGGGCTCGTGCTCAACGCGGTGCTTCCGGTGCTCGGCCTGCTGCTGGCCGGGTTGGCGGGGGAGGCCCTCTGGCGTCGGCACTTCGCCGGGGCGCTCGGCGGGACGGTGCTGCTGTACGTGGCGGTCGCCCTGGTCGCCAGCCTGACCACCAGTGGGCTGACCGGGCACATTCCCGCCGACCAGGAGCCCGACCCGGTGGTCACCCAGTGCATTCCGATCAGCGGCGGCCGGGGCTGCCCGGGCGGGTGAGGTGCCGGCAGCCCGGCGGGGCCGGAGCCGGCCCGGGGTGGCGGCCGTGCCGCCGCCACCCCGGAACTCGCGTCGGTCAGGAGATGTCGCGCCGACGCATCAGCAGGGTGCCGACCACGCCGGTGACCACCGCGTACCCGATGAGCACGGCGGCGCCCGCCCAGCGCGGCGGGTTACCCGGGATGTCCGCCCCGGTGACCATCAGCGACGAGGCCAGCGACGGCACCAGCAGTTGCAGGTTGTTGATCCAGTCACCCCACCGGTTGGCCAGGATGGTGATCACCAGGATGGCGCCGATCGAGCCGCCCAGGTAGAGCAGGATGCCGGTCACGGTGGCGCCGATCTGGCTGCGGATCAGCACGCCGATGCCGACGCCGAACACCGCCCAGAGCAGGTACGCGAGCAGGTTCAACCCGATCGCCCGCCAGGCCGCGTCGTTGCCCAACTGTGAGTCCACCCCGACGGCGTTCAGCACCGCCGAGCCGGCGATCAAATTGAACACGGTGGTGACCAGCCAGAACAGCAGCGCCAGCACACCCGCCGCGACCAGCTTGGCGATCATCACCGCGGTGCGGTGCGGGTTGGTCAGGAACGTGGTGGTGACCGTCTGGTGGAAGAACTCGCTCGTCACCACGATGATGCCGAGCAGCATCACGATCAGCAGGCCGAAGAACTGCCCGGTGGTGAACAGGTTCGACGAGAGCGCGTCCGGGGTGGCCGCCGCAGCGATCTGGTCCGCCTGCTCGCCCGACACCTCGCCGAGGTTGTTGCTGGTCAACGCGTCGGCCTGCAACCAGTTGATGAGCAGCGTGAGCGCCCACAGCGGCAGGCTGATCAGCGCGAAGACCCACCAGGTGTTGGTGGTACGGATCTTGAGCAACTCGGATCGGACGAGGTTCATCGGATGCCCGCCTTTCCGGCCGTCAGCTCCAGGAAGACCCGTTCCAGGTCGGGCCGTTCGGTGGTCAGTTCGTGCAGCTCCACGCCGGCGGCCAACGCGGCCCGGCCGATCGTCGGGGCGTCCACCCCGGAGACCAGCAGGATGCCCTGCTCGTCGGTGTCGACCGTGGCCGACTGCGCCTTCAACGCGGTGGTCAGCGCCTCGGCCTGCGGGGTGCGGACCCGGACCCGGGCGCCCTGTGCCATCGACCCGAGCACCTGCTCGACCGGACCCTGCCGGACCAGCTGGCCCGCCGCGATGATCACCACGTCGTCGGCGAGCAGCTGCATCTCCGACAGCAGGTGGCTGGAGACCAGCACCGTGCGGCCCTCGTGGGCGAGGTTCTTGAGGAACCCGCGCATCCACCGGATGCCCTCCGGGTCCAGCCCGTTGGCCGGCTCGTCGAGGATCAGCACCCGCGGGTCACCGAGCATCGCGGCGGCGATACCGAGCCGCTGCTTCATGCCCAGCGAGTAGCCCTTGAACTTGCGCTTCGCCGCCGGGGTCAACCCGACCAGCTCCAGCGCCTCGTCGGCCCGGGACTTGGGCAGGCCGGCCGCCGCGCAGATCACCCGCAGGTGGTTGATGCCGGTGCGGCCCTTGTGCGCGCTGGACGCCTCCAGGATCGCGCCGACGTGCCGCAGCGGGTCGGCGAGATCGGCGTAGCGCTGCCCGCTGATGGTGGCGGTGCCCCCGGTCGGCGTGACCAGGTTGAGCAGCATGCGCAGCGTGGTGGTCTTACCGGCGCCGTTCGGGCCGAGGAAGCCGGTCACCCGCCCCGGTGCCACGGTGAAGGACAGGTTGTTCACCGCCCGCACGTTCTTGTACTGCTTCGTCAGACCGGACACCACGATCTGACCGTCGCTGGTGGGGCTTCGCTGCCCGTCAGTCATCGTTCTCCTCCCGTGTGGCGTCGAGGTACGCCGTGGCACAGCGTGACGGTACCGAGCAACAAGGTCAATCAGGCTCGGTCCCTACGGCGTGGTCCCCCTTGGGGTGGAGTCGTCTCCTCCCTGCGGACGACGGCGGGTCCTCAGCGGGCGATCCAGGTGGCCCGGGCCGCGCCGAGCAGCGCGCCGCCGGGGCCGTACAGGCTGGTGTGCACCAGCGCCTTGCGGCCGTCGACACCGATCAGCGCGCCGGTCACCACGCACTCGTCGCCCGGCGCCGGCCGGGCGGTGACCACCGCGGCGATCCGGCCGAGCAGGTACGGGCGGCCCGGCGCGAGCACCGTCCAGCCGCCGGGGCAGTCCAGCGCGGCCCAGACCGTGGCATCGCTGACCTGCTCGGGTGCGCGGAACGGCGCGGCGGTCCGGCCGTCCGGCAACCGGCCGGGGAAGATCCGCAACCCGTCGTTCCGGCTCGGACCGCAGACAAAACACTCTGGGTACGGATGCTCGACGAACCCGGGGTAGCGGGTCGACGCCTGCACCGCCGTCTCCCGGTCGACCGGCGGCACGACGGCGTCCACGACACCGGCGGGGCGGACCTCGGCCACCAGCTCGCCGGCCGGGTCCCGGACCTCGCCGTCGACCAGGCTCAGCGCCGTCTCCAGCGGCGGTGGCCGACGCAGCGTCACCTCCACCGGTCCGGATCCACCGGCGGCGGCGGCGAAGAGGCCGGCGCTCCAGCCGCCGTTGCCCGAGCCGGTGGGCCCGTTGTAGCGGGACTCGATGCGCATGGGCGACCTCCGTGTGGCGTGGGGCGGCGCCGTCGCCGGCCCGCTGGGCAGCCTCGCACGGACCGGGTCGGAGGCATCCGCCGGCCGGCGTTCATCCGATCGACACCAGTGGTGCGATCCGATGGCAACCCGGGGCACCTACACAGATCCCATGGCCGTTCTGCATGTCGCTGGCGCACCCCTGACGACCAGCGGATACACCCTGCTGATCGCCGACGACCCCACCCAGGTCGCGGCCGCGCAACGCCTGCGTCACGAGGTGTTCGCCACCGAGTTGGGTGCCACCCTCGCACCCGGCGGCGCCGGGTTGGACGTGGACCCCTTCGACGTCCACTGCGACCACCTCATCGTCCGCGAGGACAGCACCGGGCAGGTGGTCGGCACGTACCGGTTGTTGCCGCCGGGGCGTACCGACCGGCGGTACGCCGAGGACGAGTTCGACCTCGGCGCGCTGGACCCGCTGCGCGACGACCTCGTCGAGACGGGTCGGTCCTGCGTGCACCCGGACCACCGCTCCGGTGCGGTGATCAACCTGATGTGGGCGGGGCTCACCCGCTACCTGCACCTGCGCGGCTCCCGCTGGCTCGGCGGCTGCGCCTCGGTGCCGGTCGACGACGGTGGTCGGACGGTCGCCGGGGTGTGGGCCCAGGCCCAGGCCCGGCACCTGTCGCCCCCGCCGTTGCGGGTGCGCCCACTGCGCCCGTGGTTCGCCGAGCCGGCCGCCGCCCCGGCTGCCCCGGCCTGCGCCACCGACCCGGCCGCTCGGGTGGCGGTGCCGCCGCTAATGCGTGGTTACCTGCGGCTCGGCGCGTGGATCTGTGGTGAGCCCGCGTACGACCCCGACTTCGGGTGCGCGGACTTCTACGTGCTCTTCTCCCTGGACCGGATGAGCCCGCGCTACCTGCGGCACTTCCTGGGCGGGGACCAGCGGTGACCCTCGGAGCGCGGGACCTGTGGCGGCCCTTCTCGGGCTGCGACGACGACTGCCTGCCGGCGGCCGGCGAGGTGCCCACGGTGCCGGTGGTTCGCCGGGTGCTCCGGTTGGTCGCGGCGAGCGGGATGCTGCTGGCCGGGGTGGGAGTGGCGGTGCTGCTGCCCGTGCTGCCGGCGCGTGAGCGGCAGGCGGTGCTGCGCGGCTGGGCCCGCGGCACCGTTCGCGCGTTCGGCGTCCGGCTGGTGATCCGGGGTCGGCTGCCCCGGCGGCGCGCGCTGCTGGTCGCCAACCACGTCTCGTGGCTGGACATCCTCGCCGTCCTGGCGGTCGCGCCCACCCGCATGGTGGCGAAGCGGGAGATCCGGTCCTGGCCGGTGGTCGGGCTGCTCGCTGCGGCGGCGGGCACGGTCTTCGTGGACCGGTCCCGGCCGCGGGCGCTGCCGGCCACCGTGCGCCGGCTCGCCGACACGCTGCGCGCCGGCCGGTCGGTCGCGGTGTTTCCCGAGGGTACGACCTGGTGTGCCGGGGACGGCGCGGACGGGTGCCGCCCCGGGGGCGGCTTCCGGCCCGCGATGTTCCAGGCCGCCGTCGACGCGGGCAGCCCGGTGGTGCCGCTGCGGCTCGGGTACCGGTGCGACGCCACCGGCGCGGTCACGACGGTCGCCGCCTTCCTCGGCGCGGACACCCTGCTGTGCTCGGTCGCTCGGGTGGTCGCGGCGCGGCAACTGGTGGTGTCGGTGACGATCGCCGCCGCGCTGCACCCGGCTGGCGACGCCGACCGGCGGTTGCTGGCCCGGGCCGCCGAGTCTGCCGTACACCTGATGCCGGTTGTCCCGACGCGGACCCGGCTGCGGCCGGTCCCCACCATGACCCCGGCGGGTTCCGTGCCGCAGGTGCCTGCCGGCCGGGACCTGGACCTGGCGGCCTGAGAGGAGGATTCATCGCTTGAACACGCGCCGATTCCGGCGCCGGAGTAGGTCGGATCGCCCTTTGCTCTGCTTCAACCCACGCAACACTTGCGGCCCGCTTGTGTTGCCTGGGTTGAAGCAGAGCAAAGGAGGCGACCGGAGCATCCCTTCCCCTCGTCGTTGGAAGGCCGGGGCTGGTGGCTGGCGCCGTGGTCAGGGTCGCGGTGACGACTCGCGACAGTCTTGTGTGTCGCGATGTATCGCGTTAGGGTTTCCTCGTCGGCGCGCGTGGGCGCGTCGCCGAGGGGAGGACGTCATGGCCGGATGGACGGTCGACAGCCCGCAGCGGCTCACCGTGGACGGCCCGGTCACCCGGCTGGACGTCCGCCTGATCAGTGGACGACTCAACGTCGTCGCCACCGACGGCCCGACCCGGATCGACGTCACCCACGTCGGCCGTCGGCCCGTCCTGATCGACCACTCCGACGGCCGGCTCACCATCCGTCAGGAACGCGGCCACGGCTGGTCGGAGGTCCTGCGGTGGTTCCAGATGATCCACCGCTATCCGCGGGTGGACGTCTCCGTCGCCGTGCCCGCCGATGTCCTCGCCGACCTGGACCTGGTCTCCGGGTCGCTGGTCGCCTCCGGTCTGCGGCGGCAGACCACGGCCCACGTCGTCTCCGGCCAGATCACCCTGATGGGCCTGCGCGGCAGCACCTCCGCGAAGATCACCTCCGGGCCGGTGGAGGCGCTCGGCGTGCGCGGTGACCTCACCCTGGAGACCGTCTCCGGGGAGGTGACCCTCGCCGACAGCGCCGCCGACCGGGTACGGGCGCAGACCGTCTCCGGCGCCATCACCTGCGACCTGGACAACCCCCGACGCAGCGAGATCCGGCTCACCACCATCTCGGGCAGCATCACCGTCCGGGTCCGCGAGGACAGCGACCTCGCCGTCCGGCTGAACACCGCCTCCGGCCGGATCACCAGCGGCTTCCCGCAGGTGCGCAACTCGCGATTCCCGCTTCCGAGCAGCGAGGGGGTGCTCGGCGCCGGCGAAGGTAAGCTCTGGGCCTCCGCGACGTCGGGGAGCATTTCGCTCCTCGCCCGACCGGTGACCGCCGACGAGGAGGAGTTGCCGTGACCGCCGTGTTCAGCCACGGGCGGCTCCGGCTCTACCTGCTCAAGCTCCTCGACGACGGCCCCAAGCACGGCTACGAGCTGATCCGCCTCCTGGAGGACCGGTTCCTCGGGCTCTACGCGCCCAGCGCCGGCACCATCTACCCCCGACTGCAACGGCTGGAGGCCGAGGGTCTGGTGAGCCACACCGCCGCCGGGGGCCGCAAGACGTACGCCATCACCGACGCCGGCCTCGCCGAGCTGCGCCAGCGCGCCGGTGAGCTGACCGCGTTGGAAGCGGACATCGCGGCCTCGGTGGCGGATCTCTCCACCCTGGCCGGCGAGATCCGCAGCGAGGTGCGCGGCTCGACGCGCGACCTCAAGCGGGAGCTGAGCGAGGCCACCCGGCAGACCCGGCGTACGCGGTGGGAGCCCCCCGCGTCGCCGTACCGGCCCCCGTCGGCCGACGTGCCGCGCGCCGCCCTGCTCGACGAGTTCGATCAGCGGCTGGCCTCGTTCACCGCCGAGGTGAGCCGTCTGGCGCGGGCGCGGCAGTTCAGCGACACTCAACTGCGCACGGCGATCCGGCTGCTCGACGGCGCCCTGGACGGGCTGCGCCGGCTGCTGCGCTGACGTCCGCCCGCCCGCCCCGGCGACTCACAGGTTTTTTCCAGCGAGCGTCCAGCGCCGGTGCAGTGAGGTCACCGATGATTGGGCCCATGCCCGCTACCCAGACCGAGGCGCGACTTCTCGTCGTCGAGGACGACCCCAACATCCTCGAACTCCTCTCCGCGAGCCTGCGCTTCGCGGGCTTCGACGTGGCCACCGCGACCAGCGGCAGCGCGGCCCTCAACGCCGCCAAGGACCACCGGCCCGACCTGGTCGTGCTCGACGTCATGCTGCCGGACCTGGACGGCTTCGAGGTCATCCGGATGCTGCGCGAGGGCGGCACGCGTACCCCGGTGGTGTTCCTGACCGCCCGGGACGCCACCGACGACAAGATCCGCGGGCTCACCCTGGGCGGCGACGACTACGTCACCAAGCCGTTCAGCCTGGAGGAGCTGACCGCCCGGATTCGCGCCGTGCTGCGCCGCACCACCACCGGCGAGCAGGCCCCGTCCCGGCTCACCTTCGCCGACCTGGAGCTGGACGAGGAGACCCACGAGGTGCACCGGGCCGGGCAGCGGGTGCAGCTCTCGCCGACCGAGTTCAAGCTGCTGCGCTACCTGATGCTCAACGCCAACCGGGTGCTGTCCAAGGCGCAGATCCTCGACCACGTCTGGAACTACGACTTCCGTGGTGACGACAACATCGTCGAGTCCTACATCTCCTACCTGCGGCGCAAGGTCGACACCACCCAGCCTCGGCTGATCCACACCCTCCGCGGCGTGGGGTACGTGCTGCGCAAGCCGGCGGCGTGAACGCGGTCCAGCAGGCCAAGGGGCGGCTGCGGGGCGTACCGCTGCGGGTGAAGCTGGTCGCCTCGGTGCTCGCGCTGGTCTCCGGTGCCCTGGTGGTGATCAGTGTCTCGACCGCGTACTTCCTGCACAGCTATCTGGTCGGCCAGATCGACCTCGAACTGCGGGACTCGGCCAACCGGATCCAGTCCATCACGCCGAAGTCGACAGGTGTCTCGCTGCCGAGCGACTACCTGGTGGTGTTGACCAGCCCGACCACCGGCAAGGTGCAGATCTCCGTCTACGACGATTCTCGCTTCTCGGTGAGCGATCTGCCGCCGTGGCCGAGCGACGCCGCCGGGTTCCAGACGCAGGAGCAGAGCCACGGTGATCCGTTCACCGTTCGCGCCCGGGACAGCTCGGTGCGCTGGCGGATGCTCTACACGGAGCTACCCAGCGGTCAGATGGCGGCGATCGGCGAGCACCTGACCGACGTCGACCTCGCCGTCAAGCGGCTGGCCTGGATAGACCTGCTGGTCGGCGGGGCGGTGCTGATCCTGCTCGCGTCGGTCGGCGCGGCGATCGTGCGGACCAGCCTCAAGCCCCTCGTGGAGATCGAACGGACCGCCGCCGCCATCGCCGGCGGCGACCTGACCCGCCGGGTGCCCGACCCCGAAGAGGGCCACGAGCATCCCACCTCCGAGCTGGGCCGGCTCTCCCGCGCGCTGAACGCGATGCTCACCCAGATCGAGGCGGCGTTCACCGCCCGGGCGGCCTCGGAGACGGCGGCCCGCTCGGCGGAGAGCACCGCCCGGGACGCGGCCGCCGCCGCCCAGGCGTCCGAGGCGCGGGCCCGACGCTCCGAGGAGCGGATGCGGCAGTTCGTGGCGGACGCCTCGCACGAGCTGCGCACCCCGCTGACCACCATCCGTGGCTTCGCCGAGCTGTACCGCCAGGGCGCGGCCCGCGCGCCGGAGCAGACCGCCGGGCTGCTGCGCCGCATCGAGGACGAGGCCGCCCGGATGGGTCTGCTGGTGGAGGACCTGCTGCTGCTCGCCCGGCTGGACCGGGAACGCCCGCTCTCGCTGGCCCCGGTGGAGCTGCCGGTGCTGGCCTCCGACGCCGTGCAGGCGGCGCGCGCGATCGCTCCGGACCGGCGGATCGAGCTGGAGATCGAGCCCGGTTCCGGCCCGCTCGTCGTCTACGCCGACGACGCGCGGCTGCGGCAGATCATCGGCAACCTGGTGACCAACGCGCTGACCCACACCCCGCCGGAAGCCGACGTCAGCGTGCGCCTGCGCGCCGAGCCGGGCAACCTCGCCGTCGTGGAGGTGGTCGACACCGGCCCCGGTCTCTCCCGGGAACAGTCCGAGCGGGTCTTCGAGCGGTTCTACCGGGCCGACGCGGCCCGGACCCGACGGGCCGACGGCAACACCGGCACCGGCCTCGGCCTGGCCATCGTGGCGGCGCTGGTGGCCGCCCACCACGGCTCGGTCGAGGTGCTCGAGACACCCGGTGGCGGAGCCACCTTCCGGGTCCGGCTGCCGCAGGTGCCCAAGGGCGACGACCCGGGCGAGTGACTTTCAGCCAACTTCCAGGACGGTTCCAGGTTGGTTGCAGTGCCGGGGGAGAAGGTAGTCCCATGACCGAGTTCGAGTCCGACCCGCAGCGCCGGCCGGCCCCCACCGACGCCGAGCCGTCGCACCCCACCGCCGAGCTGCCGCGCGACGCGCGCGCGCAGTCCGACTCTCCGACCACCCCCGTTCCGGTCGTCTCGACCGACGGGGACACCGCGCCCACCGTCGCCACTCCGGCCGCGTCCGCCGCCCCCGACGGACCGACCGGATCCGCCCCCCACACCGGGCAACCGACCGGGTACGAGCCGCCGACCGTGGGCCAGCCCACTGGGTACGAGACGCCGGCCGCCGCCGGTGGATCCGCGCCGCCGTACCCGGTCTCCGGCCACCCGGCGCCCGGCCACTCCGGCCAGCCTGGCTACCCGGGCCAGCCCGGCTACTCCGGTTACCCGCAGCCGGCCGCCGGCCAGTACCCGGGCGCCGGCTGGCACGCGGGCCAGCAGTCCGGCTGGGCCGGCGGGGGCCAGCCGGGCGCGGCCTACCCCCAGCACGCCCAGCACCAGCAGCACCCGCAGCACCAGCCGGGGCAGCCCGTGCCGCCCTGGGGTCCGCAGGCCACGCCGCCCGGCGCCGGGCCCCGGCCGGGCCGGATCGCCAAGTTCGCCGGCGCCGGCGTCGCGGTGTTCGCCCTGATGCTCGGCTCCGGCGTCGCCGGTGGGGCGCTCGCGCTCGCCCTCGACGGCGACAACGGCGGCGTCACCCGCACCTACTCCGCGGCTCCCGTGCTCAACAGCGCCGACCTGCCGAAGATCGCCGCGTCCGTACAGGACAGCGTCGTCTCCATCGCCACCGACAGCGGCGAGGGCTCCGGCGTGGTGCTCAGCGCCGACGGTTACGTGCTCACCAACAACCACGTGGTCGCCTCCGCCAGCGGGGACACCGTGCAGGTCGTCTTCGCCGACGGCAAGAACGCCCAGGCGAAGATCGTCGGCACCGACCCGAAGACCGACCTGGCCGTGGTCAAGGCCAACGGGGTGAGCGACCTCAAGCCGGCCACGTTCGGCGACAGCGACGCCATGCAGGTCGGCGACCAGGTGCTCGCCCTGGGCAGCCCGCTCGGCCTCCAGGGCTCGGTGACCGCGGGCATCCTCAGCGCCCGGGACCGCACCATCCGGGCCGGCGAGGGCCAGCAGCAGGACCCGAACCAGCAGAGCCAGGCGGTCAGCTCGATCTCCGGGCTGCTGCAGACCGACGCGCCGATCAACCCCGGCAACTCCGGTGGCGCGCTGGTCAACACCCGGGGTGAGGTGATCGGCGTCAACACCGCCATCGCCACCTCCGGGCAGAGCACCGGCAACATCGGCGTCGGCTTCGCCATCCCCAGCAACAAGGCCAAGGACGTCGCCGGCAAGCTCCAGCGCGGCGAGAAGGTCAGCCACCCGTCGCTCGGGGTCGGCGTCAACCAGGCCGAGGGCGGCGGCGCGCTGATCGCCTCGGTCACCGCGGGCAGCGCCGCCGAGAAGGCCGGCCTGCAGCGCGGCGACGTGGTCACCCGCTTCGGCGACAAGGTGATCAACGACTCCGACGACCTGGTCGGCGCGGTGCAGGCCGGCAAGGTCGGCGACCGGGTCGAGGTGCACTTCAAGCGCAACGGCGCCGAGAAGACGGCGACCGTGACGCTCGCCGAGACGTCCTGACCGACAACTGAACCTGCCTCCTCCCTCCGGCGGCGGGTGGCGGGGCCGAGGGGGTCGGCTCCGTCACCCGCCGCTTTTTTCCGCCCGGACGGCGGTTCACCCTCTTGGGGTGAACCGCCGTCACCCGTGCGAGCGGCACGGTCGGCAGGCGAGCCGGCGAGCGTACGGGGGGTGGGCCGTGAGCAGGGTGGATGTCGACGACGACGAGTGGATCCAGCGCGAGGTCCTGGCCGAGCTGGCCTGGGATCCGCGGCTGCGACCGAACGAGATCGGGGTGGCCGTCGACCAGGGAGTGGTCACCCTGACCGGTTTCGTGGACGGCGCGGCCCGTGCGTGGGCGGCGACCCGCTGCGCCCAACGGGTGCGGGGGGTACGCGTGGTGGCCGACGAGATCGAGGTACGCCTGCCGGGGACACCGGGGCGTACCGACGGCGATATCGCCCTCGCCGCGGCCCGGGCCCTGGAGTGGGACAGTTTCGTGCCCGCCGAACGGCTGGACGTCACCGTCGCCAACGGCTGGTTGATGCTGCGCGGCGAGGTCGAGTTCGGGTGGCAGCGCCGGGCCGCCGAGGGGGAGCTGCGCCGGCTGGACGGGGTACGGGGAATCACCAACCTGGTCGAGGTGCGGCCGTCCGCGCCACCGGCCGGCGAGCGGCTGCGGCAGGACGTCCGACGTGCCCTGGCGCGCACGCTCGGCGCCGAGCGGGTGACGGTGGAGGTGGACGGCGACACGCTGGTCCTCGCCGGGGTGGTCCGCTCGTGGTGGGAACGGGACCAGGTGGATCGGGTGGCGTGGTCGGCGCCGGGCGTACGAGCCGTGCACGACCAACTCCTGGTCGGCGGGTAGGCGTCCGTCTTGTCCGGTTTACCGGAGGCCGGGTGGGGAAACCGCCGCGGACCATGCCGACCGACGGCGATACCCGATCGGGGATCAACGGGGAGGACTCGTGGCCGTGAACCACCCGCCCGCCGACCGCTCGCCGCAGCGGTCGTTGCGCATAGCGATGGTGGTCCCGCCATGGCTGTCCGTGCCGCCGCCCGGTTACGGCGGCCTGGAGCAGGTGGTGGCCTGCCTGGTGGACGAGTTGTCCGCGCACGGCCACGCGGTGACGCTGTTCGGTGCCGGCGAGCAGCACGGCACCGACGCCAGCGGCTTCGTCTCCACCGTCGCCGAGGTCCAGTACGAGCGGCTCGGCGAGTCGCTGCCGGAGCTTGCGCACCTGGCCCGGGTGAACCGCATGATCACGCCGGCCGACTTCGACGTGATCCACGACCACACCACGATCGGCCCGCTCGTGGCCGGCCGCCGGTCCGTGCCGACGGTGGCGACGGTGCACGGCAACCCGGTGGGGGAGTACGGCGACGTGCTCGGCGAGGCCGGCGAGGACGTCGCCCTGGTGGCCATCTCGCACGCGCAGCGCCGACTCAACCCGAGCCTGCCCTGGGCCGGCACCGTGCACAACGCACTGGACCTGCGTGGCTTCCCGCGCAAGACCGCGCCCGGCCCCGGGCCGGTGCTGTGGTTGGCCCGGTTCAGCCCGGACAAGGGCCCGGACATCGCCATCCGCGCCTGCCGGGAGGCCGGCCTGCCGCTGCTGCTGGCCGGCAAGTGCAACGAGCCGGCTGAGCGGCGCTACTTCGAGCAGGTCGTCGCGCCGCTGGTCGACGAGGACGTGTCCGTCGTGCTCAACGCCGACCGCGCCGAGACCCTGCGGATGCTCGTCGACGCCCGTTGCCTGATCATGCCGATCCAGTGGGAGGAGCCGTTCGGCATGGTGATGGTGGAGGCGATGGCGACGGGTACGCCGGTGGTCGCGCTCGACCGGGGCGCGGTGCCCGAACTGGTTCGACCCGGGATCACCGGGCTGGTCTGTCGGCAGCCCGCCGAGCTGCCCGCCGCACTGCTGGCCGTTCGGGAGCTGGACCCGCTGGACTGTGTGGCGCACGTCGCCGAGAACTTCTCGGTCGAGCGGATGGCGTACGGCTATGAGGACGTCTACCGGCGCTTCGCCCTCGGGCGGCCCGCTGCCCGCGAGACGGCCCCCGTCGCGGTCCGTTGACGGTGTCGCCCCGGTTCAGACCCGGGCCGCGCCCAGCTCGGCGATGGCGGCGTCCAGCCGCTGCGCGTACGCCGGGCTGATCGCCCCCTCGCCCAGCCGGACCGTGACCTTCTCGCGCAGCCGGGCCACCGGTCGGGCCAGCTCGTCCCGGCCGGAGCCGGCGGCGGCCAGCAGGTTGCGCAGCTCGTTGCGCAGGTCGAGGCCGACATCGTCGCGGATCTCCCCGTCGCGTAGGCCGGCGTCGATCAGCCCGTCGACACGGTTGGCGGCCTCCACGAGGGTGCCCGGCTCGCCGGTGGGCGCGCGGGTGGCCGGTGGCGACGACGGTGCCGGGGTCGGCCGGGACGGCTCGGTGGCCGGCGGGTCGGTCGGCGGGTCGGGCGGCACGGGCGTCGCCGGGCCGGCCGACGGCTGGGCCCGGCGATCCGGCTGCCGGTCGGGCAGCAGTGCCGCACCGGCCAGCGCCACACCGACGGCCAGCACCACCGGGATCAGGAGCAGCAGCGCCACCCGCCGGCGGGACCGGCCGGGCCCCGCACCGGACAGCGCCGTCACCTCGTCCGCCAGCGGTGCCGTCGCGTCGCCCGCGTGCGCCGTCCCCGCGGCGCTCAGCGGCGGGGTCGTCGTCGACGGCGGCAGGGCCAGGGTGGGCACCCGGATCGTGGCGGTCGGTGGGTCGGGCGGCGGGAGGTGGCCGCGCAGCTCGGTGGCGAGCTGCCGGGCCGTCGGCCGGTCCGCCGGGTCCCGGGAGAGGCTCCGCAGGCAGATCCGGGCCACCGCCGCGGGCAGCTCCGGCACGTCGGCCAGGGTCGGCGCCGGGCCGCCGGCCAGCGCGGCGCTGAGCTGCTCCCAGGTGTCCGCCGGGTAGGGCACCCGGCCGGTCAACGCCTCGTGCAGCAGCACGCCGAGCGAGTAGACGTCGGTGGCCGGCTGGGCGGGTGCGCCATGGAGCCGTTCCGGGGCCACGTACGCCGGGGTGCCGAAGGTGCCGCCGTCCTCGTCCTCGTCCGGGGCGCCGATCCGGGTGGCGATGCCGAAGTCGAGGACCTTCACCCCCATCGCGGTCATCATGACGTTGGCCGGGGTGATGTCGCGGTGCACGATGCCCAGCCGGTGCGCGGCGGCCAGCGCGTCCGCGACCTGGGCGCCCAGCTCGACCGCCTCCGGCCACGGCAGCGGGCCCTCGGTGAGCCGCAGCTCCAGCTCCTCGCCGCTGAGCAGCTCCATCACCACGAACGAGGTGATGGTCCCGTCCGGGTCGACCGTCTCGCCGTAGTCGTGCACCGCCGTCACGTGCGGGTGCACCAACTGGGCGGCGGCGCGCGCCTCCTCCCGCACCATGTCGCGGAACCGCGCGTCGGCGGCGAGTGACGGCGCGAGCACCTTGAGCGCCACGACGCGGTCGAGCACCTCGTCCCGCGCCCGCCAGATCACCGACATGCCGCCGGAGCCGATCTGGTCGATGAGTCGGTACCTGCGGGCCAGCAATCGGCCCGGATGCAGCGCTGCCTTCACGGATCGCACCTGCCCTCGGGGGTGGGAGCCGTATCAGGTTGCGCGAATGTGTCCTGCCTGTCAACGGCCGATGTGCCAGATGGTGGCGGACGGCGGGCGGGGTGCGCCCACCGCCCGGTGGGCGGCGGCCGACTGGTGGCGGCGGGCGCGTGCCAGGATGAGGACATGGCGGGGGGACCGGTGGCGTTCGTTCTCGGTGGCGGAGGGGTGCTCGGCGCCGTCGAGGTGGGCATGTTGCGGGCCCTGTTCCGCGCTGGCATCCAACCCGACATGGTGCTCGGCACCTCGATCGGCGCGGTCAACGGCGCGCTGGTCGCTGCCGACCCGTCCGAGGCGGTGACCGACCGGCTGGTGCGGCTCTGGGCCTCACCCGAGGCCAGCGAGGTGTACGGCGACTCGGTCGCCCGGCAACTGCGCCGCTTCGCCGCCCGCACCCACCTGCACTCGCCCCGGCCGCTGCGCCGGCTGCTGGAATCCGAACTGGGCGCCGACACCACCTTCGCCGACCTGCGGGTGCCGTTCCGCTGCTGCGCCGCGCACATCGAGCGGGCCGCCGAGCACTGGTTCTCCAGCGGCCCGGTGGTGCCGGCCGTGCTGGCGTCGGCCTCGGTGCCGGGCCTGCTCCCGCCCACCGAGATCGACGGCGCGCACTACGTCGACGGCGGCATCGTCAACTCCATCCCGATCGGCGAGGCGGTGGCCGCGGGCGCCGGCCAGATCTTCGTCCTCCAGGTGGGCCGGATCGAACGGGAGCTGACGCCACCCCGGCGACCGTGGGAGATCGCCCAGGTCGCGTTCGAGATATCCCGCCGGCACCGCTTCTTCCGCGAGATGGCCGCGCTGCCCGAGGGGGTGGAGGTGCACGTCCTGCCGACCGGTGGGTTGAACCCACGTGACGACACGCCGTGGGCGTACCGGGACATCGCGGCGGTGGGACGGCGGATCAGCCGGGCGTACACCGCTTCGCGCCGCTACCTCGCCACCCACGTGGAGCGCTGATGCCGCTGCCCCCCAGGTGGCTGCGGCGGCTGCTGATCGCCCCCGGCGTGGTGCTGCTCGCGATCGCCGTGGTGACCACGCTGCCGGTCTGGGCGCTGCTCGCGGCGGCCGTCTCACCGCTGGTCCCGGGCCGGCTACGCCCCCTGCGTCTGCTCTGGATCGGCTGCGTCTACCTGGTCTGGGACGCTGCCGCGCTGCTCGCGCTGTTCGTCCTGTGGCTGGCGTCCGGGTTCGGCTGGCGCAGCCGGTCCCCGGCCTTCCAGCGCGCGCACTACGTGCTGGCCGGCTGGTTCCTGCGGGTGCTGTTCTGGCAGGCCCGCTGGTCGCTGCGGCTGCACATCGACGTGGTCGGCACGGACCCGGACACCGCGCTGCCCGGTCGGCCCGAGCTGGTGCTCTGCCGGCACGCCGGGCCGGGTGACTCGTTCATCCTGATCCACGGTCTGGTCAACTGGTTCAACCGGGAGCCGCGGATCGTGCTCAAGGACAGTCTCCAGTGGGATCCGGCGATTGACGTGCTGCTCAACCGCCTGCCCAACCGGTTCATCGCGCCCACACCGGAGCGCGGCGAGGAGACGGTACGCCAGGTCGGGCACCTCGCCACCGGCCTGGACGACAACGACGCCTTCGTGATCTTCCCGGAGGGCGGCAACTTCACCCCCAAGCGCCGACTGCGGGCCATCGCCCGGCTGCGGTCCCTCGGCCTGGAACGGATGGCGCAGCGCGCCGAACGGATGCGCCACGTGCTCGCCCCGCAGCCCGGTGGGGTGCTCGCCGCGTTGGACGCCGCCCCGGACGCCGGGGTCATCTTCGTCGCCCACACCGGACTCGACCGGATGCGCACCGTCGCCGACGTGTGGCGGGAGCTGCCCATGGACAAGCGGATCGTGATGCGGTTCTGGTCGGTGCCCCCGGAGGAGGTGCCGACCGGGCGGCAGCAGCGCATCGACTGGCTCTTCGACTGGTGGGCGCAGATTGACACGTGGATCGCGGCCAATCGGGACAGCGCCGCGTAGGGTGCGCTCGTGGACCAGATCTGCGTGGTGACGACGGTGGTGGATGCGCGTTCGGTTGCGGACGTGCTGGCGGCCGCGGCCGTCGCCGGGCGGCTCGCCGCCTGTGCCCAGGTCGGCGGTCAGGTGGACAGCACCTACTGGTGGCGCTCCGGGGTGGAGACGAGCACCGAGTGGTCCGTGCAGTTCAAGACCGCGCCGGATCGGTTGGCCGCGCTGGTGGACCAGATCCGGGCCAGCCATCCGTACGAGGTCCCGGAGATCCTGGTGTCGCGGGTGGACAGTGGTGATCCCGGGTACGCGGCCTGGGTGCACGACCACACCCGACCCTAGGTACGCGCACTCTGGGCCGTCCGCCGTCGGTTTTCGATGATGACCGGGTGGACGACACCCGCTATCCCTGCCCCGCCTGCGGCGCCCCGGCCGACCTGACCGCCGGTTGCGCCGGCTGCCGCCGCCCGCCGGACCCGGTCGCGGCCGAGGTGGTCCGACTGGGGCGGGAGGTGGATCGGCTCGGTCCGGAGGTGGAGCGGGCCCGCCGGACGTACACCGAGTTGGCTGGTCTGTTGGCGGCCACCTCGCGGCGGCGGGCCGAGCTGGCGGCGGTCGTCCGCGCGGGGCTGGCGGCGGGGGCGCCGGTCGTCGGGCCGGCGCAGCTCGTCGCGTCGGCGTCGCCCGGTGGCGCGGGGGAGCACGCGCGGCCCGGCGCGGCGGAGACCTCGACCCGGACGGTCCAGGGGTTGCTGTTCGTCCTCGGTGGACTTCTGCTCGGCACCGCGGCCGTGGTCTTCACGGCGGTGGCCTGGGCGTCCGTGGGGGTCGGTGGCCGGGCGCTGATCCTGGCGGCGGTCACGGCGCTCGTCCTGGCCGGCCCGCTGCTGGCGGTCCGCCGGGGGTTGCGGGGTACGGCGGAGACGTTCGCCGCGGTGGGGCTGCTGCTGGTGTTGCTGGACGGGTACGCCGCCTGGTCGGTGGACCTGGGTCACGTGGCCGGGTGGCCGGGCACCCGGTACGCCGCGCTGGTCGGGGGGGCCAGCGCGGCGGTCTTCGTGGCGTACGGCCGGTTGAGCGGGTTGACCGGGCCCTGGTTCGCCGGCCTCGTGGTCGCGCAACCGGTGCTGCCGTTGCTCGCGGCGCCGGCCGAGCCCGGCGCGGACGGCTGGGTGCTGGTGCTGCTCGGGGTGGCCGTGCTGAATCTGGCGGTGCTGGTCGCGCTGCGCGATGGGGACGACGCACGCCGGCTCGCCGGTCGGGTGCTCGCCGGGCTGGGTCACGTCGGCGCGCTGGTCGGCGCGGGCGCGTGTGCGTTGGTGCCGTTGGTGCTGGGGCGGTCGGCGGGGTCGCCGTTGCTGGCCGGCGTGCCGATGCTGCTGGTCGCGGTGACCGGGCTCGTCGCGGCGTTGCTGGTCGGCGGCACGGCGTCGCGGGCGGTGGCCGCCGGCCTGCTGATGCCGGTGCTCGCCGCCGCGCTGCTGCGCCCGGTGGGTGAGCTGCGGCCGTCGTTGCTGCTGCTCGCGGCGGCGACGGTCGCGCTCGTCCTGGCCGGGGCGGTGCGGCTGTTGCCGACCGGCTGGCGTCCCGGGCCGCGCGCCGGCGCGCTGCTGGTCGCGGCCGGTGCGGCGCAGGTCGCCGTGGCGATCGCCGGTGTGTTGGCGGTGGCCGCCGCCGCCCGGTCGCTGCCGCCCTGGCACGGGGCCGGGTGGGGGCCGGATCTGAGCTGGGGTTGGCAGGTGGCGCCCGCCGTGGCGCTGGCGCTGGGCGCGGCCGCGTCGTTGCTGCCCCGCCGCGCGTGGGCGGGGCTGGCCACGGCCGGCGCGGTGGTGGTGCTGCTCGCCGTGCCCATCGGCTGGACGGCGTCGTGGGCGACTGTGGTGGCCGTGGACCTGGCCGGCGGGGTAGCTCTGGTGCTCGCCGTACTGGCCCGTCCGGCGACCCGACCGGCCACCCTGCTCGGCTGGGCGTCTGGCGGCGCCGTTCTGATCGGGCACGCGCTGCTGGTGGCCCTGGCCGATCCGCTCGGCGTCGTGGTGGTGCTGGGCATCAGCACCGTGCTCGGGGTGGCGCTGGCGGTGCGGACGGCCGACGGGCCGTACCGATGGGTGGCGGGTGTCGGTCTGCTGGCCGCGCACCTGGCGCTGCCCGCCATCGCCGCGGTGGCGCTCTTCGCGGCCGGCGCGCAGCCCTGGTGGCAGGCCCGGGCCGCGCTGATCGCCGCCGGGCTGTCGCTGGTCGCGACGCTCGCGGTGCGTCGCCACCGGGTCGACCTGATCGAGTACGCGGTGCCGGGCGCCGTGGTCGCGGTGCTCGCGGCCGGGGTCGCGCCACTGGTGGCGGCAGGGAACGAACCCGTGACGCTGTACGCCGCGCTGGCGGCGCTGGGCGTCGCGCTCGTCGCCCGCTGGGGCCTGCCGGCGCTCGGCGACGAGCGGGACGGTCTCGCAAAGCAGACGGCGGTCGGGGGGCCGTCGGCGATCGGGGGTCTGCTGAGGGCGTCGGGTGCCGTGCTGGCGGGGGTCGCGGTGCTGGCCGCGCTGCCGACGATCCTCATCGCGCTGGTCTTTCCGTACGGCATCTGGGAACCGGTCTGGTCCGGGGCGCCGACCGCGACCGCCGATCGGGGGCTGTTCCCCACCGGGCTGGCGCTTGTCGGGTTGGCGGTGGCCGCGGCGCTGGCCGGTCGGCGGGTGCGCCCAGCGCTGCTGGCCGGCCTGCCGTTCGCCGCCGCCGCGCTGCCGGTGCTGCTCGTCGCGATCGGTGTGCCCTGGCCGGTGCTGCCGGCCGCCACCCTGCTCGTCGGGGTGTCCACGCTGCTGCTCGCCGCCCTGGTGGCGCCCCGTCCGGGGCTCGCGTCGATCGCCGTGCCCGTGGGAGCGGTGTTGGCCGCGGCGGGCGTGGCGGTGCTCCTGGCCACCAGGTCCGGCACGCTCGCGGCCGAGGGCACGCTTCTGGTGACGGCGGTGGTCGTCGCCGTCGGAGCGCGGATGGTCGAGGTGCGCGTCGTCGGAAGCGTCGCCGCCGTGGGAGCGGCGTGCGCGCTGGCGGTGACAGCTCCGCTCGCCAACGGGCTGGGGTTGCGGGCGGCGGCGTACCCGCTGCTGGGGGTGGCCGTGCTGGTCCTCGCCGCCGCGGCCACGTCCAGCCGGCGGCGGGCACCGGTCGGGCGCGTGCTGGATGCCGCCGCGCAGGCGGTGGCGGGGGTGGCTGCGGCGCTCACCGTCGAGGTGGCGCAGCAGCTCGCGACCGTCTGCGTGCTGTGGGGTGCGGCCGTCGCGCTGCGGCTGCTGCGCCGGGGGGAGCCGGCCGGTCGACGGTGGCGGTTCGCCGCCATCGCCGCGGGCAGCGAGTTGCTCGGTGCGTGGGTGCTGCTCGCCGCCGGCGGGGTGACCGTGCTGGAGGCGTACACCCTGCCGGCCGCGGGGCTCGCCCTCGGCGCGGGCCTGCTGGCGTTGCGTACCCGGCCGGGGCTGACGAGTTGGCCGGCGCTCGGCCCGGGGCTGGTCGCGGCGCTGCTGCCGAGCCTGGTGTCGGTAATGGCCGGGCCGGATCCGCAGCCGTGGCGACGGTTGCTGCTCGGCGCGGCGGCGCTGGGCGCGGTGCTGGCCGGCGCCAGCCGCCGCTGGCAGGCCCCGGTGTTGCTCGGCGGTGCGGTGCTGGCCGTCCTGGCGCTGCACGAGATCGCCCGTGGCTGGGACCTGCTGCCCCGGTGGATCTACCTGGGCGCCGGCGGGCTGGCGCTGATCGGGCTGGCCGCCAGCTACGAGCGGCGGCGTCGTGACCTGGCCCGACTGCGCGCCGCAGTGGCCCGGCTGGGCTGAACGCAAGGCCGGGGGTAGGGCCCGCCCTACCCCCCATCCGGGGGTTGTCAGGGTTACTCACCGCAACCGATGCGGGGAGACTGACATTGACCCCGAACCATCCTGGTTCGGGCGCAAGCGGAACAGGAGCACCAATGGCGCTCGGAGCGGTGGCGGAACCGCCGGTACGACGGCGGGGTAGTGATTACGCACAGTTGTCCCGACGGATCAGTCAGGCCGGCCTGCTGGAGCGGCGACCTGCCTCTTACGTTGCCCGCCTCGTGCTCACCCTCGGCGCCTTCGTGGCCGGTTGGGTCGCCGTGTTCCTGGTCGGCGACTCCTGGTGGCAGGTGGCGCTCGCGGCCGTGATGGCGGTGGCCACCACCCAGGTCGCGTTCCTCGGTCACGACGCCGGGCACCGCCAGATGTTCCGTCGACGCGGTCCCAGCCAGGTCGTCGGGCTGGTCGCCGGCAACGCGGCGGTGGGGATCAGCTACGGCTGGTGGGTCGACAAGCACAACCGGCACCACGCCAACCCGAACCACGAGGACGAGGACCCGGACGTCGGCGCGGGCGCCCTGGCGTGGACTCCCGAACAGGCGCTGGAGACCCGGGGCGCACACCGCTGGATGGCCAGCCGGCAGGCGTACCTCTTCTTCCCGCTGCTCTTCCTTGAGGGTCTGAGCCTGCACGTGGCGAGCATCCGGGCGATCATCGGCCGCGAGCAGAGTGGCCGGTACGCGACCCCGATGCGGCACCGCGCGGTCGAGGCGGGGCTCCTCCTCGCGCACACCGCCGGCTACGTGGCGCTGCTGCTGGCGGTCATGTCGCCGGGCAAGGCGCTGCTCTTCGCCGCCGTGCACCAGGGGCTGTGGGGCCTCTACATGGGCTGCGCGTTCGCGCCGAACCACAAGGGCATGCCGATGCCGACCGCCGAGGACGAGCTGGACTTCCTGCGCAAGCAGGTGCTGACCTCACGCAACGTGCGGGGCAGCCGGCTGGTCGACACCGCGCTGGGCGGGCTCAACTACCAGATCGAGCACCACCTGTTCCCGAACATGCCCCGGGCGAACCTGCGCCGGGCGCAGCCGATCGTCCGCGCCTACTGCGTCGAGCAGGGCATCCCGTACGCGGAGACCGGGCTGATCGAGTCGTACCGGCAGGCGCTCGGCCACCTGCACGAGGTGGGCCGGCCGCTGCGCGGCTGAACAGAGCGGCTGACGTGAGATCGACAGGCGGGGCGGCATCGGGTGATGCCGCCCCGCCGGCGTCTGCGTGCGTCAACTGGCGGTGGCGCTTACGGCTCGCTGGACGCGCCACCGGTAGGGTCTGGTCATGGCAGACCTGCTCACCGCGGACGCGGTGCGGAAAGAGCTGGGCGGGTTGGCCGACTGGTCGGGTGACCCGACCGGCATCGGCCGCACCGTCCAGCTCGGCAGTTTCCCGGACGCCATCGCGGTCGTGGACCGGGTGGCGGCGGTGGCCGAGGAGCTCGACCACCATCCCGACATCGACATCCGATGGCGGACCCTGACCTTCCGCTGTGTCACGCACTCGGCCGGCGGGGTAACCCACCGGGACATCGAGCTGGCCCGGCGGATTGACGACATCGTCCGGAGTGCGGCATGAGATTCGAGATCAGCAAGGTTCTGGACGCCATCGAGGGGCGGGTCTGCACCGACCCGTCGCTGGCCCGCGCGGTGCTCGACCTGGCCGAGATCATCCGCTACCAGGACATCGACGGTGGCCGGCCGGCGAGCCTGCTGCGCCTCGGCATGGTCATCGACGCGCTCTCCCGCGAGCTGGAGGAGGACAGCGTCCAGGTGTACGCCGTGGTGCACCGGGCGCTGCTCTCCGACGCCGACCTGACCTCGAACGAGCGGATGGTGGTTCGCCGCTGGGCCGACGACGGGCTCGTCGAGGTGCTCGACAACCCGGGGGACCGGATGCTGGAGGTCGCCGACCTGCTCGGCCTTCCGGTGCTCACCCGGGTGCGCTTCGACGGGCTGCGCGGGCGGTTCCCGTGGCTGGTCGAGCAGCCCGGCCGGGTGGTCGCCCCGGTGCCGGGCGCCGGTGGGCCGGTGTTCATCGCGCACGTCGGCGGCGGGCACGCACCGGTGGCCGGCAAGCGTTCGCCGACCGGGGCGAAGCTGCTGGCCCGGCAGTGGCGCTGCCCCGAGTCGGGCTGCGCGCTGTTCGGCGGTGGTGGCGCCGGGGGTGGCGCGTTCGCCGACCTGGCCGGCGGAGCGGACCGCAGCCCGGCCGCGCAGCCGCCGCCCTCGCTGCGCAACGGCGTGCCGACCTGCCCGCGACACGGCGCGCGGCTCGGCGACGGCGGCCCGCGTCCGCGTACGGAGGTGTTGGCCGTGCGCGTGGGTGGCCTGGTGCGACGGCGGTTCGTACTGAGCGAGGAGCAGCCGGTGGTGGCCGGCCGGGCACCCGAGCAGGAGGGCGGGATCATGCTCGGGCAGTGGCTCAACGACGAGGCCCGGCGGTGGATCAGCCGGGGTCACGTCCGTTTCGAGCTGCGGGTCGGTGAGGTCATCGTGACCGACGTCAGCACCAACGGCTCCGGCATCCGGCCGGCCGGGTCGATGAACGAGGCGGACCGGATCCCCCTGGCCCCGCAGCAGTCCCGGGTGCTGGGCGAGAACGACATGATCGAGCTGTACCCCGGCGTGCAGATCGGCCGTGCCGAGGAGTTGCCAACGGGCGCCCCGTTCACCCCCACGTCGGTGATGGCCGAGGCCCCCACGATGGCCATGCGCCTACCCCGCCCCTAACACAAAAGGCGGGCGTCGGGAACCCCGACGCCCGCCTTTTGTCCAGCGCTGCCCCACCCCGGTTGATCATTAAGTTATTGCCACGACACGCCGCGGCGTCGGGCAATAACTTCATGATCAACGCGAGGGTCAGGCGGTCAGTACCTCCGCGAGCTGCGCCACCGCGAGGTCGATCTCTTCCTCGGTGATCACCAGGGGTGGGGCGAGCCGGATGGTGGAGCCGTGGGTGTCCTTGGCGAGGATGCCGCGCTGGGCGAGCCGCTCGCAGGCCTCCCGGCCGCTCATCAGGGCCGGGTCGATGTCCAGACCGGCCCACAGGCCGCGTACGCGTACCTCGACGAGGCCCTTGCCGACCAGCCCTTCCAGGCCGGCCCGGAGCCGCTCGCCCAGCTCGGCCGAGCGGCGCTGGAACTCGCCGGTGGCCAGCAGCCGGACGACCTCGATCGCCACCGCGCACGCGAGGGGGTTGCCGCCGAAGGTGGAGCCGTGCTGGCCGGGCTTGAGCACGCCGAGCACGTCGGCGTTCGCGGCCACCGCGGAGACGGGCACGATGCCGCCGCCGAGCGCCTTGCCGAGCAGGTACATGTCCGGCACGACGCCCTCGTGGTCACAGGCGAACGTCCGACCGGTACGCCCCAGACCCGACTGGATCTCGTCGGCGATGAAGAGCACGTTCCGCTCGGTGCAGACCTGTCGTACGCCCGGCAGGTAGCCCTCCGGCGGCACCACCACGCCCTGCTCGCCCTGGATCGGCTCCAGCAGCACGGCCACGGTGTTCTCGTCGATCGCGGCGGTCAGCGCCTCCAGGTCGCCGTACGGCACGACAGTGAAGCCCGGGGTGTACGGCCCGAAGTCGGCGCGGGCGTCCTCGTCGGTGGAGAAGCTCACGATGGTGGTCGTCCGGCCGTGGAAGTTGCCCTCGGCGACCACGATGTTGGCCTGGCCCGGGGTGACGCCCTTGACCTGGTAGCCCCACTTGCGGGCCACCTTGATCCCGGTCTCCACCGCCTCCGCGCCGGTGTTCATCGGCAGCACGAGGTCCTTGCCGCACAGCTCGGCCAGTTCCCGGCAGAAGTCGGCGAACTGGTCGTGGATGAACGCGCGGCTGGTCAGCGTCAGCCGATCCAGTTGCGCGTGCGCGGCGGCGATGAGCTGCGGGTGCCGGTGGCCGAAGTTCAGCGCCGAGTAGCCGGCCAGGCAGTCCAGGTAGCGGCGGCCGTCCACGTCGGTGAGCCAGGCGCCCTCGGCGGACGAGATGACCACCGGCAGCGGGTGGTAGTTGTGCGCCGTCCAGCGCTCGGCGTCCCGGACCGCTCCCGGCGTACGCAGGATGTCATCCACGATCACTTGCTTGCCTTTCCCTGACGGAGTCGCAGCGTGCAGCACTTCGGTCCGCCGCCGGCCTTGAGCAGCTCGGACAGGTCGACACCGATGGTCTCGTAGCCCCGGTCGCGCAGCTTGGCGGCCAGGTCGGTGGCCTGCGCGGGCAGCACGACGTGCCGTCCGTCGCTGACCGCGTTCAGGCCCAGCACCTCGGCGTCGGCCATGGTGGCGTGCACCGCGTCGGGGAAGAGCCGGCGCAGCACGGCCTGGCTGCCGGGGGAGAACGCCTCCGGCAGGTACGCCACGGTCCGCTCGTCGAGCACGGTCAGCGCGGTGTCCAGGTGGTAGAAGCGCGGGTCGACGAGCTGCATGGTGATCACCGGGTAGCCGAAGACCTCCTGCAACTGGGCGTGCGAGGCGTGCGCCGTGCGGAAGCCGGTGCCGGCGAGCAGGTGGTCACCGGCCAGCAGGACGTCGCCCTCGCCCTCGTTGACGTGCTTCGGGTCGTACATCTCGAAGCCGGCGGCCTCGAACCAGGCCCGGTAGGCCGGCGCCTCGTCGGCGCGCTGCGGGTCGCGGAACTGCACGGCCATCGCCTTGCCGTCGATCACGGTGCCGCCGTTGGCGGCGAAGACCATGTCGGGCAGGCCGGGCACCGGAGTGATCTCCTCGACGGTGTGGCCCAGGTCAAGGTACGTCTGGCGCAGCTGCTCCCACTGTCGGACGGCCAGCGCGGCGTCGACCGGAGCGCTCGGGTCCATCCACGGGTTGATCGCGTAGTCGACGGCGAAGTACGTCGGCCGGCACATCAACAGGCGCTGGCTGGTGGCGTCCATCGTCATTGTCCTGCTCCCAGGGGTCGGGCGCGCCCGGCCACCGTGGCCCACGGGCTGGCGCCGTTGCTCAACGGTATGCGGCGCGACCGGCAGGATCCACCACCAGAACTTGCGCAGACCGCAGATCCGTTGCGTGTGAGGCCTGCGCGGCCGCGATTCGTTGCGTAGATAGGCCGGTCAGGGCTGGCTGGTGCTCCGCGTCACCCGACGTGGCCTGTGCGACGACACCGTCCGTGTGCGTGACACCGTCCGTCTGCGGGTCAACGTGCGGGCCGGCTGCGGGGGCAGTGGGCGCATCCTTTGCTCTGCTTCAGCGGAGGCAACACCTGCCGTCCGGTAATCGGACGCAACGTGTTGCCTGGGGTGAAGCAGAGCAAAGGACGAAAGGAGGAGGAAGGTGAGCCGGAAGGCAGGAGCGAGAAGGAAGAGGAGGAAGAGGAAGAGGGAGGCGGAGAGGGGCTCAAGAGAGGGAGCGGAGGGAGGCGCGGGTGCGCGCGCTGGCCCCTCTTGGAGACGGCCTGTGCGGACCCCGGACACACTTCAGGGGCGGCGAATCGCCGCCCCTGAAAGGGTGTTGCCCGATCGGTGAACCACCTGCGGGCTGCCGGCGAACCGCCGGCCGCGCCGGTGCATCACCGGCGAGCCGAAAAGTGCCCGCTAGAAACGGTCGACAAACTGTGAGTCAAGCCACTCGCGGAAGCGCTGCACCCAGTCGCCGTCGGTGGTCGGCCAGTCGAACTGACCGGTCATCGCCAGCACGCCGATCACCACCGCCGCGAGGCCGATGAGCACACCGAACAGGGCGTCGGTCTTGCCGGCGACGTGCCTGCGGCGGGTGGCCATCAGGCCGAGCACCGAGAGCACCGCGCCGAACGCGCCGAGCCCGATGCCGTACCCGGCCAGGGTGCCGGTCAGCACGAACAGCGCACCGGCGACGGAGACGATCAGGCCGAGGGTGGCGAGCAGGCTGGCCCGGGGCTTCGGGCCGCGCGTCACCGGCGGCTCCGGCTCGGTGTGGCCGGGGGTGGGGTCGACCGGGCGGTCGGTCGCGACGCGGTCCGTCGGGTCGGGTCGCGGGGTCGTCCGGTCGAGGTCCGTGTCGCTCTCGGGGCGTCGGGTCGTGCGGTCGCGGTCGAGGTCGGTGGCACGCTCGATGGTCGGGGCGGTCGCCGCGGCGCTGCTCGCCCGGGTCGGGCCGTCCGACCGGACCGCGTCGGGCCGGGAGTCGCCCTCCACCGGGCGTGCGGTGGCGGCCCGGGCCACGGCCGCGCGCTCCGCGGCACGCCGCTCGGCCTCGCCGGCCTGGTCGCCGGTCGCCGTCGTGCTGCGGTACGTCGTCTGGTCGGTGTCCCGGTCGGTTGCCACCGGTCGGCCGGTGACGTCGTCGGACCGGCCGGTGTCGGTGACCGCAGTGCTGCTGTCCCGGTCGGCGACCGGGGTGTCGTTGCCGTCGACGCGCCCGTCGAGGTTCTCGTCCCGCGTCGGCGCCGGCTCGGACCGGCGGGACAGCGAAGGAATCCTGACCACTACACACCTCCTGATGAATGCGTGGTGGCCGACGAAACGGGTGGCACCCACGCGGTACCGCCCTCAACTACCCCGTTGGGCGTTTCCTGACACCAATTCCGGGTACGCCCATCACGCGCGGACCGCCCTGCCCGGCACCGGGGCGGCGCTCAGCACCCGCAGCCCGGCCCGCTGCACGTACAGCTCCCGCTTGTCGACGGCCAGGCCCTTGGCGTCCAGCACGTAGCCGGTCAGCCAGACCCACCCGTGGTACGTGGGGCGCGCGTCCACGCTCACCAGTCGCAGCCGCAGCTCGCGGTCGCCGGAGAACTGCACCGAGCAGGCCGCCCCGATCAGCAGGAGGTCGCCGGGCCTGAGCTCGGTCACGTCGGCCAGTGCCCACGGTTGATCGGGATGCGGTGGCGGGCCCGGCAGGGCAGCTCCGCGCCGCAGCGGCACACCCTGCGCCAGCGCGTCCAGCTCCAGACCGGGCGATGCCGACGGGCGAGGGTCAGCGCGGTGACCAAGAGGTATTGGTTGTACGACACGCGCACCGCGGCATCCTTCCCGCCGAATTGTTGCCGACGCCATTCCCGGCGTTCTTTTCGAGGCCCCGATACGTGACAGCCTGTTCCACGCTGGCCCCCTTGTGCAACAACTCCACCCCGTCCTACTCTCAAGCCGTATTGACGCACGAGGAATGGAAAAGAAATGTGTGCGGGGCGAAACAATCGGTGTTGCAGGAAGGGTGCGGTGATGTTGCATGACGGATGAAACAGGCGGGTCCACGGTCCCTCGGCGACAGCTCGGCCGGCTGCTCACCCAGCTCCGCGAGGACGCCTCGGTGACGCTGGACGCCGCGGCCGCGGCGCTGGACTGCTCGCGGCAGAAGGTGTGGCGCATCGAGAAGGGGCTGGTCCCGGTGCGCGTGGTGGACGCCCGAGCGATGTGCGCTCTCTACCGGGTGCCGGAAGATATGCGGGAGATCGTCGCCGCGCTCGCGAAAGAGACTCGTGCCAAAGGGTGGTGGCATTCCTACGGCGATGTCGTCCCGTCGTGGTTCTCGCTGTACGTCGGCCTGGAATCGTCGGCGAGTCTGATTCGCCGATACGACTCCGAGCTGATCCCCGGCCTCCTGCAAACCCGCGAATACGCAAGCGAGCTTTTCCGCCGCAAGAACCCGACCATGAGCGCCCAGGATCGGGAGAAGCTGGTCGAGGTCCGGTTGCAACGGCAGGGCATCCTCGTCCGCCGGCTGCCCACCGCGCCTGTCCTGCGGGTCGTCCTGAGCGAAGCGGTGCTGCGGCGCACGATCCCCGACCGGCGGGCGATGGTGGGGCAGTTGCGCCACCTGCTCGACGCGGCACTGCTGCCGAACGTCAGCCTGCGGGTGCTGCCGCTCGCCGCCGGTCCGCCGCTGGCCAGCGAGACCGGCACGTTCGTCCTGCTGGGCTTCCCGCAGGCGTTCGGGAGGGCGTCGACCGAGCCGACCACCGTCTACCTGGAGAACATCACCGGAGCGCTCTATCTCGACAAGCCAGCCGAGGTGGCCGCCTTCGAACATGTCTGGTCTGATCTGGAGACGCTGGCGTCGACTGAGGCAGAATCAGAGAAAATGATCACTTCGATCATCGAGGAGCATCATGACTGACCTGGCCGGTGCCACCTGGCGCAAGAGCACCCGCAGCGGCGGGAGCGGCGGTGACTGCGTCGAGGTGGCCGACAACCTCCCCGGCGTCGTTGCCGTACGCGACAGCAAGGCCCCGGCCGGGGCCGCCCTGGTCTTCCCTCCGCGCGCCTGGGCGTCGTTCGTGGCCGACGTCAAGGAGCAGCGCCTGGGCTGACGTGACCGCACTGCTCATTCGGTCCGGCCGGCTGCCGCTGACTATCCTTGGGTCCCGTGCCAGAGGGACACACGATTCATCGCTTGGCGGCCCGGCACGCCGAGCTGTTCGCCGGCGACAAGCTGCACGCCGCCAGCCCGCAGGGCCGCTTCGCCGAGGGCGCGGCCCGGCTGTCCGGCACGGTCCTGGAGAGCACCGAGGCGTACGGCAAGCATCTCCTGCATCACTACGCCGGCGAGCTGACCCTGCACGTGCACCTCGGCCTGTACGGGAAGTTCACCGACGGGCCGGGGGAGCCGCCCGAGCCCGTCGGCCAGGTACGACTGCGGCTGGCCAGCGACCGGCACTGGCTCGACCTGCGCGGGCCGACCGCCTGCGAGCTGTTCACCCCGCCCGAGGTCACCGCCCTGCGCGAGCGCCTCGGGCCGGATCCGCTGCGCGCCGACGCCGACCCCGAGCGGGCGTACGCCCGGATCTCCCGCAGCCCGACGCCCCTCGCGGCGCTGCTGCTGGACCAGTCGGTGGTGGCCGGCACCGGGCTGATCTTCGTGACCGAGGCGCTGTTCCGGGCCGGGTTGTCGCCGACGATGCCCGGCCGCAACCTGACCCGCGCCGGCTGGGACGCGCTCTGGGTCGACCTGGTCGAGCTGATGCGCCTCGCCCTCCGGCACGGGCGGATCGACACCGTGCGCGACGCGCACCTGCCGGAGGCGATGGGCCGCCCGCCGCGGGTCGACCGCCACGGCGGCGAGGTGTACGTCTACCGCCGCCCCGGCGCGCCCTGCCACATCTGCGGCACCGAGGTCAGTCGCGGGGAACTGGCCGGCCGCAACCTCTACTGGTGCCGCACCTGCCAGGCCGGCTGACCGGCCGCCGCCCGCGCTTGATCGCGGGATGCGGGGCCAGCGTGGCCGCCGGCCGGGCGTCAGTCCCCGTCGAGCAGCCAGCGGACCACCTCGATCTGGTGCGGAAAGACGACCTCGCCGTCGATGCTCCAGGCCATCGTGTGGCCGATCGTCCAACCCCGGACCCGCTCGGCGTCCAGCCCGAGGTCGGTGCTGAGCCGGTGCAGCCGGTGCCGGACGGCGGCCGGCGAGTGGCCCAGCTCCTGACCGCGCACGAGCGGCACGACCGAGAACTCCCGCTCGCCGCTCAGCGGCTTCGGGTCGATGACCAGCCAGGGCTCCCGCTCGGCGGCGAGCATGTTGCCGGCGTGCAGGTCCTGGTTGACGAGCACCTGCTCGCCCTGGCTCGACGCCAGGTCGACGAGCAGGGCGCACGCCGCGTCGAGCAGCCGCCGCTCGTACGGCCGGCCGGTCCGTTCCCAACTCCGGGGAATCCGGTCGAGCCAGCCGGCGGCCTCCTCGGTGAGCGGGGTGAACGGCGTACCGGCCGGCCGCCAGAGTCGGGGCAGCACGTGGATCGCCGCGTCCAGTGCCCGGTCCAGCGGCAGCTCGTACAGCGGCGTGCCGGGTTGGCAGCGTTCCACCAGCAGGGCGTGCCGTTGCGGGTCGTGCGCGAGCAGCCGGACCGCGCCGTCGCCGTCCCAGTGGGCCAGCGCGTGGGCCTCGTGCTGGCTGTCCCCGGTCGGGAACTGGAGCTTGAGCACCGCCGCCGTGCCGTCGGGCAGGTCGGCGGGGAGCGCCAGGGAGGCGTACGCGTACCGGAAGGGCGGGCCGAGTCGCAGCGACCACCGCTCGGCGCACTGCGCCAGCAGCGTCGGAAGTGTGGCCAGCCAGGCCCGGCCGACCGCTGACCCCCGTATCCAGCCCAGTCCCTTCGGCAGATCCATCCAGCCTCCCGTGGCATCCACCGTGCGACCACCGTGTTCGCGTGCCGGGTCCACTGTGGCTAGCGTGGGACCCGTGCGGATTGGCGTGACCGTACCGAACTTCGCCCCGGGCACCGATCCCGAGCCCGAACGTGCCTGGCGGACCCTTGCGGCCGTGGCCGCGTACCACTCATCTCAGGAGGACCGATGACACCCGAGGACGAGACCTTTCTCCGCCGCGCCGTCGAACTCGCCAACCAGGCGGGGGCCTCCGGCGAACGGCCGTTCGGCTCGTTGCTTGTCGACGCCGACGGCACCGTTCTGATCGAGGATCACAACACCGTGGTCTCGGACGCGGACATCACGGCTCATCCGGAACTGAAGCTGGCCCGTTGGGCCGCTCGGGAACTCTCGCCCGAGGTGGCCGCCGGCACCACCATGTTCACCAGCTGCCAGCCCTGCCCGATGTGCGCGACAGCGATCGACCGGTCCGGCCTCGGTCGGGTGGTGTACGCCCTGTCCGGCGAGCAGTTCGAGGAGGTCAAGCCGGCCACCCCGGCGCTGCCTCCGGTCCGCTACGAGGGGCCGGCGCTGTTCGACGAGGCGCGTCAGCCGATCGACAACTACTACTAGTCGCAGCGCACCGGAAGTTGACAGTGGCCCGGCTGCCGGAGCAGGGTTGATGAGTGACAACGATGTCAACGGACAAAAGGGAATAATGGCCCTCTTGATTCCCTCCGTGTCGCACCACGGTCGGACGGCCGGCTCCCGGCGTACCGTAAGCGGGTTTTCCGGCGCGGACCCGGTTCGTCCGCCGATCCTTGCCGTATGCCCCTTCGCTCCTCGACGGTGACCAGCTGAGATGACCGACGTGCCCCGCTCCGACGCCGCAACGACCCCTGCCCCGGCCGGGTCGCCCGACCTGCCCGACCTGGACGGGTTCCTCGCCGACCAGACCCACACGCTGCTCGACACGGCCCGCCGCGCGGTCCGCCCCGAGGGCGGGTTCTGGTGGCTCACCGACGACCGCACCCCGGACCGTGGCGAACCCCTCTACACGTGGATCACCTGCCGGATGACCCACGTGGCCGCGCTCGCCCACCGCAACGGCGACCCGGATGCCGCCGCCCTCGTCGACCACGGCGTCGCCGCGCTCAGCACGCTGCTGCGCGACGACCGGTACGGCGGCTGGTTCGGGGCCGTGGACCAGCAGGGCACGCCGACCGACGAGCGCAAGGCCGGCTACGACCACGCGTTCGTGCTGCTCGCCGCGTCCAGCGCCGCCCGGGCCGGACGACCCGGCGCGGACCGCCTGCTCGCCGACGTGCTCGCCGTGGTGCGGGACCGGTTCTGGGACGACGACGCGGGCGCGGTCCGCGAATCGTGGAACCGGGACTGGACGGTCACCGAGGACTACCGCGGCGCCAACAGCAGCATGCACATGGTCGAGGCGTTCCTCGCCGCTGCCGCCGCCACCGGCGACGCGAGCTGGACCGACCGGGCCCTGCGGATCGCCACCCACCTGGTGCACACCGAGGCCGCCCGGCACGACTGGCGGCTGCCCGAGCACTTCACGGCCGACTGGACGCCCCTGCTCGACTACAACCGGGACCAGCCCGCCGACCCGTTCCGGCCGTACGGCTCGACGATGGGTCACTGGCTGGAGTGGGCCCGGCTGCTGCTGGAGCTGGAGGCGGTCCTGCCGCAGCCGCCGGGCTGGCTGCTCGCCGACGCCCGTACCCTCTTCGCGGCCGCCGTGCGGCGCGGCTGGGCGGTCGACGGCGCCGACGGCTTCGTCTACACGATCGACTGGGACGACCGGCCGGTGGTGCGCTCCCGGATGCACTGGGTGCTGGCCGAGGCCATCGGCGCGGCGATCACCCTGCACCGCCGCACCGGGGACGCGGTCTACGCCGACTGGTACCGGGTCTTCTGGGCGTACGCGCGCCGCTACCTGATCGACGGCACCGGCTGGCGGCACGAGCTGGACGAGCGGAACCTGCCCGCCGACACGGTCTGGCACGGCCGGCCGGACGTCTACCACGCGTACCAGGCGGTGCTGCTGTCCCGCTCGGCCGGCGCGCTCGGTGGTCCCGGCCCGCTCGCCCCCGGCCCGGTGACCGCATGATCGTGGTGGCGGGCGAGGCCCTCATCGACCTGGTGGTCACCGCCGAGGGGCAGCGGGCGGTGCCGGGTGGGTCCCCGGCGAACGTGGCGGTCACCCTGGCGCGGCTCGACGAGCCGGTGCGGCTGCTGGCCCGGATCGGCCCCGACGAGTACGGCCGGCAGATCGCCGAGTACCTGGCGGCCAACCGGGTGGACCTGCGGTGGGCGGTCCGCGCCGAGGAGCCCACCTCGGTGGCGGTCGCCACCCTGAACACCACCGGGCAGGCCAGCTACGAGTTCCGACTCGACGGCGCGGCGGACTGGCAGTGGACCCCGCAGGAGCTGCCCGACCTGGCCGGCTCGTCGGCGACGGCCCTGCACACCGGGTCGCTGGCGCTGGCGCTCGCGCCCGGCGCGCAGGTGCTGGAGGGCCTGCTCTCCCGCGAACGCGACCGTGACGGGCTGACCATCTCGATCGACCTCAACCTCCGCCCGAGCATCGTCACGGACCGGGCCGCGGAGCAGGAGAGGACACGCCGCCAGATCCGCCTCGCGCACCTGGTCAAGGCCAGCGACGAGGATCTGACCTGGCTCTACCCGGACCGCTCGGTAAGCGACGTGCTTGCCGAATGGCGCGAGGCCGGGGTGTCCTGTGCGGTGGTCACCCGGGGCGGCGAGGGCGCGTGGTTGCTCGCCCCGAACGGTTCACTGCACGAACAACCGGCGGTACGCACCACAGTGGTCGACACCGTCGGCGCCGGCGACTCGTTCACCGGTGGCCTGCTGGCCGCGCTGGCCGACATCGACGCGCTCGGTGACCGGCCGGCCGACCGGCTCGCCGCGGTGACCGAGTCGCAGTGGACGACGGTGCTAAGCCAGGCGGCCACGGTGGCCGCGCTGACCTGCGCCCGCCGAGGTGCCAGCCCTCCGACCCGAGCAGAAGTCGAAGCCCTCCTGACCACGGCAACCTGACCCGCTGCCCTGCCCGGGGCGATCATGGACTTGTGGTGGGCGTTTACCACCACTTCGCGGCATACGCGAGGCACCACAAGTCCATGATCGCCTCGGGGGTGGGTTGGTTAGGAGAGGCCTCGGTGTAGGAGGCGGGTGGGGAGGACCGTCGTCGACGGCGGGGAGTCGTCGCCGGCTATGCGTTCGAACAGGCGCTCCGTCGCCACGCGGGCCAGCTCCCGCGTGTCGTACCCGACGACCGTCAACGGCCGGGGCATCAGGTGGGCCAGCTCGAAGTCGTCGAAGCCGACCAACGCCGCGTCGCTGCCCCGGCGGTGCAGCTCGGCGAGGGCGCCGACGGTGAGCCGGTTGTTGCCGCAGAAGAACGCGGTGGGCGGGTCGGGAAGGTCGAGCAGCGCGGCGACCGCCCGGCCGGCGTCCTCGGGAGCGATCAGGCGGTCGCGGACCAGCGAGTCGTCCGGCTCGACTCCGGCCGCCGCCAGCGCGGCCCGCGCGCCGACCAGCCGCTCACGCATGGTGGGGACGCTCGGCGCGCCGAGCAGGAGACCCACCCGCCGGTGCCCCTCGTCGAGCAGTGCGCCGACCCCGGCCCGGCCGCCACCTCGGTTGTCCAGCAGCACGGCGTCCGCGACCAGTCCCTGCGGCGGCCGGTCCAGGAAGACCACCGGCATGCCCAGCTCGACCTCGCGGCGCAGGAACGAGTGGTCGGGACCGGCCGGCACCACCAGCAGCCCGTCGACCCGACGCTGGGTGAAGTCCTGGAGGACGGCGCGTTCCCGCTCCGGGTCCTCCTCCGAGGAAGCGGTGATCAACATGGTGCCGTGCGCGGCGGCGATCTCGGCGGCGACGCTCGCGATGGTGGCGTAGAACGGGTTGGCGATCTCCTCGATCAGCAGCCCGACGGTGGCGTTGAGCTGCCGCGAGCGCAGGTTGCGCGCGATGTCGTTGCGCCGGAAACCCAGCTCGGCGATGGCGGCCAGCACACGGCCGAGCAGCTCCTGCCCCACCGGCTCGTCGTTGACCACCCGGGAGACCGTCTTCAGGCTGACCCCGGCGTGCCGGGCGACATCGACCATGGTCGGGCGTCGGCGGGCGGCCGACCTGGTCGGAGTCTGGGTCACGGGGTGGTCCTCCACGGCGGGCGCGGGTCAGCGGTCGAGAGCGGCGAGCGCGTCGACCGCCTTTCGGGCGGCGATCAGCACCGGATCCCAGACCGGCGCGTACGGCGGAGCGTAGCCGAGGTCGAGCGCGGTCATGTCATCCACCGTCATGCCGTTCCACAGTGCCACGGCCAACGTGTCGATCCGTTTGGCCGCCTCGGACCAGCCGACGATCTGCGCGCCGAGCAGCCGGCCGCTGGGTCGCTCGGCGATCAGCTTGACGGTCATCATCCGCGCGCCGGGGTAGTAGCCGGCCCGGTTGGTCGACTCGGCGACCACCGAGACGAACTCGAAGCCGGCCGCCTCGGCCTCGGACTCGCGCAGGCCCGTGCGACCCACCTCCAGGTCGCAGACCTTGGTCACCGCCGTGCCGATCACGCCCGGGAAGGTCGCGTACCCGCCGCCGATGTTGATGCCGGCCGCCCGGCCCTGCTTGTTGGCGTGCGTGCCCAGCGGCACGTGCACCGGCATTCCGCTGACCCGGTGCAGCGTCTCGACGGCGTCGCCCGCGGCCCAGACCCCGGGCAGCCCCGGCACCCGCATCCGGCGGTCCACCCGGATGCCACCCGTCGGCCCGATCGGAAAGCCGGCAGCCGTGGCGAGCGCGGTGTTCGCGCGTACGCCCAGACCCAGGACGACCACGTCGGTCGGCATCGGCCCCTCGGCCGTGACCACGGCGGACACCCGGCCGTCCCGCTGCTCCAGGCCGGTCACCCGCAGGCTGGTGCGGATCGTGACGCCGAGGCCGCGCATGGCCTCGGCGACCAGTTCGGCCATGTCGCCGTCGACCGTCGCCATGGGCTGTTCGCTCGCCTCGATCAGGGTCACCGCGAGGCCGCGCTCGATCAGCGCCTCGGCCATCTCGACGCCGATGTACCCGCCACCGATCACCACGGCCCGGCGCGGCTGCGGCTCGGCGTCCAGCCAGGCGCGCAGGGCCGCGCCGTCGTCGAGGGTCTGCATCCCGAACACGCCGCCCGCGTCGGTGTCCGCCCACGGTGGCTGCACCGGCACCGCGCCCGCGGCGTACACCAGGTCGTCGAAGCGCTCGCGGACCTCGCCGCCGCCCTCCAGGTCCCGGGCGACCACCTCGCGCCGTTCGAGGTCGATGGCCGTCACCTCGTGCCGCATCCGCACGTCCATGGCGAACTGCGTGCGGAACGTCTCCGGCGTCCGCGTGATCAGCTCCTCCGGGCCGGACACCACCCCGCTGATCCAGTACGGGATGCCGCACGACGAGTAGGAGGTGAAGTGACCGCGCTCGAAGACCACGATCTCCAGGTCGTCACGACCGCGGCGGCGTCGCGCCTGGGATGCCGCCGACATGCCGGCGGCATCCCCGCCGATGACGATCAGTCGTTGCGCCACGGGATCATCCTGTCACGGGCGTGTTCAGCCGCGGGTCTGTCGCGCCACGTCCTGCACCACGTCGACGAGCCGTCCGGTACGGGCGTACACGGCACGCTGCCGGGCCGCGCCGGTGCCGTGGCGGCGCAGCCCGCCCAACAGGTCGGACACCTCCGCCCAGTCGCCGTGCTGCTCCAACGCCGGCCGCACCCGCTCCACGAACCGGTCCAGCAGCTCCCAGGCCGGGCGCAGCTCGCCGGTGGTGACGTCGACGCCGTCGCCCTCCAGGCCGTCGTGGGCGGCCCTCCAGTGCGCGCCGACCAGCAGGTGGTGGTCCGTGCGCAGGGCCGGCCGGCCGGCCTCGACGTCGGCCATGGCGGTGGCCACGAGTGCCCGGACCAGCGCGGCGACCAGCACCGCATCGTCCACCGTCGGGCAGACGTCGCCGATCCGCAGCTCCACGGTCGGGTACTTCGCCGACAGCCGGGCGTACCAGTAGAGCATCCCCTCGTCGAGCATCACCCCGCTGGAGATCAACTGACGGATCAGCCGCTGGTAGTGCTCGTGCGACTCCAACCAGGGCGTCGGCGCCACCGACGGCCAGCGCTCCCACTCCACCGAGCGCCAGCTCGCGTAGCCGGTGTCCTCGCCGCCGGCGAACGGCGAGTTGGTGGTGATGGCGTGCAGCATCGGCAGCCACGGCCGGACGTGGTTGAGCACCTGCACGCCGGTCTCCGGATCGGGGACGCCCACGTGCACGTGCATGCCGTTGTTGCCGGGGCCGGGAACGAGCAGCCGGAAACGTTCGATCATCCGGTCGAAGCGGGGCTTGTCGACCACCGGCGGCACCGGGCCGTCCACCGGGCCGGTGCCGATGGCCAGCAGTCGTACGCCGGCCCGCTCGGCCGCGTCGGCGAGGGCCTTACGCAGTACGCCGAGGGAGTGCCGGATCGAGGACAGCTCAAGGCCGGGTGGACTGCCGATCTCGATCTGGCTGGTCTGGAACTCGCGCTCCACCTGACCGCGCAGTTCCGCCGGCACCTGCTCCAGCACCAGGTCCACTGCGGGCACCGCGGCTCCGGTGTGCGGGTCGACGAGCAGAAACTCCTCCTCGACACCCACGGTGAGCACATCGGTCCCCGCGGTCGTCCCGCCGGGTGCCTCCGCCAGCTGGCCCGTCATCGCGACACCACCGTCCGTTTCTGCCTCTCGCGGGTCCGTCCGCGTCGGTCGGCCGCTTGGTTACCCACAGTGGCAACGCCCGGAAACGTGGGACGGCGCGCTGCCCGCGCGTGTCGGCCACAACTGGCGCGTGGTGCCGCGCGGATCAGCCGGTCGGGGCGATCTCGATTCGGCCGGGCGGCGTGACAGCCGGTCCTATGCTGAGCCCCGTGCCGGTGCCGCTGGGCTTCCTCTGGGTCGCGTGGATGTCCGCGTTCGCCCAGCTCACCATGCTGGCGGACCGCCCGGCCGACCTGCTGGCGGGGGCCGCCCTGACCGCCCTGGTCCTGTTCGCCGCGCTGCTCGCCGCGCACGTGCCCGCCCACGCGGGGGCAACGGGCGTCGCACGACGCTGGGCCGGGCTACGCGCCCGCGCCCGAGGTCGCCGGGTTCCCCGCCAGATCGACCCGGACGCCGCCGGACGACCTCGCCCCCGCGCACCCGGACGCCCCTTCGCCGCGTAGCGCCACACCGCCGCGCGGCCGATCCCACCGTCACCGGTCCTTCGCGCCGGCGGCCACCGCCGGGGGAGGACCCACCGGAATCGGACCGAGGGGTTTCCCATGCTCGCTTTCGCACCACTGCACGACGTCGTCGGCGCCGCCGGCACCGCGTTGTCCTGGCTCACCGATCTGCTCGAACCGTTGGCCGATGGCACGGCGACAGTCGTCGCCATCGTGCTGCTCACCATCGCCGTCCGGTTGCTCATCGCACCGCTGACCGTCGCGCAGGTCCGCGGGGAACGGCGCCGCGCGGCGCTCGCTCCCCGGGTGCGCGATCTCCAGCAGCGGTACGCCGAGGACCCGGCGACCCTCCAGCGCGAGGTGTTCGCGCTGTACCGCTCGGCCGGCGCGAACCCGGTCGCCGGCTGCCTGCCGTTGCTGCTCCAGGCGCCGTTCCTGCTGGTGCTGTACCGGCTGTTCGCCACCGACGAGGGCGGCACGGGGCTGCTGGACGAACGGCTGGCCGGGGTGCCGTTGGGCCATCACGTGAGCGACGGGTTGGCCGGGGCGGCCGGGCCGCTCTTCGTCGTCCTGCTTGTCGCGCTGCTGGTGCTGGCCTGGTGGTCGTCGCGGCGGGCACGCCGGGCGTCGGCGGCGGTCGGCACGGTGGCCGGTACGCCCACCGAGGGGCCGGGCGCCGCCACGCTCGGCCGGCTGCTGCCCCTGCTGCCGTTCACGACCGTGCTGGTGGCGCTGGTGCTGCCGCTCGCGGCAGTGATCTATCTGGTGACGACGACCGCCTGGTCGGCGCTGGAGCAGGCGGTGCTGCGCCGTCCCCAGGCCGCCCCGTCGCCCGCCGACAACTCCCACCGCTGACGGCCGGGGAGGGCCCTGGTGACCGCCGGGGCCCTCCCGTTGCCCGGCACCCCTGGACAGAAACAGTTAACTGTCTTAATAATTAGCGGCAACGTTGACGTCCATGGATGCCCAGTCGGGCGCGGAGGGCCGCATGAAGCCTGCCAGATCCCTTGTCCTGTCCCTGGTCACCGCGCTCGCCGCGACGCTCGGCGCGGTCTGGGTCGCGCTGCCCGCGCTCGCGGCCGGCGCCACCGCCAGCTTCGTCAAGACCGCCGAGTGGGGCTCCGGCTGGGAGGGGAAGTACACCATCACCAACGGCGGAGGCTCGACCATCAATGGGTGGAGCCTCGCCTTCGACCTGCCGGCCGGCACCACCCTGGGCAGCTACTGGGACGCTCTGCTCACCTCCGCCGGGCAGCGGCACACCTTCACCAACCGGTCCTGGAACGGCACCATCGCCCCGGGCGCCTCGGTCTCCTTCGGCTTCCTGGCCAGCGGCTCCGGCTCGCCGAGCGGCTGCCAGCTGAACGGGGCGCCCTGCGGCGGCGGCACCCCACCGACCACGCCTCCGCCGACCACGGCGCCGCCGACCACCCCGCCGCCGACCACCGCACCCCCGACCACCGCACCCCCGACGACCCCACCGCCCACCGGCGGGCTGCCGAAGCACCTGCTCACCGGCTACTGGCACAACTTCGACAACCCCGCCGTCGAGCTGCGGCTGCGCGACGTCCCCATCGAGTACGACCTGGTCGCCGTCGCCTTCGCCGAGGCGACCACGACGCCCGGCGCGCTCACCTTCGGCATCGACCCCGGGCTCGCCGCCGCGCTGGGCGGGTACACCGACGCGGACTTCACCGCCGATGTGCGTACCCTGCACAGCCGCGGCCAACGGGTCATCCTCTCCGTCGGCGGCGAGGCCGGGCGGGTCACGGTCAACGACGCCGCCTCGGCCACCGTCTTCGCCGACACGGCCGCCGCGCTGATCGCCCGCTACGGCTTCGACGGGATCGACATCGACCTGGAGAACGGGCTCAACCCGACGTACATGGCGCAGGCGCTGCGCGCGCTGCGGGCCAAGGTCGGGTCGGGTCTGATCATCGCGATGGCGCCGCAGACCATCGACATGCAGAACCCGGCCGGCGGCTACTTCAAGCTGGCGCTCGACATCAAGGACATCCTCACAGTCGTCAACACCCAGTTCTACAACTCCGGGGCGATGCTCGGCTGCGACCAGAACGCCGCGTACGCCCAGGGCACTGTGAACTTCATCGTCGCGCTGGCCTGCATCCAACTGGAGGCCGGGTTGCGCCCCGACCAGGTCGGTCTCGGCCTGCCCGCCGGACCGGGCGCGGCCGGTGGCGGCATCGTCGCGCCCAGCGTGGTCAACGCCGCGCTGGACTGTCTGGCCCGGGGCACCAACTGCGGCAGCTTCCGGCCGCCGCGCACCTACCCCGGCATCCGGGGAGCGATGACCTGGTCGGTGAACTGGGACGTCAGCAACGGCAACGGTTTCGCCCGCACGGTGGCCCCGCACCTGGACACCCTGCCCTGAGCGGCGGGGGCGCCCGGCCCGGGGGGGGGGGGGGCCCCCCGCGGGCCCCCCCCCCCCCCCCCCCCCCCGGCCGCGCCCCCCCCCCCCCCCCCCCCCCCGCCCCCCCCGCCGGG
>NZ_JBIAKN010000010.1:0-141480 GCF_042872475.1 Micromonospora sp. NPDC005252 | reverse complement strand
GGGGGGTGGTTTCGGGGGTCGGTTTCCGGGGTTCTCCCCCCCCGGGGGGGGGGGGGCGGGCCGGGGCCCCCCCCCCCCCCCCCCCCGGCGGGGGGGCCCCCCCCCCCCGGCCGGGCCCCCCCCCCACGCCCTGCGCGGCCCGCACACCACCCGGCCGCGCAGGGCATCGGCACCACCCGCCCGCACGACCGAGCGCCGCTCGACGACGGGCGACATCCCCCACCACACCGGTCCCTGGAGGCCACCGTGAAACTCCGATCCCCCCGCGTGGCGACGTTCGCCGTCGCGCTGGCCGCCGCACTGGTGGCGGCCACCGTCGTGGCACCGCCGGCCGCGTCGGCCGCCACCGCCGCCTTCGCCCGCACCAGCAGTTGGAGCAGCGGGTACGAGGCGAAGTTCACCGTCACCAACAACACGTCCACGGCGATCACCTCCTGGGACGTGCAGTTCGACCTGCCGGCCGGCAGCACGGTCGGGTCGGCCTGGGACGCCCTGGTGACCAGCTCGGGTCAGCACGTGACCGCCCGCAACCAGTCCTGGAACGGCGCGTTGGCCGCCGGCGCGAGCACGTCGTTCGGCTTCATCGTCGCCGGCACCGGTGACCCCACCAACTGCACGGTCAACGGCGCGTCCTGCTCGGGCGGCCCCACCACCCCACCGGGAGCCCCCGGCACGCCCGGCGGCCTGCGGGTCACCGGCGCCACCGCCTCGGCGGTCTCGCTGGCCTGGAACGCGGTCGGTGGCACGGTGACCGGCTACCGGGTGTACGAGGGCTCGACGGTGCGCGCCACCGTCACCGGCACCTCGACGACCGTCTCCGGCCTGGCCGCCTGCTCGGCGCACAGCTACACGGTCGCCGCGTACAACTCGGCGGGGGAGTCGGCGCGGTCGGCGGCGGTCGCCGCGAGCACCACCGGCTGCACCGGTGGCGGCGGTTCGATGGCCGTCGCGCCCTACCTCTACCCGGGCTGGGGTGATCCGCCCGCCCCGGCGACCGTCATGTCGGCGACCGGCGTGAAGTGGTTCACCATCGCGTTCGTGCTCTCCGGTGGCGGCTGCACCCCGGCCTGGGACGGCGGCGGCCCGCTCACCGGCGGCGCGCACGCCAGCACCATCGCGGCCATCCGGGCGGCCGGCGGCGACGTGATCCCGTCCATCGGCGGCTGGAGCGGCAACAAGCTCGGCCCGAACTGCTCCTCGGCCAGCGCCCTGGCCGGCGCGTACCAGCAGGTGATCAACGCGTTCGGGCTCAAGGCGATCGACATCGACATCGAGAACAGCGACGAGTTCGAGAACGAGGTCGTACAGGACCGGATCCTCGGCGCGCTGAAGATCGTCAAGCAGAACAACCCGGGCCTGAAGACGATCATCACGTTCGGCACGTCGACCACCGGCCCGTCGTACTACGGCACCCGCCTGATCAACCAGGCCGCCGCGCTGGGCGCCAACATCGACACCTTCACCATCATGCCGTTTGACTTCGGCGGCGGAGCCAACATGTACCAGAGCACTGTCAACGCGGCCGAGGGGCTGAAGAACACGCTGAAGACGGCCTTCGGCTGGTCCGACGCGACGGCGTACGCCCACATGGGCATCTCCGGGATGAACGGGCTCTCCGACCAGCAGGAGCTGACCTCGCCGGCCACCTGGACCCAGATCCGGGACTGGGCGAAGGCGCGCGGGCTGAGCCGGTTCACATTCTGGTCGGTCAACCGGGACCGGCCGTGCCCGGGCGGGGGAGTCGTCTCCAACTGCTCCGGCATCGCGCAGAACACGTGGGAGTTCACGTCGATCAGCGCGCAGTTCAACTGAGCGCGACGCGGATCAGCGACCGGCGGTCACCGACCGCCGGTCGTCGCGCTCCCGGCGCCGGCGGACCTTACGGATCACCCAGCTGACCAGCATGACGGCGAAGACCGCGATGATCGCGTAATTGAACCAGTCGCTGTACCGCCCGACGTCCTGCCAGCGGCTGCCGAGCGCGTAGCCGGCGCCGACGATGAGCGCGTTCCACACCCCGCTGCCGATCGTGGTCAGCAGGACGAACTCGCCAAGTGGCATCCGGTTGGCCCCGGCCGGGACGGAGACCAGGCTGCGGACCACAGGCACCACCCGGCCGATCAGCACCGCCCACCGACCGTGCCGCTCGAACCAGCGGTCGGCCTTCTCCAAGTCGTCGCGGTCCACCAGCGGGATGCGGTCCAGCCAGCGCTTGAGCCGCTCCTCGCCCAGTGCCGCGCCGAGCCAGTAGAGCACCAGCGCGCCGACGAGCGAGCCGACCGTCGCGGCCAGCACCACGAGCACGACGTTGAACCGACCCTCGTGGGCCAGGAAACCGGCCATGGCCAGCACGATCTCGCTCGGGATCGGCGGGACGATGCTCTCCAACGCGACCAGCAGCGCCACGCCGACCGGGCCCGTCGCCTCGATCACCGAGGCCACCCACCCGGTCAGGCCGGTGAACTCGGACGGGTCACCAGTCTGGGCGTACGCCATTGGTCGTCCTTCCGATCCGGCTACCGGGGATCGGAAGGTCATACCCAGCGACCGGCGGCACACACCTGCGCGTGAGCCCTGCCACGCCGGCCGGGTCAGCCCTCCGGGTGCAGCGCGGTGTCGGCCGGGCCCTGCCGCCAGCCGGTGAACACCACGGTGAGGCCGGCGCGCGTCGGCGCGCAGCAGAACGGGCCGGCCATCGCTTCGGCCGCCGGGTCCAACGGAGCGAGGCGGACCAGTCGCCAGGCCGCATCCGCGACCCGGGCCCGTACGGTCAGCGCGTCGCCGGCCCGGCTGACCCGTACGGTCACCTCCTGGCCGGTCCACCCCGGGACCGGGGACACCGACCAGTCGGAGAACTCCCGGGTCGCCACCGCGCCGAGCTGGGACTCGCCGTCGCTGACCTCGACGCCCGCCTTGACCCACGTCCCCTCGTCGACCCGGACCAGCACACCGGCCTGGTCGAACTGCGCCGAGAAGTCGAGGATGAAGCTCACCTCCATGGCGGCGCCGACCGGCAGCGGCGCCAGCAGGGCGGGGCCGTTGTCGTGGACAAAGCCGTAGCTGGTCCGCCGCCAGAAGTCCGTCTCCGCCCCGGCCTCGACGACCAGCTCGCCGGCCGGGCCCTCCTCGGCGCGGACCGGCGGGTGCAGCCAGGCGCCCCGGGCCCAGTCCAGCGGTTCGCTCGGCGGTACGAGGTCGATCTCCATGACCGGCACGGTAACCAACCGCGCCCGGCCCCGCCGACCGGGTTGGCCGACCGGGTTTGCCGTGGTGATCGACCGGAGATGTTCCTCCGGCATGGGTGACCGTTGGTATTCCGAAGCCGTCGTCTACTGCCTCGACATCGACACGTACGCCGACTCGGACGGCGACGGGGTCGGTGACATCCGTGGGCTGATCGGAAGGCTGGACTATCTGGCCCGGCTCGGCGTGACCTGCCTGTGGCTGCATCCGATCCACCCGTCGCCCAACCGCGACGACGGCTACGACGTCACCGACTTCTACAACGTGGACCCGCGCTTCGGCACCCTCGGTGACTTCGCCGAGCTGCTGCACCAGGCGCAGAACCGGGGCATCCGCGTGATCATCGACCTGGTGGTCAACCACACCTCCGACGAGCACCCGTGGTTCCAGTCCGCCCGCTCGTCGCCGGATTCGCCGTACCGCGACTGGTTCGTCTGGTCCGACACCGAGCCGGACGACCGGCACCAGGGCATGGTCTTCCCCGGCGAACAGAAGGAGACCTGGAGCTACGACCGGACCGCCAAGGCGTGGTTCTACCACCGGTTCTACAAGTTCCAGCCGGACCTCAACTTCGCCAACCCGCAGGTCCGGGCCGAGGTCAAGAAGATCATGTCGTTCTGGCTCCAGCTCGGCGTCTCCGGTTTCCGGATGGACGCCGTGCCGTTCATCATCGAGCTGACCGAGCCGGGCAACCCGAACTCGCCGAAGGACTTCGAGTTCCTCACCGAGATGCGCCAGCACGTGCAGTGGCGGCGCGGCGACGCCGTCCTGCTGGCCGAGGCGAACGTCGAACCCGACCAACTGCCGACGTTCTTCGGCGACACCAGCGGCTCCGGCAACCGCATCCACATGCTCTTCGACTTCATGCTCAACGGCCGACTCATGCTCGCCCTGGCCCGGCAGGACCCGGAGTCGCTGATCGAGGCGTTGCGCGACACCCCGAAGCTGCCCGTCGGTGGGCAGTGGGCCACCTTCCTGCGCAACCACGACGAGATCGACCTGTCCCGGTTGACGACCGAACAGCGCAACCAGGTGTACGAGCAGTTCGGCCCGGACGAGAACATGCGCATCTACGACCGGGGCATCCGTCGCCGGCTCGCCCCGATGCTCGGCAACGACCGGCGGCGCATCGAGCTGGCGTACGCCCTGCAGTTCTCGATGCGCGGCACGCCGGTGCTGCGCTACGGCGAGGAGATCGGGATGGGCGAGGACCTGTCGCTGCCCGGCCGGGAGGCGATCCGTACCCCGATGCAGTGGTCGTACCAGCCGAACGCCGGCTTCTCCACCGCGGACCCGGAGAAGCTGGTCCGCCCGGTCATCGACAAGGGTGAGTTCGGCTACCAGAACGTCAACGTCACCGCCCAGCGCAGCGACTCGAAGTCGCTGCTCGCCTGGTTCGAGCGCATGATCCGTACGCTGCGGGAGGCCCCGGAGATCGGTTCCGGCTCGACCACCCACATCGACGTGGCGATGCCGGCCGGGGTGCTGGCGCACCGGGCGGACGGGCCGACCGGGACGATGGTCTTCGTGCACAACCTGGGCACCGAAGACGTCGAGGTGGACCTGAGCAGCCTCGAACCGGAGGCCGACCTGCCGATCGACGTGCTCGCCGACCGTGGCTACGGCGAGTTGGGCAAGCTCGGCGCGGTGAAGGTCTCCGGGCACGGATACCGGTGGATTCGCCTATGCCGGGGTCGGGGGTTCTGACGTTAAGCTCCTCCGATCGACCCCACGTTACCGGGAGGTAATCATGTCGGAGGAGCCCCGCGTCGCCATCGTCACCGGAGCCGCGCGCGGTATCGGCGCGGCCACCGCCCGGCGGTTGGCCGCCGACGGGATGGCCGTCGCCGTGGTCGACATCGACGAGGCCGCCACCAAGGAGACGGTGGACGCCATCGTCGGCGCGGGCGGCCGTGCGCTCGGCGTGGGCGCCGACGTGTCCGACCGGGACCAGGTCGAGGCCGCCGTCGAACGGGTCGCCGCCGAGTTGGGCGCGCCCACCGTGCTGGTCAACAACGCCGGTGTGCTCCGCGACAACCTGCTGTTCAAGATGACCAACGCCGACTGGGACACGGTCATGGGTGTGCACCTGCGCGGTGCGTTCCTGTTCAGCCAGGCCACCCAGAAGCACATGGTGGACCGCAAGTGGGGGCGGATCGTCAACCTCTCCAGCACGTCCGCCCTGGGCAACCGGGGCCAGGCGAACTACGCCGCCGCCAAGGCGGGCCTACAGGGCTTCACCAAGACGCTCGCCATCGAGCTGGGGCCGTTCGGGGTGACCGTCAACGCGGTCGCGCCGGGCTTCATCGTCACCGACATGACCGCGGCCACCGCCGCCCGGATGAAGGTCGACTTCGAGGACCTTCAGAAGCACGCCGCCGCCGAGATCCCGGTCCGCCGCCCGGGGCGCCCGGAGGACGTCGCGCACACCATCTCGTTCCTGACCAGTGAGGGGGCCGGCTTCGTCTCCGGCCAGGTCATCTACGTCGCCGGCGGCCCCCGGGCCTGACCCGCGCGCCCTCGTCACGCGGCCCGGCCGGTCAGGCCGGGTCGCGGCGGGTGCGCCAGAGCCAGAACAGGCCGAGCACCGGCAGCACCAGCGGGATGTAGCCGTACCCGCTGCCGAACTGCGACCACACCGTCTCGTCGGGGAACAGGTCCTTGTCGACCACGCTGAGGATGCCGACGGCGACGACCCCGACCAACTCCGCCGAGCAGCAGGCCAGCGCCACCCGTCGGCCGGTGTGCCCGGCCCGGGCCAGACCCACCGCGGCCACGATGTAGATGAGCGCGGCCAGGGCGGAGAGCAGGTACGCCACCGGCGCCTCGTCGAACTTGGTGGCGATCTGCAGACCCGCCCGGCTGGTCGCCGCGATGGCGAAGAGCAGGTAGACCGCGATCAGCAACCGGCCTGGACCGGCGTTCGTGGCGCGTCGGGCCGGTCGTGTCTCAACCACCGAGGACCTCCCAGGTCTGCTGCAACCGGACCACCACGACCGGCGCGACCAGGCAGACCGCGCAGACGATCGCCGACCCCCAGCGGGTCGGCTCCATCCGGGCCAGCACCCAGGCCAGCGGCGGCAGGCAGACCAGCGTGGCCAGGTAGCCGTAGAACGCGCCGGGCTCGCCCGGCCGGTCGCCGCCACCGACCGCGACCAGGGCCAGCACTCCCAACGCGAGCAGCGTCACCTCCAGTACGGCCAGACCGGTGAACTGCACCCGGTCCGGTGGCCGGTGGCGTACCGCCGCGACCAGCGCCCATACGGCGACGAGCAGCGACAGCACGATCGACGCCGTCGCGAGGAGCCCGTCCACCGGCGAGTCGGCGGCCGCGCTCGTCATCGGCCAAACCTGGTCGTTGCCTCGGTCACCGGCACAGCCTACTAACCGTCGTAGTACCCGGGTCACGCTGCCTGGCCGCCGCGCCCGCGGCGAGTCGCCGACCGAGGTGCACGCGGCCCCTGTAGAGCTGCCCCACGAATGGGGCGCCGTCCGCGGTCGGCGGCCCGTGACCGACCGCCTTGGGGCGCGTCGTTCGTTGGTCACAGGGGCGTTGGGCTGCTGTGGTTGGCGACCCGCCGCCGGTGAGCCGGGTGGGGCGACTAGCGTGGATCACGTCCGTGGCGTCGTCACGGTGCGGGGGAAACAGCGGAGGTACACGTGCTGCGGTTCGGCTTGTTCGGCACCGGTCACTGGGCGATCGAGACGCACGGTAAGGCGCTGCACGCACACCCGGACGCGGAACTGGTCGGCGTGTGGGGGCGTAACCCCGAGCGGGCGTCCGCGCTGGCCGAGCGGTACGGGGTGCCCGCCTACGCCGAGGTCGACGCGCTGATCGAACAGTGCGAAGCGATCGCTGTCGCGCTGCCGCCGGACATTCAGGCCGACATCGCGGTCCGTGCCGCCACCGCCGGCCGTCACCTGCTGCTGGACAAGCCACTGGCGCTCTCCGTCGAGGACGCCGACCGGGTGGTCGCCGCCGCCGAGGCGTCCGGGGTCGCCTCGGTCGTGTTCTTCACCCAGCGGTTCCAGCCCAACGTCACCGCGTTCCTCGCCGCGACCGCCGCCGCCGGAGGCTGGCAGCACGGCCGCACCACCGCCTTCGCGTCGATCTTCCAGGAGGGCAGCCCGTACGGCGGCTCCCTGTGGCGTCGCGAGCACGGCGCGCTCTGGGACATCGCCCCGCACGCGCTCTCCATCCTCCTGCCGGTGCTGGGGCGGGTGACCCAGGTGGCGGCGATGGACGGGCCGAGCGGGATGGTGCACCTGCTGCTCACCCACGAGGGCGGCGCCACCAGCAGCGCCTCGCTGTCCCTGGATGCCCCGCGTGAGGCGATGGCCCGGGAGTTCGTGTTCTACGGCGAGAACGGGATCGAGACCGTCCCGGTCGGCGAGAACGACGCTGCCACGGCGTTCGGTGTCGCGATCGACCAGCTCGTCGAGCAGGTGCGCACCGGCACCCGCGACCACCGCTGCGACGTCCGCTTCGGCCGCGAGGTCGTCACGATCCTCGCCGCCGCCGAAACCGCCCGCGCCGAATCCCGCACCATCCCCCTCCAGTAACCCCACCCACCCCACACCCTCGTGATCAAGAGGTTTGCGTCACGACACGCCGTGCCGCGTGACCCAAACCTCTTGATCACCGCGGCAAGCCGGCGGGGAGACCGCGGCAAGTCGGCGGGGAGCCGGCGGGGCGGGGGCGGGGGGAAATGGGTGGGGGGTTGGGGTGGGGGTCGGTAGGGTGGTGGGCATGTTCACGCATGCCCTGATCGAGGGGGTCGGTACGTCGGCCGCCTGGGGTGCCCTGCTGGTGTCCCGTCCGCGCGTCCGGCGTCCGGCCCTGACGGGCTGGGACGTGACCTGCCGCTGATCGGTCCACTTCGCGGTGCGCTGGGGCTGTCGCCCCGCCGCCGCTGATCCTTCGCCACGGCACGAGGCTGTCGCCTCGTCATCGCGTACCCGCGCATCGTCCAGGGCCGTCCGAGTCCCGATCCACTCGGACAGGTCCGGCAATTCCGGCTGCCTGTCCAGCCCGTCGCCGAGCGGCGACAGACAGGACGACGACCCGTGGCGCCTCGCCCGTTTCGATCAACCGAACGCGACCGGTCCCGTCGCGTACTCAGCCAGAACTTTCTCGTCGACCGTGCGGCCGTCCAGCGGGTCATCCGCGCCGCCGACCCCGATCCGGCCGGGCTCCTGCTGGAGGTCGGCGCGGGCCGGGGGCAGCTCACCCGTCCGCTCGCGGCCCGGTGTGGGCGGCTGACGGCGTACGAGGTGGACCCGGCCGCCCGCCGCGCGTTGGCCGCCGTCCGCGCGGAGCTGTCCAACGTGGAGCACCGGCAGGCGGACTTCCTGGCCGCCGAGCCGCCACCGGAGCCGTTCGCGGTGGTCGGCAACATCCCGTGGTCGCTGACCTCCGCCGTGGTGCGGTGGTGCCTGGCCGCGCCCCGGTTGCGGTCCGCGACCCTGCTCACCCAACTGGAGTACGCCCGCCGGCGCAGTGGCGACTACGGCCGGTGGACCCGGCTCACCGTCTCGACCTGGCCGGAGTTCGGGTGGCGGCTGGCGGGGCGGGTGCCGCGTACCGCGTTCCGGCCGGTGCCGGCGGTCGACGCCGGGATCCTGCGCATCGAACGGCGGCCGGAGCCGCTGCTGCCGGTGGCGGCTCTGCCGGCGTACCGAAGGCTCGTGGGGTGGGGTTTCGAGGGCGTCGGGGGCTCGCTCGCCGCGACCCTGCGCCGGCACCACCCGCCGGCTCGGGTCGCGGCCGCCCTGCGCGCGACGCGGATCGCGTCGGACACCCCCGTGGGGTACGTCTGGCCGGAGCAGTGGCTGGTGCTGTTCCGGCTGCTGCACGCGCGGTGACCGGCCGGTCAGGCGAGGGTGATCAGCGCCTCGCTCAGCTCGGCCGGGGACTCGAACTGTTCGGCCGGCAACGCCTGCAACATCTGCAACAGGGCCGTGCTGGCCCCGTTCTCCTGCCCCCAACGGACGAGGTCCTCGCGGGAGACCGGGTAGTCGAGCCCGGCCAGGTACTCCTGCAACTGCACGCCGGTGACGGTCATGCCGGTCGGCTACCCGCTCGCCGCCCCCGTACACGCGCACGGCGTGTCGGTGGGCGACGCGCCGACGGTTTGCCGGCGCGACCGCCGGGTAGCCGCTGCCATGCTGGTTCAGCGGCTCGGCGCGCCGAGCGACTTCGACCCGTTGCTGGAGCGCGTCCGGGACGCCCGGGTGGTGATGATCGGCGAGTCCACCCACGGCAGCTACGACTACTACCGGCTGCGCGAGCAGCTCACCCGTCGGCTGATCGCGGAGTGCGGCTTCTCGTTCGTGGCCGTGGAGGGCGACTGGCCGGACTGCGACCGGGTGCACCGCTCGGTCACCGCCGCGCCGGGCGGGGCCCACGATCCACAGTTGGCGCTGGAGGGCTTCGAGCGGTGGCCGACCTGGATGTGGGCGAACGCCGAGGTGGCGCGCTTCTGCCGCTGGCTGCGAGCGTGGAACCTGGAGCGGCCGGAGGACGGGCGGGCGGGCTTCCACGGGCTCGACGTCTACAGCCTCTGGGAGTCGATGCAGGCGATCTTCGACTACCTGGGGGAGGAGGACCCGACCTCGTTGGAGGCGGCGCAGGACGCGTACCGGTGCTTCGAGCCGTACGGCAAGCGGGTCGAGGAGTACGGCGCGGCCAGCCGCTTCGTCTCGGCCCGCTGCGAGGAGGAGGTCGTCCGGCTGCTGGCGCGTACCCGGGAACAGGCCATGTCGGACGGCCCGGACCGCTTCTCGGCCTGGCAGAACGCGGAGGTGGTGGCCGGCGCGGAGCGTTACTACCGGGCGATGGTGGCCGGCGGCCCGGACTCGTGGAACATCCGTGACACCCACATGCAGGACACCCTGGACCGGCTGCTGCAACGCTACGGCCCGGACGCCCGCGGGATCGTCTGGGCGCACAACACGCACGTGGGCGACGCGCGGGCCACCGACATGGCCGCGGACGGCATGGTCAACATTGGTCAGTTGGCCCGCGAGCGGCACGGCGACGACGCGGTGGCGTTGGTCGGGTTCGGCACCTACCGGGGCACGGTGATCGCCGCTCCCCGGTGGGGTTCGCCCGCCGAGGCGATGGTGGTGCCGCCGGCGCGGGAGGGTTCGGTGGAGCGGCGGTTGCACGAGCTGATGCCGGAGCGGGCGGTGCTCGTCTTCGGCGGCGACGACCAGCCGGGCTGGGTCACCGAACCCGTGGATCACCGGGCGATCGGGGTGGTCTACGACCCGTCCTTCGAGTCCTGGGGCAACTACGTGCCGACCCGGCTGGGCGAACGCTACGACGCCTTCATCTGGTGCGACGAGACGACTGCCCTGCACCCGCTGGCGGTCCCCGCCGTGCCCGGCGAGATGGAGACGTACCCGGCCGGCGTGTGAGCAGTGCCGAAAGGTGCGGCGCCCGAGCGGGCGCCGCACCTTTCGTGGTCGGGACGGATCAGACCCGGGTGGGGGTCTGGGTCGTCAGGTGGGTACGGAGCCCTTCGCCCTCGATGTCGACGTTCGGCAGGGCGCGGGAGAGCCAGCGGGGCAGCCACCAGGCGCGGTCACCGAGCAGGGACATCACGGCCGGGACGATGGTCATGCGGACCACGAAGGCGTCGATGGCCACGCCGATGGCCAGCGCGAAGCCCATCGACTTGATCACCGGGTCATCGAGGAAGACGAAGCCCCCGAACACCGAGATCATGATCAACGCGGCGGCGGTGACCACGCGGGCGCCGTGCCCCATGCCGCTGATCGTGGCCTGGCGGGCGGTCTCGCCGTGCACGAAGTCCTCGCGCATCCGGGACACCAGGAACACCTCGTAGTCCATCGCGAGCCCGAACAGGATGCCGATGAGCAGGATCGGCAGGAAGCTGATCAGCGGACCGGGCGTGTCCAGGCCCACCAGGTCGGCGAGGTGCCCCTGCTGGAACACCGCCACCGTGATGCCGAACGTGGCGGCGACGGTGAGCAGGAAGCCCAGCGCGGCCTTGACCGGCACCAGCAGCGAACGGAACACCAGCATCAGCAGCAGGACCGAGAGCCCGACCACCAGCAGCAGGTAGACCGGCAGCGCGTCGGAGAGCTTCTCGGAGACGTCGATGCCGATCGCGGTGACGCCGGTGAGCAGCACGTCCGCGTCGCGGATCCCGCTCACCGAGTCACGGATGTCGTGCACCACCGTCTCGGTGGCCTCGTCGGTCGGGCCGGTCTTCGGCACCACGCCGAGCAGCGCCGTCCGGCCGTCCGGGCTGAGTTGGGCGGGCGCCACCGCGAGGACGTTCTCGGTGCGCTGGAGCAGCGCGGTGACCTGCGGTACGGCGGCCGAGGTGGCCTGCGGCGAGTCACCGGCGACGACGACCGCCAGTCGACCGGTGAAGCCCGCGCCGAAGCCCTCGGTGATCAGGTCGTTCGACACCCGGGCCGGCGAGCCGACGGCCGCCGTCGAGGCGTCCGGCAGCGCCAACCGCATGTCCGGCGTGGGCAGCGCGAGCAGCCCCAGGCCGAGCAGGCCGACCAGGATGACAGGTACGCGGAACCGGGTGACGAACCGCGCCCAGCGGAAGCCGAACCGGGACCGGTCCTCGGTGGCCGCGTTCGTCTCGTTGGCCGGTCCGCTGGCGGTGGCGGCGGTCTCGTCGGTGGGGACGGCGCGCAGCCGGCGGGGGAGAACCCGGCGTCCGGCGAAGCCGAGCAGCGCCGGCTGGAGGGTGATGGCGACGAGCACGGCCACGGTGACGGTGCCGGCGGCGGCGAGACCCATCACGGTGAGGAACGGGATGTCCACCACGGCCAGTCCGGCGAGCGCGATGACGACGGTGGCGCCCGCGAAGACAACGGCGGAGCCGGCGGTGCCCACGGCCCGGCCGACGGCCTCGTCCGGGGGCAGACCGTCGAGCAGGTTCTGCCGGTGCCGGGAGGTGATGAACAGCGAGTAGTCGATGCCGACGGCGAGGCCGAGCATCAGCGCCAGGATCGGCGCCGTGCTGGTCAACTGGACGACGCCACTCAGCGCGAACAGCCCGGCCATGCCGGCGCCCACGCCGATCAGCGCGTTGAGCATGGTCATCCCGGCGGCCACCAGCGAGCCGAAGGTGATGATCAGGACGATCGCGGCGACCACGACGCCGAGCGCCTCGGTCGAGCCGATCTCCGGCTCCCCGCCCAGCACCTCGCCGCCCGGGGCGACCTGCCAACCCTGTGCCTTCGCCGCCGCGCCGACCTGCTCGTACGCGGTCTTCTGGTCGTCGGTCACCTCGTCCGCGCCGGTGGCGAACTGGACCTGGACCAGCGCGTACCGGCCGTCGGGCGAGACCGCGCCGACCTGGAGCGGGTTGACCGCGCCGACCACGCCGGGCAGCGTCCCGGCCTGCTGGACCAGCTCCTGCACCACGGCCTGGCCCTGTGGGGTGCCGAGTTGGCCGTCTCCGGGTGCCTTGACCGCGATGGTGCCGGTCGCGCCGCTGGCCGCCGGGAACTGCTCGGCGAGCAGGTCGAGAGCGCGCTGGCTCTCGGTGCCGGGCATGGTGAAGTTGCTCGCCGTCGGGCCGCGCAGGGTCGCCGCGGCCAGACCGGCGCCGACGAGTACGACGAGCCAGAGCGCGACGACGAGCCGTCGCCGGCGAAACGCGCCCCGGCCGAGCCGGTAGAGCAGGGTGGCCATCAGGAGTCCTTGTCCTCGGTCGTGGGTGGATGGGTCAGGGGTGCGTCGACGGGTTCGACGGCCCGCCGGACGAGGGCGAGCAGGGCGGCGCGCAGTTCGTCGTCGGGAATGTCGGCGAACTCGGCGCACGCCTCGGAGATGCCGGCCAGCAGCACCAGCGCGGCGATCCGGGCGCCCGGACGATCGGAGTGCCCGGCCAACGCGTCGCGCAGCCGGTCGGAGATCTCCTGGATGTGCGCGAACGCCGGCTGGCACAGCAGCTCGGGGAATTCACCGCGCAGCACCGCGATCTCCCGCCGGAACCGGACCGCGAGGTCGACGAAGCCCGCCGCGGCGACCTCCTGGGCGGCCGCGCCGGTCCGGCCGGTGAGCTGGTCGTCGAGGTCGCGCAGCACGCCGATCGCGGGTGCCATCAGCTCGGCGAGCAGGGCTTCCTTGTTGGCGAAGTGGTAGAGCACGGTGGCCTTGGAGCAGCCGACCTCGCGGGCGATGTCCTGCAACGAGGTGCCCCGGTAGCCGGTCACCGCGAACCGTCGCGCCGCCGCGGCGAGGATCTCGCCGTGCGTCTCGGACACCGCTCTGGCCATCACCGGTCCACCTCCGTGAACCAGCATGCCTGACCGATCGGTCAGACCCTGACCGATCGGTCAGAAGAACGTGGTGGCGTTCCCCACACCGGGGTCCGGTTTAGCCGGCGCGCTCGGCGTCGTACCTGGTCCGCGCCTCGGCGATGGCCCGGCGGTGCCGTTCGGCCCAACTGGTCAGCGCCACCAGCGACTCGTACAGCTCCAGCGCCATCGGCGTGGCCGTGTACTCCACCTTCGGCGGGACGGTCGGATAGACCGTGCGGTGCAGCAGGCCGTCGCGCTCCAGGTTGCGCAGGGTCAGGGTGAGCATCCGGCGGCTGATGCCCTCGATGTGCCGCTCCAGCTCGGTGAAGCGCACCGGGCCGTTCGACGCGGCCACCAGGATGCCGATGCTCCACTTGCCGCCGACCCGGTCCAGCACCTCGCGGACGGTGCACGCCCGAGCCTGCCCGGGGGTGAACGGCACGTTCCCGGCGGCGCAGGTGAACTCCGCCTCGACCTGCGCGGACACATCGCTGTTCCTCTGGGACATCACAGTGCCTCCTTCCGCTCCGGCTCATGGTCACAGACGATGACCTCGGTAACAAACCGTGCACCAAGGAGGCATCCGATGGACCGTACCGTCCCGGCCCGCTGGCCGGCCCTGCTCGTGCTCTGCGCCGGCAGCCTGATGATCATCCTGGACGGCAGTGTCGTGTCGGTGGCCCTGCCCTCCGTGCAACGCGACCTGGGCTTCACCGCCGCCGGACTGGCCTGGGTGGTCAACGCCTACCTGGTGGCGTTCGGCGGGCTGCTGCTGCTCGCCGGCCGCCTCGGCGACCTGCTCGGCCGGCGTCGGGTCTTCCTGGCCGGCGTCGTGCTGTTCACCCTGGCCTCGCTGGCCTGCGCGACGGCCACCGGACCGGCCCTGCTCGTCGGCGCGCGGTTCGGCCAGGGCGTCGGCGGCGCGCTCGCCATGGCGGTCAGCCTCGGGATGATCGTCCGGCTCTATCCCGAGTCGGTCGAGCGGGCCCGCGCCATCGCCGTCTTCAGCTTCACCGGGGCGGCCGGCGCCACGATCGGCACGGTCGCCGGCGGGGTGCTCACCGAGCTGGCCGGTTGGCGTTCGATCTTCCTGGTGAACCTGCCGATCGGGGCGGCGATCCTGCTCGCCGCCGTCCGCCAACTCCCCGCCGAACGGAGCATCGGCCTGCGGGCCGGCCTCGACGTGCCCGGCGCCCTGCTGGCCACCGCCGGCCTGATGGCCGCCGTGCTGGGCATCGTGGGGACCGGTGAGCACGGCTGGACCAGCCCGCGGACCCTCGGTGCGGCGGCGCTCGCGGCGCTGCTGCTCGGCGGCTTCGCCGTACGCCAACGGGTGGCGGCGACTCCACTGCTGCCGGCACGGGTGCTGCGCGTGCCGGGCCTGGTCGCGGCCAACGCGGTGCAGTTCCTCATGGTCGCCGCGTACTTCGGCTTCCAGTTCCTGCTCGCCGTCGAGCTGCAACTCGTGCTCGGGCTGGACGCGGCGGCCACCGGCTGGGCCTTCCTGCCCACCCCGGTGGTGATCGCGGTGGTGTCGCTCGGCCTGGCCGGTCGGCTGATCGGCCGGTGGGGCGCCCGCAGCGTGCTGCTGGTCGGGTTGAGCCTCGCGATCATCGGTTTCCTGCTGCTCGCCCGGTTGCCCGCCGACGGCCGCTACCTCGCCGACGTACTCCCCGCGCTGGTGGTCTTCGGAGTGGCCGGAGGTCTGACCCTGCCGGCCGTCACCACGCTGGCCATGGTCGGCGCGACCGACGCCGACGCCGGGCTGGCGTCCGGGTTGGCCAACACCACCCAGCAGGTCGGCGGGGCGGTCGGCCTGGCCGCGCTGGCGACCCTGGCCGCGGCCCGCAGCGACGGCCTCCGGGCCGCCGGTCGGGCCGAGGCGGTGGCGCTGGCCGGTGGCTACCAGGTCGCGTATGCCGTGGCCGCCGCTCTGGTGCTCGCCGCGTTCCTGGTGGCGCTGGGCACGCTGCCCCGCCGCCCGGCCGGCCAGCGGCCCGACGTCGAAGCGCCGGTCGACGACGGCGGGCAGCGGAATCGTTCGGTGTCCAAGCGCCGCGTCCGGTTGACCGACGACGCCGGGGCCGGGAGGGTGATCGGGTGAGTGAGGCTGACGAGACCCGCGACGGCGTGGCCCTGACCAACCTGGACCAGCCGCTGTCCGACCGGGACGACGCGACCAAACGCGACCTGGTCGATTACCTCGACGCGGTCCGGGAGCCGATCATCGGGCAGCTGCGGGACCGTCCGCTGTCGGTGATCCGGGTCCGCCCCGGCCAGCCGCCGTTCATGCAGAAGAACCTGCCCCGCTACACCCCGGAGTGGGTCCGCCGGGTGCCGGTCTGGGCCGAGGCGTCGCACCGGGAGATCTCGTATGCCCTCTGCGACGACCGGCGCACCCTGCTCTGGTTCGCCAACCAGCGGGCCGTCGAGTACCACCCGACGCTGGCCACCGTGGCGAATCTGCACCGCCCGACGCACCTGGTGCTCGACCTGGACCCGCCCGAGGGCGACGGGTTCCGCGCGGCCGTCGCCGCTGCCCTGCTGGTCCGCCAGGCGCTCGCCGACGCCGGCCTCGCCGGGGCCGTCAAGACCAGCGGCGCCAAGGGCGTGCACGTCTTCGTCCCGGTGGCGGGTGACCCCACCGCCGAGGAGTTGGCCGCCGCCACCCGGGCGCTCGCCGTCCGCGCCGAGCGGCTGGACCCGGCGCTGGCCACCACGGCGTACATCAAGGAAGACCGGGGCGGGAAGGTCTTCGTGGACGCCACCCGAGCCGGCGGGGCGACGGTCGTGGCCGCGTACAGCCCGCGACTGCGGCCCGGGATGCCGGTCTCCTTCCCGGTCGACTGGTCCGACCTGACCGAGGTGACCCCGGCGGACTTCACCATCCGGACGGTGCCGCCACTGGTCGCCGGGACCGATTCGTGGGTCGCGCTGATGCCGGCGCCGCAGTCGCTCCCCGCCGACCTCGTCGCGGAGGGCCGGACCATCCCGGTGGCGCGGGTGCAGGCCATGCACGAGGGCAAGCGCCGGGCCCGCGCACGCCGCGAGACCGGCTGACGGTACGCGCCGTTTCCTTGATCGACCACGATCATCGGAGGCGCGCGGTCCTCGACGGTCCCTGTCGTCGGGGGTCTGTGGCACGATTTTCCAGGTGACCAGCCGATCCGCCGAGAGCCAGCGCCTGAGCGATCTCGCGCGGCTGCGCCGCGTCCGCGACCGCATCGACCGGGAGTACGCGCAGCCGTTGGACGTCGAGGCGCTCGCCCGGGGCGTCCACATGTCGGCCGGGCACCTCAGTCGCGAGTTCCGGCTCGCCTACGGCGAATCTCCGTACAGCTATCTCATGACTCGGCGCGTGGAGCGCGCGATGGCGCTGCTGCGCCGCGGCGACCTGAGCGTCACCGATGTCTGTTTCGCGGTCGGCTGCTCGTCGCTCGGCACCTTCAGCACCCGCTTCACCGAGCTGGTCGGTGTGCCGCCCAGCACCTACCGGCGGGAGGCGGCGCTCGCGACGGCCGGGCTGCCGTCGTGCACGGCGAAGCAGGTGACCAGACCGGTCAGGAATCGAGAAGCGCAGGTCACGCCGCCACCCCTAGCGTGACTGCCACGGGTCGGGTCGGCGCGGCGAGCCGCGTCGGCCGTGACCCCGGGGCCCCGCCCGCCCGAGAAGATGGAGACACCATGAGCAAGGCCACGGACCCGCCCGCGGCGCACGTCGCCGACCGGCACGACCTGATCCGGGTGCAGGGCGCGCGCGTGAACAACCTCAAGGACGTCACGGTCGAGCTTCCGAAGCGCCGACTGACGGTGTTCACCGGGGTCTCCGGCTCCGGCAAGAGCTCGCTGGTGTTCGGCACCATCGCGGCCGAGTCGCAGCGGATGATCAACGAGACCTACAGCGCCTTCGTGCAGGGCTTCATGCCGACGCTGACCCGGCCCGAGGTCGACGTGCTGGACGGGCTGACCACCGCGATCATCGTCGACCAGGAGCGGATGGGCGCGAACGCCCGCTCCACGGTCGGCACCGCCACCGACGCCAACGCGATGCTGCGCATCCTCTTCAGCCGGCTCGGGCAGCCGCACATCGGCTCGCCGAACGCGTTCTCCTTCAACGTCCCCTCGGTCCGGGCGACCGGCGCGATCACGGTGGAGCGCGGCGCGGGCCGGACGAAGACCGAGAAGGCGACCTTCAACCGTCTCGGCGGCATGTGTCCGCGCTGCGAGGGCATGGGCGCGGTCACCGACTTCGACCTGTCGGCGCTGTACGACGACAGCAGGTCGCTCAACGAGGGCGCGATCACGATCCCCGGCTACAGCATGGAGGGCTGGTACGGCCGGATCTTCCGGGGCTGCGGCTACTTCGACCCGGACAAGCCGATCCGCAAATACACCAAGAAGGAGTTGCAGGACCTGCTCCACCGGGAGCCGACCAAGATCAAGGTCGACGGCATCAACCTGACGTACGTCGGCCTCATCCCGCAGATCCAGAAGTCGTTCCTCGCCAAGGACATCGACACGCTGCAACCGCACATCCGCGCCTTCGTGGACCGTGCGGTGACGTTCACGACCTGCCCCGACTGCGGCGGCACCCGGCTCAGCGCGGAGGCCCGGTCGTCGAAGATCGAGGGCAAGAACATCGCCGACGTCTGCGCGATGCAGATCAGCGACCTGGCGGCCTGGGTCCGGGGCATCAGGGAGCCGTCGGTGGCGCCGCTGCTCACCGGGCTGCAACACCTCCTCGACTCGTTCGAGGAGATCGGGTTGGGCTACCTGTCGCTCGACCGGCCCTCGGGCACGCTCTCCGGTGGCGAGGCGCAGCGCACCAAGATGATCCGCCACCTCGGGTCGTCGCTCACCGACGTCACGTACGTCTTCGACGAGCCGACGATCGGGCTGCACCCGCACGACATCGCGCGGATGAACGGCCTGCTGCTGCGCCTGCGGGACAAGGGCAACACCGTCCTGGTGGTGGAGCACAAGCCGGAGGCGATCGCCATCGCCGACCACGTCGTCGATCTCGGGCCGGGCGCCGGCACCGCCGGAGGCGAGGTGGTGTTCGAGGGCACCGTCGACGGGCTGCGCGCCAGCGACACGCTGACCGGGCGGCACCTGGACGACCGGGCACGCCTGAAGACATCCGTACGGACGCCGTCGGGTGTGCTGAAGGTGCGGGGCGCGAACACCCACAACCTGCGCGACGTCGACGTCGACATCCCGCTCGGCGTGCTTGTGGTGGTGACCGGTGTGGCCGGTTCGGGAAAGAGTTCGCTGATCCACGGCTCGGTGTCCGACCGCGACGGGGTGGTGTCGGTCGACCAGAGCGCGATCCGCGGCTCCCGCCGGAGCAACCCGGCGACGTACACGGGCCTGCTCGACCCGATCCGCAAGGCGTTCGCGAAGGCCAACGGTGTGAAGCCGGCCCTGTTCAGCGCCAACTCCGAGGGGGCCTGCCCCGGCTGCAACGGCGCCGGCGTCATCTACACCGACCTGGGGATGATGGCCGGTGTCGCCGCCACCTGCGAGGAGTGCGAGGGGAGGCGGTTCCAGGCGTCGGTTCTGGAGTACCGGTTCGGCGGCCGTGACATCAGCGAGGTGCTCGCCATGTCGGTGCGCGAGGCCGAGGCGTTCTTCTCCGCGGGTGAGGCGCGTACGCCCGCCGCGCACGCCATCCTCGACCGGCTCGTCGACGTCGGGCTCGGCTACCTCAGCCTCGGCCAGCCGCTGACCACCCTGTCCGGCGGCGAGCGGCAGCGGCTCAAGCTGGCCACCCGCATGGCCGAGAAAGGCGGCGTGTACGTCCTGGACGAGCCGACCACCGGCCTGCACCTCGCCGACGTCGAGCAACTGCTCGGCCTGCTGGACCGACTGGTCGACTCCGGCAAGTCGGTGATCGTCGTCGAGCATCACCAGGCGGTCATGGCGCACGCCGACTGGATCATCGACCTCGGCCCGGGCGCCGGCCACGACGGCGGCCGGATCGTCTTCGAGGGCACCCCGGCCGATCTCGTCGCTGCCCGCTCCACCCTCACCGGCGAGCACCTGGCGGCGTACGTCGGCACCTGATCATGTGCCGTCCGCCGTCGCCCGATTGTCTACCCGGCCGTCGGTTGGGCGGCGGCGGGCCGCCGTGGCGGCGAGAACCCCGCAGGCGCCGTTCTTGATCCACCGCGCGTCGCCGGTGGGGGTTCGACGCGAGCCGGCGCCGGGGCGTGGGGTCCGGGGCTCGGCCCCGGAGCAGAAATGACAAGCGCCCCAGGTCCGCGCTTCTCAGCGGACATGGAGCGCGAAAGCTTGTGCCCCCGGCAGGATTCGAACCTGCGCCCCCGCCTCCGGAGGGCGGTGCTCTATCCCCTGAGCTACGGGGGCTCAGCGACTGGAGAAGACTAGCAAACCTCCTGGGCGTACGCCGAATCGGTATCGGGTGAGCCGGTCGTGTCGGTGACCGGCCCACCCGGTGCTCAGGCCGCGATCGCCCGCCCGCAACTGGGCAGCGGGTGCAGGACGATCCGTCGGGGCAGCCGGCGCGGCCACTCGTTGCGCGGCCAGGACCCGTCCACGATCAGGTGCACCGTGCGCTGCTCCTCGCCGCTGAGCCGCAGCACGAAGTCGCGGGGGAGCGGCGGGTCGACCGTCGGTGTGGTGATCATGAAGCGCACCCGGCCCCGGGACGACACGGCGGAGATCACGTCGGCCGCCGGCATCGTGCCCCGCAGCCGCACCCGGCCGATCCAGTAGACCTCGGCCAGATGCTCCTGGGCCGTCCGGGTGATCGCCGGGTACTCGCTGCGTACCCAGCGCTCGACCGCGCTGACGCAGAGCCCGCAGGCCCGCTCGCGCGGTTCCCGCGGACCCAACCCCCAGGCCCGCAGGTACGCCCCGACCGCTCCCGCGTCCAGCGGGAGGTCGAACCGGCGCTGGATGAGCGTGGTGAGGCTCTGCCGCGTCCACAGCTCCTCGTCCAGGCCGAACTCGTCGGGGTGGACGCCCCGGAGTGTGTCGATCAGCTCGAGTTCCTGTTCGCGGCTGAGCGTTCCCGGCTCGCCCTGCCGCTGTCCGCGACGGACGGCTGCCACCGCCCCGTCACCGCCGATGGTGTGGCGTCGGCACCAACTGGTGACCGAGCGCCGTGCGTCTCTGAGTGCAACCCCCACGTCTTGGGCAACGAGCACGAATCACAACTGGTCACGATATGTGCGGAGAAAACTCTCTAAGCAACGTAATCGCCTGTCTGACGCAAAACGCCCACAAGGGGCGAGTGTGGGTCGACAGGGGTGCGGGAGCTGCGGGTACGGCCGGCGGGCGCGGCGCCGGTCGCCTTCGACTCGTCGCGTCCGACGCCAGGTCGCCGATGTGGCGGTGTCCGAACGCCTGGATACCGCCACCTCGCCGACCTGGTGTGGATCATGCGGGTCGAGAGGCGGGTGGCCGCCGTGCCCAGGACGGGGCGGTCCGGTGCCGGACATGACGTGGGCCCGCGTCCCGCCGATGAGTGGCGGGAACGCGGGCCCGGTGTGCCCGTGCGGAGGGTCAGCCCTTGGCCTGCGCCTGGAGCTGCCGGAGGTTGTTCAGCTCGGACTGCTGGGTGGCCTTCATGGTCTGGGCCACGCGTACCACCTCGGCGTTGTCGGTCTCCGCGAGCGCCGCGTCGATCATGTGGATGCCGCCCAGGTGGTGGTTGTACATCAGGGCCAGGAACTGCCGGTCCACCTCGATGCCCTTGGCGTCGCGCAACGAGGCCATCTGCTGCGGGGTGGCCATGCCCGGCATCAGCCCGTCCTTGACCGCGGCCCCGTCGGACATCCACGACATCGGCGGCTGCGACCCGGTCGGGCTCAGCTGCCACTCGCGCAGCCAGGTCTGCATGGCGCCGATCTCGCCCTGCTGACCGGTGGCGATGTCGACGGCGATCTGCCGCACCTCGGGCAGCGTCGCCGACCGGTACGCGATCAGGCTCATCTCGACCGCCTGGGCGTGGTGGGTCGTCATGTCCCGCGCGAAACCCGCCTCGACCGAGGAGTCACCGGGCCGGGTGAGGCGAGGGGTGAGCAGGCCGCCGGCGTACCCGAGCAGCAGGCCCACCACCACCATGATGGCGAGCGCCGCGACGCCGTAGCGCCGCGCCGGTGTCGGGCCGCCCTCGTCCGGGGCGGCCACGACGTCGTCGTGCTCGGTGTCGGTGGTGGTGGCGGGGGCTGTCATCGCCGTCCTTACTGGGTCGGGGGCTGCTGCTGGAGGTCACGCGGCGTGGTGCCGGTGGCGGTGATACCCGTGTTGCACAGCGCGGTCGGGCCCTCGACGGAGGCGTTCACCCGCAGGTCCTTGATGAACTCGTCGATCCGCTTGTCGTCGGCGTTGTCGACCTTGAGCTGGTAGCCCCACGCCTGGAGCGAGATCGGCTTGTCCAGGCCCTCGTACGGGCTCATCAGCATCTTCTCGACGCCACGCACCTTGCCGGCGAGCTTGTCGACCTGGTCCTTCGGCAGGTCCGGGCGGTAGGTGATCCACACCGCGCCGTGCTCCAGGCTGTGCACCGCGTGCTCGTTGGCGATCGGGGCGTCGTAGACGTCACCCATGCAGTTCTGCCAGGCCGCGTTGTGCACCCCGCCCACGGGCGGCGAGTACTTGTAGGTCAGCGGGCCCGACTTGTGGGACTCGTAGTCGAGGCTCGTCTTGTCGGTCTTGCGGATGTTGACGATGCCGTCGATGGCGTTGGCCTTCTTGTCCCACGGCTTGGAGCCCTGGAACGACGCCCAGGCGCCGTAGCCGATGATGCCGGCCGCGAGGACGCCGACGGCGACGAAGAGCGCGATCGGGCCCCAGGCCCGGCCCTGACTCACCTTGACCGGGCTGACGGGCTTGCGGGGGCCCTTGCCACCCGCCCGGGGGGAGCCCGCAGGCTTGCCGGAACCGGCCTTGGCGCCGGACGCCGGCCGGCCCGCGGCCGGCTTCTTGCCGGTGCTGACCACGGTCGGGCGGCGCTCAGGGCCACCCGGGGTGCTGATGCTCATCGTGCCTCGTCAAGTCGGTCGGTCAGGGGAGGTGGCGGGCCGGATGACGCGCAGGGGAGCCGCCGAGTGCCCGAGTCTACCCCCGATAACATGGTTGGGTGACTCCTGCAGAACTCGCCTCGGTCGTCCTTGCCGCCGCCCACGCCGTCTTCGAGCAGCGTGGGCTCGACCGCGCCGCGCTGCCGGCGAGCACGGTGGTGGAGCGACCGCGCAACTCCGAGCACGGCGACTACGCCTCGACGCTCGCTCTGCAGTTGAGCAAGAAGGTGGGCGTCCCGCCCCGGGAGCTTGCTACGGCCCTGGCCGACGAGCTGGGCCGGGCACCGGGTGTCAAATCGGTGGAAATCGCCGGGCCGGGCTTCCTGAACATCCGGCTGGACGCCGCCGCCGCCGGCCAGCTCGCCCGGGTGATCGTCGAGGCCGGAGCGGAGTACGGCCGCAGCGACCGGCTCGCCGGCGAGAAGATCAACCTGGAGTTCGTCTCGGCCAACCCGACCGGCCCGGTGCACATCGGCGGGGTCCGCTGGGCGGCCGTCGGCGACGCCCTGAGCCGGCTGCTGCGGGCCACCGGCGCCGAGGTGGGCACGGAGTACTACTTCAACGACGCCGGCTCCCAGATCGACAGGTTCGCCCGCTCGCTGCTCGCCGCCGCCAAGGGCGAGCCCGCGCCGGAGGACGGCTACGGCGGCGCGTACATCGCCGAGATCGCCGCCGAGGTGCAGGCCCGCCGGCCCGAGGTGCTCAGCGTCGACGACGCCGCCGCCCAGGAGGTGTTCCGGGTCGAGGGCGTCGCGCTGATGTTCGACGAGATCCGCTCGTCGCTGCGCGACTTCGGGGTGGAGTTCGACACCTACTTCAACGAGAAGGACCTGCACGACCGGGGCGAGCTGGACCTCGCGCTGGCCCGGCTGCGCGAGCAGGGTCGGGTCTACGAGTCCGAGGGCGCGACCTGGCTGCGCACCACCGACTTCGGTGACGACAAGGACCGGGTGCTGCGCAAGTCCAACGGCGAGTGGACGTACTTCGCCGCGGACTGCGCCTACTACCTGGACAAGCGGGAGCGCGGCTTCGAGCGGGTCGTGATCATGCTTGGCGCCGACCACCACGGCTACATCGGCCGGATGAAGGCGATGGCGGCCTGCTTCGGCGACGACCCGGAGCGCAACCTGGAGATCCTCATCGGGCAGCTGGTCAACCTGCTGCGCGACGGCGCCCCGATGCGGATGAGCAAGCGGGCCGGCACCGTGATCACCCTGGAGGACCTGGTCGACGCCATCGGCGTGGACGCCTCCCGGTACGCGCTGGCCCGCTACTCCAGCGACTCGCCCATCGACATCGACATCGAGCTGTGGACCCGGGCGAGCCGCGACAACCCGGTCTACTACGTGCAGTACGTCGCCGCCCGGACGGCGGGCGTGGCCCGCAACGCCGCCGAGGTGGGGCTGGTTCCGGGTGACGCCGACGCGTTCCGCCCCGAGCTGCTCGACCACGAGAAGGAGAACGAGCTACTCAAGGCGCTCGCCGAGTTCCCGGCGGTGGTGGCCACCGCGGCGGAGCTGCGCGAGCCGCACCGGGTGGCCCGCTACCTGGAGGAGAGCGTCGCGGCGTCCTTCCACCGGTTCTACGACAACTGCCGGGTGCTGCCGATGGGCGACGAGGAGGTCACCGACCTGCACCGCGCCCGGCTCTGGCTCAACAACGCCACCCGCACCGTGATCGCCAACGGCCTGCACCTGCTCGGCGTCTCCGCACCCGAGAGGATGTGACATGAGGGCTCATGAGGCTGGTGCGCTGCACGCGGACATCAGCAACCAGGGGCCGGCCTGGCTGCGTACCCCGGTCGACGTCAACGCCCTCGTGCCGGCGCTGTGGCCGCGCAGCGTGACGCGCGGCGCGGACGGCGCGGTCGCCGTCGCGGGCCTGAGCGTCCGCGACATCGCGGCCGAGTTCGGCACCCCGGTGTACGTCCTCGACGAGGCCGACCTGCGCTCGCGCTGCCGCGACTTCCGGGCGGCCTTCCCGACCGAGGACGTCTTCTACGCGGGCAAGGCGTTCCTCTGCCGCGCGGTGGTCCGGATGATCGCCGAGGAGGGGCTGCACCTCGACGTCTGCACGGGCGGCGAGCTGGCCACCGCGCTCTCGGCGGGGATGCCGCCGGAGCGGATCGGCTTCCACGGCAACAACAAGTCGGCGGCCGAGCTGTCCCGGGCGCTGGACGCCGGGGTGGGGCGGATCATCGTCGACTCGTTCACCGAGATCGACCGGCTGACCGAACTGGCCCGCGAGCGTGGGGTGCGGCCCCGGGTGCTGGTCCGGGTCACGGTCGGCGTCGAGGCGCACACCCACGAGTTCATCGCCACCGCCCACGAAGACCAGAAGTTCGGCTTCTCGCTGGCCGGCGGCGCCGCCGCCAACGCCGCCTTCAAGATCCTCGACGAGGACGTGCTGGAGCTGCGCGGTCTGCACTCGCACATCGGCTCGCAGATCTTCGACGCCAGCGGCTTCGAGGTCTCGGCCCGCCGGGTGCTCGCCCTGCAGGCGCAGATCCGCGACGCGCGCGGGGTGGAGCTGCCCGAGCTGGACCTGGGCGGTGGGTTCGGCATCGCGTACACCACGCAGGACGACCCGGCCACGCCACAGGACCTGGCCAAGCGGCTGCGCAAGATCGTCGACTCGGAGTGCGCGGCGGAGAACCTGGCCGTGCCGCACCTGTCGATCGAGCCGGGACGGGCCATCGTCGGGCCGGCCGTGTTCACCCTCTACGAGGTCGGCACGGTCAAGGACCTCGACGGCATCCGCACGTACGTCAGCGTCGACGGCGGGATGAGCGACAACATCCGCACCGCGCTCTACGACGCGTCCTACTCGGCGACGCTGGCCTCCCGGGCGTCGAGCGCCCAGCCGTTGCTCGCCCGCGTGGTGGGAAAGCACTGTGAGTCCGGGGACATCGTGGTGAAGGATGAATTCCTGCCCGCCGACGTGCAGCCCGGAGATCTTGTCGCAGTGCCCGGCACCGGCGCCTACTGCCGGAGCATGGCCAGCAACTACAACCACGTACCCCGACCGCCGGTCGTGGCGGTGCGTGACGGCCAGGCGCGTCTGATCGTCCGGCGGGAGACCGAAGACGATCTGCTGGCATTGGATGTGGGATGACGTCACCTGTGCGCTTGGCACTGCTCGGCTGCGGCACGGTCGGCCAGGAGGTGGTCCGGCTGCTGCACGAGCAGTCGGCCGACCTGGCCGCCCGCATCGGCGCTCCACTGGAGATCGCCGGTATCGCCGTCCGCCGGCTCGGCCGCGACCGCGGTGACCTGCCGGTCGACGAGGCCCTGTTCACCACCGACGCGCTCGGCCTGATCAAACGGGACGACGTCGACGTGGTGATCGAGGTGGTCGGCGGCATCGAGCCGGCCCGGGGCTGGCTGGTCGAGGCGCTGCGTGCCGGCAAGAGCGTGGTCACCGCCAACAAGGCGCTGCTCGCCGAGGACGGGGTGGCCCTGCACGAGGCGGCGGCCGAGGGCGGTGGCGACCTCTACTACGAGGCGTCGGTGGCCGGCGCGATCCCGCTGCTGCGCCCGCTGCGCGAGTCGCTGCACGGTGATCGGATCAACCGGGTCACCGGCATCGTCAACGGCACCACCAACTTCATCCTCTCCGCGATGGACGCGACCGGCGCCGGGTTCGCGGAGGCCCTGGAGCAGGCCACCGCCCTGGGGTACGCGGAGGCCGACCCGACCGCCGACGTCGAGGGCTTCGACGCGGCGGCGAAGGCGGCCATCCTCGCCTCGCTGGCGTTCCACACCCGGGTCGGCGCTGCCGACGTGCACCGCGAGGGCATCACCGACGTGACCGCCGCGGACATGGCCAGCGCCCAGGCGATGGGCTGCACGATCAAGCTGCTCTGCATCGCGGCGCGGGGCGTCGACGCGGCCGGTCAGGAGACGGTCAGTGTCCGCGTCCACCCGGCGATGATTCCGCGCAGTCACCCGCTGGCCAGCGTCGGCGACGCGTTCAACGCGGTCTTCGTCGAGGCGGACGCGGCCGGGCAGCTGATGTTCTACGGCCGGGGCGCGGGTGGCGCGCCGACCGCCAGCGCCGTGCTCGGCGACGTGGTGGCGGTGTCCCGCAACCGGCTCGCCGGGGTGCGCGCGGCCAGCGAGAGCGCGTACGCGGCCCTGGCGGTGCGGCCGATGGGCGAGGCGCTGACCCGCTACCACGTGAGCCTGGACGTGGCCGACCGTCCGGGTGTGCTGGCCGCGGTGGCGGGCGTGTTCGCCCGGCACGACGTGTCGATCGCGACCGTACGACAGGGCTCGGCGGGCGGGGCGCCCGGCCGGGACGGCGACGCCGAGCTGGTCATCGTCACCCACGTGGCGCCGGACGCCGCGCTCGCCGCGACAGTGGCCGAGCTGCGCGGCCTGGACATCGTCCGGTCGGTGACGAGTGTGCTGCGGGTCGAGGGCGGCGCCTGAGTCGTTGAGCCACCGGGGCGGCTCGCCCGTCCCGCCAGGTGGGTAACCCGGGGTGTGCCATCGATGGCTGCGGCAGGGTGGTCCAGGGTGGCCTGATGCTCGGGTCGGTGCAGGGGTAGAGGCGAGGAGAGCGACATGTGGCGGGGTCTGATCGAGGCGTACCGGGATCGGCTGCCGGTCACCGCGGCCACGCCGGTCGTCACGTTGCACGAGGGGAACACCCCGCTGCTGCCGGCGCCCGTGCTCTCGGCCCGGCTCGGCTGCGACGTCTACCTGAAGGTGGAGGGCGCCAACCCGACCGGCTCCTTCAAGGACCGGGGGATGACCCTCGCGGTCTCCAAGGCGGTCGAGGCCGGCAACAAGGCGATCATCTGCGCCTCCACCGGCAACACCAGCGCCTCCGCCGCGGCGTACGCGGCACGGGCCGGGCTGACCTGCGCGGTGCTGGTGCCGCAGGGCAAGATCGCGCTGGGCAAGCTGGCCCAGGCGCTTGTGCACGGGGCGAAGCTACTCCAGGTCAGCGGCAACTTCGACGACTGCCTCGCGCTCGCCGCCAAGCTGGCCCAGGATCACCCGGTCGCGCTTGTCAACTCGGTCAACATCGACCGGCTGCACGGCCAGAAGACCGCCGCCTTCGAGATCGTCGAGGCGCTCGGCGACGCCCCCGACATCCACTGCCTGCCCGTCGGTAACGCCGGCAACATCTCCGCGTACTGGATGGGATATTCGGAGGAGCACGCCGCCGGCGCCACCACGCGGGCACCGAAGATGTACGGCTTCCAGGCGTCCGGTGCGGCGCCGATCGTGACCGGCCAGGTGGTGCCGGAGCCGTCGACAATCGCCACCGCCATCCGGATCGGCAACCCGGCGAGCTGGACCAAGGCGCTCGACGCCCGGGACGCCTCCGGTGGCCTGATCGCGGCGGTGACCGACCGGGAGATCCTCTCCGCGTACCGGCTGCTCGCCCGCGAGGTGGGGGTCTTCGTCGAGCTGGGCAGCGCGGCCAGCGTGGCAGGCCTGCTCCAGCAGGGCGCGGCGGGCGCGGTTCCGGCCGGCTCGACGGTGGTCTGCACGGTGACCGGTCACGGGTTGAAGGACCCGGAGTGGGCGATCTCCACCGCGCCCGCCCCGGTGACCATCGGCAACGATCCGCTGGCCGCGGCCCGCGCCCTCGACCTGGCCTGAGAGCGGTACAGCCCACGGCGGTGGGCCGCCCCTGGGGGCGGCGGGGGTCCAGGTGATCGAGTCCGGCACACTTTCACCTATCCCCGCCCGCATTCTCTTTCAGGAGTGAGCCAGGCCGATGTCGCTGCTCGCCAGATTCAGCCTCGCCAACCGAGGGCTGGTCGCCCTCATCGCGGTGGTGATTACGGCGTTCGGAGCGTTCGCCGTGCCGTCGCTGAAGCAGCAACTGCTGCCGTCGCTCGAGTTCCCGGCCGCGTTCATCGTGGCGCCCTACCCCGGTGCCGGTCCCGAGATCGTCGAGTCGCAGGTGACCGAGCCGATCGAGAACGCCCTGCAGGGCCTCCCCGGGCTGGACAAGGTCACCTCCACGTCCCGCGAGGGGTCGGCCACGATCCAGGTGCAGTACGAGTTCGGCACCGACCTGGACGACGTGGTCAACAAGATGCAGACCGCGCTGAGCCGGATCGACGCCCAGCTGCCGGAGAGCGTCGACCCGCAGGTCATCGCGGGGAGCACCGACGACCTGCCGGCGGTGGTGCTGGCCGCGGCCGGCGGCGCCGACGAGCGGGCGCTCGCCGAGAAGCTGCGCGCGACGGTGGTGCCGGAGCTGGAGGGCATCGAGGGAGTCCGCACGGTCGAGGTGACCGGGACCCGCGACGACGTCGTGGTGGTCACCCCGGATTTCGCGAAGCTGGCCGCGGCGAAGGTCCAGCCGACCGCGATCGGCGCCGCGTTGAAGACCAACGGCGTGTCGGTGCCCGCCGGTGCGGTGACCGACGGCGGCCTGGCCCTTCCGGTGCAGGTCGGGACGCCGGTCGCGACTTTGGACGACCTGCGCGGCATCATCATCGCGCCCGGCGCGGCCCCGGTCCGTCTCGGTGACGTGGCGACGGTGGAGCAGAAGCTCGCTCCGGCGACCGCGATCACCCGGACCAACGGCAAGGAGAGCCTCGGCGTCACCGTCACCGCGGCCCCGGACGGCAACGCGGTGGAGATCTCCCACGAGATCCGGGACCGGCTGGCCGGCCTGAAGGACGCCTCCGGCGCGGAGCTGACGGTGGTCTTCGACCAGGCGCCGTTCGTGGAGAAGTCGATCAAGTCGTTGACCACCGAGGGCCTGCTGGGCCTGCTGATGGCGGTCATCGTCATCCTGGTCTTCCTGCTGTCGGTGCGTTCGACAGTGGTCACCGCGGTCTCCATCCCGCTCTCCGTGCTGGTGGCGCTGCTCGCCCTGTGGATCGGCGACTACTCGCTCAACCTGCTCACCCTCGGCGCGTTGACCATCGCGGTCGGCCGGGTGGTGGACGACTCGATCGTGGTGTTGGAGAACATCAAACGACACCTGGAGTACGGCGAGGAGAAGCGCCAGGCGATCATCACCGGCGTCCGCGAGGTGGCTGGCGCGGTGACCGCGTCCACGCTCACGACGGTGGCGGTGTTCGCGCCGATCGCGCTGGTCGGCGGGTTCGTCGGGCAGCTCTTCGCGCCGTTCGCGATCACGGTGACGGTGGCGCTGCTCGCCTCGCTGCTCGTCTCGCTGACGGTGATCCCGGTGCTGGCGTACTGGTTCCTCAAGCCGCGCGGCGGCACCGTCGACGACGACGCGGTGCGCCGCGACGCCGAGGAGAAGGAGCTGCGCAGCCCGTTGCAGCGGGCGTACCTGCCGGTGATCGGGTTCGCCACCCGCAAGCGGTCGACCCGCTGGATCACCGTCGGGCTCGGCCTGCTGGTGCTCTTCGGCACCTTCGGGTTGGCGCAGAAGCTGGAGACGAACTTCCTGGACGACTCCGGTCAGGACACGCTCAGCTTCCGGCAGGAGCTGCCGGCCGGCAGTGGCCTGGCCGCCACCGACGCGGCGGCGAAGCAGGTCGAGGCGGTCCTCGGGAGGGTCGGCGGGGTCGAGACCTACCAGGTGACCGCCGGTGGCGGCGACAACCCGTGGGCGGGCGGCGGGGGCAACAACGTTGCGAGCTGGTCGTTGGCTCTCGACGGCGACACCGACGCCAAGCAGGTCCGTGAGGAGCTGCGCCGGGAGTTTGACAAGATCGGCACCAGCCTGGGTGAGGTCAGCTTCGGCGGTGGCCAGGACGCGTCGACCAGCCAGCTGGAGGTGGTCGTCCAGGCCAGTGACCCGGAGGTGCTGACCCGCGCCGCCGAGGCGGCCCGGACGGCGATGGCCGGTGTCCCGGACGTCGAGGACGTCACCACGAGCCTCGCCGAGCGGGTGCCGAGGGTCGACGTGACCGTCGACCGGGTCGCCGCCGGCCGGGTCGGCCTCACCGAGGCCGCCGTGGGTCAGCTCGTGTCGCAGGCGTTCCGTGGCGCTCCGCTGGGGCAGGTGGCGCTCGACGGCCGCCAGCAGAACGTGGTGCTGCGGCTGAGCGCCGCCGCCCCGGTGTCGCTGGAGGAGCTGCGGGCCCTTCCGGTCGGGCCGGTGAAGCTGGACGACATCGCGGACGTCACCCAGGCCGAGGGGCCGCAGCAGGTCACGCGGATCGACGGTGAGCGCAGCGTCTCGGTGACCGGCGCCGCGACCGGCTCGAACCTGGGTGCGACCACCAAGGAGCTGCAGAAGCGGCTCGACGGCATCGACGTGCCGGGGGCGAGCTTCACCATCGGTGGGGTCAGCGCCGATCAGGCGGATGCCTTCGGCGACCTGGGCCTGGCGGTGCTGGCCGCCATCGCGATCGTGTTCCTGATCATGGTGGCCACGTTCCGGAGCCTCACCCAGGCGTTGATCCTGCTGATCTCCATCCCGTTCGCGTCGACCGGCGCGATCGGTCTGCTGCTGGCCACCGGGACGCCGCTGGGCGTGCCGGCGCTGATCGGTGTGCTGATGCTCGTCGGCATCGTGGTGACCAACGCGATCGTGCTGCTCGATCTGATCAACCAGTACCGGGCGCAGGGCATGGGGATCCGGGAGGCGGTGGTCGAGGGTGGCCGGCGTCGGCTGCGCCCGATCCTGATGACCGCGGTCGCGACGATCTTCGCGTTGCTGCCGATGGCCCTCGGGTTGACCGGCGAGGGCGGCTTCATCTCGCAGCCCCTGGCGGTCGTGGTGATCGGTGGCCTGCTCAGCTCGACGCTGTTGACGCTGATCCTGGTGCCGACGCTCTACACGATGGTGGAGCGCACCAAGGAGTCGCTGCGGGAGCGTCGTCGTCGGCGGCGATCCGGTGACCCGGCGGTGACCGGGCCGACCGGGTCGGAGGGCGTCGAGCCGGACGGCCCGAACCAGGTGGCCGTGCCGACGGGCGCACCGGTGTCGACGCCGGCCGACGGCACGCAGCCGGCGGCGGCACGCCCCGCCCCATCGGGCGCGCTGGTGGACGGCACGGACCAGTTCGAGGTGCTGCGGCTGCCCCGCAGCCGCACCTCGCCGCTGCCCCCGTCCGAGCCGACCGAGTAGTCGGACGACAACCCGGAACGCCCCCGGCAGGCTCGCCTGCCGGGGGCGTTCTGCTGCGCCGCCGCGGACACTCCGATCGGCCGACGGGTGCTGCACTTTGCGTTACATCTTGCATACTCCAGGTAGACATGGCGAGGTGTCGGCGAGCGGGGCGGGTGGATGACCGAGAGCGCGCACGGGTGGTCCCGGCGCGATCTGCTGCGCCGGGGGGCTCTGGTGGTGACCGGGGCGGCCGCCGGGGCGGGCGCCACCGACGCCTGGCTCACCCATCGGCGGCTGCCGCTCGCCGGCGGCCCGGCCAGCGCCACGGTCGGCAACGGGCCGCAGAACGTCGGCTCCGGCGCGGTGCCGGTCATCTGGTCGGGGCCGACCACGCAGCGGCTGGTCGCGCTCACCTTCGACGACGGGCCGGCGCCACAGTGGACGCCCATGGTGCTGGACACCCTCGCCCAGCACCGGGTGCCCGCGACGTTCTTCCTGGTCGGCGCCCAGGCCAGGAAACACGCCGACCTCGTGCGCGACAGGCTCGGCGAGCACGAGGTGGGCAACCACAGCTGGGCGCACCGGGACCTCGCCCGGCTGGACGCCGCCGCGGCGTACGACGACCTGCACCGCAGCCACGACGCGATCGCCGAGGTGACCGGCAGGCCGCCGAGGCTGGTCCGCCCGCCGTACGGCCACCTGGGTGGTGCGGTGCTGCACGCGGCATCCCGGTTGAACTACCGGCTGGTGCTCTGGTCGTTGCAGATGGTGGAGCGGGAGTTTCCCGACGACCCGGCCGGCCACGCCCGGCGGATCGTGGCCACCGTCCGGCCGGGGACCATCGTGCTCGGGCACGACGTCGGTGACCGGAGACGTCTGGTCGCGCTGCACGGCCTCCCCGACATGATCGCCGGGCTGCGGGCGCGTGGCTACACCTTCGTCACCGTCTCGGCGCTGCTGGGACCCGGTGTAGCCCCCGCACCGACCGGGTAGGGTCCCGCTCCGTGGCGTCCACCCTCGCGGTCCTTACCGGCAATCGGAGCTTTCGCAATCTCTTCCTCGCCGAGCTGGTGGTCTTCGGCGCTGACTGGTTCGTCATGGTGCCGCTGCTGGTGCTGCTGCCGCAGCTGACCGGCAGCGGGGTGTGGGGTGCCCTGGTGCTGGCGGTGGACACCGGCATCGTGGCGCTGCTGCTGCCGTACACCGGCACGATCGCCGACCGCTTCGACCGGCGGAAGATCATGATCACCGCGAACGTGGCCGCGCTGGCCGGCGTGCTGCTGCTCCTCGGCGTGCGCGACCGCGGTACGGCGTGGTTGGCGCTGGTGGCGATCGGTGCCGTCGCGGTCGCCAAGGCGTTCTACTCGCCGGCCGCCCAGGCCGCGCTCCCCAACGTGCTGGAGCCGCACGAGCTGGCCGCCGGTAACGCCGTGGCCGGCTCGGCCTGGGGCACCATGACTGTGGTGGGCGCCTCGCTGGGCGGTGTGCTCAGCTCGGCTGCCGGCCCGTACGCCTGCTTCTGGGTGGCGGCGGTCGGCCTGGCGCTGGCCGCGGGCCTCGCCACCCGGATTCGCCGGCCGTTGCAGGCGGCCCGCGACCCGGAGCTGCCGGCGCAGCGGACCTGGTCGGCGGTCCGCGAGGCGCTCGGCTACATCGGGCACCGGCCGCGGGTGCTGGCGCTGGTCACGGTCAAGTCGGCGGTCGGCCTGGGCAACGGCGTGCTGACCGTGTTTCCGCTGCTCGCAGGCGTCTACGGGGTCGGTTCGCTGGGCGCCGGCCTGCTCTTCGCGGTCCGCGGAGCCGGCGCCCTGGTCGGCCCGATCCTGATGCGGCGGGTGTTGACCAACCGGTCCTGGCTGCTGCCCGGGCTCGCGCTGTCCATGTCGCTCTACGGCCTGGCCTACCTGGGTACGTCGGTGGTGCGCTGGTTCCCGCTGGTGCTGCTGCTGGTCTTCGTGGCGCACTTCGCGGGCGGCAGCAACTGGGTGATGTCGAACTTCGCCCTTCAGGGCGAGGTGCCGGACCGGCTGCGCGGGCGTGTCTTCGCCACCGACATGATGCTCGCGACGCTGGCCATCTCGGTGAGCCAACTGGCGGTGGCCCTGGTGGTGGACGTGGTGGACGAACGGGTGGTGCTGGCCGGCTGCGGACTGGTCACCCTCGTGTACGCGGTCGGCTGGCGGATCGCCACCCGCCGGCTGTCGCTGACAAACCCGGTCGCCGAGCCGGTCGGCGACCCAGCCGGCTGAGACCCGCGGCCGGCCGCGTTGGAGATCGGCCCGGATACGACACCGGTATCCGAGCCAATCTCCGCCTTGCGGGACCGCCGCCTGGACTCCGCCTCGGCTCGACCGAGGACTTTGACACACGCCCTAGCATGAGCGCGTGCCGACGAACTTCACCGCCGGGCCGGTCCGGGTCCGGGTCCCCGCGACCAGTGCCAACCTCGGTCCGGGCTTCGACGCGCTGGGGCTCGCCCTCGGGCTCTACGACGACCTGGCCGCCGAGGTCGCGGCCGCCGGGGTCCGGGTGACGGTCACCGGCCAGGGCGCCGGTGAGCTGCCGGACGACGATCGGCACCTGGTGGTGCGGGCCATGCGTGCCACCTTCGACGTTCTCGGCGCGCAGCCCGCCGGCCTGAGCGTCGAGTGCGTCAATCGGATCCCGCAGGCGCGCGGCCTGGGCTCGTCGTCGGCCGCCATCGTCGCCGGGGTGCTGCTGGCCCGTGCCCTGGTCGCCGACGGCGAGCACCGGCTGGACGAGCCCGGCGTGCTCCGGCTGGCCGCCGACATCGAGGGCCATCCGGACAACGTCGCTCCGTGTCTGCTCGGCGGTTTCACGGTGGCCTGGTCCGAGCCGGGCGGCGCTCGCGCGGTGTCCCTGCCGGTCGCGGCCGGCGTACGACCCACGGTTTTCGTGCCGGCCGAGCGCGGCCTGACCGCTACCGCGCGAGCGGCGCTGCCGGCCACCGTGCCCCACGCCGACGCCGCGTTGACCGCGGGGCGGGCGGCGCTGCTGGTGCACGCGCTCACCACCGACCCGGCGCTGTTGCTGCCGGCCACCGTCGACCGCCTCCACCAGGATTACCGGGCAGCCGGGATGCCGGGCACATCGGCCCTGGTCAGCGAGTTGCGAGCGGCGGGTGTGGCGGCTGTGGTCAGTGGGGCCGGGCCGAGCGTGCTGGCGCTCAGCGCGCCTCCGCCGAGCCTCGACGCGGGAACAGACTGGCAGATCTGGCAGTTACCGATAGACGTCAGCGGCGCCCGGGTCGCCCGGGGTAGACTTGGACACGCCGAGCGGGACCCTGTTGCCGCAGGTCGGAAGAGTTGATTACGCTCTAGACCTAGCACAGCCGCGAAGCACGCGATCTCCTGCGGGGCGGCGCACCCCCGAAGCTCTCGGCGGTCAGCCCGTCACCCCTGCCAAGGCCCACGCCGCACCGCAGTTTCCACAGGTCGCCGCAGACGGCGAGACCTGCTCACCGACGTTTGGTGGGTCGGGAAACCACCGGCTGCTGTGTCACAGACTCCCGCGACGCGTCCTTGCGAGGCGGGTGCACCGAGGCCGCCCGGCCACCTGAGCTCCGACTCCGGGCAGTCCCGGCCTTATCGAGGGAAGGAATCCATTGAGCGACACCACCGACGTGACGTCGGATGTTTCCAACGTCGCTGGCGATGCCACCGCTGCCGCTCCCGCCCGTCGTCGGCGCAGCGGCACCGGTCTGTCGGCGATGCTGCTGCCAGAGCTGCAGAGCCTGGCTGCGTCGCTCGGCATCTCCGGCACGGCTCGCATGCGCAAGGGTGAGCTGATCGCCGCGATCTCCGAGCGGCAGGGCGGCAACGCCGCCGGGACCCCTCGACCGCGAGCCGAGGTCGCGGCTGCGGCCGCTCCGGCCCGTGAGGAGGTGCGGGAGACCGTGGATCGCCCGGCGGCCGAGAGCCGCAGCACCGACCAGACGCCGGCCGAGCCGGCTACCGCGACCGAGGGCCGTGGCCGTACCCGGCGCAGCCGGACCGCCCCGGCCGAGTCCCGTACCGCCGAGGCCGGCACCTCTGAGCCGCGCGCCGCGGAGGCGCGTTCCTCCGAGGTCCGTTCCTCTGAGGTCCGTTCCGCTGAGGCCCGCACCGACGAGGTGGAGGCCGGCGAGCGGTCCGACCGTGGCGAGAACCGCCGCGACCGTGCCGAGCGCAGCGACCGTGCCGAGCGCAGCGACCGTGCCGAGCGCTCCGACCGCGGTGAGCGGGCCGAGCGCAACGATCGGGGCGAGCGTGCCGACCGTGGTGAGCGGGCCGACCGTGGTGAGCGGGCCGAGCGCAACGATCGGGGCGACCGCAACGATCGCGGCGAGCGCAACGATCGCGGTGAGCGGGCCGAGCGCAACGATCGGGGCGAGCGTGCCGACCGTGGCGAGCGGGCCGAGCGCAACGACCGGGGCGAGCGCGCCGAGCGCGCCGAGCGGGGCGAGCGCAACGACCGGGGCGAGCGCACCGAGCGCACCGACCGTTCGGAGCGCGCCGACCGCAACGACCGCGGCCAGCGTGTCGAGCGGGACAACGACGACGACGACGGTGAGGGCGGCGGTCGGCGTGGCCGGCGCAGCCGCTTCCGGGACCGTCGGCGTGGCCGTGGCGAGCGGGCGGAGACCGGTGGTGACACCGGTGGCCGTGAGCCGCAGGTCGGCGAGGACGACGTGCTCGTCCCCGTGGCCGGCATCATCGACGTGCTCGACAACTACGCCTTCGTGCGGACGACCGGTTACCTGGCCGGCCCGAACGACGTGTACGTCTCGATGTCCCAGATCAAGAAGTACGGTCTGCGCCGCGGTGACGCGATCACCGGCGCGGTGCGTGCGGCCCGCGAGGTCGGCAACACCGGTGACCAGCGGCGGGACAAGTACAACCCGCTGATGCGGCTGGACACGATCAACGGGATGGAGCCGGACGAGGCGCGGCGGCGGCCGGAGTTCTACAAGCTCACGCCGCTCTACCCGCAGGAGCGCCTGCGGCTGGAGACCGAGCCGCACATCCTGACCACCCGGGTCATCGACCTGGTCATGCCGATCGGCAAGGGCCAGCGGGCGCTCATCCAGTCGCCGCCGAAGGCGGGTAAGACGATGGTGCTCCAGGCGATCGCGAACGCGATCACCCGGAACAACCCGGAGTGCCACCTCATGGTGGTGCTGGTCGACGAGCGGCCCGAAGAGGTCACCGACATGCAGCGGTCGATCAAGGGCGAGGTCATCGCGGCCACGTTCGACCGTCCGCCGCAGGACCACACGACGGTGGCGGAGCTGGCCATCGAGCGGGCCAAGCGCCTGGTCGAGCTGGGTCACGACGTCGTCGTGCTGCTCGACTCGGTGACCCGGCTCGGTCGGTCGTACAACCTGGCGGCGCCGGCCAGCGGCCGGATCATGTCGGGTGGTATCGACTCCACCGCGCTCTACCCGCCGAAGCGCTTCCTCGGCGCGGCCCGCAACATCGAGAACGGCGGGTCGCTGACCATCATCGCCACGGCGCTGGTGGAGACCGGGTCCATGGCGGACACGGTCATCTTCGAGGAGTTCAAGGGCACCGGCAACGCCGAGTTGAAGCTGGACCGGAAGATCGCCGACAAGCGCACCTTCCCGGCCATCGACATCAACCCGTCCGGCACCCGGAAGGAAGAGGTCCTGCTCGCGCCCGAGGAGCTGGCCATCATCCACAAGCTCCGCAAGGTGCTGCACTCGCTGGACTCGCAGGCGGCGATGGATCTCCTGCTGGACCGGCTCAAGCAGTCCCGCACCAACATCGAGTTCCTGATGCAGATCGCGAAGTCGACGCCGGGGGAGTAACCGTTCCCGGTTGACCGACGACGAAGGGGCACGGCCATCGCGGCCGTGCCCCTTCGTCGTGTCCGCCCATCGTCCTTTGCTCTGCTTCAACCGGCGCAACACTTCGGGGCGCTTTGTGTTGCGTCCGTTGAAGCAGAGCAAAGGGGAACGAGAGGGAGCGGCCGGCCCTGCTCGCACGCCACCAGGGGGGGTTCAGCGGGGAGCCAGGAGCCGGGGTTGGCGGAATTTTCCTTCGGTTCAGTCGACAGGTCTTGAAACTTCTATTCACTGCCGGGTTGACTGTCGTCCATGCGTACCCGCAGACGATCCGCCCGCCGCACCGGTGTCCTGCTGCTGACGCCGCTGCTCGCCCTGGCCGTGTCGCCGCCGGCCACCGCCGCGCCGCCGGCACCGTCGGTGGCCACCCGGCCCGTGGCGTCGCCGCCCGCGCTCCCGGCCACCGCCGCCGAGGACGCACCGGCCGCGTCGTCCCACCCGGCCGACTCGGTCAGCCTCGCCGCCGACCCGACCGCCGCGACCGCCCCGACCGCCGCCGCTGGCGGACTGGAGCCGGCCGGCGGCCTGGAGACCACGAAGGCCACCCGTCCGGTCGCGCCGGGCGTGCAGCTCACCTCCTTCGACAGGTACGACGCCGATGGCTGGCTGCGCGCCGACGCGCTCACCACCGACCTGGCCGGCGGGTCCACGGTCGACTACGTCAACTCCGGCGCGGTCAGCCGGGCCGAGCCGCTGCGCAAGGCGGTGGACGACTCGCGGGCGGTCGCCGCGGTCAACGGCGACTTCTTCGACATCAACAACTCCGGGGCCGCGCAGGGCGTCGGCATCCGCGACGGCGAGCTGATCCAGTCGGCGGTCGGCGGTCACCGCAACGCCGTGGCGGTCACCGCCACCGGAATCGGTCGCGTGGTCGAGGTGAACTTCGACGGCAGCGCCACCCTGCCCACCGGGCCGGTGGCGCTGACCCAGTTCAACAACATGGTGCAGGCCGACGGCATCGGCGCGTTCACCGAGCTGTGGGGGACGTACTCCCGGCAGCGTGCCGTGGAGGGCGCGGCCCGGGTGGTCGAGGTGACAGTGACCGGCGGCCGGGTGGCCGCGGTGGCCGGCGTGGCCGGCAGCGGCCCGGTCGTCGCCGGCAGCACCGTGCTGCTCGGCCGCGACGCCGGCGCGGACGCGCTGGCCGGGCTGCACGTCGGTGACCCGGTCTCGGTGACCTGGCGACCGAAGTCGTCCGACGGGAGCGCCCTGCACGCGGCGGTCGGAGGTGGCAACGTCCTGGTCCGCGACGGCGTCGTGCAGAGCATCGCCGATGCGACCCTCGCCCCGCGTACGGCGGTCGGGTTCAGCGCCGACGGCCAGAAAATGATCATGCTGACCGTGGACGGCCGGCAGGTCGACAGCCGCGGCGTGACGCAGACCGAGATGGGCCGGATGATGGCCGAGCTGGGCGCCCGGGACGCGCTCAACCTCGACGGTGGCGGATCGTCGACGCTGCTGGCCCGGGAGCCGGGCGCGTCGGCCGTGCAGGTGGAGAACGGCCCCTCCGACGGCAGCGAACGGGCGGTGCCCAACGGCCTGGCCATCTACGCGCCGAAGGGCAGCGGCCGGCTCACCGGCTACTGGGTCGAGACGTCCAGCGATCCCACCGCCGCCCCGGGCGTCTCGCCGGTGCGCGGTGGCCGGCCCGACCGGGTCTTCCCCGGGCTGACCCGCACCCTCACCGCGGCCGGCTACGACGAGACGTACGGCCCGGCCGCGGGTGCGCCCACCTGGCGGGCCACCCCGGCGGCCCGGGGCCGCATCGACCGTGACGGGGTCTTCCACGCCGGCACGCCGGGAGCCAGCACGGTCACCGCCGCACGGGGTCGGGCGACCGGCTCGCTGGGCCTCACAGTCCTGGGCCCGCTGACCCGGCTCGGCACCACGGTGCCACGGATCGGGCTGACCGGCCAGGACGGCAACGCCCTGGTCGGGGTGGTCGGCTACGACGCCGAGGGCAACACCGCGCCGATCGAGCCGGCGGACCTCACCCTCGACTACGACCACGACCTGCTGCGGATCGCCCCGAGCCGGGACGGCAACCTCACCGTCACCGCGCTGCGCGACACCGGCTCCGCCCTGGTGACCGTCCGCGTCGGACGGACGAGCACCGTCCTGCCGGTCACGGTCGGGCTGACCGACGTGCCGGTCGCCGGCTTCGACGACGCGGCGTCCTGGCGGTTCAGCCAGGCCCGCGCCAGCGGCTCGGTCGCGCCGGCGCCGGGTCACACCGGCACCGGCCTGAAGATGTCGTACGACTTCAGCCAGTCCACCGGCACCCGGGCCGCGTACGCCGACCCGCCGGCCTGGATCGAGGTGCCCGGCCAGCCGCAGGCCTTCGGCATGTGGATTCACGGCAACGGCACCGGGGAGTGGCCGAGCCTGCACCTGCACGACGCGCAGGACACCCAGCACGTGCTGCGCGGCCCGCTGATCACCTGGACCGGCTGGCGGTACGTGGAGTTCGCGGTGCCGGCCGGGGTGCAGTACCCGGTACGGGTGCGCCGCTTCTACGTGGCCGAGACCAACGCCGCCGCGCAGTACACCAGCGAAGTGATCATCGATGACCTGGTGGCGAAGGTGCCGCCGACGGTCGACGTGCCGGCGGCGGCCCCGCGCACCGACCGGGTGGTGGTCCGCGACGGCACGGTGGACGGCGCGCCCTGGCGGTTCGCGGTGCTCTCCGACGCCCAGTTCGTCGCCGCCGACCCGGACAGCGACCTGGTCGCCCAGGCCCGGCGGACGCTGCGCGAGGTGAAGGCCGCCCGGCCGGACTTCCTGCTGATCAACGGTGACTTCGTGGACACCGCCTATCCGGCCGACTTCGCGCTGGCCCGGCGCATCCTCGACGAGGAGCTGAGCGACGCGCTGCCCTGGTACTACGTCCCCGGCAACCACGAGATCATGGGCGCCCCGATCAGCAACTTCGAGGCCGCGTTCGGCGCCACCTCGCGGGTGTTCGACCACGCCGGCACCCGGTTCGTCACGCTGAACTCGTCCAGCGGGACGCTGCGTGGTGGCGGCTTCGACCAGGTGCGGATGCTGCGCGAGACGCTGGACGCGGCGGCCGCCGACCCGCGCGTCGGCTCGGTCGTCGTCCTGCACCACCACCCGGCGCGTGACCCGAGCCCGGCGCAGGCCAGCCAGCTCGGCGACCGCAAGGAGGCGGCGCTGCTGGAGCAGTGGCTGGCCGACTTCCAGCACCGCACCGGCAAGGGCGCGCTGTTCGTGGGCGGGCACGTCGGCACCTTCCACGCCGACCGGGTCGACGGGGTGCCCTACGTGATCAACGGCAACTCGGGCAAGACGCCGTCGACCCCCGCCGACCAGGGCGGCTTCACCGGCTGGACGGAGTTCGGTGTGGACCCGGTCACCCCGGCCGAGGCCGACCGGGCCCGTCGCGACCCGTTCGCCGAGGGGCCCCGCTGGGTGGACGCGGAGTTCCACGCGCACACCGACCGGCTGACGCTCGCCGCACCGGCCAACGTCGCGGTCGGCGCCCCGGCGGCGGTCACCGCCACGCTCACCCAGCCCGGCGGCCGTACGGTCCCGGTGGCCGCTCCCGTCAGCGCCGACTGGACCGCCTCGCCGAACCTGCACATCGGCTCGGCGGCCGGCGTGCGCCCGTGGCACACCGCCCGCTTCGACCCCGCCACCGGCACCCTGACCGCACTGCGCCCCGGCGCACCCGTACGCCTGAGCGTCACCGTCAACACCATCCGCGCCGAAGCCACCATCTCGCTCATCCGGTGAGCGCCTAGCAGGGCCCTTCCCCGCCGAAGGGCCCTGCTCGCGCTCAGAAGTCGCCGTCGGCCACCTGGAAGACGGTGAGGCCGAGGGCTCGCCACATCTGCACCACCTGGACGCGGTCGTCGAAGACGCCGGCCACCCGGTAACGGTCCCGGATCTCCCGGTCGTAGATCTCCCGCTTCACGATCGAGTCCTTCCGGGAGTCGCCGACGGCCCGCAGGTGCAGGCCGAGGTAGGGGACCCGGACGTGCCGGGCCAGCCACGCCTCGGTGGCCGCGCGGGCGGAGGCGTCCCTCCCGGAGCAGAAGACCACCCCGTACCCGGCCGCGTGCATCGCCCGGACCGCCGCGATCACCGCCGTGTTCGGCTCGTCCTCGCCCACCCGGGTCATGTCGTACGGGCTGCGGGACACGGCCAGCGCGACGGTGCCGTCGATGTCCACCAGGACGATCTCGGGTGGCTCGGTCGACGGCGGGTGCACGACGGCGGGGCGCCCGGTGCGGGCCTGCGGCACCGGCAACGGCAGGGTCCGCCCCTCGAGGTACCGCTCGTGCAGCCGACGGATGGCCTCGGCCCCGACCTGTTCGGCCGCCGGGCGGGCGGCGTCGCGGCGCAGGCATTCGGCAAGCGGCACGTCGGTGAAGTCGTGCACCTCGAAATCCGCGCCGTGGCGGACGGCCAACTCGGCCCAGTCGCGCAGCGTCCGCGAGCGCAGGTTGGTGTCGTCCACGCAGACGTCCGCCCGGGCCCGCAGCAACGCCTCGACCTGGGCCCGCTGTACGACGGTCACCTGGGCCTCGGCCCACTGGGTGAAGAGCCGCTCGCCGTGCAGCATCCGGCGCAGGTCGTCCCGGTTGACCCGGACGACGGACGGCTGAAGCGTGCGGGCGAACGTCGTCTTGCCCGAGGCGGGCAGTCCCCGGGTGGCGATCAGGCGGGTCATCGGCGGCGCACCTTCGGCTCGGCGTGCGTACCCCCGGCGGGGTACCCGGCGGTGGTCCGCCGGGTGGGCGAATGCCCTGTCGGGCGGTGGGAATGCGGACGGGGAGGCACGTGTTGACGATGCCGGACGAGGTGTGCGGCCCGCTTACCGGGTCGGCTCCGGCCCATGGCACACTGGTCAATCGGCCACCGGTTCCGGTTCACGCCCGAGCCCGTCGCGTACGGCGCGACGAGCGATGACGGCGACCCGGCGACCACCAACGAGAGGACCGAGGCGAGATGAAGGCAAACATCCACCCGGAGTACGTGACCACCGAGGTCAGCTGCTCCTGTGGCAACACGTTCACGACCCGCAGCACCGCCAAGGGCGGGGCGATCCACGTCGAGACCTGCAGCGCCTGCCACCCGTTCTACACCGGTAAGCAGCGCGTTCTCGACACCGCCGGCCGGGTCGCGAAGTTCCAGCAGAAGTACGCCAAGGTTCAGGCCAAGAAGGCCAAGTAACTCCCCGTTCGGCGCCCGCGTCCGGTTTTCCACCGGACGCGGGCGCCGTCCGCGTTTCGCCTGTTTCCACGCGCCGTCGGCTCTCGGGGCCGGCCCGGTGTCGCACCGTCGAAGGAGCATCCGCAGCATGAGCAGCGAGCGTCTGGCCGGCCTCCTCGACGAGTACGCGGAGCTGGAGAAGCGGCTGGCCGACCCGGCCATCCACGCCGACCAGGCCACCGCGCGCCGGGTGGGCCGCCGGTACGCCGAGCTGGTGCCGCTGCACAAGGCCGCCGGTGAGCTGGAGCAGGCGCGCGCCGACCTGGCCGCGGCCCGCGAGCTGGCTGCCGAGGATCCCTCGTTCGCGGCCGAGACCGAGGCGATCGCGGCGTCCCTGCCGGTGCTGGAGGAGCGCCTCGCCGAGCTGCTCATCCCGCGTGACCCGCACGACGCCAAGGACGTGATCGTCGAGATCAAGGCCGGTGAGGGCGGCGAGGAGTCGGCGCTGTTCGCCGGCGACCTGCTGCGGATGTACACCCGGTACGCCGAGCGGCACGGCTGGATCACCGAGGTGATCGACGCGCAGGACTCGGATCTCGGCGGCGTCAAGGACGTGTCGCTGTCGATCAAGACCAAGGGCGTGCCCGAGGGTGGGAACGGCGTCTGGTCGCGGCTGAAGTGGGAGGGCGGCGTGCACCGGGTGCAGCGCGTCCCGGTCACCGAGTCGCAGGGCCGGATCCACACCAGCGCGGCCGGGGTGCTGGTTCTCCCCGAGGCCGAGGACGTCGACGTCACCATCGACGCCAACGAGCTGCGCATCGACGTGTTCCGGTCGTCCGGGCCGGGCGGCCAGTCGGTGAACACCACCGACTCGGCGGTACGGATCACCCACCTGCCGACCGGCATCGTCGTCTCCTGCCAGAACGAGAAGTCCCAGTTGCAGAACCGGGAGCAGGCGATGCGGATCCTGCGGGCCCGGCTGCTCGCCGCCGCCCAGGAGCAGGCCGACGCCGCCGCCTCGGACGCCCGCAAGGCGCAGGTACGCACCGTGGACCGCTCGGAGCGGATCCGCACGTACAACTTCCCGCAGAACCGGATCACCGACCACCGGATCGGCTACACCGCCTACAACCTGGATCTGGCGCTCGCCGGCGACCTGGACGGGGTGCTGGACGCCCTGGCCGAGGCCGACCGCGCCGCCCGGCTGGCCGGCGACACCGAACTGACGCGCCGCTGACCGTACCGCCGGCCTGCGCGGCCGCGACCCCGGTCGATCATGGAGTTGTGGTGGGGAGATTGTCGCGTCGTGGGCCTTTTGTGGGGGACCACAAGTCCTTGATCGACCCCGTAAGGGGGGTCAGCTCGCGCGGGGGCGTGACTTCGCGCGCAGCATCTCCCGGTCGGCCTGCTCGAATGCGACGCTGAGCGCGTCGCGCAGCCCGCCGCCGCCGGAGACCTCCGCGAAGCCGATGCTCACCCCGACCGGGGTGCCCGGCACCAGGGACTCCCAGTCCTCGTTGCGCACCGCCGCCTCGATCCGGCGGGCCACCTCGGCGGCCTCGGTCATGCCGGTCTCCGGGAGCACCACCACGAACTCGTCCCCGCCGTAGCGGGCCACGAAGTCACCCCGGCGCATCACCCGGTTGATCACCCCGGCGATGCGTTGCAGCACCAGGTCGCCGGAGTGGTGCCCGTGGCGGGTGTTGACCGCCTTGAAGCCGTCCAGGTCGCAGACGCCGATGACCACCCGCTCGCCCCGGGTGACGACAGCGGTGATGTACCTCTCCAGCCTGCGCCGGTTGGGCAGCCCGGTGAGCGGGTCGGTCAGCGCCTCGCCCTCGTACCGGGCCGCCTCCCGCCGCATCTCCTCGTGGTCGATCCGGGCGGCGATGCCGTCGATGTAGACGTCGCGCAGCCGGTCGTTGCGTTGCGCGGCGAGCCGGAACGCCAGCCGGTCCGCCCGGTGCGCCGCCGGGTGGTCGCCAGCGCGGGCCAGCGCGATGCTGCGCAGCCGGGCCGGCTCGGCCGCGCCGAGCGTCTCGGTGGACACCCGGATGGTGTCCAGCCGCGCGACCGCCTCGATGGGCCGACCGTCCGCGACGGCCAGGCAGACCATGCCGAGCTGTCGCATGTCCCGCGCCCGGGCGCTGTCCCCGCCGTGGCTGAGCAGGTGGGACGGCTGGGTCTCGCCGGTCGGCTCCAGCGGGTCGCCGAGCGCTGCCTGACGTGCCGCCGAGTATCCGTACGCGGCGAGGCTGCTCGGGCGCAGCCGGCCGGCCCGCCCACTGCGGACGAACCGGGCCAGATCGGCCGCGACGTCCCGCAGCACCCGCAGGCAGCCGTCGCTGTCCCCGTTGTGGTCCAGTGCCACCGCGTTGCGCAGCCGGATGCCCGGTGCGGCGAACGTCTCCTCCGGGATGCCGGCGGTCAACCCGAGCTGCCGCGCGCGTTCGATCGCGCCCAGGGCGTAGCCGTGGAAGCTGAGGTAGCTGTAGGCCATCGCGAGGTCGTGCCAGCCCCACGCGGTGTCCCGGTCCGGGTCCTCCACGGCGCCGAGCGCCCGGGCGGCCTTGACGAGGTGGGTGACGCAGCGGTCCAGCGCGCCCTGATGGTGCGCGGCGAGCGCGGCCAGCGCGTTGAGGTGCCCGTGCAGGTAGGGCTCGGCGAGATCGCGAACGGCCGCCGACGCCTCCTCGATCGCCCGGGTGAACTCCGCCGTCCGACCGAGATTGATCAGCGCGGAGAGGCGCTGCACCAGGGCGTCCGCACGGGCGGCCGGGTCGGTGGTGGTGCCGATCACCCGCTCCAGCAACGCGTACGACTCCGCCGAGCGACTTGCTTCTTGCAAAGCCCGCGCCTGCGTGAGGGTGTCAACCTGGTCATCGACCCGGTCGAGCCAGCCCACCCACAACCTCCTGCCGTGTGCGTCTTGCCGCACCCGTTCGTCGCGTCGTCCGTGACGCCTCATGATTGTCGCGTGACCACTCTGCCGCAACACCCCCCCGAAGGGACAGGACGTACCCGTCCGTCCGCCGCGGTCGCCCGCGCGGCGCGGGCGCTCGCCGCCGCCGGGGTGGGCCCGGCGCGCGTGGAGGCCGAGCTGCTGGCGGCGTACGTGCTGGGGGTGCCCCGGGGTCGGCTGGCGCTCGCCGACGACCTGGACGACGCCCAGCTGGCCCGGCTCGACGAGCTGGTCGGCCGCCGCGCCGGTCGGGAGCCGTTGCAGCACCTGACCGGTCGGGCCGGATTCCGGCATCTGGAGCTGGCGGTCGGTCCGGGCGTCTTCGTGCCCCGCCCGGAGACGGAGCTGCTGGCGGGCTGGGGTGTCGAGCAGGGCCGGGGCAGACCCGAGCCGCTGATCGTGGATCTGTGCAGCGGCACCGGCGCGATCGCCCTGGCGGTGGCGCAGGAGCTGCCCGGGGCGCGGGTGATCGCGGTCGAGCGGTCCGCGGCGGCGTTGGCGTGGCTGCGCCGCAACGCGGCCGAGCGGGCCGCCGCGGGCGACCGGCCGATCGAGGTGGTCGAGGCCGACGTGACGGCGCCGGACCTGCTGGCGCACCTGGTGGGGCGGGTGGACGTGCTGCTCTGCAACCCGCCGTACGTGCCGGTGGAGGTGGTGGTGCCGCCGGAGGTGGCCGCGCACGATCCGGCGGAGGCGGTCTTCGGCGGCATGGACGGTCTGGCGGTGATCCGACCGGTGATCATCCGGGCGGCGGCGCTGCTGCGCCCCGGCGGCGTCATCGGGGTCGAGCACGACGACACGCACGACGTGGCGGTCCCGGCGTTGTTCGCCTCCGACGGCCGGTTCGCGGCCGTCACGGAGCATCTGGACCTCACCGGCCGCCCTCGCTACGCCACCGCGTCCCGACGGGCGGACGGCCAGCACACCGCGCCCGGGCCGGCGTGGCAGACTGACTCCTCGTGATGCTCTACGACTGTCGATCGCCCGCCGATCGGGACCGCGGCATCGCTGCGGCCATCGAGGCGGTCAAGAACGGCGAGCTGGTCGTCCTCCCGACGGACACCGTCTACGGGATCGGCGCGGACGCGTTCACGCCCTACGCGGTCAAGGCGCTGCTGGACGCGAAGGGCCGGGGCCGGCAGATGCCGCCGCCGGTGTTGATCGGTTCGCGCCACACCCTGGACGGGTTGGTCTTCTCGCTGCCCACGGCAGCACGGGACCTGGTGGAGGCGTTCTGGCCGGGTGCGCTGACCATCGTGGTCGAGCACTCGCCGAGCCTCCAGTGGGACCTGGGCGACAAGACGGGCACGGTGGCGGTGCGGATGCCGCTGCACCCGGTGGCCCTGGAGGTGCTGCGGGAGACCGGCCCGATGGCGGTCTCCTCGGCCAACAAGACCGGCCAGCCGGCGGCGGTGACCGCCGAGGAGGCACGTGACCAGCTCAGCTACTCGGTGCGCGCGTACCTGGAGGCCGGGCCCTGCCCGGATCCGGTGCCGAGCACGATCGTGGACCTGACCGGCGAGGTGCCGCAGTTGCTGCGGGCCGGCGCGATCCCGCTGGAGAAGCTGCGCGACGTCGTCCCGGATCTTCTCGACGTCCAGGGGGCCTGAGTGCCCCCGTTCACCGTCCTGCACGTCTGCATGGGCAACATCTGTCGTTCGCCGATGGCCGAGCGACTGCTCGCCCTCGCGGTGCGGGAGCGGTTGGCCCGGCGTGCGCAGGACCCGGCCGCCGCCGAGGAGTTGGTGCACAGCCACAGCGCCGGCACCGGCGGCTGGCACGCGGGCGAGGAGATGAACCCGCCGGCGGCGCGACAGGTCATCGACCGTGGCGGCGCCGTCGAGGGGTTCGCGGCGCGCAAGCTGCGCTCGGACCACATCGACGCCGCCGACCTGGTCCTGACGGCCACGGCCGACCAGCAGGAGTACGTGGTCGCGCTCCGTCCGGACGCGGCGGCCCGCACCTTCGTGCTGGGTGAGTTCGGCCGGCTGCTCGCCGCGGTGGACGCCGCCGCGTTGCCGGCGGCCGAAGCCACCCCGGAGGCGGTGTACGCCCGGGGCGTGGCCCTGGTGGCGGCGGCGCACGACAACCGGCTGGGCGCCTCCGCGCTGCCCACCGACGATCTCGACGATCCCTGGGGTCGCGGCGACCAGTGCTTCACCCGGGTCGCGGACGAGATCGAGGAGACGGTCCACCCGCTGGCCGCCGCGCTGCTGCCCTGAGCGACCTGCGAGTTTCCTCCGGGTTTGGGGAAAACCAGGGGCGAAAGGGGTGTTCCGGGTCATTCTGAACGGGTCCTAGCGTGACCGGCTCCTGCGGGGAGAGCTGATGATCCGGGCCCGACTCGACAAACTGCTGACCGTGGTGATCGCCGGCGTGCTGGCCGGACTGGTGCTGGCCGGAGCCGCCCTACCCGCGGCCCTGGTCTTCGGAATTGGCTTCAGCGCCCTGTCCACGCCCTACTCGGAGCTGCCCAGCACGCTGCGCACGCCGCCCACCGCCCAGCGCTCCAACCTCTACGCCAACGACGGCACCACCCTGATCACGTCCTTCTACCAGGAGGACCGGGTGGACGTTCCGCTGCGTGAGGTCGCCCCGGTGATGCGGCAGGCCATCGTGGCCGCCGAGGACGTCCGGTTCTACCAGCACAGCGGGGTGGACCTGCGCGGTGTGGTGCGCGCCTTCACGGTGAACAAGCGTGACGGCAGGACCCGGCAGGGCGCCTCCACCCTGACCATGCAGTACGTCCGCAACGTGCTCAGCAGCGACCCTCGGCTGACCGAGCGGCAGCGCCAGGCGGCCACCGAGGTCACCACCGCCCGCAAGCTCCAGGAGATGCGGTACGCGCTGGCGCTGGAGCGGGAGCTGAGCAAGGAGGACATCCTCACCCGCTATCTCAACATCGCCTACTTCGGGGCCGGGGCGTACGGGATCGGGGCGGCCAGCAAGCGCTACTTCTCCCGCTCGCCGGCCGAGTTGACCCTGGCCCAGGCCGCGCTGCTGGCCGGGCTGGTCCGCTCGCCGGACAGCGACGACCCGATCAACGGGGACGCCGACAGCGCCCTGGGCCGACGGACGTACGTGCTCGAGCGGCTGGTCGAGACCGGTCAGGTGTCGGCCGACGCGGCGGCGGCGGCGCAGGCCGAGCCGTTGCAACTGCGACCCAGCGAGACGCCGAACGACTGCACGGGGGTGCCCGACGGGCACAACGACTGGGGCTTCTTCTGCGACTGGTTCACCCGCTGGTGGAGCAGCCAGTCGGCGTTCGGGTCGAGTGCCGACGAGCGGCGACGCACGTTGCGCCGGGGCGGCTTCTCCATCGTCTCGTCGCTGGACCCGGCGGTGCAGCGGGCCACCACCGAGCAGGTGCTGAAGATCTACCGCCTGACCGACGCGCGGGCGGTGCCCACCGCCGTGGTGCAGCCCGGCACCGGCCGGGTGCTGGCGATGTCGGTGAACCGCACCTACAGCGTCGCGGCCAACCCGGTCGGGCAGAAGAACCATCCGAACACGGTCAACCAGCTCGTCGCCGGCGGCGGGGCCATCGAGGGCTACCAGGGCGGCTCGACGTTCAAGCTCTTCGCCATGCTGGCCGCGCTGGAGTCCGGCCTGCCGCTGTCGACCGAGTTCACGGCGCCGACCCAACTGCTCACCCGGTTCCCGGTGACGGGGGCGGGAAGCTGCGACGGCCGCTGGTGCCCGTCGAACGCCAGTCCCTCGTCGATGAACGGCCCCCGCACCATGTGGACCGCGTTCGGCCGGTCGGTGAACACGTACTTCGCGTGGCTGACCGAGCGGGTCGGCGCCGACCGGGTGGTGGAGATGGCCGAGCGGCTGGGCATCGTGCTGCGGGCCGACTCCGACGAGCGGCTGGCCCGCTACGGCGCGAAGGACTGGGGCCCGTTCACCCTGGGCGTGGCCGCGACGACCCCGCTGGACCTGGCGACGGCGTACGCCACGGTGGCGGCCGAGGGGACCTGGTGCGCGCCGCTGCCGGTGGTCTCGATCAGCGACTCGGCCGGCCGGCCGGTGGACGCCGCCAAGCCGGACTGTCGACAGGTGCTCGACACCGACGTGGCGCGGGCGGCGGCGGACGCGGCCCGCTGCCCCGTGGGCGACCAGTCGATGTACGGGCGGTGCGACGGCGCCACCGCGCCCGACCTGCGTTCCCAGCTGGGCCGCCCGGTGGCCGGCAAGACCGGCAGCTCCGAGCGGTACGAGACGGAGACGGTGGTGGCCTTCACCCCGCAGTTGGCGGTCGCCTCGATGGCGGCCAACCCCGACGACCCGCGGGACGCGGTCGGTCAGGCGGTGCAGGCCCGGATGGCGACCGCGGTGGGGGAGGTGCTCGGCGCCGCCCTCCGCGACCAGCCGGTACGCGACTTCGTCCCGCCCAGCGAGCGCGCCGCGTTCCAGGTCACCGGGGCCCGCACCGGCAACTGACCCGTCCGAGGCGGGGTGGTCAGGAGGCCTGTTCGGCGTTGCGGGCGATGTTGCGGGCCATGCCGCCGAAGACCACCGCGTGGAACGGGGCCACCGACCCCCAGTAGGCGTGTCCGGCCAGCCCGCGGGGCAGGAAGACCGCGCGCTGCTGGTAGCGGCTGCGTCCGTTGTCGACCGGCAGCGCCCGCATCTCCAGCCAGGCGCGGCCGGGCAGTCGCATCTCCGCGCGCAGCCGCAGCAGCTCGCCCGGGACGATCTCCTCCACCCGCCAGAAGTCCAGCGCCTCGCCGACCTGGAGGCGGTGCGGGTCACGCCGGCCCCGCCGCAGCCCCACCCCGCCGACCAGCCGGTCCAGCCAGCCGCGTACCGACCAGGCGAGGGGGAACGAGTACCAGCCGTGCTCGCCGCCGACGCCCTCGATGACCCGCCAGAGCGCCGCCGGTGACGCGTCCACCGTGCGCTCCCGGACGTCGGTGTACGCGGTGCCACCGGACCAGTCCGGGTCGGTGGGCAGCGGCTCGGCCGGCGCGTCCGGACCGCTCGCGGTGGACCAGCGGGTCTCCACCTGGGCGTCGCGCACCTTGGCCAGCGCCAACGCCACCGCGTCGTCGAAGCCGGTGAGGCCGTCCGGTGGGTCGGGCACGTACCGGGCGATGTCGTGTTCGTGTGCCACGGCCTCGTGGATCAGGCTCTCCACCAGTGGGCGGGCGATCGTGTTCGGCACCGGGGTGATCAGCCCGACCCAGTGCGAGGACAGCGACGGGGTGAGCGGGCGGACCGGCACGATGATCCGCCGGCGCAGGCCGGCCACCCGGGCGTAGCGCTGCATCATGTCGCGGAAGGTGAGCACGTCCGGCCCGCCGATGTCGAAGCCGCGACTGACCTCGGGCGGCAGCGTGGTGCAGCCGGCCAGGTAGCGCAGCACGTCGCGGACCGCGATCGGCTGGATCCGGTTGCGGACCCACCGGGGGGTGACCATGGCGGGCAGCCGCTCGGTCAGGTAGCGCAGCATCTCGAACGACGCCGACCCGGACCCGATGATCACCGCGGCGCGGAGCACCGCCGTGGGCACCCCGCTGGCCAGCAGGATCCGACCCACCTCGGCCCGGGACCGCAGGTGCGGGGAGGGGACCTCGGCGTCGGCCGCCGGCTCCGGGCCGCCCAGATACACGATCCGGCGTACGCCGGCCGCGCTGGCGGCAGTCGCGAAGTTGGTCGCCGCCTCCCGGTCGGCGGCCTCGAAGTCCGCTCGGCCCAGCGAGTGCACCAGGAAGTACGCGACGTCGACGTCGGCGAACGCGGCGGGCAGCGTCTCCGGGCGGCTCAGGTCGCCCTCGACGATCTCGGCCGCCGCGGCCCAGGGCACGTCGCGCAGCCGCACCGCCTTGCGGGCGAGGCAGCGCACGGTGTGCCCGTCGGCGAGCAGCAGCGGTGTCAGCCGCCCGCCGATGTATCCGGTGGCTCCGGTGACGAGGCATCTCACGACTCCCAGTCTGCGGCCCCCTAGACTCGTTCGCTGTGGAGACCGAGACGAGCACCTTCTGGGGGCCGGATTTCGCGCAGCTCAGGGCCACCGATCCGGAGATCGCCGGGGTGGTCCTCGGCGAGCTGGACCGGTTGCGCGGTGGCCTGCAGCTCATCGCCAGCGAGAACCTGACCTCGCCGGCGGTGCTGGCCGCGCTCGGCTCGACGCTGACCAACAAGTACGCCGAGGGCTACCCGGGCCGGCGCTACTACGGCGGCTGCGCCGAGGTGGACCGGGCCGAGGAGATCGGCATCGCCCGCGCCAAGGAGCTGTTCGGGGCCGAGCACGCCAACCTCCAGCCGCACTCGGGGGCGAGCGCCAACCTGGCCGCGTACGCCGCGCTGGTGCAGCCGGGGGACACGGTGCTGGCGATGGACCTGCCGCACGGCGGGCACCTCACCCACGGCAGCCGGGTGAACTTCTCCGGCAAGTGGTTCCACCCGGTCGGTTACCCGGTCCGCCCGGACACCGAGCTGATCGACTACGACGAGGTACGCGACCTGGCCCGGGCACACCGGCCCAAGCTGATCATCTGTGGCGCGACCGCGTACCCCCGGTTGATCGACTTCGCCCGGTTCCGGGAGATCGCAGACGAGGTCGGCGCGTACCTGATGGTGGACGCCGCGCACTTCATCGGCCTGGTCGCCGGCCGGGCCATTCCGTCCCCGGTGCCGTACGCCGACGTCGTCTGCGCGACCACCCACAAGGTGCTCCGCGGTCCGCGCGGCGGCATGATCCTCTGCCGCGAGTCGCTGGCCCAGCGGATCGACAAGGCGGTCTTCCCGTTCACCCAGGGCGGCCCGCTCATGCACGCGGTGGCGGCCAAGGCGGTCGCGCTGCGCGAGGCCGCCCAGCCCGAGTTCCAGACGTACGCCCGCCAGGTGGTCAGCAACGCCCAGGCCCTCGCGGCCGGGCTGGCCGACGAGGGGATGCGCCCGGTGTCCGGCGGCACCGACACCCACCTGGCCCTGATCGACCTGCGGGAGCTGGGGGTGACCGGCGCGCAGGCCGAGGCCCGGTGCGACGCCGTCGCGATCACGCTCAACAAGAACGCCATCCCGTACGACCCGCAGCCGCCGCTGGTGGCCTCCGGCATCCGGGTGGGCACGCCGAGCGTCACCACCCAGGGGATGCGCGAGGGTGAGCTGCGGCAGGTGGCTGCCCTGATCGCCCGCGCGGTGCGCACGGACCCGGGCGCACCGGGTGGCGCCGGCGCGCTGACCCGGCTCGGCGCCGAGGTGGCCGAGCTGGCCGCGGCCTTCCCGGCGTACCCCCGTGGCTGAGCCCGGGGTGCTCGAGCCCGCCGCCGACCGGCGGTGGCGGTTGCGGCACCTGCCGGTGCTGCTGGGCGCGTCGCTGGCGCTGGCCGTGGTCGCGGCGGTCGTCGGTGCGGTGACCGGCGGCGCGACGGCGGCGTTCGGCGCGGCGGTCGGGGTGGGCGTCACGGTGCTCAGCTACACGCTGACCACGGTGGTGCTGGCCCGGGCCGACCAGGTCAACCCGCAGCTGCTGCTGCCGCTCGGCGTGGGTCTGTACGTGCTGAAGTTCACCCTGTTGGGTGTCGTGCTGGTGGCGGTGGCCGCAACCGGCTGGCCCGGGTTGATTCCTCTTTGCCTCGGCATCGTCGCCGGGGTGGCAGTGTGGACAGCGGTGCACCTCTGGTGGCTGACCAGGGTGTACGCCCGCCGGCCACGGGACTGACCCGGCGATCGGCCGGCCCGCCGTCCCAACCAGCGGACGCGCCGCAATGTGTCGGCCTCCGGTCATTTTCCGACGGGCGGAAGGGGAGTAGCGTGCCCACAGACGACGGCGCCCACGAGATGCCCACACAACGATGGTTGTGCGGGGGGTGAGGCACAGCCTCGTCTTCCCGGCTGATATCGTTCGCCCCGTCATGGCTGATGACCAAACCCCCCGCCCCGCCGGTGAACCGGACGACTATCCGTCCGGCGCCGGTCAGGGTTGGACCGCGCTCAGCTACCTCGTCGGAGGCATGCTCGTGTGGGGTTTCATCGGCTGGCTGGTCGACCAGTGGCTCGACACCGGTGGCGTCGCCACCGGGATCGGCTTCGTGCTCGGCATGGCCGGGGGAGTCATCCTGGTCATCCGCCGACTCGGCACGCCTACTTAGGAAGGGACGCGGTGTTCGGACAGGCGAACGTCCTGGCAGCGGGCCAGGCGGAATTCCCACCCAGTGTGGAGGACTTCTACCTGCCCAGCATCCTGCCCTGGGGTGCACACGACTCGTACTGGGTCACCAAGTTCACCTTGATGATCTGGATCGCGGTTGGTGTGCTGATCATCTTCTTCCTGGCTACCTACCGGAACCCGAAGCTGGTCCCGACCAAGAAGCAGTGGTTCGCCGAGTCGATCTACGGCTTCGTGCGCAACAACATCTCGGTCGACATGATCGGTCACCAGGGTGTGCGGTTCGCTCCGTACTTCACCACGCTGTTCTGCTTCGTGCTGGTGACGAACGCGTTCGCGATCATCCCGTTGTTCCAGATCTCACCGAACTCGCACATCGCCTTCCCGGCGATCCTCGCGGTGATCAGCTACGTGCTGTTCAACTACATCGGCATCCGGCACCACGGGTTCGGCAAATACTTCAAGCACGCCCTGATCCCGCCGGCACCCTGGTACATCCTGCCGCTGCTGATTCCGATCGAGGCGTTCTCGACCTTCATCATCCGGCCGTTCTCGCTGGCCGTCCGTCTCTTCGCGAACATGTTCGCCGGCCACATGCTCCTGCTGGTCTTCACGCTCGGCGGCTTCGCGATGCTCAACGCCAACGCCTGGCTGGCACCGGTCTCGGTGGTCTCCTGGGTGATGACCGTGGCGCTGACCCTGCTCGAGGCACTGGTCATCGTCCTGCAGGCCTACGTCTTCACGGTGCTGAGCGCCAGCTACATCCAGGGCGCGCTCGCCGAAGAGCACTGATCCACGCACCAACCGTTGTCGTCCCGCGTGAGAGTCACGCGTGATAACCAGGAGGAACCACTAATGGACGTTCTCGCCGCGGTAAATGGCAGCACCGCCGCCATCGGCTACGGTCTCGCGGCCATCGGCCCGGGCATCGGCGTCGGCCTGGTCTTCGCCGCCTACATCCAGTCGACCGCCCGGCAGCCGGAGTCGTCCCGGATGACCCTGCCGTACGTCTGGATCGGCTTCGCCGTCATCGAGGCGCTCGCGCTGTTCGGCATCGCCTTCGGCTTCATCTGGGCCAAGTAGTACCCGCCCCTCGACCGGGAGGTCACCATGTTCAACCTTGCCGCTGAGGGTGGTGAGTCCAGCCACAACCCGATCATTCCGATCGGGCAGGAGATCGTGGTCGGCACGATCGCCTTCGCCGTGCTCTGCTTCGTGCTGATGAAGTTCGTCTTCCCGCGGATGGAGCAGACGTTCCAGGCTCGGGTCGACGCGATCGAGGGCGGCATCAAGCGCGCCGAGGCCGCCCAGGCCGAGGCGAACCAGCTGCTCGAGCAGTACCGTGCCCAGCTCGCTGAGGCCCGCACCGACGCCGCGAAGATCCGTGACGACGCGCGGGCCGACGCCGAGGGGATCCGGCAGGACATCCTCGCCAAGGCGCGGGAAGAGTCCGACCGGGTCATCCAGGCGGGCAAGGACGCACTCGCCGCCGAGCGGGCCACCATCGTGCGCGAGCTGCGCGCGGAGGTCGGCACGATCGCGGTGGACCTGGCCAGCAAGATCGTCGGTGAGTCGCTGGCCGACGAGGCGCGACGCAAGGGCACCGTCGACCGGTTCCTGAGCGGCCTCGAGAGCACGGGGGCCCGCTGATGCAGGCCGCCAGCCGGGAGTCGTACAAGGTCGCGGCCGAGCGCCTCGACGCGTACGTCCGCGGCGCGGAGCCGTCGGCGGTGGCCTCCACCGCCGACGCCATCCTCTCCGTGGCGACCCTGCTGCGGCGTGAGCCGCGGCTGCGCCGCGCGCTGTCCGAGCCGGCTCGTTCCGGCACGGACCGCGGCGCTCTGCTCGGCGACATGCTGGGTGGGCGGATCGGCGCGGACGCGCTCGACCTGCTCGTGGTGCTGGTGTCCGGCCGTTGGTCGGCACCGTCGGAGCTGCTCGACGGCGCCGAGCGCCTGGGGGTGGAGGCGCTGCTGGCCAGCGCCGACTCCGCCGGCGAGCTGGGCGAGGTCGAGGACGAGCTGTTCCGCTTCGGTCAGGTCGTGACGGGTCAGTCGGCGCTGAACAACGCGTTGGCCGACCCGGCCGCCCCGGTCGAGCGGCGGGCCACCCTGGCCCGTGAGCTGCTCGCCGACAAGGCCCACCCGGTCACCGTCCGCCTCGTCGAGGTGGCGCTGAGCGGGTTCGGCGGACGCTCCTTCATCGGGGCGCTCACCCGGCTGGTGGAGCTCGCCGCCGAGCGGCGGGACCGGCAGGTGGCCTACGTGACCGTCGCCGCCCCCTTGAGTGACTCCGACGAGCGCCGACTGGGTGCGAGCCTCGCCGCGATATACGGTCGAGAGGTCTCCGTCAAGCAGACGGTGGACCCCCACGTCCTGGGTGGCGTGAGCGTGCGGGTCGGCTCCGACCTGTACGACGGCACGATCCTGCGCCGCCTCAACGAGACCCGCAACGCGCTCGCGAAGCGCTGATCGGCTTCGCCGCCCAGCGGCTGAGCGGCTCCGCCGCCCAGCGTTGGGGTGGCTTCGCCGCTCAGCGCCCGGATTGACAGACGCCATTCGGACCGGTTGGTACTAGGTATCCCGGGCCCCTGAATTTTAAGGAAGCAGAGGATGGCCGAGCTGACCATCTCGACGGAGGAGATCCGCGGCGCCCTGGAGCGCTACGTCTCTTCCTACTCGTCCGACGTCTCCCGCGAGGAGGTCGGCACCGTCGCCGACACCGGTGACGGTATCGCCCACGTCGAGGGCCTGCCCTCGACCATGACCAACGAGCTCCTGGAGTTCGAGGACGGCACGCTCGGCGTGGCGTTGAACCTCGACGTCCGGGAAATCGGTGTCGTCGTTCTCGGTGACTCCGCCAAGTTGGAGGAGGGGCAGCGCGTCAAGCGCACCGAGCGGGTTCTCTCCGTTCCGGTCGGCGACGCCTTCCTCGGCCGTGTGGTCGACGCGCTCGGCCAGCCCATCGACGGGCTCGGTGACATCGCCAACGAGGGCTTCCGCGAGCTGGAGCTGCAGGCTCCGAACGTGATGGCCCGCCAGTCGGTGTTCGAGCCGCTGCAGACCGGCATCAAGGCCATCGACGCGATGACCCCGATCGGTCGGGGTCAGCGTCAGCTGATCATCGGTGACCGCAAGACCGGCAAGACCACGGTCGCCCTGGACGCCATCCTCAACCAGCGGGACAACTGGCGCACCGGCGACCCGAAGAAGCAGGTCCGCTGCATCTACGTCGCCATCGGCCAGAAGGCCTCCACGATCGCCTCGATCAAGGGGCAGCTGGAGGAGGCGGGCGCGATGGAGTACACGACCATCGTCGCCTCGCCGGCCTCCGACCCGGCCGGCTTCAAGTACCTGGCCCCGTACACCGGCTCGTCCATCGGGCAGCACTGGATGTACGGCGGCAAGCACGTCCTGATCGTCTTCGACGACCTGAGCAAGCAGGCCGAGGCGTACCGGGCCGTGTCGCTGCTGCTGCGTCGCCCGCCGGGCCGTGAGGCGTACCCGGGTGACGTCTTCTACCTGCACTCCCGCCTGCTGGAGCGCTGCGCGAAGCTCTCCGACGAGCTGGGTGGCGGCTCGATGACCGGCCTGCCGATCATCGAGACGAAGGCCAACGACATCTCGGCCTTCATCCCGACCAACGTCATCTCGATCACCGACGGCCAGATCTTCCTGGAGACCGACCTGTTCAACCAGGGCGTCCGTCCGGCGATCAACGTCGGCACCTCGGTCTCCCGGGTCGGTGGCGCCGCGCAGGTGAAGCCGATGCGCAAGGTCGCCGGTTCGCTGCGGCTCAACCTGGCCCAGTACCGCGAGCTGGAGGCGTTCGCCGCCTTCGCCTCCGACCTGGACCGGGCCTCCCGGGCCCAGCTCGACCGTGGTGTCCGGCTGGTCGAGCTGCTCAAGCAGCCGAACTACTCGCCGTACCCGGTGCAGGACGAGGTCGTCTCGGTCTGGGCCGGCGTCGAGGGCAAGCTGGACGACATCCCGGTGGGTGAGATCCGGCGCTTCGAGGCCGAGTTCCTCCAGTACCTGCGGCACAAGCACGAGGGCGTGCTGGCCGGTATCGCCGACAACCAGTGGGGCGACGACATCGTCAGCTCGCTGGACGCGGCGATCACCGAGTTCAAGCAGGTCTTCCTCGGCAAGGAGGACGAGCGCAAGGTCAACGACGCGCCGGCCGCGCCGCTGGAGGGTGACGAGAACCGCGAGACGGTCACCCGCTTCCGCGACGGCACGACCGACCGCCCGGCCGAGAGCTGATCCGATGGCGGCCCAGGTACGCGTTCTTCGTCAACGGATCCGCTCGGCGAAGTCGATGAAGAAGATCACCAAGGCGATGGAGCTCGTGGCGACGAGCCGGATCGCCAAGGCCCAGGCCCGGGTGCAGGCGTCCCTGCCGTACGCCCAGGCCATCACCAGTGTGCTCACGGCGCTGGCGTCCAACGCGCGGATCGACCACCCGCTGCTCACCCCGCGCGAGCGGGTGCGGCGGGCGGGCGTCCTGCTGGTCACCAGTGACCGTGGCCTGGCCGGCGGTTACAGCTCCAACGCGATCAGGATGGCCGAGTCGCTGATCGCACGGTTGAAGGCGGACGGCAAGGAGCCGGTGCTCTACGTCATCGGGCGTAAGGGTGTCGGGTTCTACCGGTTCCGCGACCGGCCGATCGAGGCGAACTGGACGGGGTTCAGCGAGCAGCCGTCGTTCGAGGACGCCCGTACCGTGGGTGAGACGCTGATCAAGGCGTTCACCGCCGGTGCGGACGACGTCGACGGCGGTTCCGGAGCGGACGGGGTGCTCGGCGTCGACGAGCTGCACATCGTCTACACGGAGTTCCACTCGCTGATGACGCAGACCCCGGTCACCAAGGTGATCGGTCCGATGCAGGTGGAGGACCGGCCGCGCTCCGAGGGGCTGCTGCCGGCGTACGAGTTCGAGCCGGAGGCGGAGGCGCTGCTCGACGCGCTCCTGCCGAGGTACATCAACACGCGGATCTACGCGGCGTTGATCGAGTCGGCGGCGAGTGAGTCGGCGTCGCGTCGGCGGGCGATGAAGAGCGCCACCGACAACGCCGAAGACATGATCGACAAGTACACGCGTGAGATGAACTCGGCCCGCCAGGCCGGGATCACCCAGGAGATCAGCGAGATCGTCGGCGGCGCGAACGCGCTGGCCGCGTCGGGAAGTGAAGTGTGATGACTGCCCCAGTAGAGACCAAGACGGCCACGGGTCGCGTGGTCCGGGTCATCGGCCCGGTCGTCGACGCCGAGTTCCCGCGCGACGCCATGCCGGCCCTGTTCAACGCGCTCAACGTCAACGTGAACCTGTCCGGCGGTGAGAAGACGCTGACCCTGGAGGTCGCCCAGCACCTGGGTGACAACCTGGTCCGCGCGATCTCGATGCAGCCGACCGACGGCCTGGTCCGCGGCGCGGAGGTGACCGACCGCGGCGAGCCGATCACCGTTCCGGTGGGCGACGCCGTCAAGGGCCACGTCTTCAACGCGATCGGCGAGTGCCTCAACCTCACCGAGGGTGAGACGATCCAGGCCGACGACCGGTGGGGCATCCACCGCAAGGCCCCGGCCTTCGCCGACCTGGAGCCGAAGACCGAGATGCTGGAGACCGGCATCAAGGTCATCGACCTGCTCGCCCCGTACGTCAAGGGCGGCAAGATCGGCCTGTTCGGCGGCGCGGGTGTGGGCAAGACGGTGCTCATCCAGGAGATGATCACCCGTGTCGCCCGCAACTTCGGTGGTACCTCGGTGTTCGCCGGCGTGGGTGAGCGCACCCGTGAGGGCAACGACCTCATCGCCGAGATGACCGAGTCCGGCGTCATCGACAAGACCGCGCTGGTCTACGGCCAGATGGACGAGCCGCCGGGCACCCGGCTGCGGGTGGCGCTCTCCGCGCTGACCATGGCGGAGTACTTCCGGGACGTGAAGAAGCAGGAGGTGCTGCTCTTCATCGACAACATCTTCCGCTTCACGCAGGCCGGTTCCGAGGTCTCCACGCTGCTCGGCCGCATGCCGAGCGCCGTGGGTTACCAGCCGACCCTGGCCGACGAGATGGGCGAGCTCCAGGAGCGGATCACCTCCGTCCGGGGCCAGGCCATCACCTCCATGCAGGCGATCTACGTGCCGGCGGACGACTACACCGACCCCGCTCCGGCCACCACGTTCGCCCACCTGGACGCGACCACCAACCTGGAGCGGTCGATCTCCGACAAGGGCATCTACCCGGCCGTGGACCCGCTGGCGTCCTCGTCCCGGATCCTCGCCCCGGAGTTCGTCGGCCAGGAGCACTTCCAGGTCGCCACCGAGGTGAAGCGGATCCTGCAGCGCTACCGCGACCTGCAGGACATCATCGCCATCCTCGGTATCGAGGAGCTCTCCGAGGAAGACAAGATCACCGTGCAGCGCGCGCGGCGGATCGAGCGCTTCCTCTCGCAGAACACCTACGCGGCGGAGCAGTTCACCGGCGTGCCGGGCTCGACGGTCCCGATCAAGGAGACCATCGAGGCGTTCCGCAAGATCAGCGAGGGTGAGTACGACCACTTCCCCGAGCAGGCGTTCTTCATGTGCGGCGGTCTCGAGGACCTGGAGCGCAAGGCTGAGGAGCTGATGAAGGGCTGACAGCCCGCTCATCCGTACCGCAAAAGACTGCCCCGGCAATGTCGGGGCAGTCTTTTGTTCATCTTGACGCCTTACCATCGTCGCGGTCCGTTACTCGTGGTCGTCGCTCCGGCGGCGCGCGAGATACGGTCGGTCCGCGCGTTCACCTGAACGAGCGCTGACTTCTGCAACCTTTCGACGACGTGCGCCCGTCTCCTCTTCGTGGGCGTAACGAACGGAGATGCGCGTGGGTAAGGCCGGCAAGAGTGGCCGCAAGTCGTCCATCTGGCGGGGCGTGCCGCGCTGGGCCAAGGTGTGCACCGTGTTCGGCCTGGTGCTGACCATGCTCAGCGGCGGGGTGCTGGTCGGCACCGAGGTGCTGATGGCCCGCTACGAGGGCGCCGTCGGCAAGGCCGACCTCTTCGGTGACCAGGCGGCCGGCGCCAAGGAGAAGAAGAGCGAGATCAAGGGTCCGCTCAACCTCCTGCTGGTCGGCATCGACCCGCGTACGCCGACGGCGGCGCCGCTGGCCGACTCGATCATGGTGCTGCACGTGCCCGCGTCGATGGACCGGGCCTACCTCTTCTCGCTGCCGCGTGACCTCTACGTCGACATCCCGGCGTTCAAGAAGGCCAACTTCTCCGGCGAGACGACGAAGATCAACGCAGCGATGTCGTTCGGCAGCCGGGTGCCCGACGGCAACCCCGACGCGGCGCGCGGCTTCGAGTTGCTGGCCACCACCGTGCAGAACGTGACCGGCATCAAGCGGTTCGACGCCGGGGCGATCATCAACTTCACCGGCTTCCAGAAGATCGTCGACGCGATGGGCGGCGTCGACATGTACGTCGAGCGGGACGTGAAGTCCGAGCACAAGCAGCCGGACGGCAAGCCCCGGCCCGGCAACACGCGCGGCGAGGGCTACGTCGGCCCGCAGGCGATCTACAAGAAGGGCAACCACCACCTCAGCGGGTGGCAGGCGCTGGACTACGTCCGGCAGCGCTACCCGAAGAACGGTGTGCCGGACGCCGACTACGGCCGGCAGCGCCACCAGCAGCAGTTCGTCAAGGCGATGGTCGGCCAGGCGTTCAGCGCCGACGTGGTCGCCAACCCGATCAAGCTCGACAAGGTGCTTCGCGCCGCCGGTCAGTCGCTGATCTTCAACGGTCGGGGCAACAGCGTGGTCGACTTCGGGCTGGCCCTGAAGAACATCCGCCCGAACACCATCCAGATGATCAAGCTCCCCGGCGGTCCGGTCTTCGAGGGCAAGACCTACAAGGGTGAGCAGTTCCAGGCGGGCGTCCCGGACTTCTTCACCGCCCTGCACAATGAACAACTGGACCCGTTCCTGCTCGAGCACCCCGAATTCCAGAACAAGACCAAGTAGGCGTGGCGCAGCTCTCCCCACCCGCGTTGGGGGTGGCTCGGCGTCACGACTAGACTTTCGGCAATCCGTCGCCGCAGCAAGGAGACAGCGTGGCACAGCAGCTTCACGTCGAGCTCGTCGCCGTCGAGGAGAAGGTCTGGTCCGGTGAGGCCGAGATGGTCGTCGCCCGGACCACCGAGGGTGAGCTCGGTGTCCTGCCGGGGCACGCGCCGCTGCTCGGCCAGCTCGCCGAGCCCGGCCAGGTCCGCATCAAGCTGGCCGGCGGTCAGCAGGTCTCCTACGACGTGGCCGGTGGCTTCCTCTCGGTGAGCGCCGAGGGCGTCACCGTGCTGGCCGAGAGCGCGACCCCGGTTTCCGCGCAGAGCCGCTGAGTCACCCCGCGGATGGAGATCGTCGAAGGCATCGGCATCGGCGTCGCCGTCATCCTCGTCGCGCTTCTCGTGCTCTTCGTCCGGCGGGCCGTCGTGACCTGCAGCGGTGGCATCATCCGGCTCAGCGTCCGGGTCACCACCGTGCTCGACGGGCGTGGCTGGTCACCCGGCTTCGGTCGGTTCGCCGGTGACGAGCTGCGCTGGTATCGAATGTTCAGCTTCGCGCTCCGTCCCAAGCGGGTCCTCTCCCGCAAGGATCTCGCGGTCGAGCGCCGCCGATTGCCCGAAGGGCAGGAACGGCTCTCCATGCCAGCCGACTGGGTGATCCTCCGCTGTACGAGTCACCACGCACCGGTGGAGATCGCCATGGCGCGGTCGACCGTGACCGGTTTCCTCTCCTGGCTCGAGGCCGCCCCTCCGGGGGCGGTCTCGCCGCGTATGGCCTCCCAGGACTGGCCGGCTGCCTGAGGCTCGTCCGTGGTCGCCCTTGGGGTTTCCGGGGGAGCCCGCCCGGCTCCGGGCGGTCAGGCTTGATCCCTGCGCCGGGCGGGCTCCCCCGGAAACCCTTCGTCGGGCACTGTCCGTCGTTCTGGCGCGGGCTTCTGTCAGCTGCCGTTACCGATGCAGACGCGTCCTGCCTCGCGGGTTGATCGGCTCGACTTTCCTGATGTCGGGGTGTCCTGGTGGCCGGGACACCCCGACTTCAAGGAAGCGGAGTTGATCAAGGCGCTGGTCGGGCGGCCGGGCTGAGGAGTCGGCTCGGCGAGGCGTGGTGGCGATCAGATTGGGAAGTCACACCTCGACGTCGCGCGCAGCGCCCGACCTCAGCGCTTGCCGCCGGGCACCCATAGCACATCTCCCGCCGGATTTGCCGTTCTTGACAGGATAAAGAGCAGATCGGAGAGCCGGTTGAGATACTTTGCCGGGAGCGGGCTGGTCCGGTCCGGATCGTGGCTGACCAGCGCCCACGCCGCCCGCTCGGCACGCCGGGCGATGGTCCGCGCCACGTGCAGCAGCGCCGCGCCCGCGGTGCCGCCGGGGAGGATGAAGGAGTCGAGCTTGCTCAGGCGTGCGTTGTACTCGTCGCACCAGCCCTCCAGGCGCTCGACGTACTCCTCGGTCACCCGCAGCGGCGGGTACTTCGGCTCCGGCTCGACCGGGGTGGACAGGTCGGCGCCGACGTCGAACAGGTCGTTCTGCACCGACGCCAGCACGCCCCGCAGTTCCTCGTCGAGCTGGCCGAGAGCGAGCGCGACACCGATCGCCGCGTTGCACTCGTCGACATCCGCGTACGCGGCGATGCGTGGATCGGTCTTCGGGACCTGCTCGTTGTTGCTCAGCCTGGTCATGCCGGCGTCGCCGGCCTTGGTGTAGATGCGCGTGAGGTGGACGGCCATGACGCACAGCCTACGGATACCGGACCTGACGATCCCCGCACGGCCGGACGCGACAGCCGGCTGGCCCGCGGTGGTGGGTCCCGGCGACGCCGGCGATCCGGCGGTCAACGACGTCGACGTCATCCGGGTCTGCGGTGCCGCCCGGCTGGCGGGCACCGTACACGTCGTCGGCGCCAAGAACTCGGCGCTGAAGTTGATGGCCGCCGCGCTGCTCGCACCCGGCCGCAGTGTGATCACCAATGTTCCCCGGATCACCGACATCGCGATCATGGGGGAGGTGCTGCGGCGGCTGGGCTGCGACGTCCGGTTCGACGCGGACGACCCCGTCGACCCCATGGTGGCCCGCGGCGGCGTCGCCCGGTCCCGCTCGGTGACCATCGACGTACCCGCGCAACCCGGCGCGGAGGCCGACTACGACCTGGTCCGACGGCTGCGCGCGTCGATCTGCGTGCTGGGCCCCCTGCTGGCCCGTCGGGGGTACGTGCGGGTGGCCCACCCCGGCGGCGACGCGATCGGCTCGCGCGGCCTGGACATGCACATCTCCGGTCTGACCCGGATGGGCGCGGAGATCTCCGGCGAGCACGGCTTCGTGATCGCCGAGGCCCCGCACGGGCTGCGCGGCGCGGACATCGTGCTGGACTTCCCCAGCGTGGGCGCGACCGAGAACCTGGTGATGGCGGCCGTGCTGGCCCAGGGCACCACGACGATCGACAACGCGGCCCGGGAGCCGGAGATCGTCGACATCTGCACGATGCTCAACCAGATGGGCGCGCGGATCTCCGGCGCCGGCACGTCCACCCTGCGGATCACCGGCGTGGCCGGCCTGCGTCCGGTGCGGCACGCCACAGTGGGGGACCGGATCGTCGCCGGCACCTGGGCCTTCGGCGCCGCGATGACGCGCGGCGACGTGACGGTGACCGGGCTGGACCCGGCCTACCTGGAGGTCGCGCTGGACAAGGTCGTCGCGGCCGGCGGCCTGGTCGAGACGCACGGTGACGGCTTCCGGGTACGCATGGACGACCGGCCCCGGGCGGTGGACGTGGTGACGCTGCCGTACCCCGGCTTCGCCACCGACCTGCTGCCCATGGCGATCGGGCTGGCCGCGGTCAGCGACGGCGCCTCCCTGATCACGGAGAACATCTTCGACGGCCGGTTCATGTTCGCCAACGAGATGATGCGGCTCGGCGCGGACATCAAGACCGACGGGCACCACGCGGTGGTCCGGGGGCGGGAGCGGCTGTCCGGAGCGCCGGTACGGGCCACCGACATCCGCGCCGGCGCCGGGCTGATCATCGCCGGCCTCTGCGCGGACGGGCCCACGGAGGTCTCCCACGTGCACCACGTCGACCGGGGGTACCCGGATTTCGTGGCCGACCTGCGCGCGCTCGGTGTGGCGGTGGAGCGGGGCACCGCGCCGGACGAGCCGTCGCTGGAGATCTGACGCCCTGGCCGGCGTCCCACCGGGTCGGCACCCGCGAACGCTGTGGGTCGCGCGGTGTCAGGTGGCCTGCAGCGAGGCACGCACGTGCCGTCGTGCGTCGTGGATACGTGACTTCAGGGTGCCGACCGGAATGGCGAGATGGTCGGCGATCTGGTCGTAGGTCAACTGGCACAGGTCACGCAGCACCAGCGGGGCGACCAGTTCGGGTCGGTGCGCCTCCAGTCGTTCCAGCGCGTCCAGCAGGTCGAGTCGGGAACCCGCGATCACGCTTGTGGTGCGCGGGTCGGCGGCGTCGAGCGGGAGCTGTGGCGTGGACTGCTCGTCGGCCCGGCGCTTGAGGCTGCGGTACGTCTGCCGGGCGCAGTTGGCCGTGACGATGTGCAGCCAGGTGGAGAACTTCGACCGGCCCGCGAAGCTGTCGATCTTGCGGGCGACCTGCAGGAGGGCATCCTGGCACGCCTCTTCGGCATCCTGCCGGCAGGGAAGGAGGCGCAGGCACTGCCGCATGACCTGCGGGCCGATCCTGACCAGCAACATGTCCAGTGCGGCGGCGTCGCCCCTTGCGGCACGACCGGCGAGATCCTCGATAGCAAGATCGTCTGACAAGCTCAGGCCCCGTTCCTCAGCGTCTTGTCGGCCATAATACGGGCGTGTCAGTACCCGGCAAGATCGGTCGATACCGCGTTGTACGGCGTATCGGTTCCGGAGCGTTCGCCACCGTGTGGCTCGGCGCCGACGATGCTCTGGACGCTTCCGTAGCGATCAAGGTGCTGGCGGATAACTGGTCGTACCACGCTGATCTGCGGGAGCGGTTCGAGCAGGAAGCGCGGATCATGCGGCGGACGGATTCCAGTCTGCTCGTGCGTGTGCTCGACGTCGGTGAGCTGCCGGACGGACGGCCGTACCTGGTGATGCCGTACGCGGCTGGTGGCACCCTCGCCGATCGGCTCGTCTCGGGGCCGCTGCCGGTACGGGAGGCCCTGCTCATCGCGGCCGACATCGCCAGCGCCGTCACGGTGCTGCACGAGGCCGGCGTGCTGCACCGGGATCTCAAGCCGTCCAATGTGTTGTTCCAGCCGGCTGCGGACCGGGATCGGGTGCTCGTCGCCGACCTCGGTCTGGCCAAGGCGCTCGCCAACGCGTCCGGCTTCACCATCGCGGCTGGCACACCCGGCTACATGCCACCCGAGCAGGCCACCGCCGGTGGTGGTCTGGACATCCGCGCCGACGTGTACGCGATCGGCGCGACGACCTACCACATGGTGACCGGCCGCCCGCCCGAGCCGGCACGGTCGACCGGTAGCCGTTCGGGCCGGGCCGGGCGCACCCTGCCCCGTCCATCCGAGCTTCGGCCCGGAATTCCCTCCGAAGTGGACGACCTGGTGCGCCGCGCGCTGCATCCCGACCCGCGGCAACGCTGGGCGTCCGCTGCCGTGATGCGCGAGGAGCTGCACCGGGTCATCGCGTCGTTGGAGCGGGACGCGGGCCGTGGCCGGTTCGTGCGGCAGTTGGGGCGGGTCGTCGGCGTCGGGGTCGCACTGACCGCGCTGCTGGCGATGACTGGTTCCAGTTCCACGCTGCCGGCACGGTCCGGGTGGGTTCGCGTGGACGACGCCTCCGGTGCTCTTTCGGTGGCGGTGCCGGCGAGCTGGGCCGGCCAGGTGAAGGACGCCGGCTGGGACCCTTCGGTACTGCGCCTTCCCGCTGGCCAGGCGCCGGGTCTCGTGGTCGCCCCGAACCTCGCCGTCTGGCCGGACCCGGCGAGTGGGATGGCCGGTGTGTTCGTCGGCGCGAGCAGGGCCCTGCTCGCCGGCGACCCGGAACCGGCGTTACCCGGCCACCCCTCCTGCGTCCGGCAGCCCGACCGGACCGTGAACGTGGGGGGTGACAGGGCGTTGGTACGACGGTGGACATCGTGTGGCGCTTCGGTGTCGTTCAGCGAGGTGGTGTTGGCCGTGCCGCAGCGCGGCTGTGGCGTCTACCTGCAGATCAAGCAGGTCGGTGACGAGGACCTGACCGACGAGATCCTGGCCGGCCTGCGGTTGTCCAGCGCGCTGGCGCCGCAGGCCGGCCGTTTCGGGTCCGTCTACTCGTAGCAGTTCTGGTTCGCGTACTGGAGGGTCAGCTGGGTGATCTTGCCGTTCCTCGTCCCGATGCGGTAGACGGCCTTGCTGTTGCCGGGGGTCTTCGCGACGCCGCGACCGTTCGTCGCGTCTCCGTCGGCTGCCTTCCACGTCGGGTAGATCCGCAGCATCTCGGCGCTCGACATGCCGATGCGCGCTCCCTCGGGCGTCCTGATTCCCTCGTACGCGTCGATGGTGGCGATTCCCAGGGTCGGCGAGAGGAGGACGACCCCGTCCTCGCTCGGGGCGGCCCGCAGGTGCGCCGGCGCGCAGTCGCCCCCGTTGTTCCCGAAGGCCCGCAGCTGTCCCGTCCCGGTGGCCTGCTGACGGGTCATGCCGAGCTTCAGCGAGCCGATGCCGTCCGGGCCCAGGACGAGCGACGCCGCGCGGGTCGGGTCGCTTGGCGGTCGGGCGGACGACGGGGACGACGGGGGCGGGCTGGACGGGGTGGACGGGGTGGGCGTGCCGGTGGTGGCCGCGCTGGTCGTCGGCTCAGGCGAGCCTGCGGGCGCAGCGTTGCCGTCCTGGTGTGCGGGTGACGAGCACCCCGCTGCGAGCAGGAGGCAGGTGAGGGTTCCGACCATGGACGTTGCGCGCATCATGAGCTCCTGCGTGATTCCACTTGTTGGTTGTCGTAAGGTTCGATGCACCCAGGCGGGATTTTGTTCGCTGTCGGGAGTCGTGCATCCGTCACACGAGCGCGGAATGGGATAGCCCACGGCGACTGGAGCCCTTAGTCATCGTTCAGGCTCGCAGACTAGGGTGCAGGCAGGCACTCAATCGCAGCGAGGGAGAAGCAGATGGCGGGTCGACTCGCGGTCGTCGGGGCCGGGCTGATGGGCTCCGGCATCGCCCAGGTGGCGGCGCAGGCGGGCTGGCAGGTGACGCTGCGCGACCTGGACGACGCGGCCACCACCCGGGGGCTCGGCGGCATCCGGAAGTCGCTGGAGAAGTTCGCCGAGAAGGGCAAGATCGAGGCGTCCGACGTCGAGGCGACGCTGGCGCGGATCACCCCGACCACCGACCTGGAGGCGGCGGCGGACGCGGACATCGTGGTCGAGGCGGTCTTCGAGCGGCTGGAGATCAAGCACGAGGTGTTCCGTGCGTTGGACAAGATCTGCAAGTCCGACGCGGTGCTCGCCACCAACACGTCGGCCATTCCGGTCACCCAGATCGCCGCGGTCACCGAGCGGCCCGAGGCCGTCGTCGGCACCCACTTCTTCTCGCCGGTGCCGATGATGCAGCTCTGTGAGCTGGTGCGCGGCTACAAGACCAGCGACGACACGCTGGCCACCGTGCGGGCCTTCGCCGAGGAGATCGGCAAGACGGTCGTGGTGGTCAACCGGGACATCGCCGGCTTCGTCACCACGCGGCTGATCTCCGCCCTGGTGGTGGAGGCGGTCAAGCTGGTCGAGTCCGGCGTGGTGTCGGCGGAGGATCTGGACACCGCCTGCCGGTTGGGCTTCGGGCACGCCATGGGCCCGCTGGCCACCACCGACCTGACCGGCGTGGACGTGCTGCTGCACGCCTCGAAGAACATCTACACCGACACGGCGGACGAGAAGTTCTTCCCGCCGGAGCTGCTCCAGCGCATGGTCACCGCCGGCGACCTGGGCCGCAAGACCGGCAAGGGTTTCTACACGTACTGAGTCGCGACGACCGGGGCGGCTGCCCGCCCCGGTCGACCGCTCAGCCGTCGCGCTTGGTGGTCCAGCGGAAGGTGGTCAGGCAGAGCACCAGGCCGATCACGCACCACAGGGCGAGCACCAGCGCCACCCGGCCCAGCTCGAACGACCCACCCGGCTCCTGGGCGCCGAAGCTCTCGGGCAGGAAGACCGCGCGCAGCCCCTGGCACATCCACTTGAGCGGGAACAGCGCCGCCACCTGCTGCATCCAGGTGGGCAGATCGGTGAAGACGAAGAACACCCCGGAGATGAACTGGAGCACCAGGGCGACCGGGGTGACCACGGCCGAGCCGCTGCGGGCCGTGCGGGCCAGCGACGAGATGGCGATGCCGCACAGGGTGCACGCGGTCACCCCGAGCGTTGCGACCCAGCCGAAGGTGAACCACTTGCCGGCGGTGCCGGGCAGGTCGAGGTCGAACAGCGCCACCGCTACCGCCAGCAGCAGCGCGGTCTCGGCGATGCCGATCGCCACCACCATGATCACTTTGCCGGCGAACCAGACCCACTTCGGCATCGGTGTGCCCCGGTAGCGCTTGAGCACCCCCCGGTCCCGCTCGATCGGGATCCAGATGCCGAGGTTCTGGAAGCTCACCGTCATCAGGCCGGTCGCGATCATGCCGGTGATGAAGTACTGGGTGAACTTGACCCCGCCACCGATCGTCCCGTGGAAGATCGACGCGAAGATCAGGATCATGATGATGGGGAAGCCCATCGTGAAGACCACGGACTCCCGACTGCGCAGGAACTGCGTGATCTCCAGCCGGCCCTGCCGCAGGGCCAGCGCGCCAGCGCCCAGCCGGCGGCCCTTGGTCGCGGCGACCGGCGTCGCCGGCTTCGTCGTGGTCGTCATCGCGAGTGTCCGATCATCGTGAGGTAGACGTCCTCCAGGGTCGGCCGGGTCACGGTGAGCCCGGGGACCTCGCCGCCGTGGCGCGCGGCCAGGTCGGCCACGAGGGCCGTCGGCGTCGCGCTCTGCGCGCTTTCCAGCGTCCCTTCCGGGGTACGCCAGGAGACCGTGGCCAGAGCCTCCTGCCGGTTGCCCAGCCGGTTCGGGGCGGCCACCTCGACCAGCCGGCCGCCAGCGATCACACCGACCCGGTCGGCGAGCGCCTCCGCCTCGTCCAGATAGTGGGTGGTGAGCACGATTGTGGTGCCGGCCGCGGCGAGGTCGCGGATCAGCTCCCAGAACTCGCGGCGGGCCTCCGGGTCGAAACCGGTGGTCGGCTCGTCGAGAAAGAGCAGTTCGGGGCGGCCGATGATGCCCAGCGCCACATCCAGGCGGCGCTTCTGCCCGCCGGAGAGGGTGTGCGTACGAGCCTTCGCCTTGCCGGCCAGCCCGACCCGCTCGATGACCTTGTCCGGGTCGTCCGCGTCCGGATAGAAGCCGGAGAAGTGCCGGACCACCTCGGCCACGGTCAGCTCGTCGAACTCGCCGGTGCCCTGCAGCACGATGCCGACGCGGGAGCGCCAGCCGGCGTCGGGATGGGCCGGGTCCGCGCCGAGCACGGCCACCTCGCCGGCATCGCGGCGCCGGTAGCCCTCCAGGATCTCGACGGTGGTGGTCTTGCCGGCGCCGTTCGGGCCGAGCAACGCGAACACCTCACCGCGGTGGACGTCGAGATCCACGCCCGCCACCGCCACGTTGTCGCCGTACGCCTTGCGCAGCCCTCGGACGGAGATGGCCAGCTCGTCATCCATGCTGTCCAGTGTGCGTCCTGACCGCCACACCCCGCTGCCCGGGGTGTGGCGGTCAGCGCCACCGCGAGCGCTTCGGACCCGGTCGTCCGCGACATGGACCTGTGTGGTTTTCCACAACCCGTTTTACTGAACGGTAACTTAGACTCCGGCCATGGATGAGACCCCATCTGCGAGCCGGTTGCCCGAGCGGGACCGCCCGTGGGTGATGCGCACGTACGCCGGCCACTCCTCGGCCGCCGCCACCAACGCGCTCTTCCGCCGCAACCTCGCCAAGGGGCAGACCGGCCTGTCGGTCGCCTTCGACCTGCCCACCCAGACGGGGTACGACCCGGACCACGAACTCGCCGCCGGTGAGGTCGGCCGGGTCGGCGTGCCGGTGGCCCACCTCGGGGACATGCGGGCGCTCTTCGACGGCATCCCGCTCGCCGAGATGAACACCTCGATGACCATCAACGCCCCGGCGATGTGGCTGCTGGCCCTCTACGGCACCGTCGGCCTCGAACAGGACGCGGAGCTGGCCCGCTGCGCCGGCACCACCCAGAACGACATCATCAAGGAGTACCTGTCCCGGGGGACGTACATCTTCCCGCCGGCGGCCTCCCTGCGGCTCACCGCCGACGTGGTGGCGTACACGCTGCGGGAGATGCCCCGGTGGAACCCCGTCAACATCTGCTCGTACCACCTCCAGGAAGCCGGCGCCACGCCCGTACAGGAGGTTGGTTTCGCCCTGGCCACCGCCGTCGCCGTCCTCGACGCGGTCCGCGACTCCGGCCAGGTGCCCGCCGAGCGGATGGGTGACGTGGTGCAGCGCGTCTCGTTCTTCGTCAACGCCGGGGTGCGCTTCGTCGAGGAGATCGCCAAGATGCGCGTGTTCGGCGTGCTCTGGGACGAGATCACCCGGGACCGGTACGGGGTGACCGAGGCCCGGCAGCGACGGTTCCGCTACGGGGTGCAGGTCAACTCGCTCGGCCTCACCGAGGCGCAGCCGGAGAACAACATCCAGCGCATCGTGCTGGAGATGCTCGGCGTGACGATGTCCCGCGACGCCCGCGCCCGCGCCGTGCAACTGCCCGCCTGGAACGAGGCGCTCGGCCTGCCCCGCCCCTGGGACCAGCAGTGGTCGCTGCGGATGCAGCAGGTCCTGGCGTACGAGTCGGACCTGCTCGAATATCCCGACCTCTTCGCCGGGTCGCACGTGATGACCGCACTCGTCGACGAGATCGTCACCGGAGCGCGCGTCGAGCTGGACAAGGTGCTGGAGCTGGGCGGCGTGGTCGCCGCCGTGGAGACCGGCTACCTCAAGAGCGCGCTGGTCGCCTCGCTGGCCGAACGGCGCCGCCGGATGGAGTCCGGCGCCGACGTGGTGGTCGGCGTCAACCGGTACGCCGAGACCGAGCCCTCTCCGCTGACCGCGGCCGGCGCCGAGGCCGTCGAACAGGTCGACCCCGCGGTCGAGGCGGCCGCCGTCGCCTCCGTACGCGAATGGCGTGCCGGTCGGCACGACGACGCCGTGGACGCGGCGCTGGCCCGGCTCCGCGCGGACGCCGCGACCACCGCCAACCTCATGCCGGCCACCCTGGAATGCGTGCGCGTCGGGGTGACCACCGGGGAGTGGGCCGGCGCGCTCCGCCAGGTCTTCGGCGAGTACCGGGCACCCACCGGCCTGGCCGGCGCCACCGGCAGCGGCGGCGACCCGGGCCTCGCGGCGGTGCGGGAGCGCGTCACCGCCACCGCCCGCGAGCTGGGCAGCGGCCGGCTGCGGCTGCTGGTCGGCAAGCCCGGCCTGGACGGGCACTCCAACGGCGCGGAGCAGATCGCGGTACGCGCCCGCGACGCCGGCTTCGAGGTCGTCTACCAGGGCATCCGGCTGACCGCCGGGCAGATCGTGGCCGCCGCCGTCGAGGAGGACGTCGACCTGGTCGGGCTCTCCGTGCTGTCCGGCTCGCACCTGGCCGCCGTACCCGCCGTCCTCGACGGGCTGCGTGCCGCCGGCCGGGCGGACCTGCCGGTGGTGGTGGGCGGCATCATCCCCGCCGGCGACGCCGACACCCTGCGGGCCGCCGGGGTGGCCCGGGTCTTCACCCCGAAGGACTTCGCCCTCACCGGCATCATCGACGACCTCGTGACGGTCATCCGGCAGGCCAACGACCTGCCCTGAGCCCGCGTCGCGGGTCAGCGACCGGCGTACGTCATGCAGTCGGCCATGTCGTTGTCCGGACCGACCTTGATCGACGACGCGTGGCACTCCAACTGCTCGTTGTGCCGACAGTCGGAACGCTGGCAGGCGCCCACCTGGGCGGTGAGGCCGTCCACCCCGCCCCGCACGGGCGACTCGACGAAGGTGTGGCAGTGCGCGTGGTCCATGCTGCCGATGGTGATTGCGAAGGCGTGGCAGTCACCGCCCTGGTTGTACGCACACGCCGCGACCACACACTCCTGGACTCGGGGCATCTCCATTGCTGTGGTCATGCTGACCTCCTCTAGGCTTCTTGTCGCGATTCTAGGCATTTGTCGGTTGCAGAGGCCCGATATGTCCGCCTGACGATCAGCGCTGGCCCCGGCGCTCGGGCCGGATACCCGTCTCGGCGTGATCAACACGAGGTCGGCGATGTCGGGGTATCGACCCGTCCCGGACACCCCGACATCGGCGATCCCGAGTCGATCACCCCCCGGACGCACCCCGTCGACCGTGTCCATCGCGTCGACCGGGCGAGATGTCCGTTTCCGGGCGGCGTCGGGGTGTGACCGGTCGCATCCGTGAGGCGGAATCGTGGCGGGCCGGGGGTCGTTACATACCCTGACGATCGCAGGACCACGGCCACCGTGCCCGCTCAACCGGCGGGGGAATGGCCGGCCGGGCCGGGTCGTTGCAGACCCCCGAACGACAGTGGGCTCGCCCCCGGGTCCGCTATTCGGCCCCGGCGAGGGCCCGGGAATGACCCCGGCCCGACGGTCGTTACACACCGTCCCGGCGCCACGAGCCCCCGCTCGCAGGCCGCCGCGCCGCGAGCCCCGGCTCGCAGGCCGCCCCCAAACTTTCCCCCCTTTTTTGTGCAGCGCCCGACGAGGTGCTCACACCCGCGCCACCGCTTCCCCCGAACGGTGCGCAGGTGTTCCTACCCCTGAAGGAGCTACCCCCATGAACACGATCTTCCGTAAGAGCATGCTGTCCGTTGCTGGTCTCGCGTTCGCCGGTGGTGTCTTCGCCGGTCCGATCGCCGCCCACGCCAACCCCGCCGCCGATGCGAAGCCCGTCGCGGCCGCCGTGCAGACGGTGTCGAAGCCGCAGGGCGACCAGTCGCACATCAGCCTGAATGACGAGCAGACCGCCAACGCCAAGGCGATCATCGCCGCCACGAAGAAGGCCGGCCTGCCCGAGCGGGCCGCGGTCATCTCGATCGCGACGAGCCTGCAGGAGTCGAAGCTGGAGAACCTCGGCCACCTCGGCGACATGAACGACCATGATTCGCTGGGCCTGTTCCAGCAGCGCCCCTCCTCCGGTTGGGGCACCCCGGAGCAGATCACCAACCCCGAGTACTCCACCACCGCATTCCTCAAGGGCCTCAAGCAGGTCGACGGCTGGCAGGACATGCCGCTGACCCAGGCCGCGCAGACCGTGCAGGTCTCCGCCTACCCGGACGCCTACGCCCAGTGGGAGCAGCAGGCCACCGACCTGGTTGGCCAGCACTGGAACAGCTGACCGCACGAACCAATGGCCGGCACCCCGAACCCGGGGTGCCGGCCATTGTCATGCCCGCGAGATCTTGGACAGTTTCCGTCAGCTGCTGACGGAAACTGTCCAGGATCTGAAGGCGCGAGCGGTCGAGCGGAGCGGAGCCGGTGCGCCCCGCGAGGAAGGCCCCAGGTCAGACGCGGAAGCCTGCGGCGCGGGCCGCCTCGCGTTCCCGACGGCGTTCGGAGCGTCGACGGAAGAACCAGTAGATGAACACGACCAGGCCGACCAGGAAGGCGAGCACCAGCACCGGCAGGATGATCGCGACCAGGGAGACGACCACGCTTGTCGCGTCCTCGGCGGTGCTGGCGACCGGGGCGCCGAACCCGGCGGTGGTCGCGTTGATGACTGGCCGCGCGGCGGACTTGAGCAGGTGTACGCCGAAGGCGAGCAGGACGCCGGTGGCCACGGGCACCCACTGGTGGGAGGTGAAGAAACTCCCCGGGTCGCTGACGGTCACGGTCTCCGAGGACGAGCCCGCGCCGAAGGCGAGGCCGCCGGCGGTGGGCCGGACGACGGTCTGCACCACGTCGTTGATGTGGTCGACCACCGGCACCTTGTCCGCCACCATCTCGACGGCGAGCAGGACGGCCAGGATGACGATGACCCAGCCGTTGCCGAGCCACGTCCAACCGCTGGGCAGGTCGATCAGGTTGGTGTAACGACCGAGTAGACCGAGGATGAGCAGGGGTATGTAGGCGTTCAGCCCCGCTGAGGCGGCGAGGCCGGTGCCGGTGAGGACTTCGAACACGGTCTCAGCATCGCACCGACGCGCCAGTGCCGCTCGGTGGCGGTCGCCGGGTGCTCGGCTACCCTCGTCGGGTGCGGTTGGTCATTGCGAAGTGCTCGGTGGACTACGTCGGACGGCTCTCGGCTCACCTGCCGCCGGCCACCCGGCTGTTGATGGTGAAGGCGGACGGGTCGGTGTCCATCCATGCCGACGATCGTGCGTACAAGCCGCTGAACTGGATGAGCCCGCCGTGTCGGCTGGAGGAGGCCCCCGGCGTGTGGCGGGTGGTCAACAAGGCCGGCGAGGAGCTGCGGATCACCCTGGAGGAGGTCTTCCAGGACACCTCGTACGAGCTGGGTGTGGATCCCGGCCTGCGCAAGGACGGGGTCGAGGCGCACCTGCAGGAGTTGCTGGCGGCCAACCCGGGTGTGCTGGGCGAGGGGTACACGTTGGTGCGCCGCGAGTACATGACGGCGATCGGGCCGGTGGATCTGCTGTGCCGGGACGCCAACTCCGGCGCCGTCGCCGTCGAGATCAAGCGGCGTGGCGAGATCGACGGGGTGGAGCAGTTGACCCGCTATCTCGAACTGATGAACCGCGACCCGCTGCTCAGCCCGGTCACCGGGGTCTTTGCCGCCCAGGAGATCAAGCCGCAGGCCCGGGTGCTCGCCGCCGATCGGAGCATCCGATGCGTGGTCGTCAACTACGACCGGCTGCGCGGCATCGAGAAGGACGAGCTGACCCTCTTCTGACCGCTCACGCCTCGGTTCGGACGGCGATCAGCGACTTCGGCAGGCCGGCCACCCGCTCGATGAGCATTCGCGAGTCGGGGAAGTAGTGGCGCATCTGCGAGCGGTCCAGCAGTTCGGTCCAGAGCACCTGGTGAATGGCGGCTTCGTGGCTGCGGGTCGGTTTGTGCCCGAGGGGCCAGCGGCGGGCGAGCGCGGTGCGCAGCCGGATCGGCAGGAACTGCATTCCGGGCGCGATCCAGTGCGGCTCGATGGGGAAGTAGCGGTAGGGCGTCTGCACCCAGTGGCGATCGGCCAGTGACCGGGCCGCGGCGGCGAACCGCAGCCGGCGTTCGTGCCCGCCGACGTGCTCCAGCACCGAGTTGGAGAAGACCAGGTCGTAGGCGCCGTTGGCGACATGGGGTGGCAGGTCGCAGGCGTCGGCCTGTTCGACGTGGGCCCATTCCGGCACCGCGGCGGGCGGCTGTTCCAGGTTGACCACTGTGACCCGGGCCGGTCGGACGGTGGCGCGGTGCCAGGTGCCGAGCCGGCCGCCGAGGTCGACGACATGCATGTCGCCGATCTCGGGAAAGGTGCGCGCCAGCCAGTCCGAACGACGACGCCGCTGCCGTGCGCTCCACGACTGGTCACTGTCGACAAGGCGGTGGCGCAATCGATTGTGGCCCATTTAACGCAATGTACCGCCGCGAGCACGATGCATAAACATGTGGATACGCTGATCAACGCCCAGATCGGTTATCCGACACTCATCTGCCGTACATCATCTTGATGGCCTTGATGAGGCGTGCCACGTCGGTCGGGGTGCGTTCGAAGGTCATCGACGGCAGCAGCGATCGTGCCCGGCGGCGGGTGATGGCCTTGGCGCGGCCGAACTCGCGCAGGCCGTCCTCGCCGTGGATCCGCCCGAAGCCGGAGTCGCCGACCCCACCGAACGGCAGCGTGGACATCCCGGCGAAGGTCAGGGTGGAGTTGATCGAAGCCATCCCCGAGCGCAGGCGCCGCGCGATGGACACCGCACGCTGCCGGCCGAAGACCGAACCCCCCAGGCCGTACGACAGGGCGTTGGCGCGGGCGACGGCCTCGTCGGCGTCGCGGACCCGGCTGATGGTCAGCGTCGGGCCGAAGGTCTCCTCGCGGACGGCGGGCGACTCCTCCGGGACGTCCACCAGCACGGTCGGATGCACGTACGGAGGTTGCACCGCATCCGGGCCGCCGAGCACGGCGCGACCGCCGGAGCTGACCGCGGCGTCGATGTGGCGGCGGATCACCTCGATCTGGCCGGGCATGGTGATGGGGCCGATGTCGGCGCCCTCCGGGCCCACGGTCAGCCGGCCGGCACGGGCGACGACCTTGTCGACGAAGGCGTCGAAGACCGCGTCGACGGCGTAGACCCGCTCGATGCCGATGCAGGTCTGGCCGGCGTTGGTCATGGCGCCCCAGACGCACGCCTCGGCGGCGGCGTCCAGGTTGGCGTCGCTGTCGACGATCATGGCGTCCTTGCCACCGCCCTCGATCAGCACCGGAGTCAGCGTCTCGGCGCAGGCGGCCATCACCTTCCGGGCGGTCGCGGTGGAGCCGGTGAAGGCCACCTTGTCGACCCCGGAGCGGCACAGCGCCGCGCCCACGTCACCGAGGCCGTGCACGGCGGTGAACACCGGCTGCTCGGGCACCACCTCGGCGAAGGTGTCCACCAGCCACTGGCCGACGGCGGGCGTGTACTCGCTGGGCTTGAACACCACGGCGTTGCCGGCGGCCAGGGCGTACGCGGCGGAGCCGATCGGGGTGAAGACCGGATAGTTCCACGGGCCGATCACAGCGACCACGCCGTGCGGCTGGTATTCCAGGTGCCCGGAGAACTCGGCGAGGATGAGCCGCGACCGCACCCGGCGCGGACCGAGCACCCGACCGGCGTTGCGCGCCGCCCAGTCGACGTGCTCGATCGCGGTGACGATCTCGACGATGGCGTCGGGGACCGGCTTGCCGCCCTCGACGTGCACCAGGTCGGCGAGCTGCTCGATCCGCTGGGCGAGCAGCGCGCGCCAGCGCAGCAGCCGTTGCCGGCGGCCGGTGAAGCCCAGGCCGGCCCACCACTCGCCGGCGGCGCGGGCCCGGTCGACGGCCTGCCGCACGTCGGCAGCGGTGGCGACGGGCAGGCGGCCCGCCTCGGCGCCGGTGGCCGGACTGGTGGAGACCAGCTGGTCCGCCTCGATGAGAGGGGTGCCGGGGACATGCACAGCCGTCATGGCGGAAGTCTAGACCCGAACATTACTCATCGGTAGGGCACGATTTCGGGTCGGCCGGACGGGAGTTGCCTCGGCCCGCCCGCTCGTTGATCAGTGCAGGTCAGGCGCTGGGTGCCGGAGGCCGGCCGCCCGAATCGTCGAACGGCGGGTGGCCGGGAGGTGACGAGGAGCTGACCGGCTGGTCGGTATTGACGATTACCGTCTGATGGCAGGCTGACGCGCGGAGTAACGGTGTGGGGTGGAGGGCTGACTGTCCATGGAGGAACATCCGGAACTGCTGCCGCTGTTGACGGTCGCTGGTGGGCCGATGCGCGGCGCGAGCTTTCGCCTTCGGGTCGAGCCGCAGGTGATCGGTCGGGCACCGACCGGTCACGTGGTCATCAACGACCCGCACCTGAGCCGCCGGCACGCCGAGGTGTGGCTGGCCCCGGAGGGTGCCTCGCTGCGTGACCTGGGCTCGACCAACGGCACCTGGCTCAACGACCGCCGGATCACCGAGGTGGAACGCCTCTCCGACGGCGACGTGATCCGGCTCGGTCGGACCGAGCTGCGCCTGTTCGACCCGGGGGTCGCCCACACGGATCCGGTCGGGCTCAGCTTCGGCCCGGCCCGGCGGGACATCCGCCCGACGCTGCCCCTGCCGTTGGCCACCCCGCCCACCGGCCGCCGCTGACCCGCGGCGAAGGCCCCTGCCGGGGTGTGGGCGGTGGTCCGCCACACCGGGCGGTGCCGCCGGGTGGCTGTCCAGCACCTGGACCGGCGGACAACGGCGTGGCAGCATGCCGCGGATGGAGAGCGAGCAGCGGATCGTGACGGCGAACGGCACGACCCAGGCGGTACGGGTGGCCGGCCCGCCGGACGGCACTCCGGTGCTGCTGATCCACGGCAACTGCTCGTCCTCGCTGTTCTGGGAACCGTTGCTCCGGCGGCTGCCGCCGACGCTGCGGGTCGTGGCCCCTGACCTACGGGGGTACGGCGACTCCGCGACCGCTCCGGTGAACGCCACGCGGGGCCTGCGGGACTTCGCCGACGACATCGCCGCCCTGCTGGACGACCCGACGCTCTTCGCCAGCGGCAGCGGCCTGCCCGTGGTGGTCGGGCACTCCCTGGGCGGGGGAGTGGCGATGCGGTTGCTGGTCGACCATCCGCACCGGGTGGGCGCGCTGCTGCTGGCCGCGCCGGTGTCGCCGTACGGCTTCGGTGGCACGCGCGACCTGACCGGCACGCCGACCACCCCCGACTTCGCCGGTACCGGCGCCGGCACGGCCAACCCCGACTTCGTCGCGCGGCTCGCCGCGGGTGATCTCGACGCCGACGCGCCGGCCAGCCCGCGCGCGGTGCTGCGGGCCACCTACGTGGCCGATCCCGCCTCGCTGGGCGTCGACGAGGAGCTGCTGCTGGACAGCGTGCTGTCCACGGCGACCGGCGACGACAACTACCCCGGTACGGCGGTGCCCTCGGCGAACTGGCCGGGCACCGCGCCGGGGGAGCGCGGCGTGCTCAACGCGCTCGCACCGACCTGGTTCCGGATCGCCGACGAGCTGGTGGCCGTCGCACCCAAGCCGCCGGTCACCTGGGTACGCGGGGACGCCGACGTGATCGTGTCGGACACGTCGCTGTTCGACCTGGCGTACCTGGGTTCGCTGGGTGTCGTGCCCGGCTGGCCGGGCGAGGAGTCCTGCCCGCCGCAGCCGATGGTCGGCCAGACCCGTGCGGTGCTGGAGCGGTACGCGGCGGCCGGCGGCGCGTACCGCGAGGTGGTGTTGCCCGGCTGCGGGCACAGCCCGCACCTGGAACGCCCGGCGGAGTTCGTCGCGGAGCTGCTCGCGCTGACCGGCGTGCCGGCCGTCTAGCGGCCCCTCGCGCCGTGGGTGAAATATGCCACGGCGTCTCGACAACCGAGCGTCACGTGGCAGACTCGCGCGCATAACCTTAGCGGCCGTTCAGTGGCCGTGCGGAGTGTCTGGGGAGGCCGATCGTGGCGCGCGAGTTCAGCACCGTGGGTGTGGTGGGGCTGGGCACCATGGGTGCCGGCATCGTCGAGGTCTTCGCCCGCAACGGCATCGACGTGCTCGCGGTCGAGATCTCCGAGTCGGCGCTGGAGCGCGGCCGGGCCACCCTCACCGGCTCCACCGATCGCGCCGTGGCCAAGGGCAAGCTCGCCGAGGCGGACCGGGACGCGCTGCACGAGCGGGTGCGCTTCGCGGTGGGGCTGGACGCCCTGCACTCCGTGGACCTGGTGATCGAGGCGGTGCCCGAGCACCTGGACCTCAAGCAGCGCATCTTCGCGGAGCTGGACCGGGTCTGCCGGCCGGACACCATTCTCGCCACCAACACCTCGTCGTTGAGCGTCACCGAGATCTCGGTCGCCACCACCCGGCCCAACCAGGTGATCGGCATCCACTTCTTCAACCCGGCGCCGGTGATGAAGCTGGTCGAGGTGGTCCGCACCGTCGTCACGTCGCCCGAGGTGGTCGCCGACGTCGAGGCGCTGTGCGCCCGGCTGGGCAAGGTCGACGTCACCATCAACGACCGGGCCGGCTTCATCGCCAACGCGCTGCTCTTCGGCTACCTCAACCACGCGGTCGGCATGTTCGAGTCGCACTACGCGACCCGGGAGGACATCGACGCGGCGATGAAGCTCGGCTGCGGCCTGCCGATGGGCCCGCTGGCGCTGATGGACCTGATCGGCCTGGACACCGCGTACGAGATCCTGGACACGATGTACCGCCGCGGCGGGCGGGACCGCCGGCACGCCCCCGTGCCGCTGCTCAAGCAGATGGTGACGGCGGGGCTGCTCGGCCGGAAGTCCGGTCGGGGTTTCTACACCTACCAGCGGCCCGGCTCCCCGGTCGTCGTACCGGACGAGGCGACGCCGCCGGCCACGGAGGCCGCGCTCGCCGACGGCGCGCGCGCGATCGCGAAGGTCGGTGTCGTCGGATCCGGGACGATGGCCACCGGGATCATCGAGGTGTTCGCGAAGGCCGGCTACGAGGTCGTTTCGGTGACCCGGGGCGCGGAGAAGTCCGCGGCGGTCTGCGAGGCGGTGAAGACCTCGCTGAACAAGGGCGTGGTGCGCGGCAAGCTCGCCGAGTCCGACCGGGACGCCGCGCTCGGCCGGATCAGCTGGTCGGCCACGCTCGACCACCTCGCCGACGTCGACCTGGTGGTCGAGGCGGTCGTCGAGGAGTTGAGCGTGAAGAAGGCGCTCTTCGCCAGCCTCGACGAGATCTGCAAGCCGGGCGTGGTGCTGGCCACCACCACCTCGTCCCTGCCGGTGATCGACGTGGCGATGGCCACCCAGCGGCCGGCCGACGTGGTGGGCCTGCACTTCTTCAACCCGGCGCCGGTCATGCCGCTGGTCGAGGTGGTCCGGACCATCCGTACCTCCCCGGAGGCCACCGCCACCGCCCGGGCGGTCTGCGCCGCGCTGGGCAAGACCGGTGTGGTCTGCGGCGACCGGTCCGGGTTCATCGTCAACGCGCTGCTCTTCCCGTACCTGAACGACGCGGTGAAGATGCTGGAGGCCAGCTACTCCACCGCCGACGACATCGACCACGCCATGAAGCTGGGCTGCGGCTACCCGATGGGCCCGTTCGAGCTGCTCGACGTGGTGGGGCTGGACGTCTCGCTGGCCATCCAGCGGGAGCTGTACCTGGAGCTGCGCGAGCCGGGCTTCGCGCCCGCGCCGCTGCTGGAGCACCTGGTCACGGCCGGCTACCTGGGCCGCAAGACCCGCCGCGGCTTCCGCGACCACTCGCACCGCTGACCGGGTCAACGCCGGAGGGACCGGGCCGCGTCTACCGGATGTGACCTTCGAGGAGTACGTCTCCAGCCGCGGCCCAGCCCTCGTGCGGCTGGCGCGGTTGCTCACCGGTGACGAGCACCGGGCCGAGGACCTCACCCAGGAGGTGCTGTCCCGGGCGTACGTGCACTGGCGCAAGATCGCCCGAGCCGACCGGCCCGACGTGTACGTGCGCCGGATGCTCGTCAACGCCAACAACTCCTGGTGGCGTCGCCGGTCGAGCCGTGAATTGTCCACCAGCGTCTCGTTCGGCAACGTCCAGGTCGACGTGGCCGGGCCGGGGCCCCAGACCTTCGACGGCACGATCCACCCGACGAGCGATGGCGCGAGTGGCGTGGTCACGTCGTGGCGTCCCGCGCCGGGTCTGTACGCCCGTGCCGTCATCCTGGGAGGGGACCGCGCCGGGCTGGAGCAGGCGGTCCGGGCGCTGCGCTGGAACGAGGCCCGGTCGTGCGCCGTGCCGCTGCGGCTCGGCAGCCTGCCCGACCGCGCACCGATCACCTCCTGCTCGGTCGACGTCAGCTCATACCCGAGACTGGTCACCTCGGACTTCACCCTTGCGCGGGCGGCGACCCACGTCATGTTCGTGAACTACCGCTACGCGAGCGGGGCCGGCACCCGTACCGAGGGGAACCGGACCATCGCTGGCCGGCCCGCGAATCTCTCCGCGGACGGGACGACACTGGATCTTTTCGGCATCCGCAAGACGGTGGTGAGCGTGAACTTCGGCTGGCAGTGGGACGGCCCGCGGCCGACCGGCGTCGAGCCGGGCGCGACGAGCGGTTTCACCGAGGCGGACGCGACGACCGTGCTGGCGGGAGCGCGGGTCGTCGAGGACCCGACGCGGCCACAGAGTTGGAAGTGATCGCAGCCGTCGGACGGACCGGCCCGGGGGCTGGTCCGTCCGACGGACCGTACGCTTGGTGACTGTGAGCCCTCGTCGCAATCGCCCTCGCCGGGACGAGAACGCCAACCTGGACGCCGACCGCGTCCGGCAGGGTGTCGCCTCGGTGCAGCAGTGGACCGACGGCGCCTGGCAGGTACGCGGCATCGGGGCGGGCGCGTCGGTCAAGACGTACCGCTGCCCCGGTTGTGACCAGGAGATCCGACCCGGGGTGGCGCACCTCGTGGCCTGGCCCGCCGACGGCCTGGGTGACCTGACCGACCGCCGGCACTGGCACAGCGGGTGCTGGCGTGCCCGGGAGCGGCGCGGCCCGGCGGTGCAGCGCGGCCGGGGCACGCCGCGCTACTGAGCGAGCGACCTGGATCACCCTGATCGTGCCTGGGCGGGCGGCGGCGGTGAGTTCGCGACAGACTTGAGCGGTGAGCACAGCGATCCGCGCGTCGTCGATCCTGCCCGGCCGCCGGGAGGACATCGAGCTGCACACCGCCGACGGTCTGCGGCTGGTCGGCGAACTGGCCCTGCCGGCCGACCGGCCCCCGGTGGCCACCCTCGTCTGCCTGCACCCGCTGCCCACCCACGGCGGAATGATGGACAGCCACGTGTTCCGCAAGGCGGCGTGGCGGCTGCCCGCGCTGGCCGACGTGGCCGTGCTGCGGTTCAACACCCGGGGCACGAGCAGTGTGCGCGGCACCAGCGAGGGGGCCTTCGACGGCGCGGTGGGTGAGCGCTACGACGTGGCCGCCGCCATCGAGTACGCGGAGTTCGCCGAACTGCCCAACATCTGGCTGGTCGGCTGGTCGTTCGGCACCGACCTGGCCCTGAAGTACGGGTGCGACCCGGCGGTGGCCGGAGCGATCCTGCTCTCCCCGCCGCTGCGGTTCTCGGCCCCGGACGATCTGGCGACCTGGGCCGACTCGGGTCGACCACTGGTGGCGCTGGTGCCCGAGTTCGACGACTACCTGCGCCCGGCCGAGGCGCGGGAGCGGTTCGCGACGGTGCCGCAGGCCGAGGTGGTCGGGGTGCCCGGCGCGAAGCACCTCTGGGTCGGCGACGCGGAGACCGTGCTCGACGAGATCGTCAAGCGGGTCAACCCGGCGGTCGAGGTGCCGCTGCCGACGACCTGGGACGGGCCGATGGAGACCGGCGACGTCAGCGCGTACGCCGACCGGACGGTGGCCGCCTTCGCGGACACGCCCGTCCCCGGGCGGGCCGACTGACAGTCAACTCCGCTCCTGGCGGGGGAGCACCACCTCGCGCAGGATCAGTTGCAACGCGGCCACCGTGGGGATGGCGATCAGCGCGCCCACCACGCCCAGCAGCGCCACCCCGAGCAGCGCGGCCAGCAGGGCGGCGACCTCGTTGACCTCCACCGAACGCCGCATCACCTTCGGGTAGATGAGGTAGTTCTCGATCTGCTGGTAGATCAGGAAGAAGACCGCGCAGGCGACGCCGGTGGGCAGGTCGGCGGCGAAACCGACAAGGCTCACGATCACCGCGCCCAGGGTCGCGCCGATCTGCGGGATCAGGTCGGTCACCGCGACGACCACGGCCAGCGCGAACGGGTACGGCAGCCCGACGATCAGCGCGAAGACGAAGGTGGTCGCGCCGGCCAGCACGGCGATGCTCAGCGCGCCGACCATGTAGGCGCCGACCTTCGCCAGGATCTCGTCGCCGATCAGCTGCACCCGCTCCCGCCGCGACCGGGGCACCACCGAGTAGCCCAGCGAGCGCAGCCGGTTGAAGTAGGCCAGGAAGTAGATGGTCAGCACCAGCACGGTCAACGTCCGGAACACCGTGCCGAAGATCAGTTGGGCGCCCCCGAGCACCCCGCCGAGCGCCCGGCCGATGGTGGCCGCGTTGGCCGCGCCCTGCACCCGCTCCACCACGTCGTACCGCTCCACCAGGTCATTGACCGTCGGATTGCGGCGCAGCTCGTCGAGCAGGCTCGGGATCTGGTCGATGAACTGCCCGGACTGCGTCACGATCGGCGGGACCAGCGCCACCACACCCCCGCAGAGCAGCAGCACCACGGTCAACGCCACCACCGTCACCGCCAGGCCGTGGGGCACACCCCAGGTGCGTAGCCGCACCACCGCCGGGTTGAGGCCCACCGCGAGAAAGAGCGCGATCACCACCAGCACGAGGATGCCGCCGGCATTGCGAATCCCCAGATAGAGGGTGTACGCCAGCAGCACGCCCAGCGCGCCCGTGAAGCCGACCAGGAAGCTGCTGCGTCGCAGTGGACGCCCCGGCGTGCCGAACTTCCCGGACGGCACGGCAGGCGGCTCCTCCGGGTCGATCCCCGGTGCCGGCACCGGCACGGGAGGCGGCGTCTCGTCCGGCGGCGGCGTCTCGACCGGCAGTGGCGTTTCCGCCGGCGGTGGCGTTTCCGCTCGCGGGGGACCTGGGGTCACGTCCGGGTCGTCGCCGGACGGGTCGTGCTGCGGCACCAGGGACCTCCCGGCTCAGGCGGTGGGATGGCGGGCGGCGGCCACGAACGCCCGCCACGCGGCTGTCGCGAACACCAGCACCGCGCCGGACGGGTCCTTGCTGTCCCGCACCCCCACCAGTCCGGGCAGATTGTCCGCCACCTCGACGCACTCACTGTTACCGCTGCGAGTGGAGGTGCGCCAAACCGCGCCGCTCAGGTGCATGAATTCACTGCTTCCTTCATCAGGTCAATCGAGTGCCGATGAGAGAGCGCTTCGTTTCTCAGCGTCTCCCATCGTGAGAGCAGCGTAGCTACGTCACCATCTCGGTCAACCACGACGCCGGCAAGCTGGTTTTCGAGGTTGCCGACCCAGCCACCGTCGGCGCCGCGCGCAAGCGTGAAGGGTCCGGACATCCCGACGTGCACTCCAACCTCGGCGGGAATGACGTGCACGCTGACCGGCGGGCGTTGGGCGTAGGTGATCAACTGGGTGAGTTGCTCGACCATGAGCCCACGCATGTGCTCAGCGGTGTGCCGCAGCGCGTGTTCGTCCACGACCGCGATGAGCTGCGGTGGGTCGGGTTGCGTGAGGATGGACTGGCGGTCCAGGCGCGCTTGCACGCGGCGTTCGACCTCGTCGTCGCTGAGCAGATCGTCGCAGCGGATCACCGCGCGGGCGTAGTTCTCGGTCTGCAGCAGACCCGGGACGAGCGTGGGCTGGAAGCAGCGCAGTTGGCGGGCGGTCCGCTCGGCGTCCAACCAGGGCCGGAACCAGCTCGGCAGGCCGTCGCGCTCGGCGAGCTTGAGCAGGTGCACGAGCAAGCCTCCGGTGGTCAGGACCTCGTCGGCGCGGGCCAGGAAGAGCCGGTCCAGCGGCCGTTGGCCCAGCTCCAGCGCGGACACCATCGAGCCGGAGTAGTGCACCAGCCGACCGAACTCCTCCTGACTCATCCCGGCGGCGGTCCGCAGCCGGCGCAGTTGGGCGCGGATCATGTCGGCCGTCGGCGCGGCGTCGCCTTCCACAGTGCCTCCGCAGGTTGTTGGTGATCGCCACCGGTCGACCCGGCGGACCACGCCGTTACCCCAGTCACGCCGGCGGACACGACGATGCCTTCCGACCGTAGTGGTGTTCTCAGCAGACTGTCACGTACCCGGTCGCCGCTGTCGCCCCAACCGGCGGCGCGTCCGTTCTGAGTCAGTCGAGGAGGTATCGATGCCGCGCCTTCGCCGTTCCGGTCGGTCCGACCCCGTTCACCCGGTGCCGAGGTCGCCCGCCGGCTGCACGCCGTCGGGTTCCGGTCCACAGGAACGGGCCCGTACGTCCGGGCTGCCGCTGCCGCGGCTCGGGCCGTACCCCCTGTTTCCCCGAGCCTGCGGCGATCGGACGCCGCACACCCCGCTGCGGCCTCTGTGGTGCTGCCGGGCCGACGGCCGACCATGGCCCTGCGCGGACGCCCGGCTGCTGCTCAAGGCGGAGTTTGACGCGGACCCGGTGGCCCTGACCATCTACCTGGCCGGCCTCTACCATGAGGCGGCACACGACCTGTACCAGCTCAACCCCTACGACGGGCCGACGCCCCGGGAGTTGTTCGAACGGTTCGTCGCGTGGGGCCCGTTCCGCCGCCCGATCATCGACTAGACCCGGCCGACGCGCAGATCTTGGACAGTTTCCGTTCCTGTTGAACGGAAACTGTCCAAGATCTCGAAGCTCGGACGGGTGGGTGCCCGTCAGTCCTTCTCGATCGTGACCTTGCTGGGCTTGGCGCTGCGCTCGTCGGTGGTCGGCTTGCTGGGGCGCTTGCCGTTCTCACCGGTGCTGGTGATCTTCGTCGGCTTGGCGCCCCGGCCACCCTCGCCCGGAACGGCCGCCACGGTCGGTTCGCCGTCCACCCCGGCGCTGGCCGCGCCGCCGTCGACAGTGGTCACCGGCTCGGCCACCGGGCGGGCCGTGGACTGCTCGGACTCGCCGGCCGCGGCGGCGTTCGCCGGCTGCCGGGCGTCGTCGGGCTCGGTCGTGAGGCCGAGCGCCGTGCCGGCCGCGACAGGCGCACCAGCGTCGTCGGGCTCGGTCGTGAGGCCGCTCGCCGTGCCGGCGCCGACAGGCGCACCAGCGTCGTCGGGCGTGGTAGCGCCGTCGTCACCGATACCGGACCCGGTCGCGGCCTGGCCGCCTGCCGGCTCGGTCACGGCCGTCGGGTCGGGGCGGTCGTCCGTGGCCGGTGCGGTCGGGCCGTCGATCGGGCCGGTGGTGCTGCGCAACCGCACCTCGGCCATCTGCCGCTCGAGCTCGTCGGACTCCTGCCGCGCCTTCCAGGTCTCCTGCCGCAGGTCGGCGAGCTGCTGCTGGGCCTGCGCGATCTCCAACATCACGTGGGCGAGCTGCTGCCGGCCGGCGGCCGCCTCCTGCTGCGTCGCCGCCAGGTGCTGCTGCGTGGTCGCCAGGTGCTGCTGGGTCGTGGCCGCGTACTCCTCGAACTGGCGGCGCGAGGCCGCGACGTGCTCGTCGGCCTTGCGGCGCTTGTCACCCGCCTCGGTCGCGGCGCGGCTCAACAGCTCGGCCGACTCCGTCTCGGCGCGCTGGCGCAGGGCCGACGCGTCCCGCTCGGCCGCCTGACGGATCGCATCGGCGCCCTGCTCGATCTCGTTCTTGCGGGCGGTGTACTCGGTCTCCAGCTCGTTCTTGCGGGCTGTGAACTCGGATTCCAGCTCGGCGCTGCGCGCAGCCCAACCCGACTCCAGCTCCTGCTGGCGGTTGGCGAACGTGGACTCCAGCTCCTGCTTGCGGGACTCGTGCTGCTTGTCCAGCTCGTCGCGCCGCTTCGCGAACTCCTGCTCGGCGGTGGACCGTCGCTGGGCCAGCTCGCGGTCGGCCGCCTCGCGCCGCGAGTTGACCTCCTGCTCCACGCCGGCTCGCCAGGCGCCCAGCTCCTGCTGGGTCTGCGCCCGGGACTGCTGCACGTACGCCTCGGTCTCGCTGCGCATCCGCTGCACGTACGCCTCGGTCTCGGACCGACTGCGCTTGGCCGACTCGGACGCCTGCGTGGTCAGCCGCTCGGCCTCCTGCTGGGCCTTCGCGCGGGTGGCGCGGCCGGCCATCGACGCGTCGTCGATGATCTGCTTGGCCTCCTGCTGTGCCTTGGCGTGGGTCGCCCGGCCCGCCTCGGTCGCCGTGTCGGTGAGCCGCTTGGCCTCCTGCTGTGCCTTGGCGTGCACCTCCTTGGCCGCCTCGCGCAGCTCGCCGGCCTCCTGCCGGGCGGTGGTCAGCGCCTCGCGGGCCGCCTCGCGCAGCTTGGTGGCCTCCTGCTGTGCCCGGGTGTGGATCTCCTTGGCGGTGTCCCGCAGGTGGGTGGCCTCCTGCTGGGCCTTGGCCAGCTCGTCCTGTGCGGTCTTGCGCAGCTTCGCCGACTCGTCCTTGGCCGACCGCAGGGTCGCGTCCGCCTCCGCGCGGCGGGAGGCGCTGTGCCGCTCCTCCTCCTGGCGCCGGGCGGCGAGAGCGATCTCGAAGTCCTTCAACGCCCGCGCGGCCTGCTCGCGGGCCTCCTCGATGATGTGCTCGGCGGTGGCGCGACGGGCGTCGATCTCCTCGTTGGCCGCCGACAGGATCTGCTCGGCCTGCTCCTCGGCGAGGGTGAGGATCGACTCGACGCGGGGACCCAGGTGCCGGAAGGAGGCCCGGTCCACCACGTTCATCTGCTTGCGGACCTGGGTCAGATCCCGTTGCAGCACCTCGACCTGGCCGGCGAGCTTGTGGATCTGTGTATAGGCCTGTTCCCGTTCGGCGGCGAGGGTCGCGATCTCGTGCTCGGCACGCGCGACGTACCGGTCAACCTGTTTCTTCTCGTACCCCCGCAGAGCGGACTCGAAGCTGGGCTCCGTGGTCACGTCCCCGCCGAGAGCGAACAGTTCCTCGCCGTGCGACATGCCCCCATCCTCACACGCATCGCCCCCTGCTGGGGCGATACGGACGCCCCTTGTGGGACCTACTTCACTCCGTGGCGAGGGCGCCACACCAAGGGTTGGGAAACGCACACGGCGCGAGGTCACACCGGTCACCCGGTGTCACCTCGCGCCGTCGATGCCCCGACCTGACGCCTCGCGTCAGCCGGCGGTCTCCGCGGTCACCCGCTCCTGCCCGCCGTCGGTCTTCTTCGCCTCCGGCTTGGCCGCCGGGGCAGCCGCCGCCGGCATGCCGGGCACGATGCCGGCGAGCCCGGAGAGCATCTGACCGAGCTGCGAGGTGACCGCGTCCTTCTGCCGGGTGAGGTCCTCGACCTCGCGGCGGGCGGCCTGCGTGGTCAGCTCGGCCTCGGTGCGCGCCTCGGTGAGCAGGCGCTGCGACTCGGCCTTGGCCTCGTTGAGCGTCTTCTCGGAGTGCGCCTTGGCCTTGTCGATCGTCTCGGCCGCGTTGCGCTCCGACTCGACCCGGCGGGCCTCGGCGCGCTGCTCGATCTCCTTGGCGCGCTCCTGCGCGGCCCGGGCGCGCTGCTCGGCCTCGCTGACCATCTTCTGGGTCTGCGCGACCTGGGCGGCGTGCCGCTCGGACTCCTCGCGCTCGGCCTTCTCGCGCCGCTCGGCCAGCTGCAGCTCCAGAGCCTGCAGGTCCTTGTCGCGCTTGTCCCGTGCGTCGGTGAGCAGCTTGGTCGCCTCGGCGCGCTTCTCCTCGGCCTCGCGGGCGGCCTTCGAGCGGTGCTGGGTGATCTCCCGCTCGGCGGTGGCCCGGAGGGTGGCCACCTCCCGCTCGACGGTGGACTTCAGCTCGGCCACCTCGTGCGCCGTCACCGTACGCAGCTGCTTGGTCTCGCGGTCGGCGTCGGCGCGCAGCGTGTCGGCCTCGCGGCGGGCCTGCACCCGGACCTCGGCGGCCTCGCGCTCGGCGGCGGTGCGCAGGTTGCCGGCCTCGCGCTCGGCGCTGGCCTTCATCGCGGCGGCCTCGGCGCGGGCCTTGTCCGTGATCTCCCGGGCCTCGAGGCGGGCGGCGGAGAGGATGCCCTCGGACTCGCGCTTGGCCTCGTTGCGGTGGTCGTTGGCCTGCTCCTCGGCGAGCCGGAGGATCTGCTCGACGCGGGTGCCGAGCCCGGAGAGGGTGGGCCGGCTGTTCTCTTCGAGCTGCTTGTTCGTGTCGGTGAGCTTCTGCTCCAGCGCACTCATGCGCTGCTCGGCCTGGCGGAGGCGACGCTGGGCGTCGTTCATCCGCTGCTCAGCCTCGGCACGGGCCTGCTCGGACTGGGTCAGCGCGGCGGTCATCCGGCCGATGAAGTCATCGACCTGGTGAGTGTTGTATCCGCGCAGGCCAACGGTGAAATCTGGCTGCGAGTTCGCGTTATCGAAGAACGCGAGAGGGGAGGACTGCTGCTGGGGCATTGGGACATACTGGCAGACGCCCCAGGGTGCTTCGCAAGAGCGGTGCGGAGCTTTCGTGTCCTCATTACATGGTCAACTGACCTGGCCGCCGAGGCCGGACCAATCGGCGATCTTGGCAGGTCCCGGGCGGGACGGGCGCCACGCAGCGTGACACGAAAAAGGGCCACGGGTGCGCCCCGTGGCCCTTTGTTCGATCCGGATGGGTTCCCGCTAATGGGGGTGGAAGAACAATGGCCGATCACCGCATTGGCCACCGGCTGCTCATCCGTCCGGCCGGTGGCCCGCTCAGTGCCCCCGGAACCGGTTGATCGCTTCCTCGTGCCGGGCCCGCAACTCCCCGTCACGGACGCCCAACCCGTCGGCGGGCGCGAGGCAGCGCACCCCGACCTTGCCCTGGTGCGCGTTGCGGTGGACCTCGTACGCGGCCTGACCGGTCTGCTCCAACGGGTAGGTACGCGACACCGTCGGGTGCACCTTGCCGAGCGCGACCAGGCGGTTGGCCTGCCACGCCTCGTGGTAGTTGGCGAAGTGGCTGCCCACGATCCGCTTCAGGTGCATCCACAGGTAGCGGTTGTCGTACTGGTGCTGGAACCCGCTGGTGGACGCGCAGGTGACGATGGTGCCGCCACGGCGGGCCACGTAGACGCTCGCGCCGAACGTCTCCCGTCCCGGGTGCTCGAAGACGATGTCCGGGTCCTCGCCCCCGGTCAGCTCGCGGATCCGCTCGCCGAAGCGCCGCCACTCGTCCTGGTCCTGGGTCTGCTCGTCCTTCCAGAACCGGAAGCCCTCGGCTGCCCGGTCGATGACCAGCTCCGCGCCCATCCGGCGGCACAGCTCGGCCTTCTCCGGCGAGGAGACCACGCAGACCGGGATCGCGCCCCCGTTGAGGGCCATCTGGGTGGCGTACCCGCCGAGGCCGCCGGAGGCACCCCAGATCAGCACCACGTCACCCTGCTTCATGTTGGCGCCGTGGTGTGAGACGAGCTGCCGGTACGCGGTGGAGTTGACCAGCCCGGGGCTGGCCGCCTCCTCCCAGCTGAGGTGCCGCGGCTTGGGCATCAGCTGGTTGGCCTTGACCACGGCCAGCTCGGCTAGGCCGCCGAAGTTCGTCTCGAAGCCCCAGATCCGCTGCTGCGGGTCGAGCATGGTGTCGTCGTGGCCGGCGGCGTCCTCCAGCTCGACGGAGAGGCAGTGCGCGACGACCTCGTCGCCGGCCGCCCACCGGGTCACCCCCGGGCCGGTACGCAGCACCACGCCGGCCGCGTCCGAGCCGACCACGTGGTACGGCAGGTCGTGCCGGCGGGTCAGCTCGGAGACCCGGCCGTAGCGCTGGAGGAACTTGAAGGTGGACACCGGCTCGAAGATGCTGGTCCACACCGTGTTGTAGTTGATCGCGCTGGCCATCACCGCGATCAGCGCCTCGCCCGGCGCCAGCTCCGGCGTCGGCACCTCCTGCACGTGCAGCGCCTTGCGAGGGTCCTTGTCCCGGGTGGCCATGCCGTCGAACATCCGGGCCTCCTCGGCGCGGACGACCACGCCTCGGTAACTCTCCGGCACGGGCAGTCCGGCGACGCCCGCCAGCTCGCGGTCCGGATCGTTCGATTCCTCCGCCGCCATGATCGCTTCGAGGATGTCCTGCACGGTGACCTCCGGTTCGTCCCCGCACCCGCACGGGCCGGGTGCTGCCATCGTCGGGGCCGATGGACACGACCACCATGTCGGCATTCGACACATCCGGCCCCGGTCGCGCTCCTGTGGGCCGGGACGTTACTGAACGGTAGCTAGGGCGGGAAGTCCTCTGTGAAAAACTGCATCCACCAATGCGTGAAGGTGCCCGGCCGCCCCGCCAACCACGCACAGACGTGCGCGCCCACCCCCCTGCCCCACCCACGACCCACCCCATGCCCCACCCCAGACCCCACCCCCGTGATCAAGAGGTTTGCGTCATCTGCGAACCGCGGATTGACGCAAACCTCTTGATCACCGGGGGTGGGCGGGGGTCGGTGGGCCGGGGTGGGCGGGTCAGTGGGTGGGGGCGGGTTCCACCAGTTCGATCAGGACGCCGCCGGCGTCCTTGGGGTGCACGAAGTTGATCCGGCTGTCGGCGGTGCCGCGGCGCGGGGCGTCGTAGAGCAGTCGTACGCCCCGCTCGCGCAGCGCCGCGCAGGCCACGTCGATGTCCGCCACGGTGTACGCGACCTGCTGCACGCCCGGCCCGTTGCGGTCGAGGAACTTCGCGATCGTCGACTCCGGGGTGAGCGGGGCCAGCAGTTGCACGCAGCCGCCCTCGGCGGTCGGCCCGACGGTCAGCATCGCTTCCCGTACGCCCTGCTCGGCGTTGGTCTCGGTGTGTACGCAGCGCATCCCGAAGGTCCGCTGGTAGAAGTCGATCGCGGCATCCAGGTCGGCGACGGCGATGCCGACGTGGTCAATCTTGCGAAGCCCGATGTCTGTGACGTAGTCCGCACCGGGCTCGACGGGGGAGTTCTCAGCCATGGCGCTAGTCTGGCCGAACAATCGTTAAGGCGTACAGCTCGGCACCCCCCTCGGAGGCAGGCATGGCTTCGGTGATCGTCAGCGGCGCGCGGACCCCGATGGGGCGGCTGCTGGGCAACCTCAAGGACCTCCCGGCCACCAAGCTCGGCGGGATCGCCATCAAGGCGGCCCTGGAGCGGGCCGGCGTCAGCCCGGACCAGGTCCAGTACGTGATCATGGGCCAGGTGCTCCAGGCGGGCGCCGGGCAGATCCCGGCCCGGCAGGCGGCGGTCGAGGCCGGCGTGCCGATGTCGGTGCCGGCGCTGACCATCAACAAGGTCTGCCTCTCCGGCCTGGACGCGATCGCCCTGGCCGACCAGCTCATCCGGGCCGGCGAGTTCGACATCGTGGTGGCCGGCGGCATGGAGTCGATGACCAACGCCCCGCACCTGCTGATGGGCCAGCGCACCGGCTACAAGTACGGCGACGTGGTGGTCAAGGACCACATGGCGCACGACGGGCTCAGCGACGCCTGGGACTGCTGCTCCATGGGCGAGTCGACCGAGCGGCTCGGCACGAAGCACGGCATCTCCCGCGAGGAGCAGGACGCCTTCGCCGCGGCCAGCCACCAGCGGGCCGCCGCCGCGCAGAAGAACGGCCACTTCGCCGAGGAGATCACCCCGGTGCTGATCCCGCAGCGCAAGGGTGACCCGCTGGTGATCAGCGACGACGAGGGCATCCGCCCGGACACCACCGTCGAGTCGCTGGCCAAGCTGCGTCCCGCCTTCGCCAAGGACGGCACGATCACCGCCGGCAGTTCCTCGCCGATCTCCGACGGCGCCGCCGCCGTGGTCGTCATGAGCAAGGCCAAGGCCAACGAGCTGGGCCTGACCTGGCTGGCCGAGATCGGTGCCCACGGCAACGTCGCCGGCCCGGACAACTCCCTGCACTCGCAGCCGTCCAACGCGATCAACCACGCCCTGAAGAAGGGCGGCCTGAGCGTCGAGGACCTGGACCTCATCGAGATCAACGAGGCGTTCGCGCAGGTCGGCATCCAGTCCACCCGCGACCTCGGCATCAGCCCCGACAAGGTCAACGTCAACGGCGGCGCGATCGCGCTGGGCCACCCGATCGGCATGTCCGGTGCGCGTCTCGTCCTCACCCTCGCCCTGGAGCTGAAGCGGCGCGGCGGCGGCACCGGCGCGGCCGCTCTCTGCGGCGGCGGCGGCCAGGGCGACGCGCTGATCATCCACGTGCCGGGAAGCGCAGCGGCTGCACAGTGAGCGATGCGATCGAGGGCGTCCCGGCGGCGGCCCCCACGTCCGTGCGCCGCAGCCGGGACGTGCCGCTGCTGGTCGAGCGGGCCCGCACCGGTGACCCCCGTGCGGTGGCCCGCCTGATCACCCTGGTGGAGAACGGCGACACCCTGCTGCCGGCGATCGCCGCCGCGTTGGCGCCGTACGCCGGGCAGGCCCAGGTCGTCGGGCTCACCGGCTCGCCGGGGGTGGGCAAGTCCACCACCACCAACGAGCTGGTCCGCGCGCTGCGGGCACGTGGGCACCGGGTCGGCGTGCTGGCGGTCGACCCGTCCAGCCCGTTCACCGGCGGGGCGATCCTCGGCGACCGGGTGCGTATGCAGGACCACGCCACCGATCCGGGCGTCTACATCCGGTCGATGTCCAGCCGCGGGCACCTCGGCGGGCTGGCCGCGGCGACACCGCAGGCGGTCCGCGTGCTGGAGGGCGCCGGCTGTGACGTGGTGCTGGTGGAGACCGTCGGCGTCGGGCAGGCCGAGGTGGAGGTCGCCTCGCTGGCCGACACCACGCTCGTGCTGCTCGCCCCCGGCATGGGGGACGCGATCCAGGCGGTCAAGGCCGGCATCCTGGAGATCGCCGACGTGTTCGTGGTCAACAAGGCCGACCGGGACGGCGTCGACGCCACCGTCCGCGACATCCAGGGCATGATCGCCCTGGGTGAGCGCGGCCCGGGGCAGTGGCGGCCTCAGGTGGTCCGGTCGGTCGCGGCCCGGGGCGAGGGCATCGACGACATCGCCGCCGCCATCGACAAGCACCGGGGCTGGCTGGTCGAGCACGGCGAGCTGCGCCGCCGCCAGGAGGCGCGGGCCGCCGCCGAGATCGAGGCCATCGCGCTCGGCGCCCTCCGCGCCAGGATCGGCTCACTGCGCGACGGTACGGAGCTGAGCACGCTCGCCGCCACGGTGGCCGAGGGTGGTCTCGACCCGTACGCGGCGGCGGACACCCTGCTCGCCCAGCTCGCCCGGTGACCGTCCACGCCGGACAGCCCTGCGCTGCCCGACCCTTGTAGGCTCGCACCGCCCCACGGCGGTGGGGTCGGCGTGAGGAGCAGGGGGAGTGGGCATGGATCACGAGGCGACCCAGGAGCTGAGCGCGACGACGGCGCCGGCCGGCGGCACGACGCAGGTCGCCGACGAGGTGATCGAGAAGATCGCCGTCGCTGCGGCTCGCGCGGTGCCCGGGGTTGCCGAGCTGGGCGGCGACGTCGCCCGGTTCTTCAACTCCGTCCTCGACCGGGTCGGGCTGGACCAGGTGGGCGACGCCCGGCGGGGCTGCTCGGCACACGTGACCGGCGACGCCGCCGTGGTCAACCTGGTGCTGGTGATCGAGGCCGGTCAGCCGGTGCCGGAGATCACCGGGCAGGTGCGGGCCCGGGTCACCGAGGCCGTCGAGGCGTACGGGCTGCGGGTCGACGAGGTCAACATCCGGGTCGACGACGTGGCGATGGGCGCTTCCGCCGCTCCCACGCTCTGACCTGGTTACCCGTCGGTACGAGCTTACTTAGCGATCGTTCAGGCCAGGGCTCTACACTCGACGTGCAGTCGAGGAACCGAGGAGGAGCCCTGCGCATGGACGCCGACGAGATCGACGCCGGACGGGCACGCTGGCAGGCCCGGTACGACTCCGCGCGCAAGCGGGACGCCGACTTCACCACGCTCTCCGGGATGCCGGTGGAGCCGGTCTACGGGCCGCCTGAGGGCAGCGCGTACCCGGGCTTCGAGCGGATCGGCTGGCCGGGCGAGTACCCGTACACCCGGGGTCTTCATCCGACCGGCTACCGCGGGCGGACCTGGACGATCCGGCAGTTCGCCGGCTTCGGCAACGCCCAGCAGACCAACGAGCGGTACAAGATGATCCTCGGCGCCGGCGGTGGCGGCCTGTCGGTCGCGTTCGACATGCCGACGCTGATGGGCCGCGACTCGGACGACCCGCAGGCGCTCGGCGAGGTCGGCCACTGCGGCGTCGCCATCGACACCGCCACCGACATGCAGGCGCTCTTCGACGGCATCGACCTGGCCGACGTCACCACCTCGATGACCATCTCCGGCCCGGCCGTGCCGGTGTTCTGCATGTACCTGGTGGCCGCCGAGCGGCAGGGCGCCGACCTGTCCAAGCTGGACGGCACGCTGCAGACCGACATCTTCAAGGAGTACATCGCGCAGAAGGAGTGGCTCTTCGACCCCGAGCCGCACCTGCGCCTGATCGGCGACCTGATGGAGTACTGCGCGGCGGAGATCCCGCGCTACAAGCCGCTGTCGGTCTCCGGCTACCACATCCGCGAGGCCGGCTCGACCGCCGCGCAGGAGCTGGCGTACACCCTGGCCGACGGTTTCGGCTACGTGGAGCTGGGCCTCTCGCGCGGCCTGGACGTGAACGTCTTCGCGCCGGGGCTGAGCTTCTTCTTCGACTCGCACCTCGACTTTTTCGAGGAGATCGCCAAGTTCCGCGCCGCCCGCCGGATCTGGGCCCGCTGGCTGCGCGACGTCTACGGCGCGACCAGCGAGAAGGCCCTCTGGCTGCGGTTCCACACACAGACCGCCGGGGTGTCGCTGACCGCCCAGCAGCCGGTCAACAACGTCGTACGCACCGCCGTCGAGGCGCTCGCGGCGGTGCTCGGCGGAACGAACTCGCTGCACACCAACGCGCTGGACGAGACCCTGGCGCTGCCCACCGACGAGTCCGCCGAGATCGCCCTGCGTACCCAGCAGGTGCTGATGGAGGAGACCGGGGTGGTCAACGTGGCCGACCCGCTCGGCGGCTCCTGGTACGTCGAGGCGCTGACCGACAAGATCGAGGCCGAGGCGGAGGAGATCTTCGCCCGGATCCGGCAGCTCGGCGGCGACGCGCCGCACCAGATCGGCCCGATGACCTCCGGCATCCTGCGCGGTATCGAGGACGGCTGGTTCACCGGGCACATCGCCGAGTCGGCATTCGTCTACCAGCAGGCCCTGGAGAAGGGCGACAAGAAGATCGTCGGCGTCAACTGCCACACCGGCACGGTCGCCAAGGAGCTGGAGATCCTGCGCATCTCGCACGAGGTGGAGCTGGAGCAGCGCCGGGTGCTCGCCGAGCGCAAGGCCGGACGGGACGACGCCGCGGTCAAGGCCGCGGTCGCCCGGATGGTCGAGGCCAGCCGCACCGACGAGAACATGGTCCCCGCCATGCTCGACGCGGTCCGCGCCGAGGCGACCCTGGGCGAGATCTGCGACGCCCTCCGGGCCGAGTGGGGCACCTACCGCGAACCCGCCCGTTTCTGACCCATACCACCACCCCCGTCGATCGCGCGGTCGCTGCCGGACGGACGCCCCGTCTCGGCGGCGGAACTGCCCGATCGCCGGGGGTGGAATGGGGCGTGAGAGTCGCAACGTCGCAGTTGTGGGTGAGCCGGGATTCCGGGCTCGCGTGCGAGACTAGGTAACCATGAGCGACCCACGGATCACCTCGTCGATCTTCACCCGCGGCGCGGTCGACCTCAGCACGCTGCGCGGCCCCGCACCAGCCAGTACCCGCCCCGGCACACCCCCGCAGGGCGGCCCGTCCGCCGGCGTGCCCGGCGCGCAGACCGCCGGCGGCAACGCCGCCATCGTCGACGTCACCGAGGCGACCATCCAGGCCGATGTGCTCGAACGGTCGATGGCCATGCCCGTCATCGTCTTCTTCGGTGCGGCCGGCTTCCCGGAGAGCGACGAGTTCGCCCCGGTGCTGGAGCGGCTGGCCGCCGAGAGCGGTGGCACCTGGGTGCTCGCCCGGGTCGACGTGCAGGAAAACCCGCGGATCGCCCAGATGTTCCGGGTCCAGGGCATCCCCATGGTCTACGCGGTCGTCGGCGGCCAGCCGATCGACGCCTTCTCCGGTGTGGTGCCCGAGGCCCAACTCCGCCAGTGGATCCAGGCGGTGCTCAAGGCCGGTGGCGTGGCCGTCGCCGAACCGGAGGACCCGCGCCTCGACGAGGCGGACGACGCGCTCATGAGCGGCGACCTGGACGCCGCCGAGCAGGCGTACCGCAAGATCCTCGCCGACGCCCCGGCGGACGCCGCGGCCACGGCGGGCCTGGCCCAGGTCGGCGTGGCCCGCCGGGTGGCCGGCGCCGACCCGGCCACCGCGCTCGCCGCCGCCGAGAGCGCCCCCGACGACGTCGCGGCCCAACTGCTGGCCGCCGACATCGAGGTGCTCAGCGGCCTGGCCGAGCAGGCGTACGCCCGGCTCGTCGGCCTGGTCCGGCGGACCGCCGGTGAGGACCGTGAGACGGTCCGCCAGCACCTGGTGTCGCTGTTCTCCATCGCCGCCCCGGACGACCCGGCGGTCGCCTCGGCCCGACGGGCCCTGGCCAGCGCCCTGTTCTGAGTTCGCCGCACGGATCGTGAGTTCGTAGTACGCCAGCGCGGGCCGGCGTTTCGCCGGCCCGCCCGACCACCGAGGACGGGAGCTCATGATGCGCCGGATCGCCGTCCTCGACGCGCCGACAAATCTCGGCCTGCGACCGCCGACGTCCACCTCCGTGCCGGGCTGCGCCAAGGCGCCCGGCGCGTTGCGCGACCACGACCTGCTGGCCCGGCTGCGGGCCCGGGACGCCGGCTGCGTCACCCCACCCCGGTACGACCCCGGCGACTGGCGGCCCGGTGACGGCGTGTGCCACGCCCGGGAGATCGCCGACTACTCCCTCGCCCTCGCCGAGCGGGTCGGCTCGATCATCGACCGGGGCGAGTTCCCGGTGGTGCTGGGCGGCGACTGCTCCGTGCTGCTCGGCTCCGCGCTGGCCATGCACCGCCTCGGTGAGGCGGTCGGCGGGCGGATCGGGTTGGTCTTCGTCGACGGGCACTCCGACTTCCGGCACCCCGGCAACGCCTCGTACGTCGGCGCGGCCGCCGGGGAGGACCTGGCCCTCGTCACCGGGCGCGGGCAGGCCGACCTGGCCGCGCTGGAGGGCCGTCGACCCTACTTCCGCGACATCGACGTGGTGGTGCTCGGCATCCGGGCGCAGGACGAGTACCGCCTCGACCTCCAGGCCGCGGGCATCACCACCCGACCGGTGCCGGCGCTGCGCGCCGAGGGCGCCGCCCGGACGGCCCAGTGGGCGCACGAGCAGCTCGCCGACTGCGCGGGCTACTGGGTGCACATCGACGTCGACGTGCTCGACCCGGCGGTGATGCCGGCCGTGGACGCCCCCGACCCGGGTGGCATCGCCTTCGCCGAGCTGGAGATCCTGCTCGCCGGCCTGGTCGACACCCCACACTGCCTCGGCGTCGAGCTGACCGTCTTCGACCCCGACTACGACCCGGACGGCTCGTACGCCGCCGAGATCGTCAACACCGTGGTCGCCGGCCTGGCCCCGGTCACCGCCCCGGAGGCGGTGCCACCCCGACTGCTGTCGCCCCGGCCCACGCCCTCCCCGCGGCGAGGCAACGGCCGGGCCGCGACCGCCAGCGAGCGGCTCGCCGGGCGTGATGGGCTCGATCGTGCCGCGCGCCTCGCCGGGCGCGACGGCCCCGATCGGGTCGACGAGCGCGGCGGCGACGACCTTTCCGATGGCGACGCCTCCGGCAGCCAGCCCCCGGGCGTCGGGTCTGCCGGCGTCGGTCCCTCCGGCGTCCGTTCGTCGATCGGCGCGGTGGCTGACGGTGCGGTGGCTGACGGCGTCGCGCCGGCGGTGGCGCCACCCGGCGCGGGCGGGCGGGCCCCAGCCGAGCCATCCGGCCTCGCGGCCCAGATCGCGGCCACGGTCGAGCGCGAACCGGTCGGTCCGCCCGCGTCGGCCGGCCCGGGTCTGCTCCGACGACCCTCCCCGCCGACGGAGACCCCGCCGGAGAGGCACGAAGCCGACTCCGCCTGATCCGGTCCCGGCCCACCTCGCCGCGATCCACCCCGGAATCAGCGAAACCGGGGTGTCCGGATGGCCTGGACACCCCGGTTTCCGCGGAACCGGGTGGATCACCGCTGGGCGCGGGTGGCGACCAGCGGCGTGCGGCGGGTCAGGTGGCGGGCAGGGCCCGGAGGAAGCGCTCGGCGATCGGGACGGCTGAGGCGGTGCTGGCCCCGCCCTTCTCCACGAACACGGCGAACGCGACGTCACCCCGCCAGCCGACGAACCAGGCGTGCGTGTGGGCCGGGTTGTCGTCGTACTCGGCGGTGCCGGTCTTGCCGTACACCTCGCCGCCCGGAACGTCCTTGAGCGCGCTCCCGGTGCCGGCGGTGACCACCTCGCGCATCATCGTGCGCAGCGCCGCGACGGACTCGGGCTTCAGCTGCTCGCCGGGCGGGGCCGGCTTGGCCGGTGCCGGGTCGACCAGCAGCTTCGGCTGCTCGAAGCGGCCCCGGGCGACGGCCGCGGTGGCGCCGGCCATGGCCAGGGGGCTGACCAGCGTGGTGCCCTGGCCGAACGACGCGGCGGCCTGCTCGGCCAGGCTGCCGCCGGTCGACACCTTGCCGGTGAAGGCGTCCGTGCCGAGATCCCACTGCCCCTCCAGGCCCAGCGAGCGGCCGGCGGCGGCCAGCCCGTCACCGCCGAGCTTCGGGGCCAACGAGGCGAAAGCCGTGTTGCAGGACTTGGCGAAGTCGGTGCGGAACGGCACCGAGCCCAACTCGAAGTTGTCCGAGTTCTTGAAGGACCGGCCATCGACGGTGAAGGTCTTCTTGCACTCCACCGGCCCGTCCAGGGTGACCGCGCCCCGGTCCAGCAGACCCAGCGCACTGACCATCTTGAACGTGGAGCCCGGCGGCACCTGGGCGGTGAAGGCCAGGTTCTCGCCGGCCGGCCCGGGACCGTTGGCGGCGGCGAGCACCGCGCCGTCCTTGATGCGTACCGCCACCAGGGCGGCTCGGCGCGGCTCCGCGCGCAGGGCTGCGTCGGCCGCGTTCTGGGTGGCCACGTCCAGGGTGGTCTTCAGCGCCTGACCGGGCTGCGGCTCCCGGTGGAACAGTTCGGTGCCGGTGGCTGCCAGCTTGCCGTCCTCGGCGGGCCGCTCGACGACGACCGTCAGACCGGGGGCGCCGCGCAGCCGCTCGTCGTAGCGGCCCTGCAACCCGCCGTGCCCGACCAGGTCGCCGGCGACGTACCGGTCCGGGTGGGCGGCGAGGTCGTCGGCCTGCGCCGGGTCGACCGAGCCGAGCAGCGCGCGGGCGAACTCCCGGGTCGGCGCCAGGTCGAGCTTGTCGGAGACGAACTTGGTGCCGGGCAGGTCGTAGATCCGCGGCTTGATCTGCCGGTACGCGTCCTCGCGTAGGGTCACGACCTCGACGAGCGCGCCCGGGTCGGCCTCGGCCACCCGCTTCGGCAGGTCGGCCAGGTCGACGGCGGGAACCAGGGCCGGGCGGATCGCCTTGAAGGCCGCGTCGAGATCCTTGACCAGCTTCTTGATGTCGGTGACCTGGTTCGGCTGCACACCCACCCGCACCACCTGGCGGGGCGCCACGATCGGCTTGCCGGCCGCGTCCAGCAGGCCCGCCCGGGGGCCGGTGTCGCGGCGCAGCCCCAGCCGGTCGCCCTTGGTGAGCTGCTCGTGGATCACCCGCGGCTCCCACATCACCTGCCACTGGTCGTCGTCGCCCTGGACGAGCCGCAGCTCCCGGTCGTACGTCCAGTGGGTCTGGCCCGGCAGGGGCCAGTCGACCCGGATCGTCGTGGTCGCGATGTTCTTGGTGATCTTCGGCTCGCCCTGCCGGGTCAGGGTGGGCGGGGTGGCCGCCAACTCGCCGGACAGCTCCTTGATCTCCTTGGTCACCTCGGCCGCCGGCATTTTGGCACCGGTCGTGTCGACCATCGCGACCGCCTGCAGGTCGCCACTGCGCCAGCCGGCGAGGAAGGCGTCGGCGCTGTGCTCCGGCCCGTCGTCGCCGGAGCACGCCGCCAGGACGCCAGCGGTGAGCAGGGTCGCAGTGAGCGCGGCGACCCGTCGGGCGCGGTTCGGCCGGTGGGGCCGGGGGTAGGACAAGGTCATGAAGCGGTCCTTCCGGTCTCGGGCTGCCCTGCACGGTAGTACGCGAAGGGTGTCCCCAACGTCCCGTGTGGCGCTCGACGTGCGGAAAGACGGGCCGGGCCGGTGTGATGAACATCGCGGGGCGGGGTATCCCGCAACCGGCCAACCTCGGACCCGCAACGGGTGAAAGGACAAAGTCCGGATCCGGACGTCCGGCCAGTGGTCCGCCGACCAAGGCGCGAAACGGCAGGCCTACGCTGGGCGGCAGAGTGACCCACAACGCGGTGGGTCGAGGGGAGTGGCACCGATGGACCGGCGTCCGGCGATCAAACCGGAACCCGACCTCCGGCAGGATGACTCCGGCCGGGACGACGACAGCTTCGATTCGGCGACCGACGGGGACGGCTACGGCCGGCTCGACACGGGCGTCACGGGGCTGACCGGGTCGAGCATCGACACCATCTACGATCTGGGCCTGCCGACCGAGGCGTTGGCCGACGACGTGGAGGATGCCGAGCTCGACGAACCGGTCCCCAACGCGGAGCGCCTGGTGGCCCAGGCTGTCGCGCTCGCCGGGGACGACCACGACGCGGCGACCCTGGTCGGTCGCTTCTGGCGGTTCGCCCCGGACGAGGAGCTGGTCGGCTTCACGGCGGAGGAAATGCTCGACGCGGCCCGGGCGCACCGGGACCTGGCCCAGCAGCGGGTGCCCGGCGAGTTGAAGCTGCGGATCCACGAGCCGCACGCCGACCAGCACCACACCGTTGTCGAGATCGTCACCGACGACATGCCGTTTCTGGTCGACTCGGTGACCGCGCTGCTCAACTCGTACCACCTGGACGTGCATCTGCTGGTGCACCCGCTGGTGGTGGTCCGGCGCGAGCCGCTGGGCCGGCTCACCGAGGTCTCGGCGGACGTGGAGCCGGACGACGCGATCGCCGGCGACATCATCGAGAGCTGGATGCGGATCGAGATCGACCCGGTCCGGGACGCCGCCGAACGCGACCGGCTGCGCCGTGAGCTGCAACGGGTGCTCACCGACGTGCGGGAGGCCGTGGAGGACTGGCCGAAGATGCGTCAGCGTGCGCTCGCGCTCGCCGACGAGCTGGCCTCGGCCCGCACCTCGGACAACCGTCCGCCGGTGCCGGAGAAGGACATCACCGACTCGGTGGAGCTGCTGCGCTGGCTGGCGCACGACCACTTCACGTTCCTCGGCTACCGCGAGTACCGCCTGGTGGACGCCCCGGACGGGAACCCCGCCGACCAGGTGGACGGCAAGGCACTGGAGGCGGTGCTCGGCACCGGCCTGGGCATCCTGCGCTCGGACTCCCCGGAGGCCCGGTCGCTGTCGTCGATGACGCACGAGGCACACGAGAAGGTGCTGGAGAAGCGCCTGCTCATCATCACCAAGGCCAACTCGCGGGCCACCGTGCACCGCTCGGCGTACCTGGACTACATCGGGTTCAAGATCTTCAACTCCGAGGGCGAGGTCATCGGGGAGCGGCGCTTTTTGGGCCTGTTCTCCACCGCGGCATACCGGACCAGCGTCCGGGAGCTGCCGGTGGTGCGTCGTAAGGTCGCGGAGGTGCTCGACCGCTCCGGCCTGAGCCGGCGCAGCCACTCCGGCAAGGATCTGCTGCAGATCCTGGAGACCTACCCGCGCGACGAGCTGTTCCAGATCAAGACCGACGACCTGTACCACGCGGTGATCGGCGTGCTGCGGATGGCGGGCCGCCGGCAGCTGCGGGTGTTCCTGCGCCGCGACGCGTACGGGCGGTTCATCTCCTGCCTGATCTACCTTCCCCGGGACCGGTTCACCACCCAGAACCGGCTGCGCATGCAGGACATCCTGCTGCGTGAGCTGAACGGCGTCGGGGTGGATTACACGACCCGGGTCACCGAGTCGATGCTGGCTCGGGTGCACTTCATCGTCCGTACCGACCCGACCCGGCCGCCCGGCGACATCGACGCCGACCTGCTGGCCGAGGAGCTGGCCGACGCCACCCGGCTCTGGGACGACGACTACCGGCTGGTGCTGGAACGCAAGCTCGGCGACGAGCAGGCCAAGCACCTGTTCACCCGGTACGCCGACGCGTTCCCGGAGGGCTACAAGGACGGGCACACGCCGTACGAGGCGATGAAGGATCTGGCGAAGCTGGAGCTGCTGGAGGAGCCCGGTCAGCTGGAGATGCACCTGTTCCGCAAGCAGTTGGCCCCTCGGCCGGGCACCCGGATGCCGGGGGCCGATTTGGCCGAGGCGATGGACGTCCGGTTCAAGGTCTACCGGTACGGCGAGCCGATGATGCTCTCCGCCGTGCTCCCGGTGCTGCACTCGCTCGGCGTCCGCGTGGTCGACGAGCACCCGTACGAGGTGGACCGGATCGACGGTCGGGTCTACCTGTACGACTTCGGCCTCAGGCTGCCCGAGGGGCACCACGAGCTGTCCGAGGTGCGCCCACACGTGGAGAACGCGTTCGCGGCGGCGTGGCGTGGCGAGGCCGAGGTGGACCGGTTCAACGAGCTGGTGCTGCGCGCCGGGCTGACCTGGCGGCAGGTGGTGGTGCTGCGGGCGTACGCGAAGTACCTGCGGCAGGCCGGCACGGTCTTCTCGCAGGACTACATGGAGCAGACCTTCATCGCGTACCCGAAGCTCGCCACCCTGTTGGTGGAGCTGTTCGAGACGCGCTTCGCGCCGGGCGAGCTGACCGCCGAGCAGCGGCAGCAGCGCAGCGGCGAGTTGGTGGAGACGATCCGAGGCGCGCTGGACGACGTGGCGAGCCTCGACCAGGACCGGATCCTGCGCTCGTACCTCACGCTGATCGAGGCGACGCTGCGGACCAGCTTCTACCAGAAGCCGGTCGGCGGGCGGCCGAAGGCGTACGTGGCGTTCAAGCTCGACCCGCAGGCCATCCCGGACCTGCCGGCGCCCCGGCCGAAGTTCGAGATCTTCGTCTACTCGCCGCGGTTCGAGGGCGTGCACCTGCGGTTCGGGCCGGTGGCCCGGGGCGGGTTGCGCTGGTCCGACCGTCGCGAGGACTTCCGCACCGAGGTGCTGGGCCTGGTCAAGGCGCAGATGGTGAAGAACACCGTGATCGTGCCGGTGGGTGCCAAGGGCGGCTTCGTGCTGAAGCAGAAGCCGGGCGACCGGGACGAGGCGGTCGCCTGCTACCAGGAGTTCGTCGGCGCGATGCTGGACGTCACCGACAACATCGTCAGCGGGCAGATCGTGCCGCCCGAGGACGTGGTCCGGCACGACGGCGACGACCCGTACCTCGTGGTGGCGGCGGACAAGGGGACGGCGACGTTCTCCGACATCGCCAACGAGATCTCCCTGGCGCACAACTTCTGGCTGGGCGACGCGTTCGCCTCCGGCGGTTCCGCCGGCTACGACCACAAGAAGATGGGCATCACTGCCCGGGGGGCGTGGGAGTCGGTCAAGCGGCACTTCCGCGAGCTGGGCCTGGACACCCAGACCCAGGACTTCACAGTCGTCGGCGTCGGCGACATGTCCGGGGACGTCTTCGGCAACGGGATGCTGCTCTCCGAGCACATCCGGCTGGTGGCCGCGTTCGACCACCGGCACATCTTCCTCGACCCCGATCCGGACGCGGCCACCTCGTACGCGGAGCGTCGTCGACTGTTCGACCTGCCCCGCTCGTCGTGGGAGGACTACAACCCCGAGCTGATCTCGGCCGGGGGCGGCATCGTCCCGCGTACCGCGAAGTCGATTCCGATCACGCCGCAGGTCCGGGCGGCGATCGGCCTCGACGACGACGTCACCCAGCTCTCGCCGCAGGAGCTGATGAAGGCGATCGTCACCGCTCCGGTGGACCTGTTCTGGAACGGCGGCATCGGCACGTACGTCAAGGCGTCCACCCAGACCAACGCGGAGGTGGGCGACAAGTCCAACGACGCGATCCGGGTGGACGGGCGCAGCCTGCGCTGCCGGGTGGCGGGCGAGGGCGGCAACCTGGGCTGGACCCAGCTCGGCCGGATCGAGTACGCGTTGACCGGCGGCCGGATCTACACCGACTTCATCGACAACGCGGCCGGCGTGGACACCTCCGACCACGAGGTGAACATCAAGATCCTGCTGAACACCGCGGTGGCCGACGGTGAGCTGACCACCGCCGAGCGGGACGAGCTGCTGGCCGGGATGACCGACGAGGTCGCGGAGCTGGTGCTGCGGGACAACTACGACCAGGCTCGGGCGATCAACAACGCCCAGGCCCAGGCCGCCTCGCTGCTCCCGGTGCACCGCCGGATGATCAACGAGCTGGAGCGGTCGGGCGGGTTGGACCGGGCGCTGGAGGCGTTGCCTCCGGACGAGGAGCTGGCGGTCCGCAGCGAGTCCGGACTGACCGCGCCGGAGTTCGCGGTGCTGCTCGCGTACGTGAAGATCGTCCTGGAACGGGAGATCCTCACCGAGGGGTTGGCCGACGAGGAGTGGACGACCGAGGTCCTGGTCAACTACTTCCCGACGCCGATGCGCGAGCGGTTCGCCGACCGGATGGGCCGGCACCGGCTGCGTCGGGACATCGTCACCACCGTGCTGGTCAACGAGGCGATCAACCGGGGCGGCATCTCGTTCGTCTTCCGGGTCGTCGAGGAGACCGCGGCCAGCGCGGCGGACGTGATCCGGGCGTACGTGGTGGTCAGCGAGGTGTTCGGCCTGCGGAACCTGTGGGACGCGGTGGAGGCGCTGGACAACAAGGTCGCGCCCGAGTTGCAGACCAGTGTCTACCTGGACACCCGCCGGCTGCTCGACCGGGCGGTGCGCTGGCTGGTCACCAACCGGCGCTCGCCGATCGACGTGCCGACCGAGATCTCCCGGCTGCGCGACGGGGTGGCCCGGCTCCTGCCGGGGCTGGAGGAGCTGTTCTACGGCGGCGAGCGGCAGGCCATCGAGGCGCACATCGACTCGATGACCGACCGTGGGCTGCCCCGCGAGCTGGCGGAGCAGGCGACCCGGCTGATGTACAGCTTCGGCCTGCTGGACGTCGTGGAGACCGCGACCCGCAGCGGACGGGACGTCAGCGAGGTGGCCTCGGTCTACTTCGTGCTCTCCGACCTGTTCCGGGTGGACTCGCTGCTGTCGAAGATCTCCCTGCTGCCGCGCGAGGACCGCTGGCAGACCCTCGCGCGGATGGCGCTGCGCTACGACCTGTACGCCGCGCTGGCCGCGCTCACGGCGGAGGTGCTCGACTCCACCCCGGAGGATCAGCCGCCGCACGAGCGGGTGCAGCAGTGGGAGCAGTCGAACGCCACGTCGATCCACCGGGCCCGCCGGGCGATGGGGGAGTTCGACGAGTCGCGGGCGGATCTCGCAGCCCTGTCCGTGCTGCTGCGCCAGATCCGCACCCTGGTGCGGACCTCCGCCGCGGCCTGATTCGGTACGCCGGACGCGGTCCGGCCGATCGGGTGACCCCGACCGGCCGGGCCGCGTCCGTGTTCGTCCGCCTCACGCCGCCAGGGTGGCGAAGACGACCACGTTGTCCTGGTAGCTCTTGGCCGCCTCGTCGAACTGGCCGCCGCAGGTGACCACCCGCAGGCCGGGCCGGTCGTTCGGCCCGTACACCAGCTCGGTGGGGAAGGACGTCTTCGGGTACGCCTTCACCGAGTCGACCCGGAACGTCGCCGGCTGGCCGTCCGCCCGCTGCACCGTGATCGTGTCGCCGGGCACGAGAGAGCCGAGGTCGAAGAACACGGCCGGGCCGAGCTTCGCCGAGTCCACGTGCCCGACGATGACCGCGTTGCCGGTCTCACCGGGGCTCGGGCCCGGTTCGTACCAGCCAGCCTGGTCGGCCTGCTCCAACGGGGGGACCTGCACGGTGCCGTCCGGGTTGGTGCCGAGCGACATGATCGTCGCGTTGACGCCGATGCGGGGGATCTCGATGGTGCTCGGGGCAGCCCGGTTCAGCCCGACGGGAATGTCGCCCTGCGCGGCGTGCTCCCCATCGTCCGGCGCCGTGGCGTCGTTCCCGGTGACCGTCGGCCCGGGGACCTCGGGGCCGGCCTGGGCGAGCGGCTGCGGAGGGCGGGGAGCGGGCCCGGTCTGCAACGAGGCGCCGATCATGCCGGCGCCGATCATGGCCAGGGTGACGACGACGGCCGCGCCGGCGGCGCGCCACGGTCTCCCGTGACGGCCGCCGGCCCGTGTCGCCGTCACGTCAGACGAGGGAACCATCGGTCCGCCGACGACGCATCAGAACGATCCCGCCCAGCGCGGCAGCGCCGAGCAGGCTCGCGCCACCGGTGGCCAGACCACGGTCGGTGCCGGTGCTGACGCCGCCGTCACCGCCGTCGACCCCACCGTGGGGCAGCACGACCAGTTCGCCCTCGCCGCACGAGCCCTTGAGCTCGTAGCGACCCGGCCGGGCGTCCTTGTCGACCTTGGCCTCGCCGTAGTACACGAACTCGCGCTCGTGCTCCCAGCCGTCCTCGCCCTTGCCGTGGTCGCGGCCCTTGTCGGAGCCGTACTCGTCGTCCGAGCCGTATTCGTGGCCCTTGGACTCCCAGCCCTTGTCCGAGCCGTACTCGTCGTCCGAGCCGTACTCGTGGCCCTTGTCGGAGCCGTACTCGTCGTCGGAGCCGTACTCGTGGCCCTTGGACTCCCAGCCCTTGTCGGAGCCGTACTCGCGGCCCTTGTCGGAGCTGTACTCGCGGCCCTTGTCGGAGCCGTACTCGTCGTCCGAGCCGTACTCGTTGCCCTTGGAGTCCCAGTCCTTCTTGTCTTCGTCCTTGGACTCCGAGTCCTTCTTGTCCTTGTCCTTGGAGTCCGAGTCCTTCTTGTCTTCGTCCTTGGACTCCCAGTCCTTCTTGTCCTTGTCCTTGGAGTCCGAGTCCTTCTTGTCTTCGTCCTTGGACTCCCAGTCCTTCTTGTCCTCGTCCTTGGACTCCCAGTCCTTCTTGTCCTCGTCCTTGGACTCCCAGTCCTTCTTGTCGCGGCTGTCGTCCGCGTCCTGGCCGTGCTCCTCGCCCGTCCAGTCCTTGCTGTCCTCGTCGCGGGAGGCGTCGGCGGCAGCGCCGCCGCCCTGGCCACCGGGCTGGGCGTCATCGGCGGACGGCTGCGACTCGTCGTCGCCGTGCTCGTCCTTGCCGTTCTCGTCCTTGCCCTCGTGGTCCTTGCCCTTGTCGTCCTTGCCGTGCTCGTCCTTGCCGTGCTCGTCCTCGCCGTGCTCGTCCTTGCCGTTCTCGTCCTTGCCCTCGTGGTCCTTGCCCTTGTCGTCCTTGCCGTGCTCGTCCTTGCCCTGCTCGTCCCTGCCGTGCTCGTCCTTGCCCTGCTCGTCCTTGCCGTGCTCGTCCTTGCCCTTGTCGTCGTGGTCGTAGGAGTCCTCCTCCTCGCTCCACTCGCCGCGGTCCTCGCCCCGGTCGTCCCGTACCGGCTTGAGCTTGACCTTGCCGGTGACCTTGGACCACACGAACGCGTGCTCCTGCCGATCCGGGCAGATCTCGAGGAGCTTGACCTCGTCGCCGGCCTTCACGACGTGCGGCTTGGCGAAGACCTTGCCGTCGTCGTCGTGGTGCCCGTCAGCGAACGCGATCCCCGGCGCGAACACCAGGAGCGACGCGCCGCCGAGTGCGGCGCCCGCAACGACCTTCCCGAGCATCTTCTTAGCCATGACCTGCGTCACTCCATCCCTGTTGTCCTGAGCTCGGCGACAACCGAGCTAAGACCGACGTTAGACCGTTTCATGACTTATCAAGTGAAAGATTCGTGTTCTCACCTTTACTAATAGTAAGTAGCAAAGGAGTGCTACGGGGCTTTCGCGGCCCGTAGTGCCGTCTCGGGTCCCGCAGGACCTTGCGTACGCACCGCGCTGTTGCCGACCCGCAGTGCTCGACCCGCGGCGGTCATCCCGGTAACGGACGGCAGGTGCCGCTCGCGCTGCTCGGGGGTATCGTCCGAGTCGAGGGCAGGCCGCGCATCGAGCCATTGCCATGGAAGCGCTCCCATGCAAGAATCGGCGCACGCGGTTCGGGGAGCCACACCGCGCAGGCAGGTCGTCGAGGGCATCCGGTTCGCCGGACGACAACCGGCCGCCGAGCGGTCGGTGTCGCGCCGGCCAATCACCACCAACCACCACCGCCCGTCCGGGTCGGGCACCCCCCAATGAATCCCGTGGCGCCGGAGGCCGTCCGTGCAGGACGCCCGCCGGGCCGTCTCGCCGGGCCGTACGCGAGCCCGGTCTCGCCCAAGGAGATCAGTGGCATGAATGTGTGGAGAAGGCTGTCCGGCCCACGCCGGACCCTCGCGCTCGCAGGCGCGGGCGTTCTGGTCGCCGGCGGGCTGGTGACAATCCCGGTCACCGCGGCGCAGGCCGCGACGCAGTGCGACATCGCGTACACGACCAATGACTGGCAGGGCGGCTTCACCGCCAACATCACCATCAAGAACCTCGGCGACCCGGTCAACGGTTGGACGCTCGGCTGGACCTTCCCCAACTCCAGCCAGCGGGTGCAGCAGGGCTGGTCGGCCACCTACACCCAGTCCGGCAACCAGGTCACCGCCCGGAGCTTGTCCTACAACGGCACCCTCGCCAATGGTGCGTCGACGAACATCGGGTTCAACGGCGCGTGGAGCGGCAGCAACCCGAAGCCGACCTCGTTCACCCTGAACGGTGTGGTCTGCAACGGTGGCACCGGTAACCCGACCACCCCGCCGCCGACCACGGCCCCGCCGACCACGGCGCCGCCGACCACGGCGCCGCCGACCACGGCCCCGCCCACCACGGCCCCGCCGACCACGACTCCGCCGGGCACCAAGGTCGACAACCCGTACGCCGGTGTGCGCGGGTACGTGAACCCGGAGTGGAAGGCCAAGGCGGATGCCGAGCCGGGTGGAAGCCGGGTCTCGAACAACCCCACCGCCGTCTGGCTGGACCGGATCGCCGCCATCAACGGCACTCCGAACAGCAGCTCGAACGGCGCGTTCGGGGTGCGGGAGCACCTGGACGAGGCGCTGCGCCAGGGCGCCGGCTACATCCAGTTCGTGATCTACAACCTGCCCGGCCGGGACTGCTCGGCGCTCGCCTCCAACGGTGAGCTGGGCCCGAACGACCTGCCCCGGTACAAGGCCGAGTACATCGACCCGATCGCCGCGATCCAGAGCGACTCGAAGTACCGGAACCTGCGGATCATCAACGTCATCGAGATCGACTCGCTGCCGAACCTGGTGACCAACACGTCCGGTCAGGCCGGCGGCACGGTCATGTGTGACACGGTCAAGGCCAACGGCGCGTACGTGAACGGCGTCGGCTACGCCCTCGCCAAGCTGGGCGCGATCGGCAACGTCTACAACTACATCGACGCCGGGCACCACGGCTGGCTCGGTTGGGACAGCAACTTCGGCCCGACCGCCGACATCCTGAAGACCGCCGCGGTCGCCTCCGGCAGCACGGTCAACAACGTGCACGGCTTCATCACCAACACCGCGAACTACTCGGCGCTGCAGGAGCCGTACTTCAAGATCACCGACACCGTGAACGGCCAGACGGTGCGGCAGTCCAAGTGGGTCGACTGGAACTTCTACGTCGACGAGCTGTCCTTCGCCCAGGCGTTCCGTACCAAGCTGATCTCGGTCGGCTTCAACTCCAACATCGGCATGCTGATCGACACCTCCCGCAACGGCTGGGGCGGCGCCAACCGGCCCACCGGCCCGGGTGCGACGACAAGCGTCGACACGTACGTCAACGGTGGTCGGATCGACCGCCGGGCCCACGCCGGCAACTGGTGCAACCAGGCCGGTGCCGGTCTCGGTGAGCGGCCCCGGGCGAACCCGGCCACGGGTATCGACGCCTACGTCTGGGTGAAGCCCCCGGGTGAGTCGGACGGCTCCAGCAAGGAGATCCCGAACAACGAGGGCAAGGGCTTCGACCGGATGTGCGACCCGACGTACGGCGGCAACGCCCGCAACGGCAACAGCCCGACCGGCGCCCTGCCGGACGCGCCGATCTCCGGTGCGTGGTTCTCGGCTCAGTTCCAGGAGCTGATGCGCAACGCGTACCCGGCTCTCTGATCGGGTAGCTCACGCGCCAACCCGCCGCCGGCAGTAGGTGAGGCACTGCCGGCGGCAGGTTTCCCGGGGTCCCCGGTCCGACCAGTACGGTCGGGCCGGGGACCCCCCTTTGTCCGCCCCGGTCAGGGCACGATGCGCTCGATCGCCGCGCGGCCCTGCTCGGCCAGGTCGCGACGGGCCTTGTCCAGGTTCTCCGGCGTGAGGTCCTGCCCGCGGGCCATCACCAGGTCCTCCGGCTCCCAGGGCTGCTCGGCCCCGGTACGGATGTTGTCGCCGCCCGCGCCGGTGCCCGTTCCGGTGGCGCCGGTGCCGGCGGCGTACGGGTCGCCGATCAGGTCGTCGGTGTCCGGAGCGAGGTCCGCCGGCCGATCGCGGGGCTCGGTGAAGGTCGGCGTGTCACGGTCGGGCCCGCCTCCGGTCCGCAGCTGCGGGACGGTGCTGTCGTCGTCCACCGCAGCGGCCGTTTGCGGGCTCTCCTCCAGCGGTCGGCGGTCGCGATCGGTCATGGTGCTGCCTCCTGTGTCCGACACGTTGCCTGATCCCCCTCGCGTACCCCGTGCGCGAGAGCCCATGCGCGACGCCGGCGCCGTCCGTGTGGACGGCGCCGGCGCGGCGGGCCTGAGGTCAGCTGTCGGGCTGCTGCTCGTTCGGGGTCGGCGCCTCGGCCGGGCGCAGCCACTGCCAGAGCAGCATGAGCAGGCCGAAGGCGAGCATCACGAGCCCGGCCCACAGGTTGATGCGGACACCCTCGGCCTTGTCGATCTCGGCCCGGCTGTCGAAGACGCCGATCAGCGTCACGATGATCCCGTACGCCACGAAGAGGCCACCGATCACCCGACGGATGTCGAACAGTCGGGCGGCGGCGGAGCGGCGCTCCTCGGCCTGCGTCTCGTCGATCAACGGGTCCTGCGCCGGCTGGCCGTCGTTGCTCATCTGCCGACTCCTTTCTAGAAGACCGGGATGTAGAAGAGGGCGGCGAGCGCGACCGCGATCACGCCCAGCAGCACGGGGGAGCGGTACCAGACGGCGTCCCCGGCGAGCACGTCGCCCTTCAGGTCGACGCCGCCCATGCCGTAGACCAGCCCGCGCAGCTCCTCGTCGCGCTTGGGCGCGGTGAGCGGGGTGAGGATCGCGGCGACCACCGCCACGGTGACGAACGCGATGCCGGCGCCCCAGAAGCTCTCCTCCAGGTCGGAGTTGAAGTCGATCACGCCGCCCTTGTAGAGCAGGTAGGTCGCCAGCGACGCCAGCGTGCCGAGCAGCAGCGACCAGAAACCGGCCAGCGCGCTCATCCGCTTCCAGAACATGCCGATGATGAACGTGGCGAACAGCGGCGCGTTGAACAGCGAGAAGAGCGCCTGGATGTAGTTCATGATGTTGCTGAACCCGGACGCGATGAACGCCGTCCCGATGCCGATCACCACGGCGGCGACCGTCGCCCACCGACCGATGCGCAGGTAGTACTCGTCGGACCGGCCGCGGCGGACGTACGCCTGCCAGATGTCGTAGGTGAAGACGGTGTTGAAGCCGCTCACGTTGGCCGCCATGCCGGCCATGAACGACGCGAGCAGGCCGGTGACCGCCACCCCGAGCACGCCGTTGGGCAGCAGGTCCCGCATGAGCAGCGGAATGGCGTTGTTGTACTGCAGGTCGCCCTTCTCCGCGCCGAGCCCCTTCACCGTCACGAGGGCGACGAGGCCGGGGATGATCGTGACCAGGGGGATGAACAGCTTCGGGTACGCGGCGATGATCGGCGTACGCCGGGCGGCGCTCATGTTCTTCGCCGACAGCGCGCGCTGCACCTCGGCGAAGTTCGTCGTCCAGTAGCCGAACGAGAGCACGAAGCCGAGGCCGAACACGATGCCGATCCACTGCGCGCCGAGCGGGTTGTCGGTGCTGGCGGTGTCCTGCCAGGCGTGCAGACCCGCCTCGCCGAGCTTGGAGTCGCGGACCGCGTCCATCAGCCCGTCCACGCCGCCGACCTTGACCAGACCGATCACGGTGACCGGGATGAGGCCGGCCAGGATGACGAAGAACTGGAGCACCTCGTTGTAGATCGCCCCGGACAGGCCACCGATGGTGATGTACGCCAGCACGATCGCCGCGCCCACCACGATCGCGGTCCAGAGCGGCCAGCCGAGCAGCGCCTGCATGACCAGGGCCAGCGCGTAGAGGTTCACGCCGGCGATCAGCACCTGGGCGACGGCGAAGCTGAGCGCGTTCAGCAGGTGGGTCGGTCGGTTGAAGCGCAGCCGCAGGTACTCGGGCACGCTGCGGACCTTGGACCCGTAGTAGAAGGGCATCATCACGATGCCCAGGAAGACCATCGCCGGCACCGCGCCGATCCAGTAGTAGTGGACCGTCATGACGCCGTACTGGGCGCCGTTCGCCGCCATGCCGATGATCTCCAGCGCACCCAGGTTCGCGGAGACGAACGCGAGGCCGGTCACCCAGGCCGGCAGGGAGCGGCCGGAGAGGAAGAAGTCGACGCTGGTCCGGATCGCCCGCCGGGCGGCGAAGCCCACCCCGAGGACGGTGACGAAGTACAGCGCAAGGATCAGGTAGTCCAGCCCGTTCATATTGAGCCGCAGACCGCCGCCGTCCATCCCGTCACCCCTCGTCCCGACGTTGACACCGGATTCGATGCGCGCGCCCTATTACCCGCTCCGCGAGGTTTCATGCCTGCACGTCCGCTCCGCTGCGTTCGCGCCCGCTCGGGCGGCTTGGCCTTCGGCGTGCGACTGGCCGGTCTCGAGCACTCAGCCGCCACCCCTCAGGACGCCGAGGGGCGCCCCGGCCGGCAGGCCGGAGCGCCCCGTCGATCGAGCCGCCTCAGCGACCCAGTACGCGGTCCAGGAAGTCCCGGTAGTTGCGGACGGCCATCCGCAGCTGCTCGGTGTCCGCCGAGCCGGCGTCCTGCCACCCGCCCAGGGTGTTCTTCTGCGCGGCCAGTGCCGAGGCGAGAGCCTGGATGGCCTCCTCCACGAGGGCCTGCGCCTCACCGGCCGCGGCGTGCGGATCGTCGACGAAACGCAGCTGCACGTCCCGCCAGCGGTCCCGGAATCCCTGTGCGGTGTCCCCGTCGAGGAGCGTGGCCGGTTCGGCGGCGACTGTCGAACCGGCGGGCCGCGACGTCCCGGCGGATTCCAGGGAGGCGCCGGCCGCCCCGGTGGTGACCGGTTCGGCGTCGGCGTCCGGGTCGACCATCTCCGGAGACGCGCTGCCATAGCCGGCCGCGCCCGCGGTCGCCGCGTCGGGATCGCCGGCCCAGTCGGTCAGGTCGCCGCGCCGCTCGGGCGCACCGTCCGTGCTGTCCGCGGCGACGACGGTGCCCGCGGAGGTCTCGGTGTCCGCGCGCCGGCCGTCGCCGTTCAGGTCGGCGTCCTCGTCGGTCGCCGGTGCGGCGTCCCGGTCGGTCTCCGGAACGCCGTCACGGCGGTGCAGTTCGGCGGTGGGGTCGGCGCGCAGACCCTCCCGCTCGCCGTCCTCGGCGCCGTCGCCCGGCTGGGCGGTCCGCTCGGCCCGCGGATCCGGCTGGTCCTGCGGGTTCGGGCTCGCCAGTGCGGACGCCGCCACCGCGTCGGCCACCGTGGTGGCGCCGAAGGCGGTCGGGAGCGGCCCCGGCTCGTGGAAGCCACCCTCGTCGTCGGGCCGGTTCCGGCGGTCGGTGTCGTCGGCCCGGTCGTCGTCGGCCCACTCGTCGTCGGTCCGGTCGTCGTCGGCCCGGTCCTGGAACGCTCCCGGGTCGGTGCCGTTGGCCCGCTCGTGGTCGGTGGCCGGGTCGTGGTCAGTGGCCCGCTCGTCGTCGGTGGTCGGATCGTCGAAGGTGCCCCGGTCGTCCAGGGCGTCCTCGGGTACGTCCGAGCGGGCGGCCCGGTCGGCGGTCGGCGGCACCGGCACCGGTGCGGACCGGACAGCCTCCGGATGGTCGTTGCTCACCTGCTGCTCTTCGTGGCGCATCGGTGGCCTCCTCAGCGGCTCGTGGCGTCGTGCGGAGTGTCCGGGTGGGAACCCTGTTCGGTCGTGCGCTGACCGACCGGTTCCTCGCCGAGCAGGTCGGCGAAGAGAGCCCGGTAGTGCACGACCGCCTGGCGCAGCTCCTCGGTGCTCGCCTCGCCCCGGGAGTTGCGGAGGTGGATCTCGTGCGCGTCCCGGTAGTTGGTCAGCGTGCGGGCGTGCTCGACGGAGAGGTGGGCGATCTGGTCGGAGAAGTCCCCGGTCGGATAGCCCTGCTCCTCGATGAGCCGGGTGACCAGTTCGTCCGCGTCCCCCACGGTCTCGCCCGGCGAGTCGATGAAGCGGATCTGGAGCTCTTCCCAGGCGGCGGCGTAACGGGCCCGCGACTCCGGGCTGAGCGGGGTGAGCGTGAGCTCGGCGTGCCGGCGTTCCCGGTCGCGCAGCTCGCGCTCCGCGGCGGACCGGCTGTCCTGCTCCTGCACCACCCGGTCGTACTCCGGCCCGAACCGGCTGCGCAGCGCGCGGCGACGGCCGATCGTCCGGACGGCCACGGCGAGCGCCGCGACGATCACCAGCACGACGAGCACGATGACGATTATCTGCGTGGGCGACATGGGCTCCTCCTTCGTCACCTGGTATTCCCTCCGCGTACTGATCGCCAATCCCGATCCGAGGCACTTTCCTCACCGGTCCTGGTCGGGTGTCGCCACAATTCGAGGCGAAAATTTGACTCATTCCAGATAACGCGCTTGGGTGGGTGGTGTCCGCCGTACGCCCCGCGAGCGACCCGGCCCGGCCACCCCGGGACCGGTCAGGCCCGCCGCACCACGCATCCGGAGGAGACCGATGAGCGACCCGCAGGCCGACAGGCCGACCCTCACCACCCGCCAGGGTCACCCCGTGCACAACAACCAGCAGCAACGGACGGTCGGCTCACGCGGGCCAGCCACGCTGGAGAACTACCACTTCCTGGAGAAGATCAGCCACTTCGACCGGGAGCGCATCCCGGAGCGGGTGGTGCACGCGCGCGGCTTCGTCGCGCACGGTGAGTTCGAGGCGTACGGGACGATCGGCGACGTGCCGGCGGCCACGTACACCCGGGCCAAACTGTTCCAGACCAGGGGCGCGAAGACCCCGGTCACCATCCGCTTCTCCACCGTCATCGGTGGCCGGGACTCCTCCGAGGCCGCCCGCGACCCGCGCGGCTTCGCGGTCAAGTTCCGCACCCAGGACGGCAACTGGGACCTGGTCGGCAACAACCTCCAGGTCTTCTTCATCCGCGACGCGATCAAGTTCCCCGACGTGATCCACTCGCTGAAGCCCGACCCGGTGACCTTCCGCCAGGAGCCGAACCGCATCTTCGACTTCATGTCCAATACACCCGAGTCGATGCACATGCTGACCTGGCTCTTCTCCCCGTACGGCATCCCGCGGAACTACCGCACCATGCGCGGGTCCGGCGTGAACACCTACCGTTTCGTGAACGCCCAGGGCGAGGGCGCGCTGGTCAAGTTCCACTGGCTGACCCAGCAGGGCGAGCACAACCTGACCCAGGCCGAGGCGGATGCGATTCAGGCCACCGAGCTGGGCCACGCCTCGAAGGACCTGTACGAGGCGATCGAGCGCGGTGAGTACCCGCAGTGGGAGCTCAACGTGCAGATCATGAGCGACGACGAGCATCCCGAGCTGGACTTCGACCCGCTCGACGACACCAAGATCTGGCCGGAGGAGCAGTTCCCCTACCTGCCGGTCGGCATGATGACGCTCAACCGCAACATCACCGACCACCACAACGAGAACGAGCAGATCGCCTTCGGCACCGGCGTGCTGGTCGACGGGATCGACTTCTCCGACGACAAGATGCTCGTCGGGCGGACCTTCTCCTACTCGGACACCCAGCGCTACCGGGTCGGCCCGAACTATCTCCAACTCCCGGTGAACCGGCCGCGCGAGGACGTCCAGGTCAGCACCAACCAGGGCGGCGGCCAGATGTCGTACGGGGTGGACAACCGTGGTGGCAACCCGCACATCAACTTCGAGCCGTCCTCGGTGGCCGGTCTCCAGGAGGCCGACGAGTCCTACCGGGAGTACCGGCCCTTCGTCTCGGGGCACGTCATGAAGGCCCCGATCGAGCGGCAGGACAACTACGCGCAGGCCGGCCGGCGCTTCCGCGAGATGACGGACGCCGAGCGCGACGACCTGGTGCACAACCTGACCACGCTGCTGGCCCAGTGTGACAAGCACATCCAGGAGAAGATGGTCTGGCACTTCAGCCAGTGCGACGCGAGCTACGGCCGCCGCGTCGCCGAAGGGCTCGGCATCGCCGACCACGTCTGATCCGTACCGCGCCGGCACGAGCGCCCCACCGGTCACCGGTGGGGCGCTCGTCGTGCCGGGGCGCAGGCGCGTTCCGCAGCGTCGATGTCGGCGCGACAGGCGGTAGTGCAACCGGGCGCGATTACGTATCCTGCCCAAGGCGCCCGCGCCGGTGCCCGGCCTGACGGCCGGGTGCGCGACCGGCGAGCGCGTTGCCCGGCGGTGCCGGCGCCCCTCCTGCCACCCCTGTACGGGCGAGGTCTGATGAGAACCCGCGACTGGCCGATCCGCTCGAAGCTGACCGCGTTGGTCGTCGCCCCGGTGACCGCGCTCCTCGCGCTGTGGATCTTCGCGACGACGTTGACGTTCGGCCCCGCCCTGAACCTGCTCTCCGCGCGCACTTTGCTGTACGACCTGGGCCGCCCCGGCGAGGTGGTCGTCACCGAGCTGCAACGCGAGCGTCGACTGTCGGTGGTGCAGCTCGCCGGCACCACCGAGCTGCCCGCCCTGGCCGAGCAGCGCCAGCGTACGGATCGGGCGGTCGCCGAGCTGCGTCGCCGGGTCGACGGGGAGGAGTTGCGCGACGCCGCCGACGAGTTGTTGGAGGACCGGGTCGACCGGCTGGTCACCGCCCTGGCGGCGTTGCCGACCGGACGGGACTTCATCGACGACGGCATGATGGACCGCGCCGGGGCCCTCGGCCTCTACAGCGGCATGGTCTCGGCAGCCTTCCAGGCGTTCTCCGCGATGGCGAATCTGAACGATCCGGCCATCAACCGACAGGCGCTGGCCCTCACCACGCTGGGCCGTTCCCGGGAGCTGCTCGGCCAGACCGACGCCATGCTGGCCGGTGTGCTGACCGCCGGGAAGTTCGCCGAGGGGGAGCACGCCCTGCTCGTGCAGGCCATCGGCAACCAGCGGTGGCTCATTGAGAGCGCGGTGGCCGACCTGCCCGAGGCCGGGCGCACCGCGTACCAGCGACTGACCGAGAGCCCGGCGTTCACCAGCCTGCGCGCGATGCAGGACGCGTTGATCGGGGCCAACGGGTCCGGTCGGCCACCGGTGGACGCGGCGTCGTGGCAGACCAGCCACGACGAGGTACAGCAGCAGTTGCGCGACTTCGAGCTGGCCGAGGCCGACGGGCTCACCGACCGTTCGGTGCCGATGGCCGTCGGGATCCTGGTCCGGCTGGCCGCCGCCGGTGTGCTCGGGCTCGCCGCCGTGGTGGTCTCGGTGCTTGTGGCGCTGCGGGTCGGCCGCACGTTGGTCCGGCGACTCAGCGGGGTCCGTACCGCCGCCCTGGAGCTGGCCGAGCACCGGCTGCCGGACGTGGTGACCCGACTGCGCCGCGGCGAGCAGGTCGACGTCGCCCGGGAGGCGCCACCCCTGGAGTACGGCAACGACGAGATCGGCGAGGTCGGGCGGGCCTTCACCGAGGTGCAGCGCACCGCCGTCCAGGCCGCCGTGGACGAGGTCACCCTGCGCCGAGGGCTCAACGAGGTGTTCCTCAACATCGCCCGGCGCAGCCAGGGCCTGGTGCACCGGCAGCTGCACCTGCTGGACCGGATGGAGCGTCGCGCCGAGGACCCGGACGAGCTGGCCCAACTGTTCCAGGTGGACCACCTGGCCACCCGGCTCCGCCGGCACGCCGAGGACCTGGTCATTCTCGCCGGTTCCGCGCCGGGCCGAGGCTGGCGCAACCCGGTCGCGATGGTCGACCTGGTGCGCGGGGCGATCAGCGAGGTCGAGGCGTACGACCGGGTGGACATCACCAGCGTGCAGCCCGTCGGCGTGCTGGGTCGGGCGGTCGGCGACATCATCCACCTGCTCGCCGAGCTGGTCGAGAACGCCACCGCCTTCTCCCCGCCGGACACCCGGGTGACCATCAGCGGGGAGCAGGTCGCCAACGGGTACGTCCTGGAGGTCACCGACCAGGGGCTGGGAATGTCCGCCGCCGCGCTGGAGAGCGCCAACACCCGGCTGGCCAGCTCACCCGAGTTCGACCCGGCGCAGAGTGCCCGACTCGGCCTGTTCGTGGTGGCCCGGCTGGCGGCCCGGCACGCCGTCCGCGTACGGCTGCGGCCCTCCGAGGCGGGCGGCGTCACCGCCGTGGTGCTGGTCCCCACCGACCTGGTCACCACCGAGCCGCCGGCCGGCCCCGACCCCGCCACGCTGGCCGCCACCGCGGGCGACCGGCGCCTGGCCCGACCTGTGCGCCGAGGCGCGGTGCCCCGGCCCCGCGCCGGCCGTACCAGCCCAGCCGTGGCCGCGACCGCCACCGATGACCTGCCCACTCTCGCCCTACCCACGGGCCCGACGCCCGACCGCCCGTCCGCCGACGGACCGGGCGCCGGTGGGGCGGGCGCGGACGCGCCGGGCGCCAACGGCGAGTCGTCCTCCGACGGGACGACTGACGACCTGGAGGGGCTGCCCCGCCGGGTGCGACGGCGTACCCCCACCGCCCTGCCCCGGTCCACCGTCACCGACGCGCCGACGCCACGTTCGCCGGAGGAGGTACGCCGGGTGATGGCGGCTCTCCAGGCCGGCACCGCACGCGGCCGGGCCACCGTCGTCGCCCCGGGCTCGGCCGCTCGGCGCGGTGCGCCCGGCACGACCGCTCCGGCGAACCGCGCGGGCACGACTCCGGCTGTGGCAGGCCCAGCTGTGGCAGGCCCGGCTGTGGCAGGCCCGGCTCCGGCGCCTCCGACGGCCTCCGAACCTCCGACCGCGACTGAGAGGGACGCCTAGTGCGGCAAACGACGAAGCAGAGCGCCAGCCTCGACTGGTTGCTCGACGAGTTGGTGCAACGGGTACCGGCCGCCCGGGAGGCGGTGGTGCTCTCCGCCGACGGGCTGCTGCTCGGCGCCTCGGCCGAGCTGGAGCGCTCCGACGCCGAGCACCTCTGCGCGCTCGCCGCCGGCTTCTCCAGCCTGGCCCGGGGCGCGAGCCGGCACGTGGACGGCGGTCCGGTCCGGCAGACGGTGGTGGAGATGGAGTCGGCGTACCTCTTCGTCACCGCCGCCGGGCAGGGTGCCTGCCTGGCCGTGGTGAGCGACGCCGACGCGGACATCGGCCTGGTCGCGTACGAGATGGCGATGCTGGTCATTCGCGTGGGGGAGAACCTCACCGCCGCCGCCCGACCGGTGACGGATGCCGGTGATGCGGGCTGAGCCGCCCGGCCCCCAGCACGAGTGGCTGGACGGCGACGCGGGCCCGGTGGTCCGCCCGTACACGCTCACCGGCGGCCGGGTGCGCTCGGCCGCCGACGGGTTCGACCTGGTCGCGTTCGTGCTGGCCGGCTCGGACCTCGACCTGGCGGCTCACCCGCAGCTGCCGCCGGAGCACCGGCGGCTGGTCACGTTGGCAGGTCGCCCGGTGTCGGTGGCCGAGCTGGCGGCCGAGCTGGACCTCGCGGTCGGCGTGATCCGGGTGCTGCTCGGTGACCTCCTCGCTCAGGGGCTGGTCGCGGTGCACGAGCCGCCGGCCGGCAGCGACCTTCCCGACGACGACATCCTCAAGGCGGTGGTCAGTGGACTCCGTGCGCTATGACCAGGCGGGCACCTCGGTCACCGTCCCGCTGGCACTGAAGATCCTCATCGCCGGGGGCTTCGGTGCCGGCAAGACGACGCTGGTGAGCGCGTTGAGCGAGGTTCGACCGTTGCAGACCGAGGAGGTGCTGACCGACGCCGGCGTGGGCACCGACGACATCTCCGGGGTGGAGGGCAAGTCGACCACCACGGTGGCGATGGACTTCGGCCGGATCACCATCAACGACGACCTTCAGGTGTACCTGTTCGGCACCCCCGGCCAGGACCGGTTCTGGTTCCTCTGGGACGAGTTGGCCTTCGGCGCCCTCGGCGCGGTGGTGCTCGCCGACACGCGGCGGCTGGCCGACTGCTTCCCCTCGATCGACTACTTCGAGCAGCGTGGCATCCCGTTCGTGGTGGGCGTGAACTGCTTCGAGGACACCCGTCGGTTCGACCTGGAGACCGTACGCCGGGCGCTCGACCTGGATCCGGACGTGCCGATGGTGCTCTGCGACGCCCGGGACCGGCAGTCCGGCAAGCTGGTGTTGATCTCCCTGGTCGAGCACGTGGCCCGGCAGCGCGGTGAGCCGGTGCCGGCCGCCTGACCCGGTCCCGCCGCGCGGGCGGGCGGCCTGGCGTCGGCCCGCCGACGCGGGATCGGCGGGCCGATCCGGTCCTCGGAAAGCCGGTTAGCGGGTCGGCTTCGTGGGCAGCTCTGGTTGGATCTACTCCAGGATGCCGGCAAAGGGGTGCAGCGTGACTGGTCAGGGCGAGATCGTCCACATCGGGGGTTACACCGCGCAGAGCGGAGGGCGGGGCAGCGGCATCGTCGCCGCCCACCGGAACCCGGCCACCGGGACGCTGACTCCCCTCGGCACTGTGGCGGTCACGCCGTCACCGTCGTTCCTCGTGCGGCACCCCACCCGTCCGGTGCTCTACGCGGTCAACGAGCTGACCGACGGGGAGGTCAGCGCCTGGCAGGTCGGGCCGGACGGCGCGCTGGACGCGCTCGGCAGTCGGTCGACCGGCGGCGCCGAGCCCTGTCACCTGGCGGTGCTGCCCGACGGTGACCACCTGGTGGCGGCCAACTACGGCGGCGGCAGCGTCGCGGTCTTCCCACTCGACGCTGCGGGCGTGCCCGGCGAGCGCACCGATCTGGTGGTGCACGAGGGGCACGGCCCCGACCCGGAACGCCAGGACCGGGCGCACGCCCACATGGTCTCCCCGGGCCGGGGCCGGGGGCCGCTGCTCGCGGTGGACCTCGGCACCGACTCGGTCTACCGGTACGACCTGGACGGCGCGAGCGGGCGGCTGGTGCCGCGCGGTCCGCGGATGCGGACGGCGCCCGGCACCGGGCCCCGGCACCTGGCCCGCCATCCCGACGGCCGGCGCTGCTATCTGGTCGGCGAGCTGGACGCCTCGGTCACCGCCTACGAGGTGACCGACGACGGGGCACTGCACCAGCGTGGCCGGGTCGAGGCGAGTGAGCGAGCGGGCCACGTCCAGCCGTCGGAGGTCGCGGTCGACCCGGACGGCCGTTTCCTCTACGTCGCCAACCGCGGGGTCGGCACCATCGCTGTCTTCGACCTGGCCGGTGAGCTGCCCGATCTGGTGGCCGAAGTGGACACCGGCGGTGAGTGGCCGCGACACTTCGCCCTCATCGGGGAGCACCTGTACGTGGCCGACGAGCGGGCGGACATGGTGCGGGCCTTCCGGCGGGACGCGAGCACCGGCATCCCGGCCCCGGTCGGCGAGCCCGTCCCGGTGGCGAGCCCGACCTGCGTGCTGCCGTGAGTCGGTCGGCGGCGGGACCGGACGTGAGAGGGAAACCGGTTTGGCAACGCCGTGGGGCCGCCTCGTCACACTCTGTTGCTAATTGGTGATCAACTGTTTCTCCTGCGTAACTTTAGTCCGAACGGATGTGGCAGAGACGGCACCTAATACGCAAGATGGTCAGCGTGTCAGCAGGCCGCCATCGCATGCGTACAAAACTTCATCTAGCAGCCGCCGCCGCGACGGCGACGGTTCTCGTCGTCACCACCGGCGTCTGGTTCGGCTATAAGGAACTGGTCCAGCCCAGCTGTTCGGGAGAGATCCGACTCGCCGTGGCGGTCGCCTCCGAGCTGGCGCCCGCCGTGGACGCCGCCGCGTCCCAGTGGGTCAAGGACGGCGCCGCGGTCGGCCCCACCTGCATCCGGGTGGACGTCTCGGCGTCCGACCCGGTCGACGTGGCCGCCGTGGTGGCCGCGAAGCACGGTGCCGTGCTGGCCGGCGTCGGCCAGGCCAGCGGCACGGCGGTCACTCCGGACGTCTGGGTACCGGACTCCTCGACCTGGCTGCTGCGACTGAAGAAGGACGCCACCGCGTTCGCGCCGACCAACGGCGCCTCCATCGCGCGCAGCCCCGTCGTCGTGGCGATGCCCGAGCCGGTGGCCACGCGGCTGGGCTGGCCCAACGCCAAGTTCACCTGGGCCGATCTGCTCAAGCAGGTCAACAGCAGCAAGCCGCTGCGTACCGGCATCGTCGAGCCGACCCGGGACGCGGCCGGCCTGTCCGGCCTGCTCTCGCTGACCACGGCCGCCAGCGGTGCCGGCGGGGACGCCCAGCGCAACACCGTCGGCGCGCTTCGGGCGCTGGCCACGGGTCGCTCCTCGCTCCGCAACGACCTGCTGGCCCGCTTCCCGACCGCCACGGACCCGACGTCCATCGCGAGCGCGCTCGGTGCGGCGGCGCTCTCCGAAGAAGACGTGATCGCCTACAACAGCAAGAAGCCCCCGGTGCCGCTCGCCGCGCTCTACATGGAGCCGGCCCCGATGCCGCTGGACTATCCGTACGCGGTGCTGCCCGGCATCGAGCCGACCAAGGCGGCGGCGGCAAAGGTGCTGTTCGAGCTGCTCACCGCCCCGAAGTTCCGCGACCGGCTGGCGGCGCAGTCGCTGCGCGGTCCGGACGGCAACTGGGGTGCCGGCTTCAACGCGCCGCAGGGCGCCCCGAGCCCGGCCGGCGGCGCGTCGACCGCCCCGGCGGCCGGCGGCACCGCGGCGGGCGGCCTGGACCCGGCCGCGATACAGCGTGTCGTCTCCAGCTGGTCGATCGCCACCCAGTCGGGTCGGATGCTCGCCGTCATCGACGTCTCCGGCTCGATGAAGGACCTGGTGCCCAGCGCAAACAACCGCAGCCGGGAGGAGGTCACCGTGGACGCGGCCCGCCGCGGCCTGGGACTCTTCGACGACTCCTGGTCCATCGGCCTGTGGACCTTCTCCACCAAGCTGGTCGGCAACCGGGACTACCGGCAACTGGTCCCGATCGGGCCGCTCTCCGGCCAGCGGGCGCAGTTGGAGGGGGCACTCGCCACCATCAAGCCGTCCAGCGGTGACACCGGCCTCTACGACACCATGCTGGCCGCGTACCAGGCGGTGCAGGAGGACTGGCAGCCCGGCCGGGTCAACTCCATCGTGCTGTTCACCGACGGCAAGAACGAGGACGACAACGGCCTCAGCCAGGGGCAACTGCTCGCCAAGCTCAAGCAGGTCGCGGACCCGGAGCGGCCTGTGCAGGTCATCATGATCGGTATCGGCGAGGGCGTCAGCAAGACCGAGTTGGAGTCGATCACCAAGGTGACCGGCGGCGACGTCTTCGTCACCAAGGACCCGAACGAGATCGGCAGCATCTTCCTCACCGCCATCGCGCGCCGCCCCCCGGCGCCGCGCTGACCGGCCGCACAGCAGGAGAAACCCGCCGTACCGCGTCAGCCGGTACGGCGGGTTCCTTTTATGGCCGCAGGGTTGAAGAAAAGTGACGGCAATACGTCGGAAGCAATCGGCAGCCATAGTTATCAAGGCAGGATGTCGACGTGTCCCGGCATCGTCCGTCCGCCTCCGGTCCGACTCGTCGGCCGGGGCCGTCCTGAGCAGAGTGGGAGGGCCGGTGACCGCGGCGACACTGTTGACCCCCGCCAGCACCTCGGCGACGCCGGAGGGCCCGCCGAGCGGGCTGGTGGCCCGCGCCGACGAACGGTCCTACGTCCGGGTCCTGGTCGTGCTGGACACCACAATCCTCATCATCGCGCTGCTCGTCGGGTACGTCGGCCGGTTCGGGGACGAGGAGCCGGTCGGCTCCAAGATTCCGTACGTGCTGGTGGCGCCGGGGTTGGTCCTGGCCTGGCTGATCTCCCTCAAGGCGCTCGGTTGCTACGACGACCGGGTCGTCGGCTACGGGGCGGACGAGTACCGGCGGGTCAGCTCGGCGAGCCTGCGGTTGGCCGGCGCGATCGCCATCGCCGGCTACATCGCCGACGTCGGCGTCTCCCGTGGTTTCCTCGGCATCTCGTTCGCGGTCGGCACGGTCGGGCTGGAGGTGACCCGGTTCGTCGCGCGCAAACGCCTGCACCGGGCCCGCTCGAAGGGCACCGGCTGGTCCCGCAAGGTGCTCGTGGTCGGCGACACCGCACACGTCCTGGAGTTGGTGCACACCCTGCGCCGGGAGCCGTACGCCGGCTATCAGGTGGTCGGCGCGTGCATCCCCGACGCGCTGCTCGCGCCGGTCGCCCAGCGGCTCGGTGACGTGCCGGTGGTGGGATCGTTCCGGGGCATCCCGGAGGCCGCCACCGCGATCGGCGCGGACACGGTCGCGGTGACCGCCTCCGGTGAGCTGACGGCGGCCCGACTGCGTCGGCTCGGCTGGCAGCTGGAGGGGACCGGCGTCGACCTCGTCGTGGCGCCCGCGCTGACCGATGTGGCCGGCCCACGGATCCACACCCGTCCGGTCGCCGGGCTGCCCCTGATCCACGTCGAGGCGCCCGAGTTCCGTGGTGCGCGCAAGCTGGTCAAGGGGTTCGTCGACCGGTCGGCGTCGTCGCTGGCGTTGGCGCTGCTGCTGCCGCTGATCGCGGTCATCGCGTTGGCCATCAAACTGGACAGCCGGGGGCCGGTGCTCTTCCGGCAGGTCCGGGTGGGTCGGGGCGGCCAGGAGTTCGGCGTGTTCAAGTTCCGGACGATGGTGGTCAACGCCGACGCGCTGCTCACCGAGCTGGCGACCCGCAACGAGACCGACGGCCTGATGTTCAAGATGCGCGACGACCCTCGGGTGACCCGGGTCGGCCGGCTGCTGCGCAAGTGGTCGCTGGACGAGCTGCCGCAGCTGGTCAACGTGCTGCTGGGCCAGATGAGCCTGGTCGGGCCGCGTCCGCCGCTGCCCTCGGAGGTGGCCCGCTACGACGGTGACGTGGCCCGGCGGCTGCTGGTGAAGCCCGGCATGACCGGGCTGTGGCAGGTCAGCGGTCGATCCGACCTGAGTTGGGAGGACGGCATCCGACTCGATCTCTACTACGTGGAGAACTGGTCGCTCGCCGCCGACCTCACCATCCTCTGGAAGACCGCCGGCGCGGTGCTGAACAGCCGCGGCGCGTACTGACCGCCGCCGCTCACGCCTGCGGGCCGGTCCAGTCCAGGCAGACCACCACGGCATCGTCGACGAGGTCGCCGGCCACGAACGCGCGCAGGTCCCCGATCAGCGACCGCACGGCGTCCAGTGGCTCCATCGGGCCCGTCCGGCGCAGGAACCGGTCCAGTGCCGTCTCGCCGTAGCGCACGTTCTTCCCGGTGGCCTCCACCACGCCGTCGCTGACCACGAAGAGCCGGTCGCCGCGTTCCAGCGTGAACGTCTGCTCGTGGTAGTCGGTCGCCTCGAACATGCCGAGCGGGAACTGCGCCTCCAGCGGTTGCTCGGTGACCTCTCCGCCCCGCAGCAGGACGAGGCGTGGCGAGCCGGCGTCCACCACGCTCATCGTCCCGGAGCGCAGGTCCAGCTCCATCAACAGCACGGAGAGGTGCCGCTTGCCCCGGTACTCGTCGTAGATGGCCTGGTCGGCGAGGGCGGCCTGATCACCCAGACTGAGGCCGGCCCGGCGGGCGTTGCGCAGCGCGTGGGTGGCCAGCGACGTGAGCAGGGACGCCGCGACACCCTCACCGGTCCCGTTGACCGTGGAGAGCCAGAGACGCTGCCCGTCGTCGGCCCAGTCGAAGCTGTCGCCCCGCACGGCGTACGCCGGCTCCAGCTGCCCGGCCAGGCTGAACGAGGGTCGGATCCGGCTGCGGCCGGGGAGCAGGTCCCACTGCATCTCGGCGGCCAGGGTGAGCCGCTGGCTGCGCCGCGCGACGCGGTAGACGTCGGTGCCGGCGGAGACGGCCGCCAGCTCGTGCGCGAGCGCGGTGGCGACGTCGGCCAGCTCGCCGAGCACTGCCGGGTCGTCGGCCACCGGCGCGAGACGCAGGACGCCCCGCCGTTCGCCGCGCATGCTGACCGGCACCCAGGCGGTGCCGTCGACCAGCAGGGGCACCTGGTGGTCGAAGGCCCGCCAGGCGGGGTGTCCGGCGTCCCGGATGGAGTCACCCTCGGTGAGTGGCAACAGCTCCGAGAGGCGGTAGTCGACCTGGTACAGCTCCGCTTCGGTGATCCCGTACGCCTCTTTGAAGATCTTCCCGATGCTGCCCACGAGAAGGTCGGCGGGTGTCTCGTTCAGGGTACGACGTGCCCGATTGACCGGTTTACTCATCAGGCCTCCTTGATCAAAGCTCGACTACCAGTGGCTTCGGAGTAGTTTCGGGCCACCATGGCCGAAGAACACGGTCCACCGGACCCTGCGACGAGTATGGCTGCCGCGTTGGACGCGGCGGCGGGAGCCCTGCTGGGCGTATGGGATTCCGCCCGCGAGGCGACCGCCAGCCGGGTCTCCGGAGCCCAACTACGGGCTGTGATGGTGGTCGAGCAGCACGACGGGATCAACCTACGCCGGCTCGCCACCCGCCTGGACATGTTGCTCAGTTCCGCCAGCCGACTCTGCGACCGGTTGGTCGCGGCCGGCATGCTGGAGCGCGAGCCGGGTCGCTTCGACCGGCGGGAGATCTCCCTGCACCTCACCCCGGAGGCCCGTCGACTCCTCGCGGAGCTGCGCGCCGACCGGCAGAAGCGAATTGCCACAGTGCTGGCGGCGATGACTCCGGCGGGCCGTACCGCCCTGGTGAGCGGGATGCGGGAGTTCGACGAGGCCGCCCGCCAGCAGCAGGCGCGAAGCGGCTCGGCGCCGGATGACGGGGACCGGCCGCCTGGGCGAGACGACTGGCCGGACGACGCGGACCCGCGGGATCCGGACCGGCCCACCGGGCCGGCGGGGGACTCGTCGGAGCGCCCGGAGCGGTCGACCCGAACGGTGTGGCAGACCGGCCCCGAGCGGGCGGTGGGCACGCCGCGCGAATGGCCCACCGGTGAGCCGCCGGTGGCCCGGACGGCCTGACTCAGGCCGGCGCCGACGCGCACACCGCCAGCACGGCGATGTCGTCGTGAGCCTGCCTGCCCAGCCACTCGTCCACCACCTGGAGCAGCCTGTCGACCAGCGCGGCCGGAGGCAGCCCGGCCGCTGCGGCCAGTGCGGCGCGCAGCCGGTGCGCGCCGAACTTCTCGGCGTGGACCGGGCCGCCGTTCGCCTCGGTCACCCCGTCGGTGTACGCGAGGAGCAGGTCGCCCGGGTCGAGGTGCACCTGCGCCTCGGCGAACCGGGCGTCGGCCAGTGCGCCGACCGGCATCCCGCCGACCGGAACCGGGACGACCGAACCGGCGGCGGTGACCAGCAGCGGCGCGGGGTGCCCGCCGCCGGCGATCCGGATGTCCACCCCCGCCGCCCCGCGCTCCAGTGATCCGAGCAGCAGGGTGGTGAGCTGGCTGCGCCGTGCGGCGTCGGGCGCGTCGAACAGGGTGCGGTTGAGCAGGTGGATCAGCTCCAGCGGTCGCTGCCGCCGGGCACGGTCGGCAGCTCCGGCGGGAGCAGGCTGGTCTGCAACACCCGGGCCAGGTGGGCCTGCTCGCCGTACAGCTCGGCGGCGGCCAGCGCCGCGCCGGCCCGCGCGGCGAACTCGCGGGCCAGCTCGACGTCGCGTGGGTCGAAGCCGGCCCGGCCGGCACGGCGGACCAACAGCAGTGCACCGGCTGACCCCCCGGGACCGGGCATCGGGCTGACCAGCAGCGCGCCCGGCCGGCCGAACCCGGGTGGGAGCACGGCGCTCAGGTCCGCGGCCTCGGCGTCCCGCCAGCGGCTCGGCTCGGTGGGTACGCCGTCGACCGCCCCGCAGGTGCCGGCCGTGGTGCTCGGCGTCGAAGCTCTCGGTGCCGTCCTGCAGGGCCCGGGCCAGTGCCGCCACCGGGCACTCGGACAGCTCGACACCCGCGACGATCTCCGGGAGCAGCTGGGCTGCCCGGGCGTTGACGAGGGTGACCCGGCCGGTCTCGTCGGTCGTCAGCACGGCCTCGGCGAGCCCGTCGAGCAGCTCGCGGGCCAGTGGCGAGTCGGCCGGCAGCGCACCGCCGCCGCGTTGGCGGGTCGGTGGTCGCGACGCCTGCCAGTCGCCGCCGACCGGACCTGCGATGCCGCCCCGTCGGGTCGTGGTCACCGCCCGACGCTGCCGGGCGTCCGACGACCTCTACGCATGCTGCTTCTGCGCTCCTCGCCTGCCGATAGTTGCTCCACGGCAAGCGTACCGAGCCGCACCGACGCACGCCCGGAGCGCGTCAGCCGGAGCGGTTCAGCCAGCCTGCGGGGCGGGCGACGATCCGCCGTACCACCGAGCCGGCCGCGCCCACGGCGGCGGCCTCCGGACCGAGGGTCGAGGGCCGGACCGTGACCGGTGACCAGGCGGCGGTGAGCACCCGGGCCGCGATCTCGGCGAGCACCGGCGGGCACAGCCAGGGCGCCAGCGGGGCGTACCCGCCGCCGAGCACCACGGTGTCCAGGTCCAGCAGGTTGACCACGCCGGCCACCGCCACCCCGAGTGCCGTACCGGCGTCGTGCAGCGCCCGTAGCGCGTCCGGGTCACCGGCCTCGGCCAGCTCGGCCAGTCGCGCCGTCGCGGTGTCCGCGGGAAGCTCCGCCCGTACCAGCCCGGCGCCGGCCACGATCGCCTCCTGACCGGCGTACTGCTCCAGGCAACCCTGCCCTCCGCAGCGGCACGGACGGCCCTCGGGGTGGACCGGGAGGTGGCCGATCTCGCCGCTCCAGCCGCGTACGCCGCGGAACAGCGCGCCGTCCAGGACGATCCCCGCGCCGATGCCGACCTCGCCGGAGATGTGCAGGAAGCTCGCCGGGCCGGGCGGCCGGGAGTGCAGCTCGCCGAGCGCCGCGAGGTTGGCCTCGTTGTCCACCACCAGGGCCGGGATGCCGGGCACCTGTTCGGTCAGGGGCGGGTGCCTGCTGAGCAGTTCGGGCACCGCGACGTCCCGCCAGCCGAGGTTCGGCGCGAGCCGGACCAGGCCGGCGTCGTCCACCAGGCCGGGTACGGCGAGCGCGGCTCCGGCCAGGGTGAGGCCCTGCCGGGCCGCGTCGGCGCGGGCCTGCCGGGCCAGGTCGACGAGGCGGGCCAGCGCGTCGGCGGGGGCGACCGGGCGCAGGTCGGCCCGGTGCACGGTGCGGTGCCGGACCTGGCCGGCGAGATCGACGACGCACACCGTCAGGTAGTCGACGTTGACCTCCAGGCCGAGCCCGGCCGGGCCCTGGTCGGCCAGGACCAGCCCCCGGGCCGGGCGGCCGGCGCCCGCCCGGGGCGCCGGGTCGGCCTCGCTGACCAGTTGGCCCGCGAGCAGGTCCTCGACCACCGCCGAGACGGTGGCGCGGGTCAGGCCGGTGGCGGTTGCCAGGTCGGCCCGGGACGGGGGACGCTCGGCGGCGGCGATCCGGCCGAGAACCAGGGCGAGGTTGAGCTCGCGGAGGCTGCCCTGACGGGCTGCGCCGGCCGGGGCGTGGGTGGGGCTCACCCCTTGACAGTGCCATAGGGCGGGCAAATAATTCAATCGCTGAACAAATACCTGACACCACCACCCCGGAGGTTGCTCATGGCACCCCGTCCCACCCCCGCCGACAAGTTCTCCTTCGGGCTCTGGACCGTGGGCTGGCAGGCCCGCGACCCGTTCGGCGACGCGACCCGTCCCGAGCTGGACGCCGTCGAGGCGGTGCACCGGCTCGCCGAGCTGGGCGCGTACGGCATCACCTTCCACGACGACGACCTGATCCCGTTCGGGGCCGACGCCGCCACCCGCGATCAGCGCATCGCGCGGTTCCGCAAGGCGCTCGACGAGACCGGCCTCGTGGTGCCGATGGTCACCACCAACCTCTTCACCCACCCGATCTTCAAGGACGGCGGCTTCACCAGCAACGACCGCGATGTCCGCCGGTTCGCGCTGCGCAAGGTGCTGCGCCAGGTCGACCTGGCCGCCGAGCTGGGCGCCAGCACCTTCGTGATGTGGGGTGGTCGCGAGGGCTCCGAGTACGACGTCGCCAAGGACGTCCGCGCCGCCCTGGACCGTTACCGCGAGGCGGTGGACCTGCTCACCCAGTACGTCATCGACAAGGGCTACACCATGCGGTTCGCCCTGGAGCCCAAGCCCAACGAGCCGCGCGGCGACATCCTGCTGCCCACCATCGGGCACGCGCTCGGCTTCATCTCCCAGCTGGCCCACCCGGAGATGGTCGGTCTCAACCCGGAGGTCGGCCACGAGCAGATGGCCGGGCTCAACTACGCCCACGGCATCGCCCAGGCGCTCTGGCAGGGCAAGCTGTTCCACCTGGACCTCAACGGTCAGCGCGGCATCAAGTACGACCAGGACCTGGTCTTCGGCCACGGTGACCTGATGAACGCGTTCGCCCTGGTGGACCTTTTGGAGAACGGCAGCCCGAACGGCGGGCCGACCTACGACGGCCCCCGGCACTTCGACTACAAGCCCTCCCGCACCGAGGACATGGACGGTGTCTGGGCCTCCGCGGCGGCCAACATGAGCACCTACCTGCTGCTCAAGGAGCGGGCCGCGGCGTTCCGCGCCGACCCCGAGGTCGTCGAGGCGCTCGCCGCCAGCAAGGTCGACGAGCTGAACACGCCGACGCTCGGCGACGGTGAGGGCTACGAGGAGTTCCTGGCCGACCGGTCCGCGTTCGAGGACGTCGACGTGGACGCGGTGGCCGCGCGGGGCTTCGCCTTCGTCCAGCTCAACCAGCTCGCCGTCGAGCACCTGCTCGGCGCTCGCTGAGGCCCCGCCATGCCGTTGGTCGCAGGCGTTGACTCGTCCACCCAGTCCTGCAAGGTGGTCATCCGGGACGCGGAGACCGGCGCCCTGCTCCGGCAGGGCCGGGCACCGCACCCGGACGGCACCGAGGTCGACCCGGAAGCCTGGTGGCAGGCGCTGCGCAGCGCCGCCGACGAGGCCGGCGGGCTGGCCGACGTCGCGGCGGTCTCCGTCGCCGGCCAGCAGCACGGCATGGTCTGCCTCGACGAGGCGGGCCGGGTGGTGCGCCCGGCCCTGCTGTGGAACGACACCCGCTCCGCCGACGCCGCCGCCGACCTCATCGAGGAGGCCGGCGGCGGCTCGGAAGGGCGACGGTTCTGGGCCGAGGCCACCGGCAGCGTGCCGGTGGCGAGCTTCACCATCACCAAGCTGCGCTGGCTGGCCCGGCACGAGCCGGATCTGGCCGCACGGGTGGCGGCCGTCTGCCTGCCGCACGACTGGCTGACCTGGCGGCTGGCCGGTGCGCCGGGGCTGGCGGGGCTGCGGACCGACCGGGGTGACGCCAGCGGCACCGGCTACTGGTCCCCGTCCACCGGTTCCTACCGTCCGGACCTGCTGGAACGGGCCTTCGGTCGGCAGCTCGTGGTGCCCGAGGTGCTGGGCCCGGCCGAGTCGGCCGGCACGCTGGCCGACGAGCTGGGTGGGGGCGGCGCGCTGCTCGGCGCGGGCACCGGCGACAACGCCGCCGCCGCGTTCGGCGTCGGCGCCGGTCCCGGTGACGTGGTCGTCTCGATCGGCACCTCCGGCACGGTGTTCAGCGTGGCCGACGTGCCGGCCGCCGACGAGAGCGGCGCGGTGGCCGGCTTCGCCGACGCGTCGGGCCGCTTCCTGCCGCTGGTCTGCACGCTCAACGCCGCCCGGGTGCTGGACGCCGCCGCCACGATGCTGGGCGTCGACCTGGACGAGCTGGCCGAGCTGGCGCTCTCCGCGCCGGCCGGCGCGGACGGGCTGGTCATGGTGCCCTACCTGGAGGGTGAGCGGACGCCCAACCGTCCGCTGGCCACCGGCGCGGTGCACGGGCTGACCCTGCGCACGTCGACAGCCGCGCACCTGGCCCGGGCCGCCGTGGAGGGCATGCTCTGCGCGCTCGCCGACGGCCTGGACGCGCTTACCGCGCAGGGCGCCACCGTCCGCCGGGTCATCCTCGTCGGCGGCGGGGCACGCTCGGCCGCGGTCCGCCGGATCGCACCGCAGGTCTTCGGCTGCCCGGTGGTCGTTCCGCCCGCCGGGGAGTACGTCGCCGACGGCGCCGCCCGCCAGGCCGCCTGGGTCGCCCTCGGCGGTCCGACCCCGCCGCAGTGGGAGGTCAAGGGCACCGAGGAGTACGCGGCGGAGCCCGTCCCCGCCGTCCGTGACCAGTACGCCGCCGCCCGCGGGTTGGTCCTCGACCGCCGCTGACCGTCGGAGTCGACGCGGGTGGGAGCCGACCGGCACCCACCCGCCGCGCGGCAATCCGTCCCGGGGCGAGGTGGGGGACCGGCCAACGCGCTAGCCAAGGCCGGGCCCGCCCCCCCCCCCCGGCGCGGGGCCCCCCCCCCCCCCCGCGGGGGGGGGGGCCCCCCCCCGGCGGGGGGGGGGGGCGGGGCGGGGGGGGGCCCCCCCCCGCCCCCCCCCCGCGCCGCGACTTGCGTACCGGAGTCTGGTTGGCTGCCCGTCATGAGCGTGACCAGTGGCGGGCCCGGCCAGCGCCGGAGTGGCCGGGGCGGCGGCCGGGCGCACCGGCTGTACAGCGTCGTGGTGTTCGTGCTGCTCGCCTCGCTCGACAACGTGGCGATCGGGCTCGTCCCACCGCTCTACAAGCCGATCGCCGGCGCGTTCGACGTGTCGGGGCGGCTGCTCGGGCTGGTCACCGCCGTCAGCTTTCTGGTCAGCGCGGTGGCCGCGGTCGGCTGGGCGTACGTCGGGGACCGGAGCAACCGCAAACCGCTGCTCATGGTGGGCACCCTGCTCTGGGCGGCGGGCACCGGCGGCAGCGCGCTCGCCGGCGGGTACCTCACGTTCCTGGCCGCCCAGCTCGTCGCGGCGGTCGGTCTCGGTGCGGTCGGCTCGGTGGGCTTCTCGGTGGTCACCGACCTGATCTCGCCGACCCGGCGCGGGCTGGTGATGAGCTTCTGGGGGCTCTCCCAGGGCGTCGGCACGCTCGCCGGCACGCTGTTCGGCGGGCTGCTCGGCGCGGCCGACTGGCGGCGGCCGTTCCTGCTGCTGACCGGGGTGGGCCTGGCCGCCACCCTGGCGTACCTGTTCACCTACGACGTCCGGCGCGGCCAGAGCGAACCGGAGCTGGCCGACGCATTGGACGCCGGCGCGGACTACGACTACCGGATCAGTCGGGCCGACGTGCCGAGGATCCTGGCCCGGCGTACCAACCGGTGGCTGATCCTGCAGGGCCTGACCGCGCAGGCGGCGTTCGGCTCGCTGGTCTGGCTGCCGGTGCTGTTCGCCGAACGGGCCGAGGCCCAGGGCTACTCGGAGTCGACCGCGGTGGTGGTGGGCAGCGTCTTCGCCACGCTGTTCCAGCTCGGTGGGGTGCTCTCCATCGTGGGTGGGCTGGTCGGCGACGCGGTGCAGCGGCGTACCCCGGGGGGTCGGGCCCTGGTCGCGGCGGTCGGCATCCTCGCCGCGCTGCCGTTCTACCTGGTGCTGTTCTTCGTGCCGGTGACCATCGACGTGCCCGACGGCGGCAGCGCCGGCGCGGTGGTCGGCGCGGTGCTGTCCAGCGTGGTCACCGAGCCGTCGGTCGGACTCAGCCTGCTCACCGCCGTGGTGGCGCTCGCGTTGACCTCGGCCAACTCGCCGAACTGGTTCGCGCTGATCGCCGACGTGAACCCGCCGGAGCACCGGGGGACCGTCTACAGCCTCGGCAACCTGGTCAACGGGGTCGGCCGGTCGGCCGGCAACGGGCTGGTCGGGGTCGCCTTCCAGGGTCTTCGCGCGGCCTTCCCGCCACCGCTGAACTTCGCCGTCGGGCTGGCCGCGTTCCAGCTCTTCTTCATTCCCACCGGCATCATGTACTGGCTCGCCTCGCGTACCTCACCGGCGGACATCGACAACGTGCACGACCTGCTGCACACCCGAGCCGACCGCCTCTGACGGGCCCTCGCCCCGTACCCGCGCCGGCTCGTTGGCTGGTTGTTCCGGAGCGGCCTGGACCTCCTTCTCATCACCCGATCATCGGGCGGCCGCCAGGTCCGCGTAGTGCCAGCGCCGCCTTTGCTCTGCTTCAACCCACGCAACACATAAGGGCACCGACTGTCGCCTCGGTTGAAGCAGAGCAAAGGACGTGATGCGCAGCGGTCCCCGTCCCCGACCCCCCCACCGGCCCGGCGCTGGAAAGCGGTGGGGCGGTGGGGCGGACTCCATTCAAACGGCAGCGGAGCAGGCCGCGGCGGCGGGAGAGGGCACGACCGGACCGGTCAGCCGCGGAGCCAGACCGTGACGTCGGTCGGGACCGCGCCCTCGTCCAGCGGTGCGCTGGCGGCGAGCACCTCGGCGCCGGCCGGAACCGGCACCGGAGCGTCGCCGAAGTTGGTCAGCACCGTCAGCTCGCCGTTGCGGAAGGTCAGCACCTCGTCGTTGGAGGACAGCCACTCCAGCGTGCCCCGGCCCAGGCCGTGGGCACGGCGCAGACGCAGCGCCGTGCGGTACAGCTCGTACGTCGAGCCGGGCACGTCGCGCTGCCGGTCCAGCGCGTACTCCGCCCAGGACGGGGGTTGCGGCAGCCAGCTGGCATCGGTGGGCCCGAAGCCGTACGACGGGGCGTCGGCCTCCCACGGGATCGGCACCCGGCAGCCGTCGCGGCCCCGCTGGGTGTGCCCGCTGCGCGCCCAGGTCGGGTCCTGCCGGGCCTCGTCGGGCATCGTGGTGTGCTCGGGCAGGCCCAGCTCCTCGCCCTGGTAGAGGTACGCCGAGCCGGGCAGGGCGAGCATCAGCAGGGTGGCCGCCCGGGCCCGGCGCAGGCCGAGCGCGGCGTCCGGCTGCGGGTCGCCGATGCCGATGCCGTTGGGCCGGCCGCCGCCGATCGCCAGGCCGAGCCGGGAGGCGTGGCGTACGACGTCGTGGTTGGACAGCACCCAGGTCGTCGGCGCGCCCACCGAGTCGGTCGCCTCCAGGGAGCGGGTGATCACCGCGTACTGGGCCGGCGCGGTCCAGGCGGCGAGCAGGTACTCGAAGTTGAACGCCTGGTGCATCTCGTCCGGGCGGACGTAGCGGGCCAGCCGCTCGGCCGGCTCCACCCACGCCTCCGCGACCAGTACCCGCTCGCCGGGGTAGCTGTCCAGGACCCGCCGCCACTGCCGGTAGATCTCGTGCACGCCCTCCTGGTCCCACATCGGCGGGCGCGGCTTGTCGATCTCGTTGCCGGAGAGGATCTCCTGGGGCTCCTGCCAGTCGGCCAGGTCGGCCTGCTTGACGAGGCCGTGCGCCACGTCGACGCGGAAGCCGTCCACACCGCGGTCCAGCCAGAACCGCAGCACGTCCAGGAACTCCTCGTGCACCTCCGGGTTGTCCCAGTTGAGGTCGGGCTGGCCGGTGTCGAACAGGTGCAGGTACCACTGGCCGGGTCGGCCGTCCGGGTCGACCGTCCGGGTCCAGGCCGGACCGCCGAAGACGCTCTGCCAGTCGTTCGGCGGCTGGTCGCCGGCCGGGCCGAGGCCGTCGCGGAAGATGTACCGGGACCGCTCCGGGCTGCCCGGCGCGGCGGCCAGCGCGGCCTGGAACCAGCGGTGCGCCGACGAGGTGTGGTTCGGCACCAGGTCGACGATCACCCGCAGGCCGCGGGAGCGGGCCTCGGCGATCAGCTTGTCCGCGTCGGCGAGGGTGCCGAACAGCGGGTCGACGTCCCGGTAGTCGGCCACGTCGTAGCCCGCGTCGGCCTGCGGGGACGGATAGAACGGGGAGAGCCACACCGCGTCCACGCCCAGCTCGACCAGGTGGTCGAGGCGGGCGGTGATGCCCGGCAGGTCCCCGATGCCGTCACCGTCGGAGTCGGCGAACGAGCGTGGGTAGATCTGGTAGATGGCGGCCTCGGTCCACCAGCCGGTGATCGGGTGACCGGAGGAGGTCTGCTGCGTCGGATCGGTGTTCAGGGTCGTCTCCCGTGTCGCGCGGTGGGTGGACTGCCGGCGGTGCTGCTGCCGGCCGCGTCGCCGCCAGCCGCCGGCCGGCGGCGGATGGTTGGGGTTCAGTGTGCCCGCGGCGGCGCGGTGGACTCTCGGACCACCAGCCGAGTGGGCAGGATCACCGATGTGTCGCCGCCGGCGGTTCGTTGACCGACGATCGGGCTCAGGTTGCGGGCCCCGAGCGGGTCGAGCAGCATCCGGGCGGCCAGCCGGCCCTGTTCGGCGGCCGGCTGGGCGATGGTGCTGAGCCCGAGCACGCCGGCGAGGTCGTGGTCGTCGATGCCGACCACGCTGACGTCCTGCGGTACGCGCAGCCCGGCGTCGCGCAGCGCCGTCATCGCGCCCATCGCCATCTCGTCGCAGGCGGCGACGATAGCGGTCGGCGGAACACCGCGGGCCAGCAGCTCGGCGGCGGCCCGGTTGCCGCCGTCGATGGTGAACGACGACTCGACGTCCAGGCTCGGATCGGGTCGCAGGCCGGCGGCCCGCAGCTCCGCCTGGTAGCCCCGGCGCCGGTCGAGGTGGGTGGTGAAGGCCAGCTCGTCGTCGGGGTCTCCGGAGATGTGCGCGATCCGCCGGTGGCCGAGATCGAGCAGGTGGCGGGTGGCCATCCGCGCGGCGGCCACGTCGTCGATCCGTACGCACGGCCAGTTGGGCACCCTGCTCCCCGAGCTGATGGTCACGCCGGGCAGGTCCAGGGCGGCCAGCGCGGTCAGGTCCGCCGGGCGCAGCGGCGTGGCGACCAGCATCATGGCGTCGACTCGCTTGTGCAGGTTGGCGGTACGCAGCACCCGCTGGCGGATCTGCTCCCGACCGCCCAGGTTGTAGAGCAGCAGGTCGTAGCCGGAGTGGTGCAGATACTCCTCGACCGCCTCGACGACCGTGCTGAAGAACCAGCGGGTGATCCGGGGTACGACCACCGCCACCGTGCCGGTGCGGCCACCGGCGAGCCGGGACGCGCTCGGCGAGACCGCGTAGTCGAGCTGCTCGGCGGCCGCGAGGACTCTGCGTCGGGTGGCGGCCGAGACCGTCGGCAGCCCGCGCAGGGCCCGCGAGACGGTTGCCGTGGAGACCCCGGCCAACCGGGCGACATCATCAATCTTCGTCATGCTTCCCCCGCTCGGTACCCGTCGCCCGCCGCCGCCCTCAGGGGCCAGGCGGCGGCGGGCAAGCGGGTCAGCCCTTGACGCTGCCGGCGAGCAGACCTCGCACGAAGAAGCGCTGCAGGGACAGGAATACGACGAGCGGTACAACGATCGAGACGAACGCGCCCGCGGTCAGCCGCTGCCACTCGTTGCCCCGGGTGCCGGCCATCTCGGCCAGCCGAACCGTGAGCGGGGCGGTCTCGTTGCCGCCACCGGCGAAGATCAGCGCGACCAGCAGGTCGTTCCAGACCCAGAGGAACTGGAAGATGCCGAACGCGGCCAGCGCCGGGGTGATCAGCGGCAGCACGATGGTGCGGAAGATCTTCGGGTGGGTGGCCCCGTCGACCCGGGCCGCCTCCATCAGGTCGCCGGGGAGCTGCGAGATGAAGTTGTGCAGCAGGAAGACCGCGAACGGAAGCGCGAAACAGGTGTGTGCGAACCACACCTGGGCGAACTTCTGCTCGTCGACCAAGTCCCATGCCGGCATCAGGGTGACGCCGCCGAGGGTGACGCCGGTGGAGAAGAACTTCAGCAGCGGCACCAGGGCCATCTGCAGCGGGACGATCTGCAACGCGAAGATCGCGATGTAGAGCCAGTCCCGCCCGCGGAAGTTGATCCACGCCAGCGCGTACGCGGCCAGGGCCGCGAAGGCGAGCGGGAAGAGCACCGACGGGATGGTGATCGCCAGCGAGTTGATGAAGTAGCTGGCGAGCTGCCCGGACGACGCCGACCGCCCGAAGAGGACCTGCTGGTAGTTCTCCAGGGTGAACTGCGGGTTGGTGAAGGCCGTCCACCAGCCGGTGGTCTTGATCTCGTCCTCCGGACGGAGGGAGGAGACGAACAGGCCGAAGGTCGGGATGGTCCAGACCACCGCGATGACGATCGAGACGAGCGTGGCCGTACGGCTGTTGAGTCGCCGACGTACCCGCCCGGCGGCGGTGGACGCGGTGCCGTCGGTCTTCTGGACGCCGGCGGCGACGGTGGGCGTTGCGGTCGTCATCTCAGCCCTCCCGCTGTTGACGGAGGTTGCGGATCTGGTAGATCACGACCGGGATGACCAGGATGAAGAGGAAGACCGCGAGCGCGGAGCCCTGCCCGTTCTGGCCGTACCGGAACGCCTGGTTGTACATCTCGCTGGCGATGACGCTGGTGTCGTAGTTGCCGTTGGTCGAGGTCCGGACGATGTCGAAGACCTTGAGCGTGGCGATCGTGAGCGTCACCGCCACCACGATCAGGGCCGGCCGGATGCTCGGCATGGTGATCTGCCAGAACATCTGCCAGGGGCTGACCCCGTCGAGCCGGGCGGCCTCCACGATGTCGCCGGGGATCGCCTTGATCGCGGCGGAGAGCACCACCATGGCGAAGCCGGCCTGGATCCAGACCATGATGACGATCAGCAGCAGCGTGTTCAGGGGTGATTCCAGCAGCCACTGCTTGGGTTCGCCGCCGAGGCTGGTGACGATCTGGTTGAGCAGACCGATCTGGTCGCCCTCGCCGCGGTAGGCGTAGACGAACTTCCAGATGATGCTGGCGCCGACGAAGGAGATCGCCATCGGCAGGAAGATCAGCGACTTGGCCACGGCCTCGAACCGGGCCTTGTCCACCAGGACGGCGTAGATCAGGCCGAACGCGGTCGCCACCAGCGGGACCAGAACCACCCAGACCAGGGTGTTGATCAGGACCCGGAGCATCGAGTCGTCGGAGAACATCCAGCCGTAGTTGCGCAGCCCCACCCAGCTGGTGCTGCTCCCGTCCATCAGGGAGAGCAGCACGGTGCGAATGGCCGGCACGACCAGGCCGATGGTGAGGAGCAGCAGCGTGGGCAGCAGGAAGAAGAGCGCGAAGATCCCCTCCCGTTGCCGGGGGCGGCGGGGAAGTGGAGCTCCACTCACCGAGGCGGCCACGAGCTGCGCCTCCCGTCGCCGGGCAAACCAGGCCGGGACGACGTCGAGCAGCAGGAGCAGACCGCCCACCACCACCACGAAGGCGACCAGCCCGTACATCAGCATGAGGAGCTTCGGCTGCTCATCGGCGAAGTCGAACTCCATCAACCCTCCCTTCCGGGTCCGGTTCGGCCGGTGGCCCGGCCCGCGCCCCCGGGCCCGGGCCCCCCCCCGGTGCCCTGGGGCCGCTGGTGTTGGGTCCCGGGGGGCCCCGGGGGGGCGGCGGGGCGGTGAGCGCCGGGGCCACGGCCCTCCACG
>NZ_JBIAKN010000009.1:2556-252907 GCF_042872475.1 Micromonospora sp. NPDC005252 | reverse complement strand
GGTGTGGAGCAGCGGTCGGATTTTCGGTGGTTGATGATGTCGGATGTGTGTAAGCACTGCACGCATGCGGCTTGTTTGGATGTGTGTCCGACGGGGTCGTTGTTTCGGACGGAGTTCGGGACGGTGGTGGTGCAGGAGGACATCTGTAATGGGTGTGGGTACTGCATTTCGGCGTGTCCGTATGGGGTGATCGATCAGCGTAGGGGTGATGGTCGGGCGTGGAAGTGCACGCTGTGTTATGACCGGTTGGGTGCGGGGATGACGCCGGCGTGTGCGCAGGCGTGTCCGACGGAGTCGATTCAGTACGGGCCCCTGGACGAGTTGCGGGAGCGGGCGGCGCAGCGGGTGGACACGTTGCATGAGCAGGGGGTGTCGGAGGCGCGGTTGTACGGGGAGGATCCGAACGACGGTGTGGGTGGTGACGGGGCGTTCTTCCTGTTGTTGGATGAGCCGGAGGTGTATGGGTTGCCGCCGGATCCGGTGGTGACGACGCGGGATCTGCCGGCGATGTGGAAACGCGCCGGCCTCGCCGCGCTGGCCATGACGGCGGCGACCGTCGCCGCGTTCGTCATCGGAGGATCCTCGTGAGCACAGAGCGCCCCCGGGTGGGCGATCGGTTCCGCCGGTTCACCAACGCCCGCGACGAGATGGCCGCACGGCAGCCCGGTGGTGACTCGGTCGCACGGCAGCCCGGCGGCGACCCTGCCCGGCGGGCGGGCCGGCGGCGCGGCCGGGGCGGCGGCGAGGAGCTGCGGGTTCCGGAGGCCGAGTTCACGTCGTACTACGGGCGGCCCATCCTGAAGGCGCCGGTCTGGAAGTGGGACATCGCCGCGTACCTGTTCACCGGCGGGCTGGCCGCCGGCTCGTCGCTGCTCGCCGCGGGAGGGCAGCTCACCGGCCGGCCGGTGCTGCGCCGCGCCGGTCGGGTCACCGCGCTGGGCGCCGTCAGCGCCAGCGCCGTCTTCCTGATCCGGGACCTGGGCCGGCCGGAGCGGTTCCACCACATGCTGCGGGTGGCCAAACCAACTTCGCCGATGTCGGTGGGCACCTGGATCCTCACCGCGTTCGGGCCGGCCGCCGGGGTCGCCGCGATCGCCGAGGGCGCCGGCCTGCTGCCCCGCCGCGGGCTGCTCGGGTTGGCCGGGCGGGCACTGCCGCCGGTCGGGCACGCCGCCGGGATCGTCGCCGCCGCCACCGCGCCGGCGCTGGCCACGTACACCGGGGTGCTGCTCGCCGACACGGCGGTGCCGTCGTGGCATGAGGCGTACCCCGAGTTGCCGGTCATCTTCGCGGGCAGCGCGCTGGCCAGCGGGGCCGGCGTGGGTCTGCTCGCCGCGTCACCGGCGCAGGCGGGGCCGGCCCGCCGGATGGCGGTGGCCGGCGCGGCCCTGGAGCTGTACGGCGCGCACCGGGTGGAGACCCGCCTGGGGTTGCTCAGCGAGCCCTACCGGTCGGGGCGGCCCGGTCGGCTGCTGCGCGCCGGTCGGCTGCTGACCGTCGCCGGGGTGGTCGGGGCGCTGCTCGGCCGGCGCAGCCGCGCGGCGGGCGCGTTGTCCGGGGTCGCGTTGCTGGGCGCGTCGGTGGCCACCCGGTTCGGCATCTTCTACGGTGGCGTCGCGTCGGCGCGCGACCCGCGCTACACGGTGGTGCCGCAACGCGAGCGGGTGAATGCTCGACGGACCGGGGTGGATCCGGCGGCTGACTGAGCGGCCGCTTGGGCGTTGTGATCGAATGTCCGACGGAGGCGTTCAGGCGGCTGGTGCCCCTCCCGGTCTTCAAAACCGGTGTGGTCCGGGACCCGGGCCAGGCGGGTTCGATTCCCGTCCGTCTCCGCCAACGGCGGCAGGAGTGACGTGATGCGCGACGGCAGCGTGGACCCGCGACGCCGGGTGCCCCGCACCGATACGCTGCTCGCCGATTCGCGGCTGGCCGAGGCCGTCGCGACCCTCGGCCGGGACCGGGTCAAGGCCGCCGTCGTCCAGGCGCAGGAGCGGGCCCGCCGCGGTGAGATCGAGCCCGACGAGGTCCCCGACGCCGTGGTCGCCGGGCTGCCCGCCCCGGGTCCGCGGACGGTGCTCAACGCCACCGGCGTCGTGCTGCACACCAATCTGGGTCGGGCGCCGCTGTCACCCGCCGCCGTCGCCGCGGTCGTGGCGGCCGCCGGCCACACCGACGTCGAGCTGGACCTGCGCACGGGGCGACGCGCGCGTCGTGGCCGGGACGCGATGGACGCGCTGGCCGCCGCCGTGCCGGACGCCGCCGCCGTACACGTGGTCAACAACGGCGCCGCCGCGCTGGTGCTGGCCGCCACCGCGCTGGCCGCCGGCCGGGAGATCGTCGTCAGCCGAGGCGAACTGGTCGAGATCGGCGACGGTTTCCGCCTGCCGGACCTGCTGGAGAGCACCGGCGCCAGCCTGCGCGAGGTGGGCACCACCAACCGCACCACGCTCGACGACTACGCCGCGGCCGTCGGACCGCAGACCGGCTTCGTGCTCAAGGTGCACCCGTCGAACTTCCAGATCACCGGCTTCACCTCGGCCACACCGGTACGCCAACTGGCCACGCTCGACGTGCCGGTGGTCGCCGACATCGGCTCCGGGCTGCTCGCGCCGGATCCACTGCTGCCCGACGAGCCGGACGCGGCCGGCACCCTGCGCGCCGGCGCGGCCCTGGTCACCGCGAGCGGCGACAAGCTGCTCGGCGGCCCCCAGGCCGGACTGCTGCTCGGCGACGCCGCGCTTGTCGAACGGCTACGCCGCCACCCGCTGGCCCGGGCGCTGCGCGTGGACAAGCTGACCCTGGCCGCGCTGGCCGTCACCCTGCACCGCCCGGACACGCCGACGCGGACCGCGCTGCACGCCGACCCGGCCGCTCTGCGCAGCCGGGTGGAGCTGCTGCGTGACCGGCTCGGCGCGGAGGGACGCAAGGCGGAGGTCGTCCCGGCGGTCGCCGTGGTCGGCGGCGGCGGCGCCCCCGGCGTCGAGCTGGACTCGTGGGCGCTGAGCCTGCCCGAGCGGTACGCCGTGCCGCTGCGCACCGGTGACCAGCCGGTGCTCGGCCGGGTGGTGCGGGGCCGGCTCCTGCTCGACCTGCGCTGTGTTCCCGTCGACGCCGACGAGGCGGTCCTGGCGGCCGTGCTGCGCGTCGGAGGGGACGACTGATCATGTTCGTCGTCGCCACCGCCGGGCACGTCGACCACGGCAAGTCGACCCTGGTCCGGGCGTTGACCGGGATGGAACCCGACCGATGGGCCGAGGAACGCCGCCGGGGCATGACCATCGACCTGGGTTTCGCCTGGACGACGCTGCCGTCCGGCGCCACCATCGCCTTCGTCGACGTGCCCGGGCACGAGCGGTTCGTGCCGAACATGCTCGCGGGGGTCGGGCCGGTGCCGGCCGCGTTGCTCGTGGTCGCCGCCGACGAGGGGTGGATGCCGCAGTCCGCCGAGCACCTGGCCGCGCTCGACGCGCTCGGCGTCGGGTACGGCCTGCTGGTGGTGACCCGCGCGGACCTGGCCGACCCCGCGCCGGCGGCGGAGCGGGCCCGCGCCGAGATCGCGGCGAGCAGCCTCGGCGCGGTGGAGACGGTGGCGGTCAGTGGGCTGACCGGCGCCGGCCTGCCGGAACTGCGGGCCGCGCTGGACCGGCTCACCGCCCGGCTGCCCGCCCCCACAGTGGACGCTCCGGTGCGCCTCTGGGTGGACCGCAGCTTCACCGTGCGGGGCAGCGGCACCGTCGTCACCGGCACGCTGGGCGCCGGCCGGTTGCGCGTCGGCGACGAGTTGGAGCTGGCCGGGGCCGACGAACTGGTTCGGGTTCGGGGCCTGCACTCCCTCGGCGAGGCCCGTCCGGAGGCGGCGGCCGTGGCCCGGGTGGCGGTCAACCTGCGCGGTACGCCCCGTGACCGGCTCGGCCGCGGCGACGCGCTGCTCACCCCGGGCCGGTTCCACCACACCGACGTCATCGACGTACGGCTCACCGGCGACCCGGCCGCCGACCTGCCCGCCACCCTCACCCTGCACGTGGGGTCGGCGGCGGTGCCGGTGCGGGTCCGGCCGCTCGGCGCGGACACCGTCCGGCTGCGGCTGGCCCGCCCGTTGCCGCTGCTGGTCGGCGACCGGGCGCTGCTGCGTGATCCCGGCCGACACCACGTGGCCGGCGGCGTACGGGTCCTCGACGTGGCGCCGCCACCGCTGTCGCGGCGAGGCGCGGCCGCCGCCCGCGCGACGGTCCTCGCCGACCTCGACGGTCGACCCGACCTGGCCGGTGAGCTGCGCCGCCGTCGGCTGGTGCGGGTCGGCGCGCTGCGCCGGATGGGTGTGCCGGTGCAGGCCACGCCGGTGGCCGGTGACTGGCTGGCCGACCCCGCGCACTGGCAGCGGCTCGGCGAGCAGCTCACCGAGGAGGTCGGCCGGTACGCCCGGGAGCACCCGTTGGAGCCGGGCATGCCGGTGGACGCGCTGCGTCAACGCCTCGCTCTGCCCGACCGGGCGCTGGTCGAGGCGCTGATCCGCCCGCCGCTGCGGGTCCACGGTGGGCGGATCGGCACGGCCGCCGTCGACACCCTGCCGGAGCCGGTGGCCCGAGCCGTGCAGCGGGTCCGCGCCGAATACGCCGACCGGCCGTTTCGCGCCCCCGAGGCGGACCGCCTCGTCGACCTGGGCCTGGGCCCCCGGGAGATCGGTGCGGCGGTACGCGCGGGCGCGCTGCTGCGGCTGGCCGACACGGTGGTGCTGCTGCCCGACGCCCTCGACGCGGCGGTCACCGTGCTGGCAGGGCTGCCGCAGCCGTTCACCCTGTCGGCGGCCCGGCAGGCGTTGGACACCACCCGCCGGGTGGCGGTGCCGCTGCTGGAGCTGCTGGACCGCCGCGGCGTCACCCGCCGCCTGCCCGACGACGCCCGGGTCGTCGTCACCTGAGCGCGCCACCGCGATGATCCGGGGCGGACAGGATTGCGGCGGGCTGCCAGGGTGAACAGATGGCCGAGCTGTCCCCGTCCCTGTCCCCGTCGCGGCCGTTCGCTGACCGGTGGCGTGGTGTCGTCTCGGTCGCGCTGCGCTGGGGGTTGCCGCTGCTGTGGGTGCTGTGGGCTCCGCTGGCATGGTGGGTGGCGCCGCGCGAGGCGACGGCGGGCCAGCTCGACCGGGATCTGGCGGCGGGCCGGGTGGTGAGCTTCCAACGGGCGTCGGGCTGGGCCGACGACGACGCGTACTGGGGCAGCCGGCCGCAGCCGCGGTACGACCCGCAGGGCGCGATGATCGCCTGGAGCGTGCCGAGTGGCCGGGTCCGGTACGCCTTCGTCGAGCCGCCCGACGCGCAGGCGGAGCCCGCCGGGCCGCAGTCGACGGAGCGGCCCGCCGGGTTGGACGCGAGACTGGCCGCGTCGGCGGACCTGTGGCAGAGCGCCGGCGCTGCCGCGCACCGGATCGCCGACGCCGCCGGGCTGCTCGCCGGCGCGGTGACCCTGCTGTGGCTGGTCCGGCTGGTCGGCGGCGCCCCGCCGCTGGTCGGCACCCGGTGGTTCTGGTACTGGATCGGGCTCCTGCCGTTCGGGGTGGGCGTGCTGGCCTGGTCGTACCGGGAGATGTGGCGGCCGCCGCCGGTGCCGCCGCCCGTTCGCGCCTCGGGGTGGCGCGGCGTCGGTTGGCTGCTGCTCGCCGGGATCGGCATCGTCCTGCTGGTGTCCGCCGCGCGTGCCGTGCTCGGCGTCGCGGTGGTGCCGGGCTAACCGGCCCCTCGACCGTCGGCGGTCACCTACGGTGACGCCATGGACCCTTCGGCGGTCTGGCGGGACCGGCAGCACCAATGGCGGATCGAGGCGTACCGCGCGCCGGATCTGCGGTTCGCCATCTACGCGACCAACGGCCCCACCGAGTCGGTGCCGCTCTGGCTGTTCGGCATGTCGGCGCTGGCCCGGTGGCTGATGACCCACTCCATCTCGCTGGACGACCTGGAGGTCGACTGAGCGCCCCGCCGGCCGGAAACGGGGCCCGGAGCCGGGCGCGCTGCGGTTAGGTGACCTCAGGCGGTCAACGGGGGTGGGCGGTGGGCGGTCAGCTGGGGCAGTTGGCGCTGGTGGCCGTGCTGGTGCTGGTCAACGCCGCGCTCTCCGGCAGCGAGATGGCGCTGGTGACGCTGCGGGAGGGGCAGCTGCGCCGGTTGGGTCGGCGGACCCGCGCCGGTGACCGGCTGGTCCGGCTCTCGCGGGACCCGAACCGCTATCTGGCCACCATCCAGCTCGGCATCACCCTGGCCGGGTTCCTCGCCTCGGCTGCCGCGGCGGTGTCGCTCGCCCAGCCGCTGGTCGGCCCGTTGGGCTTCCTCGGCGCGGCGGCCCGCCCGGCCTCGGTGCTGCTGGTGACCGTGGCGCTGACCTTCGTCACGTTGGTGCTGGGCGAGTTGGCGCCCAAGCGGCTGGCCATGCAGCGGGCCGAGCGGTGGGCGTTGCTCAGCGCCGGGCCGCTGGACCTGCTCGCCCGGGTGTCCCGCCCGGCGGTGTGGCTGCTCAGTCGGGCCACCGACATGGTGGTCCGGCTGGCCGGCGGGGACCCCCGGGCCAGTCGGGAGGAGATGACCGAGGAGGAGTTGCGGGAGATGCTGGTCAGTCAGCGTGGCCTGTCGGCGCAGCAGCGGGAGATCCTGACCGGCGCGTTCGACATCGCCGGTCGGACGCTGCGGGAGATCCTGGTGGCCCGCCGGGAGGTGACCACGCTGCCGACCGACGTGGCCGCCGACGAGGGGGTACGCCTGCTGGCCGCCGCAGGCCGGTCCCGCGCCCCGGTGACCGGCCCCGGCGGTCTGGACGAGGTGGTCGGCGTGGTGCACATCCGCGATCTGGTGCGGGCCGGCACCGGGACGGTGGGGGAGCGGGTCCGGTCGCCGTTGCTGCTCCCGGTGACCCTGCCGGTGGCCGACGCGTTGCGCCGGTTGCGCCAGGAACACCAGCAACTGGCCCTCGTCGTCGACGAGCACGGCGGCATCGACGGCATCGTCACGCTGGAGGACCTGCTGGCCGAGGTCGTCGGCGAGTTGTACGACGAGACCGACCGCGACGTGCGCGGCGTGGCCCGGGAGCCGGACGGGGCGCTGCTGGTGCCCGGTGACTTCCCCCTGCACGACCTGCCCGATCTGGGGGTGCGACTGAGCTTCCCGCTGTCGCGGGAGTACACGACGGTGGCCGGGCTGGTGCTGGCCCGGTTGGGTCACCTGCCGGGTGAGCCGGGCGAGACGGTGCGGTTGCCCGGGTTGACCATCGAGGTGGTGGAGGTCGCCGACCGGGCGGTGCGGCGGGTGCGGCTGCGTGGTTTCGTCGCCGAGCGCTGAACGCGTCGCCCAGAAGAGGGACAACACGTGCGAAACACCCCCTAGCGGATGCTCCTCGCCTACCGTGCGGTACGTGAAGGACCGAGGGTTGCGTACGTTCGTCACCGTGCTCGCCGGTCTCGCGGTGATCTACTTCGGCAGCGCGGGCCGCAGCCCCGAGGAGGGCCGTGGCATCTCCGGCGGGGTCATCGTCCTGGCGCTGCTCGCCGCGCTCGGCGTGTGGCACCTGACCCGACCCCAGGGAGACAAGCCGGTCAAGTGAGCGCCTCACCCGGCGGCGACACGGGTGACCTCGCCCGCGGACTCCTCGCCGAGCGCCACCCGGACCAGCGCCGAGGCGAGCCGGCCGAAATCCGGTTCGGCGACCAGCCCGGCCAGCCGGTCCGGTGAGCCCGGCAGGCCCAGCCGCTTCGCGCCGGCGAGGGCCCGACGGTCGGCGTACGGGCGCAGGTCGGACCAGACCGTCTGGGCCTCGCGCAGGTAGATGTCCGCGCCGGTGGGCCCGATGCCGGGGAACTCGGTGAGCCGTCGGCGCAGCCCGGCCGGGTCGCCCTGGGCGTCCCGGTGCAGGCGCCGCAGGTCGCCGTGCCAGCGGTCCAGACACAGCCGGGCGCCAGTGCCGAGCATGGTGGCGGTGCGCTCGTCGTAGCGGCGGTAGTGACCGCGGCCCAGCGCGTCGACCCGCTGCTGCCAGCTCGCCGCCTCCATCGCCTGCGGCGTGCGGTAGCCGGCCGCGAACAGCTCCCGCGCGGCGTCGACCGCCACGCACGCCCGGATCCGGGTGCTCAGCAGGGTGGCCAGCACCAGCAGCTGGTACAGCGGACCGGGGCGGTCGGCGAGCCGGATACCGGCCTCCTCGGCGTACGTGTGGCTGCGCCGGTCCAGCAGGACCCGCACCACCGCTCGATCGTCACCCACACCGGGTGGGTACCCACCCTGGGCGCGGCTAGCCCTGCGGGCGCGGGGCGGGACCGGAATGCCGCCCGGCCGGACGGGTATGCCGCCGGTGGAGGCGGTCGATGCCGCCTGCCGTACCCGGAGGGAGACACTCGTGGTCAACCCGCAGCAGGAGGAGTTCCGGCGCAACGCCAAGGGAGCGACGAGTCAGGACAGCAAGGGGCCCCAGCCGACCGGGCATCCGCTCAACCGCGGCACGTCGCGCGGAGACGCCGGTCGGCCGGTGCCCAAGGGCCAGGTGTCGCCGTACGGCCCGGCGGGTGAGCCGGTCGCGGAGGACGACAGCGACGCCCGCGCCTAACGACCGTGACCGGACGGCCGCCGCAACCTGTTCCAGGTGGCGGCGGCCGTCAGTCCGTATGCCAGGTGCGGGATGATGTCGGAGATCCAGTCGGAGCGCCGCCAGGTGCGCGGATCGCTGATCCCCAGCGCGGTGATGGACCCGTCGGTCATCGCCATGACGCCGGCGCCGAGCACGCCGGTGGCCATCGGCAGTGGCTGGCGCCGACCACCGGCGTAGAGCGCGAACGCCACGCCGGCGGCGATGCCCAGCCCGTAGCCGATCAGGGGCCCCAGCCCCGAGCGGCGGTTGGCCGCCCGGGGCCCCGACCCCAGGTCCACGTGCGCGATGCCGGCCAGCCGGTCGACGGTCTGCTCCGGTGTGCTGCTCGCCGGCCGTGCCCGCAGGGCGATGTCCAGGTAGCTGACCACGTTGAGCGCGGTGCTGCCGACGGCGCCCGCGATGGCGCCGTCGGCCAGGTCGACCCCCCTCACTTCGGGTCGCCCGGTTCGCGTTCACTCTTGGGGCCGTAGGTGCGCTCGCCGCGTACGACGCCCCGTTGGCCGCGATCCTCCTGCAGGATCCGGTTCGCGACCTGGTTGGCCTTGCCGTCGGGCACCCGGCGTCCGGAGTCGTCGATCGCGTTGCGCAACCGCGCCCGCTGCTTGTCGTACGCGTTGCTGCCCGGCCGTGGTCCTGGCATCTGCTGCCTCCTTCGTCGCCGTTGGCGTACCGCGGCCGTCTACCCGTCTGGCGGGGGGCCAACCCCAGGGTGTCAGCGGGGGCCGCGGACCACGGCGACCGGGCAGCGGGCGTGGTGCAGCACCGACTGACTCACCGACCCCAGCAGCAAGCCGGTCACCTCGCCGCGCCCCTGCCCCCCGACGACCAACAGTTGGGCCGAACGGGACGCCTCGGCGAGCACCGCGCCGGCGCGGCCGTGCGCCGCCCGCCAGGTCAGCCGCAGCCCCGGGTGGCGGTCGGTCAGCCCGTCCAGCCAGCCGGTGAGCATCCGCTCCTGCTCGGCGTGCAACTGCGCCTCGTCGTACACCAGGGGTTGCATGTCACCGGGGCCGCTGCTGCCGGGGTGCCGGTAGGCGTGCACCGCGCGCAGCGGCACGCCGCGCGCCACCGCGGTCTCGGCGGCGAAGTCGGCGGCGAGCCGGGACGCCGCCGAGCCGTCCATCGCCACCAGCACCGGCTCGTCGGGGCGTTGGTCGCCGCGGGCGACGAGCACCGGGCAGCCGGCGTACGCGCAGACCTGCACCGCCACCGAGCCGACGACAAGCGCGGAGAAGCCGCCCACCCCGCGGTCGCCGAGCACGATGAGCGCGGCGGTGGGGGACTCACCCACCAGCACCGCGGACGCCTCGCCGTCGATGATCTCGCCGGAGACCGTCAGCCCGGGCGCGGTCGCCTCGGCCTCGGCCACCGCGGCGGCGACCAGCTCCTCGGCCCGGTGGCGCAGTCCGGCGCCGGGCGGCGCGTCGGGAGCGGGGGAGACCGGCACGTGCAGCACCGGCCAGATGAACCCGTGCACCACCCGCAGCGGCCGGTGCCGGCGGACGGCCTCGGCGGCGGCCAGGCGCACCGCGCGCAGGGACGGCTCCGAGCCGTCCACGCCGACCACCACCGCCGCGCTATCCGCCGAGTTCACCCGTCTCACCTCCCGCCGAGCCAGTATCGCGGGCGTGGCGGCGCGACGGAGCGATACCGCCGGTCGGGCCCGGGTCGGTACGCTGGCGGCGACCGGACGGGGAGGAGCGTCGTCGATGGATGAACCGGACGAGCCGAGCACCGCTCGCATGATCGACTTCTGGCTCGGCGGGAAACACCACTTCGACGTCGACGTGGCCGCGGCGACCGCCTTCGAGCAGGCGTACGGGCCGTGCGCGCCGGTCTTCCGGGAGTTGCGGGCGTTCCTGCGCCGGGCGGTGCGGGCGATGGTCGAGCAGGGCGTGGACGGGTTCCTGGTGTTCGGCGCGGGGGTGCCCACGATGGGCAACGTGCACGAGGTCGCCGCCGAGGCCACCGTGCTCTACACCGACGTCGACCCGGTCACCATCCGGCTGGGGCAGCGGATCCTCGCTGACAGCGACCGGGCGGGCTACGGCTACGGCGACGCCACCGACATCGGCACGATCGACCCGGCCCAGCTGCATCGATTCGTCCCCGGGTGGGGGCGGCGGCCGGTGGGGGTGGTCTTCCTCGGGCTCGCCGCGTTCCTCGACGACGCCACGCTCACGCGCACCCTCGACGAGCTGTTCGCCGACGCGGCGCCGGGCAGCCTGCTGGCCGTGGACTTCGACACCGAGGAGCTGGCCGCCCACCCGCAGGCGCTGGCGATGATGGGTCCGGCGTTCCGGATGCGTCCCCCGGCGGCGTTCGCCCCGCTGCTGGGCCGGTGGACGCCGACGTCGGACGGGATCGTCCCGGTCCACCGGTGGCGGCCCGCCGGCCCGCCCGCCGATGTGCCGGACGCCTTTCACGGCGTACTGGCGACACGGGACGCCGACTGACCCGCGACGACCGGCTGCCCGGTGGCGTCCGTATGATGCTTGCCCTGTAGCAAGTTTCTGGAGGGACGACCAACCATGGTGGACGCGCCGGACGGGGTGTCGCGCGCGCTGCGCGAGGCCGCGCCCGACCAGTTGGCGGAAGCGGCGGACCGGGCGATCCGGTCGGCGTTGGGCGCGTTACGCACCGACGTGTTCGTCGCCGACTACCGGATCAGCGGGCTCTGGCCGGTGCTGGATCCGGACCTGCCGGCGGCCGGAGCCCTGGCCCAGCACACCGTGGCGCAGCGCTGCTTCTCCAGCCAGCAGCCGGTGCGCGACGGGCTGGACGACGGAGTCTGCCGGCTCTACCTGCCCCTGACGGTCTGGGGGGAGCGGCTGGGTGTGCTGCTCATCGAACTGCCGACCGTCCCGGGCCCGGCGATGACCGGCCGCGCCACCGACATCGCCGGCGACCTGGCGGTGGCGATGCGGGCCGCGGACCGGGAGACCGACCGTTATCGGCGGGCCCGTCGCCGGGAGCGGCTCAGCATGGCCGCCGAGATGCAGTGGGACCTGCTGCCCGGTCGTAGCGTGGCGCACCGCGCCTTTCACCTGGCCGGGCAGTTGGAACCGGCGTACACCGTCGGTGGCGACCACTTCGACTGGTCGCTGGACGGTGACCGGCTGACCCTGACGGTGCTCAACGGCGAGGGCACGGGCCTGGCCGCGTCGCTGCTGACGGCGGTCACCGTGAACGCGATGCGCAACGCCCGCCGCTCCGGCGGTGGCCTCGTGGAGCAGGCGGAGCTGGCCTCGGACACGGTCTACTACCAGCACCGTGGCCGTCGGTACGTGGCCACGCTGCTGCTCGAGCTGGACATCCGCACCGGGCGGGTGCGGGCGGTCGACGCCGGTTCGCCGCACCTGCTGCGGATGCGTGGCGCGACGGTCGAGCCGGTGGAGCTGGAGCAGCAACTGCCGCTGGGCATGTTCGCCGAGACCCGCTACGAGCTGCAGGAGTTCCAGCTCGCGCCGGGTGACCGTGTCTTCGTCGTCAGCGACGGCGTGTGGGCGGCCGAGCCGGCGGGGCGGGAGCCGTACGGGCAGCGGATGATGGCCCGATCCCTGCGGGCCACACGGTTGCAGCCGGCGACCGAGGCGGTTGGTACGGTGATGCGCGAACTACACGCCTATCACGCGGATTCCGATTTGCGCGACGACGCCGTCGTCGTCTGCCTCGACTGGCATGGTCCGCGTGAGCGGGACGGCGGATGAGGGTCGCCGCCGCCGCGCCGGGCGGGCACCAGCGTGACGACGGCAGGGGACATCGGGTGGAGCGACCTGCGGATCTCGCCTCGGCGATCGACGCGGCCGCCGAGACGCTGATCGCCGTGCTCGACTCGGCGGCGTCGCGGCATCAGGTGCCACCGACCCAGCTGCGGGTGCTGATGCTGATCAGCGGCCGACGGGAGACCAACGTCAACGGTCTCGCGGAGCTGCTGGACGTGGTGCCCTCCTCGGCCAGCCGCCTCTGCGACCGGCTGGAGGCGACCGGTCTGTTGCGCCGGGTGGCCGACCCGCGCGACCGGCGGGAGGTGCGGTTGGTGCCGACCGCCGCCGCCCTGACCCTGCTGCGGGAGCTGGCGGAGCGGCGCCAGCGCGCGGTGCAGGCCGTGTTGGACCGGATGCCGCCCCGGATGCAGCACGATCTGTTGCTGTCGTTGCTCGCCTTCGGTCGGGCGGCCACGCAGACGGTGCCGGAGCAGCAGACCGATCAAGCGGTCCAGACGGCCTGAACCGCCGTCCCCCTTCCACTAGTATCCTAGGACGCTCTACGCGTGGTGATCCACGCCACAGTGCGGCACGGCCGCACCGACAGCACGCGGCGGCGGCCGAGGAGCGCGGGGAAGCCCGATATAGTGGCAGCGCACTCACCCGGCCCGCGATCATCGAGATCGCGGGCCGCATCAGGACAGAGGTCCCAACCCGGGGCCGCAGGGGAGCCGGCGGTTGCCGGCCCGACAGCGCGTACGACCTCCGCCGCGCCCGATCTCGGTCTGGCGTCGGGGCGTGCGGTGGAGGAGGTTCGGGTGTCGCGTCGGCCGGCTCGGGCAGAGCATCCGCGGGACACCGGTGACCAGACTCCCGGCGACCAGGTGCTCACCCTGCCCAACCTGATCAGCTTCGGGCGCCTGCTGGGCGTACCCCTGTTCCTCTACCTGTTCCTGGTGGCCCGCGCGGACGTGGCGGCGGTGGTGGTGCTGGCCATCGGCGGCACCACCGACTGGGTCGACGGTTGGATCGCGCGCCGGCTGAGTCAGGTGAGCCGGCTCGGGGAGCTGCTCGACCCCCTCGCCGACCGGCTCTACATCCTCGCCACGCTGCTTGCCTTCACCGCCCGGGAGGTCGTGCCGTGGCAGTTCACGGCGGCGCTGCTGGCCCGGGAGGCGTTGCTGCTCGGCTCACTGGCGGTGTTGCGCCGCTACGGGTACGGGCCGCCACCGGTGCACTACGTGGGCAAGACCGCCACGTTCCTGCTGCTCGCGGCGTTCCCGGTGCTGCTGTTGGCCACCGAGTGGAGTCAGGCGGCGACGGCGACGGCCGCGATCGGCTGGGGGCTGGCCTGGTGGGGGCTGGTGCTCTACTGGGTGGCCGGCGCGATGTACGTGGTGCAGGCGTCGAGGCTGGTGCGCGCGGCGCGCGACCCGGGAGCGGCCGCGTGAGCGCGACGCCGCCGGAGCGTCCCCGCCCGGATCGGGTGTACGCCCCGGACTTCCTCACCGAGCTGTTCCGCAACCCCCTGGATCCGGGGTACGCGGACGCGGCGGCCGCGCGCGAGCGGGTGGCGTCGTCGCAAGACGAGTCCCGGGGTTGGCCGGCGCGGTCGGTCAGCCTGGTCGTGGTGGTGGTGCTGGGTTTCCTGTTCGCGGTGGCGTATCGCCAGACGATGGCGGACGAGCCGGGGCGTGCTCAGGCCCGCTCCGGGTTGGTGGCGCAGATCAAGGAGCGGGAGAGCCAGACCGACCGGTTGTCGGCGCGCGCGGATCAGCTGCGGGAGGAGGTCAGCCGGCAGCGGGACGCGGCGTTGAGCGGGTCGACCGCGGCACGTCTGCGGGACCTGGAGGCGGTCACCGGGCTCGGCCGGGTGCGGGGTGACGGTGTGGTGGTGCGCCTGGCGGACGCCCCGGGCAACGCGGACGCGGTGACCGGTAAGGGCGCGGGGCCGCCGCAGGTGCTGTACAGCGATCTGCAGGGTGTGGCGAACGCGTTGTGGAGCGCCGGTGCCGAGGCGATCGCGATCAATGGGCAGCGGTTGACGTCGACGTCGACGATCCGTACGGCGGGCGAGGCGATCCTGGTGGATTTCCGGCCGGTGACGGGGCCGTACGAGGTGTCGGCGATCGGGCCGGGGTCGATGCGGCGCAAGTTCGAGGACAGTCGCAGCGCGGCGGTGATGCAGGACGTCGCGCAGAAGACCGGCCTGTCGTTCGGTGTGCGCAAGGCGGAGGACCTCACCCTGCCGGCGGCTCCGGAGCCGCAGCTACGCTACGCCAAGCCGTCGGTCAGTCCGAGCCCTTCGGGGTCGGGTGTCCGGTCCGGCAGTCCTGGGTCGTCGGGTTCGCCGGGGACCGCTAGTCCTTCCGGAGGTGGCGGATGATCGCGGTGCTGGCGTTGCTCGCCGGTGTGGTGCTGGGCGTGTGGCTTGATCCCACGGTGCCAGCGGCGTTGCAGCCGTACCTGCCGATCGCGGTGGTCGCCGCGTTGGACGCGGTGTTCGGTGGGGTCCGGGCGAAGTTGGACCGCATCTTCGACGACAAGCAGTTCGTGGTGTCGTTCATCTCGAACGTGCTGGTGGCGGGTCTGATCGTGTATCTGGGGGATCAGTTGGGGGTGGGCGGGCAGTTGTCCACCGGTGTGGTGGTCGTTCTGGGTGTGCGGATCTTCGGGAATGTGGCGGCGATCCGTCGGCACCTGTTCCGGGCGTAGGTTTGACAGCGATGAGCGACGAGCAGGCGGAGACGGGGACGGGCTGGCCGCAGCCGGCGGTGCCGGGGCGGCCGGGTGGGCCGGCGGGTGAGCCGGATCCGCGGCCGGACGCGCCGGATCCGGACGAGTTGAGTCCGTTGGCGCCGCACGGTCCGACGAAGGAGCCGGAGTCTCCGGATGCGGAGCCCGGGGTGGCCCCGGTCGATGACGGCGCGACGGTGGACCTGAGCGCGGTGGCGCGGGCGGGTGAGCCGGTGGACGAGCCGGTGGCGGAGTCGGCCCCTGCGGTGGCGGCGGGTCGGTCGCGGTTCAGCGCGGCCGGGGTGATGATCGCGGCGTTGTTGGCGTTGCTGGGGTTCACGCTTGTCGTGCAGTTGCGGACGACGTCCACGGATCCGACGTTGGGGGCGACGCGTCAGGAGGATCTGGTGCGGATCCTGTCGGATCTGGATGCGCGCGAGAACCGTCTCCAGCAGGACATTCGGGCGTTGGAGGAGAGCCAGCGGCAGTTGGCCTCGGGTGCGCAGGGTCGGCAGGCGGCGTTGGACGAGGCGACTCGTCGGGCGGACGAGCTGGGGATTCTGGCGGGCACGTTGCCGGCGGTGGGTCCGGGGTTGACGGTGCAGTTCTCCAGCAACGGGGTCAAGCCGATCACGGCGGACCGGGTGTTGGACGCGGTGCAGGAGTTGCGGGGCGCGGGCGCGGAGGCGATGCAGATCTCCGGTGGTGACCGGGCGACGGTGCGGGTGATCGCATCGACGTACTTCCTGGATGGGGACAACGGGTCGTTGATGGTGGAGGGGCGTCGGTTGACGGGGCCGTACACCATCACGGTGATCGGTGATCCGGCGACGATGCGTACGGCGTTGAACATTCCTGGTGGGGTGGTCGCGTCGGTCCGGGGTGACGGCGGTAACGTGACGTTTGGGGAGCGTGAGGTTGCCGAGGTTTCGGCGCTGCACGCGCCGACCAAGTAGGAACACGCCCGTCCGGTCTCCTGACCGGCGCGGCCGCGCCGGGCCCGGGTGGTCCGGGGCACCGATGGATGAGGACGCGTCTGGTGATTCCCGAGGATCTGCGATACACCGCCGAGCATGAGTGGGTGGCGGGTGACGGTACCGGCTCGGTGCGGGTCGGCATTACGCACTTCGCGCAGGACGCGTTGGGTGACATCGTGTACGTGCAGTTGCCGGAGGCGGGTGCGGTGGTCGCGGCCGGTGACTCGCTGGGTGAGATCGAGTCGACCAAGAGTGTGTCGGAGATCTACGCGCCGGTCGCGGGCACGGTGGCGGCGCGCAACGACGCGCTGGGTGACACCCCTGAGCTGATCAACACGGATCCGTACGGTGCGGGTTGGCTGGTGGAGATCACTCCGAACGATCCGACGGCGACGGACGGGTTGCTGACGGCGGGCGCGTACCAGAAGATCACCGAAGGCTGAGTGTGCTTGATCCGGTGTGCGGGATGTCTGCGCGCGTCCGGTTGCCCTGCATTTCGGCGCTGGCTAGGCTCGCCCAGTCGACCGAGAAGAATCCATTAGTTGAGCGTTGTGGAATTGCCTTCCCGGGCACGGGGAGCCAGCCGCCGGGTGGACGAGCGCCCGGCGGCCAGACCCGCCATTACCCGACGCCGACCGAACAGATCCGTGAGGTGGTCCCATGACGCGCCCAGACGACGAGTTCCCCCCACTCGACGTCACCTCGACGCTCAATCTCGGCTCGCTCGACGAAGTGCTGGAAGGGCCGGACACCGATGTGGTGCCGAGCCGGATGTCCGGTTCGTTGCCGCCGGGTATGGCGCTGCTGGTGGTTCGTCGCGGCCCGAATGCGGGTGCCCGGTTCCTGTTGGACCACGATGTGACGACCAGTGGCCGGCACCCGGACAGTGACATCTTCCTCGACGATGTGACGGTGTCGCGCCGGCACGCGGAGTTCCACCGTGATGGTGGGACGTTCACGGTGCGGGACGTGGGTAGCCTGAACGGCACGTACGTGAATCGTGAGCGGGTCGAGGCGGCCACGTTGAGCAATGGTGACGAGGTACAGATCGGTAAGTTCCGGGTGGTGTTCATCGCCGGTCCGCGCCCGGAGGAGGAGGCCGGCCGGGGGTGAACGAGCCTGCGGCCTCCACGCCACCCGGGGCGGCCCGGTCCCAGCCGCTGATGAGCATCGGTGAGGTTCTGGGGCAGTTGCGGGTGGATTTCCCGGACACGACGATTTCGAAGCTGCGGTTCCTTGAGGCCGAGGGGCTGGTTGAGCCGCAGCGGACGGCGGCGGGTTACCGGAAGTACAGCTGGGACGATGTGGCGCGGTTGCGGTTCGTGCTGACCGCGCAGCGGGACCGGTACCTGCCGTTGCGGGTGATCCGTGAGCAGTTGGCCCAGTGGGATTCGTCTGGCGAGCAGCCGGAGCGGTCGCGGCCGGCGTTGGTCGCGGTGGGGCCCGATGGTGCGGTGCCGGGTCGGGAGTCGGCGGAGCCGGCCGAGTCGTCGCAGGTGCGGCTCGGCCGGGCTGAGCTGGTGGCTCGCAGTGGGATCGACGAGTCGACGCTTGTGGAGTTGGAGCGGCTCGGTGTGCTGGTGTCGGATCCGCCGGGGTGGTACGACGCGGATGCGTTGATCATCGCGTCGGCGGTGGCGGGTTTGGCGGCGTACGGGTTGGAGCCGCGGCATCTGCGGGGTTACCGGAGCGCGGCCGATCGTGAGGTCGGGTTGTTCGCGCAGTTGGTGGCGCCGTTGGCGCGGCAGAGTGATCCGGCGGCGCGGGCGCGGGCGGCGGAGACGGCGCGGGAGTTGGTGGCGTTGTCGGAGCAGTTGCACGCGGCGTTGGTGCGGGTGGGGCTTCGGTCGACGTTGGGTCGGTGAGGGTGCCCGGCAGGCGGCGGTGGAGCGGAAAGATCTCTTCTCCGAAGCGTGCCGTAGGCTTGCCGGGGTAACCCCTCTCTGGCGCGGGCGTGGTGCTGTAGCGCATCGGACGACCGTGTTGCGGTCCGTGTACCGTGCAGGGAAGGGCGCGGTGCGGCGTAGGTGACAACGACACGGAGGCGGCGGTGCGCGAGCTGAGCGTGGTCGGAGTTCGGGTGGAGCTGCCGAGCAACCAGCCGATCGTCCTGCTCAGGGAGGTCGAGGGCGACCGCTATCTGCCGATCTGGATCGGCGCGGTCGAGGCCACGGCTATCGCTTATGAGCAGCAGGGGGTCAAGCCGGCCCGTCCGTTGACGCATGATCTTTTGCGGGATGTGTTGGCGGCGTTGCAGGCGCCGTTGCAGGCGGTGGAGATCACCGAGCTGAAGGAGAACGTGTTCTACGCGGATCTCCTGATCGGCGATGGGGTGCGGGTGTCGGCGCGGCCGAGCGATTCGATCGCGTTGGCGTTGCGGGTCGGTGCGCCGATTCGTTGTGCGGAGCAGGTCCTCAGCGAGGCGGGGATCGTCATCCCCGACGAGCAGGAGGACGAGGTGGAGAAGTTCCGCGAGTTCCTGGAGCAGGTGCGTCCGGAGGATTTCGCGGGCTGAGTGGCTCGGTTCCGCGCTGGTGTCACGGTGGGTGACGTCGGCGTTGTGTGGTGATCTTTCTCGGTGGCTGCGCGGCGTGTCGCGTCGGTTCCTCCGTGGTAACCCCTGAAGGTGGCGTTAGGGTTGCCGTGTCGAGGGGTGCGCGTCCCGGAAACGACGCGTCGCCGCACTGACGGGGAGGTTGTCCGGATGCACGAGCCGCAGGATCCTGATCCGGGTACACAGTTGGGTGAGCCGGGTGCGTCGTCGCCGGGTGTGGCGACTGAGGGTGACGGCTCGGTGGGCTACCGAGGTGTGACGGCGTGTCACGCGGTGGGCATCAGTTATCGGCAGTTGGATTACTGGGCGCGCACGACGCTTGTGGTGCCGAGCGTCCGGGACGCGTCGGGTTCGGGGACGCAGCGGTTGTACTCGTTCCGCGATCTGGTGGTGTTGAAGGTCGTGAAGCGGTTGTTGGACGCGGGGGTGTCCCTGCAGAACATCCGCAAGGCGATCGAGGCGTTGCGGTCGCGTGGTGTGGAGGATCTGGCGGGAATCACGCTGATCTCCGACGGGACGACGGTGTACGAGTGTCGGTCCCCGGAGGAGGTGGTCGACCTGTTGCAGGGTGGGCAGGGCGTCTTCGGGATCGCGATCGGTGGGGCGTTCAAGGAGATCCAGGGGTCGTTGTCGCATCTGCCGGCGGAGCCGGCGGCGAGCGGCCCGGCGGAGCCGGTGGTGGGGCCCTCGTCGGATCCGGTGGGTGACGAGTTGGCGGCGCGGCGGGCGCGGCGGCGGGCCGGCTGAGTCGCGCTGCGCGTCCGCTGGTGCCCGGTCCGGCGATACGGGTGACTCTTTTGGCTACGGCTGTCTGGTGACTGCGGGTCAGGTCGTGGCGTCCGGGTGACGGTTTCCCCGGGTGACGTTTTCCACAGTGGATACCGTGGGTGATCTTCTGGTTGCCGTGGGTGGATCTTCGGGGTCCACTGTGGTGACGATGCGTGTGCGTCGACTGTCGGGAAACCGATAGGGGGGCCCTGACCGGAGGTTGCGGGCACGCTATGGTCCGTCACGGTCCCCGGTGTGCCGCAGCGGCTTGACGGTGTGGCGTCGGTGGCCGTTGCCCCTGCGCGTCACCGCGCGCGCGACCTGTCACCCCGGAAGGAACGACCGTGACGGTTACGGAAGAGACCGCTCCCGCCTCGAATTACGACCGCATCGGCGGAGCGGGTTCGGTGAAGGCGGCCGTGGAGCTGTTCTACGACAAGGTGCTCGCCGATCCGGAGTTGGCGGGTTATTTCGCCACTGTGGACATGGCGGGCCAGCGTCGGCACCTGGCGTTGATGTTGACGGTGGTGCTGGGCGGCCCGAACGAGTACACCGGTCGCGGGTTGGCCGAGGCGCACCAGCCGTTGGGCATTCCGGTGGCGCACTACGCCAAGGTCGGTGAGTACCTGATCGCGACGCTGACCGAGTTGGGTGTTCCGGCCGACGTGCAGGACGACGTGCGGGCGGTGCTGGCGCAGGTGCAGGACCAGGTGGTGGCCACCGGAGAGCGTCCGGGCGTCTGAGCGTGGACGCGGCCCGACTCAAGCAGAGTTGGTCCCTCGTCGCCGGGCACGGCGACGAGGTGCCGCTCTACTTCTATTCGACGTTGTTTCTGGCGCATCCCGAGACGCGGCAGATGTTCCCCACGAACATGGCGGGGCAGCGGGACCGCCTGGTCACCGCGCTGGGCCACATCGTGTCCCACGTGGATCAGGTCGATCGGCTGGTGGGTTTCCTGCAGGACCTCGGCGCGGATCACCGTAAGTTCGCGGTCCGCGCGGAGCACTATCCGGCGGTCGGTGAGGCGCTGTTGGCGACGTTGCAGCATTTTCTCGCCGAGCAGTGGACCGATGAGCTGGCCCAGGACTGGGCGGCGGCGTACGGGCTGATCGCGCAGGTGATGACGGAGGCGGCGCAGGCCGCGGAGGCGGTGAACCCGCCGTGGTGGGTGGCGGAGATCGTGTCCCATGAGCGGCGGGCGTTCGACGTGGCGGTGTTGACGGTGCGTCCGCAGTACCTGTTGCCGTTCACGCCGGGTCAGTCGATCGGGGTGTCGCATCCGTCGGTGCGGTCGTGGCGGTACTACTCGCCGGCGAACGCGCCGCGCGCGGACGGCACGCTGGAGTTGCATGTGCGGGCCGCTCCGGGTGGCGCGGTGTCGTCGCGGCTGGTGTACGGCTCGGCGGTGGGGGACCGCGTGCATCTGGCCGCGCCGGTGGGGGAGCGCCTGGCGTTGTGGGCGGCGGGTTCCAGTGACCTGTTGCTGCTGGCGTCGGGCACCGGCTGGGCGCCGGTGAAGGCGCTGGTGGAGCAGGTCGCCGCGGAGGGTTCCGGTCGTCGCGTGGATCTGTACGTGGGTGCGCGGTCGCGCAGCGAGTTCTACGACAGCGACGCGATCGACAAGTTGGCGTCGTCGTGTCCGTGGTTGACGGTGACGTACGTGGTGGGCGCGGACGCGAACCGGCCGGGTGAGTTCGTGTACGCGGTGGACCGGGCGTTGGCCGATGGTGACTGGCGTTCGCGGCACGTGTACGTGTGCGGGTCGGACGAGATGGTGTCGCACGCGGTGCAGACGTTGGCTCGGGCGGGTTACCACGAGGGTCAGGTGCATCACGAGGGTCTGGGCAAGCAGTGGTACGGCCCGGCGTGGCGTACGGCGGTCCAGCAGTCGAGTGAGGGGGGTGAGAGGTGAGCGCGACCCCGATCAGCCGGTACGACGGGATTCAGGTGTCCGGCGGTGTGCAGGTGCGGATGACCTCCGACCGGGTTCGGCGGTGGGAGTTCGGGACGGCGCCGTTCGCGCGGCGTGGCTACGACAACGCGGACGTGGACCGGTTCCGGGTGCAGGTCGCCGACGAGTTGGATCTGTTGGCGACGCAGATCGCGAACCTGCGGGCGGAGAACGAGCGGCTCACCGACCGGGTGGAGTTGCACCGCCACGGGGTGATCCCGAGCACGGGCGCGGCGGTGAAGGTGCCGGCGGCCAAGGAGGTGAATCTGCTGTCGGCGGCGCAGCGGGAGGCCGAGCAGATCATCGCGCAGGCGCACGACTACGCGCGGCGGGTCGCCGAGTACGCCCGGTTGCAGTACGAGAGTTACATGCGGGCGGCGGCGGAGGAGGCGAAGCAGGAGGCCGAGCGGGCGGTGGCGGAGTACCGCAGTACGGCCGGGCCGAGCTTCGACGACACGGTGGCGACCCGGGAGGCGTTGCGGATCTTCGGCGAGATGATGGTGTCGCACATGCAGGCGGCGGCGCGGCATCTCGACGACGGCAGTGAGCAGTTGGCGCGCACGATGGACCGGATCGCGAAGGAGACGCCGGGGGCGCCCTTCGTGGGTGGCGTGGTGGGGCAGGCGGCGTTGCCGCGTCACCACCAGCGTTGACCGGCCCGGGTTGGGGTCACGTACCGCGACCCCAGCCCGGGGGTCATCTCGCGGCGGCGCGGACGGCGTCGGCGATCGGTGTCGTTCCGCCGACGAGTTCCAGGGTCGTGCCGGCGGTGCGGGGTTCGTCCAGGAGCGCGGCGAGGACCAGGGCGACGTCGGCGCGGCTGATGTCGCCTCGGCCGGCGTGTCGGGTGAGGGTGACGTGCCCGGTGGGTTCGTCGTCGGTGAGCCGGCCGGGGCGCAGCACCGTCCAGGCCAGGTCGCGGGCGCGCAGGTCGTCCTCGGCGGCTCGTTTGGCGCGTAGGTAGGCGGCCCACACGTCGTCGGTGCCGGCGGCGGGTGGGTTGTCCACGCCCATGGAGGAGACCAGCAGGTAGCGGTGGACGCCGGCGCGGGTGGCGGCGTCGGCGAGCAGCGCGGCGGCGGCCCGGTCGACGGTGTCCTTGCGGGCGGCGCCGCTGCCGGGGCCGGCGCCGGCGGCGAAGACCACCGCGTCGGCGTCGCGCAGGTGCGCGGCGACCTCGTCGACGTCGGCGTGTTCGAGGTCGCAGACGACCGCGGTGGCGCCGGCGGCGCGCAGGTCGTCGGCCTGGTCGGGGTTGCGGATCAGGCCGACGGCGGTGTCGCCGCGGCCGGCGAGGTGCCGCTGGAGCAGCAGGGCGATCTTGCCGTGGCCTCCGGCGATGACAACACGCATGGGCCCAACCTACCGGCGGCGGTGTCGCCGGGCTTGACCTTGACCTGTGGGCAACCCCCAGGGTGGTGCGTGCCGGTCGCCGTGACCGGCGCGAGGAGGATGCCGACGTGGGGTTGCTGACCATCGGGGCGTTCGCCCGGGCGGCGGGACTGACGCCGAAGGCGTTGCGCCTGTACGGACGGGTGGGAGTGCTGGCGCCGGCCGCGGTGGATCCCGAGTCGGGATACCGGCTCTACGACCCGCGGCAGGTGCCGCTGGCCCGGCTGGTGGCCCAGTTGCGTCGCATCGGCATGCCGCTGGCGCAGATCCGCGCCGTGTGCGACCTGGAGCCCGCGGCGGCGGCGGAGGCGGTCACCGCGTACTGGCGGCAGGTGTCGGTCGACACCGCGGCTCGCGCCCGGCTCGCCAGCCTCCTCGTGGATCACCTGTCCGAAGGGAGCGCCACCATGTCGAGAACGAACCGCACAGTCGCCGTCCGCTACGCCGCCGGGTGTGACACCGGAACCGTGCGGGACAGCAACGAGGACGTCGCGTACGCCAGTGACCGGTTGCTGGCGGTCGCCGACGGGGTGCGAGGGCCCGGCGGCGGGGCCGCCAGCGCCGCCGCCGTCGACGCCCTCACCGCGTTGGATCTCACCGACGGGCCGGCCGTCGACCTGCTGACGACGCTGGCGGGGGCGGTCACCGACGCCGACCGGGTCGTACGCGAATTGGCGACCGACGACCACCAGCCGGCCACCACGCTGACCGCGCTGCTGCGCAGCGGCACCCACCTGGCGCTGGTGCACGTCGGTGACACCCGGGCGTACCTCCTGCGCGACGGTGAGCTGTCCCTGTTGACGCAGGACCACACGTGGGTGCAGGCCCAGGTGGATCAGGGCCGCCTCGACCGCGACGAGGCGGGCGCGCACCCCCAGCGGGCGCTGCTGGTGCGCGCGCTGGGCGGCGGTCAGCAGGTCGAGGCCGACCTGGCGCTGCGGGCGGCGCTGCCCGGTGACCGGTACCTGCTGTGCTCCGACGGACTGTGGGCGGTCGTCGACCGGGCCGCCCTGTTCTCGACGCTGAGCGCGGCCGCCGATCCGGAACACGCGGTGCGGGACCTGGTCGCCGCGGCGCGGGCCGCGGGGGCGCCGGACAACATCGCCTGCGTCGTCGCCGACGTCGTCGCGGTGTAGACGGCGACGGGCTGGTTGTCGCGGGTGTGCGGCACCGCCACGTGACCGCCGCCACGTGACCGCCGCCACGTGACCGCCGCCACGTGACCGCCGCCACGTGACCGCCGCCACGTGACCGCCGCCACGTGACCGTTGCCGGGTGTTCGGCGTCGGCGGGTGCGCTGAGGCAGCATGAAGGGGTGACGAAGAGCCTGGAGGCGTTGACCTCGCTGGTGGCCGGTGGTGGGGTGGTGGTGCTCAGCGGGGCGGGCCTGTCCACCGAGTCGGGTATCCCGGACTATCGGGGGCCCAGTGGGGTGGCCCGCCGGCACACCCCGATGACCTTCCAGGCGTTCACCCGGGATCCCCTCGCCCGGCGGCGGTACTGGGCGCGCAGCCACCTGGGGTGGCGGTTGATCGCGCGGGCGGCGCCGAACGCCGGGCACCGGGCGGTGGCGCGGCTGCAACGCGCCGGCCTGGTCGACGCGGTGATCACGCAGAACGTCGACGGGTTGCACGGCGTCGCGGGCAGCGGCCGGGTGGTCGAGTTGCACGGCCGTCTCGACGAGGTGGTCTGCCTGGACTGCGGCAACCTGACCTCCCGGGAGGAGGTGGACCGGCGGCTGCGCGAGGCCAACCCGGACTTCGTGGCCCGCGTCGCCGCCGTCAACCCGGACGGTGATGTGGATCTCCCCGACGAGCAGGTCGCCGGGTTCCGGCCGGTGGACTGCGGGATCTGCGGGACGGGGATGCTGAAACCGGACGTGGTGTTCTTTGGCGAGACGGTGCCGCCCGAGCGGGTGGCGCGGTGTTTCGCGCTGGTGGAGCAGGCGCGGGCGGTGGTGGTGCTCGGGTCGTCGTTGACGGTCATGTCGGGGCGCCGGTTCGTGATTCGCGCCGCGAAACACGGCATTCCGGTCGCGATCGTCAACCAGGGGCCGACCCGGGGTGACGGGTACGCCACGGTGTGCGTCGACGCGCCGTTGGGGGCGCTGCTGCCGGTGCTGGCCGACCGGGTCGTCGGCGGGGCCGCGCCGCTGGCCGCGCCGGCCGGCGTGTGACGTTCAAGGGGTAGGACATCTGCCGGAAACACCGGCGCTGGTAGCGTTGACCATGCCGGTACCACCCACGTGGGAGAGACCGCCCGACAGCAGCAGGGGCGGCGCCGAAGGGGCAAATCCTCCCCGGAACCTCTCAGGCAAAAGGACCTCGTGGGCAGGCACTGTGGAGCGCTGTGCGGGCGCGACAGAGGGGGAGGCCGATCCGTCGACCTCGCCCGGGAGCGCCCCTGATGTCCGTAGAGCAGTTCGCCACCCGTCACATCGGTCCCGGCCCCGACGATGAGCGTCGGATGCTGGAGGTCGTCGGGCACGACTCGATCGACGAGCTGATGGACGCCGCGATCCCCGAGGTGATCCGCTGGCACGGCACCCTCGACCTGCCCGATCCCGCCACCGAGGCCGAGGCGATCGCCGAGTTGCGGGCCCTCGCGGCCCGCAACACCGTCGCCGTCTCCATGATCGGCCTGGGCTACCACGGCACGCACACCCCGGCGGTGATCCGCCGCAACGTCCTGGAGGACCCGGCCTGGTACACGGCGTACACGCCGTACCAGCCGGAGATCAGCCAGGGCCGCCTCGAGGCGCTGCTGAACTTCCAGACCATGGTCACCGACCTGACCGGCCTGGCCACCGCGAACGCCTCCATGCTCGACGAGGGCACCGCCGCCGCGGAGGCCATGACCCTGGCGCGGCGCGCGTCCAAGAGCAAGAGCGGGGTGTACGTCGTCGACGCCGACGCCCTGCCGCAGACCATCGCGGTGATCACCAGCCGGGCGGTGCCCCTCGGCATCGACGTGCGGGTCCTCGACGTCGAGCGCGACGAGTTGCCGGCGGAGTTCTTCGGCCTGCACCTGCAGTACCCGGGCGCGTCCGGGGCGGTGCGGGACCACGCGCGGCTCGTCGAGGCGGCCCACGCGGTCGGGGCCCTGGTGACCGTCGCCGCGGACCTGCTGGCATTGACGCTGCTGCGCGCGCCGGGGGAGATCGGCGCGGACATCGCCGCCGGCACCACCCAGCGTTTCGGCGTACCCATGGGCTTCGGTGGGCCGCATGCCGGCTACCTGGCGGTCCGCTCGGGCCTGGAGCGGATGCTGCCCGGGCGCCTGGTCGGGGTGTCCCGCGACGCGGACGGCAACCCGGCGTACCGGCTGGCGTTGCAGACCCGCGAGCAGCACATCCGGCGGGAGAAGGCGACCAGCAACATCTGCACCGCGCAGGTGCTGCTCGCCGTGATGGCCGGCATGTACGCCGTCTACCACGGCCCGGACGGGCTGCGCGCCATCGCGGCGCGTACCCACGCCATGGCGGCGCGGCTCGCGGCCGGGCTGCGCGCCGGCGGCGTCGACGTCGCGGACGTCGCGTTCTTCGACACCGTCACCGCGCGGGTGCCGGGCGGCGCGGCGTCTGTCGTCGCGGCGGCGGCCGAGCGTGGGGTGAACCTGCGGCTGGTCGACGCCGACCGGGTGGGCATGTCCTGCGACGAGACGACCACCGACGCGCACCTGCGCGCGGTGTGGGCGGCGTTCGGTGTGGACGCGTTCGACGGCGACGCCGACGCGGCCCTGCCCGTCGGCCTGGCCCGGACCTCGGACTTCCTGACCCACCCGGTGTTCCGCAGTCACCACTCGGAGACGGCGATGCTGCGCTACCTGCGGCGGCTGTCGGACTTCGACTACGCCCTGGACCGGGGCATGATCCCCCTCGGGTCGTGCACGATGAAGTTGAACGCGACCACCGAGATGGAGCCGGTCAGCTGGGCGGAGTTCGCGCACATCCACCCGTTCGCGCCGGACGACCAGACCGCCGGGTACCGGGAGATGATCGGGCAGCTGGAGTCGTGGCTGGCCGAGGTGACCGGCTACGACGCGGTCAGCGTGCAGCCCAACGCCGGCTCCCAGGGTGAGCTGGCCGGCCTGCTGGCCATCCGCTCCTACCACGCGTCGCGGGGTGAAACGCACCGCGACGTGTGCCTGATCCCGTCGTCGGCGCACGGCACGAACGCCGCCAGCGCGGTGATGGCCGGCATGCGGGTGGTCGTGGTGGCCTGCGACGACGACGGCAACGTCGACCTCGTCGACCTGGACGCGAAGATCGACAAGCACCGCGACGCGCTCGCCGCGATCATGGTGACGTACCCGTCGACGCACGGCGTGTACGAGACGGGCATCGCGTCGCTGTGCGCGAAGGTCCACGACGCCGGCGGTCAGGTGTACGTCGACGGGGCGAACCTCAACGCCCTCGTCGGGTTCGCCAAGCCGGGCACGTTCGGCGCGGACGTGTCGCACCTGAACCTGCACAAGACGTTCTGCATCCCGCACGGCGGCGGTGGCCCCGGTGTGGGTCCGGTGGCGGTGCGCGCGCACCTGGCGCCGTTCCTGCCCGGTGACCCGCTCGGCGCGCACGCCGACGCCACCCCGGCGATCTCGGCGGCGAAGTACGGGTCTGCGGGGATCCTGCCGATCCCGTGGGCGTACCTGCGGATGATGGGCGCCGAGGGCCTGACCCGGGCGACCGGCGTGGCCGTCCTCGCCGCGAACTACGTGGCGGCGCGGCTGCGCGGGCACTTCGGCGTGCTGTACGCCGGCAACAAGGGCCTGGTGGCGCACGAGTGCATCCTCGACCTGCGGCCGTTGACGAAGGCCACCGGCGTGAGCGTCGACGACGTGGCGAAGCGGCTCATCGACTACGGCTTCCACGCGCCGACGATGTCGTTCCCCGTCGCCGGGACGCTGATGGTGGAGCCGACCGAGAGCGAGGACCTGGCCGAGCTGGACCGGTTCTGCGACGCGATGATCGCGATCCGGGCGGAGATCGAGCAGGTGGGGTCGGGGCAGTGGCCGGCGGGGGACAACCCCCTGGCGAACGCGCCGCACACCGCGGCGATGGTCAGCGGCGACGAGTGGCCGCACCCGTACCCGCGGTCGGTGGGCGCGTACCCGGGCGGGACCGACCGGGCGGGGAAGTACTGGCCGCCGGTGCGGCGCATCGACGGCGCCTACGGGGACCGGAACCTGGTCTGCTCGTGCCCGTCGCCGGAGGCGTTCGAGGACTGACGTCGGCGGGCCGGGGCGGGCGGTTCTGGCCGCCCCGGCTGCGCCGCGACCTGGGCGGAGACGTCCCGTACCGGGGGACTAGCCTGGGTCGACGGCGGCGGTGTGGTAACTCTGGGTGGTCGTTCAGGCCACGAGAGCGTGGCGGGCGGGGCCGCGGTGCGGTGCGATGCTGCTGCCGTCGGGGAGCAACTCGCCGGTGTCCTCGAAGACGATGACACCGTTGCAGAGCAGGCTCCAGCCCTGCTCAGGGAAGCAGGCGAGGACCCGGGCGGCTTCCCGGTCGGTGGCTTCAGCTAAGGGGCAGGTCGGTTGGTGCTGGCACATCGGGTTCTCCGGACTGTGGGGGCACTGTGTCATGGTTCACATGACCAGTGACGCACAGTACCAAGCGAAAGTGTCCAGCATCGAGCAGGTGCCGGCCTGGCGTACGGGAAATCCACTGAACGGATGAGGAAGGTCGGACCATACGGCGTGGAAACGCTCCCACAGGTGCTGGTCGATGTGCCGGCCGCGCCCACCGCGTGTCGCGACACGCTCGCTGAACGCGCCCGCCTGCACTGGCGCCGCACCGACGGCGGCGACCCCGCCATCCTGGCCGAGGAGTTCCTCGCCGCGCACGGCCTGAACCTGCGCGACCTCACCCGACCCACCCCCACCCACCACGACACCGGGGCCTGCGGCGCCGCGCTCTACCTGTCCGCCGCCGCCGGAGCACACCTGGCCGGCGCCCCCACCGCGGCGCCCGAACCCGCCCCGGCCCTGCCCGACCTCGCCGTCGTCGTCTACGACCACGGCCCCACCCGATGCGCCCCCGCCCGCGCGGCGACACCCTGGTGGCTCGGCGACTGGACCGACAGCTGGACACCCGAGCAGCACGCCGCCGCCGTCGACGCCATCCGCGCCGCCATCGGCCGCGGCGACGTCTACCAGGCCAACCTCGTCGGCCACGCCGCCGCCCCCTACACCGGCGACCCGCTGCCCGCCCTGCTCCGCCTCGGCGCGCTGCCCGGCGCCCGCTACGGCGGCGTCCTCACCGGCGACGACTGGGCCATCGGCTGCGCCTCCCCGGAAACCCTCATCGAGGTCCGCGACGGGCACCTGATCACCCGACCCATCAAGGGCACCCGCCCCGCCACCGCCGCCGGCCGCGCCGAACTGCTCACCAGCGCCAAGGAACGCGCCGAACACATCATGATCGTCGACCTGGAACGCAACGACCTCGCCCGCATCGCCCGCACCGGCACCGTCACCGTCGACGACCTGTTCACCGTGCGCCGCTGGTGCGACCTGTGGCAGGCCGAGTCGACCGTACGGGCAGCCGCCGCCGACGGCCTCGGCCTCGCCGACCTGCTGCGCGCCACCTGCCCCGGCGGCTCCGTCACCGGCGCACCGAAACTCGCCGCCCTGACCCACATCGCCGGCCTCGAACCCGTCGGCCGCGGCGCCAGCATGGGCGCGCTGGGCTGGGTCGCACCCGGCCGCGTCGACCTCGGCCTGACCATCCGCACCGCCGCCGCCGACGGGGAGTTGCTGCACACCTGGGCCGGCGGCGGCATCACCTGGGACAGCGACCCCGCCGCCGAGGTCGCCGAAGCCGCCGCGAAGACCACCCCCATCCGCGCCACCCTGGCCGGACGCTGACCCCACCACCGACGGCGATACGCTGACCCGCATGACCATGCGGCCCATCCGGATCATCGGCGACCCCGTCCTGCGCACCGAATGCGAGCCGGTCACCACCTTCGACGCCGAGCTACGCGCCCTGGTCACCGACCTCATGGACACCCTGCTCGGCGAGCCCGGCCGCGCCGGCGTCGCCGCACCGCAGATCGGCGTCAGCGCCCAGGTGTTCGTCTACGACGCCGACGGACACCGCGGCCACCTCATCAACCCCACCCTGGAACTGTCCGACGAACTCCAGGACGACGAGGAAGGCTGCCTGTCCATCCCCGGGCTGTACTTCCCCACCGTACGGGCCCTGCACGCCACCGCCCACGGCGTCGACCAGCACGGCGAACCGCTCACCATCAGCGGCACCGGTTTCCTCGCCCGCGCCCTGCAACACGAAACCGACCACCTGCGCGGCACCCTCTACGTCGACACCCTGCGCGGCGACACCCGCCGCCGGGCCCTGCGCGAGATCCGCGCCGGCCGCTTCGACTCACCCAGCCGCCGCGCCTAGGGCGGGCCCACCCGCCTCCGTCAGCGGGCCACCCACTGGTCGTGACCCAACTTCGCGACCAACGCCAGCACCACCACCAGCAGTACCACCCGCACGAAACCCGAACCACGGCGCAACGCCATCCGCGCACCCAGCACCGCGCCCGCGATGTTGCACACCGCCATCCCCGCGCCCAGCAACCACCACACGTGCCCGGTCACCCCGAACACCACCAACGCACCCAGGTTCGTGCCCGCGTTGACCACCTTCGCCATCGCCGACCCGTGCACGAAGTCCGCACCGATCAGCGCCGTGAACGCCAACACCAGGAACGTGCCCGTACCCGGACCGATCAACCCGTCGTACAGGGCGATGCCCAACCCGGCCACGCCGATCGCCACCGCGACCCGCGCCGGCGTGCGCCGCGCCGGCACCGCCACCACCCCCAGCCGGGGACGCAGCAGCACGAACACCGCCACCGCCACCAACACCACCAACACCACCGGCCGGTACGCCGACGCCGGCACCGCCCCGGCCAGCGCCGCACCCACCCCCGCGCTGACCACCGCCAACCCCGCCGCCGGCCCCACCACCCGCCAGTCGAGCTTCGTCCGCCGCGCGTACGTCGCCGCCGCCGTCGCCGTACCGAAGATCGCCGCCAACTTGTTCGTGCCCAACGCGGTGGCCACCGGCAACCCCGGCGCGGCCACCAGCAACGCCGGCAACAACAGCAGCCCACCACCGCCGACCACGGCGTCCACCCACCCGGCCATCGCGGCGGCGACCAGCAACGTACTCAGCGATACGGCGTCCACGGGCGGCAATTCTCCCCACCCCACCCGACCCACCGACGCCCGAAGTGGCCAGCCTCACCCGTCAACGACCCCGCGAACGCCGCAACCACACCCCCAACATGCCAACCGCCACGAACACCAGCATCGAACACAGCAGCACCTTCACCACACGGCAACCCTGCCACGGGGACGTAGGGTGCAGGAGTGCGCCTGGCCACCTTCAACCTGCTGCACGGACGATCCCTGACCGACGGGCTCGTCAACCCCGACCGACTCGCCGCCGCCGTCCGCGCCCTCGACGCCGACGTCCTCGCCCTGCAGGAGGTCGACCGCGACCAACACCGCAGCGGCAACCTCGACCTCACCGCCATCGCCGCCCGAGCCCTCGACGCGCCACACCACCGCTTCGCGGCCGCCGTCGTCGGCACCCCCGGCGAACAGTTCCGCCCCCTGCGCCACGACGACGACGGCCACGGCGAACCCTGCTACGGCATCGGCCTCATCAGCCGCCACCCCGTACGCAGCTGGCACGTCACCCGACTCAAGCCCGCCCCCGTCCGCTCACCGGTCTACGTCCCCGGCCCCGGCGGCGGCCTCATCCTGCTGCACGACGAACCCCGCGTCGTCCTCGCCGCCGTCCTCGACACCCCACACGGCCCCCTCACCGCCGCCGCGACCCACCTGTCGTTCGTGCCCGGCTGGAACGCCCGCCAACTCCGCCAGACCGTGCGCGCCCTCCGCGCGCTACCCGGCCCCCGCGTCCTGCTCGGCGACCTCAACCTGCCCGCCGGCCCGGCCCGGTTCATCTCCGGCTGGCGCCCCCTGGGCCGACTCCCCACCTACCCCTCCGGGCAGCCCCGCGTCCAACTCGACCACGTCCTCGCCGACCGGCACGCCCTCAACCAGCTCCCACCCGTACGGGCCGTCACCGCACCACCGTCCACCATCTCCGACCACCGCCCCCTGCTGGTCGACCTCGGCTGAAGACCGACCCGACCTCCACGCAGCCAGCGCCGAGCCGCAAGATTGCCTCAAGATCATTGCATCGACGAACTCCGACGATCATGCTGGGCGGGTCGCGCCACGATCAAACAGTCGGAGGCCACATGAGACGCCAGCGATCCACCCTCGTCGCCGCAGCAACCCTCATCGCTCTCACCCTCACCACCGCACCCACCCCCGCCAACGCCCAGAGCGCCGCACAACCGAACCAGGTCGCCGACCTCACCGTCCGCCAGGCCGACGGTTACGCCACCCTCGCCTGGACGCCCGTCGACGGCGCCACGGACTACCAGATCGAACGCACCGCCATCGACACCAACGGCACCCCCACCGGCGCACCGACAATCGTCGGCGTCTGGCGCCCCAACCGCCAGATCAACCAGCAGGCGCCCACCTTCGCCGACTCCGGATTCAACCCCGGCGACAGCTTCCAGTGGCGCGTCCGCGCCCGCACCGGCACCACTGAACAGCCCTACTCCGACCCCGTCACCGCCACCACCACCGCACCCTGGGGCAACCCCGACACCCCCGGCCAACAGCTGCGCACCCAGTGGGAGACCACCCACGCCGCGCAGTACACCAGCGACACCGACGAGTACGCCTACACCGCCGCCATCGACGCCCTCAGCGACCGGGTACGCGTCGTCGAACTCGGCCGCACCGTCCAGAACCGGCCCATCAACATGCTGGTCATCGGACATCCCACCCCGGCCGCCACCCCCGCAGCCGTCGCCGCCACCGCACCCGTGGCCATCAACTGCAACGTGCACGGCAACGAACCCGGCGACCGCGAAGCCTGCCTCATCATGGCCCGGCAACTCGCCTTCAGCACCGACCCCCGCATCACCGACCTGCTCAGCCACACCACCGTCCTGATCGTCCCCACCATCAACGGAGACGGCCGCGCCGCCAACACCCGCGGCAACTCCACCGGCCAGGACCTCAACCGCGACTACTCCCTGATCCGCCAACCCGAAACCGCCGCGTACATCACGATGGTCCGCGACTACCGACCCGTCGCCGGCTACGACGGCCACGAGTTCGGCAACTCCCGCGCCGGCGACCTGCCCATGCTGCCGCCCCGGCACCAGAACGTCGCCCAGCCCATCTTCGACCAGTCCCAGGACATGATCGAAGGCCACATGTACGCCAAGGGCGCCGAAGCCGGCTGGTGGCCCTGCCCCTACGGCTGCGAAGGCGGCGGCAACGTCGGCCTCAGCGAGGAAACCATCCTGCGCAACACCCTCGGCCTCAAGAACGTCACCAACTCCCTGCTGGAGCTGCGCAGCTCCGGCGGCCAGACCCGACCCGACGAGGGCAACACCGCCAACAACCGGCGCCGCAAGACCTACTCCGCCCTCTGGACGTTCCAGCAGTTCCTCGACTACCACCGCACCGACCGCGGCGACATCCTCACCTCCCGCGCCGAGGCCATCGAGATCCAGGCCGCCAACACCGGCCGCCTCGTCTTCCGCGGCTCCCGCCCCATCCCCGCCCACCCCGCACCCCACCCGGGCGACAGCCCGCCGCCCCTGGACGCGCCCCCGGCCAACCTGATCCTCGACAACGCGCCGTGCGCCTACAAGCTCACCGACGCCCAGTACAACGGCCCGCGCACCGACGGACCCGGCGGCGTCGGCACCACCGTCGCCCAGCGCATCGCCGCCCACGGCTGGAAGGTCATCAAGACCACGGACGGCTGGTACGTCCCCCTCAACCAGCCCGAACGCGGCCTCATCCCACTGCTGCTCGACCCGTTGGGCGTGGAGAAGCTGACCGACGGCGAACGCGTCTACCCGACCCTCACCGGCCGACGCAACGGACCCCTGGTCGTCACCGGCTTCACCTGCGCCGCCAACGCCACCGTCAACGGGCCGGTCACCGTCCGCGCCGGCGCGGCACTCGTCACCACCGGCACCACCATCAGCGGCCCGGTCACCGCCAGCGGCGCCGCCGGCGTCCTGCTCGCCGACAGCACCGTCAACGGCCCCGTCCAGATCGCCAACACCACCGACGCGGTCTCCATCATCGACGTCACCGTCGCCGGCCCGGTCAGCCTGACCGGCAACACCACCGGCACCGACATCCCACTGCTGGCCGGCTCCACCATCCGCGGCCCTCTCACCTGCACCGGCAACAACCCCACGCCGACCAACCTCGGCATCGCCAACACCGTGCACGGCCCCCGCACCACCCAGTGCGCGGCACTCTGAACGCCAACTAGCCGCACCGGCGGCGCGGGCCCCACGCCCGCGCCGCCGGTCCACCCCGAACCCGTGGAGGCCGTCGTGTCGCACCCCGCCACCGCAGCGCGACACCCCCGACCGCGAAGGCTCCTCCTCCTCGCGCCGACACTGCTGCTGCTCGCCGCCTGCACCGGCACCACACCTCGCGCCCAGGACGCGTCAGCCGCCACCACACCCCAGGTCACCGGACCCCTCTGCGCCGCCCTGCCCACCGGCACCGACCCCGGCAACCCGACCTTCCTCGCCGGTCAACCCGTCGATGAGGCACTGCGCTGGATCCCCACCCTCACCACGTTCGAAGCGGCTCTGCGCACCAGCGGCGTCCTCACCGACCTCCCCGCCGGCACCGCCGTCACCGTCCTCGCACCCACCGACGACGCCTTCGCCGCCACGTTCTCCGAGGACAACTGGGACGACCTCATGACCCACCACACCGACCAGCTCCGCACCCTGCTCAAGGCCCACCTCAGCACCGGAGCCCACCCGATCGGCGACCTCGCCACCGCCGGCTCGACCACCACAATCGACGGCGCCACCATCACCGTCACCCGTACCGGAGCCACCACCCGCCTCGCCGACCGGGCCGACACCGTCTGCGCCGACTACCAGGCCACCAACGCCCGCATCCACATCATCAACGCCGTCCTCGGCCCCCTTCCCGTCACCGCCGACGGCACCGGCCACCGCGCACACTGACCCCGCTCAGTCCTGGTCCAACCCGACCAGAGCAGCCAACGCGCGATTGGTGCGGTTGGCCCGCACCGCGTCACGCTGCTGCCCGGCCGTCACCTCGATGTACGTCTGCGACGACGCCAACGACGCGTGCCCCAGCAACCGCATGATCTCCGCCGCGCTCGCCCCGTCCTCCGCCAACCGGGTCGCGAACGTGTGCCGCAACGCGTGCAGCCGCGCCCCACGCGGCACCCGGTCACCGATGCCCGCCCGCCGATAACACGACTCCACCAGATACTGCAGACCACCACGGCGCAGCGGCTCACCGCGCCGGTCCACCAGCAACGCCGAGTCGGGACGTACCGACCGCGACCCGAAACGGCGCCCGCGACTGTCCAGGTAGTCCCGCAGCACCCGATCCAGGTCCGCCTCGATCGGCACCACGCGTGGCCGCCCGCCCTTGCCGATCACCTCGATCCGCCGCTCACCCGGCCGACCCGCCAGCGAACCGACCCGCAGCGCTAGCAGCTCCGACAGGCGCAGCCCCGCGCACAGCGCCACCGCCAGCACCGCCACGTCCCGCTCCGGCCACGGGTCGCGCTGCCGTCCGTCGTCGCGGGCGACCGACGCGAGCAGCACCTCGGGGGTGTCCGCGCCCCGCAGCGGTTTCGGCTGGGGGAGTAGCGCCCGGGGACGGCCCACCGCCGGCATCGGATTGCCCGCCACCACCTGATCGGCGACCAGGAACGTGAAGAAACTGTTCCAGGTGGACCAGGCCCGGTGCACCGACGCGGGCGCCCGGGGCGCGGCGAACCGGGCGAACGCCGCCCGCATGACGCGGGGGGAGAGGTCGGTGATCGACAGCGCGTCCAGGGGGAGGGGAGTGGTGTCACCCTCGGCGACCAGGGCGGCCACCGTGTACAGGTCTCGCCGGTAGGCCGCCAGGGTGTGGGGGGAGGGCTTGCGGGTCGCGCGGGCGGTCAGGAACTCCTCGATCAGCACCCCGAGCGATTCGTCCTTTTTGTCATGCATAAGGGATATTATGCAGCATTTTCACGTTCCCGGGAAGCGGGGGGAGAGGAGCGAGAACATGCGCGAACCACCGCGGTATGTCCTGACCGGAGCACCCGGCGCCGGCAAGACGACCCTGCTGGAGGCACTCCGCCACAGGGGACACGTCACGGTCCGAGAGGCCGCCACCGACATCATCGCCGAGCGCCAGGCGCAGGGGTGCGCCGAGCCGTGGCACGAACCCGACTTCGCCGACGCCGTGATCGCCCTGCAGAGCCGCCGCCAGATAGACGCCACCATCGCCGCACGCCGATGCGCTGGCCTTCGCCCGCGTGTACGAGCAGGTGTACGAGGCGTACGGGCACCACCTGGTCCACGTGCCGGCCGGACCGGTGTCGCAACGAGTCGCGCTGATCGAGAGGCACGTGTCGTGCCGGGCATGACCCGCGACTGCCCGCTGTCGAGGGGGCCCCCGAATCGGCTTACTTTACATAATGTGCATTATCGAAGGTGTTTGGGCGGCACCCGGGAGTCGACCGGGTGGGCTAGCGTGTCGTCGATCTACTGGGGAGATTCCCAGCATCCTTCGGGGAAAGAAGCACACGTGTCACTGTGGAAGAAGACCGCGGTGGTGACGCTCTCGGCGATCACCGCACTCAGCGCCTCAGCCTGCGGCGTGGCGTCCGGCTCGTCCGAGGCGCCGAAGCAGCCCAGCGTCCTTGAGCTGCTCGCCAGCGACCTCAAGGGATCGCTGCAGAAGACGATGGACGTCACCGACAAGAGCGACTCGGTGACGATGACGATGACGGGCACGGTCGGCGGCGAGAAGATCTCCATGCAGGGTGTCATGGACCTGGGTGACCCGGTCAAGGCCGAGATGACGACGGCGGACCCGGACGGCGACACGACCACCATCCGGTTGATCGGCACCGTGATCTACGTCGAGGTGCCGACGAAGGACCGCGCGAGCATGGGCGGTAAGCGCTGGATGAAGATGGACATGACCAGCGTCGGCCAGCAGGCGGGGATGGACTTCAGCAAGCAGTTCGAGGACATCGACCCGACCAAGCAGGTCAAGACGCTGCTCGCCGCCGAGGGCGTGACGGTCATCGGTGCGGAGACGGTGAACGGGGCGCGTACCGTCCACTACACCGTCACCACTCCGGTGGCGACGCAACTGGCTCAGGTGGACGCCAAGCTGCGGGCCGGCGTCGAGAAGCAGTTCGCCGCGGCGGGCGTCAAGGAGATCAAGGTCGACCTCTGGGTCGACGAGCAGTACCGGCCGCGCCGTGCGGGCACCGTCATGGGCGCGATGGGCGACATGGTGGTCGACTACACCGACTACGGCAAGGCGGTGACCATCGAGACGCCGCCGGCGGCGGAGACCAGCGACTTCGCCGAGATGCTGCAGGGGTTGAAGAACCTGGGTGCCGGCAGCTGACCGCAGCCGCGAGAGTGCCCGGTCGGCGAGGGTTCTCGTCGGCCGGGCACTGCCCGTTTCCGCGTCGCCTCTCCCCCAGCCCGGATCGGCCATGATCGCCTGTGCGGGGGCGCCGTGCGCGGTCGGTCACTCGAAGTGGTCGGCCAGCTTTCGCAGTTTGCTGACGTACGCCGGCCAGTCGTACCCGTCGGGGATGCTGGTGCCGTCCTGGTGCCAGCCGATTCCGCCGTCGTGCTGCTCGCGGATGATGTCCGCCTGACCGGCGTGGCGGGCGAGGTCGCCGGTCACGTGCATGATGATCCGGTCCAGGGTCACGTCCTGGTGCCCTGGCCGCCACCAGGGCACCTGCCCGGGCGCGTCGAGCGGCAGCTGGTCGATCGTCTCGTCCGCGAACAGCGCGACCCGGCGGTACAGGTCGATCAGGCCGTCCTTCGTCTCGTCCTCGCGCGCGTACCAGTCGGCCTGCGGGTCATCGTCGAATGCCTCCAGCGGAACGAGTTCCTCGGGCGTCGGGAACTGGCGGCCGAAGGTGGGCCCGAAATAGCCGGCTTCGACGTTGAGGCAGTGTTTGACGATGCCGAGCAGGTTGTTGCCGGTCACGGTGCGGGGTGTTCTGGCCTCGCGTTCGCTCAGACCGTCGAGCTTCCAGATGAGGTCGTCGCGCGTCCGCCGCAGGTAGTAGTGCAGCGCGGCTTTCGTGTCGCTCAGGTCAGCCATGCCGGCCATTGTCGCGCAGGAGCTGCGCCGTCGTGTGCCGTGGCATGGGCGAGGTCAGCGTCCGGCGTAGCCAGTCCTGGGTGAGCGCGCGCAGCAGTGCTGGTTGTTCGAAGGGCAGGTAGTGCCCGGCGGCGTCGATCGTGGTGAAGGTGCCTCGGGGGTAGCGCCGCATGGCGTGGAACTGGTCGGTGTAGCCGACGATGCCGTCCTGGCGGCCGGTGAGGACGCTGACGGGGCCGTCGTAGGGGGTGTCGGTGGCCTCGTCGGGTAGCGCGTACCCGGGGTCGGTGCGCAGTGTCTGGAGGAAGGTGTCGTCGCCGGGGCCGCCGGCGTGCAGGGCGGCGAGCACGGTGGCGACGACGGCCGGGGTGCGGTGGCCGAGCGCGGTGTCGAGGTGGGTGCGCAGTTCGGTGGGGGCGTTGTCGAGCCAGCCGGCGGGTCCCGGGGGTGGGCGGTGGTCGGGCAGGGTGCGGCTGGCCGGTGCGATGGTGATTCCGGGGCAGACGAGGAGCAGGCCGCGGACCAGGTCGGGGCGTTGGCGGGCGATGCCGGCGGCGAGGTAGGCGCCGTAGGAGGCGCCGGCGAGCAGGACCGGTGCGTCGACGTGGTGGTCGAGCCATGCGCAGACGGTGTCCAGCAGGGCCTGGGAGGTGGGTGGGCAGGTGGCGGGGCTGTCGCCGTGGCCGGGCAGGTCCAGGTATGTCGCGCGCAGGTCGGCGCCGGCGAGGGCGGGGCTGAAGGCGGTGGCCGTGGCGGTGCGGGTCATGCCGAACATCGGCAGGCACACCACCTCGGGGTCGGCTGCGGCGGATCGGTCGACTGCCAGGTTCATTCGGGGGTCCTCCCCTGTCGCGCGGAGCGTTGCTGCCCGTCTTCGGTCGTGGCGGATACGCGGGAGGGGGTGGAACGTCGGGGTTGGCGGGCCTTAGGATGATCGAGATTTGTCGATCAGGGTTGGGTGTCGCCCGCGTCACACCCTGATCGGTGGACTTCTCAGGGTGTGCGCCGTCGCTGTCGCCGACCTCACGTGTGTCGTTGCCGGGGAATTCCTCCTGTGGGCTCGCGGTTGTCCGTTCGGAAGATCAGGTTTCCACATGATCGGATGGAAGTGCCATGCACGTGCGCTCAGACGCGGTAGTGCTGTTCGGCGTGACAGGTGATCTCGTCTCGAAGAAGCTGTTTCCGGCGCTGTACGAGTTGACCCGACGTGGTCGGCTCGATGTCCCGGTGATCGGGGTGGCCCGCTCCCCCTGGGACGATCAGCAGTTGATCGCGACCGCCCGCAAGTCGGTGGCCGAGGCGAGTGACGAGGTGGACGACGAGGCGTTCGACGCCCTGGCGGGCAACCTGTCGATGATCTCGGGCGACTACGCGGACCCGGTGACGTACGAGCGGCTGGCGGAGCGTCTGCGCGACGCCGAGCGTCCGGTCTTCTATCTGGCGATTCCGCCGATGGTGTTCGGTGCGGTCGTGCGGGGGCTGGCGGCGGTCGGGCTGGCCGATCGTGGTCGGGTGATCGTGGAGAAGCCGTTCGGGCGTGACCTGGCGTCGTCCGCGGAGTTGGATCGGACGTTGCGGGGGGCCTTCGATCCGACGCGGGTGTTCCGGATCGACCACTACCTGGGCAAGGAGGCCGTGGAGAGTCTGTACGCGTTCCGGTTCGCCAATCGGCTGTTCGAGCCGTTGTGGAACAGCGAGCACATCGACAACGTGCAGGTCACTCTGGCCGAGGGTTTTGGCACGCAGGGTCGTGCCGGGTTCTATGACACCGTGGGCGCGACCCGTGACGTGTTGCAGAACCACATTCTCCAGGTGGTCGCGTTGATCGCGATGGACGCGCCAGCGGGTGACGACATGGACGCGTTTCGTGAGGCGGAGGCCGCGGTTCTGCGGCAGATCGAGGCGTTGTCGCCGGAGTTCACGGTGCGGGGGCAGTACGCGGGCTACCGCGACGAGCCGGGTGTCGCGCCGGATTCGAACACGGAGACGTTCGTGGCGACCCGGTTGACTGTCGACTCTCCCCGCTGGGCGGGTGTGCCGTTCTATCTGCGGACGGGCAAGTCCCTGGCGGGGACGGCGACCGAGGTGGTAATCGAGTTCAAGCAGCCGCAGCGTGCGTTGATCCCTGCCGCGGGTGGGGCGGCGGCGCCGGCGAATCTGCTGCGGTTCCGGCTGGGTCGTGGGGACGGCATCACGATGTCGATTCAGGCGAAGAGCCCGGGTGCGGAGGTGGCGAGCCGTCCGGTCGACCTGTCGGTGGACTTCGGGGCGGCGCTGGGTCGCCGTCAGGAGGCGTACGAGCGGTTGCTCGACGATGCGATGGACGGGCAGCATCTGCGGTTCGCGCGGGCGGAGACGATTCGGCAGGAGTGGCGCATCGTCGAGCCGATCCTGGATCTGGCGACCCCGGTGCGGCCGTACGACAGGGGTAGTTGGGGTCCGGCGGAGGCCGACGCGTTGGCCGGCGGCTGGCACGTGCCCGACCTGGGGTAGCCGGCAGGGAGGGGCTGAGTGACCGCTCAGCTCACCGGAGGGACCGTCCGGCGACGGTGAGGTTTGCCGCGGGCGTGGGGTGTGGGCATGTGGGGGTGTCTCACGTCCTCTTCGGAGAGGAAGCAGCGCATGCTTTCCGCACTCGATCGTCGGCACACCGTCGCGCCGCCCGGCTACAGCCGGTGGCTCATTCCCCCGGCGGCGTTGGCCATCCATCTCTGCATCGGCCAGGTTTACGCCACAAGCGTCTACAAGAACTCGTTGATCGCCCACTTCGACACCGGTCAGACCGCGATCGGGGTGATCTTCAGCATCGCGATCGTGATGCTGGGGTTGTCCGCGGCGGTGGCGGGGACGTGGGTGGAGGCGAACGGGCCGCGTAAGGCCATGTTCGTCTCGGCCTGTTTCTGGGCGACGGGCTTTCTGGTCGGGTCGCTGGGCATCGCCACGAAGCAGCTGTGGCTGCTGTACCTGGGCTACGGCCTGCTCGGCGGCATCGGTCTGGGCATCGGGTACATCTCCCCCGTCTCGACGCTGATCAAGTGGTTCCCGGACCGGCCGGGTCTGGCCACCGGTCTGGCGATCATGGGGTTCGGTGGTGGCGCGATGGTGGCCTCTCCCCTGTCGCGTCAGCTCCTGTCGTTCTACGACCCCGGTTACGACCCGTCCAACGCGGGCTCGACGGCGTCGGGCAGCGCGCTGGTGTGGCTGTTCGTGACGCTCGGCCTGGGCTACTTCGTGATCATGATGTTCGGGGTGGCGAACGTGCGGGTGCCGGCCGACGGGTGGCGTCCGGCCGGCTTCGACCCGGCGGCGGTGGCGGCGAAGCCGCTGGTGACCACGGCGAACGTGTCGGCGGCCAACGCGGTGAAGACCCGCTCGTTCTGGCTGCTGTGGGTGGTGCTGTTCTGCAACGTCACGGCCGGGATCGGCATCCTGGAGCAGGCCAGTCCGATGATTCAGGACTTCTTCCGGGACAACGGGACGTCGGCGGTGTCGGTGGCGGCGGCCGGCGGGTTCGTGGGTCTGCTGTCGCTGTTCAACATGGCGGGCCGGTTCGTCTGGTCGTCGACGTCGGACGTGATCGGCCGCAAGCCGATCTACCTGGTGTACCTGGGTGTGGGCATGGTGCTGTACGCGCTGCTGGCCGTGTTCGGGCAGACGGCGACGGCGCTGTTCGTGCTGTTCGCGTGCGTGATCCTGTCGTTCTACGGCGGCGGGTTCGCGACCGTGCCGGCGTACCTGCGGGACCTGTTCGGGACGTACCAGGTGGGTGCGATCCACGGGCGGCTGCTGACCGCCTGGTCGGCGGCGGGGATCGCGGGGCCGCTGATCGTGAACGGGTTCCTCGACGCGCAGGGCAAGCCGGGCACGTTGACGGCGGCGGCGTACCGGCCGGCGCTGTTCACGATGGTGGGTGTCCTCGCGGTGGGCTTCGTGGCGAACCTGCTGGTGCGGCCGGTGCCGCAGCGCTACCACGAACCAGCGGCGGAGCAGGGCGTGGACGACGACACGACGGTCGAGAGGAGTGGTACGCGATGAGTGACGACGGTCGGCACGGGCAGCAGGCCCGGTTGTGGATTTCCTGGCTGGTGGTGGCGGTGCTGCTCGGCTACGGGGTCGTGCAGACGGTGATCACGGCGGCGAAGCTGTTCACTCACTGAGGTGTGAGCCGGGGCGCCGCGCGCCCCGGCTCACAGGCCGCCGGAGACGCGCAGGACGGTGCCGGTGGCGTAGGAGGCGTCCGGGCTGAGCAGCCAGGCGATGGCGGCGGCGACCTCGTCGGGTTCGCCGGCGCGACCCAATGGGATGCGGCCGGCGGCGCGGTCGGCGCGGTCGGGTACGCCGGAGTCGGCGTGGATGTCGGTGCGCACGATGCCGGGGGCGACGCCGTTGACCCGGATGCCGCGCGGGGCGAGTTCCTTGGCCAGGCCCACGGTGAGGGTGTCGGTGGCGGCCTTCACGGCGGCGTAGTGCACGTACTCCCCCGGGCTGCCGAGGGTCGCGGCGGCCGAGGACACGTTGACGATGGCGCCGCCGTCGGTGAGGCGGCGGGCGGCCTGTTGCGCGCTGAGGACGTACCCGATGAGGTTGATGTCGACGACCCGGCGCAGGTCGTCGACGCGCAGCTCGGTGAACGGGCCGATGGGGCTGGTGACGCCGGCGTTGTTGACCAGCCCGGTGAGCGGGCCGAGTTGCGCGGCGGCGTCGAACAGGGCGGCGACCTGGTCGGGGTCGGTGGTGTCGGCGCGTACCGCGATGGCCTGCGCGCCGGCGGCGTGCAGGTCGGCCAGGACGGTCTCGGCGGCGGCGTGGTCGCGGCGGTAGCACAGGGCGAGGTGGTGCCCGGCGGCGGCGAGTCGGCGGGCGGTGGCCGCGCCGATGCCGCGACCGCCGCCGGTGATGACGGTGACGGGTGGTGCCACGATGCCTCCGGGGCTGTCGGGTGGGGTGAGCCGACGCTACCGTGACCGGCGCGGGTCGATCGTCGAGAGGAGGGTCACATGCGGCGGGCGTTGGTGCTCGGCGGTGGCGGGGTGACCGGGGTGGCGTGGGAGTTGGGCCTGCTGGCCGGGTTGGCCGAGCGGGGTGCGGCCCTCACCGAGGCCGATCTGGTGGTGGGCACGTCGGCGGGTTCGGTGGTCGGCGCGCAGGTGCGCTCCGGGGTGCCGCTGCGGCGGTTGTACGAGGAGCAGTTGGCCCCGCCGACGGGTGAGCTGGCGGCGCGGCTGGGGTTTCTGGCGGTGGCGCGGCTGGTGTGGGCCGGTGGTCGTACGCGGGACGCGGTGCGGTCGAGGGCGCGTATCGGGGCGATGGCGGTGGCGGCGCGTACCCCGTCGGAGGCGTCGCGGCGGGCGGTGATCGAGGCGCGGTTGCCGGCGCGGGAGTGGCCGGCGCGGCGGCTGCTGGTGACAGCGGTCGACGCGGCGTCGGGTGAGTTCGTGGTGTTCGACGGCGCCGACGGGGTGTCGTTGGTGGACGCGGTGGGTGCGAGCTGCGCGGTGCCCGGGGTGTGGCCGCCGGTGACGATCGGGGCGCGTCGTTTCGTCGACGGTGGGATGCGCTCGTCGGTGAACGCGGACCTGGCGGCGGGCGCGCGGCGGGTGCTGGTGCTCGCGCCGACGTCGGCGGCGTTCGGGCCGATGCCACGGTTGGCGGCGCAGGTGGCCGAGCTGCGGGCGGCCGGGTCGCAGGTGGTGGTGGTGACGCCGGACGCGGCGGCGCGTACGGCGATCGGCCGCAACGTGCTGGACCCGGCGCGGCGGGCCGGCGCGGCGCGGGCCGGGTGGGCGCAGGCGGCGACGGTGGCCGACGAGGTGATGGCGCTCTGGGTGTGATCGCTTACGCTCACCGCGCGTTCGATCGGACAACGGAGGTGCGCGGTGGCGGGTGTGGGTGTCGGCGATGTGGTGCAGGACTTCGAGCTGCCGGATGAGACGGGCACGCCGCGGCGGCTGTCGGAGTTCCTGGCGACCGGGCCGGTGGTGCTGTTCTTCTACCCGGCGGCGATGACCCGGGGGTGCACGGCGGAGAGCTGTCACTTCCGGGACCTGGGCGCGGAGTTCACGGCGTTGGGCGCGTCGCGGGTGGGCATCAGCCGTGATCCGGTGGCGAAGCAGGCGGAGTTCTCGACGCTGCACGGTTTCGATTATCCGTTGCTGTCGGATGCCGACGGGACGGTGGCGCAGGCGTTCGGGGTCAAGCGGCGGGTGCCGCTGGGGCCGCTGAGCACGAAGCGGATGACGTTCGTCATCGGCGCCGACCGGCGGGTCATCGAGGTGATCCACAGTGAGGTCAGCATGAACGACCACGCGGACCGGGCGCTGCGGGCGCTGGGCGGCTGAACCCCCTTGCGGCGGCTGTCGCAGCCGACTGGTATCAAGACAGCAATCAAACAGGTGTACGGAAGAGGGTTGTGATGGATGCCGGCCAGGGTTTGTCCACTGACGAGGTGCAGAGCATCCGGGAGGCGTTGGCGGCCGGTCGTAAGCCGCGGGTGGTGTTCACCGCGTCGGCGGGGCAGATCGCCGGTCAGGTCGGCCAGGTGGTCGAGCTGACCGATCCCGAGGTGTCCGACGAGTTCGTGGTGGTGCGTTTCGGCCGCGACGAGTTGCCGTTCTCCCCCGCCGACCTGGCGGTGGCGCCCAAGGGCGCGGGTCGTCGGGTGGCGGAGCCGAAACCGGAGCCCGAGCCGGAGCCGGCGGCGGTGGCCGCGCCGGAGTTCGTGTTGGACACGCCGCGGGTGCCCGCGCCGCGACAGGAGGAGCCGAAGGTGGAGCAGACGGAGAAGGCGACGCCGGCCCGGCGGGTGGTCAAGGCCGCCAAGCCGAAGAGCCCCGCCGGTCTCACGGTCACTCTGGCGTACGCCGACGGCGAGTGGACCGTCGCCGCGCAGCAGGGCAGCAAGGCCCTCGCGAAGCCGTACGTGGTGAAGCCGGCCGAGGCGTTGAAGATGGTGGCGCTTGTCGACGTGCCCGGTGTGCAGGAGGCGGTGGAGCAGATCCTCGGCACCGAGCGGGCCGAGGCCGAGCAGCAGGCGGAGAAGCTGCGCGCGGAGCTGGCCGAGATCGAGGCCCGGCTCGCGGAGCTGCGCGAGGCCCGCTGAGCGCTGCGCGCGTCGGGTTTTCGCTGGTCGCGGCGGGTCTGCCCCGGTGGGGTGGGCCCGCCGTGGCGGTGTCGGCGTCAGTGGCCGCTGTGGTGCTCGAGCAGTCGGGTGAGCAGGCGGGTCAGCTGGTCGCGTTCGGCGCTCGACAGGGGTGCGAGCAGGTCGTCCTGCACGCGGGCGACGGTGTCGGCCATCCGGTGGGCCTCGTCGGCGCCGGCCTCGGTGAGGCTGATGACGTTGCGGCGACGGTCGGCCGGGTCGGGGGCGCGTACCACGAGTCCCCGACCGGTCAGGTCGTTGACGGCGGCCACGACGTCGCTGCGGTCGATGGCGCAGCGACGTCCCAGGTCGGCCTGGCTCGCGGGTCCGCTCTCGGCCAGTGCGGCGAGCAGCCGGTAGTGGTAGCCGCGCAGGTCGTGCGCGGCGAAGCCGGCGCTGATGAGTCGTCCGGCGTGGGTGGCGGCCTGGTTGAGCAGCCAACTCGGGGTGGTCCGCAGCCCGGCGGGTGACTGCGGGGCGGTGGCGTCCATGGCGGCAGCCTAACAGTAATCGTTGGCGTGACCCACAAACCGTGTTACGTTGGTTCTACCAACGTTGGTGTAGCCAACGTTTCTGAAGGAGGCATCGTGTCCACTCTCAACGGTCAGGTCATCGGTCAGGCCCACTTCGCCACCCGGGCCCTGCTCGAACGCGCCGTCGCGCCCCTGGGCGTCGACTTCGGCCAGGTCCTCACCCTCAACGCCCTCGCCGCCGGCCCCGTCGCCCGCACGCGTCTCGTGCAGCGCATCACCAGCACCCGCAAGGTCGACGAGTCGGCCGTGCACGAGATGATCACCGGCCTCGTCGACGCCGACCTGGCGCGGCTCGACGACACCGCCGAGCCGCAGGTACGGCTCACCGACGCCGGCCACGCCACCCAGGCCCACATCGCCGACGCCGTCGAGGGCATCACCGCCCGGCTGTACGGAGACATCCCGCCCGCCGAGGCCGACGCGGCCGCCCGCGTCCTCTCGCTCATCACCGAGCGGGCCAACAACGAACTGACGGGCGTCGCCTGAACCGACAGGGGCTCAGGTGAGTCGGTTCGTGGCCGCCCGGATCTTCAGCCAGGACAGGTCGGTCGCGGAGGTTTCACTGACCGCGTTCAGGTCGCCCGACTGCCAGACCCGCGTCCCGTCGGTGAGGTCGAGTTGGTCCATGTCGACAACCGACGCCTCGGCGGTGCCGGCGGAGGGTGTCCGCTCGAACCGTTCATAGCCGATGTCCTCGACGTAGACGGCCGAACCCACGCCGAGGGCTCCGCACTCCCGCAGATGTCCGTCCCCGTACTCCCAGATCCGGATCGCCGGACGGTCGTCGTCCCAAGCCGCCACCAACGGAAGGCGCGGATGGGACAGCAGCCGCTGCACCGTCGCTCCAGACCGGACACGAGCCAGGATTTCCACCGGCACACCTTAGCGGCGAGGCGGACGGCCACCCGTCCCCGCCGGGGACGGTCCTTGCCCGAGCGCACGCCGCACGGGCCGTCAGAAGTAGTCGAGCAGTTGTGCCGGGCCGCCGGTGCCCAACAGGTCCAGGGCGGACGGGTCCGCGTCACCGGCACAGTCCAGCAGGCCGGCCTGCGCGACCGAGCGGGCGCGGGCCGCCCCGGCGTAGAGCAGCGCGAAACCGCGCACGTCCAGCCGCAGGTCCGCCTCGCCGCTGATCCGGGTCAGCTCGGCGGCGCCGTCGGCGACAGCCAACCGCCAGGCGCCGGTGTTCCAGTCGGCGAGCGGATCGGTGAGGTGGAAGTCGACGGCGCCCCGGGCGTGCACGGGCCAGCCACGCGCGCTCACCGCCCGGGCCACGTCCACCGGCCGGTGCATCCACAGGTCCCGCGCGTGGTCGCGGGCCGCCTCCAGCGGCAGGTGGGCGCTGACGACGTCGCCGTCGAGCGGGCACAGCCGCAGCGTCGGCGCGACGCTGGCCCAACTGCCCAGCACACCAACGAGTTCCCGGGCCGCGTCGGCGGTGACGGCCAGCACCTCGTCGACGGTGAGCACCGAATCGGCGCCGTAGCCGCGGCCCCGCTGCCAGGTGGCGTAGCCGACCAGGTCGCCGTCGGCCTCGACGAGGGTGAGACCGTCGCCGGGCAGGTCTCCCTTGGCGTTGAAGTGGTCGAACAGCGCGCCCTGGCGGGTGAGCATGCCGTTGCGGTGGCGGGAGACCCGCTCGTACAGGTCGGCGACGGCGTCCAGGTCGGCGGGCGTGCCGGCCCGTACGCTCAGGTGCGCGGCGGGCCGGCGCCGGGGCAGCGCGACGGTGCTCAGGTCGACGGTGCGCAGCACGCCGGCGGCCTCCCAGCCGCAGGAGCGGTAGGGGGCGGCGACGGTCGGGTACAGGGCGCTGACCGCCGCGCCGCGCTCGTGGGCGCCGCCCAGCAGAGCGGTGAGCAGGGCACGGGCCACCCCCCGGCCGCGGGACTCGGGTGCGACCGCCACACCGCCGACGTCGGCCGCCGGGACCGCCCGCCCGGACCACCACTGGTCGTGGTGCAGGTCGACGGCCTTGCCGACGAGCCGACCGCTGCCGTCGAACGCGCCGTAGCGGATCATGCCGGGCACCTCGACGCTCGCGTGCGCGGGCCGCTGCGGGTTGGAGCCGAACGCGAACCGCCCCAACTCCCAGGCGGCGTCGAGGTCGTCGGTGGTGAGCTCACGAACGTGCACGGCGTCGGGCATCGGCACACCCTAGCGGGCCGGATCCGCGCCGACCGCCGATTTTCTGGCGGGTGCGATGCCGGCTGGCCGGGGCCGCGTGTTCGGTGTCCGAGCCGTGCCCGCGTGGACCGGATCAGGCAAGCGCATCGGTCAGCCCGAGTGCGTCCAGCACCTCGATGAGCGCCTGCCGGTCGTGCGCGAGCTGCGGAACGTACTCGGTGATTCCCACTCCGATCACCTCGTGGTGGGCGCGCAGCGCGGTCAGCGACCGCGCCAGCGCGGCGGCTGTCACGCCACCGGGGGTGGGGACGGCCACGGCCGGCAACGCGGACGGGTCCAGCACGTCCAGGTCGAGGTGCACGTACACCGCGGCGCCGGGCGGGGGCAGCGCGGCCAGCCGGGTCGGCTGCGCGCCCAGCGTCGGGGCGTCCACCACCGTCAGGTCGTGCCGGTGCACGTACTCGACCTCGACGGGGTCGAGGTCCCGGACCCCCACCAGGGCGACCTGCCCCGGCGAGAGGCAGCGGGGCGCCGGCAGCACGCCCTGCGCGTCGTCGTCGAGCAGCAGCCGCAGGGGCATGCCGTGCGCGGTTGCGCTCGGCGAGCTCGCGGGCGTGTTGAGGTCGCCGTGCGCGTCGATCCACAGCACGAACAGCCGTTGCGCGTACCGACCCGCGAGGTGGGCCACCGACGCGACCTCGACCGCGCAGTCCCCACCCAGGGTCAGCAGCCGCCGCGGACGGTGCCGCGCGAGCACGTCACGGTGCGCGTCGACAACCGCAGCCCGGTGCCGGACACCGCCCTCGCGCTCCGATCCGCCGGCCGGCACCGGCACCGTGACCCGCCGCGTCCCCGGCACGGTGAGGGCGGCCAGCGCGGCCGGGCCCTCGCACACCCGGAGGTCATCCGCGCCCTGCCACATCGGCACCAGTACGTCGAGATCCCGGCTCCACATGGCGACGATCTTTCCAGCGGCCTCTCGCTCCTGGGCACCGTGCGACCCCGCCCGCCGGTCAGTGCTGCGGGATGTTGGCCACGCCGATGCGCTTGCGGAACACCCAGTACGTCCACCCCTGGTAGGCAAGCACCACCGGCGTGAAGATCACCGCCACCCAGGTCATGATCTTCAGGGTGTACGGGGTGGAGGCGGCGTTGGTGGCCGTCAGCGTGCCGGCCGCGTCCAGGGTGGAGGGCAGCACGTTCGGGAACAGCGCCGCGAACAGGGTCGCCACGGCCAGGCCGATCGCCACGGCGGTGCCGGTGAACGCCCAGCCCTCCCGGCGTACCTTGGCGGCGGCGAGGCCACCGAGCAGGGCGAGGGCCGCGCCGACGGCGAGCACGACGGCGGCCGCGCTGGAGCGGATGCTCAACGTCCAGGTCAGGAACCCGACCGCGAGCACGGCGGCGCCGACACCCAGGCGCACCGCGAGGGCGCCCGCGCGCTCGCGGATGTCGCCGGTGGTCTTCAGGGCGAGGAACACCGCGCCGTGGGTGAGGAACAGCGCGAGGGTGGTCGCGCCTCCGAGCAGGGCGTACGGGTTGAGCAGGTCCAGCAGGCCGCCGACGTACTCGTGGTCGGCGTCCAGCGGCACGCCGCGCAGGATGTTGGCGAAGGCGACGCCCCACAGGATCGCCGGCAGCAGCGAGCCGACCACGATCGCGGCGTCCCAGCGGCGCTTCCAGGACGCCTCGGGACGCTTGTGCCGGTACTCGAAGGCCACCCCGCGGGCGATCAGGGCCAGCAGGATCAGCAGCAACGGCAGGTAGAACCCGGAGAACAGGGTGGCGTACCACTCGGGGAACGCGGCGAACATGGCGCCGCCGGCGGTGATCAGCCAGACCTCGTTGCCGTCCCAGACCGGGCCGATGGTGTTGATCAGGACGCGGCGTTCCCGGTCGTCGCGGCCGAGCACGGGCAGCAGCATGCCGACGCCGAAGTCGAAGCCCTCCAGGATGAAGTAGCCGGTGAACAGCACGGCGACGAGGAGAAACCAGATGGTGGTCAGGTCCACGATGGGCTCCGGGGATCAGTAGGCGAAGGCGAGCGGGCGCTCGGCGTCGTCAGTGGTGTCGTCGATGGGGTGCTCGTCGCTGACGTCGGGCACGCCGGCCCTGGCGTAGCGCAGCAGCAGCTTGACCTCGATCACGGCGAGGGTGGCGTAGATCAGCGTGAAAGCGGTGAACGAGGTGAGCACCTCGGCCAGCGAGACGCTGCGGGACACGCCGTTGCGGGTGAGCATCTCGCCGAAGACGATCCACGGCTGACGACCCATCTCGGTGAAAATCCAGCCGAAGGAGTTGGCCAGCAGCGGCAGCACCGGCATGGCCAGCCCGGCGCGCAGCAGCCATTTGCTGCGCGGGGTGCGGCCCTTGCGCTGGCTCCAGAGGACCAGCAGGGCGATCGCGGCGGCCGCCATCCCGAAGGCGATCATGAAGCGGAAGCTCCAGTAGGTGACCGGGATGATCGGGGTGTAGCTGCCCGCGCCGTACTGGGTGGCGTACTGGGCCTGCAGGTCGTTGATGCCGTGCACGGTGCCGTGCGGGTCACCGGTGCCCAGGTACGACAGCAGGTACGGGATCTTGAGGGCGAACACCTCGCGGCTGCCGTCGAGGCTGCCGATGGTGAGCACGGAGAACGAGGCGGGGCTCTCGGTGGTGTAGAGGCCCTCGGCGGCGGCCATCTTCATCGGCTGCACGTCAGTCATGATCTTGCCCTGGATGTCACCGGTGAACAGCACGGCGGCGGAGGCGACCAGGACCACCCAGGAGCCGAACTTCGTGGCGAAGCGGTACGCGCCGGCGTCGGCGGAGTCGCGGTTGCGGATGACGTGGAACAGGCCGACCGCGACGATCAGCGACCCGGCGACCAGGAACGAGCCGGCCAGGGTGTGCGGGAAGGTGATCAGGGCGACCTTGTTGGTCAGCACGGCCGGGAAGTCGGTCAGCTCGGCACGCCCGCTGTCCGGGTTGATCCGGAAGCCGACCGGGTTCTGCATGAACGAGTTGGCCGCGAGGATGAAGTACGCGGACAGGTTGGTGCCGATCGCGGCGGCCCAGATGCTGGCCAGGTGCGCCCGCTTGGGCAGCCGGTCCCAGCCGAAGATCCACAGGCCGATGAAGGTGGATTCGAGGAAGAACGCGACAAGCGCCTCGATGGCCAGGGGCGCGCCGAAGATGTCGCCGACGAAGCGGGAGTAGTCGCTCCAGTTCATGCCGAACTGGAACTCCTGCACGATGCCGGTGACCACGCCCATGGCGAAGTTGATCAGGAAGAGCTTGCCGTAGAACTTGGTGAGCTTGAGGTAGCGCTCGTTGCCGGTGCGGTGCCACATCGTCTGCAGGATGGCCACCAGCACGGACAGGCCGATGGTCAGCGGCACGAAGAGAAAGTGGTAGACGGTCGTGACACCGAACTGCCACCGGGCGACGTCCAACGCGTCCACCTGTTACCCCCAGCTATGCGTACTACGAGACGTAGTAAATACTACTGCTCGTCGTAGAGAATGCGGCAGGGCCGGGCGGCCCGAACCGCCCCGGGACCAATGACCCTGATCACTCGGGCCACTCGCCCTCGCGGCCCCGCCACCTCATGCGAGGATGGCGCGCTGATGAACACGACGACCTGGCAGCCACCACTGATCTGGCGCGCCGCCCTCGTGCTGGCCCGCGTCCTGGTCGGTCTGCTCGCCCGCCTCGAGGTCACCGGCGACGTCCCCGCGCACCTGCGCCGCGGCCCGCTCGTGCTGGCCGCCAACCACATCAGCCCGTTCGACCCCGCGGTGATGATCGCCGCCTGCCAGACCCGCGGCATCGCCCCGCGGATCATGGCGACCGCCGGGCTGTTCCGCGCCCCGGTGCTCGGACCCGCCATGCGCCACGCCGGACACATCCGGGTCGACCGGGGCACCAGCGCCGTGCACCGGGCCCTCGACGACGCCGCCACCGCCGTCGCGGCGGGCTCGGTGATCCTCATCTACCCCGAGGGACGCATCGGCCTGGACCCCGGCATGTGGCCCGAACGCGGCAAGACCGGCGTGGCCCGACTCGCCCTGGCCTGCGGCGCCCCCGTCATCCCGGTCGCCCAGTGGGGCGCGCACGAGGTGCTGCCCTACCGGGCGCCGAAGGGGATGCTGCGCGGCATCGCCCGCGCGCTGTGGCGCCGCCCGGTGATCCGGGTGCACTTCGGGCCGCCCGTCGACCTGGGCGAGGCGAACGCCGCCAACCCCGGCGCCGCCCGCCGGGCCACCCGCCGGATCATCGACGCGCTCACCGACACCCTCGCCCCGCTGCGCCCCGACGAACCCGACCTGCCCCGCCACGTCGACCCAGGCCGCCCGAGCGACCCCAGCCGCGCCCACCGCCGGTCGAGCTAGCGGCCGCCGCCGACGCCGAGGTCGACCCGGCTTTCGGCAAACCGGGGCTTGCCGTGCCTCGGACGCCCCGCCTTCAAGGAAACCGAGTCGATCACCGCCGGCGTCCGTCCCTTGGCCGAGGGAGCAGGCTGGCTCGGTGGAGGGATGAGGTCGCCTCGGCCCGCGCTGATGCTGGAACGCGTCAACCGAGCAACCGACCGAGGAGGAATGGTCATGTCTGGTTCACGTGTGGCGGCGTTGGGGGTGGTGGCGGCCGTGGTGGTCGCGGCAGGGACGGGCCGACGTGACCTGTCTGCGGGTCACCGGAAACGTCGCCCTGTTGACCGCGATCGTGCCCGAGGGCGAAGGCGCGGTACGGAACCACGGCTACTACGTGAAGATCATCGACGGCGGGAGGCTGCCGGATGTGATCGTCGACGCGCAGGCGCAGAACGGGGACGAGCCGCCACCCACGCACTGCCTCGACCCCGAGACCGACCTGCCCCCGGGCAACCCCCAGCGGCCCCGGTACCCGATCCTCGCCGGCGGATACGCGGTGCATGGCGCTGAACCGAGCCGAACGGGCACCGGACACCAGTCCCGGCCGTAACATGCGGTGACGTTCACCGCGGGTTGGGTGCGTACGGGGGCGGCCGGCGGGGACCGGCTTCCGTTCGCGCCAGCCGCCCTGGCACGAAGGGCAGGAGATCATGAGCGAGCAGACCGTGCTGATCACCGGCACGTCCTCCGGCATCGGCCTGGAGATCGCGCTCGGCTGCGCCCGCGCCGGCTGGCGGACGGTGGCCACCATGCGCGACCTCGGCCGCGCCGAGCGGCTGCGCGCCGCCGCCGACACCGCGGGCGTCGCCGACCTGATCGACGTACGCCGCCTCGACGTCACCGACCCCGACTCGGTGAGCGCCTGCGTCGACGAGGTGGTCGACACCTACGGCCGGCTCGACGCGGTCGTCAACAACGCCGGCGCCGGGCACGTCGGCACCCTGGAAGTCGACAGCGTCGACGACGTCCGGGCCGTCATGGAGGTCAACTTCTTCGGCGTGCTGCACGTCAGCCGCGCCGCCCTGGCCCACCTGCGGGCCAGCCGGGGCCGCCTGATCACCATCTCCAGCGTCGGCGGGATCGTCGGGCAGCCGTTCAACGAGGCGTACTGCGCGGCGAAATTCGCCGTCGAGGGGTACATGGAATCGCTCGCCCCGCTCGCCGCGACCACCGGGGTGCGGGTCACCGTCGTCGAGCCGGGCGCGGTGGCCAGCGAGTTCGTCTCCAGCATCGGCATCGATCCCGACGCCGCCAGCGACGCCGCCGGGGTGTACGGGCCGGCTCTGCGCGCGTACCTGGCCCGCACCGGGCAGGCGTTCGCCGCCGCGCAGTCCTCCGCCGACGCCGCGGCGGTCGTGGTGGCGACGCTGATGGACCCGACGCCGCCGGTGCGGGTGCAGACCTCCGACGGGGCCCGGCAGTTCGCCGCCGTCAAGCTCGCCGACCTCGACGGCGCCGCGGTGGCCCGGCTGACCGGCGGCTGGCTGGCCTGACCCTCGCCGCCGTGCGACGAATGTTGCCGGCAGGCCACCGGGGGTCCACCAGCGGCAGGCATACTGCGTCCCGTGCTGAACCGATTCGGCTACCTGGACGCGCCCGCGCCGCTGGCGTTCGCCCACCGTGGCGGCGCGGCCGACGGCGACGAGAACACCACCGAGGCGTTCGCCCGGGCCATCGGGCTCGGCTACCGGTACGTGGAGACCGACGTGCACGCCACCGCCGACGGCGTCGCGGTGATCTTCCACGACCCGACGCTCGCGCGGCTCACCGGCGAGGCGGGACGCATCGCCGAGATGAGCTGGGCCGACCTCGCCTCGGTACGCGTCGGCGGCGCCGCCGTCGTACCCCGGCTCGACGAGGTGCTCAGCGCCTGGCCGCAGGTCCGATTCAACATCGACGTGAAGGCCGACGGCGGCGTCGCGCCGACGGTCGCGACCGTGACCCGGGTCGGCGCCGCCGGCCGGGTGCTGCTCGCCTCGTTCAGCGACGCCCGACTGACCCGGCTGCGGGCGCTGACCGAGGGACGCGTCGCCACCAGCCTCGGCATGCGCGGGGTGGCCCGGCTGCGGCTCGCCTCCCTGCACGGGCGCCCGCTGCGGCTGCCGCAGTCGGTGGTCGCCGCGCAGGTGCCGCCGCGCTACGGGCGGATGCCGGTGGTGGACCGCCGGTTCCTCGACTACTGCCACCGACTCGGCCTGCAGGTGCACGTCTGGACGATCGACGAACCCGCCCAGATGCACGAGTTACTGGATCGTGGCGTGGATGGCATCATGACCGATCACGTCGGCGTGCTGCGCGACGTCTACCGCAGCCGCGGCCACTGGGCCGCCTGAGCGTCGAAGGACCCCCGATGGCCGAGACCGTGACCCCCACGGTGGACGACACCCCGCCTCCGGCGAGCACCCGCCGGGAGCGGCGCGGCTGGTACATCTACGACTGGGCCAACTCGGCGTTCCAGACCACGGTGATCACCGTGTTCCTGGGACCGTTCATCACCACCGTCGCCGAGCTGGCCGCCGGCTGCGAGCTGGGCGCCGACACCTGCGACGGGTACGTGCACCCGCTGGGCATCCGGGTGGCGGCCGGGTCCTACTACCCGTACCTGATCTCGCTGTCGGTGTTCCTCACCGTGTTCGTGCTGCCCGTCATCGGGGCGATCGCCGACCGGTCGGCGCACAAGAAGCGGCTGCTCGGCGGGGCCGCGTTCACCGGCGCCGGCGCGACCATCGCGATGGCCTTCGTCACCGGCGACCGCTACCTGCTCGGCGGGGCGCTGTTCCTGATCGCCAACATCTCCTTCGGCGCGGCCATCGTGGTCTACAACTCGTTCCTGCCGCAGCTCGGCGGCCCCGACGAACGCGACGGCATCTCCAGCCGCGGCTGGGCGCTGGGCTACCTCGGCGGTGGCCTGCTGCTGGCGCTCAACCTGGTCGCGGTCACCCTGCTCAGCGAGGACGACAACCCGCAGCGCACCCTGGACCTGGCCCGCTGGTCGATCGTGTCGGCCGGGGTGTGGTGGGCGGCGTTCACGCTGGTGCCGCTGCGCTGGCTGCGCGAACGCCCCAGCGCGGCGGCCCTCGCGGCGCGCGGCAACGTGCTCACCGACGGGTTCCGGCAGCTCGGCCGCACCCTGCGCGAGGTCAAGGCGTACCCGCTGACGTTGTTCTTCCTGCTCGCGTTCCTGGTCTACAACGACGGCATCCAGACCGTCATCACCCTGGCCAGCCAGTACGGCACCGAGGAGCTGCGCCTGGAGCAGAGCACCCTGATCATCACCATCCTGCTGGTGCAGTTCCTCGCCTTCGGAGGGGCGTTGAGCCTCGGCGCGCTGGCCCGGCGCATCGGCGCGTGGAAGACCGTGCTGCTCAGCCTGGTGCTGTGGACCGGTGTGATCCTCGGCGCGTTCCGGCTGCCCGCCGAGGCGCCGGTGCCGTTCATGATCCTCGGCGCGGCCATCGGCCTGGTCCTCGGCGGCAGCCAGGCGCTGAGCCGTTCGCTGTTCAGCCAGCTCATCCCGGCCGGCAAGGAGGGCGAGTACTACGGCTTCTACGAGATCAGCGACAAGGGCACCAGCTGGCTCGGCCCGCTCGCGTTCGGCCTCGTGTTCCAACTCACCGCCTCCTACCGCGTGGGCCTGGTCTCACTGCTGATCTTCTTCGTGGTCGGGTTCCTGCTCCTGGCCGCCGTGCCGATCCGTCGGGCCATCGTCGCCGCCGGCAACACGCCACCTCGGGTGCTCTGAGCACGCATCCCGCACCCGACGGATCAGGGGCGGTCGATCAGCTAGGCTGCCCGACCGTGACCGACGACGCCGCTGCCGCCCCGACCTGCCTGGCTCACCCGTTCCCCGGCCAGCCGCACGCTCCGGCGGGCTGCGCGGCCGCGCGCGGGCTCGACGGGCGGCCGGTGCACGCCGCGGCGTTGAAGTTCTTCTGGGGGCCGATGGACTGCGGCAAGTCCACCATGGCGTTGCAGATGAACTACAACCACGCCCGGCAGGGTCGCCGTGGGCTGGTCACCACCCGCATCGACCGGTCGCTGGGCCCCCAGGTCACCACCCGCATCGGCCTGGCCCACGAGGCCATCGAGGTCACCGACGACCTGGACCTGCGGGCGCTGGTGCGCGGCCGCTGGGCCGACGGGGTCCGCGTCGACTACCTGATCTGCGACGAGGCCTGCTTCTACACAGTCGAACACGTCGAGCAGATGGCCGAGCTGGTCGACAGCTACGACGTGGACGTGTTCGCGTTCGGCCTCGCCACCGACTTCCGGTCCTGCCTGTTCCCCGCCGCGCAGCGCCTGTTCGAGCTGGCCGACGAGGTGGCCCGCATCCAGGTCGAGGTGCTCTGCTGGTGCGGCCGGGAGGGGCTGCTCAACGCCCGCGTCGTCGACGGCCGGGTCGTGCGCGAGGGCGCGCAGGTCGTCATCGGCGACACCGTCGACACCGCCGACGTGCGCTACCAGGTGCTCTGCCGCCGGCACTACCGCAGCGGCGACCTCGGCCCCCGCGACTGAGGCCCTCAGGAACGCCCCCGACGTCACCAGGTCCACGTGCGACGTGAGGGTGCTGCCGGTGACCAGGATCGACTCGCCGAGCGCGATCAGGACGAACGCCGCGCTGCGTTCGGCCAGGTGCCCACCCTCCACCATCCACCGCTCGGGGCGGCTGCGCTCCCGACCCGGCAGCGGGTAGCCGATCGACAGGACAACCACCTCCAGCACGATCACCGCTGCCCACACCACCTCCCGGGCCGGCGTGTCCACCAGGCCGCCGACCACCACGAGCACCGACGTGGCGCCGATCCACGGCAGCGACTTCTGAAACCCGTCGACCAGCCACGGACTGCCCTGCGTCGCCCACAACGCGAACATGGTCCGGCCCACCTGCACGCCCGCGTAGACCACCGCGAAGAGCAGGCCGGTCCCGGCGAACGCCTGCGGGATCGCCGCCGACAACAGCAGGCTGCCCAGCGTCACCCCGATCAGCATCGCCCGCACCGGGCCCTGATCCGGTTGCAGCCAGTTGGTCACCAGGTCGACGGCCGGCGGCTCAGAACGGGTCACCGCACACCCGCCAGTCGCCGTTCTCACGGACCACCGGCAGGCGGCGTTCCTCACTGATGCCGCCGTCGCGGGTCAAGCGCACCGTCACCGTGCCACGGGGACGACCGCCCTTGGTGGCCACCGACACGTCGGTGATCTCGTAGTCGGTCACCATCGGTGGCGTCCGCACCCAGCTGGTGAACCCGATCGCGCTCCACCGGGTACGCGCGTCCGCGCAGAGCCGCTCGTACGCCTGGTCGCTGTCGCCGAGGGCCACCTCGCTGAGGAAACCGTCGGCGGTCTCCCGGATCGGGCCGGATGCCTGCCGCACCGTCTGCAGGTTCCACGCCCCCAGCCCGGCCACCCCGACGCAGCACAGCGCCATGCCGAACCCGGCGAAGGCCAGCCCGGTGCGCATCGGGCGGTGCCGCCGGGCCGGTCGGCTCCACGACTGGCCGGCACCCACGACTACCGACCGTAGAGAACGTCATCGCGGTGAGGCAGGACAAGCGGGAAATCGGGTGTGCCCGAGGCCCTGTTCGCGGCGGCGACGCATCGTCTACCGTCGGCGCACACCCCCAGCAGCGCCAGGAGTCGATCGATGAGCCGCTTCGTGCAGCCGGTACCACCCCCCGCCGACCCGTACGCCGTAGACGCCCTGCTGCGGTCCTGGCTGGAGCGTCACCTCGGCCCGGCCGGACACGCGGCCGCCAAGGGTCGCCTCGCCGAGCTGGCCGCCGAGGTCACCGGGCCGCTGCGCGCGGCGCACGCCGACGCCGAGGCGCACCCGCCGACGCTGGTCCGCTACGACCCGTGGGGCGCGCGGATCGACCGGATCGACACGTCCGCCGGCTGGCAGGCGCAGCGGGCCGCCGCCGCCCGGCACGCCGTGGTGGCGCTGCCCTACCTGCCCGACGCGCGCGGCACCTGGGGCGCCGCCGCACGGGTCGTGCAACACGCGCTGCTGCACCTGTACGGGCCGGAGTCGGCGACGTTCTCCTGCCCGGTGGCGATGGCCGACGGGGCGGCGGCGCTGCTCAGCCTCCCCGACGTCGACGCGGGTGTCCGTGACGCGTGGCTGCCCCGGCTGATCTCCACCGACCCGGCCACGGCGATCACCAGCGGCCAGTGGATGACCGAGTCGCAGGGCGGCTCCGACCTGGGCCGCTCCGGCACCGTCGGCCGTCCCGCCGCCGACGGTTCGTGGCGGCTGACCGGGGAGAAGTGGTTCTGCTCCGCAGCCGACGCGGCGATGGCGGTGGCGCTGGCCCGCCCCGAGGGCGCCGGGCGGGGCAGCCGGGTGCTCGCCCCGTTCCTCGTACCCCGCTACGCGGTCGACTCGCCGCTGGCCACCGGCGCGGCGCCGGACGCGCCCGCCCCCGGGGTCACCGTGCACCGGCTCAAGGACAAGCTCGGCACCCGGGCGCTGCCGACCGCCGAGATCGGGCTGCGCGACGCGTACGCCCTGCCGTTGGGCGACCCGGCGGTGCCCGGCCTGGTCCGGGCGATGACCCTGGTCGTGGTGACCCGGGTGCACAACGCCGCCGCCGCGGCCGGCGGGATGCGACGCGGGCTCGCGTACGCCCGCGCGTTCGCCGACGCGCGGCACGTCGCGGGCGGCGCGTTGGCGTCCTCGCCGCTGCACCGCGCGACGCTGGGCACCCTCGCGGTCGACGCGGCGGGCGCGTTCGCCCTCGCGGGGCACGCGTTCGCGCTGCTCGGGCGGGTCGAGGTCGGCGCCGACCCGGAGGCCGCCGCCGAGCTGCGCATCGTGGCGCCGCTGGCGAAGCTCGCCACCGGTCGGCTCGCCGTCAGCTCCGCCAGCGAGTACGTGGAGAGCTTCGGCGGCGCCGGCTACGTGGAGGACACCGGTGTTCCCCGGCTGCTGCGCGATGCGCAGGTGCTGCCGATCTGGGAGGGCACCACCAACGTGCTGGCCCTGGACGTGCTGCGCGCGCTGACCCGGGAGGACGCCGGGACGCCGCTGCTGAGCCGGCTGACCGCCGCCGTCGACCTGGCCCGGCCACTGTCGCCCGCGCTGGCCGACACCCTCGCCGCGGCCGCCGGGCAGCTGCGCGACACCATCGCGGCGGTGACGGCCGAGCCGGGCGCGGCGGCGGTGCTCGCGGGCGCCCGTGGCCTGGCGCTGCGCCTGGCGTACGCGCTGACCGCCGCCCTGCTCGTGGAGCACGCCGCGTGGGGTGACGAGCAGGCGGAGCTGGCCGCCCGGCTGTGGGCGCGGCGGTGGCTGCGGCAGGAGGACATCGCCGAGGACGCCCACCACCACCTGGAGCTGCTCTGCTGACCGGTCGACACGAGCGGGGGTGACGGCCGGTGGACGTCCTGACCGGGGCGCTTTCCCGGCCCACCGTCGGGCGTCGGGCGCGCCGTCGCGGCGGTGGCGGGTGGCGCTGCTGCTGGCGGCGTGCGCGCTGCTCGGCGGCGCCGCCGCTCCCGTACGCCTGTCGGCGCGGGTGGGGCCGCCGGTGTCCGGCGACGCGACACTGCTGGGCGCGGGCCCGCTGCTGCTGGTCGTGGACCCGCCGACGCTGAGCGCGTACGACGTGGCGGCGCCGTACCGCGCCCCGCGCTGGCGGGTCGCCGTGCCGCCCGCCGCCGGGTGGTCCGCCGAGGCCGCCGGTGACGTGCTGCTGTTCACCGAGCGCGATCAGGTGCGTCAGGCCGTGGCGACGACCGCCCGGTCGATGCGCACCGGCGCGGCGCTGTGGCGGCGACCCGAGCGGGTGTACGCGGTCGGCGAGGCGGCGGTGGCGGTCAGCGAGGTCCGCAGCGCCGCCGAACCGGGTGCGCGGACCGCTCCCGGCGGGGGTGACCGACTGCCGGCGGGCCGGCAGTGGCCTGGCCTGCCGCGAGAGCGCCTCGCGGGTGACGGTGTGGCCACTCGGCGCGCCGTGAACCCGGGCGTCGTCGGCGTCGAGAAACGCCCGACGTACCTGACATCGGTTGGCAGGTACACCGGTGCAGACTGCCCGCATGACGACAACCGCCGACCTCGCGATGGTCAACCTGGACAGCTCCGACCCGGCCGCGCACGCCGCCTTCTACCACCGGGCGTTGGGCTGGGAGATCACCCACAGCCAAGCCGAGTACGCGATGATCAGCGGCGGTGGCGCGTCCATCGGCTTCGGCCTGGTCGAGGGCTACCAGCCGCCGTCCTGGCCGGACCCGGCCGGGCAGAAGCGCTACCACCTGGACCTCTACGTCGACGACCTGGCCGTGGCCGAGAAGGAGTTCGTCGCCGCCGGCGCCTCGAAGCCGGAGTTCCAACCCGGCGGCGACCGGTGGGTGGTGCTCCTCGACCCCATCGGGCAGCCGTTCTGCATCTGCCCCCGCCCGCAGGGCTGACCTGCGGGCGCGGGAGGGACGCTCAGCGCAGCGGACCTCGGGCCACCGCGGCGCGCATCGCCGCCGGGTCGCCGACCGGGACGTACTCCAGCCACCAGGTGGCCCCGGCGGCGGCCAGCTCGCGGAGGTAGGCCCGTTCGGCGCGCTCGTCCGGGCGGCGGCGTCGCCCGCCGATCGCCACGTCGAACGGCTGGCCGTCGGCCCTGGTCGGTGGCATGGCCGCTACCAGGTCGCGGACCTCGTCGGGGGTGAAGTCGGCCCAGCCGTCGGTGTCGGTGAGCTTGTACGGCACGATGCCGTCGGCGCGGGCCGCGCGGCGTCGCACCGCCCCGGCCTGGGTGCTGCCGCCGACCCAGACCGGCACCCGGGGCGACTGCACGGGCGGTGGCCGCAGCGCCACCCGGTCGGCGCGGTAGTGGGCGCCCCGGTGGTCGACCCGCTCACCACTGAGCAGGCCGGTCAGCAGGTCGAGACCCTCGTCGAGCATCGCGGCGCGCACGGCCACCTCGGTCGGCTCGCCGAACGCGGCCAGGCCACGGTCGCCGGGGTCGCCGACACCGACCGCCACGGTGGCCCGGCCCGCGCTCAGGTGGTCGAGGGTCAGCACCTCGCGGGCCAGCTTCGCCGGACGGCGGCGGGGCAGCGCTGTGACCGTGGTGCCCAGCCGCACCCGGTCGGTGCGCCCGGCGATCGCGGTGAGCACCAACCACGGGTCGTAGGTGAACGGGTCGTCGCCGCAGTGGTGGATCAGGTAATCCTCCAGGAACACCCCGTCCCATCCGGCGTTCTCGGCCAGCTCACCCAGCTCGACCAGGGTGGACACCGCGACGGCGCCGCCACCGCAGGGGATCTCCAGACCGTGTCTCATCCGCCGACCGTAGGCCGGGGGTGGGACAGTCAGCCGCGGCGACGGGACCGGGCGGCCCACACCGCGTACGCCGGGTCGCGGTCGAGGTTGTGCCGGTCCCGGTCGTAGCGGCGGGTGGTACGCGGGTCGGCGTGGCCCATGGCGTCCTGCACATCTTCGAGGGGAACACCCTCGGAGCGGGCGGTGGTGGCGAACGCGTGTCGCAGCGAGTGCGGGGACAGCCGCGCCCAGGCCGGGATGCCCGCGGCGCGGGCGAGTCGGCGGACCATCCGGAACACCGAGTGCCGGTCGAGCCGGGCGCCGCTGGCGGTGACCAGCAGGGGCCCGGTCAGGTGGGTCACCGGCACGCCGGTGGTGGCAGCCCGCTGCGCCAGGTACGCGTCCACCGCGTACGCGGTGCCCGGGGTGAGGGCGCGGCGGCGCTGCTTGCCGCCCTTGCCGACGAAGCGCACGCTGCGGTGCCCGCGTTCGGTGCCGAGATCGGTCAGGTCCAGCGAGACCAGCTCCCCGACCCGCAGGCCCAGATCGGCCAGGAGCGCGATCGTCGCCCGGTTGCGGGCCGCCGTCGGGCCGGTCTCCGCGTCGGCGGCGGTGAGCAGCGCGTCCACCTCCTCCGGGGTGAGCCCGACGGTGGCGGAGTGGTCCCGGTCGACGCGGGGCCGGTCCGCGCCGGAGACCGGGTTGGCCGGCACGCCGCCGAGCTTGACGAGGAAGTCGTACCAGCTGGACAGCGCCGACAGCCGCCGCGCCACGGTCGCCGGGGTCAACGGTCGGCCGCTGCGGACGACGAGAGTGGACTCCAGCGCGCGGGCGTACTCGTTGACGTGCAGGAAGCTGGCCCGCAGCGGATCCAGGTCGTGCCCGGCGCACCAGCTGAGCCACGCGGTGACGTCGCGCCGGTAGGCGTCGCGGGTGTGCTCGGACAGCCGGCGGTTGCGCAGCCACGCCTCGGTGACGTCGACCGGTCCGCTCGGCAGGGCCGGTCGGGCGGTCGGGCGGGCGAGCACGGGAGCGTCGGAGGACACCATGTGAAAAAGGTTCTCAGCAGCGGATGGGATTGCCACGCAGGCGCGCCGACGCCGGCCCGCGCGGCGGCGCGGACGGTGTCGGCTACGGTCGCACGGTGCGTGCCAGCCGGCTGGTCTCCCTGCTGCTGCTCCTGCAGGCCCGGGGGCGGATGACCGCCGCCGAGCTGGCCGACGCCCTGGAGGTGTCGGTTCGCACGGTGTATCGCGACGTGGAGTCGCTGGGGGCCGCCGGTGTGCCGGTGTACGCCGAGCGTGGCCCGGCCGGCGGTTACCGCCTGCTCGACGGCTACCGCACCCGGCTCACCGGCCTGACCGCCGGTGAGGCCGAGGCGTTGTTCCTGGCCGGTGTGCCCGGCCCGGCCGCCGAGCTGGGCCTGGGCTCGGTGCTGGCCAGGGCGGAGCTGAAGCTGCGCGCCGCGCTGCCGGCGGACCTCGCCGACCCCGGCGGCCGGATCCGGCAGCGGTTCCACCTGGACGCGCCGAGCTGGTTTCGCGAACCCGAGCCCACACCCCACCTGGCCGCGCTGGCCACAGCGGTGTGGGAGGACCGTCGGGTCCGGGTGCGCTACCGGCGGTGGCAGGCGCCCCGGGAGGTGACCCGGACCCTCGACCCGCTCGGCGTGGTGCTCAAGGCGGGCCGCTGGTACCTGGTCGCCGCCGCGTCCGGGCAGGTGCGCACCTACCGGGTGGGCGCGATCCTGGAGTTGACCGTGCTGGACGAACCCGCCGAGCGGCCGGACGGGTTCGACCTGGCGGGTTGCTGGCAGGAGCACGCCGAGCGCTACGAGCGGGGCGTCTACCGCGCCGAGGCCCGGGTGCGGATGACCGTGGCGGCGCTGGCGCGCACGACGCACCTGCTCCCACCAGCGATGAGCCGCGCGGCGCAGGACCACGCCGGTGCGCCGGACGCGGACGGCTGGGTCACGACGACCGTGCCGATCGAGTCGGTCCGCCACGGCTGCGTCGAAATGCTCAAGCTCGGCGCGCAGGTGGAGGTGCTCGCCCCGCCCGAGCTGCGGGAGCTACTCGCCGGCACCGCCCACGCGCTCGCCGCCCTCTACCCACCGCCCGGCGACGCGCCCGCCGAGCGGCGCGACGCGCCCGCCGCAGAGCCGAAGCGCGGCGACGCGCCCGCCGGGGAGCGGGAGCCCGGCGACGCGCCGACGGCCGGCGCCTCGGGGCGGGTGCCGGCCGTCGAGGCCGTCGCGGTCAGGCGTTGATCTGTCGACGTGCGTCGCCGTTGGCGCTGATGGTCACCCGACGGGGCTTGGCCCGCTCGGCGACGGGGATGCGCAGCGTCAGCACCCCGTTCTCGTAACCGGCCTCCAGCCGGTCGGTGTCCAGGGTGTCGCCCAGGAACAGCCGTCGGGTGAAGGTGCCCATCGGGCGTTCGGCGGCGACCAGCTCGACACCGTCGCCGGTGGGCCGGCGGCGCTCGGCGCGGACGGTGAGCACGTTGCGCTCGACGGTGCAGTCGATGGTGTCCGGGTCGACGCCCGGCAGGTCGAACGCCGCGTAGAAGTGGTCCCCGTCGCGGTAGGCGTCCAGGTGCATCATCGCGGGACGGGCTGCCGTACCGAAGAACTGCTCGGCGAGCCGGTCGATCTCGCGGAACGGGTCGGTACGCATCAACATCGCTGTGCCTCCTCGGTTCTCCTGGCCGAAGGTGATGAGTTGAGCCGTGGTGACTCAACTTCCTCTTCTTATTTAGCGCCTTCCGCGACGGACGTCAACTGCTTCTCGAACCAGTGCTCGGCGTACGGGCCGTGCGTGTACGCGGGGATCTCGGCGTAGCCGTGCCGGGCGTACAGGGCGCGGGCCTCGACCAGGTCGGATCGGGTGTCGAGCCGGATCCGGTCCGCCCCGACCGCCCGCGCCCGCTGCTCGACGGCGGCCAGCAGCGCCGCGCCCCCACCGGCGCCCCGGTGCGCGGGCCGGACGTACACGCGGGTCAGCTCGGCACAGTCCGGACGCCACCGCAGCCCGGCGCAACCGGCCAGGTCCGTGCCGCGGTGGGCGAGCAGGAGCAGACCACCGGGGTACGCCAGGTCGTCGCTGGGCATCTCGGCCAGCGCCGCGTCGACCTCGCCGGGTCGGGCCGGGCGGCGGTGGTAGCGCACCACCATCTCGGTCATGTACTCGCGCAGCAGGACTGTTGCGTCCGGATGGTCGGGACGGACGGTGGAGGTCACCCAGGAGGGTCGAACGGTCGCGGTCACCCGTCGATCGTCACTGCCCGGTCAACGGATTTTCGGCCTCCGTCAGCTGGTAGACGCCCTGCTCACGGGTGAGCAACCGCTCGTCCACCAGGTAGCGGCGCAGGGTGGCGTGGTCCGACGCGCCGGCGGCGCACCACGGTTTGAGCGCGTCGTCGACGGCCCGCTCCGGATAGCGCGTGCCCGGCTCGAACGACTGCCGGGCGACGTGTGCCAGCAGCACCCGTCGCCGCCCGAGCTGCGCCGGCATGCCCGTCAGGACGCCGCCGCGCAGGAACGTGCGCAGCACCGGATCGTCGGCCGGCGCGGCGTCGTCGGCCGGGCGGCTGTCGCGCGCCGCCGCCCGCAGCGACGCCTCGTCGACCGCGAGCGCGCCGTCAGCGCCGGTGACCAGACCCGCGTCGGCGAGCCGCTGGAGCCCGGTGAGCACGACCCGCGCCGCCAAGCCGGAGCGCTGCACGACCTCGGCCACGCTTGTCGATCCCAACGCGACCGCCGCGAAGACCCGTCGCCGTCCGTCGTCGGCCAGGGCCCCGGCCAGAGCGTGCGCAGTCATGCCGGTCACCCTCCCATCGGCGTACGAGCGCCGCCAGGCGATTTTCCGAGTACGCGCCCACGCCAGCTGTCGCCGGCCTGCTGGTCCGCACCTCGAGGTTGAGGAAGATCGGTTCAGCGGTCAGCTGTGGGATTGATCCTGGCGACGGGTTCACCGCGGCGAAGTGAACCCCGCAGGCGCCGCGCGGGGTGCGTGGCAGCGGTGGGGGCGAGAAGACGACTGAAGCGTCGAATTCGACGGCAGGAGTATCCGTGCGGGCGAAGGCTGGCACACGGATACGGCGGGAACCATTCATGGTTTCGGCGATTCCAAGCTCTCGGCAGGAGGCACTGGGGGCCTCCCGGATCCAGTGGCGGGTTGCCGGCGTCTCGGCGCGGAGGGCAGACGGGGAGGTGACTCGAACCCGTCCTCATCGCGCACGTGCGCCACTGGTCACTGATCCATGCCCGTCAGCATGGTCAACCCGTGGCCGCCGGGCAACGGATTTCCGGGTGGCCTCGCCGTCGGGGGCGCGGAAAACCGCTGTCGGTTGTCGAGGGGCGGTGGTACAAAGCCGCGGTGAAAGAGACCCTGGAGTTCGCCGACCTGTTGCGGCTGATGGACGAGCGGTCCACCGCCTTCCGGGCGGCGGTCGCCGCGGCGCCCAGCCTCGACGTACGGGTGCCGACCTGTCCCGAGTGGACGCTGTTCGACCTGGTGCAGCACCTGGGCGAGGGACGCTTCAGGTGGGCGGCGATCGTGGCCGCGGGGCCCGCCGACGCCCCGCCGGCCATCTCCACCCCGGCGCCGCCCCGCGAGCGCGAGGCCCTGCTGGCCTGGTTCGCCGCGTCGACGGCGGAGCTGCTGGCCGCGTTGCGGGAAGCCGGCCCGGATCGTGGTTGCTGGACGTGGTGGGGTTCATCGCAGGCGCCGCAGACCGCCGGTGCCGTTGCCCGGCACCAGCTTCAGCAGGTCGCCGTGCACACCTATGACGCCCAGGTCGCCGTGGACGCCTCGCAGCCGCTACCGGACGAGGTGGCCCTCGACGGTGTCGACGAGTTCCTGACCACCTGCGTCGCGACGACGGCCACGTGGCCGCACGAGCCCGCAATCGTCGACTATCACGCCACCGAGGGCCGTTCCTGGCGGATCTGGTTCTCCGCCGACGGGGCACGGACCGCCCGGCTCGTCGCACCGGTCGCCGACGCGGGCCCGGGGACGGCCTATGTCTCGGCCCGGGGTACGGCCAGTGAGCTGGTCATGTTCTGCTACGGCCGCATTCAGATGGACTCGCTGCAGGTCGAGGGCGACCGGCGCGTCTTCGACCAGCTGATCGCCTGGGAGCCAGAGGAGTAGGACGCGGCTACGGTTGCTCGGCGACGCGCAGCACCCGGCGCAGCAGGTCGGAGAGCAGTCGCCGTTCGGCCGGGGTCAGCGCGCCGAGCAGCCGGTGCTCCTCGGCGCCCTGGACCTCCATCGCCGCGCGCCAGGCGGCCTCGCCCGCGTCGGTGAGCTCCACGTCCACCCGACGGCGGTCCACGGTGGACGGTATCCGGCGCACGAAGCCCCGTCGGAGCAGGGTGTCGACGCGCGCGGTGATCGAGGCGGGTGCCACGGACAGGTCCGCGGCGAGGTCCGAGGGAGCCGCCCGGCCGCGCCGGCCGGCCAGGGCGTGCAGGGTGTCGTACTCGTGCGCGGGCAGGTCGAAGTCGGCCAGGGCCCGTTCCTTGACCGCCCGCAGGTGCCGGGTCAGGCGGATCATCCGCACCACCGTGCCCTCGACGTCCGCGTCGAGGTCGGGCACCACGGGCAGCCACCGCTCGACGTGCCGGTCGACGGCGTCCGGAGTGTCGGTCACGATCGCCAGCTTAGCTCACCAGCGAAATATTCATTGCCGAAAGGTTCGGTGTCGAAGTAGGTTGCGGCTATGGCTCACCCCCTGCGCACCCGCTCCTTCCGGCTGCTGTTCCTCGGCCGTACCGTCTCGGCCGTCGGGGACGCGGTGGTGCCCGCCGCGCTCGCGCTGGCCGTGCTGCGGGCCACCGGCTCCACCGGGGCGTTGGCCGTCGTCCTCGCGGCGGCGATGGTGCCCCGGCTGCTTCTGCTGCCCCTCGGCGGCGTCGTCGCCGACCGGTTCGCCGCCCGACGCGTCGCCCTGTTGACCGACCTGGTCCGCTGCGCGACCCAACTCGCGATCGGCGTCGAACTGCTCGGCGGCGAGGTGTCGCTGACCACCGTCGTGGTGGCCTCCGCGCTCGGCGGCACCGCGTCGGCGTTCGCCATCCCGACCGCGTCTCCCCTGGTCGCCGGCACCGTCGCGCCCGCCGACCGGCAACGGGCCAACGCCCTGATGGGAGTCACCGCCAACGCCAGCCGGCTGCTCGGCCCGGCGTTGGCCGGCGCGCTGATCTGGGCCGCCGGGCCCGGCTGGGCGTTCGTGATCGACAGCGCGTCGTTCGCGCTCAGCGCGGCCCTGCTCGCGCTGGTCCGGGTCCGACACGTGCCGGTGCCCCGCCGCTCGGTCCTCGCCGACCTGCGGCACGGCTTCGGCGAGGTGCGCGCCCGCGACTGGTTCTGGACCAGCCTGCTCGGGCACGGCGCGTGGAACGGCGCCGCCGCCGTGCTGATGACCCTCGGCCCGGCCGTCGCCATCAACCGCCTCGGCGGGGAGGCGACGTGGGTGCTGCTGTTGCAGGCCGGCGCGGTCGGCATGCTCACCGGCTCGCTGCTGGCCGGGCGGGTCCGACTCCGCCGGCCGGTGCTGCTGGCCAACCTCGGGCTCGCCAGCTACGCCGCGCCGCTGTTCCTGCTCGCCGTCGCCGCGCCCGCCCCGGCCGTGATCGTGACGTACGCCGTGGCGCTGACCGCCCTCGGCTACCTCAACCCGGTCTGGGAGACCGTCGTGCAGCACCACTTCCCGCCGGAGGTCCTGGCCCGGGTCACCTCGTACGACTGGCTGGTGTCGCTGGCCGCGATGCCGCTTGGCTACGCGCTGGCGCCGCTGGCCGCCGACGCTTTCGGCGCGCCCGTACCCCTGGCGGTCGCCGGCCTGCTGGTCCTCGCCTCCTGCGCCGGCACCGCGCTCGTGCCCGGCGTACGCCGGCTCACCTGGCCGGCGGCCCCACAACCGCAACCGGCCGAACCGGCCGGCGTGCGCTGATCAGATCGGGCCGGCCGTGCGCGGGGCTCCCGGCGCCGCCGGGAGCCCCGCGTGCGATGTGGACGGTCAGCGGGCGTCGCGTGCCATGGCGACGAAGCTGCGCCACGACTGCGGGCTGAACGTGAGCGTCGCGCCGTCGCGATCCTTCGTGTCGCGCACGAGGACCACGCCCGGGAGGTTGTCGGCGACCTCGACGCAGTCACCGCCGTTGCCGCCGCTTTTCGTGCTCTTGCGCCACCGCGCGTCGGTCAGGTCCATGATGCCGCCGCTTCTCTGAGAAGGTCCAGGGAACGCCCCCGGGGCAGCGCCTCGCCGCGAATGCGCTCCCACCGCCGCTCCAGGCTAACAAGCTCCGATGTCTGGTCGAGGATCTGCGCCTGCGCGGCGCTGTCGACGTGCGCGACCCGCGAGCCGTCCGGCAGGTCGGCGATGGTGAACGGCCCGTCGAGCCCGGGGTAGCTGGGCGCGTCCGCCGGGACGATCTGGAGCTGGACGGTGTCCGTCTCGACGTACCCGAGCAGGTGCGTGAGCTGCGCCGCCATCAACGCGCGGTCGTCGCCGACGCGCCGGCGCAGCACCCCCTCGTCGAGCAGGGCGATGAGCAGCGGACCGTCGCTCTCCCGGTCGAGAATCGACTGCCGGCTGATCCGCGCCCCGGCGAACTCGTCGACCGCGTCCGGCGTCAGGACCCCGCCGGCCAGGGTCGCCCGCGCGTACGCCTCGGTCTGGAGTAGACCCGGCACCCATGCCAGCTGGAACGACCGCAGCGTCAGCGCCTCGCGTTCGAGGTCGACCCAGGGTCGGAACCACACCGGTTCGCGGCGCCGGAATGCGTCCGGCCACAGTGCCTCGGCGTCGCGGGCCAGCAGCTCCGCGACGGTCGCGCGGTGTCGACTCTGGGGAACGTGGCCCGGGTTCGCCCACCGGGCGACGGTCTTCGGATGCACACCGATCCGATCGGCGAGGCTCTCGGCGGTGTGACCCGCTTCGGCGAGCGCTGCGACAAACGCGTGGTTCATGCCGTCCCTTCCCTGGGAGCAAATGGGCTGCGCCAAGGAGATTACGTAACGCTGTGTGGTTGTCCAGAGACTCCCGGCAAAGTGGGGTATCGACGGCGCGGCCGGCAGGGACCCGAACCCGGCGGACGCGTTCGTGGCGGGGCCGCTTCCGCGACCAGAAGCGGCCCCGCTTCCAACAGCCGACCCAGGAGGAGGACCCGTGCCACACACCGAAGGAAAGGCCAGGAAGTCGACGCACTCCCCGTTGCGCCCGTCGTGGCGCTGCCCGGTCTGCGGCATCCTCTGGCCGTGCTCGACCGCGAAGCTGCGCCTGCTCGGCGAGTACCGCGAGGATCGGCCCGGCCTGTTGACGCACCTGGCGACCATCCAGAAGGAGGCCGAAGCCGACCTCACCGCGCTCAACCCCGGCGTGGCGCTGCCCGACCTGACCCCGCGTTTCGTCGGCTGGGCGCAAGCCCGCTAAGCCAGGCGGGCGTGCAGGTGCATGTCGTGCCAGCCGTCGGCGTGGCGCACCGACTCGCGCGTCACCCCCTCCAGGGCGAAGCCGCCCCGCGTGGCCACCCGGCACGACGCCGCGTTGGCGGTGGAGTGCTCCAGGGCCAGCCGGTGCAGCCCCGCCGCGAAGCTCCACCGGGTCAGTGCGAGCAGCGCCTCGGTGGCGACGCCCGCGCCACGCGCGGCCGGCAGCACCCAGTACGACACGTCCGCCGACGCCTCGGCGAGTGACACCTGCCGCAACCCCACCTGACCGACCGGCCGGTCGTCGTCCTCGACGATCGCCCAGCTCACGGCGGTCTCGGCGCTCCAGCGGGCCGACCACTGCGCCGTCCACGCCCGCGCCTCGTCGTCGCTGTCCAGCCTGCGAACGTGCCAGCGCTGGATCGCCGGGCAGTCGAACGCCGCCCGCACGAGCGGGGCGTCGTCGTCGCGCCACGGCCGCAGCGTCAGCCCGGGGCGTACCGGGAGGTGGGGTTGTTCCTGGGCGGCGAGGCTTCCGGCGGGCAGCGCGGGCGCGACGAGCAGCGGCATCGGTCCATTATCGAGCAGGCGGCCTCACTCTCCGGTCGGGCCGCCCGCCAGCTCGGCGACCACGTCGAGGTGGCCGAGGTGGCGGGCGTACTCCTGCACCAGGTGGAACAGCACCCGTTCCAGTGACGCCGGGTCGGCGCCGTCCCAGCGCGGGCCCGGCGCGCCGATCTCCGCCAGGTCGTGCGCCGAGACCACCGCGCTGGTGTGCGCGCCCTGCGCGCGCAGCGCCGCCACCAGGTCGGCGAGGGTCTCCTCGGGGGCGACGTACCACCGGTCACCGCGGCGGTCGCCCCACGGCTCGGCGACCGCCCGACCCTCGAAACCCCACTCGATCCAGCGCAGCTCGACGTGGCGCAGGTGCGTGAGCAGCTCCAGCGGGGTCCATCCGGACGGCAGCCGGCTGCGCCGCAGCTCCGGCTCCGCCAGCGCCGACACCTTGGCCACCGCGGACTCCCGGAAGTAATCCAGGTAGCGCAGGAAGACCTCGGTGCGGCTGCCGGCCGGGGTGGTGGGTTCGGGGAACGCCGTCATGAGCCGGTCGGTAGGTCACGACCGCGCTGGCGCACACCCGCGCCGCCGTACGGGTAGTCGCCCACCAGCGGGGCGCTCGCCTCGTCCAGCAGCCGCATCTGCTCGGCGTCGAGGACCAGGTCGGCGGCGGTCAGGTTGTCGTCGAGCTGGTCGGTGGTCCGCGCGCCGAGGATCACCGAGGTGACCGCCGGTCGGGCCGCCAGCCAGGCCAGCGACACCGCCGACATGGAAGCGCCGTGTTCCCCGGCGACCTGGCGGACCGCGTCGAGCACCCGCCAGGTGCGCTCCTCGGCGTTGCGACCCGCGTACGCCTCGACGCCGCGCTGCGGGTTCTCGCCGAGGCGGGTGGCGCCGGTGGGCGTGGTGTCGCGCTGGTACTTGCCGGTCAGCCAGCCGCCGCCCAGCGGCGACCACGGCAGGATGCCGATGCCCTCGTTCTCGCAGACCGGCACCAGCTCGAATTCGATCTCCCGGGCCAGCAGGTTGTACTGCGGCTGGAGGGTCACGATCGGGGTGAGGTTGAGGTGCTGGGTGAGCAGGGCGGCCTTCTGCAACTGCCAACCGGTGAAGTTACTGACCCCCGCGTAACGGATCTTGCCGGCGCGGACCGCGTCGTCGAAGAAGCGCAGCGTCTCCGGCAGCGGGGTCAGCGGATCCCACGCGTGCGCCTGGTAGAGGTCGACGGCCTCGACCCCGAGCCGCCGGAGGCTGGCCTCCAGGGCCCGGGTGAGGTGCACGCGGGACAGGCCGGCGTCGTTCGCCCCGGGGCCCATCGGGAACCGGCCCTTCGTGGCGATGACGAGGCGGTCGCGCAGGTCAGGGCGGGAGCGCAGCCAGCGACCGACGATCTCCTCGGAGACGCCGGTGGAGTAGACGTCGGCGGTGTCGAGGAAGGTGCCGCCGGCCTCGACGAACCGGTCGAGCTGGGCGAAGCTGCCCTCCTCGTCGGTCTCCGCGCCGAAGGTCATCGTGCCCAGACACAGGGTCGACACCACCGTGCCGGTGGCGCCCAGAGTGCGGTATCGCATGTCGTCCTCTCGGTCCGAGTTACGAAGCTGATCTTCGCACCTGCTCAGACCACCTGCATCCGCAGGCGTCGGGGCCCCCACGCGGCGGCTTCGCGGGCGATGATGGGTCGGTGAGCGAGCCCGCCATCGACACCGATCGACCGCACCTGCCGGCGCGGTCGTCCGCGCCGGCCGAGCTGCCGCAGCCCGGTCCCCGTGCGCTCGGCCCGTGGCTGGTCGCCGCCGCGACCAGCGTGACGTTGCTGCTGCTCGCCGGCCGCTACGGCTATCACCGCGACGAGCTGTACTTCCTGCTCTGCGGCCGGCACCTGGCCTGGGGCTACGTCGACCAGGGCCCGCTCGTCCCGGCGCTGGCCCGACTTCTGGACACGATCGCGCCGGGCAACCTGGTGATGCTGCGGACGCCGTCGGCGCTGCTGGCCGGCGTCGCGGTCCTGCTGGTCGCCGCCATCGCCCGCGAGCTGGGCGGTGGCCGGGGCGGGCAGACCTTCGCCGCGGTGCTGGCCGCGCTGTCCGGCATCGTGCTCGCCGGCGGGCACCTGCTCAGCACCACGACCGTCGACCTGCTGGTCTGGCTCGGCGTCGCGTGGTGCGCGGTGCGGCTGCTGCGCACCGGGGACAGCCGGTGGGCGCTCGCGCTCGGGCTGGTGCTCGGCGTGGGCATGCTCAACAAGCTGCTGCCCGCGTTGCTGGCCGTGGGTCTGCTCGCCGGTGTGGTGATCGCGGGGCCGCGTCGGCTGCTGCGCGACAAGTGGGTGCTCGCCGCCGCCGGGATCGCCGTGCTGCTGGCCGCGCCGAACCTGATCTGGCAGGCCGCGCACGGCTTCCCGCAGCTCGGTGTGGCGGCCTCCATCTCCGGTGGCGACAGCTCCTACAGCGGTCGCCTCGACGCGCTCACCCTGCAGTTCGTCATCATCAGCCCGTACGCCGTGCCGATCTGGATCGCCGGCCTCGTCGCCCTGCTGCGCCGGCCGGCGTGGCGGGCGTACCGCGCGGTGGGGTGGGCCTGGGTGGTCGTGGTCGGCATCGTCCTGGTGGCCGGCGGCAAGGGTTACTACGACGCGCCTCTGCTGCTCGTGCTCACCGCCGCGGGCGCGGTGGTGAGCGCCGCCCGGGCCTCGCGCGGGTCGGCGTGGCTGCGTCGGGGGGTGCTCGCGGTGCCGTTCCTGCTGCCCACCGTCGTGCTGTTGCTGCCGGTGCTGCCGGCCGATCGGCTGCCCAGCTTCGTGGTCGACGTCAACTACGACGCTGGCGAGACCATCGGCTGGCCGGAGTTCGCCGACTCGGTGGCCACCGTCCATCGTGCCCTGCCGCCGCAGGAACGTTCGCGGGCGGTCATCCTCACCGGCAACTACGGAGAGGCCGGGGCGATCGCCCGCTACGGGCCGGCCCGAGGGCTCCCCCGGGCGTACTCCGGGCACAACAGCATGGTGGATTTCGGCCGCCCGCCCGCCGACGCGGACGTGGCGATCGTGGTCGGCTGGGAGCGCCCCGACGCGCTGAACGCCTGGTTCCAGGAGTGCACGCCCGCCGGGCGGGTGGACCAGCGGGTCGAGGTGGACAACGACGAGAACGGCGGCCCGATCCTCGTGTGCCGGGGGCTGCGGCGGCCGTGGGCGCAGATCTGGGACACCGAGGTACGCCACACCGGCTGAGCGCGGTCAGCCGCTGCGGTCGCCGGTGAGCCAGGCACTGACGCCGGCCAGGGCCTCGGGGCCGGAGTCGACGTCCACGTCGCGGGCGAGGTCGGCGATCGTGATCCCGGCCAGGGCCTCGCGCCACGCCTTCTCCGCCGTGGACATGGCGCGGGCGATGGGACACGCGCGGGTGCAGGACTCGGGTGGGCTGGCCAGCGGGCCGCGCTGGCGGATCTCGGTGCAGACGAAGGCGGGGCCGGGCCCGTCGACGGCGTGGACCACGTCGAGCAGGCTGATGCTCTCCGGAGCGCGGGTCAACGCGTAGCCGCCCGACTTGCCCTGCACGGAGTGGATGAGCCCGGCGCGGGCCAGCGACTGGAGCTGTTTGGCCAGGTAGCTGCCGGAGACGTCGTGCAGCTCAGCGAGCCGGGCCGCCGGGACGGGCCTGCTGCTGGCCGTGAGCACGACGCAGCAGTGCAGCGCCCACTCCACCCATAGGAAGTCCGAGTTAAGTGCCGTAGCGGCATGCGGACAAAACAGACAGGGAAGGTGGAACGGATATGAAGATCGCCGTGATGGGCGGGACGGGCCTCATCGGGTCCCAGGTCGTCCGGATCCTGCAGGCGGCCGGGCACGACGCGGTACCGCACTCGCAGTCGACCGGAGTCGACCTCCTCACCGGGCAGGGTCTGCCCGAGGCGCTCAAGGACGCCGTCGTCGTCGTCAACCTGACCAACTCGCCGACCTTCGACGACGCCTCCCCCGCCTTCTTCCAGACGACCATGGACAACCTGCTGACCGCTGCCGAGCGCGCCGGCGTCGGCCACGCGGTCGTCCTGTCCATCGTCGGCGTCGACCAGGTGCCCGACCTGGCCTACTACCGCGCGAAGGTGCTCCAGGAGGACATCCTCAAGGCCGGCAAGGTGCCGTACTCGATCGTCCGCGCCACCCAGTTCTTCGAGTTCATCGACGCGGTCATCTCCTGGACCGCCGACGACAACGGCGTCCGCCTGCCCAGCACCCCCGTGCAGCCGATGGCCGCGGCCGACGTGGCCCAGGCCGTCGTCGACGTCAGCGTGGGCGCCCCCCTGCGGGGCGTCCGCAACGTCGCCGGCCCCGACGTGTTCGGGCTCGACGAACTGGGCCGGATCACCCTCGCCGCGCACGGCGACCAGCGCACCGTCACCACCGACGACAGCGCCGGCATGTTCGCGGCCGCTCCCGGCGACGCGCTGATCGCCAAGGAGGGCGCGGTGCTCGCGCCGACGTCCTGCCGGGAGTGGCTGGCGCGCTGACTTTCCACCCGTGGTGTTCCGGCGTACGCCCCGCGCCGGAACACCGCACACCTCAGTGCCGCAGGAGCTCGCTCATCTCGATCGGCGGCACGTGGCCGCTGGGCGGCAGGCCACGATGCAACGCGAGCCCCGCGTCGACGACGACGGAGCGTTCCAGCTCGGCGACGCTCGCCAGCGGTGTCCACTGGGCCCGGTCGGTCGAGCCGCCCGTCTCGTGCCGAAGGTCGCCGCCGGTGATCCGCACCCGGTAATAGATGGCCAGCATGTGCAGCTCGGCGGCATCGGCGTCGCCCAACGGCACGTACCTCGTCCGCGAGTGCACACCGAGCAGATGCTCGACCCGCACCTGGTAACCGGTCTCCTCGGCCACCTCCCGGACGACGGCGTCGTACGGGTCCTCGGCGTGCTCGACCCCGCCGCCGGGCAGCGTCCAGTGGCACGCCGAGCTGTCCGCCGACACGAAGCGGGCGAGCAGCACGTGCTCGTCCCGCGTGCACACCGCGTAGGCGGCGACCCGCAGCCGTTGCGCGATCACGTCGACTCCTTGCCGGTCGGTCGGCGGCCCCGACCGGCAGGTCGCGCGGTCGTTCACCTCTTCGGGCGGACCGGCCCGGGATGCTGGACGCCCAGGTGCGAGCGGGGCGACCGCCGCGCTCCGGACCGGCGCCGCGACAGCGAACGGATCAGGTCGGCGTGCACCCGCTGCTCGTCACGGGTGCTGAGCCCGAGCTGATTGTGCAGCAGGTGGACCAGGTCGAACGTCATCCTGCCCTCGTATCCCGGTGCACGACGGAACGCCTCCAGCAGGTGTGCCCAGCAGGTCAGCGGGTGGCGTTCGGTCTTGAGCGCGGTGGTGATCCGCTGCCAGCGGACGCTCGGCAGGGCGGCCACCGCCTCGGACGTGACGAGCTCGCTGTCGCCCCGCAGGGCGGGGCAGTTGCGCATGGCCGCCACCATCGCCAGGTCCACGGCGGCGCCGAGGCGGGCCTGCCGCCCCGGGGTCATCCCGATCAGGTCGACGGCCACGTCGACCAGCCGTGGATCGCGCGCTGGCGGAGCGGCGAGGTGCGGCACGTGCACGGGCCCCTCCGCCCCGACCGCCACGCAGAGCCCCGCCAGTCGGGCCGCCAGCAGTCGCGGCGCGCTGCCGAGCAGGTGCAGACAGACCACCCGTGGCGACTGCCGGGTGAACGACCAGGCGGACAGCTCACCGGCAGCCTGTAGGCCGTGCAGCAGCGGACTGATGCCCCGGGTGAGGAACGCGTCGGCCACCGCGGCGCGCGGCGGCAAAAGACACTGAAATGCGTGCCATCGTTCCGGCTCGCTCAGCATCACCTCCGCATCTGACGAATTGTCCAGATAGGATCGATAATGAACGGTCATCCGAAGTCCCCCCAGAAGGCGTCGCACCGCCGGGGTCGACATTAAGCGACGGGGAACGATGCGACAGTAGGGGAAACCCCACATTGTCGTGAACTCAACGCAACCGCCGGTGTGCGCTGTGTCAAGAACCAAGTCCCCTATTTCGGTTTTTGGGCAGCAACATTTGCTCTCTTCGGCAATAGGACCAACCGGTCCCGCGATCGCAGTTCTTGTCGCGCGGACCTAGAGTTGCATCTGCCGCTCGCCCGAGCGCCAGCAATTGGCACCGCTGGCATCGGGCACGCCGAGAGGCCCGAACGGGACAGATCCTGGGGGTGGCAGTTGAAGCTGGGCCAACACTCGCCGCATTCTCGCGTCCGACCTGGCCGTCGGGCCGCCGCCGGGCCGAGTCCGACCACGACCGACCGATGTCGTACGCCGGTGGACCGCGGCGCGCGGGCGCCCGTCGTGGAGCGCCGATGAACATCAGCGAGGAGGAGTTCGCCCCGCCGCCGTCGGGCGACCCTCTCGACCCCCTGGTCGGGCGCAACTGCGCGCTCGACCTGTTCGACCGCGCCCTGGCCGGGGTCCGCGACGGCCAACCCGCCATGATCGAGTTCGTGGGTGACCCCGGCACCGGCAAGACGCGGCTGCTGCGCGAGGTCGCCGCGCGAGCCCGACGAGCCGGGGTGCCGGTGCTCGCCGCCGCCGGCCGCGACGGCCACCAGGTCGGGCAGGCCCTCGCGGCGCTGACCGACGAGCCGTCGGCGCCGGTCCGCGCCGGTGGGCCGCTGCTGCTGCTCCTGGACGACCTGCACAGCGCGTCACCCGCGACGGCCACGCTGCTGCGTCGGCTCGCGCAGGCGCCGCCCCGGGGTCTGCTGTGGGTCACCGCGTACCGGCCGCGGCAGATGCCGTCGTGCGTGACCACCGCGCTCGCCGCCGGCATCCACCTGAGCCGTCGGGCGGTCACCCTGACACCGTTGGATCCGGCCAGCGTCGCCGCGCTGCTCGGGCTGGTGGAGGGACGCGCCGCCCAGCGGGTGCACGTGCTCTCCGGCGGCGTCCCCCGCTACGTCCTCGCGTACCGCCCGGGCGCCCTGGACGGCCCGGTCGCCGCCCTGCGGGGCCTGCCCGCCGAGCTGCCCGTCGACGTCACCGGCGCGGTTCAGCTCGACCTCGACGCGCTGACCGACGAGCAACGGCAGATGCTGGAGGCCGTCTCGGTGTGCCCGGACGGGTTCGAGCCGGCGCTGGCCGCGGCGCTCGCCGATCGCGGCCCCGAGGTCACCAGCGACCTGCTCGACGCGCTGGTGGCCGCCGACCTGCTGCGGACCGACCCCACCGAGGCGTCGACCCTGCGGTTCCGTCACGAGGTGGACCGCACCGTGGTGTACCGCGCGTTGTCCCCCGGCCGGCGGCGACGCCTGCACGCGACGGCGGCCCGCGTCCTGCGCGAGCTCGGGCATCCGGTCACCCGGTACGCCGAACACCTGTCGGCCAGCGGGCAGTGCGCCGAACCGGCGACCGCCGACGCGCTGATCGAGGCGGCGGAGAGCGGTCTCGTGCCCCGGCTCGACGCGATCCGGTGGTTGACCAACGTCCAGCGGCTGCTGCCCGCCGCCGAGGTCACCGAGCCACGTCGTACGCGGCTGGAGTTCGCGATGGCGGACGCGCTGGTCGGCGCGGGTCAACTGCGCCAGGCCCGCACCCTGTTACAGGAACTCACCCGCCGCCCTCTCGCCGACTGCGACCAGCGGCTGCGGGCGGTGGCCGCACGGGCGCGGGTGGAGCGCCTGCTGGGTCGGCCGTTCGACGCGTACGCGCTGCTGCTGCCGTACCGGGACGGGCGGGTGGAGCCGCACACGCAGTTCCTGCTGACCGTCGAGGCGGCGATCGCCGGCGCCCTCTGTGCAGCGCCCGACGCGGCCGAGCACGCCCGGAGTCTGAGCCTGCTGGCGGAGCGGACCGGCTCGGCGGTCAGCTCGACCACCGCGGCGGTGGTGCAGTCGTTCGTGGCCGCGTACACCGACTGTGGGATCCGGGCGCCCGAGACGCTGGACCGGGCGTCGTCCGAGGTGGACGCGTTCGCCGACACCGACCTTGCCCGGCACCCGGACCTGCTGGCCCTGCTGGGCTGGGCCGAATACTTCCACGAGCGGGAGCGCTCGGCCCTGCACCACTTCGACCGCGCGCTGGACATCTGCTGCCGCGCGGGTCTCGTGGCGCTGACTCCCTGGCTGCTGGTCGGCCGTTGCGCGGTGACCGCCCGACTGGGCAGCCTGGACCGGGCCCGGGTCGAGGGTGAGGACGCCGAGGAGGTGGCCGTCGCCATGGGCATCGACCCGATGGTGGCGCTGGCGCGCGCGTACCGGGCCATCGCGGTGGCCTGGCGCAGCGGCCCGAAGGCGGCCCGCCACCTGGCTGACACCGCCGTGCTGGACGCCAGCACCCGCCGCGAGAACTGGTACGACGGGGCGAGTCAGCGCGTGTCGGTGCGTCTGCGCTTCCTGGCCGGGGACCGGGCCGGCTCGACGGCGACGTTGCTGCGCGCCTGCGGCGGGGATGGTCTCGACCAGGTCGAGCTGACCAACCGGGCCTGCTGGGCCTCGGCCCTGGCCGAGATGGCCCACAAGGCCGGTCGGTGCGACGAGGCCAGGCGCTGGTTGGACGTGGCGGAGGGGTACGCCGAGCGGCTGGGGCTGCGGGGGCAGAGCGCGTTGACCCGGACGGCCCGGGCGCGGCTGACCCTGGAGGCGGATCCGCGCTGCGCCGCCGAGCTGGCCGCCGCGGCTGCGGACTCGTTCGCGAGTCTGGGGTGGAGGCTGGAGGAGGCGTCGGCGCGGTTGGTGCGGGCGCGGGCTCTGTGCGAGGCCCGGGAGTGGTCGGCGGCGGAGGTCGAACTCGCCGAGACCCGCCGCATCGCGGAGCTGGTCGACTCCCCGCCGCTGCGCCGCTCGGTGGCCGGCGAGCAGAGCCGCGCGGCCGGGGCGGCGGGCCGTCTGCCGGCCGCGGCCGCGGGCGGGGAGCTGACCCTGACGCGGCGGGAGTGGGACATCGCCCGCCTGGTGGCGGCCGGTGCGAGCAACGCCGAGGCGGCGGACCAGGTGTACGTGACAGTCAAGACGGTGGAGGCTCACCTGACCCGGATCTTCCGCAAGACGGGGGTGTCGTCGCGGGCCGGGCTGGCCGCGTTGCTGGTGTCCCGGGCTGTCGACCCGCGATCCGCTGTCGAGGATCGAGGGTCTGCGACCCGCAGGGCCCGATTTGAGCGTTAATGCCCACAATAAAACGCAGATGAAGGATAGGCGTCCCGTGACGAGTGTCGGATATCTCGCCTTCTGCCTGCGGGAATCTGATATCTTGTCTCCCACCACCGGTCAAACCCGACAGGGCTGACCGGGGGGCCGGAAGCCGCACTGGCTCGCCCGGAGATGCGCAGGAAAGGCATCGTCGTGAGTCAATACATCATCACCATCGTGCCCGTGGAGGACGACGGTGAGGAGATCACCGGCCCGGTGGCCCAGACCGTCGTGCGTCTGGAGACCGGCAACGGCCACCCGGTCGTGCGGGAGCTCACCGTCCGCGCGCCGCAGAGCGCCGGTCTGACCGGCGAGCTGCCGTACGTCGACTTCGACGCCCTGCTGCGCGCCTTCATCCCCCCGCAGGACCGGGACCGGAGTCGCGCCGAGGCCGCACCCCGTCCGGCCGTGACGGTCGGGCCGGTCCCCGCGACCACCGCGACCACCGCACCCCGGCCGCAGCCGCCCCGACCGGCACGCCGGGCCGGCGAACCGGACCGGCTCAGCCGACTCAAGGCCGGTCGCGCGTACCGCCGGGCGCCCGACCCGGCGGACCTGGAGGCGGTCTACGAGCAGGTCGGCACGATCAGCCGCGTCGCCGAGCACTTCGACGTTCCGGTGCACACGGCACAGGGCTGGATCAGCCGGATGCGCCGCAAGCACGACACCGAGGTCAACGCCGGCTGACTCCGGGCTCGGCCGGCACGCCGGGCACCACGGCCAGCGCGTCCACCACCGCCGGCGTCGCCCGGTCCAACCAGCGCTCGATGCCGACCTCCGCCGTGTCGAACTCGCGCTCCAGCACGCACAGGCCCGCCGTGGGCACGCACGCGCCCACCTCGGCCAGCAGGGCGCCCAGGTAGGTGTCGACGATGTGCCGGTGACCGGACCGGGCGGCGGTCATCAACGGCACCGCCACCACCCCGGTGAGCGCACCCCGGGGCAGCACGTCGACGAAGAGCTTCAGCAAGCCGCTGTACGCCGCCTTGAACGTGGGGCTGGCCACCAGCAGCAGCCCCGGTCGGCGTACCGCCTCCAGCACCTCGTCGAGCGTCTCCGGCCGGCTGCCCTGACCGACCAGCTCGGCCGTCAGCTCGGCCAGGTCGATCACCGTCGGCGCTCCGACGGGGGTCGGGCCGTGGGTCAGTCGGGAATGCAGTGCCGCCGCGGTGGCCAACGCGACGGTCCGCGTACGGGAATGGGGTTTCGGGTTGCCGATCAGCGCGGTCATCGGCAACTCCGCGACCGGCCCGATCATCGGCCCACCGCCAGCTCCGGGGTCCGCCGGGCGGCCCCGGCGTGCGTGCCGGCCCCGTCGTCCGCGTCGGCCCCGCCACTCAGGAGGCCGTCGTGGCGCAGCAGCGGCAGCACGCCCTCGCCGAACCAGTACGCCTCCTCCAGGTGTGGCTGCCCGGACAGAATCAGATGGTCCACCCCGGCGGCGTGGTACTCGGCGATCCGCTCCGCGACCTCCTCGTGGCTGCCCACCAGCGCCGCGCCGGCACCGGGCCGGATCAGGGAGTAGCCCGCCCAGACGTTCGGGTACACCTCCATCCGGGCGTTGCCGTCGGCGTGCAGCGCCGCCGCCCGCCGCTGGCCCTCCGAGTCGGTACGCGCGAAGCGCTGCCGAGCGGCGGCGATCCGCGCCTGGTCGACGCCGGCGAGGAGACGGTCCGCCTCGGCCCACGCCTCCCGCGCGGTGTCCCTGGTGATCACGTGGAGTCGACTCCCGGTGCGCAGCGTGCGGCCGGCCTCCGCCGCCTGCTCACGTGCCCGACCCAGCAGCTCGCCGAGCTGGGCCGGTGTCTCACCCCAGGCCAGGTACACGTCCGCGTGCCGGGCGGCCGCCCGCTGCGCCGCCGGCGAGGACCCGCCCAGGAACACGGCCGGGGCGGTGGCCGGCGGCCGGGCCAGCAGGGCGGCCTTCACCCGGTAGTGCTCGCCGCTGTGGTCGACCGGCTGGCCGGTCCACAGTCCACCCAGCACGGTGAGGAACTCCTCCGCGCGGGCGTAGCGGGCGTCGTGGTCCAGCCAGTCGCCGTAGCGGCGCTGCTCGTCCGGGTCGCTGCCGGCCACGATGTTGAGCAGCACCCGGCCCGCCGAGACACGTTGCAGGGACGCGGCCATCTGGGCGACAAGCGTGGGCGAGGCGAGCCCCGGCCGTAACGCGATCATGAACTTCAGCCGTTGCGTCTGCGCGGCCAGCGCGGACGCCACCACCCACGGGTCCTCGCAGAAAAGCCCGGCGGGCGTGAGCACACTGGCGAAACCCAACCGGTCGGCGGCGCGCGCCACCTGCGCCAGATAGCCGATATCCGGCGGGCGGCGGGTGATCCGGGCCGGCCGGCCTCCGCCACCGCGGGCGGGCTCGGCCAGGTCACGGCCGTCTCCGTGCGTCGGCAGGAACCAGTGCAGGTCCAGTGGCATGGGGTCACTCCCCTTCCGGCGCGACGTCGAAGCGCGCGGGCATCGCGGTGACGGCGTTCATGAAGTTGGTCCGCATCCGGCGTACCGGCCCGGTCAGTCGGAGCCGGGCCAGATGCGGACGGATCGCGGTGAGGAAGGCCGCCATCTCCAGCCGCGCCAGGTGCGCGCCCAGGCAGAAGTGCGGACCGATACCGAACGCCAGGTGCGGGTTGGGATCGCGGGCGAGATCCAACCGGTCGGGATCGGTGAACGCGGCCGGGTCCCGGTTGGCCGAGATGTAGTAGACGACGACCTTGTCCCCGGCGGCGATGCGGGTTCCGTCGAGGACGGTGTCGCGGGTGGCGGTGCGCCGGAACTGCATGATCGGCGTGACCCAGCGCAGCAGCTCCTCCACCGCGCTCGCGGTCAGGTCGGGCTCGGCGATCAGCCGGTCCCGCTGCTCGGGATGCTCCAGCAACGCCTGCACCCCGTTGGAGATGAGGTGCCGGGTGGTCTCGTTGCCGGCGATGACCAGCAGCAGCCACAGCTGGCACAGCTGCGCGTCGGTCAGGCCCCGGCCGTCGGCCTCGGCGTGCACGAGGAGGCTCAGCAGGTCGTCGGTGGGCGCGGCCCGTCGCTGGGCCGCCAGCTGCCGGACGTAGGAGAAGGCCCCCGCGAAGGTGTCCCGGTAGCGCTGCACGCTGCCACCGCCGTAGCGGGGATCGTCGAACCCGACCAGGTTGTTGCTCCACTCGAACAGCAACCGGCGGTCCGCCCGGGGCACACCGAGCAGGTCGGTGAGGACGAGCAGCGGCAGCTCGGCCGCGAGGTCCGCCACCACGTCGATGTCGCGCGCGGCCACCGCCCGGGCGATGACCTCCTCGGCATGCCGGGTCACCAGCTCACCGAGGCGACCCACCGCGCGGGGTGTGAACGCCCCCGCCACCAGCCGCCGCACCCAGGCGTGCTCCGGAGCGTCCATGTTGATCAGAAGCTGCCGGTTGCGGTGCAGATCCTCCGGGGTCCGGGGGTCGGCAAGGAACGCCCCGCCGGCCGCCGACGAGAACGTCGCCGGGTCACGGGACACCGCGGACACCGCGGCGTGGCGGGTGACGGCCCAAAAACCCGGCCCCCGGGACCGCACCGACCGGTCCTGGTCGGTGCGGGTCAGCTCGACCTCCTCGACCCAGGCCACCGGCGCCGCCCGTCGGCGGCGGGCGAACTCGTCGTGCGGCACGCCGGTCAGGAAGGTCGCCGGGTCCGCGAGCAGGCCCGGCGACACCGTGGCCCGCCGGTAGCGGTCCCGCAACGCCCGGCGGGGCACCTTGCCGGTGGGCTCGCGCGGGATCCGGTCGACCACCTCGTACGAGCGCGGCACCTTGAAGCCGGCCAGGCTGGTCCGGCAGTGCGCGTCGAGGGCCTGCTCGACGCCCTGGACCGGCCACGCCGGATCGAGCTGCACCACCGCCCGGACCTGCTCGCCGAACTCGTCGTCCGGCACACCGATGACCACGCTGTCCTGCACGGCGGGGTGCGTCGACAGCACCGCCTCCACCTCGGCGGGATAGACGTTCACGCCGCCGGTGACGATCAGCTCCGCCGAGCGGCCGGTGAGGAACAGGTAGCCGTCGGCGTCCAGGTGGCCCAGGTCGCCGACGGTGAAGGTGTGCGGGGCGACGTGCGCCTGCTCGGTCTGCTCCGGAGCGTTGTGGTAGTGGAACCCCCGGCCCGGGGGCCGCCGCACGGCCACCCGGCCCTCCTGCCCGGCGGGCACCGGCCGGCCCTCGTCGTCGACCACCACCACCTCGGTCGGCGGCGCCGGCCGGCCCACCGTGCCCGGCCGGGCCAGCCAGGTGTGCGAGTCGGCCAGGGTGACGATGCCGGCCTCGGTCGCGGCGTAGTACTCCACGAACACCGGCCCCCACCACTCGATCATCGCCCGCTTGGTCTCCGGCGGGCAGGGGCCGCCACCGTGCCAGATCCGGGCGAGGCTGGCGCCGGAGAACGCCGCCCGGGTCCCCGCGTCGACCCGCAGCAGACGGATGAACTGGGTCGGCACCAGATGACTGATGGTGATCTTCTCGTCGTCGATCACGCGCAGCACCTCGACCGGGTCGAACCCGCGGCGCAGCACCAGCCCACAGCCGCGCAGCAGCGGAAACTGGGCGAAGAACAACTGCGCCGAGTGGTACCAGGGGCCGACCAGCAGCGCCTGCCCCTGCGTCGGAATGCCCAGGCCGCCGCCGAGCGCCTCGGTGGTGGCGGCCACCCGGTCGATCGGGGCGCCCACCTTGAGCAGCGGGTTGACCACTCCCTTGGGGCGTCCGCTGGTGCCCGAGGTGTAGAGCAGCACGCCGCCGGAGAGCGCCGGGACGCCCGGGCCCGCCGGCAGGTCGTCCACCGCCGTGAACCCGTCCCCGCCGTCGACAGTCACCAGCAGGTCGGGGCCGCCCGACGTACGCGCCACCGCGTCGCGCACCGTCGGCGCGTACGCCTCCTCGGTGAGCACCGCCCGCGCGCCGCAGTCGGTCAGGATGTGGGCGATCTCCGGCGCGGTGAGGTGCCAGTTGACGGGCACCGCCACCAGACCCGCGTGCACGCAGGCGAGCAGCGCCTCGAACGTCTCGTGCCGGTTGCCGAGCACGAACGCCACCCGGTCACCGACGTCCAGGCCAGCCCCGCGCAGCACGCCGATCCACCGGTCCACCGACCGGTCCAGCTCCGCCCACGTCCGGGTGGTCCGCTCGTCGGTCAGCGCGACGTCGCCGGCCCGGTCCCGGACCATGGTCTTCAGCAGCTCGGCCACTCGTCACTCCTGTCTGGGCGTGGTGCCGTGCGTGAGGTCGGGGCTGACGGCCAGGACGTGCTCCGCGACCGGCCGGAAGTTCAGTCGGGCGATCTGCGCGGTGCCGATGTCCGCCCGCGCGGCCCGAGCCGCGTCGGCGGGGATCACCACCAGCTCGCCGGCTGCCTGGGCGAGCAGCTGCACCTGGCAGCAGCGGTCCATCGCCAGGAACCACCAGGCCGCCTCGGCCACCGAGCCGCCGACGGTGAGCAGCCCGTGGTTGCGCAGGACGACGGCCTTGCCGGTGCCCAGCGTCGCCGCGATGCGGTCACCCTCCGCGCCGTCGAGGACGACGCCGCCGTACTCGTCGTGGACCTCGTGGTCCTCGAAGAAGGCGCACGCGTCCTGGGTGATCGGCGCGAGCGGCCGGCCGAGCGCCGAGAACGCCCGACCGTGGATCGAGTGGGTGTGCGCGGCGGCCACCACGTCCGGGCGGGCCTTGTGGATGGCCGAGTGGATGGCGTACCCGGCGGGGTTGATCCGGCCGGAACCGTCGACCACGTCGCCGGTGTGGTCGACGCGCAGCAGGTCGTCGTCGCGCACATGGGCGAAGTGCCGGCCGAACGGGTTGATCCAGAAGGTGTCCGGCTCGATCGGGTCCCGGGCGGTGACGTGGCCGCCAGCGCCCTCGTCGAACCCCGCGAGGGCGAACGCGCGCAGCGTGAGGACCAACTGCCGGCGGCGGTGGGCGCGTTCCTGTTCCGGGTCTCGTCGCTCAGCCACAGCCGCCTCCGGTGTCGGTGTCGTACCCGCCCACGCCCGCCGGCACCGCGGGGGGCGCCGCGACCGGCGTGCCGGTCCGCTCGGCGTACGCGGCGAGGAAGTCGTCGACCCGGTCCACGCCCCAGAACCGGTGTGGACCCAGCCGCAGGTAGGGGATGCCGAAGATGTCCTCCTCGTACGCCCGCAGCAGGCACTGCGCCCCGGCCGCCCGGACGGTCTCGTCCTCCACCGCGCCGAGCACCACCGCCGGGTCCACCCCGGCCCGCTCGGCCACCTCGGAGATCACCTCGGGGGTGCACACGTCCTCGCCCCGCTGCCAGCGGGCGGCGATCACCTCCCGGTAGAACGCCTCCCCCGCGCCCTGTTCCCGGGCGGCCAGCCAGCCCAGGTGCGGGACCTCCCACCACGGGTCGATGTCGATCGGCCAGCGCATCGCCAGGCCCAGCCGCTGGGCCTGCCGCTTGGCGTCCTGGAGCAGGTACAGGTGCTTCGGCTTGCTCATCTGCACGTAGTGGAAGGCGCCGCCACGGGCGGTCAGCGCCTCCTGCGTCCGCGCGTCCGGGTCCCAGTAGGGGATGAACTCCAGTACCTCCTGCGGCCGGCCCAGCGCCCGGGTCAGCCGCTCCACGGCCAGCCAGCTGTACGGGCTGCGGAAGGAGAAGTACAGGCGGGGCTGCTTGGCGGCCATCACCGCCGCCCACCGGTCAACGCCGCCACGGTGTCCCCGTCGAGGGTGGCGAGCCGGCCCGCCTCCGGGCCGCGGCTGACCGCGTACCCGTGCAGGATGCTGGCCGTCGCCACCCGGACCAGGCGACCGTCGCGGACGACGTGGCAGTCCATCCGCGCGTCGTACGTGACGTCCTTGAGCACGTCGGTGACGGTGAAGCTGACCCACACGGGCTCGTCGAGGTGGGCGTCGCCGAGCACCTCGATGCGGGCGCGGGAGACCACCGGGATCCAGCCCCGCTCGCGCAGCATCCGGCCCACCGACACACCCCGGTCGGCGAGGTAGCGGTCCACCACCTCCTCCAGCAGCCGGACGTACCCGGAGTGCTGCATCCGCTGCGAGTACTGGCAGTAGAAGTAGGGCACCCGCCACGGCCAGACGAATCCCGCCCCGGCGGCGCGCAACTCATCGGCCGGGTCCGCGCCGGCGGGGGCGCCCGGCTCGCCGGCGGCCGGCTCCTCGACCAGACCGGCCAGCTCCGCCGGCAGCGGCGCCGCCTGCGGTACGTCCGCCTCCCGCACCAGGGCCACCCGCACCCGGGCCCGGCACACGGTCACGTCGGCGTCGCGGCGCACACCCATCCGCACCGCGAACCGACCGTTGGCGGCGGTGCTCGCCACCACCGTCGCGGTGTCGTCGACGTCGAGGACGGCGGGCAGCAGCAGCGAACAGTCCCGGATCGACAGCCCCACGCCGTGCTCGTGGTAGAGCCGGCCGGGGCCGTGCCCCCGCTCCCGGAACCACTGCAGCACACCCTGCTCCACCAAGTACGCGAAGTGTTTGAAGCCGATCCAGGTGCGGATGTTCGCGCCCTCGAACCCGGGCCGGGCGGACAGCGTCACGGATGCGTTCTCAACCGCCGTGGTCACGGCGTACCTCCTCGGATCGCGGAGTCGGGGCAGACCTTCTCGACGAAGCCCGCGACGTGTCGGGCCACCTCGGCCGCCCGGTCGAGATGACAGAAGTGGTGAAAATCCGGCTCCACGACGACGTGCGCGTCGGGAAGTTCGGCCCGCAGCGCGCCGACGCGCGGGCCGTCGAGGCCGGGGTCCCGGCCACCGGTGAGCACCATGGTCGGCACGGTCACCGCGTGCAGCGGCAGGCCGGCGGTCGCGGTGAAGTGGTCGAACAGCGTGGTGAAGCCGACCGGCCCGATCCGGTCCACCATGATGTCCCGCATGGCGGTCAGGGTTTCCGCGTCCAGGTCGGCCAGCCGGGGGCCGAGGCGGTGGCGCAGCCCCTCGTCGATGATCTGGACGAAGTTGGCCTGCGCCCGCTCGTGCACCGCCCAGGTGACCGCCAGGTCGGGCGGGCAGTAGAACGGCGCGATGAGCATCGCCCCGCGCGGCGCGACGTCCGGTTCGGTGGCGAGCATTTCCAGCACCGCGTTCGCGCCGAGCGAGTGGCCGACCACGACGTCGGGGGGCGTGGCCAGGGCACGGATGGCAGCGGCGAGCCAGGCGCCCGGGGTGCCCCGACGCCGCCAGCGGTGATCGGTGCCGGCCTTCCACGGCAACTCGGCCGCGAGCAGCCGCCAACCGGTGGGCAGCCGCTGCGCCAGGGGTCGCCAGCTCCGCCAGGCGTCGGACATACCGTGCGCGAGCAGCACGGTCGGCGTTCCGGTGTCCGGGCCGGCGAGCCGGTGCACGGCGACCGCCGGTGGCGTGCCGCTCATCGCCGCGCCGCCCGGACGTCGAGTTCGCGCATGCCGTCGACGGGGTCGCCGCAGCGGACCGTGACGTGCGGGGTGGCGCCGACCAGGCGTACGGCCAGCGCCGTGTGCACGACCCCCGCGGCGCCGTAGTGGTCGCCCGCCACGGCGGCCGCGTCGACCAGCGGGCCGCGTGGTGTGCCGCCGACGGGTACGCCCGACCGCACGGGCCCCAGCAGGGCCAACGGGTGCGGCTCGGCGTCGACCCGGCCGAGCAGCAGGCAGGCCGCCCCGGCGCGCAGCGGGCGGGCGGCGGTGGCGCCGTCCCGGGCGGCGTGCAGGGCCTGGGCCTGCGGGTCGTCCGGTTCGGTGCCGACCACGACGGCCCGGTCGGCGCGGCCGGTACGAAGCAGCAGCCCGGCCAGCCAGATCGCGTCCAGGCCGGCGGTGGCCCCGGAGCAGACGGTGAGGTTGGGGCCTCCGAAGCGGAACCAGATGGCGATCGCGCCGGCGATGACGTTGCTGGAGGCGTTCGGCGCCTCCAGCGGGCCGACCTCGCGCGGGCCGCCCTCGCGCAGTCGGCGGGCGATGTCGCCGACGGTGGCGACGTTGCCCAGGTTGGAGCTGACCACCACGGCGGTACGCGGATCCGCCGGCCCGCTCGGGCGGGGCGCCTTCGGCGCGCGGCCCAGCGCCCGGTGCACGGCGCAGAGGGCGAGCCGGGTGGCCGGCTCCTTGGCCAGCAGACCCTTGCGTCCCAGCAGGTCGGCGGCCCGCTCGGGTGGGCAGGCGGGTTCCTCGTCGGCGGCCCACGCCTCGCCGACACCCGCCGGCAGGTCGACTCCGCGCAGACTTGCTCCCGGCAGGTGCGGTGCCGCCGCGAGAACGGCGGCCACCGGTCGATCCGGGTCGGCCCCGGGCGGCGTGTCCGCCGTGGACCGACCCGGCCGGGTCACCTGGCCCGGCCGGCGGGACGCGGACGGCGGCACGCTGCGATCCGGCGTCGGGGCGAGGTGCCCGGCGTGGGCGCGGCCGGTCATCGCACCGCCTCCAGGAGGGTGACGGCGTTGAGACCGCCGAAGCCGAACGCGTCCACCTGAGCCACCCGGACGTCCGCCCGCACGGCCGCGTCGCGGACCAGCCGCAGCGCGGCCGCCTCGGACGCCGGCCGGGTCAGCCCGACCACCGGCGGCACCCGGCCGGTGCGCAGGATCTCGACGGCGACAGCGACGCTGAGCAGCGCCGATCCTCCCGACGTGTGGCCGACGGCGCCCTTGAGGGCGGTGACCAGGGGGCCGGGCTCGCAACCGGCGAACACCTCGGCGATGACCCGCGCCTCGGTCTCGTCGTTCAGCGTCGTGCCGGTGCCGTGCGCCAGCACCAGGTCGACCTGGTCGGGCCGGCGCGCGGCGCGGTGGTGGGCGTCGTGGACCGCCCGCAGGATGCCCGCCGGATCGGGCGCCGTCTCGTGTCCGGCGTCGCAGGACAGCCCGGTGGCGAGCAGCCGGGCCAGCCCGCCGGGTCGTTCCGGCTCGACCACCAGCACCGCCGCGCCGTCGCCGAGCAGCACACCGGCCCGGTCGGCGTCGAAGGGCTGCACCCGGCTGGTCGGGCGGGCGGCCACCCGGCCGATCATCGCGAGCATGGAGGCGCTGCTGCCGTCGGTGCCGCCGACCAGCACGGCGTCCGCCTCGCCGGTCTCCACCAGGTCCTGGGCCAGGGCGAGGGCGGAACCGCCGGCGCTGCACGCGTTGGCCAGGGTGACCACTTGCCGCACGCCGGGTGCCGCGCTGGCGACGGCGGCGGCGAAGTGCAGCCGCTCGGTGGGGAAGTCCACCGAGCCCGCCAGCGCCGCCCGTTCCACCTCGGCCGACTCGCGCAGCCCGGTGCCGACGAGACCGACCACCCGCTGTCGACGGGGATCGAGGCCGGCGGCGGCGACGGCCTCGGCCACGCAGTCGGTCAGCCAGCGGCTCGGGCCGAACGGGCCATCGTCGTCGATCGGGTAGCCGTGGCCGACCCCCACCCGGGCCGGGTCCGACCGCCGCAGCCCGGCGGCGCCGCACGCGCCGCGCAGCAGCGCCGCGACGGTGGCCGGGCCGTCGCCGAAGCAGGTACGGACCGCTGTGGCGGTGATGGTGGCGGCCATGTCCTACCCCCGCACCACGGCCGCGGCGACCGCGCCGTCGCGGGACCGCCCGACGATCAGCGCGGGCCGACCGCGCGCGTCCGGGTCCTCGGCGTAGCGGCCCAGCAGCACACCCAGCGCCAGCGCGCCGGTGGCGGACTGACAGTCACCCAGCGCCGGACGCACCGACAACCGCTGCGCGGCCGCCGGCACCACCTCGGACAGGCTGTCGGCGTCGAGATCGCCGCTCGCGATCGCCCACACGTCGGCCGGTCGGACCTTCGCCGTGGCCAGCGCCCGACGTACGCAGCCGGCGAGCCCGTCGACGCTGGGCTCCGGCTGGAAACCGGTGGCCACCGCGAGCACCTGGGCGCGCGGCGCCCCGGTGCGGCCGGGCGTCGGGCGGCACAGCAGGTAGACCGCCGCGGCCTCACCGGCCGGGCCGGCGCCGGTCAGCTGCGCCGCCCACGCCGTGTTCGGCGTGTACTCCTCGACCCCGCCGACCAGCAGGGCGTCGACGTACCCCCGGCGCAGGGCGTTGAGCGCGTAGCGCAGCGCGTACAGGAAGGCGAGCGGGCCGCCGGCCACTGTGGCGTTGACGCCGCGCAGCCCGTAGCGGATCGCGGCCTGGCCGCTGGCGCAGTTCATCACCGTGTTCGGGAACAACACCGGGTTGACCAGGTACGGCTTGTCCTGCACCAGCGTCTCGCGGGAGAAGTCCATCGTCGACTTCAGACTGCCGGTGGTGGTGCCCAGCACCACGCCGACGCGGTGCCGGTTGTCGTCGTCGGGGGTGAGCCCCCCGTCGGCCAGCGCCCGCCCGCAGGCCACCATGGCCAGCGCGGTCGCCCGGTCCAGGAAGCTGGTGCCCTTGCGGCCCAGCAGCCGGCGTACGTCGAAGTCGGCGATCGCCGGCGCCTGCTCGGTGGGCAGCGGCTCGTCGAAGCGGTCCCGCACGTCGACGCCGACGACCGTGCCGGCGCGGACGGCGGCCAGCAGCTCGGTGACCGAGTCCCCGGCCGCGCTGAGCACTCCCCAGCCGGTCACCAGGCCGGTCACCGGATCGCCCCGAAGATCGTGATGGCGTTGTTGCCGCCGAACGCGAAGCCGTTGTTCTGCGCGACCCGTACCGTCGCCGGGCGGGCGGTGTTCGGCACCGGGTCGATCCAGGACATCTCCGGGTCGGGGTTGGCCCAGTTGATGGTCGGCGGCAGGAACCCGTGCCGGATGCCGAGCGTGGTGGCGATCGCGCCGAACCCGCTCGCGGCGCCCATGGTGTGGCCGAGCATCGACTTGATCGAGCTGACCGGCGGTACCCGGTCGCCGAACACCGCCCGGATGGCCCGCGCCTCGCACAGGTCGTTGGCGGGTGTGCCGGTGCCGTGCGTGCTGATGTAGTCGATGTCCTCCGGTTTGACGCCGGCGTTCTCCTGGGCCAGCCGCATGCACGCCGCGACGCTCTCCTCGTTGGGCGCGACCATGTGGTGGGCGTCGCAGTTGACGCCGTACCCGAGCACCTCGGCGTAGATCCGGGCGCCCCGGTCCTGCGCGTGCTCCAGGGTCTCCAGCACCAGGGCCGCGCCGCCCTCACCGGTGAGGATGCCGGAGCGGTCCCGGTCGAACGGCCGGCAGGCCCGCTCGGTCAGTGCGCCGAGCCGGTAGAAGCCGGCGTGCGCCCACCGGCACACCGAATCGGCGCCGCCGGCCACCATCACGTCCGCCTCACCCCAGCACAACAGGTCGTACGCGTACCCGATGGCGTAGTTGCTGGCCGAACAGGCGGTGGTGAGGGTGACCGACTCCCCGGCCAGCCCCAGCTCCGCGCTCACCGCATAGGACAGCCGCTCGGCCGGCGCCTGCCGCAGCGCCTCGGCGGACATGGCCGGGTAGCCGCCGGCCACCAGCTCGGCGGTCAGCTGCTCCACCACCGTGGACTCACCGCTGGTGGTGCCGACGACCGCGCCGACGCGCGCCGGGTCGGTGGCCGGCAGCGACAGACCCGCGTCCATCGCGGCCAGCCGGGCAGCCGCCGCCGCGAACAGCGCCGAGCGGCCCCAGTCGGCGACCCGCAGCCTCCGCAGCAGCGCCTCCGGCCGGAACGCGGGCACCTCACCGGCGAAGTGGTGCGGGAATCCGCTCGCGTCGAAGCTCGTGATGGGCGCGGCGGCCGACCGGCCGGAGCGCAGCCCGGCGGTGAACTCGTTCACGCCGATGCCGATGCCGGACACCGGCCCGAGCCCGGTGACGACCACGCGGTGCACGGTCAGTCCTGCCAGCCGGCGTGTCGCGCCACCACCTCGTGGACGGCCTTGAGGCTGCGCATCTCGTTCAACTCGGCCTGCGGGATCTCCACCTTGTACTTCTTCTCGATCCGGGCCAGGATCTCGATCGCCCGCAACGAGTCCGCCTCGTACTCCTCGACGAAGTCGGCGGTGTCGGCGACCTCCTCGGGTTCCAACTCGAGCACCTCCGCCACGATCTCCCGCAGCTCCGCCATGTGCTTGTCGCGTTCACTCATCGGGGTTCCCTCTTCCTCTCATCGTTTCCGCTCCGCGATGGCGTCGACCGGTCGGACGACCGCCATCATCGAGCCGAACTCCGCCACCTGGTCGGTCCCCACCCAGCTGGATCCGGCGGCGAACGCGGCACCGTGCACGACCTGTTCCAGTCGAACCCGGTGCCGGATCACGTCGCCCGGGTACACCGGGCGCAGCAGCACGCAGTCCCGGGCCGCGGTGAACATCGGCAGCCCGGTCGTGCCCGGCCCGCGCGACAGCAGCCAGAGCACCGCCGCGCCCTGACCGAACGACTCGATCAGCAGCGAGGCCGGGTAGGCGTACCGGTCGGGGGCCTGCCCCTCGGCGATCCCCCGATAGCAGGGCTCGCAGCCGGTGACCGCCTTCACGGCCTCCAGGCGCACTCCCGGCTCGACGCTGTCGACCCGGTCGAGCAGCAGCATCGGGTACCGGTGCGGCAGCAGGGCCCGCAGCTCGCCATGGTCGAGTCTCATCAGGCGTTCCCGCCGTCCGCGCTCGGCCAGCGGTAGACGGCGCGCACCGTCGCCGCGTGGACCCCGTCGCCGCGTACGCACCGGGCGGCGACGTCGAAGGACTGGTCGTCGCCGACCGGGCCGACCGACGCCTCGACGATGAGCGTGTCGCCGGCCAGCAGCGGGGCGAGGAACCGGGCGGATCGCAACCGGTGCAGCTGGGGCAGCCGGCCGGCGCAGTAGCCGACCGCCGACGTCACGGCCTGCCCGATCGTCTCCAGGGTGAACACGCCCGGATAGACGGTCAGCTCGGGGAAGTGCCCGGCCAGGTAGACGTCCGCGGCGTCGACGGTGGTGCCGGCGCGCAGGCTGATCCCGCCACGCGGCCCGGCGGACACCTCGACCCAGTCGATGGCCGGCAGAGGCGCCGCCGCGGCCTCGTACGTGTCGACGGGGCGGGTCGCGGCGCTGAACGCGGGTGCGGCGGTCACAGCACGATCCCCCCGTCCACCCGGATCACCTGGCCGGTGACGTAGCCGGCGCGGTCGGAGAGCAGGAACTCGACCAGGTCGGCGACGTCGGCGGGCGCACCGAAGCGGCCCAGCGGGATCTGCCCCAACGCCTGCTCGCGCAGCTTCGCCGGCAGCGCGGCGGTCATGTCGGTCTCGATGAAACCGGGGGCGACGACGTTGACCCGTACGCCGTACCCGGCGACCTCCTTGGCCAGCGACAGGCTGAGCCCGATGATGCCGGCCTTGCTGGCGGCGTAGTTGGTCTGCCCGGTGTTGCCGGTGATCCCGGCCACCGAGGACAGGTTGACGATGGCGCCGCGGCGTCGCTTGAGGAAGCGGAACGCGACGGTCCGGCAGGTGTTCCAGGTGCCGGTGAGGTTGGTGCCGATCACGTCGTGCCACTCGTCCGGGGCCATCAGCACCAGCGGCCGGTCCCGGGTGATGCCGGCGTTGTTGACCAGCGCGGTGAGCGGCCCGAGGTGCCGCTCGGCGGCGGTGACGAACGCGTCGACCGCGTTCGGGTCGGTCACGTCGCACGGCCCGAACCACGACCCGACCCCGTACGCCTCGACCTCCGCCCGGGTCTTGTCCGCGGCCTCACTCGGCGCGCTGTAGCAGCCCGCCACCGCATACCCCTGCGCCGCGAGCCGCAGCGCGACGGCCCGGCCGATTCCCCGGGACACCCCGGTCACCAGCGCGCAGCGCGGCGCGTCGCCTGCCGTTGTCATGTCACCCCCTGCTCATCCGATGGCCCGTTGCGCGCGCAGCCGGTCCCGCGTGGCCGCGTCGACGCCCACCTCGTCGAGAACCCGGTCGGTGTCCGCGCCGGGCTCGGGGGCGCCGGAGCGGACGGCGGTCGGTGTCCGGGAGAACTTGACCGCCGGCCCGGTCAGCGGCGCGGTGCTGCCGTTGGACAGCACCGTCTCCTGCACCATGGCCCGGGCGTGCACCTGCGGGTCGGTCGCGGCCTCGGCGAAGGTCCGCACCCGCTCGGCGGTGATCCCGTTGGCGTCGAGGATGTCGACCACCTCGGCGCAACTCCGCCCGGCGCACCAGTCGGCGAGGACAGCGTTGACCGTGGCGCGGTTGTCGCGGCGTTCCTCGTTCGTCGCGTACCCGGGCGCGCGGGCCAGTTCCGGGCGGCCGACGACCTCGGCCAGGCGACGCCAGGAGCGGTCCAGGGCGACCGCCACGTAGACGTGGCCGTCGGCGCACCGGAAGCAGCCGGCCGGCACCACGAAGTCGGCCTGGTCGCCCCAGCGGCGCAGCGGCACCCCGGTCGCACCGAGGGTGAGGTAGCCGTTGCTGGAGAACAGCAGCGAGTCGAGCATGCTCACGTCGACGTGCTGACCCTCGCCGGTGCGGTCGCGGTGGCGCAGCGCGGCGAGCGCGCCGATCACCGCGTGCAGCCCGGCGAGGTCGTCGGCGAGGAAGGTGGGCGCCTTCAGCGGAGCGCCGTCGGGGTCGCCGTTGAGCGCCATCCAGCCGGCGGCCGCCTGGGTGGTCGGGTCGTACCCGGGTCGCTGCGCGTCCGGGCCGTACTGGCCGTAGCCGGAGACGGAGACCAGCACCACGTCCGGCCGGACCGCATGGCACGCCTGGTAGCCGACGCCCCAGGCGTCCAGCGTGCCGGGCTTGTAGTTCTCCACCACCACGTCCGCGGTGGCGACGAGCCGCAGGAAGACCTCGGCCGCGCCGGGGCGGCGCAGGTCGAGCCCGATGCTGCGCTTGTTGCGGTGCACGCTCTGGCGGAACCAGGACAGGCCGGTGCCGGGAATGTCCGGGGGCATCAACCCCTCCCGGTTGCCGGGCATCTCCACGCGCAGGACGTCCGCGCCGAGGTCGGCCAGGACGCAACTCGCGATGGGGCCGGACCAGACCTTCGTGACGTCCAGGACCCGTACGCCGTGCAACGGCCCGGTCAGGTCGTGGCGGGCGTCGGCGTAGAAGGCCGCGGCGTCGCGGGCCGGCGCGGTGCGCGTCTCGGTGTCCATGCCGCCTACTCCCGCACCAGCAGCGACGCCGTGCCGAGCGAGCCGCCGCAGCACATGGTGACCAGGGCTGCCTCGCCGTCGGCGCGTTCCAGCTCGTGCAGGGCGGTCACCAGCAGCCGGGTGCCGCTGCTGCCCAGCGGGTGCCCGAGCGAGATGGCGCCGCCGTTGACGTTGACCCGGTCCAGGTCGGCGTCGTGGTGCGCGGCCCAGGACAGCACGACCGCGGCGAACGCCTCGTTGACCTCCACGACGTCGATGTCGTCGAGGGTCATGCCGGCGCGCTTGAGCAGCTTGCGGGTGGCCACCGTGGGGCCGTCGAGCAGGTAGTAGGGGTCGGCGCCGGTGACGACCTGGTGCGCCAGCCGGGCCCGGGGCCGCAGGCCGTGCGCGTCGGCCCGCTCCCGCGACATCCACAGGATCGCCGCGGCGCCGTCGGAGATCTGCGAGGTGGTGCCGGCGGTGTGGATGCCGTCCGGGAGCACCGGACGCAGGGCGGCCAACCCGTCGGCGGTGGTGTCGCGGATGCCCTCGTCGGCGTCGACCGACGTGCCGTCGGGCAGCGGCACCGGCGTGATCTCCCGGTCGAAGCGGCCCTCGTCGCGGGCCCGCGCCGCGCGCTGCTGCGAGCGCAGCCCGTAGGCGTCGGCGTCCGCGCGGGTCAGCCCCTGCCGGGCCGCGATCCGCTCGGCGCCGCCGAACTGCGCCTTCGGCGGATCGTCGTACGGGTAGTCGGGTGTCTTGTAGTGGCCGGGCCCCTGGTAGAGGTTGGTGCCGACGGGCACCCGGCTCATCGATTCCACGCCGCAGGCGATGCCCACGTCGATGGCGCCGGCGGTGATGAGCGCCGCGATCAGGTGGTTGGCCTGCTGCGCGGAGCCGCAGGAGGCGTCGACGGTGCTCGCCGCGACCTCGTAGTCGAGTCCACTGTTGAGCCAGGCGTTGCGGGTGACGTTGAGGCTCTGCTCGCCGACCTGCGTGACGCAACCGCCGATGATCTGCTCCACCTCGCCGGGTGCGATGCCGGAGCGGCGCAGCACCTCGACCTGCACGTGCCGCAGCAGCTGCACGGCCTTGAGGCCGGACAGCGCACCCTCGCGCCGGCCGATCGGCGTCCGCACCGCCTCGACGATCACCGCCTCCGGCATGGACTCCCCCTCCTGGTCGGCGCGTGGTGGTTCGCTGGTGCTCAGGCCGGGACGAGCCGGACGCGCAGCTCCTCCAGGCCCCGGAACGTGCTGCTGTGCCGCCATTCGAGGTCGATCTCGTCGGCGTCCGGGTCGGCCAGCTCGATGACCGCGAACCGGTCCACCAGGCGGCGGAAGGCGATCTGCCCCTCGGCGCGGGCGAGCTGCGCGCCGAGGCAGTGGTGCGGGCCCCAGGCGAACGACAGCGGCGTCTCCGGCGGTTCGGCGCCGGCGAAACGGGCGATGTCGAGCCGGTCCGGGTCGGCGTAGCGGGCCGGGTCACGGTTGGCCGCGCCGATCAGGGTGATGACGTGTTCGCCGCTCTTGAGCGGGGTGCCGTCGACGAAGGTGGTGTCCTCGAAGGCGGCCCGGCCCAGCACGTGCACCGGGGAGTCGAAACGCAGCAGCTCCTCGACCGCGGAGCGGGTCAGCTCCGGTTCGGTGCGCAGCCGCTGCAACTGGTCGGGGTTGCGGCACAGCGCGTGCGTGCCGAGCCCGATCAGGTCGGTCATGGTCTGGAAGCCGGCGCCGAAGAGCAGCACGATCACCTGGATCAGCTCGTCGACCGAGAGCCGGTCACCGTCGATCTCGACCTGGCCGAGCGCGGAGGCGAGGTCGTCGCGGGGATCCTCGCGGCGCTTGCGGACCAGGTCGGCGAAGTACTCCTCCATCTCGCCGAGCGCCTGATCGGATGCCTTGAGCACCTCCTCCGGGGCGAAGATCTCCAGCCCGCCGGACGCGGCGCGGGTGAGCCGGCGCAGCAGCGGCCAGTCCTCCGGCGGCACGCCGACCAGCTCGCCGATCACCATGACCGGCAGCGGGAAGCCGAACGAGCCGACGATGTCGACCTCGCCGCCGCCGGGGCCGATGCGGGCGGTGATGTCGTCGAGCAGCCCGTCGACGAAGGCGGTCAGTCGGGGGCGCAGGGTCTCGGTACGCCGCGGGGTGAACACCCGGCTGACCAGCCCGCGCAGCCGGGTGTGCTCCGGCCCGTCGAGGAACAGCAGGGTGCGGGCGCCCTCGCGGCCACGGGAGTCGCCCATCCGGGGGCGTTGCGCGGACTTGTCCAGCGACGGGTTGCGCAGCGCGGCCCGGCAGTCGTCGTACGCGGTGAGCACCCAACCCACACCCTGACCGGGCTGTTCCATCCGGTACTTGGGCGCTGCGGTCCGCAGCGCGTGGTAGTGCGGGTACGGGCTGCTGACGGTGGCCGGGGCCTTCATCAGCAACTCCATCGCGATGATCCGGGGGTCAGCGCTCACCACGGTCTCGGTCATGGCTCGGAAGCCTAATAGTGTTTCGCGTATCTCGGAAGTACTTGTTTCTCGTATCTTTGGTTGAGCATACTGGCGGGCATGACCTCGGCCCGTACCGGCATGCCGCCGAGATTCGACGCCCGTGATCCCGCGGTGGTGGCCGACCCCTATCCCACCTACGCGGCGCTGCGGGCGGCCGGCCCGCTGTGCCGGATGGGCCCCGGCAGCTGGGGTGTCACCCGCTACGCCGACGTCGCCCGGCTGGTCCGCGACCCGCGCCTGGGCAGCGAGTTCCCGGTCGCCTACCACCGGATGTCGGCCGGCGACGGCGCGGCCGGCGACTTCTTCGGCAGCATCATCCTCTACCGCGACCCGCCCGAGCACGGCCGGCTGCGGCGGCTGATGGCCAAGGCGTTCAGCCCCGCCCTGGTCCGCCGGCTGCGCCCCCGCATCGAGCAGATGGTCACCGAGCTGCTGGCCCCGGCGACCCGCACCGGACGTTTCGACGCGGTCTCGGATCTCGCTTTTCCCCTGCCGGTGATGGTGGTCTGCGCCCTGATGGGCATCCCGCCGGCCGACCACGAGCGCATCCGCCCGTACGCGCTGGACCTGAGCAAGGCGTTCGCCGCGATCGTGCCCGACGACGACCGCCCGGCCGCCGACCGGGCGGTCGAGTGGCTGCGCGGCTACCTCGGCGACATCCTTCAGCGGCGTCGCGCCGAACCCGGTGAGGACCTGCTGTCCCGGATGCTGGCCGCGACCGACGACGACGGCGCCGTGCTCGGCGACGACGAGATCGTGGACAACGCGGTCTTCGCCTTCTTCGCCGGCTTCGAGACCACCACCAACCTGATCGCCACCGGGGTGGCCGCCCTCCTCGATCACCCCGACCAGCTCGCCCTGCTCCGGTCGGACCCGACCCTGACCCCCCGGGCGGTCGAGGAGTTCCTGCGCTACGACGCCCCGATCCAGGGCGTCGCCCGCCTCGCCCGGGAGGATCTGGACGTCGGCGAGCGCACCATCCGCGCCGGGCGGGTGCTGATCCTGCTGCTCGGCAGCGCGAACCGTGACCCCGACCAGTTCGCCGCGCCGGACCGCCTGGACATCACCCGCGCGGAGAACCCGCACCTGTCCTTCGGCGGCGGCATCCACCACTGCCTCGGCGGCTACCTGGCCCGGGTGGAGGCGCAGGTCGCGTTCGAGACCCTGCTGCGCACCTTCGGCACGCTGACCCCGGCCGGCCCGGCCCGCCGGCAGACCGACGGGACGCTGCGCTCGTACGCCAGCGTGCCCGTGGCGGTGCGGCCGTGAGCCCCGCCGGCCGCGTCCTGCCGGCGCGGATGGACCCGCTCGCGCCCGAGGTCGTCGCCGACCCCTACCCGACGTACACGCGGATGCGGGCGGCCGGCCCGCTGTGCCGCTTCGGGCCGGCGAGCTGGGGCGTGACCCGACACCGGGACGTGGCCGCGCTGCTGCGCGACCGCCGGCTGAGCAACACCTTCCCGGAGGACGACCCGCAGTTCCGGATGGCACAGGATCTCTCCCGCGAGGTGTTCCGCCGCATCATCCCCACCCGCGATCCGGACGACCACAGCCGGCTGCACCAGCAGATCGTCCGCGCGTTCAGCCCCGGCGTGGCCCGGCGCACCGCGAGCCGCGTCGGCGACCTCGTCGACGAGCTGCTCGCCCCGGCGCTGGACGCCGGCCGCCTGGACGCCGTCGCCGACCTGGCGTTCCCGGTCGCCGCGACAGTCGTGTGCGAACTCATCGGCCTGCCGGCGGCGCGGACCCGGGCCGAGGTCTGGCCCCGCTCGGCGGCGCTGGGCCGGGCCTTCACGCCGTTCCTGCCCGAGGCCGACCGCGCGGCGGCCGACGAGGCCCTCGCGTGGCTGCGCGGGTACGTCCGCGACCTGCTCGCCGACCGGCACGCCGATCCGAACGGCGACCTGCTCGACCGTATGCTCGCCGTGGCGGACCCCGCCGAGGGGATCGACGAGGTCGTCGACAACATCGTCTTCCTCTGCTTCACCGGCTACGAGACGACCATGAACATGGTCTGCACCGGCAGCATCGCCCTGGCCGACCGGCCCGACGAGTGGCGTCGGCTGCGCGCCGACCCGTCGCTGGCCGCCACCGCGGCCGAGGAGTTCGTCCGGTTCGACGCCCCGATCCAGTACACCGCGCGGCTGGCGTTGGCCCCGATCCCGGTCGGCGACCGGGTGATCCGGCCCGGCCGGTCGGTCTTCCTCCTGCTCGGCTGCGCCAACCACGACGAGGACGTCTTCGCCGACCCCGCTCGCGTCGACATCGGCCGGCACCCCAACCCGCACGTCGGCTTCGGCGGGGGCGTACGCGGCTGCCTCGGCGCCGCGCTGGCCCGCATCGAGGGAGCTGTCGTCTTCGAGCGGCTCGCGCACCGGCTCACCGACATCGACCTGGCCGCCGACCCGGTCCGCGAGCCCAGCGCCCTCTTCCGGTCGTACGCGTCGATCCCGCTCGCCGTCACCCCCGCCTGAGCGGGCGCCCGGCCGCAGCAACCAGGAGTCGCAGATGTCACTGATCGGCCGACCGGTCCGTCGTACCGAGGACCGCGCCCTGCTCACCACCGGCGGCACGTACGTCGACGACGTGCGGGTGCCCGGCTCGCTGGAGCTGGTCGTCGTCCGCTCGACAGTGGCCCACGGCCGGTTGCGGGGTGTGAACACCGAGGCCGCCCGCCGGGCCCCCGGCGTGGTCGCGGTGTTCACGGCGGCGGACGTGGACCTGCCGCCCCTACCACCCGAGGCCGGGGTGCTGAACCAGAAGATGACCACCCCGGTGCTCGCCGACGGCGTGGTGCGTTTCGTCGGCGAACCCGTCGCCGCGGTGCTGGCGACCAGCCGCGCCGAGGCGGTCGACGCCGCCGCCCTCGTCGCGGCCGACATCGCGCCCCTGCCGGTGCTGGTCGACGTCGAGGAGGCCCTCGCCGACGAGCTGGTGCTGCACCCCGAGGCCGGCACGAACATGGTGCTCAAACTGGGCTTTCGGCGCCCGGCCGGACGCGCCGAGCTGCACGAGGGCGCCGAGGTGGTCGTCCGGCAGCGGATGCGCAACCCCCGGGTCGCGCCCTGCCCCCTGGAGGCCCGCGCCGGGCAGGCCGAGTGGGGGCCGGACGGGCTGCGCTACCGCGCCGGCAGTCAGGCCGTGCATCTGTGGCGCGGCCAGCTCGCGGCGGCCCTCGGTGAGCCGGAGGACCGGGTCCAGGTGGTCAACGGCGACGTCGGCGGGGCGTTCGGCTCCAAGGCGTTCGCCAGCCGGGAGGACATCCTCGTCGCCTGGGCCAGCCGCCGGCTCGGCCGCCCGGTGCGCTGGGCGGAGACCCGCAGCGAGAGCATGACCGCCGCCGGGCACGGCCGGGCCCAGCACCAGAGCGCCGAGCTGGGCGGCACCCGCGACGGGCGGATCGTGTCGTACGCGCTGGAGGTCGTGCAGGACGCCGGGGCGTACCCGCGCATCGGCGCGATCCTGCCGTTCTGGACCCGGACGATGCTCACCGGCCCGTACGCGATCAGCCGGGCGAAGTTCAGCTCGTCCAGCGTCACCACCACGACCACGCCCGTGGTGTCGTACCGGGGCGCCGGGCAGCCGGAGGCCGTCGCCGCGCTGGAGCGGATGGTCGACGTGTACGCGGCGGAGATCGGCCTGGACCCGGCCGAGGTGCGTCGGCGCAACCTGCTGCCGCCGGAGAGCTTTCCGGTCACCACGGTGACCCGCGCCCGCTACGACACCGGCGACTACCCGGCGGCGCTGGATCGGGTGCTCGCCGAGGCCGACTACCCGGCGTTACGCGCCGAGCAGGCGGCCCGCCGCGAGCGCGGCGACGTCCAGCAGCTCGGCATCGGCCTGTCCACCTTCGTGGAGATCACCGGCGCGGACACCCGCAGCGAGTACGCCTCGATCCGCGTCGACACCACCGGTCGGTTCACCGTCGGATCAGGCACCTGCCCGCACGGGCAGGGTCATGTCACCGCGTGGGCGATGCTCGCCGCCGACGTGCTCGACGTGGCGCTGGACCGCGTCGACGTACGCCACTCCGACACCGCGACGATCCCCGCAGGCGGCGGCACCGGAGGGTCCCGGTCGTTGCAGACCGGCGGCATGGCGGTCCGCGAAGCGGCCCTGGCCCTCATGGAGCGGGGCCGGGACGCGGCGGCCGGACACCTGGGCGTGGCCCGCGACGAGGTGGAGTACACCGAGGGACGTTTCCGCTCGGCCACCGGGCACGTCGTCCACTGGACCGAGCTGGCCACCGCCGACGGGCCTGACGGTGGGCTGTCGGCCGAGGCGACCTTCCAGCCGACGGCGGCGACCTGCCCGTTCGGCGCGCACCTGGCGGTGGCGCTTGTCGACACCGAGACCGGTCAGGTGACCCTGCGCCGGGTGGTGGCCGTCGACGACGCGGGTGTGCTGCTCAACCCGCTGCTGGCCGAGGGGCAGGTGCACGGCGGCCTGGCGCAGGGCGCCGGTCAGGCGCTGGTGGAGGAGGTCCGCTTCGCCGCCGACGGCACACCCCTGCACGGTGACCTGCACCGGTACGCCATGATCGGCGCGGCCGAGCTGCCCTCGTTCGAGACGGTGGCGACGCAGACCCCCACTCCGGTGAACGCGCTGGGCGCCAAGGGCCTGGGCGAGTCGGGTGCGGTGGGACTTCCGCCGGCGGTGCAGAACGCCGTGGTCGACGCCGTCCGCCACCTGGGCGTGCGGCACATCGACATGCCGGTGACCGCCGAGCGGGTCTGGACGGCCATCCGGGAGGCGTACGCCGTCCGCTAGCTCCGACGCCACCGCGCTTCGCGGGCGGCGGGCGGCGGGGGATGTTTAGGCCCGTCCTTTGCTCTGCTTCAACCCACGCAACACCACGCGTCCGTTATCCGGACACCGGGTGTTGCCTCCGTTGAAGCAGAGCAAAGGATCCGATGCGCAGGCGTAGCCCCTACGTCCTCGACCCGGTGCAGGCACGGGCGTGCCGGGATCGGGTACGTCGTCAGTCGTCCACGACGGACAGCGCCTGCTTCGGGCAGCGGCGGGCGGCCTCGCGCACCCGGTTGGCCAGCGAGCCTTCCAACGGCTGTTCGGTGATGTGCAGACGGTCGTCCTCACCGACGTCGAACACCTCCGGCGCCTGCCCCACACAGACCGCGTTGCTCTCGCAGCGGGAGAAGTCCACGACCAGTCGCATCGCTCACGCCTCCGTCTTCGCGACGATCTCGAGGATGGGGAACATCATGGTGGGCACGCTGCGCGCCAGCCGCAGGTCGGCGGCGTCCAGCAGCCGTTCGATGTGCTCGCGGGAGCGGGCGCCGCCGCCGACCATGGCCAGCAGGAGCAGGTCGTAGAGGCGGCCCACGTCGAAGCGGTCGCCGGCCTCGACCACCGGCTCCAGCACCAGCAGCCGACTGTCGGGCCGCATCGCCGCCCGCACGGCGCTCAGCAGTCGTACGGCGTTGTCGTCGTCCCAGCCGTAGAGGATCCGCTTGAGCAGGTACGCGTCCGCGCCGGCCGGGATGGTCTCGAAGAAGCTGCCGCCGGTCACCGTGCACCGCTGGGCCACGCCGAGCTTCTGCAGCACCGGTTCGGCCTCGGCGACCACGTGCGGCAGGTCGAACAGGGTGCCCTGCAACTGCGAAAAGCGGGCCATGATGCCGCCGAGGAAGGCGCCGTTGCCGCCGCCGACGTCGACGACTGTGGTCAGCTCACCCCACGGGTACGCGGGCAGCGCGGCCCGCAGCTCCAGCCGCGTGGCCGCCTGCTGGGAGGCGTCGAAGCGGGCGCTGTCGTGCGGATGGGCGGCCATGTACGGCCAGTAGCCCTCGGGGTGGACCTGGTCGAACGACGCCTCTCCGGTGCGGATGCTGTGGTCGAAGTGGGCCCACGCCTCGATGTCGGGCTCCAGCAGCGGGTACGCGTCGCGCAGCGACAGCGGGTGGTCGGTGCGCAGCGGCTCGGCGAGCTTGGTCAGGCCGAACACCTCGGGCTCGACCTCGGTGAAGATGCCCTTGCCGGCGAGCGCCCGCAGGGCGCGCAGCAGCGACGGGGCGTGCGCGCCGGTGGCCTCGGCCAGCTCGCTGACCGGCCGCGGCCCGTCGACGAGCTGGTCGGCGACGCCCAGTTCGGCGACCGCGCGCACGGTGAACGGCACGATGTAGTCGGCCAGCTCGGTCAGTCGGAACACCGACTCGATGTCGATCCGGGGTCGGCTCGGGGCCATCGATACCTCCTAGGGGGATGTCAGCTGCGGCCCGGCGGGACCGGCGGCGATCACGGTGAGCGTGGGCGTGGCGACGAACCGGTCCAGCCGCAGGCCCGCGCCGGCCAACAGGTCGACGAGGTCGTCGCGGGTGCGGTGCCGACCGCCGGTGAGCACCAGGGTGTGCAGGTCGACGAGCTTCGCGACGTCGAAGACATCGCCGGTGGGGATGATCGCTTCCAGCAGCAGCAGCCGGCTCCGCGGGCCCATCGCCGCGGCGATGCGGCGCAGGATGGCCGTGGCGTCGGCGTCCTCCCAGCCGGGCAGGATCGTCTTGAGCACGTACAGGTCGGCGCCGGCCGGCAGCGGGTCGAAGAAGCTGCCGGCCACGATCCGGCACCGGTCGGCCACCCCGGCCCGGGCGAGCAGGGCCGGCGCGGCGGCCACCACGTGGGGCAGGTCGAGCAGCGTGCCGTGCAGCTGCGGGCAGCGGCTGAGCAGGCCGGCCAGGAACGCGCCGTCACCGCCGCCGACGTCGACGACCTGCTGTGCCTGCGCCCACGGCCACGCCGGCAGCACGGTGCGCAGGTGCAGCCGGGTGAGGCTCGACATCCAGCGGTCGACGGCGAGGCTGTCGACGGGGTGCCCGGCCAGGTAGGACCAGTAGTCGGCGCCGTGGACGCGGGGAAAGGCGGCCTCCCCGGTGCGCAGGCACCGGGTGAGCCCGGCCCAGGCGCGCACGTCCGCGGCCATCAGGGGGTACGCGTCGCGTAGCGACAGCGGGTGGTCGGTGCGCAGCGGCTCGGCGAGCTTGGTCAGGCCGAACACCTCCGGTTCGACCTCGGTGAAGATGCCCTTGCCGGCGAGCGCCCGCAGGGCGCGCAGCAGCGACGGGGCGTGCGCGCCGGTGGCCTCGGCCAGCTCGGTCACCGGGCGCGGCCCGTCGACGAGCTGGTCGGCGACGCCGAGCTGGGCGATCACCCGGATGGTGAACGGCACGATGTAGTCGGCGAGTTCGGTGAGCCGGGTCAGCGCACCGAGGTCGGTACGGGGCCGCGCCGCCAGCATCAACCGCCTCCACTATCACGTGTCTTGTATCTCGTGTATCTGCACACTAGCTTGTGAGCGGGTCGCTGTCACCGTCGTTCACGGGAGGCACGGGATGCTGGACGGATGTGTGAGCTGGCCGCGGGAGCTGGCCGAGCGCTACCGCGCGCAGGGCTACTGGCGCGGCGAATCCCTCGCTGACCTGGGCCGGGAGTGGGCACGGACCGACCCGGAGCGCGCCGCGCTGGTCACCGACGGGCAGCGGGTGAGCTACGGCGACCTCGACCGCCGGGCCGACCGGATGGCCGCCGGGCTGCGCGCCCACGGCATCGGCCGGCACGACCGGGTGGTGGTCCAACTGCCCAACAGCGTCGAGTTCGTGGTGCTGTGCCTGGCCCTGTTCCGCCTGGGCGCGCTGCCCGTCCTGGCCCTGCCGGCGCACCGGCGCGCGGAGATCGGCCACCTGTGCGCGCACACCGAGGCGGTCGCGTACGTGACCGTCGACCAGGTCCAGGGCTACGACCTGCGCAAACTCGCCGCCGACGTACGGGCCGAGACGCCGTCGCTGCGGGAGGTGTTCGTCGTCGGCGACCCCGGCGAGTTCACCGCCCTGTCCGACGTGGACGCCGATCCGGTGCCGCTGCCCGCCCCGGACCCGTCGGACGTGGCGTTCTTCCTGCTCTCCGGCGGCTCGACCGGCCTGCCGAAGCTGATCCCCCGCACCCACGACGACTACGCGTACCAGCTGCGGGCGACCGCGGCCGCGATGGGGTTCGGGCCGGACGGGGTCTATCTCGCCGCGCTGCCGGTCGCCCACAACGCGGCGCTCGGCTGCCCCGGCGTCCTCGGCGCGCTGCGGGTCGGCGCCACCGCCGTGCTGGCCGGCAGTCCCAGCCCCGACGAGGCGTTCCGGCTGATCGCCCGCGAGCGAGTCACCCTGACCACGCTGATGCCGCCCTTCCTGCCGCTGTGGGCCGACCTCGCGCCGATGCTCGGCGCCGACCTGAACGGCCTGGTGGTCGAGGTCGGTGGCGCCAACCTCAGCCCGGCGGTGGCCGAGCGGGTGACCCGGGAGCTGGGGATCCGACTGGCGCACTTCTTCGGCATGGCCGAGGGCCCGATCTGCTGCACCCGCCCGGACGACCCGCCGGAGCTGGCCGCGCACACCCAGGGCCGTCCGCTGTCCGACGCCGACGAGTTCCAGGTGGTCGACGACGCCGGCCGGCAGGTCGTGCCCGGCGAGGTGGGTGAGTTGATCGTGCGCGGTCCGACCACCCTGCGCGGCTACTACCGGGTGCCGGAGTACAACGCGCGTACCTTCACCCCGGACGGCTTCCTGCGCACCGGGGACCTGGTCCGCTGGACCCCGACCGGTGAGCTGGTCGTGGTCGGCAGGATCAAGGAGGTCGTCAACCGGGGCGGCGAGAAGGTGCCGGCCGGCGAGGTCGAGGAGCACCTGCTCGCCCACCCGGGGGTCCGCGAGGTCGCCGTGCTCGCCGTCCCCGACCGGGTCCTGGGCGAGAAGACCTGCGCGGTGGTGGTGCCCCGCGCCGACGCCCCCACCCTGGGGCAGTTGCGGGACTTCCTCACCGGGCGAGGGCTGGCCGCGTACAAGCTGCCGGACCGGTTGGAGCTGCGCACGGCGCTGCCGCACACTCCGGTGGGCAAGGTGGACAAGCGGGCGCTCGGCGCCGAGCTGGCGGGCTGAGCCGGCGCGGGGGACGGCGTCGCCGCCCTCCCCCGCCCCCTCTCAGCCGGTCAGGTGGTACAGCCGGTGGAACCGGTCGTCCACCGGCACGATCTGCACGTCGGTGAAGCCCGCCTCGGTGGCGAACCGGCGGACCTGCGCGGGCCGCAGGACCGTGCCGCTGGCCGTCGAGTCGGGCCCGGCCAGACCGGCCGGCAGGCAGTGCAGCACGCTTGTGGCGTACTGGAAACGCTCGATCTCGTCGCCGGGTGCGACGAACCGGTGTGCCACCTTGGCGTCGAGCACCAGCACCGCGCCACCGTCGGCGCGCAGCCGCCGGCACGCCCGCAGCACCGACACCGGCTGGCTCATCTCGTGCAGCGCGTCGAAGACGCAGACCAGGTCGTACCGGCCGGCCAGCTCCGGATCCACGGCGTCGCGCCGGTGAAACCGCACGCGGTCGGCCACGCCGGCGGACGCGGCATTCGCCTGCGCCGCGGCCACCGTCGGCGCGTCCAGGTCGTAGCCGTCGACCTCGGCGAGGGGGTACGCCCCAGCCAGCGCGATCGCCGCCCAGCCCGCGCCGCAGCCGATGTCGGCGATCCGGCTCGGCGCGGCGGTGAGCCGCTGGTGGAGGTGCGGCAGCGCCGAGGAGAGCCAACCGGGCAGGGAGTACGTGAACAGCGCCCGGTTGGCGCCCGAGTGCCCGTGCCGCCAGTCGTCGCCGTACATCTCGTCGGGCACCCCGGCACCGGTGCGGTACGCGTCGAGCAGCGCCGGCAACGCGCCGGCCACCCCGCCCAGCGGCAGCATGGTCAGCGACACCAGCGACAGCGGGCTGTCCGAGGCGAGCAGCACCTCGGCGTGCCCCGGCGGCAGCCGGTAGACCCGCCGCTCGGGGGCGGCCGTCACGTCGTCCACCTCGATGAACCCGGCGACGGCCTGCTGTTCCAGCCACTCCCGCGCGTACCGGCTGTCGATCCCGGTACGCGCGCACAGCTCGGCCACGTCGGCCGGGCCCCGGTCGAGCGCCTCGTACAGCCCCAGCCGGGCGCCGAGGTAGCCGGCCAGCAGCTCCTGGGTGTGCAGCATGGCCAGGAACAGCCGCAGCGACAACGCCCGGGCCCGCTGGTCCGACTCGCCGGGCGTCGGGCCGCGCAGTGTCGCCGCGCCCGGTGCGTTCCCCGGGCGGCCGGTCAACTGGCCAGCTCGCCGCGCGAGCGCAGGATGTCCTTCACGTGCTCCACCACCGCGTCGATCGTGACGATCTTGCGGGCCGTCGTCTCGTCGATCGGCGGCAGCTCGAACTCGTCCTCCAGGGTGAAGGCCAACTCCAGCAGCGCGAGGGAGTGGAAACCGAGGTCCTCGACCAGCCGCGAGTCACCCGCCCCCTCGGTCTGCTCCGGGTTGGGCGCCAGTTCGGTGACGATCGCCGTCACCGAGTCCCGCACCTCCGCCTCGGTCCGCACCTCGGCTGTCGTCGACCTGGTCGCGTCGGTCATTCCCGCCTCCTGTCCGAACGTCCCTCAGGACGCCGTCGTCGTCTGCTCGGTCTGGTCCCGCTGACCGGCCGCTCCCGTGGTGACCACGGTGCCGGGCAGCCGGTCATCGACGAACGCCTGCCACAGCTGGCGCCGTTTGGGTTTGCCGCTGGAGGTGCGGGCGATGGTGCCGCGTGGGGCGTCCACGATGACGACCTGCGCGCCCTCCGCCCGGCGGCGCAGCTCGCGCTCCGCCTGGGCTAGCCACTCCGGCTGGGCCTGCTCGAACACGGCCACGACTGTCGCGGTGCCGCCCCGGTGGCCCAGCAGCGCGGCCATCCGCTGCGCCGGCACCCCGGGGCGGCAGATGGCCCATTCGAGGTCCTCGGCGAAGACCGCCCGGCCGCGGACCTTCATGCTGTCGCCGAGCCGGCCCAGCACGTGCAACTGCCCGTCGTGCAGGAACCCGGCGTCGGCGGTGCGCAGCACCCCTGCGCCCAGCGCGGTCTGCGACGCCGAGTCGTCGGCGTTGACGTACCCCTGGGCGACGGACGGGCCGTGCACCTCGATCTCGCCGACCACCCCGTCCGGCAGCGGTGTGCCGGCCTCGTCCACGATCCGCACCCGTACCCCGGTCAGCGGCCGGCCGCAGCCCACCACCGGGTACGCCTCGACGCCGCCGTCGACGCCCTCGGCCGGGTCCGGGACGGCCCGCGCGCCCAGCCGCAGCCGGTCGGGGCGCAGCTCGACGGCGTGGTACAGCTCGTCGAGCGGCAGCCCGGTGACGGCCAGGGTCGCCTCCGCCAGCCCGTACGCGGGCAGCAGCGCGCGGGGGTCGAAGCCGTGCGGGCCGAGCAGCGCGCAGAAGCGGCGCAGTGCCTCGGCGTCGACGCGTTCGGCGCCGACGATGACCGCGCGCCAGGCGGAGAAGTCCAGCCCGGTCAGCGCCTCGGGGCGCACGCGGCGGGCGATGTACTCCAACCCGAAGTTCGGCATCGAGGTCAGCCGCGCGCCGCGTGCCCCGAAGCAGCGCAGGTAGCGCCCGGGGTTGCGGACGAACTCCTCCGGCGGCATCAGCCACAGGTCGCTGGTGTTGACCACCGGGGTGACGAGGCAGCCGATGAGGCCCATGTCGTGGTGCACCGGGAGCCAGGACGCGGTCGGGTCGTCGGGGGTCATCGCCAGCCACCGCCGGATCGCCGCGACGTTGGCGGCCAGCGCGGCGTGCGGCACCTGCACGCCCCGGGCGCGGCCGCTGGAGCCGGACGTGAACTGCAGCAGCGCGAGCGGGCCGGGCGCCGCGACCGCTCCCCGGGAGCCGCCGGCGGCGTCGGCCAGCTCGTCGGCGCTCAGCACCCGCCGGACCCCGGCGGTGGCGGCCAGCGGCGCGATGGCCGCGGTGAGGGTGGACGCGCAGACCACCACCCGTGGCGCGGCGGCGCGCAGGAGGCCCAGGACGTGTTCGCCGTAGACCGCGCGGTCCTGGAAGTTCAGCGGCGGGGCGATCGGTGAGGGCGCCGCCCCGGCGGCCATCGCGGCGAACAGCGTGGCGACGAAGTCGGGGCCGGCGGGCTCGACGATGGACACCACGTCGCCCGGGACCACCCCGACCGCCCGCAGGCCGGCCAGGATCACCCGGGTCCGCTCGGCCAGCTCGGCGTACGACAGGAAGGTCCAGTCGTCGCCCGCGGCGGCGAAGTGCACGCCCCGGTCCTGCCGGGGATGCTCCAGCCAGCTCAGCAGCGGCGATTCCGCAACGGCGCGTTCGGTCATCGGCCCGTCACCTCCTCCCCCAGTACGTCTATCCGAGATTGATAGCAGATACAAGGCTAAACAAGATACGAGGAAGGCGATAGAGTCCAACCGTGACCAGTACGCTTCCCCGCGTCGACGGACTGCTCCCCGCGCTCGCCGAGCGGGCGGCCGAGATTGACCGGGCGGGCCGGGTCCCCGAGGACGTTCTCGCCGAGCTGAGCGCCGCGGGCTGCCTGCGGATGCTGGTGCCGGCCGCGTACGGTGGCGCGGACCTGCCGCTGGGCGAGGCGCTGCGCGTCATCGAGCAGCTCTCCACGGCGGACGCCTCCACCGGCTGGCTGATCGGGCAGGTCGGCCTGGCCCACCTGCTGTTCGCCTGCTTTCCCGAGGCCGCCCGCGACGAGATCTACGCGCACGGCCCGGACGTGCTGGGCGCCGGCGCGGTCGCGCCGAAGGGCCGGGCCGCCCCGGACGGCGCGGGCGGCTGGCGGGTCAACGGCCAGTGGCCGTTCGTGACCGGCAGCCCGCAGGCGAGCTGGATCTACCTGAACTGCATCGTGCTCGACGGCCGGACCCCCCGCACCCTGCCCAACGGGGCTCCGCTGACCCGGATGGTGCTCTTCCCCGCCAGTGAGCTGGAGCAGGTCGACACCTGGCAGGTGCTGGGCCTGCGTGGCACGGCCAGCCAGGACGTGCGGGCGGCCAGCCGAATTTGCCCCGAGCACCGCGGCTTCAGCCTGGTCGGCGACGGCGACGACGTGCGCCGCACGGTCTTTCGCATCGCCCAGGCCGGGCTGCTCATCGCCGCTGTCGACCTCGGCATCGCCCAGGGGGCCGTGCACGACGCGGCGGCACACGCCGCCGCCGGCCGCCGGCGGACGTTCAGCACCCGCTCACTGGCGGACTCCCCGGTGTTCCACGACCGGCTCGGCGAGGCGCACGTGGCCCTGCGCGCGGCCCGGGCGCTGCTGCATTGCGAGGCGGCCACCGCCTGGGAGACCGCGCGGCGCGGCGAGGTGCTCAGCGCGCTGGACCGCGCCTGCCTGCGGGCCACCGCGACGCAGGTCACGGCCACCGCGCTACAGGCCGTGCAGACGGCGTACGCGCTGGCCGGCGCGTCGACGGTGTTCGACTCCTCGCCGCTGCAACGGCGACTGCGCGACATCAACACCGCGACGCAGCACTTCGTCAACAGCCGCGACAGCTACGCCACGGTCGGCGCGCTGCTGGCCGGCGCGGACGTCGACACCACGATGTTCTGACCGCACGGCGTCGGCATTCCAGCCGGCCGTGCGAGCCGGCCGTGGGCTCAGCGGCGTGCGAGCCGGCTGTGGGCTCAGCGGGTCAGCCGCGCGCGGCGGCGGGTTCCGCCGGCGCGGGCGTATCCCGGGCCGGCACCCGGGCCGGAACGGGCGCGCCGGCGCCGAAGTAGCGCTCCCGCAGGGTCCGCTCGGCCGGGTCGTACGCGGTGCGGAACAGGCCACGGCGCTGCAACTCCGGCACCAGCAGGTCGCAGATGTCGTCGATGCCCTGGGTCGTCGGGCAGGGGATCAGGTTGAAACCGTCCACGTCGGCCACCGCGCACCACTCCTCCATCCGGTCGGCGACCTGCTCGACCGTGCCGAAGAGGGTCACCGGCGCTCCGGTGCGGGGCCGGCGGGCGGTCGCCACCAGATAGCGCACGTCGCCGACCGTCCAGGTGCGCTCGGGCCCGAGCCGGCGCAGGAAACCCACGAAGCTCTGGCTGCCCTGCCCGGCGATCTCCGCCACCGGCGTCTCGTCCGGGTACGCCGCGAGGTCCACGTCCATCCAGCCGCACCACTTGGCGAGCTGGCCCTCGCCGCTCCACAGCGCCACGTACTCCTCGGCACGTCGGCGGGCCTCCGCCCGCGTCGGGGCGACCATCACCATGCTGCCCTGCAACGCCTTCACCGAGCGCGGGTCACGCCCGTGTGCGGCCACCTCGGCGCGCAGCCGGGCCACCTGCGACGCGCCGCTGGCCGGGTCCGCCATGGTCAGGAAGACCACCTCGGCGTGCCGGGCCGCGAAGGTCATCCCCCGTCCGGACGCCCCGGCCTGGTACAGCACCGGGGTGCGCTGCGGCGACGGCTCGCACTGGTGCGGGCCCCGCACGGAGAACCAGCGCCCCTCGTGGCCGATCTCGCACACCCGGTCCGGGTCGGTGAAGACGTTCGCGGCGACGTCACGCCGGACCGCGTCGTCGTCCCAGCTCTCCTCCCACAGCCGCCGGGCCACCTCGACGTACTCGTCGGCCCGGTCGTAGCGCTCGTCGTGGTCCAGGTACGAGCCGAGCCCGTTCGCCGACGCGGACCGCAGATACGAGGTGACGATGTTCCAGGCGACCCGTCCGCCGGTGAGGTGGTCCAGCGAGCTGAACACCCGGGCGCACTCGTACGGGGCGTGGTAGGTCGTCGAGTAGGTGACGGCGAGGCCCAGCCGGGAGGTGGTGGCCGCGATCGCCGGCAGCACGAGCAGCGGGTCGATCGACGGGATCTGCACGGCGTGCCGCACGGCCGCCCGCCAGGAGCCCTGGTAGACGTCGTAGGTGCCGTGCACGTCGGCGAAGAAGAGCGCGTCCAGGCAGGCGGCCTCCAGCCGGCGACCCAGCTCGACCCAGTAGCCGAGATCGCGGTAGCCGGTGGCGCTGCGGTCGGCGGGGTGCCGCCAGAACCCCTTGAACTGCGGCGACGGCGAGCACTGGGTGAACAGGTTCAGATGCACGTATCAAGTGTCTCGTATGCTATCTGGTATCGCAACGCTCGACCGGATACCGTACGGACATGTCCGTGACGCCTCGCATCGACCTCGCGTCGGTCACCCGCCTCACCGAACTGGCCGACTACATCGTTCCGTTCACCATCCGGGTCATGTGTGACCTCGCGGTCGCCGACCAGCTCATCGAGGGTCCGTTGCCGGTGGACGTGCTGGCCCGGCGCGTCGGCGCCGACCCCGGCGCGTTGACCCGTGGCCTGCGCGCGCTGGCCGGGCGGGGCATCTTCACCGAGGTCACGCCCGAGGTCTTCGGGCTCACCCCACTGGCCGAACCGCTGCGCAGCGACCACCCCTTCTCGGTCCGCGAGTGCTTCCCCCTCATGCCGCCGGACATCTACTCGTGGGCGCGGCTGACGCACAGCCTGCGCACCGGCGAGACCGCGTTCGGGCACGTGCACGGCGGCACGCGCTACTACGACCACTTCGCCGACCACCGGCACGAGTGCGTCCGGTTCGAGCGGTCGGCCGAGAGCGTCAACCCGTTCGTGCTGCGTACCGTGGCGCCGGCGCTGGATCTGGGCACGGCCCGGACGTTGGTGGACGTGGGCAGCGGGCACGGCACCTTCGTCGCCGGCCTGCTCGCCCGCCACCGCGAGCTGCGCGCGATCCTGCTCGACCTGCCGCACGTGGTGACCGAGGCGCCGGACGTGCTGGCCCGCGCGGGTGTCGCGGACCGGGGCGAGGTCCGCGGCGGCAGCTTCTTCGACCCGCTGCCCGAGGGCGCCGACGTGTACCTGCTCAAGACGATCATCCACGACTGGCCGGACGAGCAGGCCGCCGCGATCCTGCGCAACGTCCGCGCCGCCGCCCGGCCCGACAGCCGACTGGTCATCGTCGAGTCGGTGAGCCGCTACGGCAACCACGACGACACCGGCAAGGTGATGGACGTCAAGGCGCTCGCGCTGTTCGGCGGGCGGACCCGGACCGAGCCGGAGTTCCGGGCGCTGCTCGACGACGCCGGGTTCCGGCTGTCGCGGATCACGCCGACCTCGTCGATGTCGGTCCTGGAGGCCGTGCCGGCGGTGCCCGCGCCCGACGGTGGCCAGCCCCTGGGCAGACCGGCCGTCGCGGCGGCCGGCCGGACGGCCTGAGGAGACCGGCGATGCCACGCCTGGACGGTCGCAACCACATCAACCTCACCGTCGTTGACCTGGAACGCAGCACCGCGTTCTACTGCTCGGTGTTCGAGATGGTGGTGGTCAACGACGTCACGCCACCCGAGTCCGGCTTCCGCTTCCGCACCCTGCTGCACACGGCGTCGTTCGCCTCGGTGGTGCTGGGCTGCCTCGTGGACCCGCCCGACGGCGGCACCGACCGCTTCGACGAGCGGCGCCCGGGGCTGCACCACCTGGCCTACCACGTGCCCGAGCGCGCCGACCTGGACGAGTGGGTGACCCACCTGGACGCCGTCGGCGTCACGCACTCCGGCATCACCACCTCCAAGCACGAGGCGGGCTCGCAGATCTGGCTTCGCGACCCGGACAACATCTGGCTGGAGTTCTACTGGGTGAACCGGGACTTCTTCGTCGACCGGCTCCGCCAGGTGTGGCGGCGCGACCGGCGGACAACCCGCGTCTGAGCCCGCTCGACACGAGGGGCCGCCCGACCGGGCGGCCCCTCGCACATCAGGCCGGCAGGTCGGCTTCGCTGCGGGCCACCACCGCGTCCCCGAGCACCAACAGGTCGATCTCCTTGGCCCGTACGAAGGTGTCGACCGCGTCGGCGGCCGAGTTCACGATCGGGTCACCGGCCAGGTTGAACGACGTGTTGACCACCGCCGGCACGCCGGTGAGCTGCCGGAACTGCTCGATCAGCGCCCAGTAGCCGGGGTTGGTGTCGCGGTGCACGGTCTGCGGGCGGGCGGAGCCGTCCACGTGGGTCACCGCCGGAACCCGCAGCCGGGCGTCCGGGCGCAGCGACGCGGCGGCCAGCATGAACCTCGACGGTTCGCCGACCGGCCCCTCGATCAGCTCCGACACATGCTCGGCGAGGATGCTGGGCGCCACCGGACGCCACATCTCCCGGCCCTTGAGCACGTTGAGCCGTTCCAGGTTGCGCCGGGATCGCGGATCGGCCAGCAGGCTGCGCGCGCCGAGCGCCCGCTGCCCGATCTCACCCCGCCCGCGCGCCCAGCCCACGATCCGGCCCCGGGAGAGTTCACCGGCGACGGAGCGGGCCAACTCGTCGTCGCCGAGACGGCGGTGCACCATGCCGGCGCGCGCGGCCGCCGCCTCGCCGGCCTCCGTGGTGATCGGCTGACCCCAGTACGCGTGGTCGAGGCGGGTGGGCGTGAACTCCCCGCACTCCCGCGCCGCGACCAGCGCCGCCCCCAGGGACACCCCCGCGTCGGTGGGCACCGGCGGGACGTAGACGCGGTCGAAGAGTCCACTGCGGACCAGCACCCCGATCATCGTGCAGTTCATCGCCACCCCGCCGGCGAGCGCCAGCACCGGGGTGTCCACCCGCCGACGCAGATCGGCGGCCAGGGACAGCACCGTCTCCTCCAGCCCCTGCTGGATCGTCGCGGCGAAGTCCGCGTACGCGATGGGTTCCTCACCGGTGCGCGGCGCGTACGGGAACAGCTTGCCGAACTCGGGTTTGAGCGACTCGGCGACGGCCGGGTAGTAGGCCATCAGCGGGCCGAGTGTCGCGGCGCGTCGGGTGGGGACCTCGGCGGTGGGCGTGCCGCGGACCAGCTCGTACCCGCCGGGAACTCCTCGCACCGGCGCTCCGGGACCGGGTCTGCCGTAGGCGGCGAGGCCCATCAGCTTGCCGGTGCCCCAGTAGCCCAGCCCGGCCCACTCGGCGGCGGCGTTGTAGTAGAAGCCCAGCGACTGCTCCACGGGCCACTCCCGCAGGATCTCGATCTCGCCGTCGGCGTACCGGCCGAACGAGGTCGACTGCGTCTCGCCGGCGCCGTCGAGGACCAGGACGGCGGCCTCGTCGCAGTCGCAGCTGTACGCCGCGCTGGCGGCGTGCGCGACGTGGTGCGGCACCCAGCGGACCGCCGGCATGCTCAGGTCCTCGTCGTCGGGGAAGAGCATCGCCCGCAGCCCCTCGGCGGTGAACCGTCGGTTGCGGCCCAGCGGGATGTCCCGGAAGTCCCAGCCGATGGCGACGGTGTCCACCTCCTGCGGGGCGATGCCCGCCATCGCCAGGCACGCGGCGACCGCCTCGGCGGGCGGCTGGCCCACCGCGTGCTTGCGGCGGCTGACCCGCTCCTGCTCGACCAGGGCGCAGAGCGCGCCGTCGCGGACCAGCGCGGCGCTGGAGTCGTGGAAGCCGATGTTCACCCCGAGTACGTAACGCGCCGACATGGTCGGCCTCCCTTCCGATCTCTGGCGGTCATCCGGCCTGTCGGGCCTCGTCGAGGGCGAGCACGGCGCGGACGATGTTGTGGTAGCCGGTGCAGCGGCACAGGTTGCCCTTGAGGGCGTGCCGCACGTCGTGCTCGGTGAGCGGCCCCGGGTTCTCCTGGAGCAGGCTCACCACCGCGAGGACCATTCCCGGGGTGCAGAAGCCGCACTGCAGGGCGTGGTGCTCCCGGAACGCCTCCTGCACCGGGTGCAGCCGGTCGCCGTCGGCAAGCCCCTCGGCGGTGCGGATGTCGGCGCCGTCGGCCTGCGCGGCCAGCAGAGTGCACGACTTGACCGACCGACCGTCGAACAGCACGGTGCAGGCACCGCAGGAGGAGGTGTCGCAGCCCACCGTCGCGGCCGTCAGCCCCAACTCCTCGCGCAGCAGGTGGACCAGCAGGGTGCGCGCCGGCACCCGGCGGCTCTCCGGGCGGCCGTTGACGGTGGCGGTGACGGCGACGGTCGTCGTACCGGGCCGGGCGTCGATGCTCATCGTGGTTCCTCCACAGTGGCGCCGGAATCGGTCAGGGCACGGGCCACCAGCACCCGGCTGAGGTGCCGCCGGTACGCGACCGAGGCCCGCCCGTCGTCGGGCGGGTCGCACCCCTCGTCGGCCCGCGCCGCCGCGACCGTGACACCGGCGCCCTGCGCGAGGGCCGACTCGACCCCGTACGCCCGCCGGATGGTCGGACCCATCCCGGCCAGCGCCACCCGGGAGTCGGCGACGGCGACGGCCACCAGGGACCACTCCAACGCCGGCCGGGCGAACGTCCGGTAGCGCCACCGCGCCGGGCCGGGCAGCGGCACCCGGACCTCGGTGACGAGTTCGTCGGGCCGGCAGACCGTCACACCCGGCGCGACGGCCAGCTCGGCGACGGGCACCTGTCGTACGCCGGTCGCGCTGCGCAGCACCACCACGGCGTCCAGCGCGACCAGGGCCAGCGGCACGTCCGCGGCCGGGTCGGCCTGCGCGAGCGCCCCACCCACGGTGCCCAGGTGTCGCACCTGCGGGTCACCGACCGCCGCGGCCGCGACCGCCAGCAGCGGGGCGTGCCGGTCGACCAGCGGGTCGTCGAGCAGCCGGTGGTAGCGGGTCAGCGCGCCGACGGCCAGGTGGTCGTCGCGGTGCGCCACGTACGACAGTTCGGTGACCCGGCCGAGGTCCAGCAGGGTGTCGACGCGGTCCCGGCGCAGCTTGAGCGCCGGCAGCAGCGACTGCCCGCCGGCCAGCGGCCGCAGCTGGTCGCCGTACGCCTGGCGCAGCTCCAGCGCCTCGGTGAGGTCCCGGGCCCGGTGGTAGTGCACGCTCGCCGGGATCACGGGCCGGCCGCCGACCAGGTGGGCACCGGGCTGCGGTGCGTGGCCCGCAGGATGGTGTCGATGAGCTGGTTGCGGCGTGCCAGCAGGTAGAAGTGCCCGCCGGGGAAGGTGTGCAGGGTGAACCCGCCCCGGGTGCGCGTCGCCCAGTCGCCGGCCTCGTCGGCGGTGACCTCGGGGTCGTCCGCGCCGACGCAGGCCAGCACCGGCGCTCGCAGCGGCACGGGTGGCTGCGGACGGTACGTCTCGGCGATCCGGTAGTCGGCGCGCAGCACCGGCAGCGCGATGGCGCGTACGCCCTCGTGGTCGAGAGCCTCGCGGCCGGTGCCGCCGAGGCGGCCGGTCTCCGCCCACAGCGTGTCGTCGTCGGCCAGGTGCACGCTTGTGGCGCGCAGCCGGCCCGGCCCGGGGCGACCCGAGACGACCAGCGCCCGCAGCACGCTGCCGGGCCCGTCCAACCGGCGTGCCGTCTCGTACGCCACCGACGCGCCGAGGCTGTGCCCGAACAGGACGACAGGCGCGTCGGCCGGCAGCGCCCGCACCCCCTGCGCGACACCCTCGGCCAGGCTCGGCAGGTCGGCCGCGAACGGCTCCGCCGACCGGTCCATCCGGCCCGGATACTGCACGCCGTGCACCTCGACGTCGTCGGGCACCTGCGCCGACCACGACCGGTAGAACGCGGCGTTGCCGCCGGCGTGCGGGAAGCAGACCAGACGCAGCCCGGGCCAGCGCAGCGGCCGGAAGCAGCGCAGCCACGTCCGCGCGACGGGGGTCACGGGCGCGCTCCGATCCGCTGCGGTTCCGCGCCGATCGGCGGGTCGACGGCCCCGGTCGCGGCGTCGGCCAGCTCGGCCACGTCGGACGCCACGAACATCCGCGGCGGTACGGAGTGCACCAGCTCGGGTGGCCCCAGCCGGGCGGTGACGTCCTGCCACAGCTGGCACAGGCTCAGGTGGTACTGGCCGTGGCGGGCCAGCTTCCTCCCGCCCAGCGCCGCGGCGTGCAGGTTGCCCAACGCGTACCCGACACCGGCCGGCCAGACCTCCTCGAAAACCCTGCGATAGCTGGGCGCGACCGCGTCGGCCAGCGGCTGCGCGCTCGGCACGTCCAGGTGGTCCGGCTCGTCGCCGTCGCCGTCGGCGAAGTGCGGTCGGCCCACACCCCGGTCCTGCACCTGCTGCGGGAAGTCCGGCCGAGGGCTCCACACCGTGGGCCCGTGCGTGCCGACCAGGGTCAGGTTGCCGGCCTCGGTGCCGATGGTCACCCGGTGCAGCAGGTGCGCGTAGTTGTCCGGGTCCGCCGGGTCCATCTGGTTCTGCACCCGCAGGGTCAGCGGCACACCGGCGAGCACCCCGTCGAGGCTGCGGAACGGCACGTCCACCCGGGACAGCCGGCGTACCTGCTCGGGCAGGTCGACCGCCGGGCCGAGGCCCCACGGTCGGACGCCGCCGAGGGCCTGACCGAGGATGTCCAGCAGCGCGTACGCGACCTGGAAGCCGCAGGCCGCGTCGACGTAGCGGGCCGGCTGCCGGGCCAGGAGCGCCCGGGCGGCGGCGAGGAACCGGCGCACCGGCGCGGTGTGCACGTAGAACGAGTTCAGGTGGTAGACGACCCCGGCCCGGCCGGCGGTGCGCAGGCACTCGACCAGCTCGTCGTGGTGCAACGGATGCTCCTGCAGCACGTGCAGGCCGCGCCGCATCAGCGCCCGGGCCACCTCGCCGCCCGGCCCGCCCAGCAGGCCACCACGGATGACCACGCAGGCCAGCGTCACGTCCTCGGGGACCTGGGCTACGTCGGTCCACAGCGGCACCCCGTAGTGCCGGGCACAGGCCACCGACCGCGCGCTGCCCCCGGCGAGGATCCCGGCCAGCTCGAACGGAAAGTCCGGCTGCCGGAACGCCTGCAGGTACACCTGGCCGAACTTGGTGCCGGCGACCAGCACTCTCGGTTTCACGCCACCCCCTCCTCGATCAGGTCGTACGACCCCAGCGGGCCGTCCTCGACGCGCAGTGACGTGACCGCCGGACTCGTACGCAGCACGTCCACCGCCCAGGCCGGGTCCACCGCCTCGGCCAGGTGGTGCACGCCCGGTGGCACGTCGCCGGCGGCGACCGCCAGGGCGCCGAGGGCGACCGCCGTGCCGGTGAGCGCGTTCGCGCCGGTTCCCCGGCAGGCCAGCACGCGGGCGCCCGCCGGGCCGGTCAGCTCGACGACCAGCAGCTGGTAGCGCGGCCGCCCGAAGGTGTCCAGCTCGGCCGCCCGGCACAGCTCGGCGGCCGCGTCGGCGAGCTGCGCCGCCGTCGCGCCGTCGCGCGCTCGGCGGGCGCCCGCGGCGAGCGCCGCCGGCAGCCGGCTGCCGGCGAACGCCGACCACCAGTCGACGTCGGTCAGGCCGAGCCGGCGGGCGACCCGCTCGGTCTCGGTGCTGAGGTACGGCTGCAACAGCACCGGCTCGTCGAAGAACGGCACCGGCACATCCGTCCGGGCGGCGAGGGCGCGGCTGCGTCGCGCGCCGTCGCGCCACGCGGCCGACGGCTCGCCGTACTCGGCGGTGCCGGCGGCGAGGAAGTCCAGGGCGGCGCCGGGCGTGAACCCGTCGCGGCCCCCGACGTACCCGGTCATCCGCCGCGCCCCCGGGATCTGCGCGGCGAGGTGGGCGGGGAGCAACCCGGACAGGCCGGGCATCAGACCGGCGGAGAGCACCGCGACCCGGTCGGCGGCCCCGGGCAGGGCGGACACCGCCGCGTGCAGCGGGTCGTCACCGGCCGCGTCGACGTAGCCCGCGCCGCAGCGGGCCGCCGCGCGGGCCACCGTGTCGCCGATCGAGGCCGCCGGCCCGGCGCAGTTGACGACTGTGTGGCAGCCGGCGCAGAACGCGTCCAGGCTCGCCGGGTCGGTGACGTCCACCGCGCGCACCTGGACCCGCGGGTTGTCGCCGTCGAGTCGGCCCGGGTCGCGGGCGCCGGCGCGGACGACGTCCACGCCCCAGGCCAGCAGGTGAGCCAGGGCGTGCCGGCCCACCCCGCCGGTGGCGCCCACCAGGGCGACCGTCGCGGCCACGTCAGCCGTCCCCGGCGATCGGACCGGCCCACTCGCCCGGATCGTCCGGCACCCGTCGCACGGTCAGCTCGCCCAGGCACACGTCGCGCCACCAGTCGACGCTCGTCGGGTCCGGCTCCGCCGCGCACAGCAATGTGACGTCACCCGCGTACGGGGAACTGCCGTAGCCGTCGCCGTCGACCGGGTCGGCGATCACCAGGGTGGCGACGTTCACCCCGGACTCGGTGAGCTGCCGGGCCAGCTCCAACGCCAGCACCCCGGCCGCACCCCGCCCCACCAGCACCAGCTCCCCGGCCGACACGTGCCCGGCCAGCGCGGTCGTGTAGTCGGCGGAGAGGCGTTGCACAAGCGGCGCCGGGTCGAGACCCGCGTAGCGGTGCAGGCCACCGTCGACGATCCCGCACACGGCCCCGGTGGCGGCCAGCCGCTCGGCCAGCCCGGCGTACCCGTCGAGGCCGCCGCTGCCGTCGTGCACCAGCACGTAGCGGGGTGGGCCCTCGCCGGCCAGCGTCACCACCTCGCCGGTGTCGCTGACGGCCGGCTCCTCGTCGGGCCGGCCGCCGCCGACGGCGGCCAGGTGATCGGCCAGGTCGGCGACGGTCGGGTGCTCCAGGATCCGGCGCAGCAACTCGTCGAAGAACACGTCGGCGGCGGCCGGTACCCGCTCGGCGAGTTGACCGGCGAGTTTCGCGGCGAGCAGCGAGTCACCGCCGAGGGCGAAGAAGTCCGCGTCCCGCCCGACCCGTTCCACCCGCAGCACGTCGGCCCAGACGGCCGCGATCTGCTCCTCCAACTCGGTGAGCGGGGCCGCGGCGGTCGCCTCGGGACCGGCCGTCGTGGCCGCCACCAGCCGGCGTACGGCCGCCCGGTCGAGCTTGCCGTTGGCCGTGCGGGGCAGCTCGTCGACCACCTGCAGCACGCTCGGGATCATGTAGTCGGGCAGCCGGTCGGTCAGGTGCGCCCGCAGCTCGTCGGGCAGCACCCGTCGCCGGTCGGCCTTCACCCGCGCGGCGATGATGCGCATGCCGAGCCCGGCCATCGGGTCGGCGGTCGGCGGCAGGTCGAGTACGGGCGACGCCCCGGCGGCGGTGAGCAGGCTGCGCCACTCGTCGCCGGTGAGGAACGTGCGGTCGGTGCCGTGACGCAGGTCGGCGAAGTCACCCAGGTCGTCGTCGAGCCGCACCAGCAGCTCCAGCGACGTCATGATCTGGTAGTGCTCCCGGGTCATCTCCAGCAGCACCAGGTGGCCGCCGGGGGCGAGCAGGCCGCGCACCCGGGCCAGCGTGGCCGGTACGTCCCGGGTGGCGTGCAGGACGTCGCCGGCGATCACGATGTCGGCGCTGTTCGGCGCCATTCCCTGCCCGGCCAGGTCGGCGTCGAGGTCGAGCTGCGCGAAACGCAGCCCCGGCCGGTCGGCGAAGCGTTGCCGGCCGGCGCCGAGGAAGAACGCCGACAGGTCGGTGTAGAGGTAGTCGACGTCGAGACCGTCCAGTGCGTCGAGCACCGCGGCGGTCGTACCGCCGGACCCGGCGCCGACCTCGACGATTCGCACGGGCCCGTCCAGCCGCTCGGCCAGTGACCGGACGGTCGCCGCCGCGACCGCGTTGGCCCACCTGTTGAACAGGGCGTCGGCGTAGAGGTTGTCCGACACCTCCAGCTCGCCGCCGGGGAAGAGCAGCGCGAGGGGGTCCTCGTCGCCGCGCAGCAGCGCCGGCAGCGCCGCGGCGCTGGCCTGGAAGTAGCGGACCAGCTCGGGGGACTCCCCGACCGCCGCCGCCCGCTCGGCCACCGCGTCCCAGGCCCGCGCGGCCGGCGGTGGCCCGCTGACCAGCCGGTAGCCGTCGTCGTCGTGGCGCAGCACCCCGCTGTCGGTGAGCGCCCGCAGCCAGCGGCGCAGCAGCCGGCGGTGCCGGGGTGCGACGCGGGTGGCCGCGTACACCTCGGCCAGGCGGTGCGGGCGGTCGTCGAGCGCGAGACCCGCGGCGCGCAGCGTGTCCAGCATGGCGGCGAGGCCGAGCTGGTCCAGCTCGTGCAGGTACGCCTCGTACGCGCCCAGGTCGGTGCCGGCGACGAGCGCCGACCCGGCCGCGGTGGGCCCGGCCGGGTCGACCGGCTGCCCGGGGCCGGGCTCGACGGCGGCGGGCTGCACGACGGCGGCCAGCCGCCGCTCCAGTGGACGGTCGCCGTCGACCACCGCGATCGCCCCGCCCACGCCCGGGTGCGCCAGCAACGCCGACTCGACCTCGGCCAGCTCGATCCGGTGGCCGCGGATCTTGACCTGGAAGTCCTCCCGGCCGAGGAACTCGATCGTGCCGTCGGGCAGGTAGCGGCCCAGGTCACCGGTGCGGTACAACCGCTCGCCGCTGGACGGGTCGGTGACGAACCGCTCGGCGGTGCGCGCCTCGTCGCCGAGGTAGCCCAGCGCCAGCCCGGCCCCGCCGATGTACAGCTCCCCGGCGACCCAGTCCGGGCGAGGCCGCAGCGCCGCGTCCCGGACGTGCCAGGTCTGGTTGGTCAGCGGCACCCCGTACGGGATGCTGCGCCAGGATGGGTCGACCCGGCCGATCGGGTGGATGATCGACCAGATGGCGGCCTCGGTCGCGCCGCCGAGGCTGACCACCGCCAGACCGGGGACGAGGTCGCGGATCTGGTCCGGCAGGGTGACCGGGATCCAGTCGCCGCTGAGCAGGGCCAGCCGCAACGAGGGGACCCGGACCATCGGCGCGGCCGCGAGATAGTCGGCGAGCATCTGCACCTGCGCCGGCACCGAGTTCCAGATGGTGACCTCGTTCTCGGCCACCAGCTCCGCCCAGTGGGTCGGGTCGCCCCGGCGCTGCGGCGCGGGCAGCACCAGCGCCGCGCCGACCGCCGGCGGGCCGAACAGGTCGTAGACGGACAGGTCGAAGCCCAGACTGGCCAGGCCGAGGACGCGGTCGTCCGGCGTCACGTCGAACCGGGTGTTGATGTCCGCCACGGTGTTCAGGGCCGCCCGGTGGGTGATCACCACGCCCTTCGGGGTGCCGGTCGACCCGGAGGTGTGGATGACGTACGCGCGGTCGTCCGGGCCGACCGCGCGGGCCGGCAGGGCCGTCGGCGCGGGCCCGTCGAGGTCGTCCACCGCGATCGGCGTCACCCGCGCCGGCCAGTGGCCGTCCACCCGGTCGGCCTCGGTGAGGACGTGCCGGATACCCGCGCCGTCGAGGATCAGGTCGCGGCGCACGGGCGGCTGGTTCGTGTCGACAGGCACGTACGCCCCGCCGGCCAGCAGGACGCCGAACACCGCGACCACCTGCCGCCAGCCCTTGTCGGCGACCACCGCGACCAGGTCACCGGGCCGGCAGCCGGCCTCGGCCAGCCGTGCGGCCACGGCCGTGGCACGGCCGGTGAGCTGCCGGTAGGTGAGGGTGCCGTCGGCGGCCACCACGGCCACCCGGTCCGGGGTTCGCAGCGCCTGGGCGAGCACCCCCTCGTGCAGCAGCCCGTCGGGCAGCGGCGCGGCGGTGTCGTTGACCTCGGCGCGGCGGCGGGCGCTCGCCTCGGGCAGCGCCACCGGGGCCAGCTCCTCCCACGCCTCGTCGGTGTCGGCCAGCCGGCGCAGCAACGCGGTGTACGCGGCGAACATCTCGTCGACCACACCGTCGGGGAAGACGCCCTCGCGGACGTCCCAGTTGGTGGCCAGCCCACCCGAGCGTTCGATGTTCTGGCAGTCGATCCAGACCTGCGGGGTCTGGCTGATGCCGTACCCCAGCTCGCCGAAGCCCTCCACGCCGGTGTCGCCGCCCAGCCCGATGGCGCTGGTGAAGACGATGGGCATCAGCGCGGCGTCGGCGCCCCGACGGCGGGCCAGCTCGCGGACGACGTCGACGCCGGAGAACCGGCGGTGGTCCAGGTCGGACCAGAGCTGCGCCTGGATGCGCTTGGCCCGCTCCTGCACCGGCGCGTCCGGGCTCTGCTCCACGGCGAGCAGGCTGACCGAGGTGAAGTCGCCGACGATCCGGTCCACCTGCGGGTGCGTCGGCGTCCGGTTGAGCAGGGTGACGTCGACGGTGAAGCGCGGGTGCACGCTCCACGCGGCGATCACCTCGACGTACGCGGCGAGCACCGCGCCCGACGGGCTGACGCCGTGCTGCCCGGCGCGCTGACGCAACGCGGCCCACTCGATCGGGTCGAGCCGCAGGTCGAGGCGACGGAAGCGGGGCGGCGCGGCCGTGGCGTCACCGCGCAGCGGCAGCTCCGGCGCCGCAGGCAGGTCGTCGAGCCGGGCCAGCCACCAGTCCCGGTCGGCGTCGTGGCGGGGGCCGCCGCGCAGCGGTTCGGTGGCCAGCAGGTGGTCGCGGAACGTCAGCGTCAGCTCGTCTGTGGGCGGCTCACCGGCGTAGCGGCGGCCCAGCTCGTCGAGCAGGATGTTGATGCTGACGAAGTCGCAGATCAGGAAATCGATCGAGAAGTGCAGGACACTGCGGTGCGGGCCGCGGGTGACCCGCAACGCGAACAGCGGCCACTGCTGCGGGTCGTAGCGGCGGTGGTCCAGCTCCGCCCGGGTGGCGGCCACCGCGTCGGCGAAGCCGGCCGCGTCGGCGTCGCGCACCTCGATGCGGTACGCCGGCACGTCGGGTCGTACCTGCTGGGAGCCGTCGCGGTTGACGACGGCCCGCAGCATGTCGTGCCGGGCGACGACCTCGTGCCAGGCGCGTTCCAGCCGGTCCACGTCCAGCTCGGGAAACGTCAGCTCGCCGTAGCCGTGGCAGCCGACCCCGCCGTAGGCGAACGAGTCGCCCCGCCCGAGCAGGTACGCGCTCTGCACGTCGGTGAGCGGAAACGGCTCGTACCGCTGCTCGGGGTGCGGCACGGCGGTGGGCGCGGCGGCGTCGCGCAGCACGGCCAGCACCTGCTCCCTGTGCTGGCGTAGCGCGGCGCGGCGCTGGTCGGTGAGAACGCCGGTGGGGGCCCGGAAGCGGAGCTGGCCGTCTTCCTCCCAGAGCTGCACACCGAACTGCGCCAGCTCGGCGATGAGGTCCTGCCCGTTCATATGGCCCCTTCCTCGTACGTGCCGGCGGCGTGCTGCACGGCGGTGGCCAGGTCCGCGATGGTTGGTCGGTCGAGCAGCCCCCGCATCGGCAGGTCGACGCCGTAGCGTTCGCGCAGCACCGCCAGCAGCCGGGTGGCGAGCAGGCTGTCCCCGCCGAGGCTGAAGAAGTTGCGGGTGCGGCCGGGAACGGGGCAGTTCAGCAGCTCGGCCCAGAGCGCGCCGAGGTCGCTCTCCAGGCCGGCGTGGGGTGGCTCGTCGGCCGGTCCGCTGTCTCCACTGGCGAGCAGGGTGGCCACCGCCGACCGGTCGATCTTGCCGTTGCCGCTCAGGGGCAGCGCGTCGAGCACGGCGACGTGCTCGGGCACCATGTACGCCGGCAGCCGGTCGACGACGAACGCGCCGGTGGCGTCCGGGTCGAGGGTGACGCCCGGCTCGGGCACGACGGCGGCGGCGAGCCGGCGGGTGCTGGTGCCCACGGCCACCACCACGGCCTCGCGCACCCCGGGGCAGTCGGTCAGCGCCGCCTCGACCTCGCCCAACTCGATGCGATGCCCGCGGATCTTGACCTGGAAGTCCGCCCGGCCCAGGAATTCCAGGGTCCCGTCCGGCCAGTACCGGCCCAGGTCACCCGTGCGATACCAGCGCATCCCGTCATGGGTCACGAACCGCTGCGCCGTGCGCTCCGGATCGCCCCGGTAGCCGGCCGCCACCCCGGCCCCACCGATCCACAACTCCCCCACCACCCAGTCCGGGCAGTCGCGCCCCCGCCCGTCGACGACCCGGTAGCGCTGGTTGGGCAGTGGGAAGCCGTACGGGATGGACCGCCAGTGCGCCGGCACCTCGCCCACCTCGAACGCGTTGGACCAGATGCCCGCCTCGGTGGCGCCGCCGAGGGCGGTCAGCCGGGCGTCCGGTCGGCGGGCGACCAGCCGGTCGCGCAGGTCCAGGCCGACCCAGTCACCGGAGACCAGGGCGTGCCGCAACGCGCCGAGCGGTTCGTCGCCGGCCGTGGTGAGCAGCATGTCGAGCAGGGCGGGCACGGTGTTCCAGATGGTGACGTCGTGCTCGCGGACGAGCCGCAGCCAGGCCCGGGCGTCGCGTCGCTGCCCCTCCTCGACGAGCACCACCGCGCCGCCGACGCCGAGCAGGGCGAAGATGTCGTACACCGACAGGTCGAAGTCCAGCGCCGACACGGCGAGGACCCGGTCGTCCGGGCCGAGGCGTAGCCGTTCGTTGACCGCCGCGATGGTGTTTCCGGCCGCCGCGTGGGACACCTCGACGCCCTTGGGCTCGCCGGTCGAGCCGGAGGTGAAGATGACGTACGCCAGCGACGCCGGCTCCACCGGGACGCAGCCGTCCAGGGCGGGGCCGCCGTCGCCGGCCGGGTCGAGCCCGTCCGCGCCGACGACAGTCTTCACGTCGGCGCGGGTGAGGATCCGCTCCCGGCGGACCACCGGCTGGTCCACGCCGACCGGCACGTACACGCCACCGGCGGCCAGCACACCCAGCACCGCGACGACCTGGTCGACGCCCTTGGGCAGGCACACCCCCACCGCGTCACCCGACGCGACCCCGGCCCGCGCCAGCGCCCCGGCCAGCGTCAACGCCCGAGCGGCCAGCTCCCCGTAGGACACCGCCACACCGTCACCGCACAACGCCACCCGAGCCGGCTCCCGGGCCGCGGTGTCGAAGAACCCGTCGTGCAGCAGGCCGGGCGTGATCGGCGCGGCGGTCGCGTTCACCCGCTCACGCACGGCGCGCTGCCCGGCGGGGAGCCCGACCGGTACGGGCCGCGCCCAGTTCCCGGCCGCGAGGGTGGTCAGCAGCTCGACGTACGCGGCGAACATCGTCTCCACCACGTCGGGCGGGAACAGTTCCGCCACCACGTCCCAGTTGATGCTCAGGCCGCCGTCGCGTTCCATGACCTGGTTGTCCAGCCACACCTGCGGGGTCTGCGAGGCGCCCCAGATCTGCTCGCCGAACGGCAGGGACATGCTCACCAGCTCGTCGCTGATGCCCAGCGCGCTGGTGAAGACGACAGGCATGGCGGCGGGGGCGCCGGTGCGCCGCGCGATCTCCCGCAGCACCCAGATGGCGGAGACGGCGTTGTGCTCCATGCCGTCCCACATGCGCTCCTGAAGGCGGCGTACCACGGTCAGGAAGTCGTCGGCCGCGCCGGGGCGGTGCGGGACGAGCAGCAGCGAGGTGAAGTCGCCGAGCACGTGGTCGATGTCGGGGTGCACCTCGCGGCGGTCGAAGAGGGTCAGGTTGAGGGTGAGGTCCGGCCGCGCGCTGAAGGCCGAGAGCACCTCGGCGTACGCGGTGGCGAGCACGGCGGCGGGGCTCACGCCGTGGGCGCGGGCGGCGCCGACCAGGGCGGTCCACTCGGCGGGGCCGAGCCGCGCCGCGTGGCGGACGAAGCGGGGGGCGCGCACCCGGTCCGGGTCGACGGCGAGCGGCAACCGCGGCGCGGGGGGCAGCTCCGCGGCCTGCGCCGACCAGTAGCGCCTGTCGGCCTCGACTGTCGCCTCGTCGGGCCGGGCGGTGAGGACGTAGTCGCGAAACGACACGCCGATCGGGCGCAGCGGCGCGTCGAGGTCGACGTAGAGGGCGGACAGCTCGGCGAAGACGGTCACGATGCTGAGCGCGTCGAGCACGATGTAGTCGAAGCTGAACGCCAACCGGACGCGACGCTCGCCGTACCGGACGGCCTCGATGGCCACCAGCGGCCAGCGGGTCGGGTCGGCGATCCGGTGCGACAGCCGTTCGCGCAGGTCGGTGAGCGCAGCCTCGCCCTCGCCGACCTCGATGGTCACCTCGGGCACCTCGGGTTGGACGCGTTGACATCCGTCCGGGTCGAAGACGGCCCGCAGCATCTCGTGCCGGCGAACGAGGCGGTTCCAGGCCGCGGTGAGCCGGTCGAGGTCCACGTCCTCGCCGTCGAACTCCCAGTACCAGTGGGAGCCGACCTCACCGAGGGCGAAGTCGCCGCTGCGACCCATCCAGTACGCCCGCTGCACGTCGGTCGCCGGGAACGGCTCGTGGCGGTTCGCCGGGTCGGCCACGAAGGTCCCGGTCAGCGCGGCCCCCGTGTCGAGGCGTACCCCGGCGGCGAACCCGGCGAGGGTCGGCTCGGCGAAGAGGCGGCGCAGTTGTCCGCCGGCCAGCCCGGCCGAGCGCATCCGCCCGAGCAGGCGGGTGGCGAGCAGGCTGTCCCCGCCGAGGGTGAAGAAGCTGTCGGCGCGGCCGACGGTCGGTACGCCGAGCAGGTCGGCCCAGAGGGTGGCCAACGCCGTCTCGACCGGCCCGACGGGTGGCTCGACCGCCGTGGACCGGCCGGCGCCCTCGGCGAGCCGTCGTGCCAACGCCGGCCGGTCGATCTTGCCGTTGCCGCTCAGGGGCAGCGCGTCGAGCACGGCGACGTGCTCGGGCACCATGTACGCCGGCAGCCGGTCCACGACGAACGCCCGTACGGTCTCCGGGTCCACGTCGGACGCCGCGGGCACGACGGCGGCGGCGAGCCGGCGGGTGCTGGTGCCCACGGCCACCACCACGGCCTCGCGCACGCCGGGGCAGTCGGTCAGCGCCGCCTCGACCTCACCCAACTCGATGCGATGCCCGCGGATCTTGACCTGGAAGTCCACCCGGCCCAGGAACTCCAGGGTCCCGTCCGGCCAGTACCGGCCCAGGTCACCCGTGCGATACCAGCGCACCCCGCCATGGGTCACGAACCGCTGCGCGGTGCGCTCCGGGTCCCCCCGGTAGCCGGCCGCCACCCCGGCCCCACCGATCCACACCTCCCCCACCACCCAGTCCGGGCAGTCCCGCCCCCGCCCGTCCACCACGCGACAGCGCTGGTTGGGCAGCGGAACCCCGTACGGGATGGACCGCCAGTGCGCCGGCACCTCGCCGACCTCGAAGACTGTCGAGTGGATGGCGGTCTCGGTGGTGCCGCCCAGGGCGACGAGCCGGGCGTCCGGGCGCAGCGCCACCAGGCGGTCGCGCAGATCCAGGCCGACCCAGTCGCCGCCGAGCAGGGCGAGCCGGAGGTGGTCCAGCCCGCCGTCGGCCTCGGCGGCGGTCAGCAGCATGTCCAGCAGCGCGGGGACGGACTGCCAGACGGTGACCCGGTGCGCGTCGACGAGCCGACGCCAGGCGTTCGCGTCGCGTCGCTGCTCCTCGCCGATCAGCACCACCGCCCCGCCGACGCCGAGCGGCGCGAAGATGTCGAAGACCGACAGGTCGAAGTCCAGTGCCGACACGGCGAGGACCCGGTCGTCCGCGCTGATGGCGAACCGCTGGCGGATGGCCTCGATGGTGGTGCCGGCGGCGGAGTGCGGCACCTCGACGCCCTTGGGCTCGCCCGTCGACCCGGAGGTGAAGATGACGTACGCCAGCGACGCCGCGTCCCCGGGAACGCACCCGTCCAGGGCCGGGCCGCCGTCACCGGCCGGGTCGAGCCCGTCCGCGCCGACCACCGTCTTCACGTCGGCCCGCTGCCAGATCCGGCCCCGCCGGGCGGCGGGTTGGTCGATGCCGACCGGCACGTACACGCCACCGGCGGCCAGCACACCCAGGACCGCGACGACCTGGTCGACGCCCTTGGGCAGGCACACCCCCACCGCGTCACCCGACGCGACCCCGGCGCGCGCCAGCGCCCCGGCCAGCGTCAACGCCCGAGCGGCCAGCTCCCCGTAGGACACCGCCACCCCGTCACCGCACAACGCCACCCGAGCCGGCTCCCGGGCCGCGGTGTCGAAGAACCCGTCGTGCAGCAGGCCGGGCGTGATCGGCGCGGCGGTGTCGTTCGCCCGCTCCCGGACCGCCCGCTGCTCCGGCGACAGCAGGTCGCCAGGCGACGCGGCCCAGTCGCCGTCGATCAGGCCGGCCAGCAGCCGGACGTACGCGGCGAACATCGCCTCCGACACACCCGGCGGGAACAGCTCCGCCACCACGTCCCAGTTGAGGTACAGGCCCCCCTCACGCTCGGTGACCTGGTTGTCCAACCACACCTGCGGGGTCTGCGACGACGTCCACACCGGGTCGCCGAAGCACTCCCGCACGTCGGCGCCGAAGAGGTCGCCGAGGCTGAGCGCGCTGGTGAACACCACCGGGGCGAGCACGGCCTGCTCGGAGCGGGCGCGGGCCAGGTCGCGCAGCACGTCCACTCCGGAGTACGCGCTGTGCGCCACGTCCCGGGCGAACTGCTCGCCCAGGCGGCGGGCCCGGTCGACGAACGGCACCTCCTCGGTGGCGTCGACCTCCAGCAGCAGCAGGTTGGTGAAGTCCCCACTGAGCAACGGCACGTCCGGGTGGTACGGCGTCCGGTCGTACAGCGGCAGGTTGAGCAGGAAGCGTTGCCGGCTGCTCCAGGCGGCCAGGACCTCGGCGAAGGCCGTCAGGAACACCATCGACAGGGTGACGCCGTGCTCGCGCGCGCGAGCGGCGAGCCGGTCCCGGTCGGCGCCGGAGAGCCAGTGGTGATGGCGGATGACCCGGTGCCCGCTGACCCGCTCCGGGGCCACGGCCACCGGCAGGTCGGGCCCGCCGGGCAGGTCGGGCACCCGCTGGCGCCAGTAGCCGGCCGCGGCCTCGCGGGCGTCGGCCCGACGCCGCTCGTGGGTGGCCAGGTACTGGGGATAGCTGTAGCCGATGGGCGGCAGCGGTTCGTCGGGCCGGCGGTAGAGATGGGCGAGGTCGCCGAGGAGCACCCGGAAGCTGTGCGCGTCGGCGACCAGCATCTCGATCTCCACGTGCACCCGGCTCGCCCCGTCCGGCAGCAGGCAGAGCTGGACGTCGAACACCTCGCCCCGGTCCACCCGCAGGGTGCGGTGCGAGAGGGTGGCGCGCAGGTCGGCGAGCCGCCGGTCCCGCTCGTACGCCGGCAGGTCACGCAGGTCGTGCACGGTCAGGCCGGACCAGGCGCCGTCCGGGGTGATCTGCTGCCGGCCGTCGTCCAGGAAGCGGGCGCGCAGCATGTCGTGGCGGCGCACCAGGGCTCGCACGGCCCGGTCCAGCCGGTCCGGGTCCACGTGCCGGCCGTCGAACTCGTTGTAGAAGTGCGCCCCCACGCCGCCGAGGGCCTGCTCACCGGCCCGCCCGACCCAGTACGCGTGCTGCATCGTCGCCAGGGCGAACGGCTCGTCCGGGTCGACCGTCGTCCCGTCGTCGGCGGCGATGACGCCCGGCGACGCCGGGTGGGCCAGGGCGTGCCACTGCCGGACGGTGCGCAGCTCGATGAGCTGGGCGAAGGTGAGACCCGCGCCGGCCCAGCGGGCGGCGAGCCGCATCAGCCCGATCGAGTCGAGGCCGCGCTCCAGCAGATCCTCGTCGGGTGACACCGGCTCGTCGAGCAGCGACGCGACGTCGTCGCACATGCCGTCGAGGGTCAGCGTGGTCGGCACAGGCATGTCTCCTCCCGACTCCTCAGGCGCGGGGAACGCGGATCGAGCGGTCGGCGAACCCGATGAGGTCCAGCCGCTCCAGGCCGTCGCGGACCCGGGGAGTCAGCAGGCCGATGTTGGCCAGCGCGGTGACCACGCGGGCGAAGATGGCCTGCCGATACTTGATCATCAGCTCGTTGTGCGCGGCGAAGTCGACGCCCTCGCCCCGGTCGACCTCGATGCGGTCCCAGACGTCCTCGAGCAGGAACCGGCGGCGCATGAGACTCGCCGAGTCGAGCACCATCTCCTCGCGGTCGGCCAGTTCGGCGCTTGTCATCTCGCGGTAGATGCCCTCCAGCGACAGCACCCCGAACGACACGTGCCGGGCCTCGTCGCGGGCTACGAGGCGGGTGATGTCGCAGATGAGGCGGTCGTGGAAGGTGCTGTTGGCGAGCCGGAACGCGGCCATCGCCAGGGCCTCGACCACGATCTGCATGCCCAGCGCGGTGATGTCCCACCGGGAGTCGGAGAGCAGGTCCTCGATCAGCTCGGACAGCGCCGGGTTGATGGGGTACGGATGCGGCACCTTCTCGCGCAGGTAGCGGGAGAACGCCTCGACGTGCCGGGCCTCGTCGGCGGCCTGACTCGCGGCGTAGTACTTGCTGTCGAGGTCGGGCACCACCTCGACCAGGCGCGCGGCGACCACCAGCGCACCCTGCTCACCGTGCAGGAACTGGCTCACCATCCACGACTGGAGCTCCCACCGGAACGTGTCCCACATGGGGCGGCCGCGCCGCGCCAGCGGGGACGCCTCGAACGACGCCATGGCGAACGCGGAGTCGTCGGGCAGCGGCTCGCCGAACGGCACCTCGATCGACCAGTCGACATCCGTGCTGGCGTTCCACTGTGCGCTCTTGGCCCGTTCGTACAGGGAGAGGACCCGGGGCATCTCGGACTCGTAGTGCCACGTCAGCTGCGCACGCACGGGGGTGGTCACCGACAGACCAGACATGCGCCCAAGGTACCGAGAGAGAACACAAGATGCCAGACCCTTGATGACAGATACAACGACGAACGGTACCGTCGTGGCGTGGCCCCCCGACCCGTACCGGCCTCCGTGGGACAGCGGCTGCTCGGCATCATCGAGCACTACCGGGCGGACCACGGGGCGTTGAACTGCCCGCTGCTGTGTCGCCTCAGCGGCGCGGTCGACCTGACCGCGCTGGAACGGGCGCTCACCGCGCTGACCGCGCGGCACGAGGCGCTGCGGACCACAGTCGTCGGACGCGGGCCACGGCTCTCCCAGCTCGTGCACGATCCGCGACCCGTCGAGCTGCGGGTGGTCGACCTGCGCGGCGAGCCGGATCCGCACGCCGCCGCCGAGGCCGCCGTCACCACCGAGCTGGCCACCCGGGTGGACGTCACGCAGTGGCCGACCCGGGCCACCGCCTGGCGGGTCAGCGGCCACGAAGTGATCGTGTGCTTCACCATGCACCATCTGGTCACCGACGCGTGGTCGTGCGGGCTGCTCTTCGAGGAGCTGCGCACCCTCTACGCCGACGCGCAGGCCGAGCTGCCCCCGGTGCGCTGGCAGTACCCGCAGTTCGTCGCCTGGCAGGAGGATCGGCTGGCCGGCACGCAGCTGGACCGGCAACGCGAATTCTGGCGCGGCCAGCTGACCGGGCTGCGGTTGCCCCGCCTGCCGTATCGCGAGCCGCCTCCGGACGCCACCCCGGGCGTGCTGGCCCGGGACCTCGACGCCGACGTCGCCGCCGGGCTGCGCGCCCTGGCCCGGCGACACCGCACGACGCTGTTCACCGTGGCCCTGGCCGTCTACTACGCCGTCCTGCACCGGGTCACCGGGCAGGGTGACCTCGCCGTCGCCTCGCTGTTCGCCAACCGGGCCCGGCCGGAGAGCCAACGCACCGTCGGGTTCTGCGCCAACATGGTGGTGCTGCGCACCCGGCTGCCACCGTTCGCCACCTTCGCGGCCCTGCTTCAGGCGACCCACGCGACGACCGCCGCCGCGTTCGCCAACCAGGAGCAGCCCTACCAGGCCGTCGCCACCGGCAGCGCCAACCTGGGCGGCCGGGTCGACGACGTGGTGTTCCAGATGATGGCCGAGCTGTCACACCGCGTACGCGTCGGCGACACCGAGTTCGAACTGCTCGTCCCCGAGGCGATCGGGAGCCGCTTCGGCACCGAGCTGGCGCTCGCCCCGCGCGGCGACGGCCTGCGGGTGGTGCTGTTCCACACGCCACGGCTGGCCCCGTCCGACGCCGCACGCCTGCTCGACGGCTACGTCGCCGTGGCGCGGGCGGTGGTGGGCAACCCGGCCGTCGCGCTGTCGGCGCTGCTGCGACGCTAGCCCGCGATCAGCTCGGCTCCGCGTTCGCCGATCATGATGCTGGTCAACGCGGCCGGGGCGCGCAGCGGCACCGGGACGATGCTGGCGTCGACGACCCGCAGGTTGGCCACGCCGCGCACCCGGCACCGCCCGTCGACGACCGCGCCCGGGTCGTCCGCCGCGCCCATCCGCGCGCCGCCGACCAGGTTCAACCGGCTGTACGTGGTGGCGCGCAGCAGGTGGTCGAGCTGCTCGTCGTCGCCCACCACCGCGTCGTCGACCAGCGCGAACCGGGCGACCGTCTTGGTGAAGGCGGCCTGGTTGGCGATCTCCCACGCGTGCCGGTACGCGTCGCGCATCCGGGCCAGGTCACCCTCGGCGGTGTAGAACCCGAGGTCGACCACGGGTGGGCTCGCCTCGTCCGCGTCGCGCACCGAGATCCGTCCGCGCGAGGCCATCGCCATGTCGCCGATCATCACGGTGTTGACCTGGTCGACGCCGATCATCCGGTCCAGACCCGCGCCGGGGCCCCGCGACGTGCTCATGCCGGTGAACAGGCTCAGGTAGAACGCCTGGTCGGCCTCGTGGCCGGGGATGCCGGCGAGCCGGGCGATGAGCTGCGTACGCGGCCAGTCGCCGCCGATCGTCTCCGGCTCGGGGACCACCAGGATGATCGCGCCGGGCTGATCGATCACGTCGGTGCCCACGCCGGGCAGGTCGACGAGCGGCGTGACGCCGGCGGCGCGCAGCTCGTCGGCGGGGCCGATCCTCGAGCGCAGCAGCAGAGCGGGGCTGTACGGCGAACCGGCGCAGAGGATGACCTCCCCGGCGTCGATCCGCTCCCCCGCGACCTGCACACCCACCGCCCGCCCGTCGTCGAGCAGCACCCGCTCGACCTCGGCGTCGCCGCGAACGACCAGATTGGACCGGGACCGGGCCGGGTCGAGGTGGGTGAGGGCGGTGGACATCCGCAGCCGGTCGCGCCGGTTCTGCGGGTACATCCCGATGCCGACGGCGTCGGGGGCGTTCATGTCCTCCTGGTAGTCGTGGCCCAGGCCGAGCGTGGCCTGCAGGAAGCCGTCCATCGCCGGTGTCAGCTCACCGCGCGGCCACCGGGTGATCGGGACGGGCCCGTCGGCGCCGTGGTGGTCACGGTCGCCGAACTGCTGGTCGGCCTCCAACCGGCGAAACGCCGGGAGCACCGCCGGCCAGTCCCACTCCGGCAGCCCGTGGGCGCCCCAGGAGACGAAGTCGGCGGCCGGGGCCCGCATCGCGCCCCGGTCGTTGATCTGCGTCGAGCCGCCGACCACCCGGCCGCGCCGCAGTGGCGCCTCCCGCCCGGCGACGACGGTCGCCCGCAGGGGCCAGTCGAAGCCGTCCTCGGCCTCCACCGAGCCGGTCCGCAACGCCTCGGGCACCGCGGCCCCGACGAGGTCGGGGCCGGCCTCCAGCAGCAACACCGAGCGGCCCGGGTCCTCGCTCAGGCGGGCCGCGACCACCGCGCCGGCCGCGCCCGCGCCGACGACCACGAAATCGTAGCGAAGCATGGGCTCAGCGTAGCCGAACACACGACATGCCAGGACGCATCACATGTGCTATCCGCGATTCTTCATTAGACTCTCGGGTATGAGCAGAGGCCCGGAAGTCATCCCCACCCTGCGCTACCGCGACGCGCCGGCCGCCATCCAGTGGCTTGTCGACGTCGTCGGTTTCCGCGCGGAGCTGGTCGTCCCCGGCCCGGACGACTCCATCAGTCACGCGCAACTGACCTGGGGCAACGGCATGGTCATGCTCGCCTCCCAGACGGACGGCAGCGACGGCCGGCTCGTTCTGGGCACCGGGCCCGCCGCGACCTATGTGGTGCTCGACGACGTGGCGGCGCACTATGAACGGGTCGTCGCCGCCGGCGCCGAGGTCGTGCAGAAGCTCCGCGACGAGGACTACGGCGGCCAGGGCTATTCGGTCCGCGACGCCGAGGGCAACCTGTGGAGCTTCGGCTCCTACCGACCCGGCTCGTCCTGACCACCACCGACGGCTGATCCCCGATGTGCGGGCGGCGTGGGCCCAACCCGCGCGCCTGTGGCGGGGTCAGCCGTCCAGCAACAGGCCGGCCAGTTCGGCCCGGGTGTCGGCGACCGTGCCGTCGAAGGTCGCCAGCCACCACGCCCGGCGGTACCAGTGGTGCAGCGGCTGCTCCCACGTGAAGCCGCTGCCGCCGTAGGTCTGGATGGCCACCTCGCAGGCGGTCACCGCGGCCTCCCGGGCGGCCACGCTGGCCGTGAGCACGGCCTGGTCGGCGACCCGGCCCGGCTCGGCGTCGACCGCCCACGCGGCCCGGTAGGCCAGGGACCGGGCCGTCTCGACCTGGCCGTAGCACTCCGCGAGGGGGTGCGCGACCGCCTGGTTGGCGCCGATGGGCGCTCCGAACTGGGTGCGGGTGGCGGCGTACCCGCTGGCCCAGGTCAGCGCCCTCGCCGCCACGCCGACGGCCTCGGCCGCGAGCAGCGCCAGGGCCCGCCGCCGGGTCAGCGCGAGCACGTCGGCGGCGGCGTCCGCGGCCACGAGGAGCGTCGAGGGTACGCCGGTCAGCTCCACCGTCGAGACGGTGCGGCTCTCATCGAGCGCCTGCCCGCCGGCACCGGCCGGCGTCGCCTGCGCCGCCGACGCGTCGACCAGGCGCAGCTCCACGCCGTACGCCCCGGTCGCGGCCACCACCAGGTCCACCGCGTCGAGGGCGTGTGGCACGCGGATCGCGCGGCCGGTCAGCGTCCCGTCGGCGGCGACGGCGCAGCCGACCCCCTGGGTCGACACCCGCCCACGGGCGGCGGCCACCGCCTCGGCGAGGGTGCCGGGGCCGTTCGCCCACGCCCAGGCCAGCGTCGCTGCAGCGGCGACCGGCCGGCCCGCCGCCCGCAGCGCCGGGCCGGCCAGACCCACGGTGGCCCACCAGGGTGACGGGCTGCGCGCCCAGCCCATCCGTTCGGCGAGCAGCGCCAGCTCGACGGTGCCCAGCTCCGCGTCGAGCCAGCCCAGGTCGGTGACTTCGGCCCAGGCCTGGCCGTCGTCGGCGGCCCGGTCGTCGGCGAGGTACTTCGCCGCGGTGTCCCGCAGCGCCTCCTGCTCACCGGTCAGTGCGAAGTCCATCAGGTCTCCCCTCGTCGTGGGCGAGTCGGTGCGTCAGTACGACCGGGGCAGGCCCAGTACGCGCTCGGCGACCAGGTTGCGCAGTACCTCGGAGGTGCCGCCCTCGATGGTGTTGGCGCGGCTGCGCAGCATCTGGTGCCGCCAGTAGCGGTCCCAGCCGTCCGGTTCGGCGTCATCGCCGAGCAGCTGCACGGCGAGGGTGGTGAGCCGTTGGTGCGCCTGCGACCAGCGCAGTTTGATCACCGATGTCTCCGGGCCGGGCACCCCGGTACGCGCCAGCGCGGCCAGAGCACGCCTGTTGGTCCAGCGCAGCCCCTCCAACTCGACGTAGCGGGCGGCGATCTGGTCGCGTACGACCGGGTCGGTGTCGCGGCCGCGGGCCTTCGCGGTCGCGACCAGCCGGCGGAACGCCACGTCCAGCCGGGCGGTCAGGGTGAACCCGAAGGTGCCCCGCTCGTGGGCGAGGGTGGTCATCGCGACCCGCCACCCGTCGTCGACCGCACCGACCACCGCGTCGAGCGGCACCCGCACCTCGTCGAACTCGATCTCGGCGAACTCGGCCTCGCCGGTCATCTGGCGGATCGGGCGCACCGTGACGCCGGCCGAGCGCAGGTCCACAAGCAGGCAGGTCAGCCCGCGGTGGCGGCGCTGCTCGGGGTCGGTGCGCGCCAGCAGCAGGCAGTGGTCGGCGAGGTGCGCGTACGACGACCACACCTTGCGCCCGGTCACCACCAGCTCGTCGCCGTCGCGGCGCGCGAGCGTCCGCACGGCGGACAGGTCGCTGCCAGCCTCCGGCTCGGAGAACCCCTGACAGAAGATGATGTCCCCGGTGAGGATGCGCGGCAGATACCAGGCGCGCTGCTCGGGCGACCCGCAGGCGATGATGGTCGGCCCGACCATGCCCAGGCCGATGACTCCGATGTGCTCGGCGGCCTCGGCCCGGGCCGTCTCCTCCAGGTAGATCGCCTGGTAGGCCGGGGACAACCCGCGCCCGCCGTGCTCGGCCGGCCAGGTCAGGCCCGCGTACCCGGCGGCGTGCAGCGCGCGGGTGAACGACCGCACCGCCTCGATGTCGCCCCACCGACCCTGCGGCGGCGCCCCGTCCGGGCCGGCGGTCACCGGCACCGCGCCCGCCAACCAGGCCCGCAGGCCCGCCCGGAACTCGGCCTCCTCGGCGCTGTCACGCAGATCCATGCGCCGCATCGTACTCGTATCTGGTTTTGATCTGCAGTATCTTGTTTTCACGCGTCCCGACGCCGGAAGGGGTCCTCGATGGCCAGTCTCGCGGACGACGCCGCGGTACGGCAGACCGCGCCCGGTCACTACCAGGCCCACCTGTCGGAGGACTGGTCGGTCTGGGGACCCAACGGCGGTTACCTGGCCGCGATCGCGCTGCGCGCGGCGGGCGAGGAGGCCGGCGCCATGCTGCCGGTGAGCCTGAGCTGCCAGTTCCTCGCGCCGCCGCGCTACGGCGAGGTCGACGTCGAGGTCACCCGCGTGCACGGCACCCGACGCGCCGCAGCCCTGCACGTCACCCTGCGCCAGCGCGGCCGGATCCTGCTCGCCGCGTACGTCTGGACCATCGCCGCCGGCCTCATCGGCCCCGAACGGCGCTGGATGCCACCACCGGACCTGCCCAAGCCCGACGAGCTGCCCACCCTGGTCGAGCTGATGCGCCGCGACGGCCTGCCGGTGCTGCCGATCTGGGAGCGGTGCTACGAGGTACGCCTGGCCGGCTGGCCGGCCGGCGGCTGGCAGCCGCAACGCGACGGCGTGCCCACCATCCGGGGCTGGCTACGGCTGCACGAGGAGTTACCGGCCGACGCGGACCCATGGCTGGCGGCGGCGCGACTGGTCTTCGCCGTCGACGTGGTGCAGTTCCCGGCGGTGGTGCAGGCGTTCGAGCGGACCACGTTCATGGCCCCGAGCATGGACCTGTACGTGGGCTTCCAGGGCGGCGACGACGGCACGGGCTGGCTGCTGGTGGAGGGTGAGGCCGCCGCCGCCACCGGTGGGGTGCTCGGCGCCCGCGCCCGCGTCTGGTCCGACAGCGGGCTGTTGCTGGCCACCGGCGGGCAGCAGATGCTTTACCGGATGGCCAGCCCCGTCTGACGAGGGCTCAGCCGTCGGCGCGGCGGCCGAACCGGCGTACCGCCACCAGCAGGCAGACCGTGCCCAACCCGAGCACCCACGCGAGGGTCTGCAGCACCGGCCACCGCACCGGCCCGCCGCTGGACAGGCCGACCAGCGCCTCGGTGGCGACCGAGAACGGGTTGGCCCGCACCACGGGCTGCACCACCGAGGGGAACGCCGACACCGGCACGAACCCGGAGGAGAAGATGAACAGCAGGGTCGCCGGGCCGGTCAGCGACGGCGGCAGCGACTCCTCGTCACCGGGACCGGAGCCCCGCCACAACGCGATCGCCGCCCACAGCACACCGAACAGCGCGATCACCGCGAAGAAACCGACGACGGCCAGCGGCCCCTCCCGGAACCGGAAACCCAGCAGCATCGCCACGCCCGTGGTGAGCGCTCCGATGCCGACGATGCGCAGCACGTCACCGACGAGCCGACCGGCCAGCAGCGCCCCCGGCGCCACCGGCATGGTGCGCAGCCGGTCGACCAGCCCGCCGCGCAGGTCGCGCAGGAAACCGACGGCGCTCGACGGCGACCCGAACGCGGCGGTGGACAGCACCACCAGCGGGGCCAACCGCTCCAGGTAGTGCTGCCGGTCGCCGTCACCGACGATCCGGCCGAAGACCGCGTACTGGGTGAGCAGGAGCAGCACCGGGAACGCGAACGCGTAGACCAGCGCGGGCGGCGCCCGGAAGAACCGGCGAAGGTTACGCCCGGCGAACAGCGAGGCCTGCGTGACGGTACTCATCGGCTCCTCCGAAACGAACGTGCCGCGGCCGCGCCGAACAGCAGCCCCAGGACCAGCAGCCAGATGAGCGCCGGCCACACCCTCTCGTCGGCGCCCTCGGTGGACAGCGCGCGCAACGCGTCGACCTGGGCGGAGAACGGTGACACCTCGACCACCGGTTGCAGCCAACCCGGAAACGCGTCGACCGGGACGAAGGCGGTGGAGACCGTGGTGAGCACCAGGTACGGCAGGGTCAGCGCCGAGTACACCTGCTCCGGGTCGCGGGCGCCCAGCCCCAGGGCCGCGCAGCCCGCCGCGAGCACCACCGCGAAGCCGACCGCCAGCAGGACGAAGCCCGCGGCGCGGGCCGCCCCGGCCGTGAACCGGAAACCGACAAGCACCGCGGCGACGAGGATCACCGCCACCGCGACGGCGGCGCGGGCGGCGTCCACCACGAGCCGGGCCGCCGGCACCACGACCGCGCTCATCGGCAGCGTCCGGTACCGGGAGATCAGGCCGCTGCGGGCGTCGCCGGCGATCAGGTAGCAGGCCGACATGGCCACCAGGGCGGTGGTCTGCACGACGATCGCGGGCGGAAGGAACTGCTCGTAGGCGATCCCGTAGTCGGACATCAGCCGCTGGAAGACCACCATGAAACCGGCGAAGAACGTCAGCGGGAACACCACGGTCAGGCCGACCGACCGACCCGCGCGAGCCTGCCGCAGGTTGCGGGCGGCCAGGACGGCGAACTGCCGCGGCCCGCTGGCCGCCACCACCGTCGTGGTGCTCACCGGCCGGCCCCCGCCGCGTCCGCCTTCTCGGTGTCGTCGGACCCGGTCAGGGACAGGAACACCTCGTCCAGGGTGGGCCGCCGCACGGTGACGTCGTCGGCCTCCACACCCGCCGACTCCAGCCGCCGCACCACCTCGGTCAGCGTGCCGGAGCCGGCGGCCAGCCGCAGCACGTCCTCGTCCTCGCTCAGCCCCTCGAACGCCGCCCGTAGCTGCCCGGCCGCGACCGCCCGGGCCCGCGGGTCCTCGATGCGCACCTCGCAGACCGCGCCGCCGAGCTGACGCTTGAGCTGGTCGGGGGTGCCCTCGGCAGCGACCCGGCCGTGGTCGATGAGCAGGACCCGCCCGGCCAACTGGTCGGCCTCCTCCAGGTACTGCGTGGTGAGCAGCACGGCCGTGCCGCCGTCGCGCAGCTCCCGGACGACCTCCCACAGGGCCCGCCGGCTGCGCGGGTCCAGGCCGGTGGTCGGCTCGTCGAGGATCAGCACGGGCCGGTCGACCACCAGACTCGCGGCCAGGTCGAGGCGGCGGCGCAGGCCACCGGAGTAGGTGCGCACCGCCTTGCCCGCCACCTCGCCCAGGTCGAAGCGGTCGACCAGCTCGTCCGCGCGGACGGCAGCCGCCTGCCGGCCCAGACCGAGCAGCCGGCCGAACAGCACCAGGTTCTCCCGGCCGGTCAGCAGCTCGTCGAGGGCCGCGAACTGCCCGGTGACCGCGATGCTGCGGCGCACCTCGGCGCCCTGGGCGACGACGTCGAAGCCGGCGACGCGGGCGGTGCCGGAGTCCGGCTTCAGCAGCGTGGTGAGACAGTGGATCGTGGTGGTCTTTCCCGCGCCGTTGGGCCCGAGCAGGCCGACCACCTCGCCCGCGGCCACCTCGAAGCTCACCCCGTCGACCGCCGTCGTCGCGCCGAACGACCGGCGCAGATCGCTGACCTGGATCAACTGTTGTGACATCGCACCACCCTCATGCCAGGAATGCCGGAACCATATCAACGCTTGTCTGTGTAAAGCCAGATACGAGAACGGATAACTCACCCGTCGACAGGGCTGCGCCGGCTGCGTAGTCGCTGGCGCGACGAGGCCGCGAAGGCGGCGGCGATCCGCTCGACCACACCCGAGCGGACGCACTCCCCGGCGATGCGCACGCTGGCCTCGACGTCGACCGCGGTGGCCGTTCCGTGGCAGATCACGCACACACCGCGTACGCCGAGCAGCGCTCCCCCCGGCTCGGCCGCGAGCCCGTCGCGCACCGCCCGGGTCACCCGCTGCCGCCGCTCGCGCGCCAGCGCCCCGATCGGTGAGAACGCCCGCACCGCGTCCAGCGCCAGGCCGACCGTGGCGTCCAACGTCCGCTCGTACATCTTCAACGCCACGTCGCCGGTGAACCCGTCGGTCACCGCCACGTCGACCCGGCCCCCGAGCACGTCGTACGCCTCGATCTGACCGCTGTAACCGGGCATCGTGGCCAGCAGGAGGTGCGCGTCGCGGCGGACCGGCCCGCCCTTGACCGCCTCGTGCCCGTTGGACAGCAGGCCGATCCGCGGCCGCGCCAGCCCCAGCCGCCCGCGCGCGTACTCCGCGCCCAGCACCGCGAACTCGACAAGCCATTCCGGTACGGCCGCCGCCGTCGCGCCGATGTCCAGCAGCACTGTCGGACCGGCGCCGGGCACCGGCACCACCGTCGCCAGGGCCGGGTTGCTCACCCCCGGCACCCGACCCAGCCGGACGGCGGCCGCGAGCACCGCCGCGCCGGTGTTGCCCGGGGTCACCATGGCATCCGCCCGACCCGCCGCCACCTCCCCGGCGGCGACCAGGAGCGAGGAGCGCCGCTTGGCGTACGTCGCGGCCACCGGATCCTCACCCATGCCGACCACGTCCGGGGCGTGCACCAGTCGTACGCCCGCCGGCGCGACACCGCCGGGCAGCAGCGGCCGGATGAGCGCCTGCGGGCCGACCAGCGCGATGTCCACCGTGGCGGCCGCGGCCAGCGCGCCGGCGACGACCGGCTCCGGCCCGAGATCCGCGCCGGCGACGTCGACCGCCACCCGCAGCCGCCGCTCCGGCGATGTTTCCTGTCCCGCCACCCGTAGCCGCCGCTCCGGTGACGCACCCTGACGCGCCATCACCGCATCCCGGCGCTGAGCCGGTCCGCCGTCGCGGATCTGCCGGGGACGCCGTCGCCGTCGGGTCCGTCCGGTGTCGGTGGTCCTGCGAGCGCGTCCGTCGCCGCCCGCTCGGCGGGTGGCGATGTCAGCCAGTGGCGCAGCGCGGCACGGGCCGGCGCCAGCTCGCCCGCGAACGCGACGACCAGGTCCGGGTGCCCGGGTGCCGTGTCGGCCGGGCGGTCGGCGCGCAGGTCGGCGGCGAGCGCCTGGACCCGGGTGGCGAGTTCGGCGCCGCGCCAGCCCAGCGCGTAACCCAGCGCCGCCTCGTCCCGGGCGGCGGCCCGCCCGGGCAGGCCGGCGACGGCACGGCACTCGGGGTCGATCAGCTCGACGGCGGCGAGCAACGCCTCGGCCTCGGCGAGGACGCCTGCGGCGGCGAACCGCCAGGCCTGGTCGGCGGCCCACCGCCCGTCGCGGCGGGCCTCCCCGACCAGGTCGACCAGGCGGGTGAGAAGCGCGCCGAGCGCGGCCGCCGCCGGACGACCGGTCCGCGCGGCGAGCGTCGCGGCGCGGGCCGCCGGGCCCGGGGCGTACGGGCGCAGCCGCAGCCGCGCGGCCCGCACCAGCGGTTGCGGTGTCCGGGAGTACGCCTCGGCCAGCACCGGATAGCCGTCGCCGGAGCGGTCGGAGCCGGCGGCGAAGCGTTCCAACCGCCACTGCAACTGGTCGAGCAGGATGTGGCGGGTGCCGTCGAACACGCCGTAGAGCAGGACGTCACGGACCCGCGCCGCGTACCCGAACTCCTCGACGAGGGCTCGCGACCCCAGCACCGCGCGGCCCTCGGTGACGGCCTGCTCGGCCAGCTCGCAGCAGGCGTACTTGGCTACGGCGGCGGCGTACGCGGCGGCCGGCCCGAGCGCGTTGATGAGGAACGTGGCCTTCACGGCGGTCGCCGCGACCAGCACGTCGAGGGCCGCCGCCCGGACGAGGTGTTCGGCGATCGCGCCGAGGTGCACGATCGGTTCGCCGTAGACGTCGCGCTCGCGGGCGTACCGCACTGCCTGGGCGAGCGCGCCGCTGGCGGCGCCGGAGGCGAGTGAGCCGATGCCACCCCGTGACAGCGCCAGGGTCAGTTGCAGGATGGTCAGCCCGTCGCCGGGCGCGCCGATCGGTTGGGCCGGGGTGCCGGCGAACCGTACGCCGGAGATGTCGGCGGCAACGGCGGGCAGCGTCCGCCACCGGGGCAGGGCCGTCACCGTGTCGTCGCGTTCGGCGAGAAACAGGCCGAAGCGGTCGGTGTCGGCAAGCCGGGCCAGGGTGACCAGCAGGTCGTGCCGGGTGCCGCCGTTGATCAGTTGCTTCTCCCCGGTCAGCCGGTACCCGCCGTCGACCGGGTCGGCGCGGGTGCCGGTGCGGGCCAGGTTGCTGCCGTGCGCCAGCTCGGTGAGCAGCATGGCGGCAGCGCCACCGCCGCGCAGCACCGCGCCCGCCCGATCGCGCTGCTCCGGCGTGCCGGCGATGCAGAGCGGCAGCAGGGCCAGCGCGTTGACCCCGAGCGTGATGGCGAGGCTCCCGCTGTGCCGCGCGGCCTGCGCGTTGAGGGCGTTGACGTGCACGGCGGTGGCGCTGTCGGGGTCGTACACGGCGGCGACGCCGATCTCCCGCAGCTCGGCCAGGACGTCGTCCGGTGGTGTGCGCCCCGCGTCGGCCGCCGCGAGCCGGCGGGCGGTGTCGGGGTGACCCAGGTGACGGGCGATCGCCGGCAGCGGGTCGACCTGGGCCATCGGCAGGGGGCAGAGTCGTTGCCACGCCGACGTCTCGTCCGGTGTCATCCGGCACCTCACCGTAAATACGTGACAGCAGATACGAGATGCATGCTAGCGGTCCCGGCCGACCGGTTCACCCCCGGAAGCCCATCCCGATCCGACGCCGAGGGGCGCGCGGCTGACTACGCTCGGCCCATGGTGACGGCGGGACTGCTCCTCGCGGCCGGCGCCGGGCGTCGACTCGGCATGCCGAAGGCCCTCCTGCCCTACCGGGGGCGACTCCTGGTGGACCACGCGGCGGCGATCCTCACGGCCGCCGGCTGCCAACCGGTCGTGGTGGTGCTCGGCGCGCAGGCCGACCAGGTCCGCTCCCGGACGCGACTGCCGGGCGTGGTGCTCAACGACGACTGGGCGACAGGCCTGGGCTCGTCCCTGCGGGCCGGGCTGTCCGCCCTGACGGCCAGTCCGGCCGTGGCCGTCGTGGTCACCCTGGTCGACATGCCCGGCCTCACCCCTGAGGCGGTACGCCGCATTGCCCGCGACGCCACCGCCGACTCCCTCGCCGTGGCCACCTATGCGGACGGTCGACGCGGGCATCCGGTGCTGCTCGGCCGACAGCACTGGGCCGACGCGGCCGAGGCGGCCACCGGAGACCGGGGCGCGCGGGACTACCTGCGGGCCCGGGGCGACGAGGTACGGCTGGTCCCCTGCGCCGACGTCGCCGACGGCACCGACGTGGACCTGCCCGAGCAGGCGGCCCGCCTCCCCGGATAGGGTGACGGCGTGCTCAGCGGGGTCAACGGCCTGTCCCGACACTTCACCGAGGACAGTCTGCGTGAGGATCTGCTGCAGCGTTCGGTCCGGCAGGCCGACGGCTGCCTGATCATCCGCGGCTACGGCTCACAGCGCGGCGTCTACCAGAAGGTCGCCGGCAGAGCCTGGGCGCACATCGCGGCGTACGCCGTCTTCGTCGGCGGGTACGACCCCGACCTGGAGGTCGACCACCTCTGCCCCGCGAAGGACTGCGTCGAGCCCACCCACCTGCGGCAGGTCAGCCACGCGGACAACTGCCGCACGAGAACGCAGACGCCGACCTGCCGCAACGGGCACGAGCGCGAACTCGACGAGTCGACGGGCCGGTACCGCCGCACGTGCCGCGCCTGCAACCGGGACAGCCAGCGCCGCTGGCGCGAACGCCAGGCAGCCGAGGTGGCTCAGGCCCGCTCGGCGTACGTCCCGGGATAGGGCTTCGTCACCAGCTCCTCATCGCGCCGGTTCGAGCTGTGCGCGGAGCGCGGCGGCGATGTCATCCTGCTGCGCCTCGTCAAGGCGGTCACCCTCGGCGGCGTTCAGGTAGCCGAAGACCGCAGGGCCGCGGCGATCAGCCGGGAGATCTGGCATCCGTGGCACCACGTGGAAGTGCACGTGGGCGAAACCTTCCTTCTCGGCGAGCTGGATGACGTAGGTCTTCGCGCACCCCGTCACGGCGTGCAGGGCGCGCGACAGCCGGACCTGCCACGTGCCGAGGCTGGCCGCCTCGGCGTCGGACAGCTCAGCGATCGACGTCACGTGCCGGCGCGGAACGAGCACCAGCCACCCGGGCAAGGTCGAGTCGAACGCGTGGGCGACCCGCCAGTGCTCGTCAGCGGCGACGAGCTCACGGGCCGGCAGGGTGTCGATCCGCCGATTCTGGTCACAGACGTAGCAGTCCACGGTCGAACACTAATGCCGCGGCCTCCTGCGGTAGAGCCTCGTCAGGCCCGATGGGCACCAGCTGTCCGCGCTCCGCGAGGCTGGACAGCAGCCGCGATCTCGCGCGTACACCATCCTGACCCCTTACGCACAATAACTGTCATTATGATGTGCGCACGGTATGCCCCTTTTGTGGGAGTGGATTATCGGATTATCGTTACTGGTAAACCGAAAATGAGCGCCGACTGGCCCGCTGCTCGCTCCTCTACGCTCAGGAGCCGACGACGCCAGAACGCTATGAAGGGGCCTTGGGCTTGCGATTCACGCATCGCGACACCGATGCGGACGCGGTCAACGCGGACCCTCCAGCGGCAGCACCGCGCGATCACCGGCCTGTCGCGGACCGCCGCGACCCAGAGCGACCGTGCGAACGCCGCGGCCACGATGCTGCGCGACGGTCTCGACTGGTGCGCGGTTGTCGAGGCGCTGGGGTACTTCGACCAGGCTCACCTGGCACATGCGCTGCGGCGCTACGTCGGGCGCACCGCGCGAGGGCTACGGGCGGGCGACGACCCGACGATGTCGTCCTGTACAAGACCGGCCCGCGGCCGGGCAGCTAGCCTCCGCCTGCCGCACCGGCATCGTCGACGCCGCGCGCCGGCTCAAGGAGCTTCCCGGCCGAGAGCTCCAGGTCCACGGCAGTTGGAGGCTCGTGCAGGCGCTACACCAGGCAGATCATCGCAGGCGCGAAAGCGCGTCTCAGGCCCGCCCGGGCGCTGCCGCGCCGGTAAGCGATATACCTCAGAGGTATGAATATGACTCTGAGGTATATCCCCTTCCAGTGACACACCGCAGTACCCGGTCGTCGTCGGAACCGGGAAACGCCTGTTCTGACGCCCACGACCCTCGGCGTGATCTCCACGGGCGCGTACACCGTGGACGAGGGGCGATCGACGCCAGTCCTCGACTGACGCCGACGCTCGGCCGCCCGCCGCGTGGCGCAACACCGGTCTTCCGTCAGAGTCGGCGACCCTGGTCGGCGGGCTCGCCGAACCAGCGCGACAGGTGGTCGTCCAGGTCCTGCTGGTCGTCGCCGATCCAGGCGACGTGACCGTCTGGGCGCATCAGCACACCCGGAACGTCCAGGTCCGCGGTCGGGTCCGCGAGGTGGTCGACCCGGTCTGACCAGCCGCCGACGCTGAGGCGTTCGGTGCGGTCCAGCAGGAGGCCGCGGCCGCGGTGCAGCAGAGCGTAGAGGTTGCCGTGCCGCAGGTCGATGTCGCGCAGGCGGCGGCCGAGCAGGTCAGGGCCCTCGCCGACGTCGTACCGGATCCCGACCCCGGTGATCTTCTCCAGGAGATGGCGGTTCACCTCGTCGAAATCCATCAGTTCGGTGAGCAGCCGGCGTACGGCCTGCGCGCCCGGTTCGCTGGACAGCAGTTCCGTCTGGGCTCGGGTGTTGTCCAGCACGTCCGCGGCGACCGGATGACGTTCGGCCTGATAGGTGTCCAGCAGCGTTTCCGGCGCCCAGCCACGGACCTGCGCGGCCAGTTTCCAGCCGAGGTTGACCGCGTCCTGGACACCCAGGTTGAGGCCCTGCCCGCCGATGGGCGGATGGATGTGGGCGGCGTCGCCGGCCAGCAGCACCCGCCCGACCCGATACCGCTCGGCCAGCCGGGTGGCGTCGCCGAAGCGGGACATCCAGCGCGGGGAGTGCACGCCGAAATCGGTTCCGGCCACGGCCCGCAGTCGTTGTCTGAAGTCCTCAAGCGTGGGCCGTCGCGCGCGGTCGCTGACGTCCGCCGCGGGGACCACGACACTGTAGACGCCGACGCCTGCGGGACGGAGCCACAATCGCTGGTGGGTCTCGCGGATCGTGGCCACCGTGGCGGCGACCTCCTCCGGCGGCACACCCACCTCCATCTCGCCCATCAGCGTCTCGGTGCGCGCGGGCTCGCCGGGGAAACCGACGCCCAGGAGTTTGCGCACCGTGCTGCGCGCGCCGTCACAGCCGACGAGGTAGCGCGTGCGCAGCTGTTGCCCGTCGGACAGCTCGACGGTCACACCCTCGTCGTCCTGCGCGAGACCGGTGACCGCCTGGCCGCGCCGGACCTGCGCGCCCAGATCGATCGCGTGCTGTTCGAGCAGACGTTCGATGACCGGCTGCGGTATGCCCAGCAGATAGGCGTACGCGGAGTCCAGCCCGGAGGGCGCGGGCTTGTTGATGGCGGCGAAGAAGCCGGCGGCCGGACGCTTTCGTCCATGCTCGAGCAACCGGGTCAGCAGTCCGCGCATCGCCATCAACTCGAGGCTGCGGATGTGCAGGCCGACGATCCGGACGGCCGAGGTCGGCTCGGTCTCCTTCTCCAGGACAAGGACCCGCACGTCGTGCAGGCGCAGCTCGGCGGCGAGCATCGCACCCGTCGGCCCACAGCCGGCGATGATCACATCGAAGATGGGGCTCGGCGATGAAAGTTCGGAGGCGTCGTTCACGATGGGGTCGCGCCGGCCCGTGTCGGTCGACGGGGGTTCGGCGGTGACGTGCGCGGAGGGCACAGGAGTGGCCTTTCGGGAGTGCCTTGTTGTGAGAGGCGCTCCCGGCGACACCTACGTCAGTCGCCCAAACCGTGACGGCAGGGGGAGCACCCACATCGAACGAGCGTTCATGGGTCTCACCTCCTCGGGCGGTGTCGCGGTCCCCTGCAAGCTACAAGCCCGTACATGATCGCGTCCAGTTCTTTGAACCGGCGCCGCCATCCGCTTGACCCTCGACCCGGTCGAGGCCCGAGCATCGGCGACGTGAACGACCAGCCGGCACCCGATCCGACCATGACCCGCATCATCGAGGCGGTGCAGCTCGGCCAGACCGGCGCACCCGCCCAGGCCCGTGAGCTGCTCACCACGCTGTGGGACGAGATCGGCCCCGCCGGTGACGCCCTGCACCGTTGCACCCTGGCCCACCACCTCGCCGACCTGCAGGACACCACCGAGGCGGAGCTGGCTTGGGACGAACGGGCCCTGGCCGCTGTGTCCGAACTGACCGCCGAACGCGCCCAGCGTTACCTGCCCTCGCTCCAGGTGCAGGCGTTCCTGCCGTCGCTGTACCTGAACCTTGCCGACTGCCACCGGCGGCTGGGCAACACCGGCCCGGCCCGGGAATGCCTCGCCCGAGCCCGCGAACACCTGGCGCAGCTACCGGACGACCCGTACGGCGAGACCATCCGGGCCGCTGTCCGTGACTTCGTGGCGGACGACCCGACCGATCGCCGGCGGCGCTAGCGGTTCCGCACGCCCGGCCGCCTCGCCACCGGGAAGGAAGACCGGGCGGTCGGGGAATCGGTCACCGTTCCCGGTGCGTGATGCCCATCCGGTACGCCTGGGGTGAACGTCCGTAGCGAGCACGGAAGAGGCGGCTGAAGTGAGCCTTGTCCGCAAACCCCCAGCGTGCGGCGATGACATGGACCGGCTGGCGCAGGTGCAGCGGGTTGCTGAGATCACGCCGGCACCGCTCCAGGCGCTTGGCGCGGATGAGCTCGGCAGCCGTCGTCGCCTCCCCTTCGAACAGGCGATGCAGCGACCGCAGCGAGATGTGGTGGGCGGCGGCGACGCTACGCGGGCTGAGCTCGGCGCTGTCGAGGTGGCGGTCGATGAAGTCGACGACGCGGGCGCGCAGGGCGGTGTGCCGGGCCTCCGGTGAGAGGGTGTCCTCGATGTCGAGGTGCTGAGCGAGCGTGGCGGCGAGCAGGTCCAGCGTCACGGTGCCCAGGACCTCGGCCTGCGCCGCCTCGTACTGCTCCGGGTGGGCCGCGATGCTGCGCAGGTGGTGGGTCAACAGCCCGCCGACGCCGAGGCGTGCGGGCAGCGGCGTGGCCAGCAGGTGGCGCAGCCGGTCCGGTGCCAACGGCAGCGCCGCGCGGGGTATCTGCACGGTGATCGTCGCGGCGAGACCGGGGCCGTCCGCGCGGTGCCGGGCGATGTACGGGCGCGCGGTGTCCAGCAGGGTGAAATGGCTGGCGGCGACGAGCGTGGTCTCGGTGCGGTCCTGGACCAGGGTGCTGCGACCCGTCAGTGGCAGCGCGAGCTGGTAGATGTCCGCCTCGGCTCGGCGGATCAGCCCGGCGGGCCGGGTGGCGTGCAGCGAGGGGTACCGCAGTGAGGTCAACCGGATCCGGCCGAGGTCGATGGCCTGGGCGTACGCGACGAAGTTGTCCAGCCGTGCGCTGGTGATGTGCGCGGGCGCAGCCTCCTGGGCGACCAGGGCGTACCAGAAATCGAACCGCTCCGGCGGCGGCAGTACCGTCGTGTCCACCACCAGGCTGGGCAACATCCTGTTCGCCTCCCCCGATTGCGAGGATGGATTCTTGCACGGATCGACCTTTCACGGTGCTGGCCACCGGGGCCACGGGTGTCCACGGTGACCGGCGCCGACCTGCGGGAGGCGTCCGACGAGATGACGCGGGCGCTGACGCCGCACCGCGAACGCGACTGGTCGGTGCCCGCCGGCACGCTGACGTGGAGCTGCTGGACCACCGCGGCGCACATCGCGCACGACCTGCTCGCGTACGCCGGCCAGGTCACCGGCCTCGCACAGGACGGCTACCTGCCGTACGACCTGCGGGTCTCCCCCACCGCGGACCCGGCGCGGGTGCTCGACGTGGCGCGCGCCTGCGCCGGGCTGCTCGCCGTCGCCGTCGACGCCGCCGCACCGGACGCGCGGGCCTGGCACTTCGGCCCCTGCGACCCGGCCGGCTTCGCCGCCATGGGGGTGGCCGAGACGTTGCTGCACACCCACGACATCACCCTCGGCCTCGGTGTGCCGTGGCGGCCGTCGCCCCGACTGAGCGCGCTGGTGCTGCGGCGCCTCTTCCCGGACGCCCCGGCCGGCGCCGCGCCCGACGTGCTGCTGTGGATGACCGGTCGCGGCGAGCTGCCCGGTCGGGCACAGCGCACGTCCTGGACGTGGCGCGCGGCGGTGGACTGATCCGTTCTCAGCCCCGGCGGCGCCAGCGCAGCCACCAGCGCCGGCGGGCTCGGCGGGCCGGCGCGACGGCCGGGTCGGTGACGGTCGCCGGGTCGGTGGCCGTGACCGTGACCTCGGGTCCGGCGCGCTCGGCACGCCAGCGACGGACGACCTCGTCGGCGTTCACCGGCCGCACGGCCACCCGAGGCCCCTCGGGGTTGCGCAGCCAGGCGACGATCTGCGTGTTGAGCTGTCCCACGAAGTCCCGCACGGACTGCTCGGTGGGCAGGCCACGGACCTCGACGGGGACCTGCTCGATGCGCCGGCGCAGTTGCAGCGGGGTGGGCAGCAGCAGGTCGCTGGGTAGCTTCTCGCGCTCCAGGAAACTCTTGATCCACCACGACTCGTCGTACGGCATTCCGCGCCCGGGGATCGGCTTGCCCATGCCGGGCAGGTTGTCGAACTCGCCGCGTTGCACGGCTCCCCGGATCTGCGCCTCCACGGCCGCGTCCCACGCCTCGGTCACCCTGCGGCACCTCCCCTGGCCACCGTAACGCGCCGCCTCCGGCTCGCGGCGACACACGTGCCACAGGTCAGCGCGTCCAGGCGGGTGACCATTCCCGCGAGGTGGTTTGCGCCCGCGCGACCGATTCGCAGGCCACCATCGGTGAGGTGGTCCTGGGCCGGGGTCGTCGGTCGGTCTAGGTTCTCCTCCAGGCGGCGGCGAACGGGGGCAACGCCATGATCGGCACGGGTGCGCTGCTGGGGATCGCGCTGGTGGCGCTGGGACTGGTGCTCACGCCCGGCCCGAACATGGTCTACCTGGTCTCCCGCTCGGTGGCGCAGGGCCGCCGCGCCGGGCTGATCTCGCTGCTCGGGGTGGCCGCCGGGTTCGGCGTCTACCTGGCCACCGCGGTCGCCGGCCTGGCCGCCGTGTTCGTCCTGGTCCCCACGCTGTACGCGGTGGTGAAGCTGGCCGGCGCGGGCTACCTGCTGTGGCTGGCGTGGCGCACGCTGCGCCCGGGCGGCGGGTCGCCGTTCACGCCCGCGCCGCTGCCACCGGACCCGCCACGGCGGCTGTTCACCATGGGCCTGGTCACCAACCTGCTCAACCCGAAAATCGCCATCCTGTACGTGTCGCTGCTGCCCCAGTTCATCGACCCGGCGCGGGGGCACGTGGCGGCGCAGAGCCTGCTGCTCGGCCTGACCCAGATCACCGTCGCGCTGAGCGTCAACGCGCTGATCGTGCTCAGCGCCGGCGCGCTGGCCGGTTTCTTCGCCCGCCGGCCGGTGTGGCTGCGGGTGCAGCGCTGGGTGACCGGCACGGCCCTCGCGGCGCTGGCCGTGCGCATCGCCGCCGACCGTTCCCGCGCCGCGGTCGCCACGCCCTGACCCGGCGGTCACCGCCCCCGGTGGCGGCGCAGCATCCCGGCGGCCAGCGGCGCGGCGTCCAGGTCACCGGCGGCGAGCCGGGCGGCGAGGGTACGGCGCACCAGCCGGTCGGCCAGCGCGGGCGCGTGCCGGCCGACGGCCATCTCCAGCCGGCCGCGTCGGGTGGTCGCCACGTCCCGGGGCGCCCGTCGGGCGGTGGCGGTGCGCAGGATCGCCGCGACGACACCCTCGACGGGCTCCGGGCGGGACACTCCCCGCAGGGACAGCCCGGCCTCGGCGGTGCTGTCGTGGATCGGTGAGGCCACCATGCTCGGGTAGACGACGCTCACCCCGACGTGGGTGCCCACCTCGTGGCGCAGCGCGTCGGCGTACGCGACGAGGGCCCGCTTGCTGACCCCGTACGCGGCGGCGAGCGGCAGCGGCAGCACCGCCATCCGGCTGGCCACGAAGATCACCCGGCCGCGCGCGGCGAGCAGCGGGGGCAGCGCGGCGGCGGTGGTGCGCCACGCGGCGAGCAGGTTGACCTCCAACTGCTGGCGGACCACCTCGTCGGGTGGCAGCTCGGCAGGGGCGGGTCCGCCGACCCCGGCGTTGTTGATCAGCAGGTCGAGCCCGCCGAGGCGTTCGACGGCGGCGTGCACCGCAGCGGGGACGGCGGCCGGGTCGGTCAGGTCGCAGCCGAGCACCGGCAGGTCGTCGTCGCCTCCCGCGTGCAGGTCGAGCCCGACCACCCGGGCGCCGGCGGCGTGCAGCGCGGCGCCGAGGTGCCGGCCGAAGGTGCCGCTCGCGCCGGTGACGAGGACCCGCCGGCCGGTCAGGCCCGTCACCGGCGCGCTCCGGCCGGGCGGGCGCGGCGGGCGCCCGAGGCCAGTTCCCGGGTCAGCTCGGCCAGGTAGGCGTCGAAGTCCACCCGCATCGCCGGGCGGCGTTGCCCCCAGCGGGCCGTCGCCGCCCGCAGCTCGGCCCGGCAGGAGGCCCGCTGCCGGGCCGGGTCAGGTAGCGCGTAGCGGCCGGCGAGCTGCGCGGCGATCAGCTTGGCCTGCGCCTCGACCAGGGGGAACGCGGAGCCGGTGGACTGCATCAGCCCGACGAACATCAGGCCGGGGGCCTCGGGGTGGAACACGTGCCGGTACAGCGGCAGGGTGTCGGCGCCGCCACCGAGCAGCTCGGGGTCGAGAAACCCGATCTCCACCCGGTACCCGGTGCACCAGACGATCAGGTCGACCTCGTCGACGCGGCCGTCGGTGAACTCGACCCGGTCGCCGTCGAGGGCGGCGACGCCGGGGCGGGCCTCGACGTCGCCGTGGGTCAGCCGGGACAGCAGCCCGTCGGAGAGTGTCGGATGGTCCTGCAGGAAGCCGTGCGTGGGCGCGGGGAGGCCGTAGCGGGCGGGGCTGCCGACGGTGGCGGTGAGCATCGTCTGGCTGATGCGCTGGCGCAGCCGCCACGGCAGCCGGCGGGCCAGCGCGCCGTTGAGGGTGTCCGACGGGCGGCCCAGCAGGTACTTGGGCACCACCCAGACGCCCCGGCGCAGCGACAGCAGGGTCCGCTCGGCGGCGTACGAGGCGTCCACCGCGATGTCCATCGCCGAGTTGCCACCCCCGACGACCAGGACGCGTTTCCCGGTCAGCTGCTCGGGGCCCCGGTAGTCGTGGCTGTGCAGCTGCTCGGCGGTGCTGGCGCCGGGGTACGCCGGGTCGGGCAGCCGGGGCGCCCGGTTGTGTCCGTTGGCGACGACCACGGCCTCGACGGTGACCTCGACCGGCCCGTCCGGCCCGCTGGCGGCGACCGTCCACGTGCCGTCGGGTCGCCGGGTGACCCGCTCGACGGTGTGCCGCAGGCGGATGGCGTCGTGCAGCCCGAAGCGGTCGGCGTAGTCGGCCAGGTAGCCGGCGACCCGCGTGTGGTCCGGGTAGTCGGGCCAGTCGGCGGGCATCGGGTGGTCGGCGAACTCGGTGCGGCCGCGGCTGGTGTTCAGGTGCAGCGTGCGGTACGCGGGCGAGTCGGGCGCCCCGTACACCCAGAGGCCGCCGACCTGGTCGGTGGCCTCGAAGCAGACCACCGCGACGGCCGCGTCGCGCAGTGCCTTGACGGCGGCGAGCCCGGCCGCGCCGGCGCCGATCACCGCAACCCTGGGTGGTGCCTGCATCGCTGCCCCCAATTAATCCAACGTCCGATGGATAATCGTCGGGTGGCGGCGGCCCGTCAAGGCCCCGGGGGTCCGTAGAGCCCGTCCAGGAGGCGGTGCACGAACGCCCGGAACTCGCGCCGTTCCCGGGCGCCCGGCGCGCCCGCGGCCAGCGCCACGACGTGCCCGTGCGTCGCCCAGACCAGGCTGCGCACGGTGATGTGCGGGGTCGGCTCGGCCAGCGCGCCGGCGGACGCCGCGGCGGTCAGCAGCTCCGCCACCAGCCGGTAGAGCGGCTCGGAGTAGCGCTGGTCCAGCTCGGCGTGCCGCTGCGGCTCCAACCAGCGCCGCAGCCACAGCGCGGTGGTCTCCGGATGGTCCTCCAGGAAGTCCACGAACGCGTCCACCAGGTCGTGCAGCGCCCGCCGCGCCGCGTCCGGCCCGGATTCGAGTGCCGCGCGGGCCCGCGCGGCGGCCTCGGTGAGGACCTCCCGCTCGACGGCGAACACCCGCGCGAAGCACGCCTCGTACAGGGCCGCCTTCGTACCCGTGTGGTGAGCGACCGTGGCGACGTCCACCCCGGCGGCGGCGGCGACCTCCCGCAGCCCGACGGCGTCGAAGCCGCGTTCGGCGAACAGCGCGGTGGCGGCGGTGAGCACCACCTCGCGGGTCGGTCGGGTCTCGTCGCGCCGGGGCCGACCCGGACGGCGTCGGGGCATGGTCATGGCCGCCATTCTGCCCCTAGAATCCAGCAACTGTTGGATTGCGGAGAGGATGCGGCGATGACCGGGCTCGACCGGCGGCCCGCGGCCGCCACCGACGCGACACTGCCCCGCGGCCCGCTGGCCGGCTTCGCGGCCGGCTCGCTCGGCATGGGCGTCTGGGTGACCGTGCCCGGCCTGCTGCTGCTCTACTTCCTCACCGACGTGCTTGCCGTCGGGCCGTGGCTGGCCGGCCTCGCGCTGCTGCTGCCGAAGATCGCCGACGTGCTGCTGCACCCCTGGATCGGGCACCGCGCCGACGTCGCGCAGGCCCGCCGGGGCGACCGGCGGCGGCTGCTGCTGCTCGGCTGCGCCCTGCCGGTCGCGTTCGCCGCGCTCTTCGCCGTGCCCGGCGGCCTGACCGGCGTGCCGGCCGCCGCGTGGGTGGCCGTGTTCTTCGTCGCCGGCAACCTGCTCTTCGCCGCCTACCAGGTCCCCTACCTGGCTACCCCGGCCGACCTGCGCATCGGCTACGACGAACGCACCCGGCTGATGGCGTTCCGGATGGTCGTGCTGACCCTCGGCATCCTGGCCTCCGGGCTGCTGGCCCCACTGGTGACCGGCGGCGACGCCGCGACCCGCGCCGGCTACCAGCGCATGGGCGTGGTCCTGGCCGTCGGGATGCTCGCCGCCATGCTCGTCGGCGTGGCCGGCATCGCCCGGCTGCGCGGCGCCGCGGCGAGCACCACGACGGCAGGCCACGGCGGGTGGCGGGCGCTGCGCACCGCCCTGCGCGACGCGCAGTTCCGCTGGCTGGTCGCCGCCTACCTGGCCATGTCCACGACCACCCACCTGGTCCTGGCCGGGGTGCCCTACTACGCCGAGTACGAGCTGCGCGCTCCCGGCCTGACCACGGTGCTGGTGGCCGCGTTCGTCGCGCCGGCGCTGCTGGTCACTCCCGGTTGGCTGCTGCTGGCCCGCCGTGTCGGCAAGCAGCGGGCGCTGCTCGGCGCGCAGGGCGCGTTCGCGGCCGGGTCGCTGGTGCTGGCGGTGGGTCGCCCGGCGGGCCTACCGGTGCTGGTGGCGGCGGTGGCGGTGCTCGGGGTGGCGTTCGCCGGCATGCAGCTGCTGCCGTTCTCGATGCTGCCCGACGTGATCCGCGCGGCCGCGGCTGACACCGGCGCCGGTGCTGCGACGGGCGCGGGGACCTACACCGGGGTGTGGACGGCCACCGAGGCCACCGGCGCGGCCCTCGGCCCCTACGCGTACGCGCTGTGCCTGGCCGTGGGTGGTTTCGTGGCGTCGACGGCGGGCGAGTCGCCGGTGCAGCCGGACGCGGCGCTCGCGGCGGTCCGCTACGGCTTCGGGCTGCTGCCCGCGGCGGCGATGCTCGCCGCGCTGCTGCTGCAACGCCGCTACACCCTGGACACGACCGCCCGGGCCGCGAGCTGAGCGGCCGGCACTAGACTTCGCCCTCGATGGACGCCCCGCTCACCCCCACCGAAACCCGCCCGTGCGCCCACTGTGGACGACCGGTGCCGCAGCGTGTCGGCGCGGGCCGGCCGTTTCGCTACTGCCGCGACAACGACGGCGCCTGCCAGCGCGCCTCGCGCAACAGCCGGATGCGTCACCGCAACGCGCCCGGCCTGCCCGGTCAGGTGGCCCGCACCTGGGAGGCGGTGGACCGCCTCGACCAGATCGTCGAGACGTTGACCGAGGCGTTGCACGCCGAGCTGTCCCCCGGGGGCGTGCAGCGGCAACTCGCGCAGGCCCGCGCGGAGGCCGCCACCGAGATCGCGGCGGCGCAGACCGAACGCGACGAGGCCCGCGACGACGCCGAGACGGCGGCGGCCGACGCGGCGCGCGCCCGCGAGCAGGCCCGCGCGGCCCGCGCCGAGGCCGACGACGCCCGCCAGCGCGCCGAGCAGGCGGCGCGCCAGGCCACCGCGGCCGACGAACGGGCGCAGCACGCCGAGGCCGCCCGCGATCAGGCGCGGCACGACGTCAGCGCCGCCGAGGCCCTGCGCGCCCAGGCCGAACGGGACCGGGACCAGGCCCGCAACGAGGTGCGTGACCTGCGGGCGCAGCGCGACACCGAGCGGCAGCGCGCGGCCGACCTGACCGTCGAGCGGGACGCGGCGCGGGCTGACGCCGAGCGGGCCAGCCGGGCCGCCGCCGAGGCGACCGAGCGGGCCGGACGATGGCAGGCCGAGGTGCAGGACGTACGCCGCCAGATCGACCAGGCCCGCGCCGACGCCGCGCGGACCCGCGCCGAGGCCGCCGACGCGGCCCGGGCCCGGGAACAGGCCGACCGGGCCCGCGACCGCGCCCAGGTCGCCGCCGCCGAAGCCGACGACGCCCGGCAGGAGGCCGCCGAGCTGGCCGCCCGGCTGCGCGCGGAGCTGACCGCCACGGCCGCGCAGCGCGACGCCCTCACCGCCGACCTGACCGCCGCGCGGCAGGCCGCCGCCACCGCCGAGGGCCGGCTCACCGCCCTGACGGTACGACTCGACGCCGCCGAGGCCGACCGTGACGTGGCGCAGCGGCGGGTGGCGCAGCTCGGCGACCAGGTCAGCGACCTGGCGTTGGCGCTGGCTCGCCTGGGCGCCGCCGCACCCGGCGGTGCGGGCGCTTCCGATCGGGGTGCGCAGCCGGCGCAACCTTGACCGTGTCCGGGCGGTTAACATCCCCGGTGGCAGTCGCGACACGCCACCGCCGTGGCGTCACCGTCTCAGCCGGCTACCCTTGGGTCCGGCTCACCCGTGGACGCCTCACGCCCTCGGGCGGGAATGGGGCGACGGGAAAGCACCGTTACACCCAGAAGACCAGCACCACGAACGAGGGGAAGTCGATCATGGGCGAGCGTATGCTGCGCGGAAGCCGCCTGGGCGCGGTCAGCTACGAATCCGACCGCAACACGGAGCTCGCGCCGCGTCAGACCCGCGAGTACCTCTGTGCCAAGGGCCACCAGTTCGAGGTGCCGTTCGCCGTCGACGCCGAGGTCCCGACGACCTGGGAATGCAAGTTCGACGGCAGCGTCGCCCGACTCGTCGACGGCAGCGAGCCGGAGCAGAAGAAGGCCAAGCCGCCGCGTACCCACTGGGACATGCTGCTGGAGCGGCGCTCGATCGCTGAGCTCGAGGACATCCTCGCCGAACGTCTCCAGGAGGTTCGGACCCGCCGCGGCCGCGCCTGAGCCGCACCCGCACGACACGGCGCCCCCGGGGATTCCCCGGGGGCGCCGTCATGTGTGCGCTCAGTTACGGCCTGGCTCGACGATCTCACCCTCGATGGCCCGGCCACCGTCGACGACCACCGGCTGCTCCGGCTCCGGACGCGGCGTCGGCTGCGGCGCGCCCTGGCGCACCCGCACCGTACGCGGCCCGAACAGGTCACCGGCGACCATCGACGACACCCGCCGCTCGGCGGCGCGTTGCACCCCGGAGCGGGCCAGGCGACGCACCGGCGGCACCATCAGCAACAACCCGGCCAGACCGCTGAGAAGACCCGGCGCCGCCAGCAGCAGCGCGCCGGCCAACCCGACGAGCCCGTCGGTCACCTGCCGCCCCGGTGGCTGCCCGGCCTGCGCGGCGCTGCGGAACCCGCGCCAGGCGCGCATTCCCTCCCGGCGCAGCAGCACCAGCCCCAGCAGCGACGCGGCGAACACCAGCAGCACCGCCGCGCCGAACCCCACCGCCCGCCCCACCAGGACGAACACCGCCAACTCCAGCACCACCGCCAGCAGCAGGGCGATCGGCACGAACCTCAGTCCTCGGCGCATCTCACCTCATCGCCAATCCGCGGCACACCGACACGTACCGCACATCCAGCATGACACGGCCGCGCTCACGGCCACCGCACCTGACCCGTGGGGGTGCCGTGCAGGCCCCGGCGTACGGCCTGCCGCCGGTCCTGCACACCCCAGCGGGTGATCCGCCACAGCGCCTCGGCGACGATGCGCGGGCTCATCTTGCTGTCGCCGCGTTCCCGCTCGGCGAACGTGATCGGCACCTCCACGATCCGCACCCCGGCCCGGTGGGCGAGCCGCGACAGCTCCACCTGGAACGAGTAGCCCTGCGAGCACACCGACTCCAGGTCGATGGCGTCCAGGGCGCTGATCCGGTACACCCGGTAGCCCCCGGTGGCGTCCGACACCGGCATGCCCAGCGCCAGGCGCGCGTACAGGTTGCCGCAGCGCGACAGCAGCAGCCGCCGCAGCGGCCAGTTCACGACCTGCGCGCCGCTGGTCCACCGCGACCCGATCACCACGTCGGCGTCGCGGGCGGCGTCCAGCAGCGCCGGCAGGTCCTCGGGGGCGTGCGAGCCGTCGGCGTCCATCTCCACCACGGCCTGGTAGCCGCGCTCGCGCGCCCACCCGAACCCGGCCAGGTACGCGGCGCCGAGGCCCTGCTTGCCCTCGCGGTGCAGCACCTGCACGTGCGGGTCGCCGTCGGCGAGCGCGTCGGCGATCGCGCCGGTGCCGTCGGGACTGTTGTCGTCGGCGACGAGGATCTGCACGGCGGGGGCGGCCCGGCGGACCCGCCCCACGATCGCCGCGACGTTGTCGGCCTCGTTGTAGGTGGGGATCACCACGAGCACCCGACCCAGGCCGGGCACCTCGTCCGGACGCCGGATCGTATCGGTCGCCTGGATCACGGTTCCTCCGCTCCCGCCGGCGTACCGGCTGTTGCTATCCGGGCACGACCCGCTGCCGTCGGCGCAGCACGCCCGCTCCGGCCAGGGCGGCCACGGCCAGCCCAGCGAGGGCCAGCTCCGGCCAGCAGCCGAGGCGGGTGGCGAGGGTACGCCCGCTGTCGAGCCGTAGCTGCCGCACCACGACCTCCCGGGTGTTGAACCCGGTGGCGTCGCTTACCCGCCCATCGGGGGCGACGAACCCGGACACCCCGACCGTGGAGGCCATCAACGCCGGCCGGCCGTGCTCCACCGCCCGCAGCCGCACCATGGCCAGCTGCTGGCGGGCCTCCGCCTCGTCGAAGGTGGCGTTGTTGGTCTGCACCACCAGCAGCTGCGCGCCGCCGGTGACGGTGTCGCGGACCACCTCGTCGTAGGCGACCTCGAAGCAGATGACGTCGCCGAGCACGGCCGGGCCGGCGCGTACCACGCCCGGGGTGCTGCCGGGCACGAAGTCGCTGCGGATCAGGTCGACCTTGTCGCTGACCATGCGGGCGATGTCGCGCAGCGGCACGTACTCGGCGAACGGCACCGGGTGGCGTTTGGTGTAGAGCTGCGCCATGTCCGCGCCGGTGTCGGGCCGCCACAGGATGCCCGCGTTGCGGACCTGCCCCGGGCCGGGGCCGAGCAGCACCGCGCCGACCAGGATGGGCGCGCGGATCGTGTCGGCGGCCTGGGAGATGCGGGCCCCGGCGGCGGGGTTGCGCAGCGGGTCGATGTCGCTGGAGTTCTCCGGCCACACCACCAGGTCGGGTTGCCGCTCCGCGCCGGCCGCGACCCGCGCGGCCAGTTCCAGGGTGGCGTCGACGTGGTTGTTGAGCACGGCCTGGCGTTGGGCGTTGAAGTCCAGTCCGAGGCGCGGCACGTTGCCCTGCACGATGGCCACGGTGACGGGCTCGCCCGACCCGGCGGCGGCCAGCGGCACCAGCAGACCCGCCCCGGCCAGCGCGACCGCGGCGACGGCCGGCACGGCCACCGGCGTCCACCGCCGCGCCGACCCGGCGCCGCTGGGCCGGGTGGCCGGTTCGATGTCGCTGGTGTCGCGGGGGCGGCTGGTCGCGTCGGTGTCGCCGAGGCCACCGGTCGGGTCGGGGTCGGTGCGGCTGGTGGGGCGCAGAATGGCCCAGGCGTGCCAGCCGGCGGTGACCAGCAGCCCGCCGACGACCGCCACCGCGAAGGTGACCAGCGGCGCGCCGCCGAGGGCGGCCAGGCGCAGCAGCGGCGAGTCGTCCTGGGTGAACGCGAGCCGGCCCCACGGGAACCCGCCGAACGGCGTACGGTCGCGCAGCGCCTCCTGCCCCACCCACAGCAGCCCGGTCAGCGCCGGCAACGCCCAGCGGCTCCGGTCGGCCAGTGGTGACACCCAGGCGGTGGCGGCCCCGAGCAGCGCCAGGTAGCCGGCCTGCAGCAGCGACAGCAGCACCCACGGCAGGTAGCCGGTGTGCAGGTTCGTCCAGGCCAGCAGCGGCGCGAACAGCGCCACTCCGGTGAGGAAGCCCACGCCGGCGCCGGCGCGCAACCGCCGTCGGTGGGCGGCGGCGGCCAGCAGCGCCACGCCGACCGGCGCGAGGGGCCACACCCCGTACGGCGGGAACGCCAGCAGCAGGGCCAGCCCGGCGGCGACCGCCATCGGCGCGGCGACGCGCAGCGGCAGTGGCCGAGCCACGGCGACCGGCGCGCTGATCACCGTGGGGGCGTGGCTCTCGTCGCGGTCCAGGGTCGTCACCGCTGCTTCACCTCGATCACCCGGCGAAGGCTACCCGGCCGTCGCCCCCACCGGCCGCATCGGCCCACGATGAGGGGCCCGCCCGACCCCTGCTCCGCGATCTTGCACTGTCGGTCGTCGACGCAAGGGGCGTTCCCGCTCATGTCGGCGACCGAACCTGCCAGATCGGCGCGCGAGTGGGGTGGGGGTATGAAATCGGGGCGCGGCTTGCGCCGCGCCCCGATGCTCCCAGGCCCTCCCCGGCCGGTGCGGCGAGGATGGGGCACGCCGACCTTCGGACCGACCAGGCGGTTGACTGGCTGCCCCCGCCGGGCCGTTGTCTACTGGCCGTGCACCTCACCCTGCCCGTACACCGGTAACCGCGACCGGTTCGCGCCGCCCCGCCGACCCCCGCCCGCTGGACCTGGCCGCCGCGACGATGACGCTGAAAATGTCGCTCGGCCAGCGGACGAAGGGACGAAGCGAACAACAGCCGCTTCCCGTGGTAGGACTCAAAGACGGTACGTGCTGCACCCCGCCTCCTGTCAACCCACCCCCGGCCTGTCGTGTGTTGCGCCACGGCGTGTCGGGTCGGCGTGTCTCACTGCGTGCTCAGATGGTGGCGCAGCAGCGCCCCGGCGGCCGTCCGGTGCTCCTCGGCGAGCAACCCACCGGCGGCCAGCACGTAGTCGACGTCGACGACCGCGCGGGCGGCGCGCGGCAGCGCCCACCCGCCCGCGTGATCGGCCAGGACTGCCGCCAGGACCTGCCCGGACGCGTCGGCGGGCGCGTGCCGCAGCACCCCACCGGAGCCCACCAGCAGCCGCACGTCGCGCAGGTCCCGCCCGGCCCGCTCGCCGGTGGCGGCGCCCCGGGCGTGCCGGCGCAACGCCACCGTCGCCGCCAGGGTGGCGATCCGGGCGTCCACGGCCCGCTCGACGTCGTCGGCGGCCAGGAACGACGGGTCGGCGGCCCGTCGGTCGGCGGCGGCGGCCAGGCCGTCGGTCTCGTCGGCGGCGAGCAGCCGCTCCTCGGCGGCGGCGCGCACCACGCCGGGGGCGCTCCACCGCATGCCCAGATCGCCCTCTACGGTGCGGGCCCGCCACAGACTGCCCGCGACCTCCCGGCCCGGCCCGGTGGCCCGCTCGTCGGGCGTGAGGACCGAGTACACGTCGGTGGTGGCCCCACCCACGTCGACGACGGCGAGGTCCCCACCGATGGTGTCGGCGAGCACCTCCACGCCGGTGAGGACCGCGTCGGGCGTGGCCGCCCGCACCAGCCGCGCGAACCGGGTGCCCCTGGACAGTCGTTTGCCGCCGATGACGTGGCGCAGGAACACCGCGCGGATCGCCGCGCGCGCCGACGCCGGGGCGAGCACCCCGATGCGGGGCAGCACGTTGTCCGCACCGGTCACCGGCACCCCGGCGGCCTCCAACAGCCCGGTCAACTCCGCACGGACGTCGCTGTTGCCGGCCAGGACGACCGGCACCCGCCAGCGGGCCCGGGCCAGGCGGGTGGCGTTGTGGGTGATCGTGTCGGCGTCGCCGCCGTCGGTGCCGCCCACGAGCAGCACCACGTCCGGCCGGGCCGCCCGCAACGCCGTCAGGTCGGCGGCGCCGAGCCGACCGGCCGCCACGTGCACCACGTGCGCGCCGGCCGACAACCCGACCCGCCGGCCCGCCTGCGCGGTCACCAACGCCTCGTAGCCGAGCACGGCCAGCCGCAACCCACCACCGGCCGACGAGCAGACGTACCACGGCACGTCCCGCGCCCCGAGCCCGGCGGTGGCCGCCGCGACGGCGGCGTCCAGGCCGTGCAGCACGTCGCTGCCCACCGTGGTGGGCGCGGCCGCCGCGCCGACGAGGACACCCGCGGCCAGGTCCACCACGGCCGCCTTGGTGTACGTCGAGCCGACGTCCGCGCAGACCGCCAGGGTCACGAGTTTCCCTGTTCGCGACTGCGGGGCTCGCAACCCCGGCTCACTCCTCGCGACTCACTGATGCGGCGGGTACGACCACGGTGCCGGTCGCCGTGACCGCGACGATCGGCGGGTCCAGAACCTCGGCGGCGGACGCGGAGCGGTCCGGGCGACCCCGACACACCACCGTGCAGCTCAACTCCAGGGTGCGGCTGCGACTGCCCACCCGGGACACCTGGGCGGTCACCTCCACCACGTCACCGGCGCGGATCGGCGCGGTGAACCGCACGTCGGAGTACCCGGCGAACAGGCCCTCGTCGCCGTCCGTGCGGATACACACCTCCGTGGCGACGTCGCCGAACAACCCGAGGGCGTACGCCCCGTCGACGAGGTTGCCGGCGTAGTGGGCGTGCGCGTGCGGCACGTACCGCCGGTGCGTCACCGTCAACCCGAGCCTGGAGTCGGTCATGCCATCGCCTTCCGCTGCGTGATCAGGGCGTGCACGAGGTAGCTGGCCACCTCGCCGGGCGTGGTCCCCCGACCGAAGATCCGGTCCACACCCAACTCGTCGGTCATCGACTCGTCGAACCGGGGGCCGCCGACGATCAACAGGGGCCGCTTACCCGCCGGCATGGCCTCCCGGAACGCCGCCGACATCTCCCGCGTGTTGTGCAGGTGCGCGTCGCGTTGGGTGACGACCTGCGACACGAGCACCGCGTCGGCCTTCTCCACCCGGGCGGCCTCCACCAGCTCCGGCACGCTGACCTGCGCGCCCATGTTGGTGACCTTCAACTCCCGGTAGTACTCCAGGCCCTTCTCGCCCGCGATGCCCTTGACGTTGAGGATCGCGTCGATGCCCACGGTGTGCGCGTCGGTGCCGATGCACGCCCCGACCACCGACAGCTTGCGGCGCAGCCGCTGCTTGACGACGGTGTTGACCTCCTTGGCCGACAGCAGCGGGAAGTCCCGTTCCACCACCTGCACCGCGTCGACGTCGACGAGGTGGTTGACCCGCCCGTACACGACGAAGAACGTGAACCCGTCACCCATCGGCTTGGCGTGCACCACCATCGCCGGGTCGATGCCCATCTTGTTGGCCAGCTGCACCGCCGCGCCCTCGGCCCGCTTGTCGTGGGCCACCGGCAGGGTGAACGACACCTGCACCATCCCGTCGCCGGTGGTGTCCCCGTACGGACGCACGATCGCCTTGCTCACGCCGCGACCTCCAGGATCTCGGTGGCCGGGTTGTAGTAGTCGGCGTCGTGCGCGGCGACCCCGTCCAGACCCTTGCCGCGGTCCGCCGGCCGCTTCATGATGCCGAACGTGCCCTCCGCGATCGCGGTGAGCAGCGTCTGCTCCCCGATGCGCTCCAACAGGTCCAGAGCCTCACCGAGGACCTGGTTGGCGCGCCGGCGGATGAACCCGCCCGCCGCCGGCACGAAGTCCTCGTGCAGCCCACCGGCGGCGCCCAGCACGTAGCGCACGTTCTGCAGGGCGATGTCCCGGTCCGACAGCCACGGCGTCACCACCGCCTCGGTCATCATCCCCACCAGCAGGATGCCCTGACCGGTCAGCGCGCCCGCCAGGTTGAAGAACCCGTCGAGCAGGTTGCCCCGGAACACGTCACCGGTCATGTGCTTGGTCGGCGGCATCCACTTCAACGGCGCGTCCGGGAACAACTCCCGCGCCAGCAACGCGTGCGCCAACTCCAACCGGAACGACTCCGGCACCTCCGGGTTGATCTCGAACGCGTGCCCCAGGCCCAACTGCCAGTCCGCCAGGCCCGCCTCGTGCGCGAAGAACTCGTTGAGCAGCTGCGACACGGTCACCGTGTGCGCCTCGTCGACCGCGTCGGCGGTGGTCAGGTAGTTGTCCTCACCGGTGTTGATGATGATCCCGGCGCGGGCGTGCACCTGCCGGGAGAACCGCTGGTCGACGAACGTACGGACCGGGTTGATGTCGCGGAACAGGATCCCGTACATCGAGTCGTTGAGCATCATGTCGAGCCGTTCCAACCCGGCCAGGATCGCCATCTCCGGCATGCACAACCCCGACGCGTAGTTCGTCAGCCGCACGTAGCGGCCCAACTCCTTCGACGACTCGTCCAGCGCCGCGCGCATCAACCGGAAATTCTCCTGCGTGGCGTACGTGCCGGCGAAGCCCTCCCGGGTCGCGCCCTCGGGCACGTAGTCCAGCAACGACTGCCCCGTCGAGCGGATCACCGCGATGACGTCCGCACCGGCGCGTGCAGCCGCCTGCGCCTGCGGAATGTCCTCGTAGATGTCGCCCGTCGCCACGATCAGGTAGATCCACGGCCGCTGCTTCGGGTCCCCGTGCCGCTTGACGAGGCGCTCGCGCTCCGCGCGCCGCCGGTCGATCCGCCGGATACCCGCGCCGACCGCCTTGCGGGCCGCCGACCGGGCCGCCGTCGCCGACCGACCGCTGGGCAGCGCGAACCGCACCGACCCGGCGGCGGCCTTCTGCGCCAGCAACGTCACATCCGTGATCCCCTCGCGAGCAAGGGCGTCGAACACCGGCACCGCCACCCCGTGCCCCAACCCCACGTCCGCGACGACCGCGTCCACGAGCCGGTTCACCCACGGAATGCCGTCCGGGTCGGCGCCGCTCACCCCGGCCAACCGCAGCACCGCCCGCTCCACCGACACCGTCGTGTGGCTGCGGGCCAGGTCGACCACCGGCTGCCCGGCCCGCCGCGCCAACTCCCGCGCCCGCGCCACCAACACCGGATCAAGGTCAAGTTTCCCGGTCACGACGACCCTTCCTCATAGATGACCTCACCACGCAGCACCAGCCGCCGGCACACCGGCAGCGGCGTCGGATCGTCCGGACCCCGCACCTCCGGGTCCTCGGCCACCAGCACCGGCAGACCCCGTTCCACCCCCGCCGGCGTCGACCACACCGCGAACGTCGCCGGCGCACCCAGCGCCAGCACACCCTCGACGTCCAGGTGCACCGCCCGCCACCCACCGCGGGTGTGCGCCGCGAACGCCGCCCGCACACTCATCCGCTGCGCCGGGTTGTGGTGCGCCGCCGCAGCCCGCACCGACCCCCACGGGTCCAGCGGCGTCACCGGCGAATCCGACCCGAACGCCAACGCCACACCCACCGAGTGCATCGCACCCATCGGGTTCGACTCCAACGACCGGTCCAACCCCAACCGCGCCTCGTACATCCGGCCCGCCCCACCCCACAACCGGTCGAACGCCGGCTGCATGCTCGCCACGATCCCGTACTCCACGAACCGCGCGATCATCCGCTTGTTCATGATCTCCGCGTGCTCGATGCGGTGCCGGGCCGCGCGCAGCCGCTCCACACCCAGCGTCGCCGCCGCCGCCGCGAACCCGTCGAGCACCGTGCCGATCGCCGCGTCCCCGATCGCGTGGAACCCGCCCTGCAGGCCCTGCGCCGCACAGTCCAGCAAGTGATCACGCACCTGCTCGGCGCTGAGATACCCGTGCCCGCAGCCGTCACCGTCGCCGTACGGCTGCGACACGTGCGCCGTGCGCGACCCCAACGCCCCGTCCGCGAACAGGTCACCCCCGGCGCCCACCGCGCCCAACTCCCGGGCCCGCGCCGCGCCACCCAGCTCACCCCAGTACCCGTACACCTCCGGCACCCCCGCCCCGGAGATGCCCAGCAGGCCCGTGAAGTCCTCCTCGTCGGAGATCTCCGGACCGCCGCACTCGTGCACCGCCGCGATGCCCAACGACGCCGCGTGCGCGAGCGCCACCCGCTGCGCGGCGACCCGCTGCGCCCGCGTCACCGACCCCTGCGCCGCCGCCCGCACCACATGGTGGGCGTCGCGCCGCAACCAGCCCGACGCGTCGTACCCGGCCGCCTGCGCCGCCTGCGGACACGCCGCCAGCAACGCCGACGACACCAACGCCGAATGGATCGACGCCTGCGACAGGTACACCCGCCGGCCACCGGCCGCCCGGTCCAACGCCGCCGCGTCCGGCAACGTCGCGTCCGACCAGCCGGACTCGTCCCAGCCGTGCCCCAGCACCACCGCGTCCGCCGGCAACCCCGCCGCAAACCCGGCCACCGCGTCGAGCAACTGCCCCGCCGAGCGCACCCCGGACAACTCCAGCCCGGACAGCGCCAACCCGGTGTCGGTGGCGTGCACGTGCGCGTCCACGAACGCCGGCGTCACCAGCGCCCCGTCCAGGTCCACCACCCGGTCGGCCGGCGGCGCGTCACCGTCGGTGCCCAACCAGGCAATCCGCCCACCGGACACCAACAGCGCGGTCGCGCTCGGGTCGGCGGGGCAGTGCAGCACGCCGCCGCGGTACAACGTCGAGGGGTTCGTCATGACCTCAGTCTGCCGCGATCCGCGCCGCGAACAGCCGACGCACCCCCGGCTCGGCGCGCAACAGCCCCAACGCCAACTCCGCGTGCCCCGGCACGTACCCGTTGCCCACCAGCATCGTCACGTCCGCCGCCAACCCCTCCGCGCCCAACGCGGCCGCGGAGAAGCTCGTCGCCATCGAGAAGAAGATCACCGTGCCGCCGTCCGCGGTGGAAAGCACCGCCCCGTGCTCACAGCCCGGCACGTCCACGCACACCACAGTCACGTCCGCCGGAGCGCCCAGCGCGGTGGTCACCGCCATGGACAACCCCACCGGGTCGCGCGCGTCGGCCAACGCCACCACCGACGCCAGCCCGGCGTCCGTCAGCGCGTCCCGCTCCGCCGCCACCGGAACCACCCCGACGGTACGCGCGGCGCCCGCACGTCGCGCCGCCGCCAGAGACAGCGACCCGCTCTTGCCGGCCCCGCCGATCACCGCGACCCGCACCGGCGTCGGATCACCGCTACGCCGACGCTCCTCGACGTAGCGCGACACCACCCGGGCGGTCAGCGCGGGCGCCCCGCACACGTCCAGCACGGCCAGGGACAACTGCGGATCCTCGTCATCGGGCAGCACCGCCGCGATGGACCGCGCGAACAGGATCGCCCACCCGTCACACGGCACCTGCTCACTGCGGCCGTCCCAGCGGGCCAGCCCGTCGGTGATCACCAGGGGCGTCAACGTCAACGACACCAGCGTGGCGACCCGCTCACCCGCCTTGAGCCCCAGCGGGGACCGCCGACCGGCCTCCTCGACAGTGCCGATCAGCATCCCGCCGGAGCCGGTCACCGGGTTCTGCATCTTCCCCCGTGTGGAAATGATCTCCAGCACCTCGGCGCGCACGGCAGCCCCGTCGCCGCCGTGCTTCTCCGACAGCTGCCGGAAACTCGCCGCGTCCAGGTTCAGCCGCTCCACCCGGATCCGCACCTCGTTCGGCGCGATCGCCGCGGACGCGTCCAGCCGCCAGGCCGCCTGCGGCAGCACCCCCGCCGGTTCCACGACGCGGTGCAGTCCCACCGGTGACGTCACGCCGACCTCCCCTGTCCGGCCGCTCGAAGCCCCGGTCAAGGCTCGCGTAGCGGGAAAACTTACGGCAGACTAGTTTCTGTACCGAATATTTTCCAGTAGCCTTCGAGCTTCGATGATCCACCGCACCACCGAGGAGGGGCCGTGACCCACACCATCCCGCAACCCCGTCACGCCCCGGTCGCCGTACCGACCGCCGGGCAGCCGTACGAATACCACCGCCGCCCCCTGGTCGAACCCGACTGGACCCGCTTCCCCGGCTGGCGCACCGTCACCCGCGACCAGTGGGAATCCGCCCAGTGGCAACGCGTCAACTGCGTCAAGAACATCAAGCAGCTCCGCGCCGTCTTCGGCGACCTCGTCGACGACAGCTTCTACACCGACCTCGAGGCCGACCAGAAGGCCCTGGCCACCATGTCCATGCTGGTGCCGCCACAAATGATCAACACGATGGTGCCGTTCGCGCCGCTGACCACCGAGGCGCTGCTCGCCGACCCCATCCGCCGCTACATGATCCCGGTCGCCTCCGACCGACGCACCGACTGGCCCTCACACCCCTACGCCAGCCGCGACAGCCTGCACGAGCACGACATGTGGGTCGCCGAAGGTCTCACCCACCGCTACCCCACCAAGGTCCTCGCCGAGCTGCTCTCCACCTGCCCCCAGTACTGCGGCCACTGCACCCGCATGGACCTGGTCGGCAACTCCACCCCCGCCGTCGACAAGCTCAAACTCACCCTCAAGCCCGTCGACCGCTACGACGCCCACATCGCCTACCTCAAGGCCCACCCCGGCGTACGCGACGTAGTCGTCTCCGGCGGCGACGTGGCCAACGTCCCGTGGCGCAACCTCGAGTCGTACCTCATGCGGCTGCTGGAACTGGAGACGGTCCGCGACATCCGGCTCGCCACCAAGGCCCTCATGGGCCTCCCCCAGCACTGGCTGCAGCCCGACGTCGTCGAAGGCCTGGAGCGCGTCGCCCGCACCGCCGCCCGCCGCGGCGTCAACCTCGCCATCCACACCCACGTCAACCACGCCCAGTCGCTCACCCCACTGGTCGCCAAGGCCGCCCAGACCGCCCTCGACGTCGGCGTCCGCGACGTCCGCAACCAGGGCGTGCTCATGCGCGGCGTCAACGCCACCACCCCGGAACTGCTCGACCTCTGCTTCGCGCTGCAGGGCGAAGCCGGGATCCTGCCGTACTACTTCTACATGTGCGACATGATCCCCAACGCCGAACACTGGCGCGTCCCGGTCTGGCACGCCCAGCAGCTCCAGCACGACATCATGGGCTATCTGCCCGGCTACGCCACCCCACGGATCGTCTGCGACGTGCCCTTCGTCGGCAAGCGCTGGGTGCACATGCTCACCGACTACGACCGTGAGCGCGGCATCTCCTACTGGACCAAGAACTACCGCACCTCCATCGAGTCCGCCGACCTGGAGGCGCTCAACAAGCGCTACGCCTACTACGACCCGATCGACACCCTGCCCGAGGGCGGCCAGCAGTGGTGGAACGACCACCGCGACGACTGACCCACCGTAGGTGCTGGCCGCCGACTCACCCGGCGGCCAGCACCTCGGACAGCGGGGCCGGCACCAGCCCCCGCTCGGCCAGCCCGGCCAGGATGTGCGGCAACGCCTCATCGGTCATCGCCGCGTTCGCCTCGGTCACATGCATGATCACCACCGACCCGGGGCGGGCGTGGTCCACCACCGCCCGCACCAACGGCTTCCACGCGGTCGCGAACGGATCGCCGCTGACCACGTCCCCGTCGACGACCGTCACGCCGAGCGGGGCCAGCGCGTCCAGCGCCGCCGCGTCGTGACAGAGCCCTGGAAAACGGAAGTACCGGGTCTGCCGACCCCCGTACGGTTCGATCACCTCGAACGTCTTCGCCACGTCGCCGCGCAACTCGTTCACCGGCTTCGTGGGCAGGTCGTAGCAGTTCCCGGTGAACGCCGCGTGCCCGTACGTGTGGTTGGCCAACTCGAAGCGCGGATTACCCGCGATCCGCCGCGTCACGTCCGGATACCGCTGCACCCACTTGCCGGTCAGGAAGAACGTGGCCGGGACCCGCTCCCGTTCCAGCAGGTCGAGGATGCGCAGGTTGGCGTACGACTTCACCCGACCGGCACGCAGGTTGCCCAACATCGCGTCGGTCATGTCCGCGTCGAAGGTCAACGCGACCTTGTTACCGGTCCGCGGCCCGTGGTCCACCACCGGCGCCCTGGTCCCGGTCGGCGTCGCGCCCGGCACCGAGGCAACCGCCGGCGCAGACGGGACACCGGCCGACGGGGCGACGGACGGCGTGGATGGGCTCGACGAGGCGGCCGAGCCGACGAAGACCGGCTGGTCCGCGGGCGGCACCCGGGACGCTTCACACCCGGCACTGCCGAGGACGGCCGCCACGACCACGACGCCAAGAAACGGGCGAAGCCCAGCTCGGATCACGCCGCAGATCATCGCAGAAGCGAAAGCGCCTCACTGTCCCCCGCATGCGCCCCACGAGGGCTCGTGGGGCACGTCTCAGGCCCGCTTGGGCGGTGCCGTTCCGGTAAGCGACATACCTCAGAGGTATGAATATGACTCTGAGGTATGTCGCTTACCGGCGACACACCGCCCGCGAGGTCACCCGCGCGCGGGTCAGGCGGAACCCCCACGCGGGGCGTACATGATGACCGCGACGCCGAGCAGGCACAGGGCCGCGCCGGTCAGGTCCCAGCGGTCCGGGCGGAAACCGTCCACCACCATCGCCCAGCCCAACGACCCGGCCACGAACACCCCGCCGTACGCGGCCAGGATCCGGCCGAAGTTGGGGTCCGGTTGGAACGTCGCGACGAAGCCGTAGCAGCCCAACGCGACCACGCCGGCGGCGATCCACCACAGGCCGCGCTGCTCCCGCCAACCCTGCCAGACCAGCCACGCGCCGCCGATCTCGGCCAGGGCGGCCAGCACGAACAACACCAGGGAACGGAGCACAGTCACGCCGCCGACCCTAACGGCCCACACGCGTCGGGTCCCCGGGCAGCACCTGCCCGGGGACCCGACGACCGCTCAGGTCACTTGTTGAAAGCGTCCTTGATCTTGCTGCCGGCATCCTTCGTGTTCTGCCCGGCCTGCTTGGCGCGCGCGTCACCCTGCTGGCTCGCGCCCGCACCACGCATCGACTCGTTGTCGGTCATATCGCCGACGCGCTCCCTCGCGGCGCCGGCCATCTGCTCAACCTTGTTCTTTGCCTTCTCGGTGAAGCTCATCGCGCCTCCTCGGTCTGGCGGTTGTCGAGGCTCGGTTGCCCGGTTTCCCGGTGCCGAAACCGGTGGTGCCGGTCGGCACACCCTGTAAGGCATCCTAGGAAGATAGGTTGAGAGAGGGCGGCACTGGCCGCCCCGGCGCGATGGTTAACTGGCCGCATGGGAGAGCTCCTGCTGATCCGGCACGGCGAGACCACCTGGAGCGCCAGCCTGCGGCACACCTCGTACACCGATCTGGAGCTAACCCCCGACGGCGAGCGACAGGCCCGCACCCTCGCCGCGTTCCTGGCCGGCCGGCGCTTCGTCACCGTCCTGGCCAGTCCCCGCTCCCGGGCGCTGCGCACCGCGCAGCTGGCCGGGCTCACCGTCGACCACGTCGACGAGGACCTCAGCGAGTGGAACTACGGCGAATACGAGGGCCGCACCACCGTCGACATCCACGACGACGACCCGCACTGGAACATCTGGACCGACGGCTGCCCCGGCGGGGAGTCACCCGCCCAGGTGGGTGACCGGCTCGACCGGGTACTGGCCCGCGTCACCCCGCTGCTCGACCGGGGCACCGTGGCACTGGTCGGCCACGCGCACAGCCTGCGGGTGCTCGGCGCCCGCTGGATCGGGCTGCCCCCGTCCGCCGGCGGACGGCTGCGCCTGGACACCGCCACGGTCAGCGCCCTGGGTCACGAGCACGGCCGGCAGGTCATCCTGCGGTGGAACCAGCCGGCTCCTCCGGCGCCCGGGACCGCGACCGACTCGGTGCCCCGGCACTGATCTTCGGCGGGCGGTTCTCGTACGGCGTGGACAGCACCACAGTCGTCCGGGTCGTCACGTTCGCCGAGGTGCGGATCTCCTGCAGCACCCGCTCCAGGTCCGCCGGGCTGGCCACCCGCACCAGCAGCAGGTAGAAGTCCTCCCCCGCCACCGAATAGCACGAGTCGATCTCCGGCAGGTGGGCCAGCCGCTCCGGCGCGTCGTCCGGCTGCGACGGGTCGAACGGGCGGATCGCCACGAACGCGGTCAACGGCAGGTCCAGCGCCTCGAACGACACCCGGGCGGCGTACCCCTTGAGCACCCCGCGCTGCTCCAGCCGGCGCACCCGCTGGTGCACGGCGGACACCGACAGCCCCACCTTCTCGGCCAGGTCGGTGTACGACAGACGGCCGTCAGCGGTCAGCGCGGCGACGATGGCGCGGTCGATCTCCTCCACGGCGAGCAACCTACCGGGAAATCGGCGCGACGGCGACGACGAACGCCGCGCTGGGCCGCCGGCTCAGCTCTTGGCGAGCGCCCGGGAGATCACCAACCGCTGGATCTGGTTGGTGCCCTCCACGATCTGCAGCACCTTCGCCTCGCGCATGTACCGCTCGACCGGGTGGTCGGCCACGTAGCCGGCGCCGCCGAGCACCTGCACGGCGTCGGTGGTCACCCGCATCGCCACGTCGGTGGCGAAGAGCTTCGCCTTCGCCGCCTCGATCGAGTACGGACGCCCCGCGTCGCGCAGCCGGGCCGCCGCCAGGGTCAGCGCGCGGGCGGCGGAGATCTGGGTCGCCGCGTCGGCGAGCAGGAAGCCGAGGCCCTGGAAGTCGATGATGGACCGGCCGAACTGCTGTCGCTCCCGGGCGTAGCCGACCGCGTAGTCGAGCGCGGCCTGGGCCAGCCCGACCGCGCAGGCGGCGATGCCCAGTCGACCCGAGTCCAGCGCGGACATCGCGATGGTGAAGCCCGCCCCCTCGCCGCCGACCAGCCGGTCGGCCGGCACCCGCGCCTCCTCGAACGCGATCTGCGCCACCGGCGAGGACCGCAGCCCCATGGTCCGCTCGGCGGCCTGCGGCGCGATGCCGGCGGTGCCCGCGTCGGCGACCAGGCAGGAGATGCCCTTCGGGCCGGGCCCGCCGGTGCGGCAGAAGACGTTGTAGAAGTCGGCCACCTGGGCGTGTGTGATCCACGCCTTGGTGCCGGAGACGACGTACGCGTCGCCGTCGCGGACCGCCCGGGTGCTCAGCGCCGCCGCGTCGGAGCCGCCCTGCGGCTCGGAGAGGCAGTACGCGCCGAGCAGCTCGCCGCCGAGCATGTCGGGCAGGAGCTTGCGCTGCTCGGCGCTGCCGAACGCGGCGACCGGGTAGCAGCTCAGGGTGTGCACGCTGACCGCCTCGGCGACCGCCAGCCACCGGCTGGCCAGGATCTCCAGCACCTGCAGGTACACCTCGTACGGCTGCGCCGCGCCGCCGTGTTCCTCGGCGTAGGGCAGGCCGAGCAGGCCGGCGCGGCCGATGGTGCGCAGCACCTCGCGGGGGAACTCGGCGCGTTCCTCGAAGCTCGCGGCCTTCGGCGCGAGCTCGCGGTCGGCCAGCTCGGTGGCGAGGTCCAGCAGGTCGTGGGCCTCGTCGGTGGGGAGGATCCGGTCGACAGTCATAGCGCGATGAGCTCCGTGGGGGTGGTGTTGAGCCGCTGCACGCCGTCCGTCGTGCAGACGACGATGTCCTCGATGCGGGCGCCGTGCCGGCCCGCGAGGTAGATGCCCGGTTCGATGGAGAACGCCATGCCGGCCTCCAGGGGCCGGTCGTTGCCGGCCACCAGGTAGGGCTCCTCGTGACCGTCCAGGCCGATGCCGTGCCCGGTGCGGTGCAGGAAAGCGTCGCCGTAACCGGCGGCGGCGATCGGCTCCCGGGCCGCCGCGTCGGCCGCCGCGCCGGTGATCCCGGGACGCACCGCCGCCACCGCCGCACTCTGGGCGGCGTGCAGCACCGCGTAGTAGTCCACGAAGTCGGCCGGCGCCGGCCCGCCCGCCACGTAGGTGCGGGTGCAGTCCGAGCGGTAGCCCGACGGCATCGTGCCGCCGATGTCCACCACCACCGGCTCGCCGGCGCCGATCGGCCGATCCGAGGTGCCGTGGTGCGGGCTGGCCCCGTTCGGGCCGGCGGCCACGATGACGAAGTCGACACTGGCGTGCCCGGCGTCGCGGATCGCCGCCGCGATGTCGGCCGCCACCTCGGCCTCGGTGCGGCCGGGGCGCAGCCACTGGCCCATCCGCAGGTGCACCTCGTCGATGGCCGCGCCCGCCTCGGCGAGCGCCGCGACCTCCGCCGGGGACTTGCGGATCCGCAGCTCGCGCAGCACCTCGCCGGCGAGCCGCTGCGCGGCGCCGGGCAGCGCCGCGCGTAGGGCGAGGACCTGCTCGGCCCACATCCGGTCGGCGAGCCCGACGGCCGACGGCGGGCCGTCGAGGGCGGCGACGACCAGGGGGTACGGGTCGACGCCGTCGGGGTGGTCGACGATGCGGACGCCGGTGTTCGGTGCCGCCTCCGCGGCCGGACGCTCCAGCCGGGGCACGATGAGCGTGGGCGCACCCTCGGCGGGCAGCACCAGGCAGGTCAACCGCTCCCCCACGTGGGCGTCGTACCCGGTCAGGTAGCGCAGGTCGGAGCCGGGCGTGAGCAGCAGCGCGTCCAGGCCGGCCGCGGCGGTGGCGCGCTGCGCGGCGAGCAGCCGGTCCGGCGGGTACAACTCATCGGTTCCCACCCCGTGAGCTTAACGGTCGTTTGGGCATCCCCAGAACCCCGCATCCGCCCGGGCGAGGAAATCCATCGGCGTTGATTGACGCCGACAGTTAACACTCTTTAAGATTTGGCTGCCTCGAGGCCACCCGTTTCTGCGTACCGCATTTCCCGCCCGCGACAACCCTGCGCGGGCGGGCGTCGTCCCCCGCCCACGGGAAGGCCCCCGATGTCCTCACCACTGCGCCGCGCCCGCACCGCCGGCCTGCTCGCCCTGGCCACCGCCGCCGCCACCGTCACCCTCGTCCCCACCGCCGCGCAGGCCGTGGTGCTGCCGAACAACTTCAAGAGCGTCGGCTACATGCCCTCGTGGGCTGGCAACGTCAACACCATCCAGTACAACAAGCTCACCCACATCAACTACGCGTTCGTGCTGCCCAACAACGACGGCAGCCTGCGCGCCGTGGAGAACCCGAGCAAACTCTCCTCGCTGGTCTCCCAAGCGCACGCCAACAACGTCAAGGTCTCGATCGCCGTCGGCGGCTGGAACGACGGCAACGACTCGGCCTTCGAGGCCCTCGCGGCCAACTCCGGCAGCCGGACCGCCTTCGTCAACAACCTGGTCAACTTCGTCAACCAGTACAACCTCGACGGCGTCGACATCGACTGGGAGTATCCGGACCCGGGCGCCTCGGCGAACAACTACAGCCAGCTCATGACGCAGCTCGGCAGCGCCATGCACAGCCGCGGCAAGCTGCTCACCGCGGCCGTCGTCTCCGAGGGCTACTACCTCGACGGCGTGCCGACGGCCGTGTTCGGCCAGGTCGACTGGCTCAACATCATGGCGTACGACGGCGGCAGCCCGCACTCCAACTACGACTGGTCGATCAACAGCATCAACCTGTGGAAGTCCCGCGGCCTGCCGGCCAGCAAGGCCGTCCTCGGCATCCCGTTCTACAGCCGCCCCGGCTACTACACGTACTCGGCGCTCGTCGCCCTGGACCCGGCCAACGCCAACCGGGACTGCACCACGGCCGGCGGCGCGCAGCAGTGCTACAACGGCGTCCCGACCGTCAAGCGCAAGACGCAGTGGGCGCTGACCAACGCCGGCGGCGTCATGAACTGGGAGCTGTCGCAGGACACCACCGGCTCCACCTCGCTGGTCAGCGCCATGTACGACACCATCATGGGCGGCACCACCCCGCCGCCGTCCGGTCGTACCGGCCAGATCACCGGCCTCGGCGGCAAGTGCGTCGACGTGGCGTCCGCGAGCACCGCCAACGGCACCGCCATCCAGCTCTGGGGCTGCAACGGCACCAACGCGCAGACCTGGACCGTCGCCAGCGACGGCACGCTGCGCGCCCTCGGCAAGTGCGCCGACATCACCAGCGGCTCCACCGCCAACGGCGCCAAGGTGCAGCTGTACGACTGCAACGGCAGCGGCGCCCAGGTCTGGCAGGCGCAGTCCAACGGCACGCTGCGCAACCCGCAGTCCAACAAGTGCCTGGACGTCACCGACAACAGCTCGGCCGACGGCGCCCGGTTGCAGATCTGGGACTGCTTCGCCGGCGCCAACCAGCGCTGGACGCTTCCGGCCTGAACCTGAACCTGACGCTGCGATCCCCGGTCGACGCCCCCGCGTCAGCCGGGGATCGTCGCGTGGTCGCGGGCCAGCACCAGCATCTCGTCGACCGATCCGGCCGGGTCGGTGACCGGGAACTGCACCGCCCGCACCACCGACGTCGGGTCGACGAGCATCGTCAGTCGCTTGAACCGGGTCACCCCGCCGGCGGAGAAGACCGGCAGCAGCAGCCCCGCGGCGAGCCGACCGTCCTGATCGGACAGCAACGGAAACGGCAGCCCCGCGTACGCGGCGAACTCGGCGAGCTGGTCCGGCCGCTGGGTGCTGATCCCGCACACGCGTACCCCGGCCGCCTCGAAGGCCGGGTGCCGGTCGGCGTACGTGGTCGATTCGAGGGTGCAGCCCCGGGCGCCGGGGATCTCCGCCCAGCCCGGCGGGTAGCCGTGCGTCCCCGGCGCGTACGCCCCGGGGAAGAGGTAGTGGACGCTCCAGACGTCCGGCGCAGTCAACGCGACCGGCCGGCCGTCGGCGCCGGGCAGGGCGACCTCCGGCAGCCGTCGGCCCACCAGCGCGTGTGCCCGCCGGGCCTCGGCCGAGGCGTCGTCGGCGGTCGCGGTCAGCTCTCCGTCACCCATCAGGTGCCTCGTTCCCCAGTCCTGCAGGGCGATCAACACCGGCAGCAGGCCCTCGCCCTTCGTGGTCAGTAGATAGTCGTGCCGGGGCGGGTGCGCCGAGTACGGGCGGCGTTCCAGCACGCCGTGCTCGACCAGGGCGGCGAGGCGTTCGGTAAGCGCCCGCCGACTGACGCCCAGTTCGCGCTGTAGCGCGTCGAAGCGGGTCGTGCCGCCGGCGACGTCGCGCACGATGAGGAACGTCCACCAGTCCCCCAGCACGCCGAGCGCCTGCGCGATGCCGCAGTCCGCGTCCGCGAGATCCTCTCGTCGCACCCGCTTCCTCCCTCCGCCCGACACGACTATAGTCCGTTCCAGATTGGAACGGACAATCCCCGGCACGCGCCGCCAACGGCACGCAGCGCCAACGGCAACGCACTGACACCGGGAACGCATCGGCGCGACGGACGGGGGCCGACGACATGCACGTCGACGAACGAGCCGGTGTGTTCTGGCGCTGGTGGACCGCCGGCACGACCAGTCTGGTCGGGTCGGCGGTCGGCGCGGTGGCCCTGCCGCTGACCGCGCTCACCGTCCTGGACGCCTCCGCGTGGCAGATGGGTCTGATCGCCGCGGCCAGCTACGTCGCCTGGATCGTGATCGGCCTGCCCGCCGGTGTGATCGTGCAGCGCCTGCCGCTGCGCGGCACCCAGGTCGGCGCGGACCTGGCCCGCGCCCTCGCCGTCGCGTCGATCCCGCTGGCCTGGTGGTGGGGGCAGCTCACCGTGACCCACCTGGTGGTCACCGCGCTCGTCGTCAGCTTCGCCAACGTGGTGTTCGACGTGGCCAACTCGACCTTCCTGCCCAGCATCGTCGAGCGCGAGCAGTTGCAGTCGCGCAACAGCCTCACCTCGGCCACCCACGCCGCGACCCTGCTCAGCGGCCCATCGCTCGGTGGGCTCGCCGTGCAGGCGCTCGGCGCGGTGCCCACCCTGCTCGTCGACTCGGCCAGCTACCTCGTCTCGGCGGCTCTGCTGCGTACCCTGCCCGCGCGCCGCGTCGACGCGCCCGAGCAGTGGCCGCCGGTCGGTGAGCTGATCCGCGAGGGCTGGCGCTACGTCGCGTACCACCCGGTCATGGGCCCGTGCATGTGGGCCGCGACGGCCATGAACTTCGTCTGCGGCGCGCAGTTCGCGCTGCACCCGCTCTACCTGGTCCGCGACCTGCACGCGCCGGCCGGCCTGGTCGGCGTCCTGCTCGCCGTCGAGGGTGTCGGCGCGCTGGTCGGGGCTGCCCTCACCACGTGGATCACCACCCGGCTCGGCAGCGCCCGCGCGCTGGTCGCCGCCGGGTTCACGACGGTCGCCGGAGCGTTCCTGATCCCCGGGGGCACCGGTTGGCCGGCTTACGTCGCCTTCGCCGCCGGCAGCATCGTCTTCTCTCTCGGCACGGTCGTGCTCAGCGTGACCACCCGGACGTACCGGCAGATCGCCAGCCCACCCGAACTCCTCTCCCGGGTGATGGCGACCGTGCGGTTCGTCTCCTGGGGCGCCATCCCGGTCGGCGGGCTGGTCGCCGGCGGGCTCGCCGGCCCGCTCGGCGCCCGCGCCACCCTGTTCGTCTTCGCGGCGACCCTGATCTGCGCGCCCCTGGTGCTGCTGCTCTCCCCCGTCCGGCGCCTGCGCGACCTCACCGACCACGACCGCGACCGCGACCAGGGCCGGCGTCCGGCCGTCACCATTGGTCGGTGACCGCCGCACCCGACCACAGGCCGTCGGCCACCCGGCGAGCCCGGGTCGCGTCGCTGAGCACATCGACGCTGTGCACGTACTGGTCGACCGCGCCCAGCAGCGGTCGGTCGCGCAGCGTCGGGTCGGTCACCGCTGCGCGTAGTGCGGCGGCGACGCGCTCGGCACGCAGCACCAGGAACGGCCGGAAACGCCACCCCGGCAGTCTGCGCCGTTCCAGGGCCTGCCCGCACTGTGGTTTTCCGGGTAGGATCGGGGCGGGGGCCATAGCCTGGGATCGGGACGCCCGCATGGGTGGCACCGACCGGGAGGGCCGACGTGGCAGCGAACGACGCGAACCGGGCGGCGACCCGCCGTCGCTGGCAACTGTGGGCCGGGGTCCTCGCGCTCGTCGGCCTGGTCCTGCTGGTCATCGGGCTCACCGTGGCCGACGGCGTCGCCGCCTGGGTCGAGGTGCTGGTCGCGATCCTGCTGCTGGTGACCAGCTACGTCGTGCAGCACCTCGCCCGCCGCGACACCGTCTACCGGCACGACGAGCAGCGCTGACGCCGCCGGGCGGCCGGGCGTACCGCTGATCGTCGCAGGGCTGTGCCAGGCTGTCGGGCGTGGCACACCGATCCCCGATCCTGCTGATCGACGCACCCAGCCTCTACTTCCGGGCCTACTTCGGCATCCCGGAGTCCGCCGCGCGCGCCGAGGACGGCACGCCCGTCAACGCGGTGCGCGGCTTCCTCGACATGCTCGCCACGCTCATCCGGGGTCGGGGCGCCGACCGGATGGTGTGCGCTCTGGACTACGACTGGCGGCCGGCGTGGCGGGTCGAGCTGCTGCCGTCGTACAAGGCGCACCGGGTGGCCCCGCAGGGCGGTGAGGTCGTGCCTGACACGCTCTCCCCGCAGGTGCCGATGATCCTGGAGGTCCTCGACGCGGTCGGCATCACCGCCGTCGGCGCGACCGGTTACGAGGCCGACGACGTGCTCGGCACGCTGTCGGTGACCCAGCCGGGCCCGGTCGAGGTGGTCTCCGGCGACCGGGACCTGTTCCAGCTCATCGACGACTCCCGGGACGTGCGGCTGCTCTACGTCGGGCGCGGCGTGGCCAAGCTCGACGACTGCGACGACGCGGCGGTGCGCGCCCGCTACGGGGTGCCCGCCGACCGGTACGCCGACTTCGCCGCCCTGCGCGGCGACCCCAGCGACGGACTGCCCGGGGTGCCGGGCGTCGGCGAGAAGACCGCCGCGCGACTGATCGAGCGGTACGGCAGCATCGACGGCATCCTGGCCGCGCTGGACGACTCCGACTCGTCCTTCGCGCCGGGCCTGCGCACCAAGCTGGCTGCCGCCCGCGACTACCTGGCCGTCGCGCCGACGGTGGTCCGGGTCGCCCTGGACGTGGCCCTGCCGGAGCTGCCCACCGCGCTGCCGACCGCCCCCGCCGACCCGGAGCGGCTGCTCGAGCTGGCCGGCCGGTGGAACCTGGCCGGCTCCGCCCGCCGCCTCGTGGACGCCCTGGCCGCCCGCGCCGACGCCTGACCGGGCGGCGCCCTTCACCGAGGCGCGCCGCCCGCACCCGCGGCACCGGCCGCCGCTGAGGACGCGCCGGTCGGCCGGTGCCTCACGCGCGCAGGTTGGCCGCCAGGTCACCGATCGCGGCCATCGCGTAGCGCTGCATTCCCGGGCCGAACGTGATGCGCGTGGCGCCGTGTCGGGCCAGCTCGGTCACGGACTCCCGGTTCGGCGCGGCGGCCATGTTGATCGGGCCGGTGATGCCCTCGCGCAGCACCGCAAGGACCTCAATCGGCGCCCGCAGCGGGTACACGCAGTCGACGCCCGCCGCCACGTACAGCTTCGCGCGGGCGACGGCGTCGGCCGGGTCACCCGAGCCGAACAGGAACGTGTCGACGCGCGCGTTGATGACGAGCGCGTCGCCTGCCGCCGCCCGCACCTCGGCCAGCCAGTCCGCGTGCCGCTGCGGATCCTTGAGCGTGGCGTGCCCCTCGGAGTCCTCCAGGTTGCAGCCGACGACACCCGCCTCCAGCAGCCGCTCGACCAGCTCGGCGGGGGCGAGCCCGTAGCCGTCCTCCACGTCCGCGGACACCGGAACGGAGACGGCCCGCACGACCCTCGCCACCGCGGCGAACATCTCGGCGGGCGGGGTGGCGCCGTCCTCGTAGCCGAGGGAGGCGGCGACCCCGGCGCTCGGCGTGGCGAGCGCTTCGAAGCCGGCGTCGGCGAACACCCGGGCGCTGCCCGCGTCCCAGGCATTCGGCAGGACGAGCGGGTCGCCGGCGGGGCGGTCGTGGTGCAGGGCACGGAAGGTGGCGGCTGTCATCGTTCAGGTCTCCCGACGGGATGTGGAGGGACGATGGCGAGGGCAGGGCGACTGCCCACCATGGACCGTACCGTCATCGCCCGTTCCAGGCGTCGTGCCGCACCCGGGGCCAATACGCAACCATCGGTTGCGCGAGGCGCGTGTGCCGCGGTAACCTGACGCAACCAAAGGTTGCGAAAGGGTGGTACGCATGGAGTACGGAGTCATCGAACGCGACATCGACGTGGACGCCTCGCCGGAGGTGGTCTTCGAGGTGATCAGCCAACCCGAGCACGTGCGGGAGTGGTGGCCCGACGACGCCCGGTTCGAACCGGTCGAGGGCGCTCCCGGCGAGTTGGTGTGGCGCGACGCGCAGACCGGCGAGACGACGACCGTCGACCTCGCCGTCGTGGACGTCGACCCGCCGAAGCGGTTCTCCTTCCGGTGGTCCTTCACCGAGCCCGACCGGGGCGGGCAGTCGCTGCTGGTCACCTTCGACCTCGTCCCGATCGCGACGGGGACCCGCGTCCGCATGACGGAGACCGGTTTTCGCGAGATGGGCTGGGAGATCGCCCTGCTCGAGAAGCAGTACCAGGACCACGTCAGCGGGTGGAACCACTACATCCCCGCGCTCGGCACGTACGTCGCACGGCTGGTCGCCACGTCATGAGCACGGCCGTCGACGACGCCCTGTGGTCGGCGATCGGGGACCCGATCCGGCGCACCATGATCGACCTGTTGCTCACCGGCGGGCCCGGCACCGCCACGTCGCTGAGCGAGCGACTGCCCGTCACCCGCCAGGCCGTCTCGAAGCACCTGGCCGTCCTGGACCGGGTCGGCCTGATCCACTCGGCGCCGGCCGGTCGTGAGCGTCACTACCAGGTCGACGAGGCGCAGCTCGCGCGTGCGGTCGCCCAACTGACCGCCGTCGGCACCGCCTGGGATGCCCGACTCCGCCGGATCAAGCGGATCGCCGAGACGATCGAACGTCACCGTTCCGACAACCAGGGAGAATGAGATGGTCGACATCCTGCACCGGGTCGGCGTCGTCGCCCCGCTCGACGACGTCTACCGCGCGGTGGCCACCCCGGAGGGCCTCGCCGCCTGGTGGACGACCGACACGGTCGGCAAGAGCGAGGTCGGCGGGCAGTTGGCCTTCCGGTTCGGCGACGCCGGGGGCTTCGACATGGAGGTCCTGGAGCTGGACCCCACCGGCCACGTCCGCTGGCGGGTCACCGACGGCCCCGAGGAATGGGTCGGCACCGAGATCGACTGGCGCCTCGACCAGCGGGGCGACTACACCGTCGTCCTGTTCAGCCACGAGGGCTGGCGCGAGCCGGTCGAGTTCATGCACCACTGCAGCACCAAGTGGGCGACGTTCCTGATGAGCCTCAAGGAGCTGGTGGAGACCGGGCGGGGCAGGCCGGCGCCGGACGACGTCCAGATCAGCGACTGGCACTGAGCCCGGCCGCTACTTCACCTTCCGGGTGGACCGCACCACGATGTCCTCGTACTCCGGGTGCTTGACCAGCCACTCGGCGAGGAACGGGCAGATCGGCACCACGGTGCGCCCCCTGGCCCGCGCGTCGTCCATGACCGCGCGGGCCAGGGTCGACCCGACGCCCCGGCCCTCGTACGCCGGATCGACCTCGGTGTGGGTGTAGGCGATGATGGCGCCGGTCAGCTGGTAGGTGACCACCCCGGCGACCGCGCCCGTCTCGTCGCGCGCCTCGAACCGCTCCCGCGCGGGCACGTCTGTCACGGTGAACTCCACCGAATCATCCAAGCACAGCGCCCGTGGCGACAGGTCGTCGCCACGGGCGCGTGAGGGCCGGCGGGCCCGGCGAGGGAGCGGGGCGTCAGGGGCGTCGGCGGCCCAACACAGCGGCGGCGCCGGCCACACCGATCGCGGCGAACACGACCTGCAGCAGCAGTTCGATCCAGTCGATGCCGGCGGTCTCGTCCACGCCGAGCCCACCGGCCACGAGGGTGCCGAGGATCGCGGCGAGCACGCCGATCGCCAGGGTGAGCACGATCGAGATGTTCTGCTTGCCGGGCACCACGAGCCGCCCGAGGGCGCCGATGACCAGGCCGATGATGATTGCGGTGAAGAAGCCCTGGATTTCCACGGGGGCCGTCCCTTCCGGAGAATTTTTCGTCAGCGACGCTCTGGTGCCCCGGCTCGGGCACCGTCGAAACCCGTGATCGGCGTGCCGGCCAATTTGTCACGCGATTGTCATGAGCGGGCCGGTATGCCGACGCGCGGCTGGTCCCGGTCGGAAGTGGCGTCTCCGGGCGCAACGGCGGATCCGGGGTTGGACAGGCACGGACGGGCACTGGACGCCCCCATCCCCCCTCGCGGCCTCGCTGACCAGGCGTTGTCGGTGCGGTAACGGGAATCGCAGAGCCGCCAGCAGGCTCTGGGAGGAGACGCCATGACCACGCCATCGCCGCACGGATCGGACGCCGCCGGTCAGCCGGAACGGCCGACGGAGGGCGGCGGCGTCGCCGTCGTGGAACTGTTCACCTCCCAGGGCTGCAACAGCTGCCCTCCTGCCGAGGAGCTGCTGACCGCGATCGAGCACGACTCCCGGGCGCGGCGCGAGCCCGTCTTCGCCCTCGGTTTCCACGTCGACTACTGGGACGATCTGGGCTGGCCCGACCAGTTCGCGGACGCGGCGTACACGGCACGGCAGGAGGCGTACGCCCGGGGCTTCGGCTCGGGGCGTCTCTACACCCCACAGATGATCGTCAACGGCACCGTGGAGTTCGTCGGCTCCGACCGTGGCCGGGCGGCGAGGGCCGTCGCGTCCGCCCTGATGTCGCCCGCCGCCGCGCCCCTCACCCTGTCCGTTCCGGAGGTCGCCGACGGCGGGCAGCGGATGGTGCTGGGCTACCGCGCGCAGCGGCTGTCGCAGCCCGCCGTGGTGAACGTGGCGCTCGTGCAACGCGGCCTGCGCAGCGAGATCGCCCGCGGAGAGAACGCCGGCCGGACGCTGCGGCAGGACAACGTGGTGCGCGCCTTCGCGTCGGTGCCCCTGGACGCCGAGCAGGGACAGGTGGAGCTGGTCACGCCGCCGGATCTCGACCCCGGCCAGTCCACGGTGATCGGCTACGTCCAGCGCGAGGGCGACCGGGCGGTCGTCGGCGCCACGGCCGTCGACCTGTCCGCCGCGGCCGGCTGACGCCGCCGGTGGGCGGCCCGCCCGCCACCTGTCGGTCCCGGTGCGTAATCTCGGCGCATGCGGATGGCATGCGCGGTGCGGGGTCTCGGTGGCTGACGCCGACGACGTACGCCGCCTGGCCCTGGCCCTGCCCCACACGGTCGAGATCGAGAGCGAGGGCTTCGACTTCCGGGTGGCCGACAAGGGTTTCGTCTGGTCCTATCCCGAGCGCAGGCCGGGCAAGCCGCGGGTGATCCGGCGCGACATCGCGGTGCTGTTCGTCGGGGACGAGGCCGAGAAGCAGGCTCTCCTGCTCGGCGAGCCCGAGGTCTTCTTCACCACGTCCGGGTACGACGGCCTGCCGCTGGTGATGCTGCGCCTGGCGGCGGTCGACGCCGAGCGCCTGAGCGAGCTCGTGACCGACGCGTGGCGGATGCGCGCGCCGGACGCGCTGCACGCCGACCTGGACGGGCTCGGCGTGGCGGACAGCTAGCCACCGCGGCGCGGTGGGCGATCAGTTTGCGACATCAGCACGCAACCGGACTGACACATTGACGGGGATCTCCGGGGTCGATTACCGTGCCGGCTGAGAGAGCGCTCTCTCGATCGACGTTTTCCACAATTCAGACGCTACGCGCCCGGGTCGGCACGGTCCGTACCGGGACGCGCGATGGAGGCACCATGAAACCTCCCGTCCCCCACCGCCGCTGGGCCCTGGCAGCCGCCACCGCCCTGGCCCTGGTCGTCGGTGGCCTCACGATTCCCGTCACCCGCGCCGCCGAGGCCGCGCCCGTGGGCGCCGGCAGCTACACCACCACCCCCGTCGGCGCGCTCCCCACCGGCTGCGGCGCGATGTCCAGCAACCCCCGGCAGTTCGCCACCGCCAACGCCCCCGCCGGTGCCGTACCCACCAACGACTGGTGGTCCTCGCTGCTGTGGAAGCGCACCGACTGCGCCTTCAGCGAGCCCCTGCACGCCCACCCGACCTCCTACGACACGTTCACCGACGGCCTCGGCTTCTCCGCCAACTCCACACCCGCCATCAGCGGCACGGCCACCGGCGTCGGTGAGTACCACTACCCGTACGTGCAGGACATCCGCGTCGGCGTGGCCGGGCTCGCCGCGCCCCAGGTGAAGGTGGACGGCTGGACCGACTGGACGGTCAGCCCCTACTGGAGCGACGGCACCCGCACCCTGCGCGCCACCATCGGCCACGGCCTTCCGTTCGCGTACTTCCAGGCCAGCGGCGGCGACGCGGTGATCGGCACGTCCGGCACCCCCGACGTCTGGTCCGCCAACGGCGCCACCATCGGCTTCCGGGTCAACGGCCACGACTACGTGGCGTACGCCCCCAGCGGCGCGACCTGGACCGTCAGCGGTGGCCGCATCTCCTCCACCCTCGCGGGTCGCGGCTACTTCTCGGTGGCCCTGCTGCCCCCGACGGCGAACGCCACCGAACGCGCCGACCTGGCCACCACCTACGGCCGGTACGCGCACGCCCACGTCACCGGCACCCGCGTCTCCTACGCCTACGACCCGTCGACCAACGGCCTGAGCACGACGTACGCGTTCACCACCACCGCCCGGGAGGGCACCGCCACGCAGACCGTGGTCAGCCTCTACCCGCACCAGTGGAAGTCGCTCGCCGGCTCGACGCCGATCACGCCGACCTACCCGTCGGCGCGCGGCCGGATGAAGGTCCTCACCGGCGTCAACCAGTTCCGGACCGCCATGGCGTTCCAGGGAGTCCTGCCCGAACTGCCGGCCGTCGGCGACGGCAGCGGCGCGGACCTGACCACGCTCACCGGCCACCTGGCCGCCGCCCGCGGCAACCCGATGGACCAGCGGGGCAACGACACGTACTGGACCGGCAAGGGGCTCGGCCGGGCCGCCCGGCTCGCCGAGGTCGCCGACCTGGTCAACGACACGGCCACCCGCGACAGCGCGCTGAACGCGATCCGCAGCACCCTCACCGACTGGTTCACCGCGTCCAGCGGCAAGACCCAGCGGCTCTTCTACTACGACGCCAACTGGGGCACCCTGATCGGCTACCCGGCGTCGTACGGCTCCGACCAGGAACTCAACGACCACCACTTCCACTACGGCTACTTCATCGCCGCCGCCGCGACACTGGCCAAGTTCGACCCGTCCTGGGCCGCGACCAGCCGCTACGGCGGCATGGTGGACCTGCTGATCCGCGACGCCAACAACTACCGCCGCGACGACACCCGTTTTCCCTACCTGCGCGACTTCGACATCTACGCCGGCCACGACTGGGCGTCCGGGCACGGCTCGTTCGGCTCCGGCAACAACCAGGAGTCGTCCTCGGAAGGGATGAACTTCGCCAACGCCCTCATCCAGTGGGGTCAGGTCACCGGCGACACCGCCGTGCGTGACGCCGGCATCTTCCTCTACACGACGCAGGCCGCCGCCATCCAGGAGTACTGGTTCGACGCGAGCGACCAGAACTTCCCCGCCGCCTTCGGGCACTCGACGGTCGGCATGGTCTGGGGCGACGGCGGCGCGTACGCCACCTGGTTCAGCGCCGACCCGGAGATGATCCAGGGCATCAACCTGCTGCCGGTCACCGGCGGGCACCTCTACCTCGGCAACAACCCGGCGTACGTGCGCACCAACTACGCCGAGCTGGTCCGCAACAACGGCGGCCCGCCGACGGTGTGGCAGGACATCCTCTGGCAGTTCCAGGCCCTCGGCGACCCCGACGCGGCCCTGGCGAACCTGCGCGCCAACCCGGGCTACACCCCCGAGGAGGGGGAGAGCCGGGCGCACACCTTCCACTGGATCCGCAACCTGGCGGCACTGGGCACCGTCGACACGACGGTCACCGCCAACCACCCGCTGAGCGCGGTCTTCTCCCGCAACGGGGCACGCACCTACGTGGCGTCGAACCCGACGGCGAACCCGATCACCGTCACGTTCTCCACCGGCACCCGGCTCACCGTGGCCGCCGGTCGGACGGCCACCACCGGGGCGTACACCTGGAGCGGCGGCAACGCCTCCGGCGGGGTACCGCCGAGCACGACCCCACCGACCACCGCGCCGCCCACCACGGCGCCGCCGACGACCGCGCCGCCGACCACCGCGCCGCCGACCACGCCGCCACCGAGCTCGGGCTCGCCCACGCGGTACCTGCTCGCCGGTGGCGGGCTGGGCGCCGCCGGCAGCGCGGGCACGACCACGGTCGCGGCCGCCAACGGAAACCACGACGGTACGCCGACCAACCCGCAGGTCTTCACGGCGACCGGCCTCAACCTCGCCTACTCCGGGGCGCAGACCACGTTCGACCTGTTCCTGGACGCCGGCACGGCCGTCGGCAACGGGGTGCAGGTGCGCGTCTCCTACGACCTGACCGGAAACGGCAGCTGGGACCGGACGGAGACCTGGCGCTACTTCGCCACCGACCCGGTCCCCGGCTACGAGCACTACACCCAGAACGCCGGCCTGGCCTCGGCCACCGGCACGTTGGGCACGTTGAGCAACGGCACGGTACGGGTGGAGGTCTGGTCCGCCATCGGCAACAACCCCACCTCGCTGGGCATCGGCAACCAGTCGGTGCTGCGCCTTCCGTACTCCTGATCCGTCCACCCGCGCTCGCCGCCGGCCGCACCTCGGCCGGCGGCGAGCCTTCGCGGCGACTGGCGACCGGGTGCGAGGCTGGCGACATGTCGTCCGTACGCGAACCGCAGCCCTCCCCGCCGCGGGCCGGGACCGCGCGGTGGCGGCTGCGGTTGGTGGGGTGGCTCGGCCCGGCGGGTGCGGCCGTGGCCCTGAACCAGCTGGCCACCGTCCTCCCGCCGGTCGCCGTCGGCGCGGTGATCCTGGTGGTGGCGGTGGTGTACGGCCACAATCGACTCGACGAGCGCGCCCCGCTGGCCGAGGCGCTGCCCCGGATCCTGCTCTACGTCGCGGTCGCCGGTGTCGCGCTGGCCGTGACGACGCCGTCGTCGTGGGCCGGGCCGCTCACCCTGGTGGCGGTCGTGGCGATCGCCTGCGCCGCGCTGGTCGCCCGAGACCGGGCGACCGCCCTGACCTCGCTGGCGGGGATCAGCGTCTGCACCGCGGGCCTGTTCGTCGTCACCGACGCCGTCCACGTCGAGCGGGCCGGCGCCCGGTTCGTCGGGGTGACCCTGGGGACCTTCGCCGTGGTGTTGGGCCTCCTCGTCCTGTACGACCGCCGGCACCTCTTCGGCGCGGACAGCCCCGGCCTCGCGGTGCTGCGGGAGGCCCGCGTGTCGTGGTCCCGGGCCGGCGCGCTGGGCGTGCTCAGCGTTCCCGCCAGCGTGAGTCTGGCTCGCGAGGGATCCCTGGTGACCGCCGCCCTGGTCGCGGTGGCCGGCCTGTGCTGGCTGGGCGTGACGCTCGTCATCGTGTTCGCCGAGCGGCGCGACGCCCTCGCCGGGGCGCTGCTGGCGCTCAGCGGGGCGGCGGTCACCGTGCTGGGCCTGCTGGCGTTCCACGCCCGGGAGTACCCGGTCGGCATGATTGCCGCCACGGCGGGCGTGGCGATGGTGGGCGGCGGAATCTCGATGCTCGAATCGACGGGCGCGCTGGGGCGCCTGGGCGGTTGGCTGGCCCACCTGACCAAGCCGGCGGCTCAGCGCGCCGATGGCTGAGGGCCCTCCCCGGGTTGTGCCTGTCGCCGGGGCGTCACCTTCGTCCCTGCGGAGTCGTTGCCGGGAATGAGGATTTGCACAATCCGGCAATCCCATCGACCACCGTGGACGGCCGAGACGCGATCGGGCCTGCCGCCGAGGATGGAGCTGGCAAACACCGGGGTGCAAGGTGCAGCCGGCCAGGGCCGGAACGGTTCCGCGAGGAACAATTGTCACGCCATCAAATAGATAGCGACCAATCTTGACTTGTGCATCGAGCCGGCGCACCGTGAAGGGCGCGCGGCAGATGCGCACCATTGTCGGCCCGCCTTCGGCGACGTACGGAATGCGAGCGCCGCTGGTTTCGCGCGGTGCGTCAGGAGGCGTTCGATGCAGTTGAATCCGTTTTCCGGGGTCTATCTCACCGATCCCGCCAGCGCCTGGCGACGCATTCTCGACGATCCCGACCGGGTGCCCTACGCCGAGGATCTGGACCTGTGGCTGATCAGCCGGCACGCGGACGTCCGACACGCCCTCGCCGACGCCGCGACGTTCGGCAACGCCCTCACCCTCGCCCCGATCTACGAGGTCTGCCCGGAGGCGATGAGCGTCATCATGCAGATCGACGCGCCACCGACGACGGCCGCCGCCGACCCGCCCACGCACCCCCGCACCCGCCGCGCCCTGCGGGCCACCTTCGCCAACACCGCGGACCGGGCCGAGGCCGAGTACGGCGCGATCGTCCGTCGCCGCGTCGACGACCTGGTGTCCCGGCTCGTCGCCCGAGCGGGCCAGCGGGCGGATCTCGTCGGTGAGTTCACCACCGAACTTCCGCTGCTGGTCATCCTGGACATCCTCGGGGTGCCGGACGCCGACGTCGACCAGATCCGGCGGTGGGCGGACGGTCAGCTCGCCCTGATCTGGGGGCAGCCGGACCCGCAGGAGCAGGTACGCCTGGCCCGGGGTCTGCTGGAGTTCTGGCACTACTGCCAGGACCTGGTACGGCAGCGACTCGACAGTGGACACGACGGCGCCGACTTCATCAGCCGGGCGCTGGCCTACCGCGACGACGACGACGCGGTGCTGACGGTGACCGAGGTGGCGAGCCTCGCCTTCAACCTGCTGGTCGCCGGGCACGAGACGACCGCCGGCCTGCTCGCCCACGCACTCGACGAGGCCCTGTCCGACCGGCAGCGATGGCAGGCGCTCGTCGCCGACCCGCGATCCGTGCCCGACTTCGTGACCGAGACCCTCCGGTTCGCGCCCGCCATCGACGGTTGGCTGCGGGTGACGCGCCGCGACGTCACCCTGGGCGGGGTCACCATTCCGGCGGGCGCGCGCTGTCTGCTGATGATCGGGGCGGCGAACCGGGACCCCGTGGTCTTCGCCCACCCGGACCGGTTCGACCCACGCCGCCTCGACGCCGCCGACCACCTGTCGTTCGGCCATGGCCCGCATTTCTGCATCGGCGCCGCATTGGCGCGACTGGAGGCCGGCGTGACTCTCACCCGACTCGCCGCTGCCATTCCCGGCCTCCGACTGGCACCCGAGCACCGCCGGTCGTTCAAGCCCAATGTTTCATTTCGCGCGCACCACACACTCGTCGCGACAATCGATATTCTGGCGCCTGCCGACGACCCGACGGAAGCTCCGGCCACCGCCACCGAGGCACACGCCGTCTGACGACGAGGACACCGGCGGCGGTGACCTGCGGGCCGACCGACGCGGCCGGATCGGACCGACACGACACGCCCCGGCCGCGCGGCGCGTGGCCTCGCGCGCTCTTCGCGGCGATCCATCTCGGCGCATGTCTTCACACCCATCGCGTTCAGGGTTAAGAATTGCCCCCTATGAATGTTCAGCCCGCCGGCCAATCTCGATCTGACACCTGCTGCTGATTCGCGGGTGCCACGAAGGTGAGCGCATGGAGCACACGCCCCCGCCGAGCGCCGCTCACTCCGCGGCCAGCCAACAGTTCCGCTGGGAGCTGCGCAGCTGCCGGGTCCGACGGGGACTGACCCAGCGGGCCCTGGCGGACCTGGTGCGGTTCAGCCGGGAGACGGTCGCCGCGGTGGAGTCGGGCCGCCGCTTCGGCAGCCACGAGTTCGCGGTGCGCTGCGACGACGTGCTCGACACCGGCGGCCTGCTGGCCTCCCTGTGGCCGCAGGTCGCGGCCGAGCAGTTGGCGGCCGATGGCCGACGGGGCCCACGATCCCCGGAGCAGGCGCGACTCGATCCGCCCGTACCGCGCCAGCGGAGTCGGCGCGACGCGCGCGACCCGGGCGCCGTGGTGGACGCCATCGACGAGCTGCGCGAGCTGATCGGCCAGGTGCTCAGCAGCCAACCGGAAGCGGACGATCCCGGGCCGCGCCGCGCGCCCGAGCACCTCGACGACCAGCGCTGAGCGCGGGCGCCCCCGAACGACCGCCGTGCGCCACCGGCCGCTGACTCTGGGTACAGATGATGGTACGGCCAGTTTGTACCACCGCCAGGTCTGGCCTCCGAGCGCGGGTTCCGGCGGAATGGGACTTGCATTCGGCAAGGTGCGGATAGACCGTCATCGACGAGTCGCGGGAGTCAATCTTGGCGTCGAGCACGAGGTCCCACGCGGCCCGACCCTACCCGAGGAAACGACGCGCCTGGAAGATCGCCGGCCGGATGCGCCTCATCGTGGCGGCGCCACTGGTGGCCGTGATCGGGTTCGCCGGCCTCGCGCTGACTGAGAGCGCACGCCAGACGACCCGCGCCAGCGACCTGGAGGTCGTGGCACGCCTCGGCGCCGAGGCCGGCGACCTGGCGTACCGGCTGCAACGCGAACGGGCCGCCGCCGCCGACCTGCTCACCCACCCCGACGCGGAGCAGCAGGACGCCTTCGGCGTGGAGCTGGCCGCCACCGACGCCGCCGTCGAGCGGTACCGCCGACAGCGCGACAAGGTGCCCGCCGACGCCAACGCGGCGCTCCTGCGCCGCGTCGACGCGGCGTTGGACGGCCTGCCTCCGCTGCGCACCCAGGTCCGCACGGCCGAGCACGCCTCGGTGTCCGCGATGACCTTCAGCTACCGCATCGCGATCGCCGACCTGATCACCTTCCGGGAGAACGTCTCGCACGGCGTCGTCAACGCCGGGCTCGCCGACGGGATCCGGGCCTCGGCCGCCCTGTCGAAGACCGCCGAGGCGATCGGCCAACAGCAGGTCGCCGTGCTCCGCGCCGTCGCCGCCGGCGAGTTGACCCCCGCCACCCAGCAGGACATCACCGCCGCCCGCACCAGCTACACCGAGTCCAGCCTGTCGTTTCTGGCCCTCGCCCCGACCGAGTGGAGCATCTGGTGGGAGCAGGCCGGCACCGGCAAGGAGGCCCTCGCCCTGCAACGGATGCAGGACGAGGTGTCCCGCGCCCAGCCGGGCACGCCACTGCGCCTGGAGACCTCCGACTGGGTGGCCACGACGCAGCAGCGCGCCGCCCGCCTCGCCGACCTGCGGGGGCGCGTCGACGTCGCGGTGCTCGACGACGTCCGGGCCGCCCACGCCGACCAGCGTCGCAGGGCCGTGGCCGAGGCGGTCGGCGTGCTGCTGGCGCTGCTGCTCACCGCGCTCGTGACCTGGGCCGTCGCCCGGCAGATCACCCGCCGGCTGCGACGGCTGCGCGACGCGGCCAACGCCGTCGCGTTCGAACAACTTCCCGCCGTGGTGGCCCGGTTGCAACGCCCCGACAGCGCGAGCGTCGACCCCGACGAGCTGGCCCGTCAACAGTCCACCGCGGCCCTCGAACCCTCCAGCGACGACGAGATCGGCGAGCTGGGTCAGGCGTTCAGCGCCGTGCACCAGGCCGCCGTGCGGACCGCCGCCGAACAGGCCGTGATGCGCGCCAACACCGCCGACATCTTCATCCACCTGAGCCGGCGCGAACAGCGGCTGGTCGACGCCGTCCTGGCTCAGGTCGACCGGGTCGAGCGGGACGAGACCGACCCCGACCGCCTGGACCAGCTCTACACCCTGGACAACCTGGCGACCCGGATGGGCCGCATCAACGCCAGCCTGCTCGTGCTCGGCGGCGTCGGCGTCGGCCGGGTACGCCAACACGACGTGCCGCTGCAACAGGTGCTCCAGGCGGCCCTGTCCCAGATCGAGCACTACGCGCGCATCCGGCTCGGCATGGTCGACGGCGACGTCGCCGTGGCCGCCAAGTCCGTCGACGAGGTCGTGCACCTGCTCGCCGAACTCATGGACAACGCGACCGCGTACTCGCCGCCGGGCAGCGAGACCTGGGTGAGCGGCCGCAGCCTCGGCGACCGGGTCATCATCCAGATCAGCGACGAGGGCGTCGGCCTGCCCCCACAGCGGTTGCAGCAGCTCAACGAGTTGCTGGCCCGGCCGCCCGCCATCGACGTCGCCGCCGTGCGGGCCATGGGGCTGGTCGTCGTGGGTCAGCTCGCCGCCCGCCTGGGAGCCAGCGTCCAACTGCGTCGCGGCCCCCGCCGCGGCACCCTCGCCGAGGCGACGCTGCCCGCGGCGATGATCCGGTCGTTGCCGCCGGAGGAGTTCCTGCTCGCGCCGGGCCGGCTGTCGCGGCGGGCAGCCCGCACCTCCGCACCCCCGCCGTACCGGCCGCGGTCGGAGCCGACCGCCGGGCACGCCCCCGCGGCGCGGACCCTGCCGGCGGCGCCCGTGTTCCGCCCGACGCCCAGCGCGGACCGCGGCGACGCGCCGACCGAGGAGCTGCTCATCTTCGAACAGGTCAACCACTGGTTCCACGCCGATGTCGTCGACGCCTCCGACGGTCGGCAGTGGTCCAGCCCCGCCGACGACGCCTGGCGTACCGCCGCGCAGGCGCACACGCCCGACGTGGCCGCGACCACCAACTCCGGCCTGCCCAAACGACAGCCGCAACGGCACCTGGTGCCCGGCGGCGTCACCGTGGGGCAGCAACAGCAACGCTCCGAATACCGGGACCCGGCCCAGGTCGCCAGCGCGATGGCCGCGTACGCGCGCGGAGTGGCGGCCCGCCGGCGCACCCCGATCAACCTCGGCAACTCATGACCGACAGGGAGAGCACGTGACCGACCACCAGGACCTCGGCTGGCTGCTGGACAGCTTCGCCGAGCGCGCGACCGAGGTCAGCCATGCGATCGCCATCTCCAGTGACGGCCTGATGGTGGCCGCCACCCGCGACCTGCCGCCGGACCGGGCCGACCAGCTCGCCGCGACGGGCAGCGGCCTGGTCAGCCTGCTGCGCGGCGCGGCGGCCTTCTTCGACGCCGGGGCGGTGATCTCCAACGTCACCCAGCTCGAAGGCGGCTTCATGTTCTCGATGGCCTTCAACGACGGGGCATCGCTGCTGGTGCTCGCCGCGCCCGAGTGCGACGTGGGCAAGGTCTCCTACGAGATGACGGAGCTGGCCAACCGGATCGGCGACGCGCTGACCCCCGCGGCCCGTGCGGCGCTCGCCCGCAGCCGCTGACCCCACCGACAGACCCCTCCCCTTCCCCTGGAGACGACATGTCCCTCACCACCCCTGCGCGCAGCCGTGCCCTCGCCGCCGTGCTGCTCGCGCTCGTGCTGACCGTCAGCACAGCCTGCGCCGACGACGAGCCCGGCACGACCGGCGGCGGATCCATCAAGATCGGTCTGCTCGCCTCGCTGTCCGGGACGTACCAGTCCGTCGGCAAGGAGATTCGCGACGGCTTCGAGCTGTACCTGGACACGCACGACGGCAAGCTCGGCGGCCGGCAGGTCGACCTCGTCGTCGCCGACGAGGGCAACGGCGCCGCGACCGCCGTGCCGGCGGCGACCAAGCTGCTCAAGCAGGACCGCGTGGCCGCGCTCACCGGCATCGTCGGCGGCGGTTCGGTCGCCGGCGTCTACCCGCTGCTGCAGGAGACCAAGGTCCCCCTCGTCGGCTCCAACGGCCGGCCGGAGATCAAGGACGTCACCCGGGTCTGGCACACCTCGTACCTCTCCGACGAGCCGGGCGCCGCGATCGCCCAGCACGTCCGGGACAACGTCAAGGGCTCGGTGTACGCCATCGGCCCCGACTACCAGGGCGGCTGGGACGAGCTGCGCGGCTTCACCGAGGCGTTCGCCAAGGCCGGCGGGACGCTCGCCAACCCCGACGGCAAGACCACCTTCACCCCGTTCCCGGCCACCACCAACTTCACGCCGTACTTCGCCCGCATCAAGGCCTCCGGCGCGCAGGCGGTCTACACCTTCTACGCCGGCAGCGCCGCCGTCGACTTCGTCAAGCAGTACGCGCAGTCCGAGATCAAGGACGTTCCGCTGTACGCGGCGGGTTTCCTCACCGAGGGCGGCGTGCTCAACGCGCAGGGCGAAGCCGCCCGGGACATCTTCTCGGTGCTCAACTACTCCCCCGACCTCGACAACGCCGAGAACCGGGGCTTCGTCGCGGCGTGGAAGGCCAAGCACGACGGGTCGCCGACGACGTACGCCCTGGCGTCGTACGACGCGGCGGCGGTGCTCGACCGGGCCATCGGGGCCGCCGGGAGCGACCCGACCCCGGAGGCGATCAACGCGCAGATCGGCAAACTCGGGCAGGTCGCCAGCCCGCGCGGCGCGTGGCAGTTCTCCACGGTCACGCACTCGCCGGTGCAGAAGTGGTACCTGCGTCAGGTCCGCCAGGACGGCCGGGCGCTGTCCAACACCGTCGTGGGTGACCTCGCGACCATCGGCCGGTGATCACGGTGGCGGCCGGCCCGAACCGGATCGACCCGTACGTCATCCCGGCGCTGGACGGTGTCGCCTACGGGCTGCTCGTCTTCGTGGCGGCGGCGGGCCTGGTCTTCTGTTTCGGCGTCGCCAACATCCTCAACCTGGCGCACGGCATGCTCTACGCGATCGGCGGCTACACCGCCGCGGCGCTGTTCGACGGCGGCTGGGCGAGTCTGGCCCTGGCGCTGGGTGTCGGCGTGCTGGCCGCCGCCGCGGCGGGGGTGCTGCTCGCCGGCCTGCTCACACCGGTCGCCACCGGCAACCATCTCACCCAGGCGCTGCTGACCTTCGGGGTGGCGCTGGCCGGCGGCAGCCTGCTCGTCGCCGGCTTCGGGCCCGACGATCCGCAGGTCCTGGTGCCCGCCGCCCTCGACGGGTCGGTGGCGGTCGCCGGGCACCGCTACGCCGCGTACCGGCTGGTGTTCATCGTGGTGGCCGCGGCGCTCGCGGCCGGGCTCTACCTGACGGTGCGGCGGACCCGGGCCGGGATGCTGGTCCGCGCCGCCGTGGACGACGCGGAGATGGTCGCCTGCCTGGGCGTGAGCCCCGCGCGGATCAGGGTGGGTGTGCTCGCCGCCGGTGGCGCGCTGGCCGGCGCGGCCGGGGTCCTGGGCGCCCCCATCATCGGTCCCGGCGCGGACACCGCCGACACGGTGCTGCTGCTCTCGCTGGTGGTCGTCGTCCTCGGCGGCCTCGGATCCATGGTGGGCACCCTGCTCGCGGCGCTGGCGATCGGGGAGATCCAGACCCTGGGCGTGGCGCTGCTGCCGTCGGCCGCCCCGTTCCTGCTGTTCGCCGCCATGGCCGCCGTACTCGCCGTGCGGGCACGGGGCCTGGCCCTGCGGTGGGCGGCGACGTGAGGGACGAGGTGATCCGCCGGGTACGCGTCGCCGTCGCGACGGTCGTCCTGGCCGGCCTGGTCGTGGCGCCGTGGGTGGTGGACGACTACACCGCGGCGATCCTCGCCCGGACGCTGGCGCTGGGCCTGGTCGGGGTGAGCGTGGCGCTGCTCACCGGTGTCGCCGGCATGCCCACCCTGGGCCAGACCGCGCCGTACGCCGCAGGCGCGTACGCCAGCGCCGTGCTCGGCAGCCAGGTCTCCGACGTCGGCGTCGTGCAGGTCGCCGTGGCGGCGCTCGCCGGGGCGACCCTCGCCGCCGTGACCCTGCCGCTTGTCGTCCCGGCCCGGGGCGTCATCGTCCTGATGATCACCCTGGCCGTCGGTGAGCTCGTCGTGACCGTCCTCGGGCGCTGGCGGTCGGTGACCGGCGGCACCGACGGCCTGGCCGGCATCAACCCGGTTCGTCCACTCTGGGGCCTGCCGATCCTGGCCACCGACCAGGCCCGCTATCTCTACACGCTGGTCGTCGTGGCGACACTCGTCGGCGCGGTGCTCCTGCTGCTGCGGACCCGGGTCGGGCTGCTGCTGCGCGCCGGCCGGGACGACGAGATGCGGCTGCGGGCCAGCGGGCACCGCGTGGGGCTGTACCTGTCCGGCGCGCACGTCGCCGCCGGGGCGATCGCCGGCGCCGCGGGCTCCCTGCTCGTCGTCGCCCAGCAGTACATCTCCCCCGCCGACTTCGGCTTCGACACCTCCGCGCTGCTCCTGCTCGGCGTCGTCATCGGCGGCACCGCCTCGGTCGGCGGCGCGCTGGTCGGGGCGGCGCTCGTCATCGCCGTACGCGACTGGTTGTTCGGGGTGCTGCCCGGTCACGCGCCGCTGGTGCTGGGCGCCCTGTTCGTGGCGACGGTGTACCTGCTGCCCACCGGCGTCACCCGGGTCCGCCGACCGCGCGGCAGCCCACGACGACCGATCCCCGCGCCGGGCCACCCGGACGCGGCACCCACAGGCGACCGCGGCCCGACGTCGGAGCTGCGCGTATGAACTGCCTGCTCAGCGCCGAGAAGATCAGCGTGCGGTACGGCTCACTCGCCGCGCTCACCGACGTCGACCTGTGCGTGCACGACGGTCAGCGACACGCCCTGATCGGGCCCAACGGGGCCGGCAAGACGACCCTGCTCAACGTGCTCGGCGCCACGACGCGGCCACAGCGCGGCACGGTGCGCTTCGCCGGCCGCGACGTCAGCCGGCTCGGGCCGGCGGCACGGGCCCGCCGCGGCATCAACCGGATCCACCAACGACCCGCGGTCTTCGCGACGCTCACCGCGACCGAGAACATCGAGGTCGCCGCGCTGCCCCGAACGATCCGGCGGCGCAGGTGGTGGCCCGGTGGGACTCGGGACGCGGCCCGCCAGCGCGCCACCGGGCTGCTCGACCAGCTGGGCCTGTCCGACCTCGCGACGGTGCCCGCCGGTCACCTCGCCCACGGCCAGCGCCGGCAGTTGGAGATCGCGATGGCCCTCGCCGGCCGTCCCCGCCTGCTGCTGCTCGACGAACCGGCGGCCGGGCTGTCGGCCACCGAGGTCGGCCGGCTGGCCGAGCTGCTGGCGGCGCTGCCCCGGCAGGTCGCCGTGCTGCTGGTCGAGCACCACCTCGACCTGGTGTACGCCCTCTGCGACACCGTCACCGTGCTGCGCGACGGCCGGACACTGGCCGCCGGCACACCGGACGAGATCCGTACCTCGCCGCTGGTGCGGCAGGCCTACGCCGACGGGGTGTCCTGATGCTGTACGTGGAGCGGCTCTGCGCCGGTTACGCCGGGGGAATCGTGCTGCACGAGGTGACCCTGCGGGTACCGCCGGGCAGCATCCAGGCGGTGGTGGGCCGCAACGGGGCCGGCAAGAGCACCCTCGTGCACACCATCGCCGGGCTGGTGCGCGCCTCCAGCGGCCGCATCGAGATCGGCGGCGTCCACGTGGCCGGACGGCAACCCCACCGGGTCGCCCAGTCCGGCGTCGGTCTCGTCCCGCAGGGCCGGCGGGTCTTCTCCCGGTTGACGGTGGCCGAGCACCTCGTCCTGGCGGCGGCGCCGTGGCGGGCCGCGACACCCGGCGGCGAGGGCTGGACGGTGCCCCGGATCCTCGAACTGCTGCCCCGGCTGGCGGTCCGGCTGCGCCACCGTGGCTGCGAACTGTCCGGCGGCGAGCAGCAGATGCTGGCCATCGCCCGCGCGCTGCTCGGTCAACCACGGGTGCTGCTGCTCGACGAGCCCTGTGAGGGGCTCGCCCCCGACCTGGCCGCGCGGGTCCGCGACCTCATCGGTCACCTGGCCGCCGGCGGGTTGACGGTGCTGCTCGTCGAACAGCAACTCCGCCACGCGCTGGAGATCGCCGACCGGGTCGCGGTGCTGGAGTACGGCCGGGTCGTCTACGACCGGCCGACCGCCGAGGCGCGCAGCGACCCGGGCCCGCTGGAGGCGATGGTCAGCATCGCCGCCACCGGGCCGCCCCCGGCCACCCGATCGACCCCTCGGCTCTGGGCCGACACCCCGTAGGTCACCCGATCCCTCTCGGAGAGGCAGAAGACGATGGCGACTCCCACAGGCGATGCCGCGTACACCTTCGACAACGGCGCACCGGACGCGGTCCCGCAGATGCGGGCGCTGGAGTCCTTCCTGGACCCGATCACGATGCGCCGCCTGGCCCGCCCGGTCCTGCGCCTCGGGTCGGCCTGCTGGGAGGTCGGGGCCGGTGGCGGCTCGATGGCCCGACGGATCGCCCGCGCGGTCGGCGCCGACGGCCGCGTGCTGGCCACCGACATCGACCCCACGCACCTGCGGGCGGAGGGCAACCTGAGCGTACGCCGGCACGACGTGCGCACCGAGCCCTCGCCCGGGGACGCGTTCGACCTGATCCACGCCCGTCTGGTGCTGCTGCACCTGCCCGAGCGCCGACGGGTCCTGCGCACCCTCGCCGGCGCGCTGGCGCCCGGCGGCTGGCTGGTCGTCGAGGAGTTCGACTGCACCACGCCGGTGCGGGTGCTGAACGCGCCGAGCGACGACGCGGCGAAGCTGTTCGCGCAGGTGATGGACACCATGATGGGTGTGCTGCAGGACCACGGCGCCGACCTGGGGTGGGCGCAGGACGTGCACACCGAGATGACGCTCGCCGGCCTCACCGACGTCGACACCATCACCCACTCGCAAAGCTGGGCGGGCGGGTCGACAGGCACGTCGCTCTACGAGACGAACTCCCGTCAGTTGAAGCCGGACCTGCTGGCGGCCGGCCTGACGCCCCAGCAGCTGAACGCCTTCCGTCGACTGACGGGCGACCCCGCGTTCGCCGTCATGTCGTACCACTTCGTCTCGACGCGCGGCCGTCGGGCCGGTTAGGTCACCGGTGTGACCCGCAGCCGGTGTGCGTGGCGGGCCACACACCCCCTAAAGCATCCTAGGAAAGATCTGCGGCGTCGTTGGCGGGGTTCAGGTGCGCGATCGGGTACTCATGACGTCTCTACAGCTTGCCGATGAGCGGGTTCTCCACCGACAGTTCGCCCTGATCGATAAGCCAGCTCACGGACTCGAGGATCGCGTCTTCCGGTTCCCAGGCGGGTGCGTAGCCGAGGAGGGTGCGGGATTTCTCGATGGACAGCACGTGGTTGCGCTGCAGGTGGCCCCAGCTGTCTTCGGCGAACTCGGGCGTCGTGATGCTGCGGAACTCATCCCAGGTGATTGATTCGAGTGTCGCCTGCTGTCCGAACCAGCCGGCCGCGATGGTGGCGTAACCGCGCACGTTCAGTGCGTGTGCGGCAACGGCGTGGAAGTCTTCGCCTGCCGCGGCGTCACGGTGGGTGGCCGCGAGCTCGAACACCTGCGCGACGTCGTCGGCGTGCACGTGATGCATCGATTCGGCGCCGCTGCCGGGGATGCGCAGAGTGCGACCGGCGGAGATGTCCGCCCAGGTCTCGGGGTTGGTGTTGCCGAGCACACCCGTCGGGTGCCATCCGGGTCCGACGATGTGACCCGGGTGCACGGAGGTCGTCACCAGGCCGCCGCTCGCGGTTTCCCGTTTGAGGTACTGGGCGATCATTTCCTTCTGGGTGCCGTACTCGTCGATGGCGGGGGTGCCTTCGCCTTCGCTGATGGGCAGCTTGATGCTGGGGCCGTACCGCCACAGCGATCCGCAGTGCACGAGGTGGCCGACCTGGCCGCGGATCGTTTCGACCAGGGCGGTGGTGCTCTCGATGGTGAAGCTGAGCAGGTCGATGACGACGTCGGGGTGCTGCGCCAGGACGGTGGCTCCGAAGGTGCCATCGATGTCCTGCTGCTCGCGGTCGACCACGACCTGCGTGACCTGTTGCCACTCGGGGCTGTCGGAGTACGCCTTACGGGTTCCCCGGCTCATGCTGGTCACGTCATGGCCGGCGCGTACGAGGCGGGGGACGAGAAAGGTACCGATGTGGCCGCTGCCACCGACGACGAGTACGCGCATGATGATCCGTTCGTTCAGAGGGGCCGGCATGTAAGGGCGGGGTCGCCGCGAATTGAGCGCTTCGGCTCGGTCCGGATCAGGTGGGTTGGGCAGAGAGCGACTCACGCGCCCGCTGGTCGATGTGCTCCGTGCCGGCCCGTGCGCGACGACTCTGCAGGAACTCTCGCACGTCATCCCGGTGACTCACCCCTCCACGCTACGACTGGGCGGTACGGCGTATGCGGGCCAGCCGAGCCGTCCCGGCGGCTATGGAGAAAAGGTGGCAAACACCCCGAAGGTGACGTCTGGGCATTCACGCCGAGGATCGGGCGGAGATCGACGCCCGCGGCTCGACAGCCAAAAAGTTTTGTTGGGTTCCTACAACACAGCGACGGTTGGTTCGGCGGTTGCGCCATGGCGCTGTCCGTCCGGAGCCGGAAAAGTGACCACTGCCGGGAGCCGTCGACGTCCGGCACGCACATCATGGTCTACCAAAGGGGTCAGTCGGGTGTTCAACCGTGTCGCCATCGTCAACCGTGGTGAAGCCGCCATGCGGCTCATCCACGCGGTCCGAGAGCTGGCCGCGGAGACGGGCAGCCGGATCGAGACGGTCGCCCTCCACACCGACGTCGACCGCACGGCCACCTTCGTGCGCGAGGCGGACATCGCGTACGACCTCGGTCCGGCGTCCGCCCGCCCGTACCTGAACCTGGCGACGCTGGAGCGCGCCCTGACCGAGACCGGCGCCGACGCCGCGTGGGTCGGTTGGGGCTTCGTGGCCGAGGATCCGGCGTTCGCGGAGCTGTGCGAGAAGATCGGAGTCACGTTCGTCGGGCCGAGCCCGGAGGCCATGCGCCAGCTCGGCGACAAGATCGGCGCGAAGCTGCTCGCCGAGGAGGTCGGCGTGCCGGTCGCGCCGTGGAGCCGCGGCGCCGTCGAGACCCTGGACGCCGCCCGGGCGGCGGCGGCCGAGATCGGCTACCCGCTCATGCTGAAGGCGACGGCCGGCGGCGGCGGGCGCGGCATCCGCGTGATCACGAACGAGACCGAACTCGCCGACGCGTACGAGCGCACCAGCCAGGAGGCGGCGCGGGCGTTCGGCAGCGGCATCGTGTTCCTGGAGCGTCTGGTCACCGGCGCCCGGCACGTCGAGGTCCAGGTGATCGCCGACGGCCAGGGCACCGCGTGGGCGCTCGGCGTGCGCGACTGCTCGGTGCAGCGGCGCAACCAGAAGGTCATCGAGGAGTCGGCCTCGCCGGTGCTCGACGCGTCCCAGGCGGCCGAGCTGAAGACCTCGGCGGAGCGGCTCGCCGTGGCGGTCGGCTACCGGGGCGCGGCGACCGTCGAGTTCCTCTACCACCCCGGCGACCGGCTGTTCGCGTTCCTGGAGGTCAACACCCGCCTGCAGGTCGAGCACCCGATCACCGAGCTGACCACCGGATTCGACCTGGTCAAGGCGCAGCTGCACGTCGCGTCCGGCGGCCGGCTCGTCGGCGAGCCGCCGGCCGAGCGGGGGCACGCCATCGAGGCCCGGCTCAACGCCGAGGACCCCGACCGGGACTTCGCGCCGTCACCGGGGCGCATCGCGCGGCTGGACCTGCCCGCCGGCCCGGGCATCCGGGTGGACACCGGCGTGAGCGAGGGCGACACCATCCCGGCCGACTTCGACTCGATGATCGCGAAGATCATCGCGTACGGGCGTGACCGCGACGAGGCGCTCGGCAAGCTGCGCCGGGCGATGGCCAACACCACGGTGATCATCGAGGGTGGCGCGACTAACAAGAGCTTCGTGCTCGACCTGCTCGACCAGCCCGAGATCATCGACGCCAGCGCCGACACCGGCTGGATCGACCGGGTCCGGGGCGAAGGCCGACTCGTGACGCACCGGCACTCCGCGGTCGCCCTGGCCGCCGCCGCCATCGAGTCGTACGAGGAGGAGGAGCGCGCCGAGCGGCAGCGGCTGCTGTCGACCGCCGCCGGTGGCCGCCCGCAGGTGCAGCACGCCAGCGGCCGGCCGCTGGACCTCAAGCTGCGCGGGGTCACCTACCGGATGCGGGTGGCGCGGATCGGGGCGCACCGGTTCCGCGTCGGCATCGAGGCGGGCGGCGCCGAGCGCACCGCCGACGTCGAGCTGGACCGCTTCGACCGGCACACCGGCCAGATCGTCGTCAACGGCATCCGGTACCGCCTGCTCACCGGCACGCACGGGCCGACCCACCTCGTCGAGGTCGACGGTGTGACGCACCGGGTCAGCCGCGACGAGGGCGGCGTCCTGCGCTCCCCCATGCCCGCGCTTGTCGTCGCCACTCCGCTGGAGGTCGGCGCCGAGGTCGAGGCGGGGGCGCCGGTGCTGGTGCTGGAGGCCATGAAGATGGAGACGGTGCTGCGCGCGCCGTTCAAGGCCCGGCTCAAGGAGTGCGCCGTCTCGGTGGGCAGCCAGGTGGAGGCGGGCGCGCCGCTGCTGCGGCTGGAGCCGCTCGCCGACGAGGCCACCGAGACCGCGGCCGGCCCGAGCGTCGCCAGCGTCGAGCTGGACCTGCCCGCCGCCGACGACAACGCGGGGGCGTACGAGCGCAGCCGGCGCGGTCAGGAGGATCTGCGCGGCCTACTGCTCGGTTTCGACGTGGACCCGCACGACGACCGCCGGGTGCTCGACGACTACCTCGTGGTGCGACGGTTGGCCGCCGAGGACGGGCACCGACCGCTGGCCGCCGAGGTGGACCTCGTCGACGTGTTCGCCGACCTGGCCGAGCTGAGCCGGAACCGGCCGACCGGCGAGGACGGCGGCGCCCACGTCCGCAGCGCCCGGGAGTACTTCCACACCTACCTGCAGAGCCTCGACGTGGAGCGGGCCGGGCTGCCCGACGCCTTCCAGGCCAGGCTCGCCAAGGCACTGAGCCACTACGGCGTCACCGACCTGGAGCGCTCCCCCGGCCTGGAAGCCGCCGTGTTCCGGATCTTCCTGGCCCAGCAGCGCGCGTCCGCCGACGCCACAGTCGTGGCGTCGCTGCTGCGCGAGTGGCTGCGGGAGACCCCGCCGGACGAGTCGCTGCGCGAGCCGGCCGGTCTGGCGCTGGAGCGGCTGATCGCCGCGACGCAGGTCCGCTTCCCCGCCATCGCCGACCTGGCCCGGGGCGTGGTGTTCGCCTGGTTCGCGCAGCCGCTGCTGCGCCGCAACCGGGCCCGCGTCTACGCCCAGATCCGGGCGCACCTGCGACACCTGGACGCGCACCCGGACGCCCCCGACCGCGCCGAGCGCATCGCCGAGATGGTCCGCAGCACCGAGCCGCTGGTGCGTCTGCTCGGCCAGCGCCTGGTCCGTGACCACCTGGACAACACAATCATGCTGGAGGTGCTCACCCGCCGCTACTACGGCAACAAGGCCCTCACCCGGGTGCGGACCCGCGAGGTCGCCGACTGCGCCTTCGTGGTCGCCGAACGCGCGGACTCCAGTGTGGTCTCCACGGCGGTAAGCTTCGACGCGCTGGGCGGGGCGCTGCGTGGGCTCGCCGAGCTGGCCGGCGACGAGGACTCCGTCGACGCCGACATCTACCTCGGCTGGGAGAACCAGCCGGAGGACTTCGACGCGATGGCCGCCGCGCTGCTCCAGGTGATCACCGCACATCCGCTTCCGGCGCAGGTCCGCCGGCTCACCGCCACCGTCGCGGGTCGCGGCGGGGCGGTCATGCACCACCACTTCACCTTCCGCCCGTCGGACGGCGGAATGGTCGAGGACCGGCTGATCCGCGGTCTGCACCCGTACATCGCGCAGCGGATGCAGCTGGAGCGGCTGCACAAGTTCGACCTGACCCGGCTGCCGTCATCCGACGAGGAGGTCTACCTCTTCCAGTGCGTGGCGCGGGAGAACCCGGCGGACGAGCGTCTCGTGGCGTTCGCCCAGGTGCGCGACCTGACCGAGCTGCGCGAGCAGGACGGCCGGCTGGTGGCGCTGCCGACGACCGAGGACGCCATCGCGGCCTGCCTCGACTCGATCCGCCGGGCCCAGTCGCGGCGGCCGTCGAAGACGCGCTTCACCACCAACCGGATCGTCGTCTACGTCTGGCCGCCGAGCGAGCTGACCCGCGAGGAGATGGAGATGATCGCCGGGCGCGTGCGCCCGACGACAGTGGGCGCCGGGCTGGAGGAGATCCTGTTCATCGCGCGGCAGCGCGACCGTCGCACCGGCGAGCTGACCAAGATCGCGGTACGGATCTCGTTCGACGCCGCGGGCGGCGCGGAGCTGACCGTCGGCACGCCCCCGGTCGAGCCGGTCGAGCCGCTCGACGAGTACCGGCTGAAGGTGCTGCGGGCCAGCAGCCGCAACACGGTGTACCCGTACGAGTTGACCAGCCGACTCGGTGACTTCGTCGAGTACGACCTCGACGACGCGCACGCGCTAATTCCGGTGGACCGGCCCAAGGGGCGCAACCGCGCCGCGATCGTCGCCGGTGTCGTCACCACGCCGGCCACGCTGCATCCGGAGGGTGTCACCCGGGTCGTGCTGCTCGGCGACCCGACGAAGTCGTTGGGCGCCCTGTCCGAGCCGGAGTGCCGGCGGGTGATCGCCGCGCTGGACCTCGCGGAGCGGATGCGGGTGCCGCTGGAGTGGTGGGCGCTGTCCGCCGGCGCCCGGATCTCGATGACCTCGGGTACGGAGAACATGGACTGGGTGGCCGCCGCCCTCAAGCGGATCGTCGAGTTCACCCAGGCCGGTGGCGAGATCAACATCGTGGTGGCGGGCATCAACGTCGGCGCGCAGCCGTACTGGAACGCCGAGGCCACGATGCTCATGCACACCAAGGGCGTCCTGGTGATGACGCCGGACTCGGCGATGGTGCTCACCGGCAAGCAGTCGCTCGACTTCTCCGGCGGGGTGTCCGCCGAGGACAACTTCGGCATCGGCGGCTACGACCGGGTGATGGGGCCGAACGGGCAGGCGCAGTACTGGGCGCCGAACCTGACCGCCGCGCGGGACGTGCTGATGGCCCACTACGAGCACACGTACGTCGCGCCCGGCGAGGCCGCGCCGCGGCGGGCGAGCACCACCGACCCGGTGGACCGCGACGTCTCCACGTTCGCGCACGACGTGGCGGGCAGCCCCTTCCGCACGGTCGGTGAGATCTTCTCCGCCGAGGCCAACCCGGACCGCAAGAAGCCGTTCGACATCCGGACGGTGCTGCGGGCCCTCGCCGACCAGGACCACCCGGTGCTGGAGCGGTGGGCGGGCATGGCCGACGCCGACACCGCGGTCGTGCAGGACGCCCACCTCGGCGGCATCCCGGTGTGCCTGCTCGGCATCGAGTCCCGATCGGTGCCGCGGCGCGGGTTCCCGCCCACCGACGGCCCGGACACCTACACGGCGGGCACGTTGTTCCCCCGCTCGTCGAAGAAGGCCGCGCGGGCCATCAACGCCGCCAGCGGCAACCGGCCCCTGGTCGTGCTGGCGAACCTGTCCGGCTTCGACGGCTCGCCGGAGTCGATGCGCAAGCTGCAACTGGAGTACGGCGCCGAGATCGGCCGGGCGATCGTGAACTTCCAGGGCCCGATCGTCTTCTGCGTGATCTCGCGCTACCACGGCGGCGCGTTCGTGGTGTTCTCGAAGGCGTTGAACCCGAGCATGACGGTGCTCGCGCTGGAGGGGTCGTTCGCCTCGGTGCTCGGCGGCGCTCCCGCCGCGGCGGTGGTGTTCTCCGCCGACGTCAACGCCCGTACGGCCGCCGACGAGCGGGTGCGAGCCCTGGAGGCCCGCGTCGCCGCGGCGGCCGGCACCGAGCGCGCCGCGCTGGCCGCCGAGCTCGACGAGCTGCGCACGTCGGTGCGGGCGGAGAAGCTCGGCGAGGTGGCCACGGAGTTCGACCGGGTGCACAACATCCAACGCGCCGTCGAGGTGGGCTCGGTGGACGCCGTCATCCGCGCCGCCGAGCTGCGTCCGCGCGTCATCGAGGCCATCGAGGCGCGTCTGCGCGGCTGATCAGCTGCCGATCCCGCATGGTGGGGACGGCGCCGACCCATCCCGGTCGGTGCCGTCCCCACTGCCGTTGGCAGGCCGGCCACACCGCGCACCCGTCGAAACTTTCATCCGATGACTCTCCACAGTCGCGCAGCTCACCCGACTCTTTTCCGGAAGTTTTCAGAGTTGACGAGGCCCATCGACGGCCATAATGTTTCGAACGAGTTTCCGGTGCTTCGGAGAGCGCCACCGAACCCGAGACCGCACCCCGCCCACTCATCCCCGGGCCGCACCCTCCCTTCAAAGATCGACGTTTGTCGATCATGCTCGAAAGGAAGGCAGATGAAGCCAAGACGGTGGATCAGCGCCGGCCTCGTCGCCGTCGCGACCGCTGCGGCGTTGAACGCGATGCCGGCCACCGCGAGCCGGCCGTACGACCCGACCACGCAGAGCCTCGCGACCCTCGGCCAACGTCACGGCCTGAAGATCGGCACCGCGGTGAACGCGACAGCCCTCAACGACGCCAACGACCCGCAGTACCGCCGGCTGGCCGCCTCCGAGTTCTCCTCGGTCACGGCCGAGAACGCGATGAAGTGGGAGAGCCTGGAGCCCACCCGGGGCACCTACGACTGGACGGCCGCCGATCAGCTCGTCGAGTTCGCCAAGCGCAACAGGCAGGCCGTGCGCGGCCACGTGCTGGTCTGGCACAACCAACTGCCCGCCTGGCTGACCAGCGGCGTCGCCGACGGCAGCATCTCCAAGCAGGAGCTGCGTGAGCTGCTGCGCAAGCACATCACCACGGTCGTCAACCGCTACAAGGGCAGGATCTGGCAGTGGGACGTGGTCAACGAGGCGGTCAGCGACCCCTGGGACACCCCGTCGACGTTGCACTACAAGGGCTTCTGGGCGCAGAACCTCGGCCCCGACTACATCGCCGACGCGTTCCGCTGGGCCCGCGCCGCCGATCCCACGGCGCTGCTGTTCTACAACGACTACAACATCGAGGCGTTCGGCTCGGGCAACCCGGCCGACGACAAGACGCAGTTCGTCTACGACATGGCCAAGGGGCTGCGCGCGCGGGGCGTCCCGATCGACGGCGTCGGCTCGCAGGGCCACCTGGGCACCCAGTACGGCAACTTCGACACCCTGCAGGTGACCGCCGCCCTGAAGCGGTTCGCCGCGCTCGGCCTGGCCACCGCGTTCACCGAGGTCGACGTCCGCAGCGAGATGACCGAGGCGGTCCGGGCCGGCAACTCCGCCGAGATCAACCCCCGGTTGCAGGCGTCGGCGGCCAACTTCAGCGTGCTGATGAAGGCGTGCCTCGCGGTGCGCACCTGCCTGTCGTACACCGTCTGGGGTTTCAGTGACAAGTACTCGTGGGTGCCGGACTGGTTCAACGACCCGCCCGAGGGTCTGGCCACCATCTACGACGAGAACTACCAGCCCAAGCGGGCGTACCAGGAGCTGAAGTCAGACCTGATCTTCGCCGGCCCGCCGTACGTCCTGCCGCGTATCGCGCCCAGGCCGCACCGCTGAACCGGCACGGGTCGTGCGGGGTCCACCCTCCCCGCACGGCCCGTGTCAGCGCGGCACGGCCAGGTCGTCCTCCGGCAGGAGCGGGCGCATGAACGTCCGCTCGTAGCGCACCACACAGCCCGACTCGTCGCGGATGGCGTCGGCCGCGACGAACTCCGGGTCGTCGCCGAACCGTGCGCGGTACCGCTCGTACGCCGCCAGGCTCTCGAAGCTGAACAACGCCTCGGCCCTGCCGCGCGACGGCCGGCAGTAGGATCACGGGCACCTCGGCGAAGACTGTCGCCTGCCCTGCCGGAGCCCGCATGTCGACAGATCCGCCCGGCGACACCACCCGAATCCGAGGCGCGCTCCTCGGCCGCCGTGGCGCCGGCCCGTATCGCGCGATCCGCCGAGCGCTCGCCGCCGGCTGCCTCATCGCCGTCGCCGGGGTGCCGGCCCAATCGCCGGTGGCCGGGGCTCCCGCGCCCACGATGGTCCGGGTGCTGCAGATGAACCTGTGCAACAGCGGTCGCGCCGGCTGCTGGACCGGGCGGGCGTTGACCAGGGCCGCCGAGGTGATCAGGGCCGAACGACCAGCCCTGGTCACCCTCAACGAGATCTGCCGGGACGACGTGCCCACCCTGGAGGCGGTGTTCGCGGCCACCCACCGCGGCGCGGCGGTCGTGTCCGCCTTCCAGGCCGCCGGCGACCGCCCCAGCGGCGCCGACACCCGATGCCGCAACGGCCAGGCGTACGGCATCGGGTTGCTGACCCGGCTGCCGGCAGCCGACAGCCGGTACGCCGTGCACAGTGGAATCCACCCCGCACAGGACGTCGCGGACCCCGAGGAACGACCCTGGCTCTGCGTCCACGTCGGCGGCGCCCTCAACGCCTGCACCACCCACCTGGCGGCGACCAGCCGCGCCGTCGCGCTCACCCAGTGCGGCCACCTGCTCGACGAGATCCTGCCCGCCATTCGTCGGAGCACCGGGTACGCGCCCACCGTGCTCAGCGGCGACCTCAACCTCCGCCTCGGCGACGACCCCGACGTACGGTCCTGCACGCCGCCCGGTTACCTGCGCGTCGGCGACGGCGCGGTGCAGCACATCCTGACGAGCACCGACATCGTGCTCTGCTGCACCCGGTCGGTGGGCATGGGCGGGGCGACCGACCACCCCGCCCTACTGGCCACCCTCGTCATCGAGGACACACGGCCGACCCGCCGCTGACGACAGCCGCCGGCGGGTGCGCTCGGCAGAACAGCGCCTGCGCCGCTTCTCGTCGGAGGGTCGTGCCATGCTGCCGCTCATCTCAGAGCAGGGAGCACAGGGCATGGTCACGGTGATCGTTCGGGATGAGACAGCGACCGGCAGAGCCATCGAGAGCTGGCCGTTGGCGGGCCTGCCGGAGCGCATCTCGGCGCGGGAACTGGTCCGGCTGCGGGTGCGCGAGGAGGTGGCGCGGTTCAACGCCCAGCAGCCGCGGCACTTCCGGGGCCTGGTCCAGCCGACCGACACGGAGGCGACGCTGAACGGCTACCGGGTCACCCCGGGCAGGCGACTCGACTGGGTGGCGCAGGCGGATCGCGCCTGCGCGGCGTTCGCCCGTAACGGTTTCCTGCTGTTGGTCGGCGACCGCCAGATCGAGGACCTCGACGAGGAGATCGACCTGCGTACCGACCCGGACGTGGCGTTCGTCCGGCTCGTCGCGTTGGTGGGTGGCTGACATGGGCGACTGGACGGCGCTGCTGCCCCACCTGAGCGATGCGGACCGGCGACAGGTGGAGACCGGTGTCGCCGAGGCCGACGAACGGATCCGGGCGGTGTTGAGGATCGCGAGCACGTACTTCTGGGGTTCCTCGGTGACAAGCGTGCCGGAGTGGGCCACCGTCGAGTCGTGGCCAGCCGAGGAGCGTCGCCGCGCCGCCCTGGCCGTGCACCGGGAGTCGGCGAGCGGCTCGATCCCCACCGCGCTGAACGACGTCGTACGCAGCCTCGCCGCCGAGGACGTCCCGTTCACGCGGGCGGACCTGGTGTGGTGCCTGGACGTCCTCGCTCGCGGCGCCGGCTTCGACAACGGCGCCGACCTGGAGCTGCCCGCCCTGATCGCTCCGCGCCTGCCGGCCGCCGAGCTGGCCGACCTGGTGCCGGCGCTGTCCGCCCTGGTCAGTGAGCTGGTCGACGACTACTTCATCGCGGCGGGGCCCCGCCGACGTGCCGTGACGCTGCTCGGGCGGGCCATCGACCGGGCCACCGGCAGTCGCCTGCCGTCGTCGCTGTTGCACGGCGGGGACACCTTCGGGCCAGCCGTACGCGCCGACCTGGGCGCCGACCTCGTCGCGCCGGGGGTGCCGGAATTGCTGGAGCACTGCGCCGCGCTGGACAAACCGGCGGCGACCGCGAAGTGGCTGCGCCGCCTCGACGAACTACTCGCGGCCGCGCACGGCGGCCGGCAGGTCGTACGCCGGCTGCTCGACGCGTTCACCGCCCACGGCCGGACCGTCCACGACGACTCGGACCGCCTCCTGCGCGGGCTGGTCTGGGCGCTGTCGCGCGAGCGCGACGAAGGAGCGACGGACCTGCTGGCGCGGGTCACCGCCAGCGCGGCGGCAGCGCCGCGCCAGGCCGCCGGGTTCCCGTACGCCCCGCGCACGGCGATCGCGGCGGTACGACTGCTGACCGACCGCGACGGCGACGTGCCGCTGCGCACGCTGGCCCGGCTGGCCGTGACGGTGCGCAACAAGGCCGTGCGGAGCCGGGTCCAGGCCGCGCTGACCCAGCTCGGCGCGCGACGCGGGTGGACGCTCAGCGAGGTCATGGAGCTGACCGTCGACGACCACGGGCTCGGGCCCGACGGGTGCCTGCGCACACCGGTCGGCCCGTACGAGGCGACGGTCGAGATCGTGGGCGACCGGGCACGCCTGGTCTTCGCCCGCGACGGCGTCGCGCTCAAGGGCGTCCCGGCCCAGGTCAAGCAGGCGCACGGCGACGAGCTCACGCACCTGCGGGACGTCGTCAAGCGGATCGGCGCGACCCTGGTCAGCGAGCGCCAGCGGGTGGAGGGGCTGCTGTCGGAGGAGCGCACCTGGTCGTACCCGGACTGGTCGTCGCGCTTCCTCGACCACCCGGTCACGGCGACCTACGGGCGGCGCCTGCTGTGGGAGACCAGCACCGACGGCCAGCGCTGGACGGCCGGCCTGCCCCGACGGGACGGCGACGGGTGGACGATCGTCGACCGGGACGGCCGGTCCCTCACGCACGGGTCGGTCCGGCTGTGGCATCCCGTCCGCGCGAGCACTGCCGAGGTGCTGGCGTGGCGTGGGCACCTGGTCGCCGCCAGCCTGACGCAGCCGTTCAAGCAGGTCTTCCGGGAGGTCTACCCGCGCACGCCGGCCGAGGAGAAGACGCACACCTACTCCAACCGGTTCGCCGGGCACATCCTGCGCTACCGGCAGGCCAACGCCCTGCTGCGCGCCCGTGGCTGGCAGGCCGGCTACCTCGGCACCTGGGACGGCGGGTACGACAGCGAGGCCACGAAGGTCTTCGGCGGCGGGGCGTGGCGGGCGTCCTTCCACCACGCGCTGGTCGACAACCCGGATCCACACCACTACGACGTCGAGTACTGCTCCACCGACCAGGTGCGCTTCGCCCGACACGACGGGACGACCTGGCTGCCCGCGCCGGTCATCGACGTGCCACCGCTGGTGTTCAGCGAGGCCATGCGCGACGTGGACCTGTTCGTCGGCGTCACCTCGATCGCCACCGACCCGCAGTGGGCCGATCGCGGCGACGAACGGTTCTCCGCCTACTGGCAGCGCACGGCGGTCGCGGAGCTGACCCCGTCGGCGCAGGTACGCCGGGACGCGCTCGCGCGGCTGCTGCCCCGGATGGCCATCGCCGACCGGGTGGACCTCACGGACCGGTATCTGCGGGTCCGAGGGACCCTGCGCGCGTACCGGATCCACCTCGGGTCGGGCAACGTCATGATGGAGCCCGACGACGCGTACCTGTGCATCGTCGCCGCGCGCGCACAAACCGGGCGTCTGCACCTGCCGTTCGACGACGACCCCATGCTGTCCACGATCCTGTCCAAGGCGATCATGCTGGCCGCCGACGACCGGATCACCGACCCCACCGTGCTGAGCCAACTGCGACCCGTCGAGGTCGACTGATGCCGACCGAGAGAGTGGACTACCGGCGCATAGCGAACGAGATCGCCGGAAAGATCAAGTCCGGAGAACTTGCGCCGGGCGAGAAGCTACCGTCCACACGGGAGCTTGCCGAGCAGCACGCCGTGCACATTTCCACCATCAACCGGGTCATGACCATCCTCAAGGACCGCGGGTTGGTTGAGGGACATCCCGGTAAAGGTGTCTACGTAGCCGAGGGATGAGCTCAGGCCGGCCGGGGTCAGGGCAGCAGGACGACGTGCAGACGGCGCGGGCCGTGCACCCCCTCCACCCGGATCAACTCGATGTCGCTGGTGGCCGACGGCCCACTGATCCAGGTCAGCGGGCGGTGCGGCGTCAGTCGGGCCAGGGCCTCGGGCACGGTGGCCACCACCTGGTCGGCGCGGAGGACGCACACGTGCCGGTCCGGTAGGAGGCTGAGCACCCGGCGGCCCTGGTCGGGCGAGCCGTCGAGGACGATCGTTCCGGTCTGGGCGATGGCGACGGCGGCGGCGGTGACGACGGCGTCCGCGGCGCCGATCCGCGCGTGGTCGAGGCCGTCGTCGGTCAGCGTGGTCACCGTCGGCGGCAGCCAGGCAGGCGGCAGACCCGGCGGTACGACGACGGTGCCCCCCGCCGGCAGGAGGTCGGCGATCGTGTCGGCGACGGCGGCCTCGGCGACCCGGTGCACGTGCGCCCGGTAGTCGGTCAGCCGCTGCGCCAGCTGGTCGAGGTCGACGGTGTCGGCCTGCCGGTAGTCGCGGGGCGCCGGCGCCGGCGCGGGGCTGCCGGTGGCGAGCGCGGCCCGCAGCCGGCCGAGGACGAGGTCCCGGGAGGTCACCGCCCGGCCCACCATTCGCGGAACGTCTGGGCCGGCGGGTCCGGCAGGTCCCGGCTGGCGGTCCAGCCGTTCAGCGGTGGGGGCAGCCCTCGGCCACGCCGACCGGCGAGCCGGCTCAGCCGCGCGGCGCGCTGCCCGGCCGCGTACAGCCGGGGTCGGTCCATCGTGTACGCGGCGGCGGCCATCGCGATCGACTCGGCGGTGGGCCGCGGTCGTGACTCGACGGCCTCGGCACGCAGGTGCACCAGCAGCTCCGGGATGTTGATTTTGACGGGGCAGGCGTCGTAGCAGGCGCCGCAGAGCGTCGACGCGTACGGCAGGGAGGCGTTGTCCTCGATGCCGGTGAGCTGGGGCGACAGCACCGCCCCGATGGGCCCCGGGTACACCGACCCGTAGGCGTGGCCGCCGGCACGCTCGTAGACCGGGCACACGTTGAGGCACGCCGAGCAGCGGATGCACCGCAGCGCCTGCCGGCCGACCTCGTCGGCGAGCACCGCGCTACGCCCGTTGTCGAGCAGGACCAGGTGGAACGCCTGCGGCCCGTCGCCCGGGGTCACGCCCGTCCACATCGAGGTGTACGGGTTCATCCGCTCCCCCGTCGACGCCCGCGGCAGCAGCTGGAGGAAGACCTCCAGGTCCCGCCAGGTCGGCACCACCTTCTCCACGCCCATGACGGTGATGAGGGTTTCCGGCAGGGTCAGGCACATCCGCCCGTTGCCCTCGGACTCGACCACGGCCAGGGTGCCCGTCTCGGCGACGGCGAAGTTCGCGCCGGACACCGCCACCGGCGTACTCAGGAACGTCTCGCGCAGGAACCGGCGCGCGGCGGCCGCGAGGGCCGCCGGGTCGTCGGTGAGCGCCGGGTCGACGCCGGGCATCTCGCGGAGGAAGATCTCCCGGATCTCGGCCCGGTTGCGGTGGATCGCGGGCACCAGGATGTGGCTCGGCCGGTCGTCGCCGAGCTGCACGATCAGCTCCGCCAGGTCCGTCTCGATTGGGGTGATCCCGGCCGCTTCGAGGGCCTCGTTGAGGCCGATCTCCTGGGTCGCCATGGACTTGACCTTGATGACCCGGTCCGCGCCGGCCACGCGGACGAGGTCGGTGACGATCCGGTTGGCCTCAACCGCGTCCGCCGCCCAGTGCACCACGCCGCCGGCGTCGGCGACCTTCTCTTCGAGCTGTTCCAGCAGGTCGGGCAGGCGGTGCAGGGTGTCGGCCTTGATGGCCGCGCCCGCCGCGCGCAACTGCTCCCAGTCCGCCTGCTCGGCGATCACACCCGCGGACTTGGCCCGGATCGTCGACGTGGCGTGGCGGAGGTTGCGCCGCAGTTGCGGGTCGGCCAGGCTGCGCCGCGCGGCGCTCGGAAACGACTCGTCGCCGCGCAGGTGCCCCACGCCCGCCGGCGCGGTCACCGGTGGGGTGGTCGCCGGCATGCCGAGGAACGTCCGGCGGGTCACGACCGGACCGCCGATCGGGCGCTGACCGTGCCGCTCTGCTCGGTCGAGGCCAGGATCTCGGCGAGGTGCACGGTGCGCACCCCGGTCCGCAGTCGCGACAGGCCGCCGCCGATGTGCATGAGACACGAGACGTCCCCGGCGGCGCACACGTCGGCGCCGGTGGCGAGCACGTGGCGCATCTTGTCCGCCAGCATCGCCGTGGACGTCTCCGGGTTCTTCACCGCGAACGTGCCGCCGAACCCGCAGCACTGCTCCGCCGCCGGCAACTCGACCAGGTCGAGGCCGCGCACCGCGCGCAGCAACTGTCGCGGCCGGTCACCCACCCGCAGCATCCGCAGCGAGTGGCAGGTCGGATGGTAGGTGACCCGGTGCGGGTAGTACGCGCCCACGTCGGTCACCCCGAGCACGTCGACGAGCAGCTCCGACAGCTCGTACGTCCGCTCGGCCACCGACTCGGCCCGGCTGGCCAGCCGTACGTCGCCGGCCCGCCGGGCCACCATCGCGTGCTGGTGGCGCACCGACCCGACGCAGGAACCCGACGGCGCGACGATCACGTCGTACGGGTCGAAGACCCGCACGTGCCGGCGTACCAGGGGAACGGCCTCGCGCTGGTAGCCGGTGTTGACGTGCATCTGCCCGCAGCAGGTCTGCTCCGGCGGGAAGACCACCTCGTGGCCGAGCCGCTCCAGCAGCCGCACCGTCGCGGTGGCCGCCTGCGGGAACATGGTGTCGGCCAGGCAGGTCACGAACAGCGCGATCCGCACCGCACACCCCCGCCCGTCGTCACGGCCGGACCCGCAGATGGGTGAGGCCACCGTCGACGTCCAACACCGTACCCGTGGTCGACGCCGCGAGCGGCGACGCGAGGTAGACGATCGCGTTCGCGACCTCCTGCGGCGTGACCAGTCGTCCGATGGGCTGGCGGGCCTGCAACGCCAGGCGCTCGGCGGCCGGGTCGTCCGCCTGCGCCAGCAGTCGTCCCACCCAGGGCGTGTCGGCCGTGCCGGGGCAGACGCAGTTGAACCGGATGCCCTCGCGGACGTGGTCGGTGGCCATGGCGAGGGTCAGCGACAGCACGGCGCCCTTGCTGGCCGAGTAGAGCGCCCGGCCGGGCAGTCCGTTGAGCGCGGCGATGGACGAGAGGTTGACGACCGACGCGTGCTCCGAGCGGCGCAGCCAGGGCAGGGCCGCGCTGACGACGCGCGCCATGCCGACCACGTTGACGTCGAGCACGTGGTGCCACTCGTCGTCGGTCTGGTCGGCGACGGTCCCGGTCGCGCCGATCCCGGCGTTGTTGACCACCACGTCGATGCCGCCGAGCGCGTCGGCGGCCGCGGCGACAGCCTGTTGCACCGACGGGCGGCTCGACACGTCGGCGGCGATGCCGGCGATGCCCTCCGGCAGGCCGCTCGGGTCGAGGTCGAGGACGGCCACCCGGGCCCCCCGCTCGCGCAACTCCACGGCGGTGGCGCGGCCGATGCCGGAGGCGCCTCCCGTGACCAGCGCGGCCAGCCCGGCGAACTCCGCGCTCATGCCGCCACCAACGTCTGGCGTGCCCGCCCCAGGCCGGCGACCTCCAGCTCCACCACGTCGCCGGCGCGCAGGTACGGGTGGTCCGGAAGGCCCAGCGCCACCCCGGCGGGCGTGCCCGTGTTGATGACGTCGCCGGGGTACAGGACCATGAACTGGCTGAGGTACCAGACGACGTGCGCGACCGGGAAGATCATGTCCTTGGTGGACCCGTCCTGGCGGAGAACCCCGTTGACCCACAACCGCAGCGCCAGCGACTGCGGGTCGTCGACCTCGTCGGCCGGCACGAGGCTCGGCCCCAGCGGGTTGAAGGTCTCGCAGCTCTTGCCCTTGTCCCACTGGCCCCCGCGCTCCAACTGGAACGCCCGCTCGGAGACGTCGTGCGACACCGCGTACCCCGCGATGTGCCGCATGGCCTCCTGCGGGGAGTCGGCGTAGCGGATGGTCGTGCCGACGACGACCGCGAGTTCGACCTCCCAGTCGGTCTTCGTCGAGCCGCGCGGAACGAGAACGTCGTCGTACGGCCCGACGATCGTCATCGGGTCCTTCATGAAGACCACCGGCTCGGCCGGCAGCGCCGCACCCGTCTCCGCCGCGTGATCGCGGTAGTTGAGTCCGATGCAGACGATCTTGTGAGGTCGGGCGATGGGAGCACCCACCCGCAGGCTGTCCGCGTCGGGCAGCTCGGCCAGCTCGCCACTGTCGAGCGCGACCCGCGTCCGCGCGATCCCGTCCGACGCCCAGAACGCCCCGTCCAGGTCTGCGGTGAGCGGCCGCAGGTCGAAGGTCGTACCGTCGCGCTGGACGACCGGGATCTCCTGGCCGCTCGGGCCGAGGCGCTGGAAGTTCATCTCACTCTCCTCTGTGTCCGGGCTGACCGGCGGGTGGCGGACACCCCCGCATTCAACACCGACACGCCCCGCGACCGGCACAGCGGGAGCACCTCGGTCAGCTCGGTGGGACCTCGTCGCCGCCCCGTACGCCGAGGGCGCGCAGCGTCGCCGCGTCGGCGGGGAAGAACGACTCGACGGCCAGCCCGGCGACGGTGACATCCAGCGGGGTGCCGAACACGGTGGTGGTGCTGAGGAAGGACAGTTCCCGGCCGTGGTGGCGGTACCGGAGTCCGACGGCGACCCGCGAGACCGGGTCGTCCAAAGCCTGCGAATGGCCGTTGCCGCCGGGATAGCCGCGCAGCTCCTCGTACAGGTCGTGCAGGGCCGCGTCGCCGGTGGCGGCGGCCGTCTGGCGCAGCCGGGTGAGCAGGTGCGTACGCCACTCGGGCAGGTTGCCGATCCGCGGGGCCATGCCGTCGGGGTGCAGGCTGAGCCGCAGGACGTTGACCGGAGGGACGAGCAGGTGCGGCGCCGCGCCGTCGGTGAACAACGCCACGGCGGGGTTGGCCTCGACGAGTTGCCAGTGCCGGTCGATGAGCGCCGCCGGGTACGGGCCGTGGCCGTCGAGGATCCGCCGTACGGCGGCACGCACCGGGGCCAGCTCCGGGTCGTCCAGCTCGTGGCGGGGGTAGGCGGGCGCGTACCCGCCGGCGAGCAGGATGGTGTTGCGGTCCGCCAGCGGTACGTCGAGCTGCTCGGCGAGCCGCAGGATCAGCTCGGGGCTCGGCCGGGACCGCCCGGTCTCCACGAAGCTCAGATGGCGAGCGGAGATCCCCGTCTCGATCGACAGGTCGAGTTGGCTCATCCGGCGGCTCTGGCGCCAGTCGCGCAGCAGCTCGCCGACCCGTCGTACCGGCCTGGTCGTCGTCACGCGACCGACCCTAGTGATCGCGCCGGCGCACGGACCATTACCTCCGACGTAATCGACAGCGCCCCGGGCGGGCCGCAACCATCTCTCCCGAGAGCGGCGCCCACCGCCGCTCGTCACCCGACGATGAGGAGAGAGCCATGGCTACGAGCTTCGACGCGCTGGCCGAGCGGTACATCGCGATCTGGAACGAGACCGACCTGGCCCGTCGCCGCACGCAGATCGCTGACGTGTGGGCCCCCGACGCCCGCTACGTCGACCCGCTCACCGTCGCCGAGGGCCGGGAGGCGATCGACGCGACGATCGCGGCGGTGCAGGGCCAGTTTCCCGGCATGACGTTCCGGCTGGCCGGCCCGGTCGACGGCCACCACGACCAGGTCCGGTTCACCTGGGAGTTGGGGCCCGACGGGGTCGAGGCGCCGGTCGTGGGCTTCGACGTCGCCGTGCTGGACGGCAACGGGCAGCTCAGCCAGGTGCTCGGCTTCCTGGACCGGGTCCCGGTGGCCTGATCACTCCCTCCCCGGGTGCTGAACGTCAGCGCGGCGGGGTGTCCCGGCGCGACGGGAACGGGGTGCCGGGGTGCCCCAGGGTGGAGCGCGCACGCAGCCCGACCGGGTCCGGAGCGGCCACCGGCGCAGCCGGGGCCGGCTCCGGTCCCCGGCGCGCGTCGAGGTACGCGGCGGCGGCCCGGTCGTCGTCGGTGGGCGCGGCGAGCAGGGCGTAGAGCAGCCCGACCACCCCGAAGATCACCGCCACGATGATCGGCACCAGCAACGCGCTCACCCTGGTGCCGGTCACCCCGTCCGCACGTTCGTGCAGGTGCACCGAGAGCGCGCTCATGCCGGTGAAGTGCATGCCGTTCACGGCGACGCCCATGACCAGCGCGGACGCGAAGATCGCCAGTGGGCGACGGACGGTCATCGCGAGCCACAGCGCGACGGTGGCGGCGACGACCGCGACGACCACCGAGAGGATGACGCGGGTGCTGTCGTAGCCGAGGCTGCCGTTGAGGCGCATCGCCGCCATGCCGGTGTAGTGCATGGCGGCGACGCCGACGCCGGTGAAGACGCCACCGGCGACGAGGCGTACCGGATTCAGCCGGCCGGTGCCGACGATGGCCAGGCCGATACCGACCGCGACCACCGCGATGGCGGTGCTGGCGGCGGTGAGGGGCACGTCGTACCGGATGCGGGTGCCGCCGACGGCGAAGCCGAGCATGGCCATGAAGTGCATCGCCCAGATGGCGGTGCCGCCGAGCGCCCAGGCGGCCAGCAGACCCCACCAGGCGCGCTGACCGGCGGTACGGGCGGTACGGATGCGACCGGCGCAGACGAGCCCGAGGATCGAGCCGAGCACGGACAGCGCGTAGCTCAGCGCGGGTGTGATCCACCCGTACTCAAAGTGATTGATGTCCGCCACGGCGGTCCTCTCCCCCATTCGTTACCGGCGCGTAAGTACGGCGCTCGGGCAATGATCAGGGGTGCCCCGACCAGGCGCAACAGCGCCCCCCGGGCTGTTCGGGGGGTGCCGTCGCGGTGACCGTCCGATGCGTCGGTTCGCGGGCGATGCTGACCGAAAATGATGATCAGGCGGAGGTGTGGTACGCCAGCACGCCCCGGTTGATGGCCGCTATCGCCTGTCGGGCGGTGGAGCGCAGCTCCGGCGAGGCGCCGCCGGAGTCGGCAAGTTGACCGAGCAGGTCGACCACCTGCCGGGCCCACCGGACGAAGTCACCGGCCGGCATCTCCCCGTCGATCTCGTGCCCGCTGCCGAGCACCTTGGCCAGCGCCTCGCCCCGCGCCCACCGGTAGACCGGCCAGGCGAAGCCCAGATCCGGCTCCCGGGTCGCGGCCAGACCGCGCGCCGCCTCGTCGGCTTCGATCTCACCCCACAGCTTCAGCGTCTCGTCGACGGCGTCGGCCACCGGGCCGCGCGGCAGCGACGCCCGCTCGTCGACGTCGCGACGCGCCTCGAAGACCACCACGGACACCGCGGCGGCCAGCTCGGCCGGGGAGAGCCCGTCCCACACCCGTCGGCGCAGACACTCGGCGACCAGCAGATCCGCTTCCGTCCAGATCCGGCCGAGCATCCGACCGGCGTCGGTGACCACGCCGTCGCGGGCGAGGTAACCACGGTCGGTCAGCAGCGCGACGATCCGGTCGAAGGTCCGCGCGAGGGACCCGGTGCGCCCGGACACCCGCTCGCGCAGCTCCTCGGTGTCCCGCTCCAGCCGACGGCGCCGCTCCGCCCAGCGGGCGTGCTCCTCGCGCTCCGGGCAGGCGTGGCAGGGATGGTTACGCAGCTCGGTGCGGAGTTGGGTGAGCCGGTGGTCCTCGCCGGGCGCCTGCCGGGAGCGGCCACCGCGGCGACCGCCGTGCCGGTCCAGGCCGGTGCCGCTGACCTCGGCGGCCAGGTCCCGCCGGGCACCCGGCGAGCGGTGGTTGAAGTGTTTGGGCACCCGGATGCGGGCCAGCACCTCGGCCGGGGTGGTGAAGTCGCCGGGGCTGACCCGCCCCGCCCAGCGGTCCTGGGTGAGCACCAGCGGACGAGGTTCGCCGAAACCACCGGTCGCCGGGTCCAGCACGACGGCCAGGCCGGCCCGCCGGCCCGACGGCACGCGGATCACGTCGCCGACCCGCAGGCGCTCCAGCGACGCCACGGCGGCGGCCTTGCGCTGGGTCTGCCCCTGCCGGGCGATGGCCTTCTCCCGGTCGGCGATCGCCACCCGCAGCGCGAAGTACTCGTCGAAGTCGCCGTGGTGGCAGGCGGCCTCCGCGCCGTACGCCTCGATGGTCTCGGTGTTGCGCTGCACCTGCCGAGCCAGGCCGACCACCGACCGGTCGGCCTGGAACTGGGCGAACGAGGACTCCAGCAGCGCCCGGGCGGGCTCCGCGCCGACCGTGCCGACCAGGTTCACCGCCATGTTGTACGAGGGCCGGAAGCTGGAGCGCAACGGATAGGTGCGGGTGGAGGCGAGCCCGGCCACGTGCCGTGGGTCGGTCTCCGGGGACCACACCACGACGGCGTGCCCCTCGACGTCGATGCCACGCCGACCGGCACGGCCGGTGAGCTGGGTGTACTCCCCCGGGGTCAGGTCGACGTGCGCCTCGCCGTTGTACTTGACCAGCCGTTCCAGGACCACGCAGCGGGCCGGCATGTTGATGCCCAACGCCAGGGTCTCGGTGGCGAAGACCGCCTTGACCAGACCCCGGACGAACAGCTCCTCGACGATCTCCTTGAACACCGGCAGCATGCCGGCGTGGTGGGCCGCGAGGCCACGCTCCAACCCGTCGAGCCACTCCCAGTAGCCCAGCACCGTCAGGTCCTCGCCGGGGATGGCGGTGACCCGGGACTCGACCACCCGGCGGATCTCGGCCCGCTCCTCGGGCGAGGTGAGCCGCAGCCCGGCGGCCAGGCACTGCTGCACGGCGGCGGCGCAGCCGGCCCGGCTGAAGATGAACAGGATCGCCGGCAGCAGCCCTTCGCGGTCCAGCCGGTCGACGATGTCCGGGCGCATCGGCCCACGCCAGCGGGGGCCGCGCCGGCCGGCGCCCGGCCCGGCGCTGCGCCCCTCCCCCAGCTCCAGGCGGCGCACGGTGTCGCGGGTGTAGCGCAGCAGCTCCGGGTGCACGTCGTGCTTGCGGGCGGCGTCGGCGTCGTGGAACAGGTCGAACATCCGCTTGCCGACCAGCATGTGCTGCCACAGCGGCACCGGCCGGTGCTCGCTGACCACCACGGCGGTCTCGCCGCGCACGGTGACCAACCAGTCGGCGAACTCCTCGGCGTTGGACACGGTCGCCGACAGCGAGACCAGGGTGACCGAGGCGGGCAGGTGGATGATCACCTCTTCCCACACGCCGCCGCGGAACCGGTCGGCGAGGTAGTGCACCTCGTCCATCACCACGTACGCCAGCCCCTGCAGGGTGCTGGACCCCGCGTAGAGCATGTTGCGCAGCACCTCGGTGGTCATCACCACCACGGGCGCGTCGCCGTTGATCGCGTTGTCGCCGGTGAGCAGGCCGACCTGCTCGGCGCCGTACCGGGCGACCAGATCGTGGTACTTCTGGTTGGACAGCGCCTTGATCGGCGTGGTGTAGAAGCACTTGCGCCGGGTCGGTGGCGTCGCGGCGTCGTCGGCCGCCGCCGGGTCGTCGGGCCGCCCGCGCAGCGCCAGGTGTACGGCGAACTCGCCGACCACGGTCTTACCCGCGCCGGTGGGGGCACAGACCAGCACGCCGCTGCCCCGCTCCAACGACTGACACGCCTCGCGCTGGAAGTCGTCGAGATCGAACCCCAGGTCCAGGGCGAACTCGTCCAGTGCCGGGAACTGCGCGGTCTGCGCGGCCCGGCGGCGCGCCGCTGCGTACCGCTCGGCGGGGCTCGACATGGCACCAAGATTAGTGCGTGCCGGGACAGTGCACCCCACAAGGCCGTCCCGAGGGGCCGTCGGCGGGGGTCGGTAGGGTGCACGGCGTGCCGGACCATGCCGAACCGCCCCAGACCAGTCCGCCGGGCAGCGTCGCGGACGCCAGCGCCCCGCGGGCGTCCCGACGGCCCGTCAAGGCGGTGCTCTTCGACTTCCACGGCACCCTGGCCCAGGTGGAGGAGCCCCGACAGTGGGTCATCGAAGCCGCCGCCGCGTGCGGGGTCACCCTGGACCGGGTTCGCGCCACCTCGCTGGCCGACCGGCTGCTCACCGCCGGCCGCGCGGGCGGCCCCCTGCCGGCCCGGGTGCCGCCCCGGCTGGCCGAGCTGTGGGCCGACCGGGACCTCTACGCGCACGCGCACCGGGGTGCGTACACGGGGCTGGCCGAAACCGTGGACGCGGGCATCGAGGGTTTCGCCGACGCGCTCTACGAGCGGCTGCTCGTCGCCGAGGGCTGGCTGCCGTACCCGGACACCGCTCCCACGCTGGCCGCGCTGCGCGACGCCGGTGTGCGGGTGGCGGTGGTCAGCAACATCGGCTTCGACCTGCGGCCGCACTTCGACGCCTGGGGGTTGACCGACCTCGTCGACGCGTTCGTGCTGTCGTACGAGGTGGGGCGCTGCAAGCCCGACCCGGCGATCTTCTGGCGGGCGTGCGGGATGCTCGGCGTCGACCCCGAGCAGACGCTGATGGTCGGCGACAGTCCGGCGGACGCGGGCGCCGTCGCCGCCGGCTGCGCGGTGCTGGTGCTCCCGGCCGCCGACCCGGGCCGGGAGAACGGCCTCGGCGCGGTCCTGGACCTGGCCCTGCCGACCTGAGCCGCGCCCGCGGAAACCGTCAGGTCGGGATGTGGATGACCGGCAGCTCGCCGTCGCCGTACCGGTCCTCCCCGGTCAGGATCGAGGCGTCATGGTCGAGTACGGCCAGCACCGTGGTGGCGAGATCGGCCCGACCCGTCACCGTCCGCCAGTAGCTGAGCTCGTGCCAGGAGCGCCCCTCGGTGGAGAGCACCGCACAGGCGTCCAGGGTCAGCAGCCGGTGCAGGGTCGCCCGTTCCTTCGGGTCGCTGACGATCGCCAGGGCCTCCGCCGCGGTCACGGCGGTGACACCGAACCTGTTGCGGTCCTGGATGACCTCGTGCAGCGGCTCCCCGACATGCACCGACCCCGCCAGATAAGCCAGCAGCGCTGACCGATCCAGCACGAGCCGAACCGGCCGGTCGTCCGCGGCGCTCACGCGGCCGGCTGGTCGGTGGTGTCCAGCAGGTGTTGGCGTGCCCGCTCACGCAGCGCATTCCGGCGCTCCGGCGACCAGTCGGCCTCAACGGCGGCACGACGGGCGCGCGCCTCGGCCACACCCTGCTCGGTGATCTGGATGCCCTGGTGGGCCAGCTCCGCGTCCAGGGCGTCCAGACGCATCCGGTCCCGGACGGCCTGGGTGATGTACGCGCTGGCGTTGGACTCGTGCTCCAGGCGCTCCGCCACGTCGGGTGGGACGGAGATGGACAGCTTCCGCATCGCGCTGGTCATACCCAAGACCGTACGCCGGTAGCACCGCGTCGGCGAACACCTACGGCCGTGTCCCGCGCTCCGGTGCGTGCGGGGTCGAAGGGCCACGCCGGGGCGGCCGGCCCCGAACGGCGGAAGCTCGCCGTCGTTCGGGGCCGGCCGCTCAGGCGACCGCCTCCCGCAGGGGCCGCCAGGCGATGGCGGCGATCGCCGCCATCGCGACGGCGGCGATCCAGAACGGTGTGGTGATCTCCCAGGCGCTGGCGAACAGGCCGCCGAGGAGCGAGCCCAGCGCCGCGCCGCCGAGATCCAGCAATGCGTACACGCTGCCGACCCGGCCGCGCAGGTGCGCAGGCACGACCCGTTGCCGGACCGAGGTGACGGTGATGCCCCACACCATGGCATGGATGCTGAACACGACCAGCACGACGGCGGCGACCCACGGTGTCGTCGTGGTCGCGAGGCACACGTGCGTCACGACCTCGATCACCAGGCCGGCACGCAACACGGTGGCGCTGCCGAGCGCGCGCGTGAGCATCGTGGCGACTGCGGTGCCGACCAGGCCGCCGACCGCGAACGCGGACAACAGAAATCCGTAGCCGACGGCGGATACACCCAGGCGCTCCCGGCAGTAGAGCACGAACACGGCGAACGCGGCACCGAACGCGATGTTGCCCAGTCCCATGCTCACGGCGAGGGTCCGCAGCAGTCGGTGCCGCCACAACCACCGCACGCCGGCGGCGACCTCGGCACGCAGCGAGGCCCGCCGAGGCGGATCGCCAACGACGGGGACGCGCCGGATGCCCGCGATCAGCGCTGCGGACGTCGCGAAGGTGAGCGCGTCGACCCCGAACGGCACCGCCGCCGCGACGACGAACAACCACGCGCCCAGCGGCTTCGCGACGAACTGGTTACCGATGGTGAAGCTCGCGTAGAGCCGAGCGTTGGCGCGCGGCAGTTCCTCCGGGGCGACCACCGCCGGGAGCAGGGCACCCAGCGCGGTGTCCGCGAGGGTTTCGCCCGTACCCAGAAGGAAGAGCACCGCGTAGATGACGGCCACCGAGACGGTTCCGGTCGCGATGGTCATCGACAACGCCACCAGGGCCGCGGCGCGGGCGAGGTTGACGACCACGACCAGACGGCGACGGTCGAGCCGATCGACGTAGGCACCGCTGACCAGGGCGAACAGCAGCCAGGGCAGTTGCTGCGCGAAGACGGCGCCGGCGATGAGGGCCGGGTTGTCGCTGACGGAGGCGACCAGCAGCGGGCCGGCGGCCATGGTGACACCGTCGCCGACGTTGGACACCGCCGCAGCGGTCCACAGTTTGGTGAAGTCCGCGCCGAGACGCGCGGATATAAGGGCACGCACAAGAGCTCCTCGAGCCAGGGAAGGAAACGGTCGTCGTGGGACCGCTCCGCGGCGAGGAGCACCAGACCCCCGGAGGTGATCTCCGGCGGCGCCCGATCAGTGCCGGGCGTGCCCTCGCGGCGAAGCGGAGACCGTGACCATGGCGAGGCGCATGCCAGCTCCCAACTGTGGATCAATACCGGTCCGAGCAGGATAGCTGGCCCATCGACGCTCTCGTATCCCCGAAGCGCGACCCGCTCGCCACCAGCCGGGCGACGCGGCTCGCGTTCTTCCCGACGGTCGACACCGCCGGAGAGCCCTGCGGGCTGACCGCCTAGCGTCGTGCTCGTGACGGAGACCCTGCTGCCCGCAACGCGCCCGGCCGACGCGCCCCCGCAGCGCCGCGGCGGCGTCCTCGCCGTGGGGCTGGTGCTCGGCGGGGCGCTGTCGGTGCAGTTCGGCTCCGCCCTGGCCGCGCTGCTCTTTCCGCGTACCGGGGTGGCCGGGGCGGTCACCCTGCGGTTGACGATCTCGGCGGTGCTGCTGCTCATCGTGTGCCGGCCCCGGCTTCGGGGGTACGACCGCTCGGCCTGGCTCGCGGCCGGCGCGTTCGGGCTGGCCCTGGCCGGCATGAACTCGCTGTTCTACCAGGCCATCGAGCGGATCCCGCTCGGCCCGACGGTGACCCTGGAGGTGCTCGGCCCACTGGCGCTGTCGGTGTTCACCGCCCGTCGGCTGGCGAGCTGGTGCTGGGCCGGGCTCGCGCTGGCCGGGGTGGCGCTGCTCGGGCAGGGCGGCTTCGACCGGCTCAACCCGGCGGGGGTGGCCTTCGCGTTCGGCGCGGGCGCGATGTGGGCGGCGTACATCGTGCTCAGCGCGCGGGTCGGCGGCCGGTTCCCGGGCGCGGACGGGCTGGCCCTCGCGCTGACCCTCGCCGCGCTGGTCACCCTGCCGCTGGGCATCGTCGACGGCGGCGCCGTCCTGCTCGACCCGGAGGTGCTGGCGCTGGGCACCGCCCTCGCGGTGCTCGCCTCCGGGCTCCCGTACACCCTGGAGCTGCTGGCGCTGCGCCGGATGCCCACCGCCACCTTCGCGGTGCTGATGAGCCTCGGCCCGGCCATCGCCACCCTCGCCGGATGGCTGGTGCTGCGGCAGGCGCTGACGCTGCTGGAATGCGCCGCCATCGTGCTGGTCATCGCCGCCAGCATCGGCGCGGTACGGGTCAGAGCAGCAGTCGCAGCGCCCCCGGCACGGCAGTGATCGTCACCGGCAGGCGCAGCGAGCGTTCCCCGTCGGCGTACGTGACGATGTCGTCGGCGGCCAGCTCCACGGTGCGGGCCCGGTAGCTGCTCACCAGCGGGTGACTCACGTGGGTGCCCTGGTAGATGCGCGGCTTGACCCGGATGAGGGTCCGCCGGTCGACCCGACCGGCCACCACCACGTCCAGCAGCCCGTCGGTCGGATCGGCGTCGGGGCAGATCCGCATCCCACCGCCGTACGTCGGGCAGTTGCCCACCGCCACCAGCACCGCGTCCATCTCGTGCGGCACCCCGTCCAGGCGCAGCGTGTAGCGGCGGGGCCGGAGCCGGGCCAGCTCGACCACGATCGCCAGGTCGTACCGGCGGGCGCCGCGCGGCCAGCGCATCCGGTTGGCGCGCTCGTTGACGATCGCGTCGAAGCCCGCCGCGAGGACGGCGCCGTACCAGCGCTCGGCCCCGTCGGCGCCGGTCATCCGGGCCAGGTCGACGACGCGGGTCCGGCCGGCGCGCAGCGCCTCGGCGATCACCGCCACGGCGGCGACGGGATCGGCCGGAAAGCCGGTGTCGAGGGCGAAGTCGTTGCCGGTGCCGGCCGGTACCGGCCCGAACGGCACGTCGGTGCCGGCGACGGCCTGCATGGCCCGGTGTACGGTGCCGTCCCCGCCGATCGCGACCAGCGCGCCGACGCCGTCGGCGATCGCGGTACGACACGCCGCCTCCGCCTCGTCCGGACTGGACGCCGACAGCAACCGGACCGGGCGGCCGGCGGCGGCCAGCCCGTCCAGCAGTCGGGGCAGCAGCGCCCGGTGCCGCCCCCGACCGGCCGTGGGGTTGGCGAGCACGGCCACCGGGCCACCCTCGTCCCGGGCGCGGTCGACCGAGTCGCGGGCGGGCGGGGTGCGCTCGACCGGCCCGTCGGTGGGCGGGCCGGGCAGGTGATCGTCTGCGGTCACGGGCAGCACCGTACCGGTCGGACACCCGCCGTTCACCAGGGGCGGCCGACGTCACGATCAGTCTCACCGCCGGCGCGTGGGGTGAGCGTCTGACGGGGCCGCTGACGCGACGACGCCGCCCCCGGCAGGCGGGGACGGCGTCGGTGGACTCCGGCGGCGCGGGGCCGTCAGGTCATGTCGTCGTAGCGGCGTTCGATGGGCGCCGGCTTCGCGATCGGCTCGGGCGCACCGATCGGCGCGGTCGCGTCGACCCGCTGCCCGGCCACGACCGGGTCCGTGTCGAACTCCAGCGGCGAGACCTCGTCGTCGTCGAGACCGGCGTAGATTTCCTTGCCCCGCCCACGCCGCTTGTCGTTGATGAACGCGACGCCCACCGCGCCGAAGTAGAGCGCGGAGAGGCAGACCGCCAGGGCGGTCATCCCGAACGGGTCCGGGGTGGGGGTGACCACGGCGGAGAACGCGAAGAACACGAAGATCGCCACCCGCCACCAGCTGAGCAGCCGCTTCGCGCTCGCCAGGCCGACGAAGTTGAGCATCAGCACGACCAGCGGGAACTCGAACGCCACACCGAACAGCAGGATCAGGTTGGTGACGAACGAGATGTAGCGGGTGACTTCCAGGGTGGTCGAGATGTCGTCGCCGGACACGTTCATCAGGAACTCGAGGCCCTTGGCGGTGACGAAGAACGCCAGCACCGCGCCGGCGGCGAAGAGCGGTGCCGCCAGGGCCGTGAAGGCGTAGGCGTAGCGCCGCTCGTGCCGGTGTAGCCCGGGCGCGATGAACGCCCAGAGCTGGTAGAGCCAGATCGGCGCCGCGATGATCAGGCCCACCCACAGGCCGATCTTCAGGTTCAGCAGGAAGACGTCCGCCGGACCGAGCTGGACGAACAGGCACTTGTTGGTCTCCGGGTCGACCGACCCGGGCAGATCGCAGTACGGCTTCGACAGCAGCACCCGGACCGGCTCGGCCAGCCAGATACCGAAGCCGAAGCCGATCATGATTGCCAGCGACGCGCGGAAGAGACGGTTGCGCAGCTCACGGACGTGCTCGATGAGCGTCATCGAGCCGTCGGCGGCCCGTTCGAAGGTGCTCGGGCCGCGCTTACGCAGGGCGAAGGCCACGGTGGTGGGGCCCTTCGGTCAGTTGTCGCGGACGCGGTGCACCGGGTCGACGACCGGCTGCTGCGCCGGCGCCTGCTGGTACGGCGCCTGCTGCGGCTGCCCGGCGTACGGCGCCTGCTGGCCGGCGTGCGGCGGCAGCGGCTGGTAGCCGGCCTGCGCGTCGGCCTTCTCGGCCAGGTCGCGGTCGTCGTCCTGCAGGCTCTTGGTCTCGGCCTTGATGATCCGCAGCGAGCGACCCAGCGAGCGGGCCGCGTCGGGAAGCCGCTTCGCACCGAAGAGCAGGATCAGCACAACCACGAGAACTGCGATGTGCCACGGCTTGAGGGCACCCATGAGAAGCTCCAGTCGCTCTGTGTCCGGGGGGTGATACGCAGCCCATCGTACGTGTGGATGGACCGAATGCCACCTGCCGGGGATGATGATCAGGGCCCGGCCGGTGAAGTCTTGACCAACCGCGATGATCAGTCAACCATCGCCACCCGGCCGGGGGACGACGGTGGCCGACAGAGGTCGGTCAGCCGCGCTTGGCCTTGATCACGGCGAGTCGCTGCTGGGCGGTGTCGAGCTGGCGCTGGACACCCTCGGCGCGCTGCTGCAACGCCTCGGCGGTCTCCCGGAGCGACTCCGCCTCGGTGGCCCGCCGCTGCAACGCCACCGCGGCGCGGCGCAGCTGGGGCAGCCGGCTCAGCACCGGGCGGACGGCCAGCGCGAGCGCCACGAGCGGGAGCAGCACCACCGCGAGCACGATCCAGATCAGCACGCCGGTCAGCCTACTGGGTGCGGGCGGCCACCGCCGGATCGCCCGACGGCACGCCGGCCGGCACGGAATCGGCCGGCGCACGCCGGGGAACAGCCGCCGGCACGGCGTACGCGTCGAGCGCGGCGGCGGCTGTCGCCCGGACCTGTTCGGCCAGCTCGACCGGGGCGACCACTGTGACGTCCGGGCCGAGGCCCAGCACGAACCGCCGCGCCCACCCCAGGTCGGTCACCCGCAGCGACACGAGCCACTGGTCGCCGTCGCCGGCCTCGACCCGCTCGCACGGGTAGTACTCGGTGATCCACCGCTCGCCCCGCCCGATCCGCAGTGTGATCAGCGGCAGGTCGGGCGACGGCCGGAAGACACCCTCGGTGAGGTCGTGCGGGACAGCCTGCGGCGGGACGGTGGCCGGCTCGTCCAGTTCGGTGATCGCGTCGATCCGGTCGGCCCGGAACAGCCGGACCGCCTCCGCGCGCCGGCACCACGCCTCCACGTACGCCCGACCGCCGACCATCAGCATCCGCAGCGGGTCGACGACGCGCTCGGTGGTCTCGTCCCGGGCCGCGGTGTAGTAGGTGATCCGCAGCGCCTTTCCGCCCTCCACGGCCGAGCGCAGCGCCTCGACCCGCCGGGTGTCCCCGGGCAGCCGGACCGCGACCGGTGCGCCCACCAGGTCACCGGCGGCGTCCTCGATCTTCGCGAGGGCCCGCTCGATGGCCTCCCGGTTGGCCACGCCTGGGGTCTCGGCGAGCATCCGCAGCGCCACCACGAGCGCGAGGGCCTCGTCGGGGGTGAGCCGCAGCGGCCGGTCGATGCCGGCGTCGTAGGTGATGGTCACCCGGTCGCCGTCGAACGCCATGTCGATCAGGTCACCGGGGCCGTAACCGGGCAGCCCACACACCCACAGCAGCTCCAGGTCCTCCCGGAGCTGTCGTTCGGTGACGCCCAGGTCACCGGCCGCCTCGGCGATCTCGATGCCGGGCCGGGCCAGCAGGTAGGGAACCAGGTTGAGCAGCCGCGCCAGTCGGTCGGCGGAGGCGCGGGAACCGCCGCGGGCGGCCGGGCGGGTCACCGGGCACCCCCGGAGACGGTCAGCTCGTCGTGCCGGACGGCGATCTCCTTGAGTCGCTGGATGACCGCCTCGCGGACCTCCGGCGGGTCGAGCACCCGCACGTCCGGGCCGTACCCGACGAGCTGGCCGGCCAGAGAGTCCGGGTCGGCGTACGGCAGGACCAGCTGGTCGCCGTCCGGCCCGGCGGTCACCTGCACCGCCCAGCGACGCAGGCCGGCGGCCCGCCCGGGCGTCGCCAGCACGGTGGCCCGGCCGGTGCGCTCCACCGGCCCGGACCAGCGGGCCACGTGGCTGATCAGGTCGACGCCGGCCGGCGGCTCGTACGCGCCGGGTGCGCCGGTCACCCGGACCGCGCCGACCACCCGGGACAGGCGGAAGCAGCGGGTCGCCGCGCGGTCCAGGTCGTGGCCGACCACGTACCACCGCCCGCGCCAGCAGACCACGCCCCACGGTTGCAGCCGGCGGCGGCTGGGGGCGTCCCGGTCGGGCACCCGGTAGTCGAACCCGACCTCGCGGCGGTCCCGCGCGGCGGCGGTCAGCGGCGCGAACGCGGGATCGACGGTGACCATCGGCTCCATGCCGAGGGTGGCCTGCGGGTCGACGTCCACCCCGGCGGCGCGCAGCTTGGCCAGCCCGGACGACGCGGCGGCGGCCAGCCCGGCGTGCTGCCACAGGCGGGCGGCGATGCCGACCGCGGCGGCCTCGTCGGGTTCCAGGGGGATGTCGGGCAGCGCGTACTCGCGGTGGGCGATGCGGTAGCCGGGCTCGGCGTCGAAGACGCTGGCCGTGCCGGTCTCCAGCGGGACGCCCAGCTCGCGCAGCTCGGCCTTGTCCCGCTCGAACTTGCGCTGGAACGCCTCGTGGTCGCGCGCGTCGTCGGGGTCGTGCTCGTAGCCGGGCACGGTCGCGGCGATCTGCGCGGCGGTCAGGAACCGTCGCGTGGACAGGAGGCAGATCACCAGGTTGACCAGGCGTTCGGTGCGGGTCCGCGACACGGGTAGACGCTAGCAGCCGACGCGGCGCAGGCGTGCACCCACGCGGGCATGCCGCACACTTGTTCGGATCGGACCCCTCCCCCGGCGCGTCGCCGCCCGCGGCCATAGTGTTGCCCTCATGTCGCAGGGCGAGATGAATACCGAGAGCGAGAGCGTCGGCACCGTGGTCGTCGCGGGCGCCGCCAACCTCGCCATCGCGATCGCCAAGCTGGTCGCCGGGCTGATCTCCGGGTCGGCCGCGATGCTCTCCGAGGCGGCGCACTCGGTCGCCGACACGACCACCGAGGTGCTGCTGTTCCAGGCGCTGCGCCGCGGGGCCCGCCCGGCCGACCAACGACACCCCTTCGGGTACGGCAAGGAGAGCTACGTCTGGGCGTTCTTCGCCGCCATGTTCACCTTCGTGGCCGGCGCCGGCTTCGCCGTCACCCACGGTGTCACCACCATCCTCGTGCACGAGCACAGCGGCAACTATCTGATCTCGTACATCGTCCTCGCGGTGTCGTTCGTCATCGAGTCGATCTCGCTGGCCCGGGCCGTGCGGCAGGTCCGCCGCGAGTCCCAGCGCTGGGACACCACACCCCGCCGGTTCCTGCGACTGACCGCCGACACCACCGTCAAGGCGGTCTTCCTGGAGGACAGCGCGGCCCTGATCGGCCTGCTGCTGGCCGCGCTCGGCGTCGGCCTGTCCCAGGCCACCGGCGACGAGGTGTGGGACGGCATCGCGTCGATCCTGATCGGGTTGCTGCTGCTGGCCGTCGCCGGGATCCTGGCCAGCAACAACCTGTCGCTGCTGGTCGGCCGGGCCGTCCCGGAGCGGCTGCGCCGCGAGATCGAACGCGACCTGGCCGGGCTGCCCGAGGTCGAGCGCATCGACACCCTGCTGACGATGCAGCTCGGCCCGGACGACATCCTCGTCGCCGCGAAGGTCGACTTCCGTGACGAGGCCACCGGCGCGGCCATCGAGGCCACCGCCGACGAGGCCGAGCGGCGGCTCACCGGCCGGTACCCGGAGATCCGCTACGTCTTCCTCGACCCGACCCGCTCGCTGCCGGGAGCCGCCGGGCGGGCGCGCGACACCCAGGCCAGGCCGAGCGCGGACGCCGGCGGCGAGCCCGACCCCGCCTGAGGGGCGGGCCGACCCGAGCGCGGGCCGGCTGGTCCGCGCGGCTAGCGTGCCCGTCATGGTGCGATGGCGGACGGGGACGGTGGCGGCGCTGCGGCGGCAGTGGACCGGGGCGGTGGAACTCGACGTCGACCTGCCCGACGGCACGCGCATGCGGGCGCTGGCCTATCCCGAGCTGGTCGGCACGCCCGAGCCGGGTGACCGGGTGCTGCTCAACGCCGGTGCGCTGCTGATGGGGTTGGGCACCGGCGGGTACGCCCTCGTGGTGGCCCTGCCGGACCGGCTGCCGCCGGACCCGCCGGACGCCGGTGACACCCGCGACGCCGGGCACCTGGTCAAGGCCCGCTACACCCCGTTGCAGCCGATCCTGCTCGGCGTCGACGAGGAGGCCAGCCCGCACCGCGCCCTGCTGGCCGACGCCGACGACCTGGGTGGGATGCCGGTGGTCACCGCCGACCTGCACTCGGCGCTGCCGGCGATTCTGGCCGGCATCCGGGCCGAGGCCCCGCACGCCCGGGTGGCGTACCTGCTCACCGACGGCGGGGCGTTGCCGGCCTGGTTCTCCCGCACGCTCGCCGGGCTGCGCGACGAGCTGGCCGGGACGATCACCGTCGGGCAGGCGTTCGGCGGCGACCTGGAGGCCACCACCCTGCACGGCGGCCTGCTCGCCGCCCGCCACGTGCTGGACGCGGACGTGGCGATCGTGGCCCAGGGGCCCGGCAACCTGGGCACCGGCACCCGGTGGGGTTTCTCCGGCGTCGCCGTCGGCGAGGCCGTCAACGCGATCGCCACGCTCGGCGGCCGGCCGGTCGGCTCACTGCGCATCTCCGACGCCGACCCCCGCCCCCGACACCGGGGCGTGTCGCACCACAGCCTCACCGCGTACGGCCGGGTGGCCCTCGCCCCGGCGGAGCTGGTGGTGCCCGACGACCTGGACCCGGCCCTCGCGGCCGAGGTCGACGCGGCGCTGGCGCCGCTGACGGCCCGACACCGGATCGTCCGAGTGCCCACCGCCGGCCTGGACGCCGCGCTGCGCGCCAGCGCCGTGCCGCTGTCCACGATGGGCCGCAACCTCGACGCCGACCACGCCTACTTCGTGTCCGCCGCCGCAGCCGGCCGCCACGCCACCACCCACCTCCCCTGACCGCACCCCGCCCCAACCCCCACCCGCCCGCCCGCCCGCGTTGATCATGAAGTTATTGCCCCGACACGCCGGGCGGGCGGGCAATAACTTCATGATCAACCCCGGGCGGGACCGGGGTGGGGACCGGGTGGGACGCGGGCGGGACCTGGGTGGGAGGGTGACGGTCGGGTCAGCGGATCACCCGAACCGGGGCTTGCGGAACATCTCCAGGAAGACCAGCGGCTCGGTGCCGAGGTTCTCGATGTAGTGGCCGTAGGCGAACGGCACGTACCCGACGTCACCCGAGCGCATGTCGAAGGTGCCCGCCACGCCCTGACTGGCGAACACGCCCATCCGGCCGTGGCCGGAGAGGTAGTACTGCCACTCGTCGTCGGTCGGGTGCCAGTGCAGCTCGCGCAGCTCGCCCGGATCGACCTCGACCAGCGCGGCGCAGATCGCGGTGGCCGCCGGGAACTGGGTGACGTCGGCGATGCGGACCTGGCCGCCCGCGAACCGCTGCGGCTGCTGCGCGAGCAGCCGGTGGCTCAGGCTGCGGGGCACGTCCCCGCTCGGGCTGACCACCTTGTCGCGGTCCAGCGGCGGCGGCACCTGCCCCGCGAAGATGTACTTCTCCCGCTCCGGGATCGAGTCGAGCTGCTCAGGCCGCCACCCGAAGTTCTTGGCCAGCACGTCCTTCGGGGTGTGCGCGAAGAAGTCGCTGATCAGGAACGTGCTGTTCTCGGTGAACGCGCCGTCGTCGAAGACGAGCAGGAACTCCACGCCCTCGTCGAGCGCCTGGATGTGGTGCGGCACCCCCTGCGGAAAGAACCACAGGTCACCGGCGCGTACGTCGTCGAGGAAGTTGCGGCCCTCCTGGTCGACGGCGCTGATCCGGGCGCTGCCGCGCGACACGTACGCCCACTCGGACTGCTTGTGCCAGTGCAGCTCCCGGTACCCGCCCGGTTCCAGCGCCATGTCCACGCCGCTGAGCTCGGTGGCGACCGGCAGCTCCCGTACGGTCACCTCGCGGGTCCAACCGCCGCCCTGCACGCGGGCGTGCGCGTCGGAGAACGAGAACCGCAGGTTGGGCAGTGTCCCCGCGTCCGTGCTCGGCGGGGTCAGCAGATCGGGGTTCTGCCGGTCCCGGACCACGTCGCGCGGCCCGGGGTCCTGCCAGCCTCCCCCACCGCGTTCCGGCTGCGGCACCGTCCGGTCGTCGTCCATGATCGCCTCCCGCGTCGTCGCGTCCCGGTGTCGTCGGCGCAGTGGGCGGGCGGACCCGCCCGCGACGGCGACGTCGGCGGATACCCGTCGACGCGACCCGGCCGGGCCAACCTCTGGCCCCGGGAGGGTCACCGACGAACACCGCTCCCGCGACAGCGCGGGTGGGTCAGCAACGGACACCGCTCGCGCGACAGCGCGGGGCGGGATCAGGCGAGGAAGATCAGGGCGAGCCAGCCGCCCACGATGAGCACCAGCGCCAGGGCCAGCACCCACGTCGGCACGGTGTACTCACCGCGCCGGTTGCGGTCGATCTCGGCGCGGATCTTCTCCCGCCGGCGTTCGACCCAGTTCTGCCGCTCGGCGCCGCGCCCGGAGCGCTCGGAACGGTCGGATGGTTCAGAAGTCGTCATGGCGCGCCCAGCCTACCGGGCCGGCGGGCCCCGTCGGCGGCACACCACCGCCGGGGCCGGCACACCCGTCACATGCTGGCGATCAACCGCTCCACCCGCTCGTCGTACGCCCGGAACGGGTCCTTGCAGAGCACGGTGCGCTGTGCCTGGTCGTTGAGCTTCAGGTGCACCCAGTCGACGGTGAAGTCGCGCCGCTTCTCCTGGGCGTGCCGGATGAACTCGCCGCGCAGCCGCGCCCGTGTGGTCTGCGGCGGGGTCTCCTTGGCCTCGAAGATCTCCGGGTCGGTGGCCACCCGGTCCACCTCGCCGCGACGCTCCAGCAGCCCGTAGAGGCCCCGCCCACGGCGCACGTCGTGGTACGCCAGGTCCATCTGCGCCACCCGGGGGTGCGACAGCGGCAGGTCGTGCTTACGCTGGTAGCGCTCGATCAGCCGCAGCTTGCTGACCCAGTCGATCTCCCGCGAGACCGGCTCCAGGTCACCGCTCTCCACCGCGTTGAGCACCCGGCCCCACAGCTCGACGACCCGCTTGGCGGCCTGGTCGCCGCCGCGGCGCTCGACGAACTCGGTGGCCTTGGCCAGGTACTCCTGCTGGATGTCCAGCGCGCTGACCTCCTTGCCGGAGGCCAACCGCACCTTGCGCCGCCCGGTGATGTCGTGCGACACCTCGCGGATCGCCCGGATCGGGTTCTCCAGCGAGAGGTCCCGCATGACGACCCCGGCCTCGATCATCCGCAGCACGATGTCGGCGGTGCCGACCTTGAGCAGCGTGGTGACCTCGTTCATGTTCGAGTCACCGACGATCACGTGCAGGCGCCGGTAGCGCTCGGCGTCGGCGTGCGGCTCGTCGCGGGTGTTGATGATCGGTCGGCTGCGGGTCGTCGCCGAGGAGACGCCCTCCCAGATGTGCTCGGCTCGCTGGGACAGGCAGTAGACCGCGCCACGCGGAGTCTGCAGGACCTTGCCGGCCCCACAGATCAACTGCCTGGTGACCAGGAACGGGATGAGCACGTCAGCGAGCCGGCCAAACTCGCCGTGCCGCGAGACCAGGTAGTTCTCGTGGCAGCCGTACGAGTTGCCGGCCGAGTCGGTGTTGTTCTTGAACAGGTAGATCTCACCTGCGATGCCCTCGTCGTGCAGCCGCTTCTCCGCGTCGACGAGCAGCCCCTCCAGGATCCGCTCGCCGGCCCGGTCGTGGGCCACCAGGTCGGTCACCGAGTCGCACTCCGGTGTCGCGTACTCCGGATGCGACCCGACGTCCAGGTAGAGACGGGCCCCGTTGCGCAGGAACACGTTGCTCGACCGGCCCCAGGACACGACGCGACGGAACAGATACCGCGCGACCTCGTCCGGGGACAGCCGCCGCTGCCCGCGATAGGTACAGGTGACGCCGTACTCGGTCTCGAGGCCGAAGATTCGCCGCTCCATGGTGTGACATTAGCCGCCCGGAGGCCCGGTTCGTCACTGTCACACCACAGGTCGTGCTTCGGGGGTGGTCACATACCGGCTGAGTGCGACATTCCGTCCGGCCCGAGACTGGCCACGAACCGCCGGCAGGCGTCGTACTCCGGCAGCAGGCCGCGCTCGCGGGCCTGCGCCAGGGTCGGCGCGGCGTCGTCGCGGGCGGACAGCAGCGGGACGTCGGCGGGCCACTCGATGCCCAGCTCCTCGTCCAGCGGGTGCACCGCGTGCTCGCCGGTCGGGTTGTACGTGGCCGAGCAGAGGTAGCTCAGCGTCGCGTCGTCGGTCAGCGCGCAGAATCCGTGCCCCAGCCCTTCGCTGAGGTAGACCGCCCGCCGGTCGGTGTCGTCCAGCCGGACGCCCTCCCACCGGCCGAAGGTCGGCGAGCCGACCCGCAGGTCCACGATCACGTCGAGAACCGCGCCGCGCACACACGTCACGTACTTGGCCTGCCCGGGCGGCACGTCGGCGAAGTGGACGCCGCGCACCACGCCGCGCGCCGAGACCGACAGGTTGGCCTGGGCCAGCCGCAGCGGGTGCCCCACCGCCTCGGCGAGGTGGTCGAAGCGGTACCACTCCATGAACATGCCGCGCGGGTCGCCGTGCTGCTGGGGGGTGATCTCCCAGGCGCCCTCGATGCCCAGCTCCCGGATCTTCATCGGCCCACCCGCGCTTCGTTCTTCTCGGCCAGCAGCCCGAACAGGTAGTCGCCGTAGCCGCTCTTGACCAGCGGTTCGGCGAGCGCGCGCAGCTGATCGTCGTCGATGAGGCCGGCCCGCCAGGCCACCTCCTCGACACAGCCGATCTTCAGGCCCTGCCGCTCCTCGATCACCCGGACGAACTCGCCGGCCTGCATCATCGAGGCGAACGTGCCGGTGTCCAGCCAGGCCGTGCCCCGGTCGAGCAGGGTGACGGACAGCTCGCCGGTCTCCCGGTACGCCTCGTTGACCGCCGTGATCTCCAGCTCGCCGCGAGCGCTCGGGGTGAGCTTGGCGGCGATGTCGACCACCCGGTTGTCGTAGAAGTACAGGCCGGGCACCGCGAAGCGGGACTTCGGCCGGGCCGGCTTCTCCTCGATCGAGAGCACCCGCCCCTCGGCGTCGAAGTCCACCACCCCGTACTCCTGCGGGTTGGCCACCGGGTACGCGAACACCCGGCCGCCGACCAGGTCGCCGTGGGCGGCGAGCTGCCGACCCAGGCCGACGCCGTGGAAGATGTTGTCGCCGAGGATCAGCGCCACCGACTCGTCACCGATGAAGTCCGCGCCCAGCACGAACGCCTGGGCGATGCCCTCCGGGCGGGCCTGCGTGACGTACTCCAGCCGCAGCCCGAACTGGCTGCCGTCGCCGAGCAACCGGCGGAACTGGTCCTGGTCCTCCGGTGTGGTGATCACCAGGATCTCCCGCACCCCGGACATCACCAGGGTGGAGAGGGGGTAGTAGATCATCGGCTTGTCGAAGACCGGCATCAGTTGCTTGGACACTGCCCGGGTGATCGGCCAGAGCCGGGAACCGGTGCCGCCGGCGAGTAGGATTCCGCGCACCGGGGGAGCTTAGCCGCTACCAGCCCGCCGGCATGTCGGTGGTCGCCGCCGACAGCCGGCCCACCGCTTCGCGTACACTCCTGGACCCGTGAGGATCCTCGTCACCGGCGGTGCCGGATTCATCGGTTCAGAGTACGTCCGCATGCTGCTGGGCGTGCCTGGTGGCACCGCCTCGGGCGTGCCTGCGGTCGACCCCGCCGGCGTGACCGTGCTCGACAAGCTCACCTACTCGGGCAACCTGGCGAACCTCGACCCGGTGCGCGACGACCCGCGGCTGCGCTTCGTGCAGGGCGACATCTGCGACCCCGGTGTGGTCGACGAGGTGGTCGCCGGGCACGACGTGATCGTGCACTTCGCGGCGGAATCGCACGTCGACCGCTCGATCGCCGGAGCCGCGCCGTTCGTCACCACCAACGTGCTCGGCACCCAGACGCTGCTGGACGCGGCGCTGCGCCACGGCACCGGCCGCTTCGTGCACGTGTCGACCGACGAGGTGTACGGGTCGATCGACGAGGGCTCCTGGACGGAGACCTGGCCCCTCGCGCCGAACTCGCCGTACTCGGCCTCGAAGGCCGGCTCCGACCTGCTCGCCCTGGCCTACCACCGCACCCACGGCATGGACGTGGTGGTCACCCGCTGCTCCAACAACTACGGGCCGTACCAGTTCCCCGAGAAGGTCATCCCGCTGTTCGTCTCCAACCTGCTCGACGGCGGCACCGTTCCGCTCTACGGCGACGGCGGCAACATCCGCGACTGGCTGCACGTGCACGACCACTGCCGGGGCATCGCGCTGGTCCAGCAGAAGGGCCGCGCCGGCGAGGTCTACAACATCGGCGGCGGCACCGAGCTGACCAACAAGGAGCTGACCGGTCTGCTGCTGGAAGCCTGCGGCGCCGGCTGGGACCGGGTCGTCCCGGTGACCGACCGCAAGGGCCACGACCGCCGCTACTCGCTGGACATCACCAAAATCAACCAAGAGCTGGGGTACGCCCCGAGCATCGACCTCACCGACGGTCTGGCGCAGACCGTGCAGTGGTACCGCGACAACCGGGCCTGGTGGGAGCCGCTGAAGGCGGCGCCGACCGCATGACCCGGGCGATCACCAACGATCGGTTCCCCCGTTCCATCCCCCGATCGGCGTACAGTGTGCTAGGGCACGGCCGTTGGGCCGCCGCGGGTCTGCCACCCCTCACGGGCTGGCACACCACCCTGGCCGCCGCGTTCGCCTCCGCCGCTCCACCCGCCCCGTGGAAGGTCGCATGAAGCTCACCCTCGTCACCGGCTTGACCGGCCTGATATTGCTGGCCACGATCGTCGAGCTGCTGCGCCGCCGGCAGCTCCGCGAGAAGTACGGCATGCTCTGGCTCGGCGTCCTGGTGATCGTCATTCCGCTGTCGCTCTTCCCCCGCCTGCTGGACAACGTCGCCGAGCTGCTCGGCGTCCAGTCCGGCGTGAGCCTCGTGCTCTTCCTCGGCATCGTCTTCCTCCTGCTGGTCTGCGTGCACCTCAGCTGGGAGGTCAGCGCCCTGGAGGAAGAGACCCGCACCCTGGCAGAAGACTTCGCCCTCCTGCGCGCCGAGATCGACGCGGACCGGGCGGCCCGAGACGAACTGGTGTCGCACGATGGTTAACGGCAAGCGGGTCCTGATCATCATCCCCGCGCTCAACGAGTCCGGCTCGATCGCCGACGTCGTCGGCGAGGTCCGCGGCGAACTGCCCGGCGTCGACGTGCTCGTCGTCGACGACGGCTCCACCGACCGCACCGCCGCCGTCGCCGCGGCGGCCGGCGCCCGGGTCGCCAAGCTGCCGTACAACCTCGGCGTCGGCGGCGCCATGCGCCTGGGCTACCGGTACGCCCGCGACCACGACTACGACGTGGCCATCCAGATCGACGCCGACGGCCAGCACGACCCCCGGTACGTGCCGAAGCTCGTCGACCTGCTCGACGAGACCGACCTGGTGATCGGCGCCCGGTTCGCCGGCGAGGGCGACTACAGCGTCCGCGGCCCCCGCCGCTGGGCCATGGTCATGCTCTCCGGCGTCCTCTCGCGTGTCGCCCGCACCAAGCTCACCGACACCACCTCCGGCTTCCGGGCCGCCAACCGCCGGGTGATCGACATGTTCGCCACCTGGTACCCGGTGGAGTACCTGGGCGACACGGTCGAGACGCTTGTGCACACCGCCCGGCGGGGCTACACCATCCGCCAGGTGCCGGTGGCCATGCGCAAGCGGATGGCGGGCACTCCCAGCCACTCCCCGGCCAAGGCCATGATCTACCTCGGTCGCGCCTTCGCCGTGCTCACGTTGGCGCTCATTCGCCGGTGATCCGCCGGCTCCTGAGTCTCGTCCCACCGGGGACCGTCGCCGTCGGCGCCGGCCTGGCCCTGCTGGGGCTCGCCTCCTACGTCCACCTGGCCGTCGCCGGGCACAGCCTCACCGAGGCCGACTACTCGTCGCTCGCGGCGCTCTGGACGATCGTCTTCACGCTCGGCATCGGCCTGTTCATGCCCGTCGAGCAGGAGGTCGCCCGCCTCGTCGCCGGCCGGCACAGTCAGGGCCTCACCCCCGGGCCCGTGCTGGCCCGGGGGGCCGCCCTGGCCCTCGGTCTGCTCATCGCCATCGTCGCGCTGATCGTCATCGCCCGGGCGCCGCTCGCCGACCGGCTCTTCGCCGGTGACAACGACATGGTCACCGTGCTGATCGGGTCGCTCGCCGCGCTCGCCGTCGCACACACCACCCGCGGCGTGCTCTCCGGCCTGCAACTGTTCCCCTGGTACGGCACCCAGCTCGGCGTCGACGGCGGCCTGCGCATCGTCCTGGTCGCCCTGCTCGGTCTGACCGGCGTCACCTCCCCCGTCTGGTTCGGCGCGGTGCTGATCGCCGCGCCGCTGATCGGCGTGGCGGTCACCGCCCCACCGGTCCTGCGGGTCATCGGCGGCGGCGTCCCCGTCGCCTGGGCCTCGTTCCTGCGCGGCCTCGGTCTGCTCATCGCGTCCAGCCTGCTCTCCCAGGTCGTCGTCAACATCGGCGTGATCAACGTCAAGGTGCTGGACCCGTCCGACGTGGCCACCGCCGGCGCCCTGCTCTCCGCGCTGGTGCTGGTCCGGATCCCGCTGTTCGTCTTCGCGTCGCTGCAGGCGTCCCTGCTCCCGGGTCTCGCCACCTCCGCCACCACCGGCGACCGCACCGCCTTCAACGGCCTCCTGCGCCGGGCCCTGGGCGTCGTCACCGCGCTCGGCCTCACCGGCGCCGTGCTCGCCGTCCTGCTCGGCCCGTGGCTGGTGCAGACCCTGTTCGACGCGCCCGACGTCCTCGGCCACGGCGACTTCGCCTGGCTCGCGGCAGCCACCCTCGCCTACCTCTGGGCGATGGTCCTCGGCCAGGCGCTGCTCGCCCTCGACCGGCACCGGGCGCAGGCCGTCGCCTGGGCCGTCGGCGTGGCCGCGCTGGTCGTCGCCACCCTCGCCCCGGTCGCCACCGCGCTACGGGTCGAGCTCGGCTACGCCATCGGCTCCGTGGTGGTCGCCGCGACGATGGCCGCCCTGCTGCGCGGCACCCGCGCCAGCGGCACGACCCCCACCGACGTCCCGCACCGCGAGGCCGTCACGCCCGGGGTGACCGGAGGGCTCTGACCCCGCGCCGCCCACGCCCGCTGCGTATCGCCAGCGGCCGACGTACCGGCCCGCCCGCGGCACAGGACCCGCGGCCGGGCCGGGCGGGGAACGCAAAGCGGCGGGCGGCCCGGGAACTGGCCGCCCGCCGACATGACCCGTCCTACTTGCCGTCCGCCGGCTTGTCCTCCAGGTCTGCGGAGCCCGCCGACGTCGTCGGCTTGTGCGCCTCCGTGGTCGGCTGCGCCGGCGTGTCCGGCCCGCCCGCCTCGGCCGGCTCCTCCGCTGCCGCGACATCGCCGTCCAGCAGCGCCGTCAGCGCCGCGCCCGTGATCCGGCGGAACGTACGACCCACCCGCTGGCGGTCCAGCACCGCAACCTCGAGCTGGTTCGCGGCGATCGTGCGGGCCGCGCCGCCCTCACCACCGACGGTGCTCAACGCCTGCACCGCCACCCGGGCCGCCTCACCGAGGGACATGTCCGCCCGGTGCTGCGACTTCAGCACACCGGTGATCGCCTCGGCCTGACCACCCATGGCCATCCGGCCCGGCTCGTCGTTGACCGACCCGTCATAGGTGAGCCGGTACAGCTCGTCGTCGTCCGGAGTCGCCCCGACCTCCGCAACGCAGATCTCCACCTCGAACGGCTTCGACTGCTCGGTGAAGATCGCGCCGAGCGTCTGCGCGAACGCGTTGGCAAGCGCCCGCCCGGTGACGTCACGCCGGTCGTAGCTCAGGCCGTTCAGATCGGCCATTCGCACCCCGGCCCGGCGCAGGTTCTCGAACTCGTTGTACCGACCGACGGCGGCGAAGCCGATCCGGTCGTAGATTTCGCTGACCTTGTGCAGGGCGCTGGAGAGGTTCTCCGCGACGAAGAGCACCCCGCCGGAGTAGCTCAGGACCACGGCGCTGCGACCCCGAGCGATGCCCTTGCGGGCCAGCTCGGAGCGGTCGCGCATGATCTGTTCGGGCGAGGCGTAGAACTGCATGGCCACGGCGGCGGTTCTCCTTACGGCGCTGTGCTGACGACTGCGGACTGGTGGGGGTGGACGGGGCTCATCCGCCCGGGTTCTCCATCCGGCCGGCGACCACACCCTCGGCGATCGCCGCCGTCTCGGTGTCGGTCAACCGGCGGGTGCCCTCGGCGGTAGCGGTCATCACCACCGGATAGATCCGGCGGGTCAGGTCCGGTCCGCCGGTCGCGGTGTCGTCGTCGGCCGCGTCGTAGAGCGCCTCGACCGCGAGCCGGGTCGCGTCGTCCACGGACAGGCCCGCCCGGAAACGCTTCTTCAGCGCCGACTTCGCGAAGAGCGAGCCGGAGCCGATCGCGTCGTACCCGGTCTCCTCGTACGGGCCACCCGTCACGTCGAAGCTGAAGATCCGCCCCGCCCGCGCCGGGTCGGCGGCGGCCAGGTCGAAGCCGGCGAACAGCGGCACCACGGCGAGACCCTGCATGGCCGCGCCCAGGTTGCCCCGGATCATCGACGCCAGCCGGTTGGCCTTGCCGTCGAGCGAGAGCATCGCGCCCTCGATCTTCTCGTAGTGCTCCAGCTCCACCTGGAACAGTCGCATCAGCTCGATGCCGATGCCCGCGGTGCCCGCGATGCCGACCAGCGAGTACGCGTCGGCGGGGTGCACCTTCTCGATGTCGCGCTGGGCGATCAGGTTGCCCATGGTGGCCCGTCGGTCGCCGGCCATCACCACGCCACCGGCGGCCGAGATCGCCACGATGGTGGTCGCGTGCGGCGCCAGGTCGGCGGCCATGCCCGGCGGCAGCGGCCGACGACCGGGCAGCATCTCGGGCGCCACCCGGCTCAGAAACGTGGTGAAGGAGGACGTCCCCGCGTTGGTGAACACATCTGGTAGACGCCCGGATGGATCAAAGCCCGCTGCCACGTGGTTCCTCTCAGGTACGTGATCGCCCTGGCCAGCCTCGTAGGACTGTCACGGAACTGGCCAAGACCACCGTTGCAGTTGAAGCAGAGTATCCCGCGCACCCACCCGGTGCGATGATCGTGGTCCAGATGTTGCGGGTCCGCGCCGCCACAGATCGCGCAGACCCCGCCCTGCTCGGCCAGGAGCTCCTGAAACTCCTTCTCCCCGATGCCGTACCGCTGCTGGAGGTGGTACTCGCGTGTGCCGCCGTAGAGTCGTTGCGCCGTCTCTTTGCCACGGGCGTTGTGGCAGGGTTTGCAGTAGCTGTGCCGACCACTGGCCTTGGTCGAGGTGGTGGGAAAGTCGTTCAGGGGCTTGATCTGCTCACAGTCCGGACACCACTTGAGGCCTTCGCCGACGGGCCTGGGTGATCTCCGCTGCGGAGCAATACCGCGCTTGCGACGGCTTGCCTCCGACCGTGCGGCGGCGCAGACCTTGCAGTAGAAGGCCAGCCCGTCCTTCCTCCGCCGGTCACGGTGGAACTCAGTGCTGGCCAGCACTCTCTTGCACTGCGGACATGCCTTCTCGGCACCGTCCGGCGAATCGGACATATGGTATCATTCACCTCCTTTCTGTACATAACCCCTCACGAATTCCTCTGCGTTTTCTTCGAGGACGGAGTCGATCTCGTCGAGCAGGTCGTCGACGTCCTCGGTGATCTCGGCGTGCCGCTCAGCCACCTCGGGGTTGGCCTCCGTGGTGACGTCCTCGATCTCCTCGCCCTGGCGGGACTTGCCGGACTGCGACTGGCCGCCGCTGTCATGAGTGGCCATTGCTGCCTCCTCCACGATCGTCTGCGATGAACTTACCTCGCTCGGACGACGAAAAGCCCGCTGCGCGCCGGCTTGCGGCGCACAGCGGGCTTTCGGGGCCGCGTTCAGCCGCCGGTCAGCGTCTCCAGGAGGTCCTTGGCGCTGGCGCAGCGGTCGAACAGGGCGCCGACGTGGGCGCGGGTGCCCCGCTCCGGCTCCATCATCGGCACCCGGACCAGCGACTCGCGGCCCACGTCGAAGATCACCGAGTCCCAGCTCGCGGCGACCACCTCGGAGGCGTACTGGGCGAGGCAGCGGCCACGGAAGTAGGCCCGGGTGTCCTCCGGGGGCTCGGTCATGGCGCTGCGGGTCTCCTCGTCGGTGAGCAGCGTCTTCATCGCCCCGCGGGAGACCAGCCGGTTGTAGAGGCCCTTCTCCGGGCGTACGTCGGAGTACTGCAGGTCGACGAGCTGGAGCTTGTGCGAGCCCCAGCCGAGCTTCTCCCGCTCCCGGTAGCCCTCCAGCAGCCGCAGCTTGGCCACCCAGTCCAGTTCGTCGGCGCAGAGCATCGGGTCGCGGCCGAGCCGGTCCAGCACGTCCTCCCAGCGGTCCAGCACGTCGGCGGTCTGCTCGTCGACGTCGGTGCCGTAGCGGTCGTCGACAAAGGACCGCACCCGCTCCAGGTACGCCCACTGCACGTCCAGGGCGGTCAGCCGGCGGCCGTCGCGCAGCCTCATGAGGTGCGTGAGCGAGGGGTCGTGGCTGACCGCGCGCAGTTCGCTGACCGGGTCGGCGATGCCGAGGTCGGGGCCGAGCGCCTTCTCCTCGATCATGGTGAGGATCAGCGCGGTGGTGCCCACCTTGAGGTAGGTGGAGATCTCGGAGAGGTTGGCGTCGCCGATGATGACGTGCAGCCGGCGGTACTTGTCGGCGTCGGCGTGCGGCTCGTCGCGGGTGTTGATGATCGGCCGCTTGAGGGTGGTCTCCAGGCCGACCTCGACCTCGAAGAAGTCGGCGCGCTGGGAGATCTGGAAGCCGCTCTGCCCGCCGTCCTGCCCGATGCCGACGCGGCCGGCGCCGCAGACGATCTGCCGGGTCACGAAGAACGGCGTCAGGTACGCCACGATGTCGGCGAACGGGGTCTGCCGGCGCATCAGGTAGTTCTCGTGGGCGCCGTAGCTGGCGCCCTTGTTGTCGGTGTTGTTCTTGTAGAGGTGGATCGGCTGGCTGCCGGGGATGGTGGCGGCCCGGCGGGACGCCTCGGCCATGACCCGCTCGCCGGCCTTGTCCCAGCGCACGATGTCGCGGGGGGTGGTGACCTCGGGTGTGGAGTATTCGGGGTGGGCGTGGTCCACGTAGAGGCGTGCGCCGTTGGTGAGTATCACGTTGGCCAGGCCGAGGTCCTCGTCGGCGAGAGCCTCGGCGGGGTCGTACGCGGCCCCGGAGTACGTGAAGCCGCGGGCGTCGCGCAGCGGCGACTCCTCCTCGTAGTCCCAGCGGGCACGCCCGCCCCGGTTGAGCTCGGGCCGGGCCCCGTAGGCGTTGACCACCTGGGACGAGGTGACCATCGGGTTGGCTCCGGCCTGGCCGGGCACGGAGATGCCGTACTCGACCTCGGTGCCCATGATCCGTCTTACGCTCATCGACCTACCCGCTTCGCTCGCCCGACCCGGTCCCCCGTCACGTCGAGCGTAGTCCGACTGTTCGGGGACGGGGGCACGGCGGCGTGGGCGGGTTACGGGTGTCGGCCCGTGGCCCGCCCGCCGCGTTCAGTACTTGATGATCATTGGCACGGTGGTGACCCGGGGGCGCAGCTCGGGGTACCTGGTCAGCAGCTTGTCGACGCGTCGCTGCGCGGACGGGTCGCTGATCAGCAGCCGGATCGGGCCGCGCGCACCGCGCAGGATCTTGCGGGTGCGCTCCGGTTCCTCGAACATCGGCAGATAGATGGCCCGTTCCGTCTGCGCGGTGGTGCCCTGCAGGGCGGAGAGGCAGATCGACTCGACGTAGCCGCGGTAGCCGCCCCGGTCCAGCACGACGGTGACGGTGCCCGGTTGGACGGGATGACGGCGGTACGCGGCGGCGCAGACCTGGGCCACTCTCGACGGTTTGTCGACGCTGTGCCGGACCCACAGCTGGGTCCAGCTCTGCTTGTCGACCACGAGCACGCTGCCGCGCCAACCGGTGAGCCCGCAGAGGGTCACGACGGTGAGCACGGCCAGGGCGGCGGCGAGCGCGGGGATCGCGGCGGCGCGGACACCGCGCTCGCCGCCGGACGGGACGGGCAGCAGCCGGACCAGGGCGGCGGTGCCGACGATCAGTCCGATGAGGGCGAGGTGTGTGCCCTTCATGAAGTAGTAGGCGGGCTGGACGCCGGCGACGATGTTGGCCAGGGCGATGGCGAGGGCGAACCCGACGGCCACCAGCACGGCCGCGAGGTGACGGCGCCAGGCGCGGTCGGCGCGGCGGGCCTGGATCACCAGGCCGATCAGCACGATCGGGGTGAGGCCGAGCAGGGCGTGCCACGCCTCGGCGAGTTCCGGGCCGGCTTTCGCGTCGAGCGCTTCGGTCTGGCCGGCGCCGAGGATGCCGAGCAGCAGGGGCAGCGGGGCGAGAAGCGCGGTGAGCAGGCCGACGCCGAGCAGCGTACGGCGGACCTGGGTCAGCTCGCGGCGGTGCGCGATGAGCCAGCCGAGCACGAGCAGCCCGGCCGGGGGGAGGTACAGGTAGTAGGTGAAGCCGATTCCGGTGAGCAGGGCCCCGAGCAGGACGAGTTGTTCCCGGTTGCCGGCGAGGGGGCGTACGACAAGCGCGGTCAGCCCGACGGCGAGGGCGAGCCCGAGCACCTCGCTGGGGTAGCCGGCGATCAGCAGGCGGGGCAGTTGGCTGCCGAGGACGAGGGCGCCGATGACGATGGTCAGGACGACCCGGTGCAGCGGGTGCTGCGGACCGGACAGTCGCTGGGCGGCCCAGAACAGCGTGAGCACGAGGAGGCCGAGGGTGGCGAAGCACCACCATCCGTAGTGGGTGAGGCTGCTGACCCCGCTGGGAGTGCCGGTGGCCGAGCGCAGGTGCGCGTCGAGGAGCGCGGTGGTGAAATGCCAGCCCTGCGGATAGCGGACGAGCAACGAGACGATGTCGTCCCGGGAACCGGCCGGGTCGAGGAAGACGTACCCGCCGTGCCGGCCGATGGCGTCGACGAGGGCGACGTGGCGGAAGTTGTCCTCGCCGAGGGCGAGCAGGCTGAGGCGTCCGGCGAGGGTGGAGGCGCGCAGCCAGGGCAGGGTGAGGTAGCCGACGGTGGCGACGGTGGCGACGATCGGCAGCAGGTCGGTCCAGCCGGGGCGAGGCAGGGTGGGACGTCTACCGGTGGCCGCCGCGATGAGAGTGAGCGCCGTCAGCGCGGCGCCGGTGACCGCGACGGGGTGCAGCCCCCACGGCCAGACCGAGAAGAGCAGACCGGCGATGGTGGTGGCGCCGACGAGCAGCAGCACAGCGAGCATGAGCCGGTCGAGCAGGGTGCGGCCGCCGCGCAGCAGGCTGGCGGTGGCCAGCAGCACGAGCGGGGGCAACAGCCAGGCGAGGTGCAGGGGGTACGCCACCGCGGGAACCAGCCAGGCTGCCGCCAGCGCGATGAGCAGCCGGCGGTGGGGGCGGGCGGGCGGCGGGGTGTCCGGGTTGACCGCGGGAGGTGCCGGTGGGTCGGTGACGGTCAGCTCGGACGGCACGCGGATCCTCGGGAAGTCGGAGGGTGGGGGCGCCACAGCGTACCGGGTCAGGTGGGGCTCGTGTGGGATGCCGGCGACGTGCCGGTGGTACGGGCGGGGGGCGGGGGGGGGCGGGGGGGGGGCCCCCCGGGGCGGCGGCGCCCCCCGCCCCCCCCCCGGCCCGGGGGGGGGGGGTAGTGACGGCCGGCGCCCCCACCCCCGACCCCCCCACC
>NZ_JBIAKN010000009.1:0-2546 GCF_042872475.1 Micromonospora sp. NPDC005252 | reverse complement strand
CCCGGGCTTGGCGGGGGGGGGGGCCCCCCCCGCGTCCGGGGTCTGGGGGGGTGGTGGGGGGGGGGCGGCCCGGCCGGGGGGGGGGGGGGGGGGCGGGGCCGGGGGGGCCCCCCGGGCCCCGGTGGTGTCACCGTCAGAGGTACTGGCCGGTGTTGCTGGCGGTCTCGATGGACCGGCCGGCCTCGGCGCCCTTGCCGCCGGAGACGAGCGTGCGGATGTAGACGATCCGCTCGCCCTTCTTGCCGGAGATGCGGGCCCAGTCGTCGGGGTTGGTGGTGTTGGGCAGGTCCTCGTTCTCGCGGAACTCGTCGACACAGGCGTCGAGCAGGTGCTGCAGGCGCAGGCCCTTGCGACCGGAGGTGAGGAACTCCTTGATGGCCATCTTCTTGCTCCGGTCGACGATGTTCTGGATCATCGCGCCGGAGTTGAAGTCCTTGAAGTAGAGGACTTCCTTGTCACCGTTGGCGTAGGTGACTTCGAGGAAGCGGTTCTCCTCGGTTTCGGAGTACATCCGCAGCACCACGGCGTCGATCATCGCGGCGACGGTGGCCTGGGGGTCGGCTCCGTGTTCGGCGAGGTCGTCCGGGTGCAGCGGGAGCCCGGAGAGGATGTACTTGGAGAAGATGTCCTTCGCCGCCTCGGCGTCCGGTCGCTCGATCTTGATTTTCACGTCGAGCCGACCGGGGCGCAGGATCGCCGGGTCGATCATGTCTTCCCGGTTGGAGGCGCCGATGACGATGACGTTCTCCAGGCCCTCCACGCCGTCGATCTCACTGAGCAGCTGCGGGACGATCGTGTTCTCCACGTCGGAGGAGACGCCGGAGCCGCGGGTCCGGAAGATCGAGTCCATCTCGTCGAAGAACACGATCACCGGGGTGCCCTCGCCGGCCTTCTCCCGAGCCCGCTGGAAGATCAGCCGGATGTGCCGCTCGGTCTCGCCGACGTACTTGTTGAGCAGCTCCGGGCCCTTGATGTTGAGGAAGAAGCTGGTGTGCTTCTCCTTGCCCTGGCGCTCGGCGATCTTCTTGGCCAGCGAGTTGGCCACCGCCTTGGCGATCAGCGTCTTGCCGCAGCCGGGCGGGCCGTAGAGCAGGATGCCCTTCGGTGGGCGGAGCTGGTGCTCGCGGAACAGGTCCGCGTGCAGGAACGGCAGCTCCACCGCGTCGCGGATCTGCTCGATCTGCGACTGGAGGCCACCGATGTCGCCGTAGTCGACGTCGGGCACCTCCTCCAGGACCAGCTCCTCGACCTCGCTCTTCGGGATCCGCTCGTACGCGTACGCCGAGCGGGGCTCGATCATGAGCGAGTCGCCGGCCCGGATCGCCGAGCCGATGAGCGTCTCGGCGAGGTGCACGATGCGCTCCTCGTCGGAGTGGGAGACCACCAGCGCCCGGTCGCCCGGCCCGCCGTTCGGTCCCTCCAGGATCTCCTTGAGCATCACGACCTCACCGACCCGCTCGTACCCGAACGCGTCGACGATGTTGAGCGCGTCGTTGAGCAGGACCTCCTGGCCGCGGCGCAGCTCGTCCACGTCCAGTGAGGGCGAGACGGCGACCCGCAGCTTGCGGCCGCCGGTGAAGACGTCCACCGTCCCGTCGTCGTGCTTGGCCAGGAAGACTCCGTAGCCACTCGGCGGCTGCGCGAGCCGGTCGATCTCCTCCTTGAGCGTGACGATCTGCGTGCGAGCCTCCTTGAGGGTGCTCACCAGCCGGTCGTTGTTCTCGGTCAGCCGCGCCAACTGTGCCTGGGTGGCCGCCAGCCGCTCTTCGAGCTGCCGGACGTGTCGGGGGCTTTCGGTCAACTTCCGCCGCACCAGGGCGAGTTCCTCCTGAAGGAACGCGACCTGCGTGGAGAGATCGTGGGCTTCCTTCTCCCACCGTGCGGCGCGCGAGTCCGCGTCGTCGCTGCGTGCTGCCACGTCCCACCTCCCCGGGGGGCTTGAACGTTCTGACCTAACACTAGCCGCTATGAGCCCGATTCGGTCCCACGCAACACCCTCGTCACCGAACCTTGATCGCCAAGGGTGGCCTGGCGGGCCGGTACGGGCGTTCGGGTACCGTCGGAGGCTGGTACGGGAGAACATGGGGGGTGCACCGGTGGCCGAGGTCGCGACCGACCAGTTGCAGGTCTGGGTGGACCAGGATCTCTGCACGGGTGACGGGCTCTGCGTGCAGTACGCGCCGGAGGTGTTCGAGTTCGACATCGACGGCCTGGCGTACGTCAAGGGCGTCGACGGTGAGCTGCGGATGGCGCCGGGCAGCCGGGTGGACGTGCCCGCGCACCTGCGCCTCGAAGTGATCGACTCCGCGAAGGAGTGCCCGGGCGACTGCATCCACGTGGTGCGTGGCGACGGCGTCGAGGTCGCCGGCCCGGACGCCGAGGACGACTGAGCCGGGCGCCGGGGGGGGGGGGGGGGCGGGCCCCGCGCCCCCCCCCCCCCCCCGCCGGGGGGGGGGGGGCCGGGGGGCGGCCCCCCCCCCCCCCCCCCCCCCCAAACCCCCCCCCCCCAGACAAAGGTACAACCGCCGAAACCCCACCCCCCCACG
>NZ_JBIAKN010000008.1:159251-257177 GCF_042872475.1 Micromonospora sp. NPDC005252 | reverse complement strand
GCGTGTGGGGGGGGGGGGGGGGGGGGGTGGGGGGGGGTGGGGGGGGGGTTGGGGGGGTGGGGGGGGGTTGGGGTGTGTGGGGGGGGGGGGGGGGGGGGGGGGGGGGGGGGGGGGGCCCCCCCCCCCCCCCCCCCCCGTCGCGGTCCTGGAGAAGGGCCCCCGCGAACGTCGGCCAGGCTGTCGGGTGACCGACAACAACGCCCAGTGGCCTGTGGATAACCCGCCAGATCCTGTGGACAAGGCTGGATACAGCCCCGGCCACCTGTGGACAACGATCGACCGAGCGCAGGGAAGCGGTCACGATTCGTCACCATGAGTCGTACCGCGCTGCCCCGCCCCACGCTCCTTCCCGGCCTCAGCCGGCTCTGGCGGGATCGGCACACCCTCCAGATCGGTGTCGGCCCGGGGCCCGCCGTGCTGGTGGAGCTGGCCAACCCGCGTACCGCTGCCCTGCTCGATCTGCTGGACGGCACCCGCAGCGAACGGGACGTGCTGACCCAGGCGCTCGCGGCCCAGGTCTCCACCGACGACGCGCGTACGCTGCTGGACGCCCTGCGCGCGGCGGGTCTGCTGGTGCCGGCGCACAGCCTGCTCCCCCGCGACCTGGCCGGGCCGGTCCGGGCCCGGCTCGCCGCCGAGGCCGGAGCGTTGGCCCTGGGCGCGGCTCGGCTGCCCGGCACTCCCGCCCAGGTTCTGCGTCGCCGGCGGGCGGCCCGGGTGCTGCTCACCGGCGCCGGTGCGCTCGGCGGGCCACTGGCGGTGGCGCTGGCCCAGGCCGGCGTCGGACAGGTGATTCCGCACGTCACCGGCTCGGTGCGGCCGATCGACCTGGTCGGGACGGGCATCCCCGCCACCGAGCTGGGCCGGCCGCTGGCCCCGGCGATCCGGGCGGCGGTCGACCGTGTCGCGCCGGGCACCGGCACCCACCCGGTCCGGGCCGTCCGGGTGGATCTGCTGATCCAGCTCGGCACGGACCGTCCGCCCGCGCTGCTCGCCGCCGGTCTCGCCCAGCGCCGTCAGCCGCACCTGCTGGTGACCCTGCGCGAAGGCGTACCGGTCATCGGGCCGTTGGTCCGTCCACCCGCCGGGCCCTGTCTGCGCTGCGTCGAGCTGCATCGCGCCGACCGCGACCCGGCCTGGCCGGGGCTCGCCGCCCAGCTCGCCACGGCCGAGCCGGTGGCCGCCGGCGCGACCGGCACCCTGCTCGCGGCCATCGGGTACGCGGTGGCGGAGGCCCTGGCGCACCTCGACGGCGGCCACCCCGAGACACTGGGCGGCGCCATGGAGATCACCGGAGCGGGCCGGTTCCGCCGCCGAGGTTGGCCGCCGCACCCGGCGTGCGGGTGTTCGCCGACTCGGGTGTATGCACCAGCCCGGCCGCACAGCAGCAGCGGAGCCCTCCGGTCGGTAACAATGGCGAAGTGACCGACATCCCGCGCCGGGCCGTGTCCCGGACCGCCAAGCTCGCCGCTCTGCCGCTCGGCTTCGCCGGCCGGACCGTCCTCGGCATGGGTAAGCGTGTCACCGGGCTCGCCTCCGACGTGATCTCCGCGGAGATCCAGCAGCGCACCGCCGAGCAGTTGTTCAGCGTGTTGGGCCAGCTCAAGGGCGGGGCGATGAAGTTCGGCCAGGCGTTGTCGGTCTTCGAGGCGGCCCTGCCGGAGGAGATCGCCGCACCGTACCGGCAGGCACTGACCAAACTTCAGGAGGCCGCGCCGCCGCTGCCGGCCGCGAGCGTGCAGAAGGTGCTCGCCGAGCAGCTCGGCCCCGACTGGCGCGACCGGTTCGTCGAGTTCAACGACACCCCGGCGGCGGCGGCCAGCATCGGGCAGGTGCACCGGGCTCGGTGGCGCGAGCCGGGTTACGGCCCGTCCGGCGAGCCGAACAGCCGCGACGTGGCGGTCAAGATCCAGTACCCGGGGGCCGGTGACGCGCTCCTCACCGACCTCAAGCAGCTCTCCCGGCTGGGCGGGATGTTCCGGGCGATCCAGCCCGGCCTCGACGTCAAGCCGCTCCTCGTCGAGCTGCGTGAGCGGATCACCGAGGAGCTGGACTACGAGCTCGAGGCCGAGTCGCAGCGCACCTTCGCCGCCGCGTACGCCGACGATCCGGAGATCTTCATCCCGGAGGTGGTCTCCGCGTCGCCCCGGGTGCTGGTCACCGAATGGGTGACCGGCACCCCGCTGGCAGACATCATCTTCGACGGCACCGAGGAGCAGCGGGACGAGGCCGGCCGGCTCATGGCCACGTTGCACCTCTCCGCGCCCCAGCGGGCCGGTCTTCTGCACGCCGACCCGCACCCGGGAAACTTCCGGCTGCTGGCTGACGGCCGGCTCGGGGTGATCGACTTCGGTGCGGTGGCCCGGATGCCCGAGGGCACGCCGGAGCCGATCGGCCGCATCGCCGGGCGGGCCCTGCGCGGCGACGCGGACGGGGTGGTGGCGGGACTGCGGGACGAGGGGTTCATCGGTTCCACCGACGAGATCGACGCCGAGGGTGTCCTCGACTTCCTCCGCCCGATGCTGGAGCCGATCGCGGCCGACGGGTTCCGCTTCACCCGGGCCTGGCTACGGGCCGAGGCGGCCCGGCTGGCCAGCCCTCGCTCCCCCACCTACCAGCTGAGCAGGAAGCTCAACCTGCCCCCGTCGTACCTGCTCATCCACCGGGTGACGCTCGGCTCGATCGGGGTGCTCTGCCAGTTGGAGGCGAAGGCGCCGTACCGCAGCATCCTGGAGCGCTGGCTGCCGGGCTTCGCGCCGGTCGCCTGAGGATGTGAGGAAGGGCGGGTGCCGGTCGGCACCCGCCCTTCTGCGTGGGGTGGTACTAGAGAACGCCCAGGTCGCGCGCCGACTGGTTGCGGCCGTTCATGGCGACGGTACGGGCGGATCGGGTTGCCTCAGTGCTCGTGGTGGTACGACCGGCCTGAGGCCGGCGCATTCGAGCCCTGGTCAACGCTTCGTGGAGTAGTTGCATCTCGAAGGCTCCACTCGGAACGTTCAACATCGTTTTCTCACTCACTGCCGGTGTGCCACCGGCGTAGTTGGTACGGGTCGGGAACATGTCAGGCTGCCAGCCGGACCGCGCCACGCACCTCGGACAGCCCAGTGGCTGCCAGGCGCGCCTCGGCCTCGACCCGGAGCTCCGCGTCACGAGCGACGTCCTCCTTGCGCGGACGGCCACGGGGCCGCTTGCGCGGGACGACCGCGCCACGCTCGAAGATCTCGCCGCCCCAGACGCCCCACGGCTCCGCTCGCTCCACCGCCCCGGCCAGGCACTCGACGCGCAGCGGGCAGTCCCCGCAGAGCGACTTGGCCAGCTCGAGCTCGGCAGGCGAGTCGGAGAACCACAGGTCGGGGTCGAACTTCCGGCAGGGCAGGTTCGCCTCCAGCTCGACGCTCACATCGAGGGGGGCCAACGCCAGACTCATCTCCCGGTCACCTCTCTCTCACTTCGATCTCGTGGATCGCATTCCGACGTACTTCGGCGGGGCAAAAAACTGAGGCCGCGGATCCCGGTAGCGGGTTCCGCGGCCTCGAGGTGAGCCGGTGTCTGAGGATCAGACCGGTCTACCTCGAGGTGGAACGCCGCGGACATCCGTGCGCTTCTTGGCGCCATCGATGCCCATGCCCGTGAAGCCACTGGTCCCCTCGACTCCGGCGATCGGCGCAACGGTCAAGTTCAGCTCGGCCTGAACCTGGTGCACCTGCGGAACCGACGGTCGTGCGGCCGCAAGGGCCACCCAGACAGCCGACAGCGGAGCGGGGACAGACGGCATCGCCGTCAGACGCTCATAGGTGAAGATCTCCACGGTGGCCACCTCCCTCACGTTCCTCGAATCGACTGGACCAACCCCCGTGAGCAGCCGGAATGGCGCCGCTCGCGTGGTGTGTTCTGAGGCTATTCCTCGCCCGGGGGCGAGGGCAAACGAATTTACGACGAGATTTCGAAAGTTTTCTCCGGGCAGACGTCGTCCACCCCCGCGCCCTGCACGAGCGCCAGCACCGACTCCCCGTAGAGGCCCAGTTTGCGGGGCCCGATGCCGGCGATGGCGATCAACTCTTCCGGCCGGCCGGGACGCCGCTCGGCCAGCGCGGTCAACGTGGCGTCGGTGAACACCACGTACGCCGGGACCTTCTGCGCGCCGGCCACCCGCTGCCGCCACTCGCGCAGGCGTTCGTGCAGCTCATCGTCGATGTCGGAGGGACAGGTGGGGCACCGACCCAGTTTGCGGTCGGGGCCGGCGAGCAGGGTCGCGCCGCAGATCCGACAGGACACGATCTGCGTCCGGCGCCGTTCGGGGCGGCGCGCGGGACCGGTGGAGGCGCCCGCCCGCTCGGTGCCGCCGGAGCGGTCCAGCTGGGGCAGGAACCGCGACGGCCGCCGGGCACGGCCGCCCGACGAGCGCGCGGCGGCGTACGACAGCCAGAGCCACTGCCGCGCGCGGGTGATGCCGACGTAGAGCAGCCGGCGCTCCTCCTCGACCTGCTCGACGGTCTTGGCGTACGTGGTGGGCAGGGTGCCCTCGGCGAGGCCGACCAGGAAGACCGCGTCCCACTCCAGCCCCTTGGCCGAGTGCAGCGACGCCAGCGTGACCCCGTCCACCGTCGGCACGTGCTGCTGGGCGGCCCGGCGGGCCAGTTCCTCGGTGAAGTCGGTGAGGGTGACCGGGCGCTCCACCGACGCCGCCTCGCCGATCGGCACCACCTCGGGGGTGGCCGCGTACTCCTCGGCGAGCTGGACCAGCGCGGACAGGGCCTCCCAGCGCTCGCGGGCGGCGCCACCGGCCGGGGGCGCGTCCGGGGCCCAGCCGACCGCGGTGAGCGCCTCGACCACGGCGGTCGGCAACGGGGTCTCCCCGGGGATCGAGCGGGTGGCCGACCGCAGGGCGACCATCGCCTGGCGCACCTCGGTCCGCTCGAAGAACCGCTCCGCGCCCTGCACCACGTACGGCACGGCGGCCTCGGTGAGCGCCTTCTCGTACGCTTCGGACTGCGCGTTGACGCGGAACAGCACGGCGATCTCCTTCGCCGGGGTGCCCGCGTCGATCAGTGACCGGCAGCGCGCGGCCACCGCGTTCGCCTCGGCCGGCTCGTCGGTGAAGATCCGCAGGTCGGGTTCCGGTCCCGGGGGGCGCTGCCCGCTCAACTCCAACCGCAGCCGCGCCTCGGCGCCGCGGGCCTGGGAGATCACCGCGTTGGCCAGCCCGACGACCTGCGGGGTGGAGCGGTAGTCGCGGACCAGCCGGACCACTGTGGCGTTGCGGTGCCGGCGCGGAAAGTCGACCAGGTACGACGAGGTCGCCCCGGTGAACGAGTAGATCGTCTGGCTGGCGTCGCCGACCACGGTCAGGTCGTCCCGGCCGCCCAGCCAGGCGTCCAGCAACCGCTGCTGGAGCGGGTTGACGTCCTGGTACTCGTCGACCACGAAGTGCCGGTACTGACCGCGGACCTGCTCGGCGACGTCCCGGTGCTCCTCGATGCCCCACACCGCGGCGCGCAGCATGTCCTCGAAGTCGATCACCCCGTTGGAGCGCTTGAGCTGCTCGTACGCGGTGAACACCTCGGCCACCTTCGCCGGTTCGTGCGGTGTGTCCCGCAGTGCCCGGGCCGCCGACACCACGTAGTCCCCCGGCTCGACCAGCGACGACTTGGCCCACTCGATCTCGCCGGCCAGGTCCCGCGCGGCGGCCCGGTCGGTACGCAGGCCGACCCGGGCGGCGGCGAGGGTGACCAGCCGCACCTTGCTGTCCAGCAGCTCGGGCATGGCCCGGCCGGCCAGCAGTCGGGGAGCGAAGTAGCGCACCTGCCGCAGCGCGGCGGAGTGGAATGTCCGCGCCTGGACCCCGTGCGCCCCGAGCAGAGTGAGACGGTGTCGCATCTCGGCGGCGGCTCGGGCGGTGAAGGTGACGGCGAGCACGTGCCGGGGGGAGATCTCCCCGGAGAGCGCCCGGTGGGCGATCCGGGAGGTGATCGCGCGGGTCTTGCCGGTGCCGGCGCCGGCGAGGATGCAGACCGGGCCGGCGGGTGCGGTCACCGCGGAGCGCTGCTCCGGGTCCAGCCCGGCAAGTACGCCTTCCGACGCTGAGTGAACCACCACAACCAGGAATCATCTCAGCTCCGCCGGACGTTGTAGCGGACAGCCTCGGCTTGATCCGCAAGCCGGCGGTCAGAGGAGTTGGAGGATCCGACCATGCTGACGATGTATTCCACCCCCTGGTGCGGCTACTGCCACCGGCTGAAGTCGCAGCTCGACCGGGAGGGCATCGGGTACGAGGTGGTCGACATCGAGCGGGATCCGGAGGCCGCGGAGTTCGTGATGAGCGTCAACGGCGGCAACCAGACGGTGCCGACGCTGCGCTTCGCCGACGGCAGCGCCCTGACCAACCCCTCGATCACGCAGGTCAAGCAGCACCTGGCGACCCTCAGCGCCTGACCGGCCGGGTCACCTCTCGACGAACGGCCGCCCGGATCCGGGCGGCCGTTCGTCGTGTCCGACATCCGTCACCGTTCGTCGTGTCCGACCTTCGTCACCGCCGGGGCGGTCGCCGGGGTCCGGTGGCCACCGGCGCGTCGATGTCGGCGTCGACCGGGCGGCGCGGGGAGGGGAGGGTCGGGCGGGTCGGCGGTGTGGGCCCACGGCCGCCGGCCGGCGCGCTCAGGTGCCGGCCCCGCCAGAGGTAGACGCCGGCGGCCAGCGTGGCCACCCCGACCAGCAGGAACAAAGCCCGGTAGTCCAGGACGCCGACCAGCAGGGCACCGGCGCCGATGGAGAGCGCCTGCGGGCCGCTGACCAGCGCCTGGGTGGCCGCCGCGACCCGTCCGACCAGCCCGGGCGGCGTACGTCGCTGGATCAGCGTGTGCAGGCCCACCATCGTCAACGGCAGCGAGACGCCGGCCAGCAGCACCGCCACGATCCCGAGCCGCAGATCGGGGTACGCGAGCGCGAGCGCGGCCGGCGAGAAGAAGGCCACCCCGGCGGCCAGCGTGCCGATCTCACCGAGTCGGCGGACCAGCGCCGGTGAGCAGAGCCCACCGAACAGCCCGCCGACGCCCTGCACCATGACCAGCACGCCCACGAAGGCGGCGTCCCGATCCAACCCCTGGTCGACGTAGGCGAAGATGAGCGATTCGCTGAAACCCATCACCAGCGATCCGAGCCCGTAGCCGAGCAGGGCCCGGCGCAGCGCCGGCTCACCGGTCAGATGCCGCAGGCCGGCGCCCAGCTCGGCGGGCCACCGCAGCCGCACGGTCGGCGGCGTGAGCGCCGGGCTCGGCACCGCGGTCACCACCGCGGCCGCGGTCACGAAGCCGACCATGCCGATCCCGGCCAGCGCCCACCCGCCGAGCGCCGCGTAGAGCGCCGCGCCGGCCAGCGGGCCGACCAGCCGCAGCCCCTGGCGTACGGTCTGCAGCACGCCGTTCGCCTCCGCGAGCAGCTCCACCGGCACCAACTGCCGGATCAACCCGCTGAGCGCCGCGCCGAGCGTGATGGACGACAGGCCGTAGAGGGCCGCCACCAGGTAGACGAGCCAGACGTCGCCCGCGTCGCGGACGGTGAACAACGGAGCGAGCAGCAGCGCGGTGACCACGTTCGCGGTCACGAAGAAGGGCCGGCGCGGGTACCGGTCGACGAACCAACCGACCAGCGGCGCCAACGTCATCGGGGCGATGACGGCGAAGATGATGCCGCCGGCGAGCCCGTTGGAGCCGGTCAGGTCCTTGACCCAGATGGCGAGCGCGAGCAGCAGGATCGACTCGGCGGTCATGCTGGCCAGCAGGCCGCCGAACAGCAGGCGGAAGTCGGGTCGGCGCAGGACGGTGCGCATGGGTTCCCTCCGGCGGGATGGCGTGCCCGGCTGGGCGGTCGACGGGGCTGGGACCCGGGGTCCGTCGTCGTCCGGCGTATCCGTGGTCCATTTTTCGACAAGACACGCCCCCGCCGGAACCTCCGACGCCGGTCGCGCCGTCCATACTGACCGTGGGGGGCGAATTTCATACAGTTACCGTCGCGTCTGCGGCGGTCGACGGGAAAGAGGACACTGTGCCTCCTGCCGCACCCAGCCCGATCATGCGTCGCCGACGGTTGGGCATCGAACTGCGCAGCCTGCGCGAAGCCGCGGGCCTCACCGGTGACCAGGTTATCGAACGGATCGGTTGGGCGTCCGCGTCCAAACTGTCCCGCATGGAGAACGGCCGCAGCCGACCGGACCCGCAGGATGTCGGCGTTCTGCTCGACCTCTACGGGGCCGACACCGCGTCGCGCGAGGAGTTGCTCGCCATTGCCGGTGAGGCCGGCGACATGCGCGGCTGGTTGAAGAACTTTCCGGTGATGACGCAGCAGCAGCGCAGTTGGGCCGAGCTGGAGGCGGGCTGCGCGGAGATCTCCGAGTACAACCCGGTTCTGGTGCCGGGTCTGCTGCAGACCGCCGGGTACGCGAAGGTCCGGATCGTCTCGGCCCGCCAGGTGAGCGAGGGCGCCGGCGAACCGGAGCCGACCGACGAGCCGGAGACCGAGGTGCAGGCCCGGTTGGCCCGCCAGTTGCTGCTGACCCGCGAGCCGCACGCGCCGAGCTACACCGCGGTGCTGGAGGAGGCGGCCCTCGGCCGCCGGGCCGGCCCGCCCGAGGTGCTGCACGAGCAGCTGCACCAGCTGTGCGAGCTTGCCCTGCTGCCCAACGTGACTCTGCACCTGCTTCTGCGGGACACCCAGATCGGCGATTGGTACCTTCCGCCGACCGCCTTCTCCCTCTATCGGTTCGCCGATCCGCTCGATCCGGAGACATTGGCCATCGAAGGGGGGTTCACCGACGTCATGTCGACCGAGGCAATCACGCTAAATCGCTATAAAGTGGTGTTCGAGTGGCTATGCACGGCGGCACTAGACGCCTCGGACACCCTCTCCTGGCTGATCGAGGCGACGGGACGGCTGACCGGGGCGACGCCCCCATCCACAGTGGCGTTCGGGCCGGCAACGGCGCCGACCCAACGCCGCCGGGCCTCGGGGCGACTGACGGATCGGTGATCCACGGGGGACCCTCCGTCGGGGCGTGCGGCACCACTCGTCCCATCGGATCGGTTCACATCAGGAGCAGAGCCATGAACGACATCCACAACACGCCGTCCGTCTCCGCCAGCTCGTTGGCGGACGCCCCGTGGCGTACCAGCACCCGCAGCCAGACCTCCAACTGCGTGGAGGTCGCCCCCCTGGGCACCGGCCCGTCGGCTGTCGCGCTGCGCGACAGCAAGGACCGGGGCGGCCCGGTGCTGCTGTTCAACCGGGCCGGGTGGCTCGGTTTCATCGCCGGGGCCAAGACGGGCCAGTTCGATCTGAACTGATCCTCCTGACCGGGGCGGGGCCGTTGGCATGGTGCCGGCGGCCCCGTCGCCATGTTCGGCGGCAACCCCGCTGACCAGGCATCCGCCGATCGGACGAGGCTCGGAAACAATAGGCGCGTTTCACTTGCTGGGATGAACACGGGGCGTAACATGACCCACGAGAACGTGGAACTTCCACACTGGCTCATTCGTCGCGGTTCATCCGGAGACCCTTATGCGGTTCCTGATCGTTCGCACCGACATCCGCACCGTCGCCGACGGGGACATCGCCGCCGCCTGGGCGGACGGCCATGGCCTCCGCGACGAGACGACCACGCCGGAACCGCGCCGGCAGACCGTGCACGCCGAGGACCGGGACGCCGCGCTGCTGCTGGCCCGGGCCCTGTCGACGGTCGGCGCGGTGCGAGCCGGCAAGCAACGGGTCAAGGTCCTGCCACTCGGCGAGCCGCTGCCCGTCTTCCGGCGCAGACCCGGCCGCACCGGCACCTGACCCCAGACGTCCGTCGTGGTCGGCTCGGCTCCCCCGCCGCGTCCATCGCTCCCACCGACCACGACGGCCCGTGTTCCCGGCCCGTGACCGCCGCGGCAACGGCGGCCACGGGCCGGGACCGTGCTCAGTGGTCGGCGTCCACCCAGCCGTCCAGCCAGCGATGGATGAGGAACAACGCGATCGACGACGGCGGCGGCAGGATCAGCCGAGCCCCGTCCCCCACGTCCACGGCCCTTCCCGCACACGCGGCCCCGATCTCCTCGCGGCTGAACCACCTGGCGTACGCGATCTCGGACGGGTCGACCTGCACCGGATCCGCCGGGTCGGCGGTGGCCAGGAAGCCCAGCATCAGCGAGCCCGGGAACGGCCAGGCCTGGCTGCCGACGTACCTGATCCGCTCGACGGAGATGCCCACCTCCTCGCGGACCTCGCGCAGCACGGCGGCCTCCGCGGACTCCCCCGGCTCGACGTATCCGGCCAGGCAGGAGTAGCGCCGACCACCCGGGGTGCCCGGCCAGCCGGCGTTGTTGCCGAGCAGGCAGCGGCCCTCGGGACCGTCGACGCCGTCGTGCACCAGCACGATCATCGCCGGGTCGGTACGCGGCCAGATCCGCGCACCGTTGCGATCCACCCGGGACCAGCCGGCCTCGTCCATCACGGTCGGCGCGCCGGTCGCCGTCGAGTAGCCGTGCCGGGTGTGCCAGTTGAGCAGCGCGAGCGCCGTGGTGAAGATGCCGGCCTCCCGATCCCCGAGCAGGTGGCCCACCTCCCGCAGGTTGACCGCCCGGGTGCCCGGCACCGTCGGCAGCGGCGTGTCGAGCGCGAAGACCGGCACCCCGTCCGGCTCGACACCGAGGAACATCGCCGTCGACTCGGCGCCGGCCGGCACGTCGGCCGCGCCGAACAGCACCAGCGCGGGAGGCGACACGTCGGTACGGGCGAGCGTCCGCCCGTCGTTGGTCGAGTCGAGCAGCAGGATCCGGCCGCGCAGCCACGCCTCGGTCAGCCACTGCGCGTCGCCCCGCCGATGCGCGGCGCGATCCAGCGTGGACCGCGCCAGCGGCGGCGCCGTCTCCCCGCTCACGTCAGCGCTCCGCCGCTGGCGGACACCCGGACCGACGGGCCGTGGCGGTGCCTCACGGCTGCACCGGTTCGGTGCGGACCGGCGTCAGCGCGGCCAGCCCGGGGGTGATCCGCTCGGCGTCGCCGAGCACGACCACCGCCGCCCGGGCGGGCGCGAGGTAGTGGGCGGCAGCCCGCGCCACGTCGTCGACGGTCGCCTGCGCCAGGCGGGCCGCGTACTCCGCGAGGAACTCCAGCCGCAGCCCGTTCCCGGCGTACGCGCTGGTCAGCGCGGCCAGACCGGCCTGGGTGGACATGCCGAGCTGGAGGGTGCCCAGGGCGTACTGGCGGGCCTGCTCCAACTCCTCCGGCTTCGGCGGCAGCGACGCCAGCCGGCCCAGCTCGTACGTGGTCTCCAGCAGCGCCGGGCCGGTGACCTCGGTGGCCACCTCGGCGCCGGCGACCAGAACCGACCCGGCCACCGAGTGCTCGATCACCGAGTGCGGGCCGTACGTGTAGCCCTTGTCCTCGCGGATGTTCTCCACCCAGCGGGACGAGAAGTAGCCCCCGAAGATCAGGTTGGCCAGTTGCAGCGGCGCGTGGTCGGGGTCGGTGCGCGGCACGGCGGGCAGCGCGACCCGCAGCGAGGACTGCACCGAGCCGGGTCGGTCGACAAGCAGCAGCGGCCCTGGCTCCAGCGGCGGGGTGGCCGGCAGGGTGGCCGTACGCCCGGCGCCGGCCCACCCACCGAGCGCCCGCTCGACCGCGTCCAGGGCCTTCTCCGGCTGCACGTCGCCGACCACCACCAGCTGCGCCCCGGCGGGGTGCACCCGCTCGGCGTGCAGGCTGCGCAGGGCCGCCGGTCGGACGGCACGGATCTGGCCCGGCTCCGGGGTCTGCGTGGCGTACGGGTGTCGCCCGTAGATCCGCTTCAGCAGCGCCTCCCGGGCCAGGTGCGCCGGCTGGCTCTGGGCAACCTGGATCCGGTCGATCAGCCGGTCCCGCTCGGCGGCCACCTCGTCGCTGGGGTAGCTGGCGCCGGTCAGCACCTCGGCCAGCAGCTCCAGCATCCGGTCCAGGCCGGTGACCAGGCCGGCGCCGGAGAGCATCAGCCGGTCCGGGTCGACGCCCGCGGACAGCCCGCCGCCCACCTTCTGCAGCTCGGCGGCCAACTGCACGCTGGTCATCGACTCGGTGCCGGAGAGCATGGTCTGCGAGAGCATCGCGCCGCGCGCGAGGTGGGCGCGGCCGAACGGTACCCAGAGCCGCAGCTCGACCAGGGGCACCGCCGGCCGGCGTACGGCGATCACGGTGAGCCCGTTGCGCAGCGTGCGCTCGGCCTGCTTGGGCACCTTGAGCTTGTGGGTGGGGCCGAGCGGGGGCAGCGTACGCGGCCCGGCGGTGGCGGTGGTGGTCATCGGGCACCTCCGGGGATGACCTCGACCGCGGCGCGGCGCTCCGGGCGCAGGGTGGCCGCGGCGGCCCGGACCTGCTCCTCGGTGACGTCGCCGACCAGTCGGGGCAGGTCGTTGAGCAGGCCCGGCTCGCCGCGTTGCTGTTCCAGGACCGCCATCCGCAGCGCCCGGCCGAGCACCGCGTCGGTGTCGCGCAGCAGGTGGGTGGCCATCCGGGCCTGGGTGCGGGCCAGCTCGCCGTCGGTCAGCCCGTCGGTGGCCAGCCGGTCCAGTTCCTCGTCGACGGTGCGCAGCACCTTGTCCACGTCGCCGCCCGGTGGCAGATGCGCCTGGAGCAGCAGCGCGGTGGGGTCGCGGACGTCGAACGGGTCGCCCATGAAGCCGAGGTAGCCGCCGAGGCTGGTCACCGTGCGGTCGCGCTGGACCAGTCGTTCGACCAGCCGGGACGCGTCGCCGTCGGTGAGCACCTCGGCCAGCACCACGTACGGCAGGTAGTTGGCGAAGTCGCCGACCGGGTCGGGCACCCGCCACGCGCCGGCCACCGCCGGCAACGGCGCCAGGGCGTCGGTGTACGAGCTGCGCCGCTCGGCGGTCAGGTCGGGCTCGGTGAAGTCGGGCCGCCGCGGCGCGGGACGGGCCGGGACGTCGCCGAAGTGCCGGGTGACCAGCTCGGTCGCCTCGGCCACGTCGATGTCGCCGCTGACGGCGAGCACCGCGTTGCCGCTGGCGTAGTAGCGGCGGAAGAAGTCGGCGGCGTCGGCGACGGTGGCCGACTCCAGGTCGTCGAACGAGCCGTAGCCGTCGTGCGCGTTCGGGAACGTGTCGAACATGACCGGGGGCAGGGTCAGCCAGGGAAAGCCGCCGTACGGCCGGCTGAGCACGTTGACCCGGATCTCCTCCTTGACCACGTCGACCTGGTTGCGCAGGTTCTCCTCGGTCAGCCGGGGCCCGCGCATCCGGTCCGCCTCCAGGAACAGCGCGCGCTCCAGCGCGTTGCTCGGCAGCGTCTCGAAGTAGTCGGTGTAGTCCAGGTGGGTGGAGCCGTTGAACGTGCCGCCGGCACCCTGCACGTGTCGGAAGTGGGCCAGTTTCTCGAGGTTCTCGGAGCCCTGGAACATCAGGTGCTCGAAGAGGTGGGCGAAGCCCGTACGCCCCTCCGGCTCGGAGCGGATGCCGACGTCGTAGACCACCGCCACCCCGATCACCGGGGCACTGCGATCGGGGGTCAGGACCACCCGCAGGCCGTTGTCGAGGGTGAACCGCTCGACCGGATACTTCGTCGCTGGAATTCTGGATCTCCGCGCCGCCACGGGATCGACCCTAGCGCGTCGGCATCCCCGCCACCGGCGACCTCCACGGAGCCACCGCCACCGGGTTGGCCAGCCGGGGCGGGACCTCGGCGCCGACCCGCTCGGCCTCCCCGCGGCGCGACCAGCCGGAGCGGACGAACCCGTCGACGTACGACAATCCGTGTCGCGCGATTGGCCTAGCAAGACGGTAGGAAATACCGACATAACTGAGACGCCCCTTCCCGGCATGTGGATGGGTCTTGACGCTGACCCCGGCCTGACCCACTCTTCCTACCAACTAAGTAGGAATACTGCGGATTGGATGGACGATGAGACGGCTCCCCCTGCGCCGGTTGGTCACCCTGACCACCCTCGCCGCCCTCGGCGCGGCGACCCTGGGCAGCACCGCCGCGTGCGGCGACGACAGCGAGGGCACGGGAGACAGTTCCGGCCCGGTGACCCTGCGGCTCGGCTACTTCCCCAACATCACCCACGCGCCGGCCGTCGTCGGCGTGGAGAAGGGCATCTTCGCCGAGAAGCTCGGTGCCGACGTCAAGCTCGAACCGAAGACCTTCAACGCCGGCCCGGCCGCCATCGAGGCCGTCTTCTCCGGCGCGCTGGACGCGACCTACATCGGCCCGAACCCCACCGTGAACGCGTTCTCCAAGTCCAAGGGCGAGGCCGTCCGGGTCGTCTCCGGCGCCGCCTCCGGAGGCGTGGCGCTGGTGGTCAAGCCGGGCATCAACGGCCCGCAGGACCTCAAGGGCAAGAAGGTCGCCACCCCGCAGCTCGGCAACACCCAGGACGTGGCGGTCCGCTACTGGCTCAAGCAGCAGGGGCTGACCACCACCAAGGAGGGTGGCGGCGACGTCAAGATCGTGCCGCAGGAGAACGCCCAGACGGTGGAGACCTTCAACAGCGGCGCGATCGACGCCGCCTGGGTGCCCGAGCCGTTCGTCTCCCGGCTGGTCAACGCCGGCGGCAAGGTGCTCGTCGACGAGCGCGACCTGTGGCCGGACAAGAAGTTCGTCATCACCAACCTGCTGGTCAGCACGAAGTTCCTCAAGGCACACCCGGACGTGGTGCAGAAGCTGGTCGACGGCCAGGTGGCCGCGAACGAGTTCGTCAACACCAAGCCGGACGAGGCCCAGCAGGCCATCTCCGACGCCATCGGCAAGATCACCGGCAAGCCGCTGGACCTCAAGCTGATCAAGCAGGCGTGGCCGACGTTGGAGTTCACCAACGACCCGATCCCCACCTCGCTCAAGGCCGGGCTCGACCACGCCGTCGAGGTCAAGCTGACCGATCCGGTGGACCTCAAGGGCCTGTACGACCTCACGTACCTCAACAAGGCGCTCAAGGCGCAGGGCAAGCCCGAGGTCGTCCAGCCATGACGTCGACCACGACGACGCCGCAGAGCGCGACCACCGCGGTCGCGCTCTCCGGCGTGACCAAGGTGTACGGACGCGGGCCGAGCGCCGTACTGGCCCTGGACGGGGTCTCCCTGGACGTGGCGCCGGGCGAGTTCGTCTGCCTCGTCGGCGCGTCCGGCTGCGGCAAGAGCACCCTGCTCAACCTGGTCGCCGGCCTGGACCGGCCCAGCGGCGGGCAGATCGGCATCGTCGGCGGCGCCAATCCGGGGCTGATGTTCCAGGAGCCGGCGCTCTTCCCCTGGCTGACGGTCGACGCGAACGTCGAGGTGCCGCTGAAGCTGCGCGGGCTGCCCCGCGCCGAGCGCCGCGAACGGGTGGCCGACCTGCTGCGCACGGTGCACCTGGCCGAGTTCGGTCGCAAGCGGCCACACGAACTGTCCGGCGGCATGCGTCAGCGGGTCGCGCTGGCCCGCACGCTGGCCCTGGACACGCCGGTGCTGCTGATGGACGAGCCGTTCGGCGCGCTGGACGCCATGACCCGCGACATCCTGCACGACGAGCTGGAACGGATCTGGTCCGAGCGCCGGCTCTCGGTGCTCTTCGTCACGCACAACGTCCGCGAGGCCGCCCGGCTGGCCGACCGGATCATCCTGCTCTCCAGCCGCCCCGGCCGGATCATCTACTCCACCGAGGTGGACATCCCACGGCCACGGCGGATCGACTCGCCCGAGGTCGCCGCGATCGCCGCCGAGGTCACCGAACGGCTCCGTACGGAGGTGGGCCGCCATGGCCAGTGACACCCTCACCAGCACGGCGCGCAGCGACGCGGAGATCTCCGGCCTGGACGCGCTGGAGATCGCCGGTCGGGATAAGGAGGTGTCCCGCGGCACCCGGCTCTGGGCGGCCACCTGGCCCAAGCTGGCCGCGCTGGCCATCGTCATCGTGGCCTGGCAGGTGGTGGTCTGGTCGGGCTGGAAGCCGCCGTACTCCCTGCCCGGCCCGCTGGTCGTCGGTCGCGAGCTGGTGACCCAGGCCCAGGGTCCGCAGCTCTGGGAGGGCCTGGCCACCACGCTGCGGCGGGCCGCCGTCGGCTATGTCTTCTCGGTCGCGGTCGGCCTGCTGCTGGGCCTGGCGGTGGCCCGCTCCACGGTGCTGCGGGCCGCCATCGGCTCGATGATCACCGCGTTGCAGACCATGCCGTCGATCGCCTGGTTCCCGCTGGCCATCCTGCTGTTCGAGCTGAGCGAGAAGGCGATCTTCTTCGTGGTGGTGCTCGGCGCCGCGCCGTCCATCGCCAACGGGGTGATCTCCGGTGTGGACTACGTGCCACCGCTGCTGCTGCGCGCCGGTCGCAACCTGGGCGCGCGGGGGCTCAACCTCTACCGGTACGTGATCGCGCCGGCCGCCCTGCCGGCGATCGTCGCGGGCCTCAAGCAGGGTTGGGCGTTCTCCTGGCGGAGTCTGATGGCCGGCGAGCTGATCGTCGTCGGCATCTCGCAGACCTCGCTGGGCGCCCAGCTCACCTACTCGCGGGAGCTGTCCGACGCGCCGTGGCTGCTCTCCACGATGATCGTCATCCTGGTGCTGGGCCTGGTCGTGGACGCGGCGTTCGGCGCGGCCGACAAGGCGATCCGCCGTCGCTGGGGCGTACTGGACCAGGCTGGTCAGTGACGTGTACGTCTCCGCGCGCAGCGACTACGCGCTCCGGGCGATGCTCGCCGTCACCGCCGCCGTACGCGGCGGCGACGCGGGCGGTGGTGGCGCGGGCGAGCTGGTGAAGGCCGGCAGCCTGGCCGAGGTGCAGGAGATCCCGCTCAGCTTCCTGCAGGGCATCCTGCTCGACCTGCGCCGGGCCGGTCTGCTGCACAGCCATCGGGGCGCCGAGGGCGGATACGCGCTGACCCGGCCACCTGAGGAGATCACCGTCGGGGATGTGCTGCGCGCGGTCGGCGGCTCGCTGACCACCGTACGCGGACTGCCGGCCGAACGCGCCGGCTACCACGGGGTGGCTGCCGGGCTCACCGACGTCTGGCTGGCGGTGCACGGGGCGATCGCCACCGTCGTCGACAGCACCAGCCTCGCCGATCTGCTCAGCCGCACCCCGACCGACCGGGCGTCCACGACGTCCTGACCACCGGGGCGGCGTGGTCGGGTCGGTGCCCCGCCGACCCGACCACACCTCGTACCGATCCTGACCGGGCCTGCCCCTCCGCCGGCACCGGTCGGCCGGTCGCTGCTCAACCCCGGTGCTCGACCGTCGGGCCGGGGCCCGGATCGCCGGGACTGCGCAGCTCCACCAGACCGGCGGGAGCATTGTCCGCCGGGGTGGCATGCCAGGGCGCGAAGGCCGCGACCATAGCGAGCAGCAACCCGGCGAGCCCGACCGCGGCCACCAGGATCAGTTCGCGCAGCGCCCCCGAGCCGGCTTCGCCCGCCATGGTCACCCCTCCCGCGCCGGGCCCCCCGCCCGGCTCCCCCCGATGGCCAGCTTCGACCACACCGGGCCGGGACACAGTCGGCCAGCCGACCAAGCCGCGGCTGATATTCGACTCGGGCCAGCGGCCGGGCGGTGCGGGTCATCGACCGCCACGACGGTCGAGGAGGCCGATCCGGGGCGCGACCCGGACCACCCCGCACACAAACCGACCCGCCCAGCCGAAGCGGGACGGGTCGGTGACGTGCGTGGAGGATCAGACGGTACGCGGGCGGCGCGGGCGACGGGACCGGCCCGACGCGCGGTGCGCCGGGCGGGCGCCGCCGTCCGTGGCCGAGCCACCGGCTACGCGTCCCCGGCTGACAGCCACCGGCGGCGCGACGATGGTCACCGGCACACCGGACGGCTCACGGGCACCGGTCACCCGGGCCAACGAACCGTCGCCCGGGCGCACCTGGACCGACTCCGGCCGGATGCCGGCGGTGGCCATCAGCCGGGACACGTCCCGGCGCTGCTCGGGCAGGACCAGGGTGACCACGCTGCCGGACTCGCCGGCGCGGGCCGTCCGACCACCGCGGTGCAGGTAGTCCTTCGCCTCGGCCGGCGGGTCCACGTTGACGACCATGTCGAGGCCGTCGACGTGGATGCCCCGGGCCGCCACGTCCGTGGCGACCAGGGCGGTCACCTGGCCGTTGCGGAACTGCTCCAGGATGCGGGTGCGCTGCGGCTGGGACTTGCCACCGTGCAGCGCAGCGGCGCGTACACCCTTGGAGAGCAACTGGCGCGCGAGCCGGTCGGCGCGGTGCTTGGTGCCCATGAAGAGGATGGTGCGACCGTCACGGGCGGCGATCCGGGTCAACGCGTCGGGCTTGTCGACCGCGTCGACGTGCAGCACGTGGTGGGTCATCGCGGTGACCGTGGCAGTGCCCGGGTCGACCGAGTGGGTCACCGGGCTGCTGAGGAAGCGGCGGACCAGCCGGTCCACGCCGCCGTCCAGGGTGGCGGAGAAGAGCATCCGCTGACCCTGCGGGGCGACCTGCTCCAGGAGCTTGGTCACCTGCGGCAGGAAGCCCATGTCGGCCATCTGGTCGGCCTCGTCCAGCACGGTGATCTCGACCTGGTCGAGCCGGGCGTCGCCGCGGTTGATCAGGTCGTGCAGCCGGCCGGGGGTCGCCACGACCACCTCGGCGCCGGCACGCAGCGCGTCCGCCTGCCGCTGCAACGACAACCCGCCGACGACTGTGGCGCAGCGCAGGCCGACGGCCCGGGCGTACGGCGCCAGCGCGGTGGTCACCTGCTGCGCCAACTCCCGGGTCGGCACCAGCACCAGGGCCAGCGGGCGACCCGGCCGGGCCTTGCGGCCGGCGGTGCGAGACAGCAGGGGAAGCCCGAAGGCGAGCGTCTTACCCGAGCCGGTACGACCCCGGCCGAGCACGTCCCGACCTGCGAGCGAGTCCGGAAGCGTCGCCGTCTGGATCGGGAACGGCTCGGTGATGCCCTGCGCGGTCAGCGCGGTGAGCAGCGCCGGCGCCAAGCCGGTAAGAGCGAAAGACGGAATAACAGTGGTCACGCAGGAGCCTTCCTCGACGCGGAACGTGTCGAGGGAGGGCGCCGAAGTCGGCGCTGTCAACCGGCGGCGCAAGGCAGCCAGGACTCACAAGCACGAACCGATTGGAGTACGGGCCGGCCCGCCGCCGGGCCGCCGCCTGCGGACGCAGGCGGGGCGGGGCGGGCCGGTCCCGTCACCGTCACACCCGGAGGGCGCGACAGGTAATGCTGACCGATCCGAAGATCAGATCGGGCGGATGTTCTCCGCCTGCGGGCCCTTCTGGCCCTGGGTCACCTCGAACTCGACCCGCTGGTTCTCGTCCAGGCTCCGGTAGCCGGAGGACTGGATCGCCGAGAAGTGGGCGAAGACGTCAGCGCCGCCGCCGTCCGGGGTGATGAAGCCGAAGCCCTTGTCAGCGTTGAACCACTTCACGGTGCCAATAGCCATGTGTTTCGTCTCCTTGACGGAACGTCGGACACACACTTGTTGTGTGCCCGAAGAGGAGCGCTCCGCGCGGGGATGCGCGAATCGCCTGTCGCTTCTGGTCGCCCCGCCCGGAGAACTCCGGACACAACAAAGAGCGCCTGGGGCCACAATTCCCGCCAGGCGCACACAGAGTCTCTGGTAACCAAAACTGCAACCCGGATAAGCTACCACAGCTTCCCCCGTCATGGTCAAGCTTGGGCGGAATCTTCGGGCAACTGGGCGATCAAGGCTGTGAGGCCAGTCACATCGAGCAGGTCGGCGGGCCGGACGGTCACCCCGTGCCGGACGTAGTGGAACGCCGCGCCCACCCGGTCGACCGGCACGCCGGCCAGCTCCGCCCAGGCCAGCCGGTACACGGCCAGCTGCACGGCGGCCACCTCGGCGGCCGGCCCGGTGGGCTGCGCCCCGGTCTTCCAGTCGACCACGTCGAACCGGCCACCCGGCCGGGCGAAGACCGCGTCCATCCGGCCCCGCACCACCACTCCGGCGATCACCGTGGCGAACGGCACCTCCACCTCCACCGGCGACCGGTCGGCCCACTCGCTGGCCAGGAACCGCTCCTGCAACTCCACCAGCGCCTCGTCCGGCGCGGCGTCCGCGTCCGCCGCACCGGGCAGCTCGTCCAGGTCGAGCAGGCGGTCGGCGCCGAAGCGCTGCTCCAACCAGGCATGGAACGCGGTGCCGCGACGGGCGTACGGGTTGGGCTCGGTCGGCACCGGACGGCGCAGCGTACGGGCCAGCCCGGCCGGGTCACGCCGCAACGCCACCAGCTGGGTGACGCTCAGCGCCCCGGGCAGAGCCACCTCGACCGCACCGGAGAGCCGGGTCAGCTCGGCGCGCTCCGCCAACAACAGGTCCGCCTCGCGCTGCCAGCGCGCCACCTCCGGATCCACCTCGGGCTCGACCGGCTCGACCGGCTCGGCTTCGGACCCGATCGGCGTTCCCGACCCGGCGAGCACCGGCCCGGGGAGCACCGGCCCGGGGAGCACCGGCCCGGGGAGCGCCGCCGCCGGGCCGTCGGTCATCAGGCGGCGCACCAGCCCGGCCGCCTCGGCCAGCGCGGGTCGGCGGCCACCCAGCGGGTCGGCCGGCCACTCCGCGCGCAGCACCACCTCGGCCGTCGGGTTCGTGGCGTCCGGAGTGGGCTCCGGCGCCCACGCGTCGACCAGGTGCCCCGGGCCGCCGTCCAGGCAGGCGTCGTACACCTCGCGCAGGAAGACCGACGGACCCCGCGGCCGCTTCGTGCCCTCCCCCCACCAGTACCCGGAGCACAGCAGCAGCCGACGCGGGCGAGTGACCGCCACGTACGTCAGGCGGCGCTCCTCCCGCTCGTCGTGGGCCCGCCAGGCGTCGGTGAAGTCGGCCACCGCCCGGGCCACGGCCCGCTGGTCGGCCGCCTCGTCGAGCGCCAGCTCGGGCAACCCGTCGGCGTCGCCGCGCAGCGGGAACGGCAGCACACCGAGCCCGCCCAGCCAGTGGTCGGAGTTGCGCACCGGCCCGGGCCACGACCCACGGCACAGCCCGGCCACCGCCACCACGTCCCACTCCAGACCCTTCGCGGCGTGCGCGGTGACCACCTGCACCGCGCCCTCCACGACCTCGACCTCGCCCGGGGCGAGACCGCGCTCCTCGTCCTCGGCGGCGGCCAGGTAGGACAGGAAGCCGGACAGCGTCGCGCCGCGCGTCTCTCCGCTGAAGCGGGCCGCCACGTCACCGAGGGCGTCCAGGTGCCCCCGGGCCAGACCGGCGTCGCCGGCGCCGTCGCGGCCGGCGCGCACCGCGACCTCCACGTCCAGGCCGATGGTCCGCTCGATGTCCGCGATCAGGTCCGGCAGGGCCTGGTCCAGGCGGTAACGCAACAGCGCCAACTCCATGCCGTACGCCCGCAGCCGCGCGAACCCCTCCGCCGAGTACGCCTGCGCCGGGCCGAGGTCGGCCAGCGCCTCCACCAGGGTCGCCTCGTCCAGCAGGTCGGGGGTGATGTCCGAGGTGTCGTCGGCGGCCACCTGGCGTCGGGCGTTGGCGATGGCCCGGGCCCGCCGGTGCAGCGCCACCAGGTCACGCGGCCCGATCCGCCAGCGGGCGCCGGTGAGCAGCCGCAGCAGCGCGGCCCCGTCGGTCGGGTCGGCCAGCACGCGCAGGGTGCACACCACGTCGCGGACCTCGGGAGTGTCCAGCAGACCGCCGAGGCCCACCACCTCCACCGGCAGACCGCGCTCACGCAACGCCGACTCGATCGCCGGGATCTGGCTGCGGACCCGGACCAGCACGGCGGTCGTCGGCCGCTGCGCCACCGGGATGTGCTCCGGTGCCGCGCCGGGCATCCGGGCCGCGCCGCGCCAGGCGGCGAGCACACTGTCGGCGATCCACGCCGCCTCGTCGGCGTACGTGGGCAGCAGCGCGCAGTGCACCGTGCCACCGGCGGCCCCGCCGGGGCTGCGGTGCGGAATCGGGTCGCGGACGGTCAGCGCGGAGCGCAGCTCCGGCACCCGGGCGCCGGCCGCGCGCAACGGCGTGGACAGGGCGTTCGCCACCCGGAGGATCTCCGGGCGGTTACGCCAGCTGGTGGTGAGCCCGAGCGCCGGGGCCGGCTGACCGTCGGCGCGGGCGAACTCGGTGGGGAACCGGTCCAGGGTGCCCGCGCTGGCGCCCCGCCAGCCGTAGATGGACTGGCACGGGTCACCCACTGCCGTCACCGGGTGCCCGCCACCGAACAGCGCGTTGAGCAGCACCACCTGCGCGTGGCTCGTGTCCTGGTACTCGTCGAGCAGCACCACCCGGAAACGGTCCCGCTCGATTTCGCCAACCCCGGGGTGATCCCGGGCCACCCGCGCCGCCCGGGCGAGCTGGTCGGCGAAGTCCATCGCCTCGAAGTCCAGCTTGCGCCGGGCGTACGCCCGCACCAGCGGCAGCAGGCGCAGCCGGGTCTGTTGCAGGGCGAGCGCCTTGCGTACGTCGGCGTACACCCGGCCCGGCCGCGACTGCACCTCGGCGAAGAACCGGCCGGTCCAGGCGGCCAGTTGGTCCGGTGCGACCAGGTGCTCGTCCAGCTCGCCGGCGAGCGCCAGCACCGCGTCGGTGATGGTGCTCGGCATCCGGTCCACCTCGGACATGTCACCGTCGTAGTTGCGCACCAGCAGGTCGACCAACTGCCACCGGGACGCCTCGGTGAGCAGTCGGGTGGACGGCTCGTAGCCGGCCCGCAGACCGTGCTCGGTGACGATCCGCCCGGCGTACGAGTGGTAGGTGGAGACGGTGGGCTCACCGGCGAGCGGGTCGTCCAGCGGGTCGCGACCCTGCCGGCCGAGGCGGCGGATCAACTGGTCGAGCCGGGTGCGGACCCGGTGGGCCAGCTCACCGGCCGCCTTACGGGTGAAGGTCAGCCCGAGGATCTGCTCCGGGCGCACGTACGAGTTGGCCACCAGCCAGACCACCCGTGCGGCCATCGTCTCGGTCTTGCCGGACCCGGCCCCCGCCACCACCAGCAGCGGCTCCACCGGAGCGGCGATGATCGCGGCCTGTTCCCGGGTGGGCGCCGGCAGCCGCAGCAGTTTGGCCAGCTCCACCGGGGTGTACCGGGGCCCGGAGTCCGCCAGCCGGGGCGTCGGCGCGGGGCCCGCGCCGAACAGGGTGGGCTGGGTCATGGGTTCTCCGGACGTCGGACGGTCGGCGGCTCGACCACCTGGCGCCCCTGCCCGGAGACCGGGCAGCTGGTGCGCACCGGGCAGACCCGGCACTTCGAGTTGGCCACCGCGGCGAACGTGGCGGCTGCCATCGTATCGGCGGTCCGCCGGACCAGCGCCGTCGCCCAGCCGGCCGCCGGGCCCTCGCCCGCCGCCGGCTGATTCTGCTCCCGGGCATCCTTCGCGGACGTGCCGAGCTGCACCAGCGCCGCGCCGCCGGACTCGTCGCCGAACTCGGCGAACGCGCCCGCCTCCACCGCCGCCTGGTACGCGCCGAGCTGCGGGTGCTCGGCCAGTTCGGAGCCGGTCACCGCGGTCGACTTGCCGGTCTTGAGGTCGATCACCACCAGCCGGCCGGCCTCGTCGACCTCCAGCCGGTCGACCCGCCCGGTCAGGTCGACCGGTCGCTGCGGATCGTCCAGGCGGACCGCGAACTCGTGTTCGATGGCGAGCAGCCGGCGCGGGTTGGTGGCGAGCCAGCGCAGCAGCTTGTCGACCATCGCCTCGGCGCGCTCCCGCTCGGGGCCGGCCATCCATCGGGCGGCCAACTCGATCGCGTCGAACCGGGCGGCCACGTAGTCGAGCAGGGCGCCCCGGTCGGCGCTGGCGTCCTCGGCGAGCATCGCGGCGGCGTGCACCAGATTGCCCACCCCCTGCGCGGTGCTGGTCGGACCGCTGCCGCCGTGCCGTTCCAGGAGCCAGCGCAGGCTGCACCGCAGCGCGCTCTCCATCGCCGACGGGGTGACCCGCACCGGCGCCCCCTCGTCGACCAGCGGCCGGTCGTCGGAGAGCGCCCGCAGCCCCCACCAGTCGTCCGGGTGCGCGCCGGGCACACCCGCGGCGGCGAGCCGCGCCAGCTCGGCCGCCGCGGCGCGCCGCCGGGCCGCCGGTGCGGCCGGGTCGGTGATGGCGGTACGCAGTTCGGCGACCAGCGCCGGCAGGGTGAGCGCCCGGGGCGGCCGGGTGACCGGCAGCGCGCCGGGCTGGTCCGGCTCGTCGTCGTCCGCGCCCTCAGCGCCGTCGTTCCCGGCCGCCGGGGCTGCCACCCGAGCCGGTCCGCCGTTGCCGACCACGCCGCCACCGGTCCCGCCACCGGTCCCGCCGTCAGCGGTCACGCCGCCGGTCGCGCCGCCACCTGTCACGGCCTCGGCGGAGGGGGTGTCGTCCGGTGAACCGGCGGCGGGGCCGCCGCTCGAGGGGCCGGTGCGCGGGCCGGGCGTGCTCGGCGGCACGGGCGGCGGGCCGGGCGTGCTCGGCGGGGTGCTCGGGCCCAGTTCGTGCAGGAAGCGGCTGGGCTGCTCCTCGTGGTCGTCGCCGCCGACCGCCGCCGACGCCACGGCGCTGACCAGCAGACGGTGGCGGGCACGGCTGATGGCGACGTGGAAGAGCCGGCGCTCCTCGTCCAGCAGTGCCGAGGTCTGGCCCACCACGGTCGCCGCCCGGGCGCCGCCAACGGACCGGCCGGCCAGCACGTCGACCAGCCGTTCGGAGCCGAGCAGGCTGCCGCGCAGGCGCAGGTCCGGCCAGATGCCCTCCTGCACACCGGCAATCGCGACCAGGTCCCACTCCAGGCCCTTCGCGGCGTGCGCGGTGAGCAGTCGTACCGCCGCGCCCCGGTCGGCGGTCGGCGCGATGGTGTCCGCCGGCAGGTCCTGGGCGAGCACGTGGTCGAGGAAGACCTCGGTGCGGGCGCCGGGCAGCCGGTCGGTGAAGCGGGCCGCCGCGTCGAAGAGCACCAGCACGGCGTCGAGGTCCCGGTCGGCAGCTTCGGCTCGCCGGCGTCGGGCCAGGTCGCCCTCGCCGGCCGCCGGCCGCCCCTGGGCGATCGCGCCGGCCCAGCGCTCGGCCAGCCCGCTGGCGTCCCAGACCTCCCAGAGCACGGTCTCGGCGGTCGCGCCGGGTTGGGCCGCGGCGTCCCGGGCGGTGGCGAGCAGCCCGGCCACCGCCTGCGCCGGTTCCGCCCACCGTCGGTCGATGCCGGCCAGGTCCGTCGGATCGCGCAGCGCCTCGACGATCAGCTCCCCGGACGGACGGCGGTCGCCCCCGGCCAGCGCCAGGGCGCGCAGGCCCTGACGCAGCCGCCGTTCGGCCAGCGGGTCCGCCCCGCCCAGCGGCGAGTGCAGCAGCGCGACGGCCGCCTCCTCGTCCAGCCGGTCCGGTTCCAGTGCGCAGCGCAGCAGGAGCAGCAGCGGCGCCACCGCGGGTTGCAGGTGCAGGGGCAGGTCCTCGCCGTGCACCACGGTCGGGACGCCGGCGGCGTGCAGAGCGCGTTGCAGGGTGGGCAACTGCAACGCCGTCGATCGCACCAGCACCGCCATCCGCGACCACGGGACGCCGTCGAGCAGGTGCGCGGCGCGCAGCGCGTGGGCCAGCCAGGCGGCCTCGCTGGTCGCCGACCGGAACGTGTGCACCTCGACCACACCGGCCGGGGCGTCCGGCAGTGGGCGCAGCCGGCGGTGCGCCATCGGACCGCGCAGCCGGCGGCCCAGCCGGGCCATTGCGGCGAGCAGGACCGGGCCGGCCCGGTACGACGTGCTCAGCAGCACCTGCGCGGCCGGTGCGCCGGAGGCCGTCCGGAAACGGTGCCCGAACGTGGTCACGCCGGCCGGGTCCGCGCCACGGAAGGCGTACGTGGAGGAGTCGGGGTCGGCGAACGCGACGAGCGACTTGCCCCCTCCGGCGATGACCGAGAGCAGTTCGAGCTGGGCGGGGTCGGTGTCGGCCAGTTCGTCGACGTACACGTGGGCGAGGCGGCGGCGCTCGGCGGCCAGCAGCTCCTCGTCGTCGCGCAGCAGACCGGTGGCGGCCCGGACCAGCTCGGCCGGGTCGTACGCGATCGAGCCCCGGTTGCTGACGTCGCGCAGCGCGAGCACCGCGACGTACTCCCGCAAAAAGCGGGCGGCGGCCGGCCAGTCGGCGCGGCCGAGCTTCTCGCCCAGCCGGGCCAGGTCGACCGGACCCACCCCGCGCTCGGCGGCGCGCATGAGCAGGTCGCGCAACTGACCGGCGAAGGCCCGGGTCCGCAGTGCCGGGCGCAGGTCGGTGGGCCAGCCGACCGGGTCGTCCTCGGGCTCCTCGCCCACCACGTCCAGCAGCTCGCGGATGATCAGATCCTGCTCGGGGCCGGTGAGTAGCCGGGGCGACGGCTCGCCACGTTCGGCGGCGGCCCGGCGCAGCAGCCCGAAGGCGTACGCCGGGAAAGTGCGCACCAGCGGCTCGCGCAGCACGCGGTAGCCGTCCTGTGCGACCCGGGCCTCGATGCGCTGGCGCAGCGTGGTGGCGCCGCGGCGACCGAAGGTCAGCACCAGGATCCGCTCGGGATCGACCCCCTCGGCGACCCGGGCGGCGACCGCCTCGACGAGGGTGCTGGTCTTGCCGGTGCCGGGACCGCCGAGCACCAGCATCGGCCCGTCGGTGTGCGCGACGACCTCCTGCTGGACGGGATCGACACGCCAGCGGAGGCTCGCCGGCCCGGGTGTGCCGGCGGCCTCGACCTCACCGGCGACCGCACCGTCGCCACTCGGCACGGCGACGCCGCCGTCCGACGCGTCCCCGTCCCCCCGCGCCGGCCCCCCGGGCCGCCGCACCAACCGGTACGCCTGCATCCCCAAATCCCATCACCCCCCTACGACACCAACCCCACCCCACCCGCGCCGGTCATGGAGGTGGCGGCACGACACGCCGACGGCCCTGCCGCCACCCTCATGACCGACCGGGTGGGACCCGGAGTCAGGGTAGGTGGGACTCCAGTGCTTTCAGGGCTTCGGGGACCGTGGCGACCACGGTCAGCAGGTTGCGCCCGGCGGGTTTGAGGAAGTGTTGGTCGGTGAGGGTGGTGAGCCAGTCGAGCAGGGGCCGGTAGAAGCCGTCGGCGTCGATCAGCACCATCGGCTTGGTGTGCAGGGCGAGGGTGGCGGTGGTCCAGACCTCGAACAGCTCGTCCAGTGTGCCCAGCCCGCCCGGCAGGGCGAGGAACGCGTCCGACCTGTCGATCATCAGGGTCTTGCGGCTGGCCATCGAGTCGGTCACCAGCAGTTCGTCCGAGGCCAAATCGGCGACCTCCAGATCGACGAGCGCCTGCGGGATGACGCCCACGGTGCGCCCGCCGGCGGCCCGCGCGCCGTCGACCACCGCGCCCATCATGCCGACGCAACCACCGCCGCTGACCAGCGTGTGCCCGCGCCGGGCCAGCTCCGCGCCGGTCTCCGTGGCGAGGTCGAGCCAGCGTTGGTCGAGGGTGCGGGACGAGGCGCAGAAGACGCAGACCGCCGCCATCAGCCCTCCCGGGGCCGGTCGGGGGCCTGCTCGGCGGCGGCCTGCTGGTCGGCGCCGGTACGCGCCACCGCCTCGTCGCGGACCGCCTCCTGCTCGACGGAGAGCGCCGCCTCGGCCTCGACGATGTGGCGGACGGCCGCGTTGACGTCGTCGGTGAGGCAGATCAGATCCAGGTCGACCGGGCCGATCTTGCCGCTGGCGGCCATGGTGTCGCGCAGCCAGTCGAGCAGCCCCTGCCAGTAGGCGACCCCCATCAGCACGACCGGGAACCGGGTGACCTTGCCGGTCTGCACCAGGGTGAGCGCCTCGAACAGCTCGTCCATGGTGCCGAACCCGCCGGGCAGCACCACGAACGCCTGCGCGTACTTGACGAACATGGTCTTGCGGGCGAAGAAGTAGCGGAAGTCGATGGCCAGGTCGACCCAGTCGTTGATGCCCTGCTCGAACGGCAGCTCGATGCCGAGCCCGACGGAGAGCCCGCCGGCCTCGGTGGCGCCCCGGTTGGCGGCCTCCATCACTCCCGGGCCACCCCCGGTGATCACCGCGTAACCGGCCCGCGCGAGCGCGCCGCCCATCTCCTCGGCCAGCCGGCACTCGGCCGTGTCCGGGCCGCTGCGGGCCGAACCGAAGACGCTGACCGCCGGCGGCAGGTCGGCGAGGGTGTCGAAGCCCTCGACGAACTCGGAGAGGATGCGCAGTGCCCGCCAGGCGTCCCTGGTCTTCCAGTCTTCGCGCCCGCGCGAGTCCAGCAGCCGCTGGTCGGCGGTGCTGCTCGGGATCGCCCCCCGGCGCAGCGTGACGGCGCCCCGGTGCCGCTCCTGCCCCGGGCCGCGGCCGGCCTCCCGCCCGTTGTTCTGGCTCATGAAGCAACCGTAGTGGAGCCGCACACGCCGGGTGTGCGGGGCGCGGACGCCGAGAAATAGTTCGCGATCATGGGCAACTATTTGGCTTCCCCGTACGTCTTACTATTCACATACCGGGTATGCCCGGGCGCGCGCCTTCGGGGGAGGAGACAGCGTGATCAGCAACAGCGAGATGATCCGGATCCGTCGACTGATGCAGCGACGGATCCACGACGTGGTGGCCGAGCGCCGCCGCGCCCGTGACCTCGACCCCACCCTGTCGCCCGCCGCCACCGGATCCGGAGCCGATCAAGAGGTTCGCGCCGCCGACAACGGGCCAGGCTGACGCGAACCTCTTGATCGCCGGAAACAGGGCCGACCGGCCAGCCCGGAACGGGCCCGACCAGGTCAGGCCGGGGCGAGCCAGCGGTGCAGCGTCGCCGCGCCGTCACGGATCTTGCTGATCTCGACGTGCTCGTCGGGGTGGTGGGCGAGGTTCGGGTCGCCCGGGCCGAAGTTCAGCGCGGGGATCCCCATGGCCGCGAACCGGGCCACGTCCGTCCAGCCCAGCTTGCCGATCGGCGCGGCGCCGACCGCGGCCAGGAACTCCTTCGCCGGGGCCGCCTCCAGCCCCGGGGCGGCACCCGCAGCGGTGTCGGTCACCCGCACCTCGAAGCCGGCGAACACCTCACGCAGGTGCGCCTCCGCCTCGGCGGGGGTGCGGTCCGGGGCGAACCGGTAGTTGACCTCGATCTCGCAGTGGTCCGGGACCACGTTGCCGGCCACGCCACCGTTGATCCGTACCGCGTTCATGCCCTCGCGGTAGTCGCAGCCGTCGATGGTGACCCGGCGTGCCCTGTACGTCTGGAGACGGCGCAGCACCTCACCGGCAGCGTGGATCGCGTTCACGCCGTGCCAGGAGCGCGCCGAGTGGGCGCGGACGCCGGTCGTGGTGACCACCGACCGCATGGTGCCCTGGCAGCCCGCCTCGACGATGCCGTACGTCGGCTCCAGCAGCACCGCGAAGTCCGCCTCCAGCCACTCCGGGAACGCCTGGGCGACCAGGTTCAGCCCGTTGTAGCGCGACTCGATCTCCTCGGCCTCGTAGAAGAGGTACGTCACGTCGTAGCGCGGGTCGGGCAGCGTCACGGCCAGGTGCAGGGCGTACGCGACGCCGGACTTCATGTCGGAGGTTCCGCAGCCGTACATCAGGTCGCCGCGCATGGTCGACGGGAAGTTGTTGTTCAGCGGCACGGTGTCCAGGTGACCGGCGAGCACGACGCGCTGCGACCGGCCGAGGTCGGTGCGGGCCATCACGGTGTTGCCGTGTCGGTGCGTGGACAGGTGCGGTACGCCCCGCAGCACCTCCTCGACGAAGTCGGCGATCGCCTTCTCGTTGAGGGACACGGACTCTATGTCGACCAGTACGCGGGTCAGCTGCACCGGATCGGCGAGGACCTCGGGGGTCAGCGGGTTCTCCATGGATCGCACGGTACCTTCAGGTCTGTCAGCGCGAGGAGCGAGCCGAGGCCGGCCTGGCCGCGACCGAGAGGTGCAACAGTGACGTCCGCAGATTCCGCCTGGGGCATCGGCCTGGCCACCGTCACCGCCGACGGGCAGGTGCTCGACACCTGGTATCCGACCGGCAAGCTGGGCCTGGGTGAGCTGCCGCTGGTCGCCGGCGAGGGCGAGTCGGACGTGCTGGACCTGCCGCCGGGCGCGCTGGGCGACCGGTCGCTGCCCGGTCTGCGTACCGTCCAGGTGGTCACCGTGATCGGCTCGCTGGACGACCCGATCAAGAACGCCTCCGACGCGTACCTCCGGTTGCACCTGCTCTCCCACCGCCTGGTGCGGCCCAACCAGATCAACCTCGACGGCATCTTCGGCAAGCTCGCCAACGTGGCCTGGACGTCCGCCGGACCGTGCCCGCCGGAGCGGGTGGACGAGCTGCGGGTGATCGAGCGGGCGGCGGGTCGCCACCTGTCGGTGTACGGGGTGGACAAGTTCCCCCGGATGACCGACTACGTGGTGCCCTCCGGTGTGCGGATCGCCGACGCGGACCGGGTCCGGCTCGGCGCCCACCTTGCCGCCGGCACCACAGTGATGCACGAGGGCTTCGTCAACTTCAACGCCGGCACCGCGGGCACCTCGATGGTCGAGGGGCGGATCGTGCAGGGCGTGCTGGTCGGCGACGGCTCCGACATCGGCGGTGGCGCCTCGATCATGGGCACCCTCTCCGGTGGCGGCACCGAGAAGGTCAGCATCGGCGAGCGCAGCCTGGTCGGCGCGAACGCCGGCGTCGGGATCTCGCTCGGCGACGACTGCGTGGTCGAGGCCGGCTGCTACATCACCGCCGCGTCGAAGATCACCCTCCCGGACGGCCGCGTGGTCAAGGCCCGGGAGCTGTCCGGCGTCGACGGCCTGCTGTTCTGGCGCAACTCGGTGACGGGCGCGCTGGAGGCCCGCCCGCGCACCGGCCGGGGCATCGAACTGAACGCCGCCCTGCACGCCAACGACTGACGGCCCCGCCGGGTCCGCGGCGCTCGACCGCGGACCCGACGGGGGTACGCCTCAGCGCAACCGGTACGCCTGGATGATCCGTTCGGTCACCGTGTTGCCGGCGGCGTCCCGAGCGGTGGCCCGCAGGGACACGTGGCCGGGTGCCGCCGGATGCCGGACGGTGGCCGTCCAGCCGTGGCCGCCGTGCCGGACCCGGGCGGGTCGCCAGGTCCGACCGCCGTCGTAGGAGACGTCCACCCGCAGCCCGGTCACGCGCGATCCGGGGGCACCGGGCTGTGGCTGCACCTGCACCGGGATGACCAGGCTCCGGCCGGCCGCGGCGGCGTTGTTCCGGTCCAGCGCAGGCGTGAACCGGATCGCCGACACCGGCAGTGGCCGGTAGTCGTCGCCGGGCACGTGCCCGGACCGGAACGTCCACGCCGCCCCGACCTCGGTGCTCAGGTCGGTGAAGCTGCGCTTCGTCGACACCTCCAGCCGGTAGTCCGCGACGCCGGGCGGCACCGTGAACTGGCCGTACCCCGGCTCGGTCAGCTCGTCGACCAGGACGCCGTTGCGGTACAGGGCGGTTCGGCCGGCGTCCGTGATCGACCGGCCGGCGTGGCCGTCGGCGTCGCCGTGCAGCGGGAGGTTCACCAGGATCTCGTCACCGAGGCGGGTGACGCCCTGGCCCGGCCAGCGCGGCGCGGGGAAGGACGGCCCGTACGGCGCGCTGTTCCAGGTCTCCCTGACGTGCCGGCCCGCCCGGTACGCCTTCGGTTCGGCCTCCAGCACCGCCTTGGTGTCGAGCCACCCCTCCTCCGTGGGCACGCCGAACGTCAGCTCGGAGGACCAGCGCAGCCCGTTGGTGTTGTAGTGCTCGACGCGGTGCCCGGGCACCGCAGTGGGCAGGACCGTCGCCCAGCCGCCCAGGTCCGGTTCGAGGCGCGGGAAGACCACCCGCTCGGAGACCATGCCGGGATAGCCGCCCCGGAACTCGTGGGTGACCGTGGCCAGGTCCCGAGGGCGGTAGGTCTTGTCGAAGCCGGCCGGCATGCGGCCGGGGAACTTCTCGCTGAGCGCGTACAGGTAGGGGCTGCTGGCCACCTCCGGCTTGCGCCACTGGCTGCTCACCGTGCCGAAGAACCGTGCGCCGGAGACCACCCGACCGAGGTGCCCGGTGGCCAGCCCGGTGAAGTCCAACCCGAGCAGACCGAAGCCGTACGAGCCGCCGTCCTCGGTGATGAAGTTCGCGCCGATGTCCACCAGATCCGGGACGGCAGTCCGCTCCGGGATGGTCGTCCGCACCGGCCGTGCCCTGCGGGCGTCGACGGTGACGCTGGTGTCACCGTCGAACACCAGCTCCGGCTGGACCAGTTGGGCCGTGCCGACGTCCCCGCTGAAGACGATGCTGGCCACCGCGTAGCGACCCTTGGGTACGCGGACCTCGACGCTGCCGTCCGGGTCGTACAGGTCGCGGCTGTCGAGGGTGTCCAGCCGGATCAGCGTGGTGATGAACCCCTCGGCGGGCGCGCCGCTGTCGTCGAGGTGCCGGACGGTGAGCTGATAGCTCTCCACCTCCCGGTTCACCGCGACCGGGGTGACCGCCACCGCGGTGCCGGAGCGGGCCACGATGCGGCCGGTCCAGTAGCCGTCCGTGCCGATCCGGGTGTCCACGGTGACCGTGGTGCCCGCGGTGCCTCCGGCGGGCACGGTGACCTGACCCGCCCCGAGGGAGAACATGCCGGCCGGAGCCGGTTGGCCGTCCGGGCCGGTCACCTCCAGGGTCAGGTCAAGGGTGAGTGGGGCCGGGCCGTCGTTGTGCCAGTCGACCTGCCGGGCGACCGGGGTGTCGTCGTCGTGCGGCCAGGCCGGCTGACCGAAGGAGACGCTGACCGGGGTGCTGGTCACCCGCTGGGTGATCGCGCGGGCCACGTCGACCCGGCCGGCGCCCTGCTGGAAGGCGGTCTGCTCCGGGTGCGGCTTCGCCGAGGCCATCAGGGTCGCCTTGAGCTGGGCCGCCGCCCAACCCGTGTGCTGCTGGGCGAGCAGCGCCACCGCGCCGGTGACGTGCGGCGCGGCCATCGAGGTGCCGGAGAGCGCGAGATATCCCTCCCCCACCGGCTCGCCGATCTGCGCGCCCTTGGCACGGGCGGCGACGATGTCGACCCCCGGGGCGGTCAGGTCCGGCTTCAGTCCGCCGTCGCCCACCCGGGGGCCACGGCTGGAGAAGTCGGCCAGCGCGTCGTCGCGGTCCACCGCGCCGACGGTGAGCGCCGCTTCGGCGCTGCCCGGCGAGCCGACCGAGCCGTCCGTGCCGTCGTTGCCGGCGGAGAGGACGAAGAGCGCGCCGGTCTGCGCGGTCAGCGACTCGACCGCCGCCTCCAACGGGTCGACGTCGGGTGTGTCGGTGCCGCCCAGGCTCATGTTGATCACGTCGGCGTGCTGGTCGACGGCCGCCCACTGCATCCCGGCCAGGATCGCCGAGTCCATGCAGCCCTGCTCCTCGCAGACCTTGCCGTTGAGCAGCGTAGCGTCCGGGGCGACACCGTGGTACTTGCCACCGGAGGCGGCGCCACTGCCCGCGATGATCGAGGCGACGTGCGTGCCGTGGCCGACCGTGTCGTCGGTGTCGGCGGCCTCGGTGAAGTTCCGTGCCTCGGCGATCCGACCGCTCAGGTCGGGGTGGCTGGCGTCGATCCCGGTGTCCAGCACCGCCACGCGGACACCCCGGCCGGTGAAGCCGGCCGCGTAGGCGGCCGGGGCACCGATCTGCGGCACGCTGTGGTCGAGGGTGACCTGCCGACGACCGTCGAGCCAGATCCGGTCGGCACCCCCCGCCGTGCCGACCCGGGCACCGGCGCCGGTGAGCGCCGCCCAGACCGTGGTGGCCTGCTGCTTGTCGGCGGTCGCGGCGAACCCGCCGATGGCCGGCAACTCCGCCGTGACGGTCAGGCCGGCGGGCGCCGCGACGCGTTTCCGGGCGCCCGCGTCGGCGGCGACCAGCACCGGCAGGTCGTTCCGGCGCGCGTCGTCGTAGCCGGCGGCGATCAGCCCGGTCACGTCGAACAACCGCCTGTCGACCCGGCCGGCACGAACCAGGGGCAGGGCGTCCTGCGGCAGCACCGTGAGGTGGCCACGGTCGCGGGTGGTGATGAACCGCTTGTGCGTACGCCCCGGACCGGGGCGCACGGAGGCGGACCCGGAGTCGGTGACGCTGACCCGGTCTCCGGTGAGCAGGGTGACGGTGGTCGTGGACGCGGCGCGCGGGGCGGCGCCGATGGTGGCGCTGGTGGTGGCGCTGGTGGCCGTGGTGGTGCTGGCGGGTGGTTGGGCCGCGGCGATCACCGGAGTGCCCAGCACGAGGGCTGCGGCGGCGATGGCGGCGATCGTTCTGCTGCGTCGATGCAACGGATCCTCCTTGGTGGAGCGTGGTAACCAGAAGAGACGCATTGACCATCGCCAGTATTACATACCGAGTATGCATAAAAGAGGGCCAAAATATAACGGACCTGCCAACTGATGGCAGGTCAGCGGGGCATCATCGACCGGGTGACCTCCATGAAGGACAAGATGCTCGCGGGTGAGCCCTACCTCGCCGACGATCCCGAGCTCATCGCCGACCTGGACCGGGCCGCCCGGTTGATGGAACGCTTCAACACCAGCCTCGCGGCGGATCCGGCGGCGCGGCTCGCGGTGCTGCGCGACCTGCTCGGCGAGCTGGGCGACGGCACCTGGATCCGTCCACCGTTCTACTGCGACTACGGCTGGCAGATCCGGATCGGGCCCCGCAGCTTCGTCAACTACAACGCGGTCTTCCTCGACGTCGCGGCGATCACCATCGGCGCGGACGTCCAGGTCGGACCGAACGTGCAGCTCCTCACGCCGACCCACCCGGTGGAACCCTGCCCGCGCCGCGACAAGTGGGAGGCCGCCAAACCGATCACCATCGGCGACAATGTGTGGCTCGGCGGCGGCGCGATCGTGCTCGCGGGAGTGACGATCGGCGCGAACACAGTCGTCGGCGCCGGAGCGGTGGTGACCCGCGACCTACCCGCCAACGTGGTCGCGGTCGGCAATCCGGCCCGACCGGTCCGCGAACTCGACTAGGAGAACAGCGTAGGCACGATCCGCCTCGACGGCGGCATCGCCACCCGGTTCAACCGCATTCCGAAGTACGTACGTCCCCTCGCGAGGCGACCCGGATCTGGGCTGACGGAATCGCTCAGGCCACCGGCGGGTCGGGCAGGCGGATCACCAGGTCGGCCCGGTCGGCCGTGGGGGTGACGCGCGCCGCATTGGCCTCGTCGCTGCCCAACGCCCAGGCCCGTGCCTGCTCCGGTGACCGCCCGTACGCCTCGTGTCGAGTGGTCAACCGGCGCTGGCGCAGCTCGACGTCCAGGTCGAGGAACCACACCTCGTGCAGCAGCGTCCGGACCTCCTGCCACGGGAAGTCCGGCACCAGCAGGTAGTTGCCCTCGGTGACCACCAGGCGGACCGACGGCGGCACCTCGATCGCCCCGGCCACCGGCTCCTCGATCTCACGGCGGAACTCCGGCGCGTAGACCGAGGTCGGCTCCAGCCGGCGCAACCGGCGCAGCAGTGAGACGTACCCGTTGGCGTCGAAGGTGTCGATCGCGCCCTTGCGGTCGGCGCGGCCCAACCGGACCAGCTGCGACTGGGCCAGGTGGAAGCCGTCCATCGGCACCAGCCGGGCACTCGGCCCGACCTCAGCGACGATCCGCTCGGCCAGGGTGGACTTGCCGGCGCCGGGCGCCCCGGTGATGCCGAGCAGTTGCCGCGGGCCGGCGTCGGCCAGTGACCGCGCCCGCGCCACCAGCTCCTCGACGGCCAGCACCCGGGCCTGCGGCATCAGCCCAGCACCGGATCGCTGATCGTGAACCGGGCCTGCACCGCCGCCTGCACGGTCTGCGGCCGCGGGTCCAGCTCCAGCTCGGGCGCCCCGCCGCCAGCGCCGCCCCCGACGTCGAAGGCAGCGCGGGCGAACATCGGCCGGTCCCCCGGACCGGCGTCGGCCAGCTCGATCAGCGCGGTGACGCGGGCGCCGAGGGCCTCGGCGTACTCCCGGGCGCGCAGCAGTGCGTCGCTGATCGCGGCGTGCCGCGCCTCGCGGTGCGCGGGGCTGTCCGGGCGCAGCTCCCACCAGGGGCCGGCCACCTCGACCTGGTCCTGGTCGGCCAGCCGGAGCATCAGCTCGCCCAGAGCGGTGAAGTCGGTGACGGTGACCGTCGTGGTGACGCTGCCGAGCCAGCCCACGACGCGCTCACCCGAGCGCTTGGTCTGCGGCCGGACCCACAGGTCGCCGGCCTCCCGCCGGGCCACCGCCGGCTCGGCGCCGTCCAGCAGCACCCGGACGGCGGCGGCCCGCTCGGCGAGCTGCGTCAGCGTCGCCTCCCGATCCCGACCGCGGGCCGTCACGGTGACCGCGAACCGCGCCAACTCGGGCGGCACCTCCCGGGTCGCCTCGCCGCGCACCTGCACAACCGGGCCGTCCGTCGCCATGCCTGCCAGCCTAGTCAGCCACCGGCAGCCACGCCGGGTAGGAGACGACGTCCGGGCCGATCCGGCATCCCGTCAGGTGGCCACCGGCGTCGCCCAGCCCGCGCAGCCAGGCCACCTCGACGGCATGGTCGCCGTCGGCGGGGAACTCGCGGTCCGCCGGCGCGAACCGGCGGCCCCGCAACGCCGACCGCGCCGCGCCGGCCTGCGCGTACCCGGCGGCGAGCGCGGACGCGTCGCCAGCACGCAGCGCGCCGGCCAACTCGTCCAGCAGCACCCGGACCTCGGCCAGCTCGTGCAGGACCCGTTCGCGGTTGCCGAGCAGCATGTTCGCCGTCCGCTCGGCAGGTGTGCCGGCGACCCGGGTGCCGTCGGAGAAGCTGCCCGCGGCCAGCGCCAGCACGGCGTCGCGCAGTGGCGACCGCTGCACCGCCCCGGCCAACGCGCCAGCCAACAGGTGCGGCACGTGCGACGCGAGCGCGGCCACCGAGTCGTGCGCCGGCGCGGACATCGGCACCACGCGGGCACCGAACAGCTCCACCAGCAGCCCGGTCAGCCAGCGGAAGGCGACAGTCGCGACACCCGTCGCCGGGCAGAGCACCCAGGCGGCACCGGTGAGCAGCGTCGGGGAGGCCGCCGTCAGGCCGGCGGACTCCGCGCCCGCCATCGGGTGCCCGGGTACGAAACGGTCGGTGAGCCCCAGCCGGTCGGCGGCCGCAGCCACCTCGACCTTGGTGCTGCCGACGTCGGTCAGCACACAACCCGGCGCGGTCAGGTCGGCCACCTGGGCCAGAGTCCGGGGCAGGGTGGGCAGCGGACCGCAGAGGAAGACCACGTCCCGGCCGACGACGGCCTGCTCGATCGTGGCCGGCGCCGACACACCGCGCGAGCGGGCCTGTTCCCGCGTCACCGGGTCGGGATCCCAGCCGGTCACGTCGAGGCCGGCGTCGGCGAGGCGCAGCAGCAGCGAACCACCGATCAGGCCGGTGCCGAGCACTGCCGCCCGGACGTTGGCGTACCGTCCGGTGCCGCCGTCGGTCATCGCCGGCCGCCCGGGGTCAGGCCCGCAGCCGGCCGGCGACCGCTGCGACGTGCTCGTCGGACTCGGTCAGCGCCACCCGGACGTACCGCTGCGCGGAGGGGCCGTAGAAGACACCGGCCGCGACCAGGATGCCGCGCCGGGCCAGCCAGTCGACCGTCTGCCAGCAGTCCTCGTCGCGGGTGAGCCAGAGGTAGAGGCCCGCCTCCGAGTGCTCGACCGTGAAGCCGGCGCCGGTGAACGCGGCGGTCAGCACCTCGCGCCGGGCGCGGTAGCGCTCCCGCTGCTCGGCGGCGTGCCGCTCGTCCTGAAGGGCGGCCACCATCGCGGCCTGCACCGGCGCGGGCACGATCATGCCGGCGTGCTTGCGGACCTTCAACAGCTCGGCGACGAGAGCCGGATCGCCGGCCACGAACCCGGCCCGGTAGCCGGCGAGGTTGGACCGCTTGGAGAGCGAGTGTACGGCGAGCACTCCGGTGTAGTCGCCGCCGCAGACCTGCGGGGACAGCACCGAGACCGGCTCGGCCGACCAGCCCAGCGGCAGGTAGCACTCGTCGCTGGCGACCACCGCGCCGCGTTCCCGGGCCCAGTCGACGACCTTGCGCAGGTGCGCCGCGGGCAGCACCCGCCCGGTCGGGTTACCGGGCGAGTTGACCCACACCAGCCGGACGCGCGAGGTCGGCCCGACCGCGGTGAGCGAGTCGGCGCGGACCACGGTGGCGCCGGCCAGCCGGGCCCCGTCCTCGTAGGTCGGGTACGCGATCGACGGCACGACCACCACGTCGCCGGGGCCGATGCCGAGCAGGGTGGGCAGCCAGGCGACCAGCTCCTTGGAGCCGATGGTCGGCAGGACGCCGAGACCGTCGACGCCAGCTCCACAGGCCCGGGCGACCCACGCCGCGATCGCGTCGCGCAGGGCCGGGGTGCCGGCGGTCAGCGGGTAACCCGGGGCGTCGGACGCGTCCGCCAACGCCTGACGGATCACCGCCGGAACCGGGTCGACCGGCGTGCCCATGGAGAGGTTGATCAGGCCCTCCGGATGCGCCGCGGCCAGCGTGGCCGCGGCGTCCAGGGTGTCCCAGGTGAACTCGGGCAGCCGTGCCGAGACCGGCGCGGGCCGGTTCAGTGGCCCTCGCCGCGCGGCGGCTGCGCGGCGACGAAGGTGGCGTCCTTCTCCACCTTGCCGATCTTCGAGGCGCCCCCGGGCGAGCCCAGGTCCTCGAAGAACTCGTAGTTCGCGCCGGTGTAGTCCTTCCACTGCTCCGGGACGTCGTCCTCGTAGAAGATCGCCTCCACCGGGCAGACAGGCTCACAGGCACCACAGTCGACGCACTCGTCGGGGTGGATGTAGAGCATCCGGTTGCCCTCGTAAATGCAGTCGACCGGGCATTCCTCGATGCATGCCTTGTCGAGCACATCCACGCACGGCTCGGCGATGATGTAGGTCACCGGTCTTCTCCTCCGCAAGACGCGCCGCGATCTCCCGCGACGGTAAGAGCCTAGTATCTCGCCGGGGAGGGGGTCGATCGTGCTCCGACAGCAGGATGTGGGACACCGGATCGTGGTCCGCCGGATTGTGGGGATTCGCGAAGGCCGCCCGCTGTTTTCCGATGCCCTCGGCGAGCTGGTGGAGTTGAGCGAGACTCATCTCACCCTCGCCACGGCGCAGGGCCCGCTGCGGGTACCGGTGGCACAGGTGCACCGGGCCAAGCGGGTGCCGCCGACCCGCCGGCCGACCGCCGCGGCGGTGGTGGCGCTCGAACGGGCCGCCGACGAGGCCTGGCCGGCGCCGACGCGCGGCCGGCTCGGCGACTGGCTGCTGCGCTCGGCCGAGGGGTGGACCGGCCGGGCCAACTCGGCACTGCCGATCGGCGATCCGGACCGACCGCTGGCGGCCGCGGTGGACGCGGTCGAGCGCTGGTACGCCGACCAGGGCCAGCCCGCGATGATCAACACGCCGTTGCCGCTCGCCGCGCCGGTCGGCGCCGAGCTCGACGAGCGCGGCTGGGACAGCCGCCCACCGACACTCGTACAGACCGCGCCGCTGCCCCTGGCGACGCCCGCCCACGGCGTCCCGGCCGCCGAGGCCGGCGGGCCGCGGGGCGCGGTCATCGAGGTGACGACCGCGCCGAGCGACGAGTGGCTGGCCGTCGCCGCCGGTCGCAAGGGCGGCCTGCCGGAGGCCGCACGCCACGTGCTCACCGCCGTGGACCAGGTCCGCTTCGTCCACGCGTACGTCGACGGCACGCTGATGGCGATCGGGCGGGGCGCGGTGACCGGTGCGGGGCGTTGGTTGGGGCTCAGCCTCATCGAGGTCCTGCCGGCGTCACGTCGGCAGGGGCTGGCCCGGCGCGTGATCGACACGCTGGTCGCGTGGGGCGCCGCGGCCGGCGCGACACACGCGTTCCTCCAGGTGGAGCAGCACAACGCCGCGGCGGTGGCGCTCTACCGGACGCTCGGCTTCACCACCCACCACACCTACCTGACCCGGGTGGCCCCGCACTGACCCGCGCCAGGCCCGCGGCGCGGTCCGTTCAGCGGCGGACCACGCGGCGGGGCTTGGCCGCCTTGACCTCGGCGTACCGCTTGAGCTGCCGCGAGCGGTGGTCGAGACCGAGGGCGGTCGCCACCAGGTAACCGATCATGGTCCCGAGGCCGGTGGCGAGCAGGTAGAGCCAGATCTGGGCGAAGAACGTGCCCGCGCCGCCGGCGAACGGGTTGTGGCCCACCAGCAGTGGCCCGACCAGCACGGTCAGGGCCATGGCCACCAGCACCACGACCGCCACGTCGCCCGCCCACACGGCCAGCGGCCGCACGCGTCCCCAGCGGAAGGCGACCACGGCCAGCGTCAACCCGATCACCACGAACATCGCCAGCGACACCCGGTCGGCCGCCGCGTCGTCACCGTCGAAAGCGAACCGGGTGATCAGCCGGGCGACCACGTTGACCGCGAACAGTCCTCCCGCGAGCACCCCGATGGCCCGCCACCGTCTGTCCATCGCACGACCTCCTGCCGTACGCCCCGTTTGCGGGGCCGCATCCCTGGCAGGAATATCTACCACTCGTACCTGTGTGGCGTCACCAGCGGCCGAGAGTGGGCGGCGGGGCGAGGATCTGCCGGAAACCCATCACGGCGAACGTCATCGCGCCGGCCACGATCATCGCCAGGCCGACCCAGTTGTCGCCGGCCAGCAGCAGGTCGCCCTCGGTGGTGCGGATGGCGGCCACCGCCATCAGGGCGAACCACGGCACCGCCGGCAGCGCCACCGCCCAGCGACGGCCGACCACCTCGTGCGCGAACCAGCTCAGCACGATGTTGGCGCCGACGGCGAGCAGCGCCGAGACCCCGATGAGCTGCCCGCCGACCCGGAGGGTGGCGAGCAGCAGCTCCAGCACACCGGTCACGACCCCCGCCACCATCACGACGACCGCGCCGGTCAGCCGCAGACCCAGGTCCAGCAGTCGCGGCGGTGGCCCCGCCTCGGGCGGGGTGTCCTGGTCGTTCACGACCGACATCGGCGCGGCGGGGAGCGTCACCGGAGACCGGCCGCCGCGACCGGGGACCGGTCCGCGGGGGCCTCTCCGGGCAGCCCGGCGAAGAGGTCGTCCTCCCAGCCGTACGGGCCGACGCCCGGCCCCTTCGCACCGACCGCGAGGGTGAAGAACTCCACGCCCATGAACTCGCCCCCGAAGTTGCCGGCGATCGAGTAGAGCCAGGAGGTGGCCGGGATCTGGGTGGCGTGCGCCCGCATCGCCGCCTCCTTGGCCGCGTGCTGGTCGGTGCCGTCGATCCGGGCGGCGATCTGGTCGTCCGGGGTGCCGAAGGGCAGCTCGGCCAGATCCTGGATGCCAGCGAACGGATTGTCCGAGGACTCGGCGAAGTGCGCCATGCCGGCCTCCAGCACACTGAGCGGCATGGCCGTCCAGTAGACCTTCGCCGGGGCGCAGCCCTCGGCCGCGGCCACCTCGACGGCGCGCATCGCCACCCGGTGCGCCTGGATGTGGTCGGGGTGGCCGTAGAAGCCGTTCGGGTCGTACGTGATCAGCACCTGGGGGCGTACCTCCCGCATGATCTCCACCAGGTGCCCGGCGGCCTCGTCGAGGTCGGCCTGCCAGAAGGCGCGGGGGTGGTCGTTCGTCGCGAGGCCCATCATTCCCGAGTCGCGGTAGCGGCCGGCGCCGCCGAGGAAACGGTGGTCGCTGACGCCGAGCGCGGCGCAGGCGGCGGCCAGCTCGGCGATCCGGTACCCGCCGAGCTGGTCGGCCTCGGCGGCGGCGAGCTGCGCGAGCGCCGGTACGTGGATCTCGCCCTCCTCGCCGAGGGTGCAGGTCACCAGCGTGACGTGTGCGCCGGCGGCGGCGTAGTGGGCCATGGTCGAGCCGGTGCCGATCGACTCGTCGTCGGGGTGCGCGTGGACCAGCAGCAGGCGGCGGTCGGGCAACGTCGTCACGACGGTCACTCTAACCGGCGGTCCTCCCTCGGGGGTCGTCGACGCGTCCGCCCAGGTCGGCCACATCACGCCCGGCGCGGCTCTACGATTTGGCCTGTGGACTTTCCGGAGCTGGCCGCCCGTACCCGCCGGTTCAGCCACGGCGCGCCGCGCGCTGTCTCCGTGGCCGAAGACGGCTCCCGGGTGATCTTCCTGCGCTCAGCGGGCCCGGAAGATCCGGCGGACGCGCTCTGGCTGCTGGACGTGGCGACCGGCGAGGAACGCCTGGTGGCCGATCCGGCGACCCTGCTGGGCACCGAGGGTGACGTGCGGGCGCTCTCCCCGGGCGAGCGGGCGCTGCGTGAACGGCTGCGCCTCACTGCCGCCGGCATCGGCTCGTACGCGCTGGACGCCGCCGGCCGGGTGGCGGTGTTCGCGCTGGCCGGTCGGCTGTTCCGGGCCGATCTGGTGCACGGTGACGTGGTGGAGGTGGCCGCCGTCGGTCCGGTGCTGGATCCTCGACCGGATCCGACCGGGGAACGCCTGGCGTACGTGACCGACGCCGCCGGTGGAGTGCGCCGGGGTGAGCTGCGCGTCATCGAGGCGGATGGCACGGACACCCTGCTGGCTGGCGAGGACGCCGGGGTGAGCTGGGGTCTGGCCGAGCACATCGCGGCCGAGGAGTTCGGCCGGTACCGGGGCTACTGGTGGGCCCCGGACGGGCGGATGGTGCTCGCCGCCCGGGTGGACGAGTCCCGGCTGGACCGCTGGCACCTGCACGACCCGGCCGAGCCGGCCAGCCCGCCGACGGCCGTCGCGTACCCCCGGGCCGGCGGCCCGAACGCCGAGGTCAGCCTGCACCTGCTGGACCTGGACGACGGCTGGGTCGACGTGCACTGGGACCGGGAGACCTACCCGTACCTGACCGGGGTGAGCTGGGGCGAGGCCAGCCCGCTGATCACCGTGCTGCGCCGCTCGCAGCAGCACGGGCTGGTGCTCGCGGTGGACCCGCGCACCGGTGAGACGCAGGTGCACGCCGAGCTGGCCGATCCGCGCTGGGTGGAGCCGGTCGCCGGCACGCCGGCACACCTGCCGGACGGCCGGGTGCTGGTCGGCGGCGAGCTGGCCCACGACGGGTACGACGCCCGCTGCCTGTTCGCCGACGGCACCCTGCTCACTCCCCCGTCGCTGTACGTGCGACGGGTGGTGGGTCGACTGCCGGCCGTCAGCGGTCCCGCCGACCTGCTGGTCGAGGCGAGTGACGGGGAGCCGAGCGAACGGCACCTGTTCCGGGTCCGTACGACCATCGGGGGCGGGGTGGACGCCCGGCGGCTCACCACCGACTCGGGCTGGCACACGGCGGCCGTCGGCGGGGACGTCCTGGTGGTGGGAAGCGCCTCGCTGGACCACGCCGGGGTGCGGTGGACGGTGTCGCGCGGCGGGCAGGAGCTGGCCGAGCTGCGGTCACTGGCCGCCAACCCGCCGTACTCTCCGCTGCCCCTGCTGGAGCGGGTGACCGACCGGCGGCTGCCGGCGGCGGTGCTCTACCCCGACAACCATGTGACGGGCCGGCGGCTGCCGGTGCTGCTGGACATCTACGGCGGTCCGGGACACCAGGAGGTGGTGGCGGCCCGGGCCGCGTGGCTGGAGCGGCAGTGGTGGGCCGACGCCGGGTTCGCGGTGGTCACCATCGACAACCGGGGTACGCCGGGCGTGGCGCCATCGTTCGAGAAGGCGATCCATCGGCGGGTCGCCGACGTGATCCTGGCCGACCAGATCGACGCGCTGACCGCGCTCGCCGGCAAGCACCCGGACCTGGACCTGGGTCGGGTGGGGGTGCGCGGTTGGTCATTCGGCGGGTGGCTGGCCGGGTTGGCGGTGTTGCGCCACCCGGAGCTGTTCAAGTGCGGCATCGCGGGCGCCCCGGTGACCGACTGGGCGCTGTACGACACCGCGTACACCGAGCGTTATCTCGGCCTGCCGGAGGACGGCATGGACGTGTACGCGCACCACTCGCTGATCGAGTTGGCCGCGGAGCCGGTCACCGGCCCGGACCAGGCCCGCCCGTTGCTGTTGGTGCACGGTCTGGCCGACGACAACGTGGTGGCCGCGCACACGCTCCGGCTCTCCGCGGCCCTGCTGAGCACCGGCCGCCCGCACGCCGTGCTGCCGCTGACCGGCGCCACCCACATGGCCGCGAACGGCACCGCCGAGCGGCTGCTTCCGTTGGAACTCGACTTCCTCCGCACCCACCTGCGCTGAGCGGCATTCGGTACGTGATTTCGGCAGGTGGGGTCCCCTGCCGCATGCCATGCTGGCCGAAGCATGAGCCGACCGGGCGATTCCCCGGGGCGGCACCGCTTTCCCTTATGCCGAAAGGACTCCACCATGGTGGGGATTGCGCAGAAACCGTCGACCGCCGCCGTTCAGGAAGGCGAGTTGCCGGTCACGCACTTTCGTACGGCGACGGTGAACGGGATCGACATCTTCTATCGCGAGGCCGGACCGGCCGACGGCCCCGCGGTCCTGCTGCTGCACGGATTTCCCACGTCGTCCTCGCAGTTCCGCCACCTGATCCCGCTGCTCGCGGACCGGTACCGGGTGATCGCGCCGGACTTCCCGGGTTTTGGCCACAGCGCCAGCCCGGACCGGTCGACGTTCGACTACACCTTCGCCAACTTCGCGGATCTGATGGACGGCCTCCTCGGCCAGCTCGGCGTGGATCGCTACGCGCTCTACTGCTTCGACTACGGGGCGCCGACCGGGTTCCGGCTGGCCCTCAAGGGGCCCGAGCGGGTCGGCGCGCTCATCGTGCAGAACGGCAACGCGTACGAGGAGGGCCTGAGCGATTTCTGGGATCCGATCAAGGCCTACTGGGCGGAGAAGATCGACGAGCGCCGCCAGGCCATCGCCTTCATCCTCGACCCCGACACGGTCAAGTTGCAGTACACGCAGGGGGTGCACGACCTCAGCCGACTCGACCCCGACCAGTGGACCCACGACGCCACCCAGCTCGCCCGCCCCGGCAACGCGGACATCCAACTGGATCTGTTCTACGACTACGGCAGCAACGTCACGCTGTATCCGGAATTCCAAGCCTTCTTCCGCGACCATCAGCCACCGACGCTGATCATCTGGGGCCAGAACGACTCGATCTTCCCACCCGAGGGTGCCCACCCCTATCGGCGCGACCTGCCGTCGGCCGAGTTCCACCTGCTCGACACCGGCCACTTCCTGCTGGAAGACAAGCTCGACGTCGCTGCGCCGATGATCCGCGACTTTCTCGACCGATCCATCGGTCGTTCCTGAACGGGAGCAACGGCGTCGTCATCGACCGGCCTGCGCCGCAGGCCCTTGGGGCTGGGGCCTACGCCGCCGCGGGCCGGGTCCGGTGCGCTGGGCCGCCGCGGTGCTGACGGACGCCAGCGCTTGGAAGGCCCTCGCCTACTGCTTCGCCGGCTGCCCCTGATGGCCGCGGCCGCCTACCTCGGCGGAGTCCTCATCGCCGGCGGGCTGCTGGGCATCACCTATCCCGTGTGGATGCACCGGTTTCCGCAAGACCCGCCCTGGGGCGGTCCCTGGGGTCTGGCCGCGCAGGGGTTGGCCGCGCTGCTGGTGTTTCCGTGGTACTTCCGGATCATCGTGTGGCTGGACCGGCGGTTGGTGGGGGCGCTGCTGGAGCCGGGCCCGGAGCGAGCCCGGATAGCGGCGCTGGAGGCCAGCCGGGCCGCGCTGCGGGCGGACGCCGCAGCGCTGCTGCGGCGGGTGGAGCGGGACCTGCACGACGGTACGCAGGCCCGGCTGGTCGCGCTGGGCGTGGCGCTGTCGCGCATCGAGCGGCGAGCCGGAGCTGCGGACGATGGTGGCGCAGGCCCCGGGCGCGGTGGTGGAGGCGCTTTCCGAGCTGCGGGACATCGTGCGGGGCATTCACCCACCCGCGCTGGACGCTGGCCTCAGCACCGCGATCGAGACCCTGGCCGCGCGCAGCGCGGTGCCCGTCGTCGTGCACGTGGACCTGCCCCAGCGGCCACCGCCCGAGACGGAGTCGGCGCTCTACTTCAGCGCCGCCGAACTGCTCACCAACGTGGCGAAGCACGCTGCGGCCAGCCGGATCCGGCTGGACCTTCGCACGCTGGGTGGCATGCTGCGCGTGACTGTCACCGACGACGGGGGCGGTGGGGCGAGGCCCGGGGGCGAGGGTACGGGTCTGGCCGGGCTGATCCGGCGGGCCGAGTCGCTCGACGGCGCGCTGTGGGTAGACAGTCCGTCGGGTGGGCCGACGACCATCACCGTGGAGTTGCCATGCGAGTAGTGATCGCCGAGGACAACCCGTTACTGCGCGACGGGATCAGGTTGCTGCTGACCGATCACGGAATCACCGTCGTGTCGACGGTGGACAACGGCGACGACCTGCGGGCGGCGGTCAGGGAGCACCGGCCGGACACGGCGGTGGTCGACGTGCGGATGCCACCGACCTTCACCGACGAGGGGTTGCGGGCGGCATTGGCGATCCGTACGACCCACCCGGACATCGGCGTGCTGGTCTTCTCACAGTGGCGGTGGACGCGGGCGTCGCCCGCCTCAGCGAGCGGGAACGAGAGGTCCTGGGGATGTTGGCCGAGGGCCGCTCCAACGCTGCCATCTGCGAGTCGCTCCACCTCGCCCCGCGCAGCGTGGAGAAGCATGTGACAACCATCTTCACCAAGCTGGACCTACCCCAGGCGCGGACCGACCACCGGCGGGTACTCGCCGTGTTGCGCTACCTGAACGCGGGGCGCTGAGGCTTCCCGCACTCTGGCTGGCCCGGCCTGCCGATGTGCTGTTGAGCGGTATACCTCAGAGGTATGAATATGACTCTGAGGTATACCGCTCAATAGGGCACCCGACCCGACGGAGGTGACCGACGGTCACCGCCGACGGCTGACACGTGTGCCATGCCGCTGCTCTGGCCGCCACAGCCGGGACGGTATTGGCCGTCATGCTCACAGCACTCCGAGGTTGATGGCGAGCTGGGTAATCGTGGCTGGGGCGGCTGGGTCGTCCGTCTGGAGGTAGGCGCGCGCCGCGTCGATCAGGTGCGCGGCGCGGTGCTCGACCGGCAGCCACCGCCACCCGTCCCTACCGATCGTCTTCTCGTGCCGGGCGACCGCCTCCGGCCCGTCGCCCAACTCCACGGCGGCGGCGACCCGCGCCACCTCGACGGCCGCCGGCCCGAACGCCGTCCGGTAGTGGTCGTGCCCGTCGCCCACCTGGTCGCCCAGCTCGGCAGCCTCGTCCAGCAGGCGTCCGGCCATCCGGTCGTCACCCGCCCTGGCCGCGATCAGGGCGGCCTGCACGAGCAGCGATCCACGCAGCGACAGTTCTTCCGGCGTGCCAGCGGCGATCTGGGAAGCGGCGGCCAGCATCACCGGCCCTACCCGCGCCACCCCCGCAACACCTGGCCGAGCTGCACCGCCGCGCAGGCCAGCAACACCCGATCACCGGCGGCGGCGGACATCGCCCGGTCAGCGGCCAACCAGGCGAGGCTCCCCTCCCCCAGCTTGACCAGCAACGCCGCCGCCACCCGGTACACCTCCACCACCGCTGCCCGCCCGGCCTCCGGGTGCTGACCGTGGGCGCGGTGAACCTCGGTCACCACCGTGGGCAGCAGCTCGATCAGACGTGGTTACCGGGCGTGCTGGTAGGTCGTCCACGCGTGCCGCACCTCCCGAGCCAGCCGATCGGGCGGCATCACCGCGCGGTCCGCCTGACGACCAAAAGCCATTGGGTACGCGGACAGCGCGGCCCGAATCCGCGCGACGCCTTCGCTGCGCTCGGCAACCTCGGCAGGCTGAACATCACGACCAAGCAGCGCTGCGGGATCGACCCTCAGCACTCCCGCGATCTCCCGGATGGTCGACAGTCGCTCCAGGGAGCGGACCCCGCGCTCGACCTTGTCCACCCAGCTCTTCGACTTTCCCAATCGATCCGCGAACGACTGCTGCGACAACCTGCGCCGCACCCGCAGGTAGGCGACGCGTCGGCCGATCGGCAGCGGGTCACGGCTCACCGCGCCACCGCCGATCCGGCACCGCCCGAGTCGTCTCCTGCACCGGTATCCGCTCAGCCTCGGCCCGCGCGAGCAACCGGCGTTTGGCGTCTTCCCGCTCGGCGGCGTCGATCTGCTCGCCCCGGCTGACCGGCTCGTCGTCAGAACTGGGCATCATCACCTCCGCTGCTGGGCGCACCGGCAGGCCCTGCCGTCGCGTGCCATCCACAGTGACGCCTAACTGTCGTCGGACGCGACGGCACAGGATGCGGCATACCGGTCACATTGACGGCGACATTCAGACGACACGGCGGTATTGTGGCGAACATGAATGCCCCGAACACCGCCCTACGCGCGGTCCGCACCGGGATGCGCATGAGCCAAGACGACTTCGCCCGCGCGCTTCAGGCCGCCGGCCGCCGCGTCGGCGAGCCGAACGACGCCAACAAGAGACTCGTCCAGCGCTGGGAGTCCGGCGCGATCGCCGCACCACGGCCCGTCTATGCCCGCGCCCTGGAGGTCGTCACCGGTCTACCGGTCTCGCTGCTCGGCTTCGCTGCGATACCCGACGGCCATGCAGTCGATGACCAACACGGTGGCCACGATCTGGCCTCGCCCATGTCCAAACTGGCCACGCCAACACCCAAGCCACTCGCAGTCCGCCCGTCGTACGAGGGTGTCTGGCTCAGCCGCTACCAGTTCCATTCCAGCGGCCGGGGAGAATCATTCGCCGGGCAGCACTTCGTGGTCGTGCTCCAGCACGGCGACCGACTGACCGTGCGCAGCCTGCCCGGCTCAGCAGCATCGTCGCTGTCAATGGATCTCACCATCGACGGTGCGGTGGTCACCGGCACCTGGGTGGAGCAGACCGATCCCGCCGGCTACTACCGGGGAGCCCGGTACCACGGCGCAATCCAGCTCCTGGTGGAGCCCACCGGCCGACGGATGGCCGGCAAATGGGTCGGGTTCGGCAAGGACATGGACGTCAACACCGGGCCATGGGAGCTGACTTTCCGGGATGCTTCCACGTCGAAGGCAACGCTCGACCAGTACAACACGTCGCCCGAGTAGGCCCGCCGATGGGAATCGGCCGTCCGGTACGGCCCTCGGTGTGCCGACAGTGAGACCGCCGATTCAAAGGAAGCCCCGCATGAGCAACCCCCGCGAAACTTTCCTACGACTGGTGAACGGCGTCTGCGACGGTCCGTACGAGGACTTGGCCGACTTGTATGCCGAGCAGACCCACGTCACGCACCCGTTCCACCCACTCGACCCGCCGCCGCTACGCAGCCGCGGCGAACTGCACGAGCACTTCACCGCGCCGCCACCGGCCGGCCGGACGCTGAACCGCAATCCGGTCGACATCACGATTCATGACACCGCCGACCCGGAGGTGATCGTCGCCGAGTTCGCCTATCAGGGGCGAGTCGAGGAGACAGGCGAGGCGTTCACCGTGCCATGCGTGTTTGTCATGCGCATCCGCGACGGGCTCATCATCGAGTCGCGGGACTACATCGACCACATCGCCAGCGCGCGGGCCTGGGGTCAACTCGACAGCCTGCTAGTCGCACTTCGCCCGCAGGGAAGCACCACCGTTGACGGCGCCACCCGGCCCTGATGCTCATACGACATCACGCGCACTGATCTGCCCCGCACCTACCAATCGCGATCGGGCGCGGCCGGATCGGATCAGTGAGCCGACCGGCGGAAACGGCGAGGGCCCCCACCCGACGACGCTGTCGGGAGGGGACCCTGCCTGCCTGCGATACGACCTACGGCTTGACGTACGCGTTCACGAACGCCGGGTAGCCGAAGACGCTGGAGATGAAGACCCCGCCGGCCTTGGACCCGTGCACGTTGTAGGCCACGTCGACGAAGAGCGGCACCACGGGCGCGTGCTCCTTCATGATCCGCTCGTCGAGCTTGGCCCACTCCGGGCCCTGGTCGGCGGCGGGCATCGCCTGGATGCGGTCCATCTCGGCGTTGATCGCCGGGTCGTTGAAGTAGGACTGGTTGCTGTTGCCCTCGGCCTTGATAGTGCGGCCGTCGTAGAGCACCGGCAGGATCGACGCCCCGCTCGGCCAGTCCGCCGCCCAGTTACCGATGTACAGGTCCCAGGGGTTGTCCTTCTTCTTGACCTCGTCGAGCTTGGCGTCGTCCGAGATGTTCCGCAGCGTGATTTTGAAGCCGGCGCGCTCCAGGTTGGCCTTGAGCTGGGCGCCCTGCTGCTGCTCGGTCGAGTTGTCGGCGACGCCGAGGACCAGCTCCGGCGTCTTGCCGCCGAGCAGTTCCTTGGCCTTGTCGACGTTGCCGTTGGCGCCCGCCGGGTACGCGTCGTACGCCTTGTAGCCGATGGTGGCCGACGGCATCAGCGTGGTCATCGGCGCGGCGACGGTCTGCCCGCCCATCGCCTTGATGAGGCCCTCGCGGTCGATGGCGTAGTTGAGCGCCTGACGGACCTTCAGGTCGGTGACCCGCTGGTTGTTGATGACGAGCTGGTTGGCGCTCGGCGTGGGCGAGAGGATGGTGCGCGACTTGAGCGTGGCGTCCCCGGCCACCTTGGCGACCAGCGAGGCGGGCACGGTGTTGAAGGCGAGCGCGCTCTGGTCGGCGCCGTTGTCGGCGATCACCCGGTTGTTGGCGGCGTCCGCGGTCGGGCCGAAGGTCCACACGAACCGGTCCGGGTACTGGTGGCGGACCGGGTCGGTCTTCGGGTCCCAGTTGGGGTTGCGGTCCAGGGTGATCTGCACGCCGACCTGGTTCTTGGCGACCTTGTACGGGCCGGACGAGAACGGCTGCTTGTCCAGGTCGACGCCGGTGTCCTTGTCCGCGGGCAGCGGCGCGGTGGTCGGCAGCGAGACCGCGAACGGCAGGTCACAGCGGGGTTTGGCGAACTCGAAGCGCAGCGTCTTTGCGTCCGGCGTGGTGAGGCCGGGCGGCAGCGACGTCTTGTTCTTCTTGAAGTCCCACTTGGTGTCGAACTGCGGGGTGTCGGCCAGCCACTCCTGAATGTAGGTGGGGCCGCCGGAGAGGTCCGGGTCGAAGGAGCGGGCGATGCCGTACGCGATCTCCTTGGAGGTGATCGGCCGGCCGTCCTCGAACTTCACCCCGTCCTTGATGGTGAATTCCCAGACCTTGCAGTCGTTGTTGACGTTCTTGCCCGGCGTCTCGGCCAGGTCACCGACGAGGACGAGGCCGCCCTTGCCGTCGTCCTTCCAGGTGGTCAGGTAGCGCGCGAAGAGCGGGTTGGTCATCAGGCCGGCGAACGAGTACGTCCGCTGCGGGTCCAGGTGGGAGATCGGCGACTCCCGGATGATGGTGAAGGTGCCGCCCTTCGCGGCGCCGCTCACCTCGGCCGCCGGGCCCTGCGAATCCTTCGGGTCGGTCGCGATGACCCCGGACTGCTGCCGTTCGGTGTCCACCGTGGTGCCCTCGCCCGTGTTCTTCGAGCACGCACCCAATGCCACCACCAGAGCGATCGCGCCGCCTGCGGCAGCCACCACGCGTGGTCTCATGAAGTACCCCCTTCACCCATGTGCCGTGCGGTTTCGCCGGGGCGAGAACCGCCGACGTCCCGAGGATCGTAAGGAAGAAAACCTACGAGTTGTGTAACAGTTGTTGATAAATTTCGCCACCAGCCGCGCAGTGGCCACCCATCGGGTCAGCGCAGCCGGACCCGGGGGTCGATGGCCGCGTAGAGCAGGTCCACCAGGACATTCGCCAGCACCACGAAGACGGCCGCGATCAGCACGGTGGCCATGATGGTGGGCAGGTCACCCGAGCGCACCGCGTCCACGGCCGTACGCCCCAGCCCCTGGATGCCGAACGTCGTCTCGGTGATCACCGTGCCGCCCAGCGCCCCGCCCACGTCCAGACCGGCGATGGTCACCACCGGGGTGATCGCCGCGCGCAGCGCGTGCCGCCCGTACACCGTCGGTTTGGCCAGGCCCTTGGCCCGCGCGGTCCGGACGAAGTCCTCCGACAGCGTCTCCAGCATCTGCGCCCGCGACAGCCGGGCGTAGATGGCCGAGAAGAGGAAGGCCAGCGCGACCCAGGCGAGCACCAGCCCACTGGCCCACTTGGCCGGATTGTCGAACAGGGACGTGTAGCTGGGCACCGGCAGCAGCCGCAGGTTGTAGACGAACACCAGCAGCAGCACCGCGCCCACGAAGTAGAGCTGCAACGACGCGCCGGTCAGGGAGAAGCCGATGGCCAGGCGGTCCAGCCAGGTGCCCCGGCGCAGCGCCGAGATCATGCCCAGCCCCACCCCGAGCAGCAGCCAGAGGATCGCCGCGGGGATCACGATGCTCAGCGTCACCGGCAGCACCCGGGCGATGGTGTCCGAGACCGCCTCGTTGGAGACGTACGACCAGCCCAGGCAGGGCGCGTCACACCGGCCGCCCTGGGCGCTGCCCAGATCACGACCGGTGACGATGCCCTTCATGTAACCGGCGTACTGGCTGATCAGCGGGTCGTTGAGGCCCAGGTCGTCACGGACCCGCTCCAGCCGCTCCGGGTTGCAGTTCTTCGGGCACATGCCGGTCACCGGGTCGCGCGGTAGGGCGAAGAACATCAGGAAGGTCAGCACGCTCACCGCGAACAGGGTCAGCGTCGCGGAGAACAGCCGCTTGATCAGAAACCGTGACATGAGTCCACCCCTACCGGGACGACTTCGGGTCGAGCGCGTCCCGCAACGCGTCGCCGAAGAGGTTGAAGGCGAACACCAGCGCGAAGATCGTGATGCCCGGGAAGAACACGTACGCCGGGTCGGTCTGGAGGAAGTCCAGACTGCGGTAGATCATCCGGCCGAAGCTCGGCGTCTCGTCGCTGAGGCCGACGCCGATGAACGACAGCGCGGCCTCGCTGGTGATGAACTGCGGCACGGCGAGGGAGAACGACACCAGGATCGGCGCCCAGATGTTCGGCAGCAGTTGCCGGAAGATGATGTGCCCCAGCCCGGCGCCGCTGGCCTTGGCGGCCTCCACGAACTCTCGTTCGCGCAGCGCGATCACCTGCCCGCGCACCAGGCGGGCCGTGCTGGTCCAACCGAAGATGGCGAACACGGCGATCAGCACGCCCACCCCGAAGGCGGACGACACCTGCCCCCGCTCGCCGTAGAAGCGCAGCGTGATGGTGGGGGTGAGCGCCAGCGCGATGATCAGGAACGGCATCGCGAGCGTCAGGTCGGTGATCCAGTTGATCACCGCGTCAAGCCAGCCGCCGAGGTAACCCGCCAGCGCGCCGAGCACGATGCCGATGGTGGCGGTGATCAGCGCGGCGGCGAACGCGATGAACAACGACGTCCGCAGCCCGTAGATCAACCGGATGAAGATGTCCCGGCCCAATCCTGGCTCCAGCCCGAACCAGTGGTCCCCGGTGACACCGCCGACGTAACCCAGCGGCATGCCGAAGCCGTCCAGCAGGTTCTGGAACTGCTCGCGCGGCCCGATCCCGTAGACCATCTCGATCAGCGGGGCGGAGAGCCCCAAGAGCAGGAAGAACACCAGGAGTACGCCGCTGACCACGGCCGTCCGGTCACGACGCAGCCGCAGCCAGGCGAGCTGCCCGGGCGAACGCCCGACGACGCCCTTGGTCTCGGGCCCGCCCGCGTCCGCGCTGGACTCGATCTCGGCGAGCGCCACACCCTCCACCGGAGACAGGCTCACGACGACACCTCCTCGACGACCTGGGTGATCGACCCCGCCCCTTCGGGGAAGTGACACGCGGTGGCCTGCCGACCGCCGTCGCGCGGCCCCAGCGGCGGCTCCTCGGTGGCGCAGATGTCCTGCGCCTTCCAGCACCGGGTGCGGAAACGGCAGCCCGACGGCGGGTCGAGCGGGGTGGGGACGTCGCCGGTCAGCCGGATCCGGCCCACCGGGCCGAGCTGCGTGACGTCCGGGATGGCCGAGAGCAGAGCCCGGGTGTACGGATGCTGCGGGCGCTCGTAGATGTCCGTCCGGTCGCCGATCTCCACGATCCGCCCCAGGTACATGACCGCTACCCGCTGGCAGAAGTGCCGGACCACGGCCAGGTCGTGCGCGATGAACACGAACGCCAGGCCCAGCTCCCGTTGCAGGTCGCGCAGCAGGTTGACGACCTGCGCCTGGATCGAGACGTCCAGGGCGGACACCGGCTCGTCGGCGACGATCAGCTTGGGCCGCAGGGCCAGCGCGCGGGCGATACCGATGCGCTGGCGCTGGCCGCCGGAGAACTCGTGCGGATACCGGTTGTAGTGCTCCGGGTTCAGCCCGACCAGCTCCAGCAGCTCCTGCACCCGCGCCTTGATCCCGCCCGGCGGTTTGATCCCGTTGACCTGCAACGGCATCGCCACGATCCGGCCCACCGTGTGCCGGGGGTTCAGCGACGCGTACGGGTCCTGGAAGATGATCTGAAGTTCCTGTCGCAGCGGGCGCAGCTCCCGGCGGCCGGCGTGGGTGATGTCCCGCCCGTCGAACTCGATGGTGCCGGCCGTCGGCTCCAGCAGCCGCACCAGCATCCGGCCGGTGGTCGTCTTGCCGCAGCCGGACTCCCCCACCAGGCCGAGCGTCTCGCCGGGGCGTACGTCGAAGTCGAGACCGTCGACCGCCCGCACCAGGCCGGTGCCGCGCAACCCCTGGCGGACCGGGAAGTGCTTGGTCAGTCCGCGCACGCGCAGCAGTGGTTCGTCGGTCATCGGGCCACTCCCACGGATGCCACGTTCTCGGCGTAGATCGCGGCGCGTTCCTCGGCGCTCAGGTGGCAGGCCACCAGGTGACCGTCGGCCCCGGCCGGGCGCAGCTCGGGCACCTCGGTGCGGGACCGGTCGCCGACGCGGTCGTCGTAGCGGCAGCGTGGGTGGAAGGCGCAGCCGGTCGGCAGGTTGATCAGGCTGGGCGGGTTGCCGGGAATGGGCACCAGGTCCGCGTCCGCGTCGCCGTGCAGCGACGGCACGCTGGAGAGCAACCCCCAGGTGTACGGATGCTGCGGCGAGCGGAGCACCTGCTCGACGCTGCCGTGCTCGACGGCCCGCCCGCCGTACATCACCAGCACCTCGTCGGCGACCTGGCCGACGACGCCGAGGTCGTGGGTGATCAGGATGATCGCGGAGTGGAACTCGGCCTGGAGGTCGGCGAGCAGGTCCAGGATCTGCGCCTGCACGGTGACGTCCAGCGCGGTGGTCGGCTCGTCGGCGATCAGCAGCGCGGGGTCGTTGACCAGGGACATCGCGATCATCGCCCGTTGGCGCATCCCGCCGGAGAACTCGTGCGGGTACTGGTCGAAGCGGCGTGCCGGCTGCGGGATGCCGACCCGGTCCAGCATGTCCACCGCGCGCTGGCGGGCCTCGCGCCGGTTGGCCTTCGGGTGGTGCACCCGGTACGCCTCGGCGATCTGCCGACCGACGCTGTAGTACGGGTGCAGCGCGGACAGCGGATCCTGGAAGATCATCGCCATGTCCCGGCCGCGCAGCCGGCGTACCTCCTCGTCGGGCAGGCCGACCAGCTGCCGGCCGCCGACGGAGATCTCGCCGGTGATGGTGGCCCGCTTGGGGTCGTGCAGGCCGAGGATGGCCAGCGACGTGACGCTCTTGCCGGAGCCGGACTCGCCGACGATGCCGAGAGTGCGGCCCCGCTCGACGGCGAACGACACCCCGTCGACCGCGCGCACCACGCCGTCGGAGGTGTCGAACCGGACCCGCAGGTCACTCACCCGCAGGTAGGCGTCCTGGTCGGAGCGCTGTGCCGGCACGGCGGGACGGTCGTCCGGGTCCCCGGACGACGACGGTTCCGAGCTGTCCACGGCCACCTCCCTCAGTGACGAAGAGAACTTACAACAAAGTCCCGAGGGTGAAAATAAGCTACAAAGTCGGCACGTGTCAGCGGGCCCGAGCGTAACGAGTCCGCATCGGCCCCGCATCCCCTGTCACCTCGCCATCCACGCCCGTTCATGGCTCTGATCGCACGTCAAGTGCGATCATTGGGCGAGCAGCCAGCAGAGGATGTCCGTGGCACGAGGTGGAGGTGACCCATGACCGCGGCGGTGTTCGATCACGAAGGTCCGTGGACCGAAGAGGAGTTCCTCGCCCTCGGCGAGACGCAGGATCGCGTCGAACTCTTCGACTGGAGCCTCCACGTGACCCCAGGACCCACCCCACGGCATCAACGAATCTCCCGCAAGCTCGGCAATATCCTGGAAGCAGCCGCGGAGGCAGCCGACCTTGAGCTGTTGGAGGCGGTGAACGTCCGGCTCCGACCAGGTCGAATACCGATTCCTGATCTCGTCGTCACCAACGCAGTCGATCTCGACGAGCCCAACATCGAGTCAGCTGATGTGCGACTGGTCTGCGAGATCATCTCGCCGAGCAACGCCTCCACCGACAAGGTCCTCAAGATGCATTACTACGCCGCAGCGGGCATTGAGTGGTATCTGCTGGTGGAGCAGGGGACGGGTGCCATGCGCCTTTACCAGCGGCAGGGTGGCCACTACGTGGAGAGGGCAACGACGAAGCGCGGCGAGGTTCTGGAACTGACCGAGCCAGTGCGGGCCACTATCCGGCCAGAGGATCTCGTCCCCTGACGGGTGTCGGTCGGCTGGCCTAGGGTCGGTCCATGACCGAGTTCGACGCGGCCACCGCCGCCGTCCAGGCCGCCCTCGACGCGGGAGCGCGGTACGCCGACGCGCGGGTGATGCACCGCCGCTACGAGTCGATGACCGCGCGCAACGGCGACGTGGAGGAGCTGACCCAGGACGAGAGCATCGGGCTGGGCGTCCGGGCGCTGGTCGGCGCGAGTTGGGGCTTTCACGCCGTACCCGATCTGTCCGACGCCGCCGCCCGCGACGCCGGCCGGCGCGCGACCCGGACCGCGATGGCGAGCGCGCGGGTGCCCGGCCCGCCGGTCGACCTGGTCGCGGTCGAGGCGGTCGCGGCGAGCTGGGCCTCGGACTGCCGGATCGACCCGCTCGGGGTGCCCCTGTCGGACAAGGGCGACCTGCTGGTCGGCGCGACCCGCACGATGGCCGAGCACGGCGCGGACCTGGCCGAGGGGCTGTACCAGATCTGGGACACCGCGAAGTGGTTCGTCTCCAGCGAGGGCCACCGGATCGACCAGCGGATCCGCGAGTGCGGCGGCGGCATCTCGGCCACCTCGATCGGTGACGGCGAGACACAGCGGCGCTCCTGGCCCAGCTACCGCGGGCAGTACGGCACCACCGGCTGGGAACTGGTCGAGTCGCTCGACCTGGCCGCACACGCCGCGCAGATCGCCGAGGAGTCCCGGGCGCTGCTGACCGCGCCGCCCTGCCCGGCCGGCGAGACGGATCTGATCCTCGGCGGCGAGCAGTTGGCCCTGCAGATCCACGAGTCGGTCGGGCACGCCATCGAACTGGACCGGATCCTCGGCTGGGAGGCCGCGTTCGCCGGCACGTCCTGGCTGGACCTGGCCCAGCTCGGCTCGCTGCGCTACGGCTCCGAGCTGATGAACATCACGATCGACCCGACGATCCCCGGCGCGCTGGGCAGCTTCGGCTTCGACGACGAGGGCTCACCGGCGGTCAAGCGGGACGCGGTGCGCGACGGTCGCTGGGTGGGAGTGCTCGCCGGCCGGGACTCGGCGGCCATGGCGGGCCTCGACTACGGCGGCAGCGTCCGCGCCGACGGATGGGCCCGGCTGCCGATGGTGCGGATGACCAACGTCGGCCTGGAACCCGGCCCGCACACCCTGGAGGAGATCATCGGGGCCACCGACGACGGCGTGCTGATGGACCTCAACCGGTCCTGGTCGATCGACGACAAGCGGCTCAACTTCCAGTTCGGCTGCGAGGTCGGCTGGGAGATCAAGAAGGGTCGCCGGGGGCGGATGCTGCGCAATCCCACGTATACCGGGATCGGCCCGCTCTTCTGGCGCTCGATGGACATGCTCTCCGGCGAGACGGTGCCCTGGGGGACGCCCAACTGCGGGAAGGGCCAGCCGGGCCAGATCGGGCACACCGGCCATCCGGCCGCGCCGGCCCGCTTCCGCAACGTCCGCGTGGGGGTGTCGGCGTGAACGCCGTGCGAGCCGCGCAGTCGCGACTGAAGGAGCTGCCGTGAGTGGTTCGACGGAGTTGGAGCTGGCCGGGCAGGTCATCGAGCTGGTTCGGCGTCTCGGCGGGCCGGCCGCGCAGGCCGAGGCGGTGGTGACCCGGGCGGACCTGGCGCTGACCCGGTTCGCCAACTCGGCCATCCATCAGAACGTCGCCGAGTCCACCGTCGGCGTCCGGCTGCGGGTGCACGTCGACGGACGGACCGCCGCCGGCAGCGGCAGCGTGGTCACCACCGACGGGTTGGGCGCGCTGGTCGAGCGCACCCTGGCGGCGGCGCGGCTCTGCCCGCCCGACCCGGGTTGGCCGGGGCTGGCCCCGCCGACGCCCACACCGGACGCCCCGCCCGTCGACGAGGCCACCGCCCACGCCGAGCCGGACCAGCGGGCCGACCGGGTCGGCGCGTTCGTGGCCGCCGCCGGGAGCCTCATCACGGCCGGATACTGCCGCACCGCGCACCGCTCGTCGGCGTTCGCCAACTCGGCCGGGCACACCGCGTACGGTCGCTCGGCGGAGGCGGCGATGGACGGCATCGCCCGGCGCGACGGCGCGGACGGGGTGGCCCGACGCTGCGTCGACCGGCTGTCCGACCTCGACGGTGCGGAGCTGGGCGCGCACGCCGCCGCGAAGGCGCAGGCGGCGGCCGACCCGGTCGAGCTGCCGCCGGGGCGCTACGAGGTGGTGTTCGAGCCGGCCGCCGTGGCGGACCTGTTGCAGAACCTCTCCTGGTTCGGCTTCAACGGCAAGCGGTACGCGGAGCGGCAGTCCTTCGCCGAGCCGGGCGCGGCCCAGTTCGACCGACAGGTGACCCTGGTGGATGACCCGCTGGGCGCGTCGGGTCTGCCGTTCGACGCCGAGGGCACCGGCCGGCGGGCGGTGACCCTGGTCGAGGCGGGCACCACGCGGGCGGTCGCGCACGACCGGCGGACGGCCGCCGAGGCGGGCGCGGAGTCCACCGGGCACGCGATCGCGGGCGGCGCCACCTGGGGCCCGATGGCCCGCAACCTGCGGCTCTCTCCCGCGGCGGTGGGCCCGGCCAGCGCGGTGGGCCGGAGCACCACGGGCACGGCGGCCGGCGCGGTGGTGGACACGGACACCGCGGCGCTGGTCGCCGGGGTGCGGCGCGGGCTGCTGGTCTCCGATCTGTGGTACACGCGGGTGCTCGACCCGAAGAGCCTCGTCGTCACCGGGTTGACCCGCAACGGGGTCTGGCTGATCGAGGACGGCACGGTCGTCCGGGCGGTCCGCGACCTGCGGTTCACCGAGTCGTACCCTCGGGCGCTCGGGCCGGGCGCGGTGCTCGGGCTGGGCTCGCGGGCGGTGCGTCAACCGGACCGGGTGGACGGTGCCTGGTGGGCGGCGCCGTCGGTGCGGCTCGCGTCCTGGCACTTCACCGGCGGCGCCTCCGGCTGACGTTTCTCGACGACGCGCCGCAAACCCGCGCGCTGAGGGCTTTTCCGCAGGCCAGACACACGGGACACTCCCTTGCGCGGACGGCTCGCAGAGATCGGCGTAACGTGTGTCACTTAGCTGCGTCGGTCGATCCGGCGTGGTCGTTGGTGTGCGCATGACGTGGCAGCGGGTGCGGGTTCGCCGGTCCGCGTGCCGACCGGAGAGAGACCAGCCCGCCCGTACGGGCCCGTCGAGGAGACGACTCGAATGACTTCAACGGCAACGAGGCCGAGGGGGGCGCGGGCGCGCGCCGCCATCGCGGCGAAGACGTTGCGTACCGACCGATGGTGGTTCGCCCCGCTGATCACCGTGATCGGGCTCAGCGCCTGGGTCGCCTACGCGACGGTCCGGGTCTTCATGCACAAGTGGTACTGGGTGGACCAGTTCCACTACCTGACCCCGTTCTACTCCCCGTGCGTGACGGACCGGTGCGTCGAGGAGGCCTCACACTTCGGCCGGTTCCTGCCCGGCTGGTGGATCATCCCGGACGCGGCGCTGACCCTGCCGTTCCTGCTGCTGTTCCGGCTCACCTGCTACTACTACCGCAAGGCGTACTACCGGTCGTTCTGGCTGTCGCCGCCGGCCTGCGCCGTTCCCGACGGCCACAAGGAGTACGCCGGGGAGACCCGTTTCCCGCTGCTCGGCCAGAACCTGCACCGCTACTTCTTCTACGCCGCCGCGATCATCTCGCTGATCAACACGTGGGACGCGATCCTCGCCTTCCACTCGCCGAAGGGTTTCGGCTTCGGCCTGGGCAACCTCGTCCTGCTGCTCAACGTGGTGATGCTCTGGGCGTACACCATCTCCTGCCACTCCTGCCGGCACATCATCGGCGGGCGGCTCAAGCACTTCTCCAAGCACCCGGTGCGCTACCGGGCCTGGACCTTCGTCTCGGCGTTGAACGTCCGGCACATGCAGCTCGCCTGGATCACCCTCGGCACCCTCGCGCTTACCGACTTCTACGTCATGGCGCTCGCGGCCGGCTGGTTCAACGACCTGCGGTTCATCAACTAAAGGGCCCCTGACATGACCACTACCACTCGCATCGAACGACACCACTACGACGTCGTCGTCATCGGGGCCGGCGGCGCCGGCCTGCGCGCCGCCATCGAGGCCCGGCTCGCCGGCAAGAAGACCGCGATCATCTCCAAGTCGCTGTTCGGCAAGGCGCACACGGTGATGGCCGAGGGCGGCGCCGCCGCCGCGATGGGCAACGTGAACAGCCGGGACAGCTGGCAGGTGCACTTCCGCGACACCATGCGCGGCGGCAAGTTCCTCAACAACTTCCGGATGGCCGAGCTGCACGCGAAGGAGTCGCCGCAGCGGATCTGGGAGCTGGAGACGTACGGCGCGCTCTTCGACCGCACCAAGGACGGCAAGATCTCCCAGCGTAACTTCGGCGGACACGAGTACCCCCGACTGGCGCACGTGGGCGACCGGACGGGCCTGGAGCTGATCCGCACCCTCCAGCAGAAGATCGTCTCGCTCCAGCAGGAGGACAAGCGCGAGTTCGGCTCGTACGACGCCCGGATCAGGGTGTTCTCCGAGACGACCATCACCGAGCTGCTGCTCGACGGCGACCGGGTCGCGGGCGCCTTCGGCTACTACCGCGAGTCCGGCGAGTTCATCCTCTTCGAGGCGCCGGCCGTGGTGCTGGCCACCGGCGGTGTCGGGCGCTCCTACAAGGTCACGTCGAACTCCTGGGAGTACACCGGGGACGGGCACGCCCTGGCGCTGCGCGCCGGGGCGACGCTGATCAACATGGAGTTCCTCCAGTTCCACCCGACCGGCATGGTCTGGCCGCCCTCGGTGAAGGGCATCCTGGTCACCGAGTCGGTCCGCGGCGACGGCGGCGTGCTGAAGAACTCCGAGGGCAAGCGGTTCATGTTCGACTACGTCCCCGACGTCTTCCGCAAGCAGTACGCGGAGACCGAGGAGGAGGCGGACCGCTGGTACACCGACCCGGACAACAACCGGCGCCCGCCGGAGCTGCTGCCCCGCGACGAGGTGGCCCGCGCGATCAACAGTGAGGTCAAGGCCGGTCGGGGCTCCCCCGCCGGCGGTGTCTTCCTGGACATCGCGAGCCGGCGCTCGGCCGACGAGATCCGCCGCCGGCTGCCCTCGATGTACCACCAGTTCAAGGAGCTGGCCGACGTCGACATCACGGCCGAGCCGATGGAGGTCGGGCCGACCTGCCACTACGTGATGGGTGGCGTGGAGGTGGACCCGGACTCGGGCGCCGCCTTCGGCCACGTACGCGGGCTGTTCGCCGCCGGTGAGGTCTCCGGCGGTATGCACGGCTCCAACCGGCTGGGCGGCAACTCCCTGTCCGACCTGCTGGTCTTCGGCAAGCGGGCGGGCGGGCACGCGGCCAGCTACGCCGACGGGCTGGCCGCCCGGCCGAAGGTGGCCGTGGACGCGGTCGAGGCGGCGGTGGAGACCGCCCTGGCGCCGCTGCAACGGGACACCGGCGAGAGCCCGTACACCCTCCAGCAGGACCTCCAGGCGGTCATGGGGGATCTCGTCGGAATCATCCGGCGCGAAGGCGAGCTGGCCGACGCCCTGGTGCGGCTGGCCGAGCTGCGCGAGCGGGTCGCCAAGGTGAGCGCCGCCGGCGGCCGGCGCTACAACCCGGGCTGGCACCTGGCCCTGGACCTGCGCAACATGCTGGTGGTCTCGGAGTGCACCGCGAAGGCGGCGCTGGAGCGGCAGGAGTCGCGCGGCGGGCACACCCGGGAGGACTATCCGGCGATGGAGCCGAAGTGGCGGCAGGTCAACCTGGTCTGCTCGCTGGACGGCGACAGCGTACGGCTGACCCGTAAGCCGCTGCCGACGATGCGGCCGGAGCTGATCAGCCTCTTCGACCGGGCCGAGCTGGCCAAGTACCTCACCGACGAGGAGCTCGCCGACTTCGACGCTTCCGTCGCCGACGCTGGAGAGGCGGACAACCGATGAGCGCGAAGCGTCAGTTCCGGATCTGGCGGGGCGACGAGACCGGCGGCGACCTGCAGGATTACATGGTCGAGGTGAACGAGGGCGAGGTCGTCCTCGACGTCATCCACCGCCTGCAGGCCACCGACGCGCCCGACCTGGCCTGCCGGTGGAACTGCAAGGCCGGCAAGTGCGGCTCCTGCTCGATGGAGATCAACGGCAAGCCGCGACTGGGCTGCATGACCCGGATGTCGACCTTCGGCGACGAGGAGACGGTCACCGTCACGCCGCTGCGGACCTTCCCCGTCATCCGGGACCTGGTCACCGACGTCTCGTTCAACTACGAGAAGGCGCGGGAGACCCCGGCGTTCGCCCCTCCGGCGGACGTCGCCCCGGGCGACTACCGGATGCAGCAGGTCGACGTCGAGCGCTCGCAGGAGTTCCGCAAGTGCATCGAGTGCTTCCTGTGCCAGAACGTCTGCCACGTGATCCGCGACCACGAGGAGAACAAGCAGGCGTTCTCCGGCCCGCGGTACTTCATCCGGGCGGCCGAGCTGGACATGCACCCGCTGGACGCCCGGACCGACCGCAGGGAGTACGCGCAGGCCGAACAGGGCCTCGGTTTCTGCAACATCACCAAGTGCTGCACCGAGGTCTGCCCCGAGCACATCAAGATCACCGACAACGGGATCATCCCCATGAAGGAACGCGTCGTCGACCGCAGGTACGATCCCCTTGTGTGGCTTGGTAGCAAGATCTTCCGTCGGGGCGAGACGCCCCAGACCAGCGTGACCACCGCCCGTCCGGGCTCGGCGAGCCTGCCGGGAACGAGCCGGGGCGGGGGGCACTCGCACGCGGGTGGCTCGCACGACCCGCAGGCTGAGGCGCAGGCGCAGAGCGGCGTCAACTGGCACCGGGAGGTGCCCCACCCCACCGCGCCTGCGGTCGACGACCGGGGCCGGCTGCCGCTGACCGAGCTCACCTTCGACCGGGCCGCCGCGCCGTCGCCGTTCGGCGACGACGTGACCTTCCCGATGCCTCCGGAGCACCTCAACTTCGCGCACCCCGACCAGGACGACAAGCACTGAGCACGACCACCCGAACGGGGGCCCCGGCAATAGCCGGGGCCCCCGTCACATCCCCCCACCCCTAACCCACCCCACCCCGGCCCACCCCGTTGATCATGAAGTTATTGCCCTGCCGACCGGCGTGTCGCGGCAATAACTTCATGATCAACGAGCGAGGAGGCGGGGGCGCAGGGCGGCGACGATCGGTGCGTCGGCGGGGAGCCAGGTGACCGAGTCCAGCTCGTCGGCGGCGAGCCAGCGCAGCGCCTGGTGCTCCAACGCCAGCGGCTCGTCGCCGTGCAGGAGGCGGGCCGCGTACACCTTGAGCACCGAGCGGCCGTGGGCCATCCGGACGTTGCGGCCGACCCGGTCACCGATCTCCACGCGTACGGCCAACTCCTCGGCGCACTCCCGGATCAGCGCCTCGGTCTCCCCCTCCCCCGGCTCGACCTTCCCGCCGGGGAACTCCCACATGCCGGCCACCTCGGGCGGGGCGGAGCGCGCACACGCGAGCACCCGTCCGTCCCGGATGATCGCCGCCCCCACGATCACCTTCAGGTCCCGTCGTTCGGCCTGCCCGCCGCCATTAGCCCGTTCGGTCTGCACGGGCGTCCAGGGTGCCAGATCAATCGGCGGTTTGGGTACCGACGCCGTCCGCTAGTCCAACAGAACACGGAAGTGTGGGCGTGGACACCCTTACCGAGCGACGACAGACTAGAAGGCACCGACAAGACACGGGATGGCGACGATTTGGCCACAAGCCGGCAACGGCGCTTGGGGGGTGCGGTGATGCGCGTGCTGTTCAACAGCCGAGCCAAGCACGACTACCTGTCCGACGCGTTGACCTTGCTAACCGGTTGGACGCGGGAGGGTGAACAGATCCGGCGGACGCTCGTGATCGACGATACCCAACACGCGGCGCTAACTGAACGGGTCAAGGTCGTCGCCGACGCTCTGCACCTGCGTCCCGAGATCAGCCGCCGGTCCGACAGCACCCAGATCCGGGTCGGGCACGGCAACGACGAGCCGCTGACCGAGGGCGAGGTTCTGCTGGCCGCCCGCATCGAGGACGCGTACCGCGCGGTCACCGAGGCCTGACGACCCACCCGACCCACTGGCACCGGTTGCCTAACCTGGGTCGCATGGCGAACATCGCGTACGACCGCAAGGAGCAGGTCCAGCAGATCGAGAGTGGCCTCCTCGACGGCGAGCAGATCATCGCCGTCTACGACGCTGTCGGCACCGGCACCGGGTTCATCGGGCTGACCGACCGCCGCGTGATCATCCAGGACCGCTCGTTCGTCGGGAAGCGGTTCGCGATCACCAGCATCCCGTACTCGAAGATCACCAGCGTGAGCGTGGTCAGCAACAAGTCGTGGGGTGGTTCGTTCTTCTCCACCGGCGCCATCGCCATCCACGTCGGCACGCACACCTACGAGGTGGAGTTCCGTGGCGCGCAGAAGTGCCACCACGTACACAACGTGATCCTGCACCACATCTCCTGACCGCACGTCCCGTCGCGGGCCCGGCTGGCGTAATTGCCTTGCCGGGCCCGCGGCGTCTCTGGTGTCCTCGGTCGACAGCCGCGCGAAAGGAGCAGCCGACATGCCCCACTCGACGAAGTCCCTCCGACCCGACGTCATCCGATCCGAGGAATCGAGACTTCGTGAGCAGGACCGTTCCCCTGGCGCTGCTGGGCGCCACTGATCCCAACCCCGGAGGCCGCTGATGTCGGTCTTCGACGATCCCGGCCTCTTCGGCCGGCTCTGGGCGGCCGGATACGACGACGGCGGCACCAACCCCGACCCGGCCCCCGCCGTGGATTTCCTGGCCGATCTGGCCGACGGCGGCCCGGTCCTCGAACTGGCGATCGGCACCGGCCGCGTCGCGCTGCCCCTTGCCGAACGTGGCCTCAGCGTGCACGGCATCGAGGCGTCCGAGGAGATGCTGGCCCAGATGCGGGCCAAGCCCGGCGGCGACCAGATCCCCGCGGTCGTCGGCGACATGGCCGACGTGGGTGTGCAGGGCCCGTTCCGCCTGGCCTACCTGGTCTTCAACACCCTGTTCAACCTGGTGGACGCCGAGCGGCAGGCGGACTGCTTCCGCAACGTCGCCCGGGTGCTGTCGCCGGGCGGAGCGTTCGTCATCGAGACGTTCGTACCCGACCCGCGCAGCTTCGACGCCGATGAGCAGGTGCAGGTGCGGGAGGTCACCGAGGACTCGGCGACGATCCGACTGCACCGGTACGACCGGCCCGCGCAGCGGTTCATCCGGCAGACCATCACCTTCGACGGTGACGGTGTGCACCTGAAACCGTTCGCCATGCGCTACGCCTGGCCGCACCAGATCGACGAGATGGCGCGGCAGGCGGGGCTCCGGCTCACCGAGCGGTACGCCGACTGGCACCGGCGGCCGTTCGCCGCCGACAGCCCGGCACACATCTCCGTCTACCGAGCGGAGTAGCGGCGGTCGATCGGCTCCGGTCCCGTGCAGGGTGTGCGTGACCCCCACCCGCGCGATCCGGAGTCGATCACCGTCAGCCACGGACGAGGGCCGGCCGTTCGCTCCGGGCTGATTCTGCTGTCGGCAGTCGTTGCTGGCCGATCCGGCCCACGGCGGGTCGACTGTCTCCATGCCTCGATTCCCGCGTACCTCGCCCTACTGGCCGGTGGTCAGTCATCCCCTGCTGCGGCGCGTGCTGCCCGGGCTGGCCGTGTCCGCCCTCGGCGACGGCATGGCGGTGGTCGCGGTGACCTGGCTGGCCATCCAGCTCGCGCCGCAGGGCCAGCGCGGCCTGTGGATCGCGGTCGCGGTGGCCGCGTACACCCTGCCCAGCGCGGCCGGGACGGTCGTCTTCGGTCGGTTGCTGCGCGGGCGCAGCGGCGCTCAGCTCGCCGGCTGGGACGCGATCCTGCGAGCCGCCGCGCTCGCGGCGATCCCGATCGCCCACCTCGCCGGCATGCTCACCATCGGGCTGTACGTCGTCCTGCTCGCCGCTTCCGCGCTGCTGCACTCGTGGGGCTCCGCCGGGCGGTTCACCCTGATCGCCGAGCTGCTGCCGCAGCGCCACCACCTGCCGGCCAACGCGGTGCTCACCACCATCTCCGGGTTCGCCACCATCGTCGGCCCGCCGCTGGCGGGCATCCTGATCGGCTGGGCGGGCCCGGTGTGGGTCATCGCCGTCGACGCCGCGACGTTCGCCGTGCTGGCGCTCACCTATCGCCTCGCCCTTCCCGCCACCGACATGATTCATCGGTACGAGCGCGGCGCCTCTCGTACCGCGGGCTTCGCGGTCATCCGCCGTCAGCCCGCGCTGCTCGGCCTGCTGATGCTGAGCGTCGCGTTCTTCTTCCTCTTCGGCCCGGTGTACGTCGCCATGCCGCTGCACGTCACCGACGACCTGCACGCGTCCGCGACGCTGCTCGGCGCGTACTACACCGCCTTTGGCGTCGGCGGCCTCGTCGGCGGTGTGGTGGCCGGGCACCTTCGCCACTGGCCGCTGCGTGCCACCACGATCGGCATCGTCATCGGGTTCGGCGTCGCCATGCTGCCCCTCGGCCTGGGCGCCCCTATCGGCCTGTCCCTGCCGGCGTTCGCCCTGGCAGGCCTGATCTGGGCGCCGTACATGTCCACGTCGATGGCGTTGTTCCAGCGCAGCGCGTCCACCGAGCAACTCCCCGCGGTGCTCGCCGCGAACGGCGCCGTCCTTGTGCTCGCGGTGCCGCTCGGCACGATGCTCGGCGGCCCGTTGGTCGGCGCCATCGGCGCACGCCCGACGCTGCTGCTCTGCGCCGTGGCGATCGTGATCCTCGGCCTGCTGGCTGCCGGGTTCCAGATGGCGCGGCGGGACGGGGCGGGTTCCGTCGCCACCGAGGTCAGTGCCCGTCGCCGATCTGGACGTCGTCCGGCGCCGGCCGGCCGCGCCCCGTCTCCACCAGCTCCTTGAGACTCATCAGGAAGATCGCCCACTTGGTGCTGCACTCGTGCATGAGTTCGGTCGGCTCGCGCCAACCCCCGTGCGTGAAGTCAACGATCGTGTACTTCCCACGCTGGCCGAAGCGCCAGTTGACCTCGGTGCCGATCCACTCGTCGGGGCCACCGACGACCCGCCACCGCACCCGTCCGGCCGGGTCCAGCTCGATGATCTCCAGATCGAACCCACCGTCGGCACCGAACCGGACGGTCAACTGCCCGCCGACCTCGCCCTTTCCGGTCGTGTCGATCGACCACCAGCCCGCGACGCCCTCGGGAGTCGCCACCGCTCGGTAGACGTCGCCGAGCGGGGCGACGACGCCGACCTGATGCAGAATGTCCACCACTTCAGACTCCTTCGCCTCGCCGGCCTGCAACCTTTGGTTGCGTCACCGTACGACGATTGCCGCCCATCGCGCAACCTTTAGTTGCGTTTTACGATCCCGTCGTACCCGAGGCACACAATGCGGTGCATGTCTGAGTCAGCTCCACAGCGACACCACACCATCGACTACATCGAGCTCACCGTGACCGACCTCGCCGAGGCCAAGCGCTTCTACGCCGACGCGTTCGGCTGGCAGTTCACCGACTACGGCCCGGGGTACGCGGGCATCCGCAGCCCGCAGGGCGACTCCGCACCCGAGGTGGGTGGTCTCCGCCTGGACGAGGAGGTACGGGCGGGCGGCCCGCTGGTGCTGCTCTACTCAAGTGACCTGGACCGGTCCGTGCAGGCGGTGAAGGAGGCCGGGGGCCAGGTGGTCAACGGGCCGTACGAGTTCCCCGAAGGCCGCCGGTTCCACTTCACCGACCCGAGCGGCAACGAGTTGGGCGTCTGGGCCGAGCAGTAGCGCGTGCGAGGCCGCCGGTGACTTCGACGGCTTCTCGGTAGCCGAGCAGTCGCGCTGGCGAGCCGACTACTACCGCACATGACCTGTTGACCGTCACCGCCGGCGGGCGCGCAACACCCCGGTCAGCATCGGCAGGTTGAACTCACCCTCGGCGGTTTCGGGCCTACTGGCGAGGAAGTCGCGGATCCGGCCGAGCGTGGTCTCCCGGTCCGGTTCCGGCATGACCAGCATCCCGGCCCGGGTCGCGAGTGTCGCGATGAGGGAGTCGGCGGTTCGGCGCTGACCGTGCGGAAACTCGGCCTGCTCCGACGAACCGAACCGGGAGTCCAGCCTGGTGCTCACAACGAGCATGTCAGCGGTCGCCGCGCGCCAACTGGTGAGCGTGTCACGCGGGCCGATCGCCGCACTCCCGCTGACACGTTCGAGCTCGGCGACCCAGTCGATCCGGTCGTCCATGATGTTCCACAGGCCCGCCAGGACGCCTCCGGGTGCGAGGACCCGGGCGATTTCCGGCCCCGCGACGGCCATGTCGAACCAGTGCAGGGCGTTGCCGGCCAGCACGGCGTCGACGGACGCGTCCGGCAACGGGATCGCCTCGGCGCTACCCGGCAGGGCACGAACGGTTGGCCTGGCACGGCGCAGCTCGGTGAGCATCGCCGGGTCGGGTTCGACCGCGACGACGTCCGCGCCAACGGCGACCAACGTGTGGGTCAGCTTGCCGGTGCCGGCACCAAGGTCGAGCACTCGCGGGCCGGGCGCGAACTCAAGCGCCCACCGCACCGCGGCCTGCGCGTAATCCGGGCGATGCTCGGCGTACGCGGACGCGGCCGAGCCGAACGACGAACTGAGCAACGTCCGTTCCCCCACAAGGCACCGTCCCTCTGCCTGTCCGTGCCGGACCCGCATCATCCCTCGGATTTCTGGATGTCGGGGTGTTCCAGCCGTCCGGATACCCCGCTTTCCAGGAATCCGAGTCGATCAGGGCCGCCGTCGACCGCGTCCGCGGAAGGGAGAGCTGGATTCAGACGTTGAAGCGGAACTCCACCACGTCGCCGTCCTGCATGACGTACTCCTTGCCCTCGATGCGGACCTTGCCCGCCGCCTTGGCCGCGGCCATCGATCCGTGCTCGACCAGATCATGGTAGGAGACCACCTCGGCCTTGATGAAGCCGCGCTGGAAGTCCGAGTGGATGACACCCGCGGCCTCCGGCGCGGTGGCGCCGACCGGGACGGTCCAGGCGCGCGCTTCCTTGGGGCCGGCCGTGAGGTACGTCTGGAGCCCGAGCGTACGGAAGCCGACGCGGACGAGCTGGTTAAGGCCGGGCTCGTTCTGCCCGATCGACTCCAGCAGCTCGCGGGCCTCCTCCTCGGGCAGGTCCACCAGCTCGGATTCGATCTTGGCGTCCATGAAGACGGCCTCGGCGGGGGCGACCAGGGCACGCAGTTCGTCGAGGAACGTCTCGTTGGCCAGCTCGGCCTCGTCGACGTTGAAGACGTACAGGAAGGGCTTGGTGGTGAGCAGGTGCAGCTCGCGCAGGTGCTCCAGCTCGATCTTGGCCGCGCCGGCCCCGGAGTAGAGCGTGGTGCCGCCGTCGAGCACCTCGATCGCGGCCTTCGCGGCGGCGACCGCGGCGGACCGGTCCTTGCGGAGCTTGGCCTCCTTCTCCAACCGGGGCAGCGCCTTGTCCAGGGTCTGCAGGTCGGCGAGGATCAGCTCGGTGTTGATCGTCTCGATGTCGTCGGCCGGGGAGATCTTGCCGTCGACGTGCACCACGTTCGGGTCGGAGAACGCCCGGACCACCTGGCAGATCGCCGAGGCGTCGCGGATGTTGGCCAGGAAGGCGTTGCCCCGGCCCTGCCCCTTGGACGCGCCACGGACCAGGCCGGCGATGTCGACGAACGACACCGGGGCCGGCAGCACCTTCTGCGAGGAGAAGATCTCCGCCAGCTTGCCCAGCCGCTCGTCGGGCAGCCCGACCACGCCGACGTTGGGCTCGATGGTGGCGAACGGGTAGTTCGCCGCCAGCACGTCGTTCTTGGTCAACGCGTTGAAAAGCGTGCTCTTGCCGACGTTGGGCAGGCCGACGATGCCGATGGTGAGACTCACGACGGGCCAGCTTACGCCGGTGCCGGACGCGCCGGTCCAGGCGGCTCCGATTCCACCGGGCCGGACGCTGCCCCGGGTCGCGCATCGGCGGGTACGGCAGGTGGCGTCCCGTTGCTACCCTCTCGATGTCGCGTGCGACGTGAGGGGGCGTTGTGGACCAGGTGACGGAATTCGACCGGCTGTTCCAGCAAACCCGACAGGCGCTGGCGTCGATGCGTTCGACCGGGCAGGTCCCCGATGATCTGGAGGTCGAGCCGGCACGGGGCACCGGGTCTGCGGCGGGCGGTCAGGTCGAGGTCGTGGCGGTCGGCCAGCACGTCGAGTCGGTGACGGTGGACCCGCGCGCGCTCCGGATGGGCGCCGAGATGCTCGGCGAGCAGATCACCATGGCGGTCAACGCCGCGCTGGACGACCTGCGACTTGCGGCCGGCGAGGCCGCGGACGCACCTGCGGTCGACCCGGTGGCGCTGGGCCAGCAGCTCGACGAGTTGCAGAACGAATCAGTGCGCAGCATGGCGGCGATGACCGATGCGCTCACCGACGCGGTGCGGCGCATCCAGCAGGCAGCGAGGTGATGTCATGCGCGAGGACCTACAGGTGCACCCGCCCGCGCTGCGGCAGGGCGGCGGCCACCTGACGACGGTGGCCGAGCAGCTCGCCGCGCAGTGGGAGGTGCTGCTCGCGCGGACGGCCTCGATGGGCGACATCTTCGGCGACGACGACGTGGGCGGCCTGATCGGCATGTCGTACCAGGTGGCCGAGGAGATCGCGGCGGAGTGCCTCGGGTCGGTCGTCGACGGGCTGCGCGGCTTCGGTGCCGGGTTGAGCCTGATGGCCGACCAGTACGACTCCGTCGAGCAGGACAACGACGCCCAGTTCACGACGATGAGCTGGTAGGCGGGTCGATGGGGATCATGCTGCCCGGCGAGCTCGCCGGCCTGTTGAACGAGCTGGGTTACACCTGGCCCAAGTCGGACGAGACGAAGATGTTCGAGCTGGGCCAGATGTGGATGGAGATGGCCGACTCGCTGCACAACGCGGCGGCGAAGGGTACGGCGGCCGCACAGCGGGTGCTGACCGGCAACCAGGGCGATGCGTTGACCGCGTTTCAGGAGCGCTGGGATGCCGACGGTTCGGCGATGTCGGTGCTGCGGGACGGCGGCACCGGCGCACAGATGGTGGCGGCGACGCTGTTCGTGTGCGCGCTGATCGTCCTCGCCCTGAAGATCAACGTGATCGTCCAGCTGATCATCCTGCTGGTGCAGATCATCCAGGCGATCGCGACGGCCGCTCCGACGTTCGGCGCCTCGCTGCTGGAGATCCCCGTCTTCAAGAAGCTCACCGACATCGTCCTGAACATGCTGATCGACCAGGCCATCGGGGTGGTGCTGGGATGACCTCTCCGCTGCCCGAGCTGTACGTCGGCGTCGACGTGGAGGCGGACGGGCCGATCCCCGGGCCGAACAGCATGATCTCGTTGGGCATGGCCGTGGCCGGTCGCCCGGATCTGACGTTCTACACCGAACTGCGTCCCATCTCCGACGAGTTCGTGCCGGCCGCGCTGGCCGTGTCGGGTCTGGACCGGGACCGTCTGCTCCGCGAGGCGCCCACCGCGCCGGAGGCGATGGCAGCGGCGGCGGCCTGGGTCAACGGACTGCGCCGGATCGGCCGCCCGGTCTTCCTCGCCGCTCCCGCTGTCTGGGACGGCATGTTCGTGCACTGGTACTTCGTGCGCTTCGTCGGCCACAGCCCGTTCGGCGCCACCGGTTCCGGCGTCGACCTCCGCAGCTACTGGATGGGGCTGACCGGCAGCGAGTGGGTCCAGACCCGCAAGGGCAAGATCAAGCACGAGCTGGGTCTGCACGACGTACCGCACACCCACCACGCCGGCGAGGACGCCGCCGAACTGGCGCAGGTCTTCGACGCCGTGCTGCGCCGCCGCCAGTCGGGCGGGCTGGAATGACCGGCCGTCGACGGGATCTGCCGGACGGCGCCACGACGGCCGCCCGGGGCATCGTGGCGCAGGCCGCCCGGAGCATGATGCGACGGGCCGACGACGTGGCGGGCGAGACGGCCGAGGCGGCGACCACCCGGGCCGCCCGGCAGATCCCGCAGGGCTTCACCGAACGCCAGTGGACCCGGTTCGCCCGGGGCGCCCGGCAGACCCAACGGCAGGCCGGGCTGCCCGACGGGGACCTGGTCGCCCACGGCAGCCGGGTGAAGGGCACCGCCCGCCCGGACTCCGACATCGACGTGGCGCTCATCGTCGACGACAAGACCTTCTTCGACCTGGCCGAACGCTCCCTGTCCCGGGCTCCGGACGGGACCCGGCTGCGCAAGACGATGCTGCGCCGCATCAACGAGAACGGTCAGCTCGCCAGCTTCGATCTGGGCACCGACTTCACCCACCTGCGCCGTGAACTCATGGACACGCACGTGCCGCACAAGGTGCAGTTCTCCGTGCTGCGCCGGGGCGGCAAGTTCGACAACGGCCCGTTCCTCCCGCTCGATTGAGCGGTTCCGCATCTGGCAAGGTGGCAGACGTGCAGACGACGTTGCAGTTCCTCATCATGGTCGACGGCCCGCTGACGGCGGCGGAGCTGCTCGACCTGATCCGAACCCGGCTGCCCGACGCGGTGCCCTACCGCCGCGACTCGGTGGACGTCCGGGGCAACCTGCTGGAGATCAACCCCAACGAGGACGCCGACCTGCGGCTCGCCGCCACCGACGAGGACGACTACCTCTACTTCCGGTGGCGGGTGGAGCTGACCCCGATGGACCGGTCAGTCGACGAGTCGCACCAGATCGCCCTCGCCCGGGAGCTGCTGCGATCGATCGAGGGGCCGCAGGTGCGGGCGACCGTGTGCGCCGCTTTCGAGGATCGGGTCTGACCGGCGCTCAACCAAGCAGGCGGGGCGCGATGACCGCCTCCCGCACACTGCCGTCCGCGTTGCGGCTCACCTCGTACGCCGAGACGCCCTCGCGGTCGGCGACCGCCTCGACCAGCCCGGTCCCCCGGTAGACCAGGCCGACGCCGTCGTCAGTGCAGTGGCTGGTCGGCAACGTGCCGTCGCCGACCAGCTCGTGCATCAGCGGTCGGCGCTGGGCCTCGCTGTCGTAGTGCACGCCGTTGCCGTACGGCAGCCAGCCCAACGCCTCGGTGAACCCGCGCAGGCGGGGCCCGAAGCTGTCGGTGGCGCCGCCCACGTGCCAGCAGATCGAGCCGGCCGAGACGCCGGCCAGCACCACGCCGGCCTGCCAGCACTCGTGCAGGATCTCGTCGAGCCGGTGCACCCGCCAGACCGCGACGAGGTTGGCGACGCTGCCGCCGCCGACCCAGATCACGTCCTGGGCGAGCAGGTGGGCGCGGACGTCGTCGACGTTCGGCATCGGGAACAGCGCGAGGTGCGACAGGCGGAACCGGGTCTCGGCGAACGCGCCGTAGACGGCGGCGAACGAGGTGGGCTGGTCACCGACGGCCTGCCCGAGGTAGCAGATCCGCGGCTGCGGACCAGCCTCGGCCAGCTCGGCGGCCAGCTCGAAGACCGGGCTGGGGCGCATGTCGTACGGCCCTCGGTCGCCCCGGGAGAAGCCCATGCTGGTGGCGATGATGGTCGGCTCGCTGGCGGGCATCGGGCGTCCTTCCGTCGGGGCGGTGCGGCGTCCATCCTGCCGCAGCCACGAAGCGGCCGGTCACGCGCCCACGTGCCGGCCGCTGCGCTGGCGGGGCACCTCGACCTCGGGCCAGTGGTCCGCGGGCGGCCGGTCGGCCGGGGGCAGTTGCGCCGCGGCGGCACGGGGCAGGGTGAACCGGTCGGCGGCGGCCGGGCCGGCCGAGAACGACTCGCGCAGCATCCAGCGCACCTCGTCGGCCGTCCAGCCCAACTCGGCCCGCGCGGCGATCTCGCGCACCAACCGCCGACCGACGCGGGTGTCGTCGTCGTAGAAGCGCATGCACCAGTGGTGGGTCCACATCCCGAGTGCGCGCAGGCCCGCATCGTCGAGTGAGCCGACCAACCGGCCACAGGCGGTGTCGGCGAAGACCTGCTCCGCCTCGGCCGCCCGGTCCCGTTCGATGGCGCCGACGGCGGCCGGCGCGACGGCCCGCATCCGGCGGTAGAAGGACTGTGCCACCGCGCGGGGCAGCGGCGGGAACGCGCCCGGTGTCGACGCCGCCGCCCAACCCGCCACGCTCGTCATGTCCCGCATCCCTTCTTCAGTTGGTGGCCGGACGGTACCCGTCACGACCGACACTTCCGGGCCGGAAAAACACAGCGGATCGCGGATAGCGACGATGACCTGGGGCGTCTGTACGGGTGACAACGAAACGGGGGTGGTGGGTGGACGAGGACGAACGCGCTCGGCTGGCCGAGTTCGTCGGCAGCCGGACACCGGCGCTGATGCGGGTCGCGTACCTGCTGACCGGGGACCGCAACGCCGCCGAGGACCTGTTCCAGTCGGCGTTGGTGCGAACCATCCCGAAGTGGGAGACCATCCGGCACGCCGATCCCGAGGGATATCTCCGCGTGGTGATGTACCGCGAGCAGATCAGCTGGTGGCGGCGACTTCGCCGACGGCGGGAGACGCCGCTCAACCCGGCCGACGAGCCGGTCGGCGCCGACCCGAGCGGCGGCTCCGACGTACGGCTGGCGATGCGTGCCGCGCTGCGCCAGCTGCCACCGGCACAGCGGACGGTGGTGGTCCTGCGCTACTACGAGGACCTGCCCGAAGGCCGGGTGGCCGAGCTGCTCGGCTGCTCGGTGGGCACCGTCCGCAGTCGTACGCACCGGGCGGTCCAGCGTCTGCGCGACCTGCTGCCGGAGATCGAGCTGCTGGAGGTACGGCGATGACCGATCCCTTCGAGAGCCTCATCCGATCCACCCTCACCGACCTGGCCGAGGAGGCACCGATCGTGCATGACCAGTTGAACCGAGCGGAACGGCGGTTCCGCAACAGACGCCGCGCCACGGTGACGATGGGGGCGGTGGGGACTCTCGCGGCGATCCTGATCGCGGCTCCGATCGCCCTGGCCGCGAGCGGCTCGGACGGGCCTCCGCCAGCCGTGCCGAGCCCAGCGGGCCCGGCGGCCGTACCCGACCCGTCCGGGGCGCCGCCCGGCGTGCCGAGCCGGCCCGGCCTACCGGCTCCGGTGCCGTCGCCGGCCACCTCCGACGAGCCGGGAGACCCCGGCGTGCCGGGCAGGCCGGACGAGCCCGGCCCCCCGGGTGTGCCGGGTAGGCCGGACGAGCCGGGGCCGACCACGGGTGGTGCGCCGGGCGTTCCGGGGCGACCGGGCTCCCCGACGATCAAGCCGAGCCCGTCCGGGCCGAGCACGGGGCCCAGCCCCGCGAGGTGATCGGGCCCGGTCCGACCGAGGTGATCTCCACGCCTCGGTCGGACCGGCCCGGACGCCCACGTCGGCGGAGATTCCGGTCACTACGACCGAACGCGTGTCACCGCTCCGCGCTCATTGACCACCTACCAATGGTTGGTGGCCGACCCGGGGTTTGCCAACGCCGTCGCCACCGCCCCACTCTTGGGCCATGACCGAGCACGACGGCCGAGCGGCCCAGGGCCAGCGATGACCACCGCCATGGCCCGGGTGCCCGACTCCCTGCGGGGGCAGATCGTCACGCCCGGCGACCGCCGGTACGCGCAGCTTCGCTCGACGTACACGACGACTGCCTCGCCGGCCGCCGTGCTGCTGCCGAAGACCACCGCGCAGGTGATCGACGCGATCCGGTACGCCCGGGAGCAGCGACTGCCGATCGCCGTGCGCAGCGGCGGGCACGGCCTGTCCGGAGCCTCCTCCAACAACGGCGGCGTCGTGATCGACCTGTCCATGCTCAACCGGGTGCGGGTGCTCGACGAACGGGCCGGACTGGTCCGGGTCGAGGCCGGCGCCCGCTGGGCGAACGTCGCGACGGCGCTTGCCCCGTACGGCCTGGTGGTCAGCTCGGGCGACTACGGCGGTGTCGGCGTCGGCGGGCTGGCCACCGGCGGCGGCGTCGGCTGGCTGGTACGCGCCCACGGCCTCACCATCGATCGCGTCCGCGCGGTGGAGGTCGTGCTCGCGGACGGGACGCTGGTACGCGCCGACGCGGCGCACGAACCCGAGCTGTTCTGGCTGGTCCGGGGCGCCGGCGCGGGGGCCGGTGTCGTGGTGGCGTTCGAGATCGAGGCCGCCGAGCAGCGCAACGTGGGCGTGGCGCAGCTGGTCGTCGAGGCGCACCCGGACGGCCGTACCGTCCGCGAGTGGGCGAGCTTTCTGGCGCAGGCCCCCCGGGAGCTGTCCGCCGCCGCCGTGCTGTTCGCCGAGGGCCGCTCGACGCTCATGTCCGTCACCGCAGTGGTGGCCGCGGAGAGCCTGCGCCGCGTCCGGCCCGTCGTGGAGCCGCTGCTGGCCATCGGGAAGGTGCTCGAACACCGCAGCGACCTGCTGCCCTACCCGACGCTGGTGCCGACCGCGCACCTGCACCCGAACGTCGGGCAGCAACGGGGTACGACCACCAACGGCCTGTTCGCCGAGCTGGACCCGGGCGTCGCGCGAGCGGTCACGCGGGCGACCACCGGTCCGGGCCGGGCGGTGATCCAACTGCGCTCGGTCGGCGGGGCGGTCAACGATGTCGCCGCCGCCGCGACGGCCTACCCGCACCGGCACCAGAACACCCTGGTCATCGCCTCGACGTTCCCACCGCTGGGCGGCGCGGCGTTGGACACCGCCTGGCGGGCCGTCGGCGCGCGAGCCGACGGCGAGTACGTCAACTTCGAGAGCCGACCAGGCCCGGCCGCGTTCGCCCGGATCTACCCGGGCGAGACCGGCGCCCGGGTGCGCCGGCTGTGGAAGCGGTACGACCCGGACGGCGTGTTCCGCTCGCCCCTGCTGGCCGGGCAGTCCACGCGGTCGGGGCAGTCGAACCGGTCCGGCCAACCCGCCCGGTCCGGGCAGCGGTCCGGCCAGCCGCACCGTCGCCGCCGCTGAGCGGTGCCCGGGCCGGCAGTGCGCGGCCGGCCCGCCGCGCACACGCCCAGGTCCGATTCCCGCCAGCCGAGGGCCCGACCAGCGGGGCACCATAGGTGACGTGGAGATGGACTTCGAACGGTGCTACCGCGCGGTGGACAGCCGGGACCAGCGGTTCGACGGCTGGTTCTACACCGGCGTGACGTCGACCGGGATCTACTGCCGGCCGTCCTGCCCGGCGACCACCCCCAAGCGGCAGAACGTCCGGTTCTTTCCGTCGGCCGCGGCCGCGCAGGGCGCCGGGTTGCGCGCCTGCCGCCGCTGCCGGCCGGATGCCGCACCCGGCTCGCCACAGTGGGACGTCCGCGCCGACGTGGTCGGCCGGGCGATGCGACTGATCGCCGACGGGGTGGTCGACCGGGACGGCGTGCCGGGGCTGGCCGCCCGCCTCGGCTACACCGAACGGCACCTGCACCGGATGTTGCGCGCCGAGATGGGTGCCGGGCCGCTCGCGCTGGCCCGGGCCCAGCGGGCGCAGACCGCCCGGATCCTGATCGAGACGACCGGCCTCGGCATGGCCGAGATCGCGTTCGCCGCCGGGTTCGGCAGCGTGCGGCAGTTCAACGACACGGTCCGCGAGGTGTACGCGAGCGCACCGTCCGAGCTGCGGACGGCCCGTGGTCGGCACCTGGCGGCGGTCGGGGCGGGAACCATCACGCTCCGGCTGGCGTACCGTCCGCCGCTGCACGCCCGAGCGCTGCTGGACTTCCTCGCGCTGCGCGCGCTGCCCGGGGTGGAGGAGGTGCGCGACGGGACGTACCACCGGGGGTTGCGATTGCCGCACGGCGCCGGCCAGGTGGCGCTGACCCCGGCGGACGGGCACGTGGCGGCGACGCTGCGCCTGGCCGACCTGCGCGACCTCGCGCCGGCGGTAGCCCGCTGCCGACGCCTGCTCGATCTGGACGCGGACCCGGTCGCGGTCGACGCCACGCTCGCGGCGGACCCGGCGCTGGCCCCGGTGGTGGCCGCCGAGCCCGGCATCCGCGTCCCCCGCGCGGTCGACGGCTTCGAGATGGCCGTTCGCGCGATCATCGGCCAGCAGGTCTCGGTGACGTCCGCGCGAACAACCCTCACCCGCCTCCTGACCGCCCGCGTTGATCATGAAGTTGTTGCCCCCGACGACGGCGTGTCGCGACAACAACTTCATGATCAACGGACTGACCTGCGGGGGTTTCTCAGCCCTGAGGAGGTTCTGGCCCTTCCGGATGCCGCCTTTGGGATGCCTCTTCGGCGGCGGGAGACCATTCGTGGGCTCGCCCTCGCCGTGGCGGACGGGACCGTGGACCTGGCGCCGGGTGGGGACCGGGAGGAGACCGTACGGCGGCTGCTCGCGCTGCCCGGCATCGGCCCGTGGACCGCCAGTTACCTCGCCCTGCGCGCCCTCGGCGACCCGGACGTCCTCCTCGACACCGACCTCGCGATCCGCCGCGGCGCAGCAGCGCTCGGCCTGCCCGACACGACCCTCACGGCGCACGCCGAACGGTGGCGCCCCTGGCGGTCCTACGCCACGATCAGACTCTGGAGAGCGGCATGAGCATCGACAGCACCGTGCTGACCACCCCGACCGGGCCGCTGAGCATCCTCGCCGGCAGCGACGGCGAGGTCCTGGCGGCCGGTTTCACCCCCGACCCGGCGGCGCTGCTGCCCCTGATCCACCCGACCCTGCGGGCGCCGCTGCGGCAACGCGCCGACCTCGGGCCGGCGACCGTGGCCGTCCGGTCCTACCTGGACGGCGACCTCGCGGCCATCGACTCGGTGCCGGTACGGCAGCACACCGGCGGCGAGTTCATGGCGCACGCCTGGCAGGTGCTGCGGGAGGTTCCGCCGGGCACCCCGGTCACCTACACCGGGTACGCGGCGCTGGCCGGCCGGCCACCGGCGGTGCGCGCCGCGGCGGCGGCCTGTGCCCGCAACGCGGCGGCGCTCTTCGTACCCTGCCACCGGGTGCTGCGCACCGACGGCACGCTCGGCGGCTACCGCTGGGGGCTGGACGTGAAGAAGTGGCTTCTCGGTCATGAGCGGCGGTTGACGGCAAGCTGACAGCAGCATCGACACCTATTGACGCTACCGTCGGGTAGTGCCTGTGGAGAGCGACGGCGACCGGGCCGCCCCGGTCGCCGCGGGCCGCCACCCCGTGCACAACCTCTGGCGGCTGCGCCGCTACCTGCGCCCGTACGCCGCCGAGTTCGCCTGGTTGCTGGTCGCGGGCCTTGCCGGCACGGCCGCCGGGATCGCCGTACCGCTGGTGGTGCAGCGGGTGGTGGACGGGCCGGTGGCCCGGCACGAGCCCGCCGGCCTGCTCCAGCTCGGTGGCCTGGCGCTGCTGCTCGGCGTGATCGAGGCGGTGCTCATCTTCATCCGGCGGTGGGTGCAGTCCTCCTCGGCGGTGGGCATGGAGGCGGCGCTGCGCGCCGACGTGTACGCGCACCTGCAACGGCTGCCGGCCAGCTTCCACGACCGCTGGCAGTCCGGCCAACTGCTCTCCCGGATCACCAGCGACCTGTCGGTGATCCGCCGTTTCCTCTCGTTCGGTGTCTTCTTCCTGGTGCTCAACCTGACCACCTACGTGGTGGTGGTCCTGCTGCTGATCCATCTGCACACGGCGCTCGGGCTGCTGGTCGCCGCCAGCGCCGTGCCACTGCTGCTGATCACCCGCCGCTTCGGCCGGCATTACCACACCGCGTCGCGCCGGATGCAGGACCAGCAGGGCGACGTGGCGACGCTCGTCGAGGAGACCGCGCAGGGCCTGCGCACCATGAAGGCGTACGGCCGGGGGCCCGAGTTGGCGGCCCGCTTCGCCGCGGGGACCCGGACGCTGCACGACACCGGTGTGGGCAAGGGCCGGCTGCTGGCGAACACCGCGGCGCTGCTCGACCTGGTGCCCAACGTGACCCTGGGCGTGGTGCTGGTGGCCGGGGCTGCCGCCGCCGCGCAGGGCGTGCTCACCATCGGCGAACTGGTGGCGTTCGCCAGCCTCCAACTGATGCTCATCTGGCCGGTGCAGTCGCTGGGCTGGATCATCGCCAACGGTCAGGAGGCGGCCACCGCCGCGGACCGCATCCAGGAGGTGCTGGACACTCCGCCGCAGATCGTGGACGCTCCGGACGCGCGCACGCTGGCCCGCGAGGCGATCCACGGCCGACTCCGCTTCGAACGGGTCGACTTCCGCTACCCGGGCGCCACCACCGCCGTACTGCACGGAATCGACCTGACCATCGAGCCGGGCGAGACGGTGGCCCTGGTCGGGGCCACCGGCTGCGGCAAGAGCACGCTGCTCTCCCTGGTGCCCCGGCTGCACGAGGTGACCGGCGGCCGGATCACCCTGGACGGGCACGACCTGCGCGAGCTGCGGCTGGCCTCGCTGCGCCGACTGGTCGGGGTGGCGTTCGAGGAGCCCACGCTCTTCTCCATGTCGGTGTGGGAGAACCTCACCCTGGGTCGCCCGGACGCCGACGACGACGAGGTCCGGGCCGCCCTCGCGCTGGCCCAGGCCGATTTCGCGTACGACCTGCCGTGGGGTCTGGCCACCCGGGTGGGTGAGCAGGGGTTGTCCCTCTCCGGCGGCCAGCGGCAGCGGTTGGCGCTGGCGCGGGCGGTGCTCGGCCGACCGGCGCTGCTGGTGCTCGACGACCCCCTGTCCGCCCTCGACGTGCACACCGAGGCGCTGGTGGAGGCGGCGCTGCGGCAGGTCCTGCGGGCCAGCACCGCGCTTTTGGTGGTGCACCGGCCGTCGACTATCGCGCTGGCCGACCGCGTCGCCCTGCTCGACGGTGGACGGATCTCCGCGATCGGCCGGCACTCCGAACTGCTGGCCAGCGTGCCCGCCTACCGGGCGTTGCTCGCCGCCGAGCCGCCGCCCGCGCAGCCGGCCGGCGCCACCAACCCGGAACTGGGGCACACCCGGGCGGCGGGGCCCGGCGCGTCCACCCCGGACGGCTGGGGGCTGGTGCGCTCGTGAACTCCCCGCAGCAGGTCGACCCGCCTCCCGCCGAGGAGCCGGAGCTGACCCGCTGGCGGGGAACGGCCACCGACCCGGAGGCCGACCGGAGTCGGGCCGAGGAGACCACCCCGGAGGCGGTGGCCCGGCTGCGCCGGCACAGTCGAGCCCTGCTGGCCCATCTGCTCCGCCCGCACCGGAGAGGGCTCGCCGCGGCGGTCGGCCTGCTGCTGGCGCAGAACGCTGCCGCGATGGCCGGTCCGTACCTGGTCATGGTCGGCATCGACCGGGCCATCGCGCCGCTGCGCGCCGGGAACGCGGTCCCGCTGGCCGCCGTCGGCGGCGCGTTCGCCGTCGCCGCCGTGACCGAGTACGCGGCCCGCCGCGGTTTCCTCACCCTCAGCGCCCGGATCGGCCAGGCGGTCCTCCTCGACCTGCGGCAGCGGGTGTTCGGGCACTTCCTGCGACTGTCGGTGGGCTTTCACGAGCGGTACACGTCGGGCCGGATGGTGTCCCGACTCACCAGTGACCTGGATTCGATCGCCGAACTGGTCGACGGCGGGATCGACAGCCTGGTGCTGGCCGCGTTGTCGATCCTGTCGGTGGCCGCCATCCTGCTCTGGCTGGACCTGCCGCTGGCCGCGGTGACGCTGTTCGCGTTCCCGTTCCTGTTCTACCTCTCCCGCTGGTTCGCGCGGGCCTCGGCCGGCGCGTACCGGCGGACCCGGGAGGCCGTGGCGCTGGTCATCGTGCACTTCGTCGAGTCGATGCGGGGTATCCGCGCGGTGCAGACGTTCCGCCGGGAGCCCCGCAACCAGCGGATCTTCGTGGCGCTCGGGGACGACTACCGGCGCACCAGCCTGCACGCGTTCCGGCTGATCGCCACGTACTCGCCGGCGATCAAGCTGATCGGCAACGTCACGGTCGCGGTCGTGCTCTGCTACGGCGGATGGCGGGTGCTCGGCGGGCGGACAGAGGTCGGTGTGCTCGCCGCGTTCCTGCTCTACCTGCGCCGCTTCTTCGAGCCGATGCAGGAGCTGAGCCAGTTCTACAACTCGTTGCAGTCGGCGACGGCGGCGCTGGAGAAGCTGGCCGGGGTGCTCGACGAGCGGCCTGCCGTGGCCGAACCCGCCCGGCCGGTGTCGCTGCCGACCGGCCCCGGTCACGGTGAGCTGACCTTCCGGGGCGTCTCCTTCGGCTACCGCGCCGGCACGCCCATCCTCGCCGGGCTGGACCTGACCGTGCCGGCCGGGCAGACGGTGGCGCTGATCGGGCCGACCGGCGCGGGCAAGTCGACCATCGCCAAGCTGGTCGCCCGGTTCCACGACCCGGACGCCGGCGCGGTCCTGCTGGACGGGATCGACCTGCGCGAGGCGGCCGACGCCGACCTGCGCCGCGCGGTGGTGCTGGTGACCCAGGAGAACCACCTGTTTAGCGGCACCGTCGCGGAGAACATCCGGTTCGGCCGGCCGGACGCCGACGACGCCGCCGTGCGGGCCGCCGCCGAGGCGATCGGCGCGCACGACTTCATCGCCGCGCTGCCCGACGGGTACGCGACGCAGGTGCACCGGCGCGGCGGGCGGCTCTCCGCCGGGCAGCGGCAGCTGGTCGCGTTCGCCCGGGCGTTCCTGGCCGACCCGACCGTGCTGATCCTCGACGAGGCGACGTCGTCACTGGACGTGCCGACCGAACGGCTCGTGCAGCGGGCGCTCGGCACCATCCTGCGGGACCGCACCGCGCTGGTGATCGCGCACCGGCTCTCCACTGTGGAGACCGCGGACCGGGTGCTCGTCCTCGACGGCGGGCAGGTCGTCGAGGACGGCCCACCGGCCGTGCTGGCCGCCACCGACGGTCGCTACGCGGCGCTGCACCGGCAGTGGCGCGACTCGCTCGTGTAGAGCCGGCGATGCGCAAGTCCGTGGCTCGACACCCTGCTGATGCCTACGATCGGCAGATGACCGATACGGCGAGGACGGCCCGCGCCGGCGTTCCCGAGCGTCCGAGTCTGGACGGGCTCGAGGAGCGCTGGGCGCACCGCTGGCAGGAGGAGGGCACGTACGCGTTCGACCGCTCGAAGAAGCGTGTTGACGTGTACGCCATCGACACCCCGCCGCCGACCGTATCGGGCGAGCTGCACATGGGGCACGTCTACTCGTACACGCACACCGACACCGTCGCCCGCTACCAGCGGATGCGCGGCAAAGCCGTGTTCTACCCGATGGGCTGGGACGACAACGGCCTGCCCACCGAACGTCGGGTGCAGAACGTCTACGGGGTGCGCTGCGACCCCGCCCTGCCGTACGACCCGGTGTGGCGGCCCCCGGCCACCCCGATCGACGAGGCCGCGCGCCGCGACCCCACCCCGATCTCGCGGCGCAACTTCATCGAGCTGTGCGAGCGACTGACGGTCGCCGACGAGCAGGTCTTCGAGGCCCTCTGGCGGCGACTCGGGCTCTCGGTGGACTGGTCGCTGACGTACACGACGATCGGTCGGGTGGCCCGCGCCACCAGCCAGCGGGCGTTCGTGCGCAACCTGCTGCGGGGTGAGGCGTACCAGGCGGAGGCGCCGACGCTGTGGGACGTCGGCTTCGCCACCGCGGTCGCCCAGGCCGAGCTGGAGGACCGGGGGCGCCCCGGCGCCTACCACCGGCTGCGGTTCACCGGGCCGGGCGGGCGCGAGGTGCTCGTCGACACCACCCGGCCGGAGCTGTTGCCGGCCTGCGTCGCGCTGGTCTGCCACCCCGACGACGAGCGGTACGCCGACCTGGTGGGTCAGACGGTGCGCAGCCCGCTGTTCGACGTCGAGGTGCCGGTGTACGCCCATCCGCTCGCCGACCCCGCCAAGGGCACCGGCATCGCCATGGTCTGCACGTTCGGCGACCTGAGCGACGTCACCTGGTGGCGGGATCTCGACCTCGACACCCGGGTGGTCATCGGCCGCGACGGTCGGCTGCTTCCGGAGCCGCCGGCCGGGGTGCCCGCGGCGCCGTACGCGGCGCTGGCCGGGCGTACCGTCAACGGCGCCCGCCGGGAGATCGTCGGGATGCTCGCCGACGCCGGTGACCTGATCGGCGAGCCACGCCCGATCACCCACCCGGTCAAGTTCTACGAACGCGGCGACCGGCCACTGGAGATCGTCTCGACCCGCCAGTGGTATCTGCGCAACGGCGGGCGGGACGCCGACCTGCGGGCGACGCTGCTGGCCCGGGGCGCGGAGCTGCACTGGGTGCCGGCGCACATGAAGCACCGCTACGACAACTGGGTGAGCGGCCTGACCGGGGACTGGCTGGTCAGTCGGCAGCGCTTCTTCGGCGTGCCGGTGCCGGTGTGGTACCGGCTCGACGACGCTGGCGAGCCGGACTGGTCCCACCCTCTCACGCCCGACGAGTCCGCGCTGCCAGTCGACCCGTCCAGTGATCCGGCGCCCGGCTACGACGAGTCGCAGCGCGGCCAACCGGACGGTTTCCTCGGCGACCCGGACGTGCTGGACACCTGGGCCACGTCGTCGCTGACCCCGCAGATCGTCGGTGGCTGGGAGACCGACCCGGCCCTGTTCGCGCAGGTCTTTCCGATGGACCTGCGCCCGCAGGGTCAGGAGATCATCCGGACCTGGCTGTTCGACACCGTGGTCCGATCGCACTTCGAGCACGGGGTGCTGCCCTGGCGGGACACCGTGCTGTCGGGCTGGATCCTCGACCCGGACCACAAGAAGATGGCCAAGTCCAAGGGCAACGTGGTCACCCCGCTGGCGCTGCTGGAGCAGCACGGCTCGGACGCGGTGCGCTACTGGGCGGCCAGCGGCAAGCCCGGCATGGACCTGGCCTTCGACCCGGCGCAGATCAAGGTCGGCCGGCGGCTGGCCACCAAGCTGCTCAACGCGTCGAAGTTCGCGCTCGGCCTGGGCGCCGGGGACGCGTTGCGCGCACCGGCGACCGCCCCGCTGGACCGGGCCATGCTCGCCGAACTGGCCACCGTGGTCAGCGCCGCGGGCACCGCCTTCGACTCCTACGACCACACGGCCGCGTTGCAGGCCACCGAGTCGTTCTTCTGGCGCTTCTGCGACGACTACATCGAGTTGGTCAAGGAGCGGGCGTACGGCACCGGAGCGGCTGCCGACTCGGCGCGGGCCGCGCTGGCCTGCGCGCTGTCGGTGCAGCTACGGCTGTTCGCCCCGGTGCTGCCGTACGTCACCGAGGAGATCTGGTCGTGGTGGCGGTACGGGTCGGTGCACCGCGCGCCCTGGCCCACCACCTACGAGGTGGCCCGGACGATCGAGGGGACGGGAGAGCCGGCGCTGCTGCGGCTCGCCGGTGACGCGTTGGGCCAGGTGCGGCGGGCCAAGTCGGAGCGGAAGCTGTCCATGAAGGCGGAGGTGCCGTTGGCCGAGGCACTGGGCCCGGCGGCGCTGCTGGAGCAGCTCACCCTGGTCGCCGACGACCTGCGCGCGGCCGGTCGGATCGGCAAGCTCGACCTGCTGCCCGACCGCACCCCGGAACTCGTCATCGCCTGCGCCTTCTGACCGAAGTCCGCCGCCGCCCGCACCGACCGGCGGCGGCGGCGGACCGGTCGTTCACCAGCCGCGCAGGAAGCGCAGGCCGAGCAGGATGGCCGCCACGGCGGGGCCGACCAGCAGGGTGATCGCCTGGAGGCGGTACGGCATCCGATGCCGGGTCAGCTCGCCCGCGTTGCCCAGCACGATCGCCCCGGCCAGCATCAGGAACACGCCCCACCAGCCCGTCTCCAGGTGGATGAGACGGATGTGGATCAGTTGCAGGGTCACACCGAGCAGCGCGCCGGTGAGCGCGAGCAGCGCCACCGCGCGGTGCAGGCCACGGGCCAGGGGGTGGGCGGCCCGCCAGCCGTACGTGCCGGCGACCGCCAGGCAGGGCAGCACCACCAGCAGCGGCCAGCCCTGCCCCATCGCCCCGAACATCAGCAACGCACCCACCACGAACACCAGCGTGCCGACGCAGGCGATGACGTACCCGGCGAAGGCCCGACCGCCGCCGCGGGCCAGCAACGGCCCGCCGCTGGCCGCGATCAGCGCGGCCGGGATCAGGATGAAGCCGGCCCACCAGTGGAACCGGCCGCTGCCCTGGGCGGCCGTCGCGACCGTCGCGCACGCCAGCCCGGCGACCGCCAGGCTGGTGAGCCACGGCCGGCTGCTCCGCGAGTACGGCTCAGCCAACGATGTCCACTCCGCTTCGACGCTCACACCAGTCAGCCTGGGCCCCGGCACCCCGGCCGGTCCATCCGGCCAGCCCTACCCGTTGCGGGAGGCTGGCCGGAACCGTACCCCGCATGTGCCTCAGCTCGTCTCGCCGGCCACGCTGAACGAGCGCAGGCGGTCGATCGCCAGCACGGTGAAGCCGACACTGACCAACGCGGTCATCACGGAGGCGACCGGCACCGACACGGTGGTCTCCAGCAGCCCGCTGGGGGCGAGCCGGTCGGCGAGGGCGATCACGTACTGCTGGATGGAGAGCACCTTCGTGCCGCTGACGAAGTTGCCCAGCAGCCCCTCCCAGATGAGCACGTAGACGAGGCCGAGCAGCACCGGACGCCGGGTGACGAGGCTGAGCGCGAGGAACAGCGCCGAGTACGCCAGCGCGCCGAGCGCCGCCGCGAACGCCAGGGCCAGACCGAGGCGTACCGAATCGGCCAGCACGCCCGCGACGTAGAGCGGCACCGCGACGGTGGCCGCGGTGACCCCGGCGGCGACCGCGAGCTTCGGCAGCACGATCTGCCAGCGCGGCAGCGGCTTGGTCAGGATGTGCACGACGGTGCCGTCGTCGATCTCCGCGCCCAGCACGCCGGTGCCGATGATCAACGCAACCACCGGCAGCACCACCGCCAGGCCGAGGCCGACCAGCACCGGCGGCCCCCACTCGCCCGGGTCCACGCCCAGCGACCGGCAGAGGATGGCCAGCCCGAGCAGCACCAACGGCAGCGGGAGCAGCAGCAGGAACCGGCGCCGGCCGAACAGCCCGCGCGCGGTGATCCAGGTAATGGTCGACATGTTCTCAGGCCTCCACCAGGTAGGAGAAGACGCTCTCCAGGGACTCGTCGGACGGCACCAGCTGGCGCACCCGGATGCCCTTGTTCAGGGCGATCCGGGGCAACGCCCGGGTGAAGGCGCCGTAGTCGCCGGCGCGTACGGTCAGGCCGGTGCGGTCCAGCTCGACGCCACTCACCGACGCCTCGGCGATCAGGGCCACGGCCAGCGCCCGATCGTCGGTGGAGCGCACCGCGAAGACGTGCGGGCGGTTGGTCATCAGCCGACGGATGGTCCGGAAGTCGCCGGAGGCCGCCAGTCGACCGGCCACCATCACCTGCACCGTCCCGGAGACCTGCTCGACCTCCTCCAGGATGTGCGAGCTGAACAGGATCGTCCGGCCGGCGTCGCCGAGGCTGTGCAGCAGATCCATCATGTGCAGCCGCTGACGCGGGTCCATGCCGTTGAACGGCTCGTCGAGCAGCAGCACCTGCGGGTCGTGCACCAGCGCCGCGGCCACCCGGGCTCGCTGGCGCATGCCCTTGGAGTACGTGCCGATCCGGCGGTCCTGCGCCGACTCCAGCTCCACCAGGTCGATGGCCCGTCGCGCCGCCGCCGCCGGGTCGGCCAACCGGTGCAGCTTCGCGCTGGCGAGCACGAACTCGTACGCGGTCAGGAAACTCTGCACCGCCTCCCGCTCGCTGACCAGCCCCAGCCGGCGGTAGACGTCGGGGTTGCGCCAGGTCGGCTCGTCGTCGAGGGTCACCGTGCCGCGCGACGGGGCGAGGAACCCGGCCATCATGTGCAGCAGCGTGGTCTTGCCGGCGCCGTTCGGACCGAGCAGACCGGTCACGCCCGGCCCGAGGGCCATGCTGATGTCGTTGACGGCCACCACGTTGCCGTACCACCGGGACACCCCGGTCAGGCTCAGCGTGCTCATCAGGAGGCGACCTTCCGGTAGCGGGCCAGCAGGAGGGCGGTCGCGCCGGCGACCAGCAGCACCGCGACCAGGGCGTAGACCGGGCCGAAGTCGCCGATCATCATCTCGCCCGGATCGCCCTCGACCAGCAGGTCACCCAGCGACCAGATGCCCACCCCCTGCACGAGGGTGGAGGGCGAGGCCAGGCCGGCCAGTTCGTTGGCCGTGTTCGACGGCAGGATGCTCAGCACGCCCACGATCGGCGTGGTCATCAAAAAGACCGCGACCACCCCGCCCGCGGCGAAGGCGCGCTTGCCGGTCAGCGAGGCGACCAGCAGCCCGACCGAGGCGAAGACCACCGCCCACAGGCCGGCGTAGAGCAGGCCGGGAAGCAGGTCGAGCAGTTCGTTCCAGACCCCGCGCATGCCCTGCTTGGTGGTGAACGCGGCACCCAGGAACATCACCAGCTGCGGCCCGCCGAGCAGCAGCCAGAGGCCGGTGACCAGCGCCAGCAACTTGGCGAGCGCGTAGTCGGCGCGCGGCAGCGGCCGGGAGAAGTACAGCGGCAGCACACCGCTGCGCAGGTCCCGGGAGACCAGCTCCGGCGCGGCCACCGCGACGAAGAACAGGACCAGCCAGCTCATCGCGTCGGCGAACTGGGCGTACGTGGCGACCGGCTCGCCGAGCTGGCTGCGGACGGCGGCCAGGGCCACCGCGACCAGGGTGACGATGCCGACCACCAGCCACGGGAAGATCTTGGCCTTGGCGCTGCGCCCGAACCCGAAGATGGTGCGCAGCCCGTGCAGGTAGAGCGCGCCGAAGACGTGCCGACGGCCCAGCCGTGGGCCCTCGTAGCGCTGATAGCCGATGTCGTGGATGACGCCGGTCGGTGTGGGCCGCACGGCGGCGGATGACAGCTCAGGCATGGGTGAGCTCCCTCGTGGCGAAGAGTTCGGCCACCCGGTGCCGGCGCTGGTCCAGCCGGTGCAGCGGCAGGTCCAGTTCGGCGACCGCGCCGAGGATCAGGTCGTAGGTGCTGTCGTCGGCGAGCGGTACGAGCAGCAACCGGCCGTCCCGCGCCACCGGCAGGTCGAGCGCCGCGAGCCGGGCGGCCAACTCCTCGGTGCCCTCGCTGACCTCGACGGCCAGCACGTCGGTGGCCGAGGTCATCGCGGAGATGTGATCCGCACGCAGCAGCCGGCCACCGTCGATGGCGATCAGCGTGTCGCAGATCCGCTCGACCTCGCCGAGCAGGTGTGAGCACACCAGCACGGAGATGCCGAACTCGGTGCCGATCCGGTGCACCAGCGCCAGCATCGCGTCCCGACCGGCCGGGTCCAGCCCGTTGGTCGGCTCGTCGAGCAGCAGCAGGTCCGGGTCGTGCACCAGCGCCTGGGCCAGCTTGACCCGCTGCTTCATGCCGGTGGAGTAGCCGCCGACCGGGCGGTAGCGCTCCTCGTAGAGCCCGACGTGGCGCAGCGCCTCCGAGGCGCGCTCGCGGGCCGCGGTGCGCGGCAGGCCACTCATCCGGCCGAGGTGGGTCACCAGCTCGGCGGCGGACAGGTCCGGTGGGAGGCAGTCGTGCTCGGGCATGTAGCCGACGCGGGCACGGACCGCCGCCGGTTCGGTGGTCGGGTCGATGTCGAGCACCGAGACCTGACCGCTGGTCGGGGCGATCAGGCCGAGCAGAATCTTGATCAAGGTGGATTTGCCGGCGCCGTTCGCGCCCACCAGGCCGATGATCCCGGGCTCGACGGCGACGGTGAGGTCGGTGAGCGCGGTGACCCGACCTCCGTACGTCTTGGTGAGCGACTGGGTCGCGATCAGTGTCACGACGCCAGCGTAGGGAGTCGATGCCCCGCACCGACACCGGCGCGCCCCCGGTGCTCCCCTGATCCTCGCGGCGACCCACCCCTAAGGTCCGCCGACGGCGACGATGAACGTTTGCGCCGGTCGTGCGTTCGGCCAGACCCCGCTGCCGGAAAGTCCCCTGCCGGGTGGCACGATTCACTTCCCGTTCACCGGGCAGTGTTCCGGGGGATATTCGACCGCCAAAGCGGAAGGATCGTGATGGTCGAGGTTGGCGTCCCCAAGGTGAGTGTCGTGGTGCCCGCGTACAACTGCGGCCCCCACATCGAGAAGCTGGTGGCGTCGCTGCTGCGCCAGTCGCTACCGGCCGACGAGTTCGAGGCGATCTTCGTCGATGACGGATCGACCGACGACACGGGCAAGCGGCTGGACCGGCTGGCGGCCGAGCACCCGCACATCCACGTGGTGCACATCGAGAACTCGGGCTGGCCGTCGCGCCCGCGCAACCTCGGCATCGAGCGGGCCCGCGGCGAGTACGTCTTCTTCGCCGACGACGACGACTGGTTCGCCGACCAGGCGCTGGAACGGCTCTACGACTGCGCGAAGACGTACGACGCGGATGTGGTGATCGGCAAGATGGCCGGGCACGGGCGCGGCGTGCCCCGGGAGCTGTTCCGCAAGAACCGCTTCGACGCCACCCTGGCGAACGCCCCGCTGATCGACAGCCTGACCTGCCACAAGCTGTTCCGCCGCTCCTTCCTCGACGAGCACGGGCTGCGGTTCCCGGAGGGCGGCAAGCGGCGGCTCGAGGACCACTCCCTGGTCGTACGGGCCTACTTCCTGTCCCGCCGCACCTGCGTGCTGTCCGACTACACCTGCTACCACCACGCGCAGCGGGGCGACGCCCGCAACGTCACCGCGGCGCGGCTGGAGCCGTCGAGCTACTTCGCGAGCGTGCGCGACGCGCTGGACATCGTCGACGCCCACACCGAACCGGGACCGCTGCGCGACCGGCTGCACCGGCGGTGGCTGCGCAACGAGATGATCAACCGGCTGCGCGGCAAGCGACTGCTGGAGGCTCCCCACGACTGGGTGGACCAGGTCGCCGCCGAGGTCCAGAAGATCATCCAGGAGCGCTTCGCTCCCGGGGTAGCCGGCGGCCTGCCGCCGCTGCAACGGGCCGTGGCGTACCTGACCGAGCGGGGCCGGGTCGAGGACCTGCGGCGGCTGGCCCGGTGGGAGGCGGGCATCGCCGGGCACGGCCGGATCGACGAGCTCCAGCCGGACGAGCACGCCGTCACGGTCACCGTTGCCGCCGAGCTGCGCTCCGCGGACCAGCCGATCGGGTTCCGCGCCGACGACGGGCGCGACGTGCTGGTGCTTCCGGTCGGTGAGATCTCCCCCGACGTGCTCGACTCCACCGCGCAGGTCCGCAAGGCCCGCCTCGACGTGGTCGCCCGCCGCCGGGAGACCGGCGACGAGATCTTCCTGCCGGTGCAGTTCCAGACCGAGCGGGTCGCCGGTCCCGGCGGCGCGGAGACCGTCCACCTGGTGCACCGCGCCACCACCACGATCGACTTCCGCGCCCTCAACGGCGGTCGTACGCGGGGCAGTTGGCTCCTCAAGGCACGGATCACCAACGCCGGATGGACCGAGGACGCGCGGCTGCCGCTGCTCTTCATCTGCCCGGCCGACGGCGCGCCCCCGCGGATCCGCGACGAGCGAAAGGTCTGGAACTGGCTGCGGTCCGCGGTGGGTCGCCGGGTCCGTCGCTGACCCGACCGTCCGGGTCGTGGAGTGGCGGCCTCGACCGATCGGCGGTCGGCTGCGAAACTGTGTGCCGGTCAGCGAGTGGGGGGTGTGGATGAGCAACGGCTGGGTGCTGCCCGACGAGGTGCTCCGGGACGCGCCGGCGTACACGCCGCGTCCCGGTGAGCTCGCGGATCTGGAGCTGCTGCTGACCGGCGCGTACGCCCCCCTGACCGGCTTCATGACCCGCGCCGACCTGGTGTCGGTGAGCCGACGCGGCCGGCTGGCCGACGGCACGCCGTGGCAGGTTCCGGTGACCCTGCAGGTGCCGGCCGCGCTGGCGCAGGGCTTCGACCCGCGCGATGAGGCCCGCCGGGCCCTGGTGCTGACCGACGGCGAGGGGGCGCCGGTCGCCGCCCTGGACGTCGCGGACGTCTGGCCGGTACGCGAGGGCGTGGCGGGCCTGGGTGGCCAGCTCCGCCGGCTCGGCGAGGGCGGTCACGGCCCGTTCCAGCGGTTGCGGCGCAGCCCGGAGGAGGTCCGCGCGCTGCTGCCTCCGGGTCGGGTGCTCGGGGTCATCGCCGACCGTCCGCTGCACCGGCCGCAGCTCGCCCAGATCGCGCACGCGGCCCGCACCCTGGCCGCGCACCTGCTGGTGATGATCCCGGTCGGCGAGGGCGGTGTCGGCGGGCTCGCACCGGAGGCGCTGGTGCGTACGATCTTCGCCGCCCGGGACCGGATGCCCCCGGCCACCCTGGTGGCCGTGCCGCTGTCGCATCGGCGGGAGGAGATCAGCGACGCGCTGCTGCGTGCGCGCGTCTCCGCCGCGTACGGGGTCACCCACCTGCTCTCGACCGGGGACATGCTCTCCGGCGCCGGGCTGCGGGTGCTGGTGCCGCGCGAGCTGGCGTACGACAACCGGGACGGGCAGTGGCGCTGGCGGGAGGACATCCCGCCGCGCAACCGCCGCCTCGCGCTCACCCAGGACGAGATCGACGACCTGCTCGACCGGGGCTTCCCGCTGCCGGAGTGGCACACGCCTCCGGCGGTGGCGAAGGAGTTGGCTCGGGCCCGGCCGCCGCGCCGGCACCGGGGGCTGGTGGTCTTCCTGACCGGCCTCTCCGGCTCCGGCAAGTCCACCATCGCCCGGGGGCTGGCGGACGCGTTGCGGGAGAACGGCGACCGGACGGTGACCCTGCTCGACGGGGACGTGGTACGTCGGGAGCTCTCCGCCGGGCTGGGCTTCAGCAAGGCCGACCGGGATCTCAACGTCCGGCGGATCGGCTGGGTGGCGGCCGAGATCGCCCGGCACCACGGGGTGAGCATCTGTTGCCCGATCGCCCCGTACGCGGCCGCCCGCGCGACGGCGCGGGAGATGGCCCTGTCCGCCGGGGCGGGCTTCGTGCTGGTGCACGTCGCGACGCCGCTGGAGGTGTGCGAGCAGCGGGACCGCAAGGGCCTGTACGCGCGGGCCCGCGCCGGTCTGCTCACCGGCATGACCGGCATCGACGACCCGTACGAGGAGCCGACGGACGCGGACCTGGTGCTCGACACCACCCACCTGAGCGTCGCGGACGCGGTGCAGGCCGTGCTGCACCACCTGACCGAGAGCGGCTGGGTGGAGTTGAAGATCCAGTCGGCCTGAGGCGTCGTCCCACCCCTTTCCTTCCGCCGGTTCCGGGCACGCGCTAGTGTTCATCTTTGTTGGAACACGTTCGACCGCGTGAGAGTACGTGGACCCCTGGGAGGCACGGCTGATGCTCGCTCAGCAGCGGCAGTCGGCGATCCTGGATCGGGTCCGGTCCGCCGGTGGCGTTCGGGTGACCGACCTGGCGACCGAGTTCGGCGTCTCCGACATGACCATTCGCCGCGACCTGGAGGCCCTGCACGAGCGCGGCCTGCTGGCCAAGGTGCACGGCGGCGCCACCGCGACCGGCCCCAGCTCGACCGACGAGCCGGGCTTCCACGCCAAGTCGGTCCGGCAACTGCCGGAGAAGGCCGCGATCGCGGACCGGGCGGCGCGGCTCGTGCGGCCCGGTGCGGCGGTCGCCCTCTCCGCCGGCACCACCACCGCCGAACTGGCCCGCCGACTGGTGGACGTTCCCGGCTTGACCGTGGTAACCAACTCGCTCCCGGTGGCCGAGATCCTGCACGCCGGAGGCCGGCCCGATCAGACGGTGGTGCTCACCGGCGGCGTACGGACACCGTCGGACGCGCTGGTCGGCCCGCTCGCGGTCGGCGCCGTCCGGCGGCTGCACCTCGACCTGCTCTTCCTCGGCGTCCACGGCATCACCGAGCGGGCCGGCTTCACCACCCCGAACCTCATGGAGGCGGAGATCGACCGGGCGCTGGTGGCCGCGGCGGACCGGCTGGTGGTGCTCGCCGACCACACGAAGTGGGGCACCGTGGGCATCTCCTCGATCGTCGAGCTGTCGGCAGCCCACGTGCTGGTCAGCGACGAGGCGTTGCCCCCGCCCGCACGACGGGTACTCGGCGAACAGGTGGGCGAATTGATCATGGCAAAGGCAACAAGGGCGGGCCGCGCGACGCGCACGCCGACGAGTGAGGAGACGGCGACGTGAAGCGCACCGCGATCAACCTGGCCGACGGCCGGGAGCTGATCTACTTCGACGAGGACGACGACGCCGTCCGCGACCAGCCGGACCGCCGGGACCTGCCGCCACCGCCACCCGCGTCGCAACTGCGCTACGACCCGCTGACCGACGAGTGGGTGGCCGTGGCCGTGCACCGGCAGACCCGCACCTTCCTCCCGCCGGCGGCCGAGTGCCCGCTCGACCCCTCGGTGGGCGACCGACTGACCGAGATCCCCGCTCCGGACTACGACGTGGTGGTCTTCGAGAACCGGTTCCCGTCGTTGAGTGGCCGCGTCGCCGACGAGCCCGGGGAGATCACCCCGTTCACGCCGGTCCGGCCGGGCCTGGGCCGGTGCGAGGTGGTCTGCTTCACCTCCGACCACAACGCCTCGTTCGCCAGCCTCCCGCCGCGTCGCGTCCGCACCGTGCTGGACGCGCTCGCCGACCGGACCGAGGTGCTCGGCGAGCTGCCCGGCGTGGAGCAGGTGTTCTGCTTCGAGAACCGGGGCGTCGAGATCGGCGTCACGCTGCACCACCCGCACGGGCAGATCTACGCGTACCCCTTCGTGACGCCGCGCACCCGGGCGCTGCTGGCCGCGGCCCGCCGGCACGCCGAGCGGACCGGCGGCGGCAACCTGTACGCGGACGTGCTGGCCGCCGAGCGCGCGGCCGGCGAGCGGGTGGTCACCGAGAACGAGCACTGGACGGCGTTCGTGCCGGCGGCGGCCCGCTGGCCGTTCGAGGTGCATGTCGCGCCGCGCCGCGTGGTGCCGGACATCCCGGCGCTCACCGACAGCGAGCGGGACGCCTTCGGGCCGCTCTACCTGGATCTGCTGCGCCGCTTCGACGGCCTGTTCGACATGCCGATGCCCTACATCGCGGCGTGGCACCAGGCGCCGGTACGGATCGACCGAGAGCTGGGCCACCTGCACCTTCAGCTGTTCAGCATCCGGCGGGCGAAGGACAAGCTGAAGTACCTGGCCGGCTCCGAGTCGGGGATGGGCGTCTTCATCAACGACATCTCCCCCGAGCGCGCCGCCGAACTGCTCCGCGCCGCCTGACCCTGGCGAGCCGGCAGGGCCGGCGGTCCGGGCAGGGCCAGCGGTCGGGGCTTGGCGGAGAACAGGGCGCGGGGGGCCCGGGACAGGGCCCCCCGCAGGGAAGGGACGGCTGGCTGTGCTCGACACAGCCGGGAAGGCTGGCTGATCGGCACGCATCCGCGGTCGACCGCGGTCAACCTTCCTTGGACGCGACTGGCATCTCGTCCACCCTGGTCAACGAGGCGCGCCGGGCCGGGTGACGCCGCAGGCGTGTCAGCCGGCAGACACGCCGGAGCCCGCCGGCGGGTGCCGACGGGCTCCGGTGCTGGTGCGGTCGAATCAGGCGGCGAGCCTGCGGGCCAGGTTCTCGTCGAGCGCGTTCATGAACTCGTCGGTGGTCAGCCACGGGGCGTCGCGCGAGATGAGCAGCGCGAGGTCCTTGGTCATCTGGCCACCCTCGACGGTGTCGATGATGACCTGCTCCAGGGTGTCGGCGAACTCGGTCACCGCCGGCGTGCCGTCCAGCTTGCCCCGGTGGGCCAAGCCCCGGGTCCAGGCGTAGATCGACGCGATCGGGTTGGTCGAGGTCTTCTCGCCCTTCTGGTACTGCCGGTAGTGCCGGGTGACCGTGCCGTGCGCGGCCTCGGCCTCGACGGTACGGCCGTCCGGGGAGAGCAGGACCGAGGTCATCAGACCCAGCGAGCCGAAGCCCTGCGCCACGGTGTCGGACTGCACGTCACCGTCGTAGTTCTTGCAGGCCCAGACGTACCCGCCCTCCCACTTGAGCGCGGCGGCGACCATGTCGTCGATGAGCCGGTGCTCGTAGGTGAGGCCGGCGGCGTCGAACTCCGCCTTGAACTCGGTCTCGAACACCTCGGCGAAGATGTCCTTGAACCGGCCGTCGTACGCCTTGAGGATGGTGTTCTTGGTCGACATGTAGACCGGGTAGTTGCGGTCCAGGCCGTACCGGAACGAGGCCCGGGCGAAGTCCCGGATCGACTCGTCGTAGTTGTACATGCCCATGGCGATGCCGCCGCCGGGGAAGTTGGCGACCTCCATCTCCATCGGCGTGCCGCCGTCGGCCGGGGTGTAGGTGATGGTCACCGTGCCCGGGCCGGGGACGACGAAGTCGGTGGCCTTGTACTGGTCACCGTGGGCGTGCCGGCCGATGATGATCGGCTTGGTCCAGCCGGGGACCAGCCGCGGCACGTTGGACATGATGATCGGCTCGCGGAAGACGACGCCGCCGAGGATGTTGCGGATGGTGCCGTTGGGCGACCGCCACATCTTCTTCAGGCCGAACTCCTCGACCCGGGCCTCGTCCGGGGTGATGGTGGCGCACTTGACGCCGACGCCGTGCTCCTTGATGGCGTTGGCGGCGTCAATGGTGACCTGGTCGTCGGTCTCGTCGCGGTACTGGATCGACAGGTCGTAGTAGTGCAGGTCGACGTCGAGGTAGGGCAGGATCAGCTGCTCCCGGATCTGCTTCCAGATGATCCGGGTCATCTCGTCGCCGTCGAGCTCCACGACCGGGTTGTTTACCTTGATCTTCGCCATCGGCCGGCGCTCCTCTCGGGGGACACGTGCTCAAGCAGTACGAGCGTACTGCAATTGGGCCGGCAGCCCTCAGCCGGCCTCGACCGACCGGCGGAACCGGGCTGCACGACACAGCAGTTCCCTGACACCATCGCTCGATGCCACTTCGCCGCACCCTCGGGTCTATCACGGTTACCGCGCTCACCGACGGCGAGGGCGCCTTCTTCCAGCCCCGCGCAGAGGCGTTTCCGCACGCCACGGCGGCCCAGTGGCAGGAGGCCGACCGCCGCGACCCCGCCTCGGTCACCGCCGACGGGCGGTGGTGGCTGCCGTTTCGCAGCTTCGCGATCCGTTCGGGTGACGGGCCGGTGACCCTTGTCGACGCCGGGATCGGCCCGACCGACGCACCCGCCGCGAGCTGGGCGCCGGTGCCCGGTCGGCTGCCCGCCGAACTGGCCGCCGCCGGCATCGACCCGGCCGACGTCGACACGGTCGTGCTGACCCACCTGCACAGCGATCACATCGGCTGGGCGGTCACCGGCACACCGGGCCGCCCGTACTTCCCGAACGCCAGCTACCTGCTCCAACGCACCGAACTGGAGGCGGCGGAGGCGATCAACCCCGGGCTGCCGGCCGGGCTGATCGCGCCCTTGCGCGCCGCCGGCCAGCTCCGGGTGGTCGACGGCGAGACAACCCTGACCCCTGCGGTACGACTGCTGCCCACTCCCGGGCACACCCCCGGCCACCAGTCGGTGCTCCTGACAGCGGCCGACGAGCGAATGCTGCTCACCGGCGATCTCCTGGTGCACCTGGTGCAACTGATCGACCCCACCCTGGCGTACGCCCACGAGGTAGACCCCGACGAAGCGCGCGCCTCCCGCCTAACGGCCCTGCACACCCACAACCCCACCCTCCTAGCCACCCCCCACCTCTCCACCCCCTTCACCCCCACCCACCCGTGTTGATCAAGAGGTTTGGGTCAGAAATCGCGTTCGCGGTGACGCAAACCTCTTGATCAACGGGGTCGGGGCGGGGCGGGAGCGCAGGAGGGGGGGGGGGCCGCGGCCGGCGCGCCCCGCCCGCGTGGGGCGGGGGAGACCAATACAGAGGGCAAGTGCGGCGCGTGGGGGCGAGGGACCCCGGCGCG
>NZ_JBIAKN010000008.1:0-159241 GCF_042872475.1 Micromonospora sp. NPDC005252 | reverse complement strand
GCGTTCACCCCCAGGTTTTCCCCCGGGGGGGGGGGGGGGGGGGGGGGGGGGGGGGGGCCGCGGGGCCCCCCCCCCCCCCCCCTCCTGCGGGTTGGGTACGAACTACATGCTGGAGATGTCGCCCTGCTTGGCGCGGACGGCCTCGGCGGCGGCCAGGAGGCTGGCCAGCTCGTCGGCGTCCAGGTCGGTCTCGACGATCCGACGGACACCCTCGCGGCCGATCTCGGCCTCGACACCCAGGTAGACGCCGGAGATGCCGTACTCGCCGTCGACCCAGGCGCAGACCGGCATGACGTCGCCGGAGTCCTCGGCCACGGCCTTCGCCATCCGCGCCGCGGCGGCGGACGGGGCGTAGTACGCCGAACCGGTCTTGAGCAGCGCGACCACCTCGGCGCCACCGTTGCGGGTCTTGACGACCAGCTCCTCGATCTGCTCGGCCGGCATCGCGTCACGCAGCGGCTTGCCGTTGACGGTGCTCTTGGACGGCACCGGGACCATGGTGTCGCCGTGCGAGCCCAGGGTCAGCGTGCGTACCGACGCCACCGGCACGTTCAGCGCCTCGGCGACGAAGTTGCTGAACCGGGCGGTGTCGAGCATGCCGGCCTGGCCGAGCACCCGGTTCTTGGGGAACTGGGTGGCGAGCTGCGCCAGCGCGGTCATCTCGTCCAGCGGGTTGGAGACGACGATGACGACGGCGCTGGGGGCGTACTTGGCCACGCTCTCGGCGACCTGCCGCACGATCTTGGCGTTGGTCTCCAGCAGGTCCATCCGGCTCATGCCCGGCTTGCGAGGCAGGCCAGCGGTGATGACGACGACGTCGGAGCCCTCGATGGCCTCGTAGCCCTCGCCGTTCGGGCCGGTGGTCACGCCGACGACCTTGGTCTCGAAGCCCTCGATGGCCCGCGACTGGTTGAGGTCGAGCGCGAGGCCCGCGGGCTTGCCCTCCACGATGTCGGTGATCACAACGGTGTCGAAGACGTCGTACTCGGCCAGGCGCTGTGCGGTGGTGGAGCCGTAGAAGCCAGCCCCGACGACAGTGACCTTCTTACCCATGGTCGTCCCACTCCCTGATACCAGTCGGTTTTCCGGACCGTATCAGCCATCCTGGCACTGATCGGGCCAGGGGCGGACAGTTATGACCGGACAGACGCGAACGGCACTCGTGGGACAGCGTCGACGCGTCAGCCGCGCTCGGCGCGCTCCACGACGTTGGTCAGCAGCATGGCGCGGGTCATCGGGCCGACGCCGCCGGGCATCGGAACCAGCGCGCCGGCCGTCTCGGCCACCTCCGGAGCGACGTCGCCGGTGTAGCGGCCCTTGCCGTCCGGGCCGATCACCCGGGTGATGCCGACGTCCACGACGACGGCACCCGGGTTGATCATGTCGGCGGTCAGCAGCCCCGGTACGCCGGCCGCGACGATGACGATGTCGGCGGTCCGGGTGTGCGAGGCGAGGTCGAGGGTGCCGGTGTGGCACAGGGTGACGGTGGCGTTCTCGCTGCGACGGGTGAGCAGCAGGCCGAGCGGACGGCCGACGGTGTTGCCCCGGCCGACGACCGCCACGGTGGCACCGCGCAGCGCCACGTCGTGGCGGCGGAGCAGCTCCACGATGCCGCGCGGGGTGCAGGGCAGCGGACCGTCGTAGCCGAGGACGAGACGACCCAGGTTGACCGGGTGCAGGCCGTCGGCGTCCTTGGCCGGGTCGATGAGCTCCAGCACCCGCTGGGTGTCCAGGTGGGCGGGCAGCGGCAGCTGGACGATGTAGCCGTGGCACGCCGGGTCGGCGTTCAGCTCGGCCAGGACGTCGTCGACCTGCTGCTGGGTGGCGTCGGCCGGCAACTCCCGGCGGATCGAGGCGATGCCCACCTCGGCGCAGTCACGGTGTTTGCCGTTGACGTACGCCTGGCTGCCCGGGTCGGCTCCGACCAGGACCGTGCCGAGCCCGGGGGTGATGCCGCGCTCCGCGAGAGCCTTCACCCGTATCCGCAGCTCGTCCTTGATCTCCGCCGCGGTCGCCTTGCCGTCCAGAAGCGTCGCCGTCACCACCAGATCGTCTCATGTCCGGCACGTGCCGTTCCGGCGACCTCACTCCGGACGGCCGCCGAGGCACCGGCCACACCACCGAAGGTCACGATGAGTTACGTGTTGCTCATCACTCTGGGTGACAATTTGTGGACCTTGTCACCGAGAAAACGGTCGCCGTCTGCGCACGCGGCGGATACCGGACGGACCCGCCGGAGGCGGCCGAATCCCTGCCAGCAGACCCCACGACACTTCGGCCTTGTTGGCGAATGTGCAGCCCAGAGCCGCTTGTCCGGTTTGGGCTAGCACGCACGAGGGAGCCGCGCAAGGAAGACGTCCTCGGACCGTTACGCACCCGCAACCGGGCCGTTGTCGACGGCCGGTATCTCGACCTACCGTTACCGCTTGTTGCGCAGCGTAAACCCAGCGTCGGGCCTGACTGCGCAGCGTGAGGAGATGAGGAGGCTCTATGCGAGTTCGTAGACTCGCCGCCTGGACCGCCCTCCCGCTCGCGGTGACGCTGGGCCTCGCGGCCTGCGGCAGCGGCGGAGACGGTGGATCCGGCGGCAACGGCAGTTCGGCGGTCAGCATTCAGATCGCCGAGCCCCAGCACCTGGTTCCGACCAACACCACCGAGACGTCCGGGTCGCAGGTGCTCGCCGGCCTGTTCAGCCCGCTCGTCGACTACGACGCCCAGAACAAGCCGTACGAGGTCGCCGCGCAGTCGATCACCTCGTCCGACAACACGGTCTGGACGATCAAGCTCAAGGACGGCTACACCTTCCACAACGGCGAGAAGGTCACGTCCGAGGACTACATCAACGCGTGGAACTACGGCGCCTACGCGCCCAACGGCCAGGGTGGCAGCTACTTCTTCGAGAAGATCGCCGGCTACCAGGACCTGCAGGGCGACAAGCCGAAGGCCAAGGAGATGTCCGGCCTGAAGAAGGTCGACGACCTGACCTTCCAGGTGACGCTCAGCGCTCCGTACATCGATTTCAAGACGATGCTCGGATACAACGCGTTCTACCCGCTGCCGGACGCCGCGTTCTCGGCTCCGGGCGTGCTCAAGGACTCTTACGAGCAGGCACCGATCGGTCAGGGCCCGTTCAAGATGAAGGGCACCTGGCAGCACGACAGCAAGATCGACGTCGAGCGGTACGACGCCTACCCGGGTGAGAAGCCCAAGGTGCAGGACGTCGAGTTCCGGGTCTACCAGCAGCTCACCGCGGCCTACGCGGACGTGCTGGGCGACAACCTGGACGTGCTCCCGACGATCCCGACCGAGAGCCTCGGCAACGCGCCGACCGACCTGGGCGACCGGTACCAGACCAGCCCGATGTCGTCGTTCCAGTTCCTGGCCTTCCCGACGTTCGACAAGAACTTCAGCAACCCGGACGTGCGCAAGGCCATCTCGATGGCGATCGACCGTGACGAGATCACCAAGTCGGTCTTCAAGGGCTCGCAGACGCCGGCGCGCTCCTTCGTCTCGCCGGTCCTGCCGGGCTACCGGGAGAACACCACCGGCGCGTCGGGTGAGTTCAACCCGACCGAGGCCAAGAAGCTCTACCAGGCCGCCGGCGGACCGTCGAAGATCGTCATCTCCTACAACGGCGACGGCGGTCACAAGGACTGGGTCGACGCGACCGCCAACCAGCTGAAGGCCAACCTGGGCGTGGACGTTGTCGGCTCGGCCGAGCCGAAGTTCGCCGACCTGCTCACCAAGGTCGAGAAGAAGCAGCCGGTTGGCATGTTCCGGCTGGGCTGGGTCATGGACTACCCCTCCATGGAGGACTACCTCGGCCCGCTGTACAGCACCAACGGCTCGTCGAACTACTACGGCTACAGCAACCCGGAGTTCGACAAGCTCGTCAAGGAGGGTTCCGCCGCCAAGACGCAGGACGAGGCGATCGCCAAGTACCAGCAGGCGGAGGACATCCTGGCCAAGGACATGCCGGTGATCCCGCTCCGCTTCGGCGAGAACGTGTACGGCACCTCGTCCAAGGTCAAGAACGTGCAGATGGACCTGTTCCAGCGGGTCAACCTCATCAAGATCGAAGCGGCCAGCTGAGCTGACCAACGGATTCGGGCCACCCGGGCGACGACGCCCGGGTGGCCCGGACCGCGCTGTACCGGCCGGGCCGCTCGCGTGGGCCCGCAGTCGGTGGCGCCGGCCTCCCCCGGGCCGGACGGCACGTCTCGGATATTTCGGGTACGACCAGAGATGCCGTCCTGCGACCCTTTCGCATATTTCCGGAGAGACTGCTAAGCATGTTCCGCTACATCTTGCGGCGCCTACTGCAGATGGTCCTGGCGTTCTTCGGGACCACCCTGATCGTCTACGCGCTGATGTTCGCCGGCCAGGGCGACCCCATCCAGGCCCTCGCGGGCGAACGCCCGGTGACGCCGGCCCAACGGGCCTACCTGACGGAGAAGTACCACCTCGACGCGACAGGCGTGGGCGGCTTCTTCTACCGCTACTTCGACTACGTCAAGAACCTGCTCCAGGGTGACCTCGGCCAGTCCCTGACCGGCCGCCAGATCGGCGACATCCTGCAGGCGGCCTGGCCGGTCACCCTCAAGCTCGCGCTCATCGCGCTCGCCGTGGCGATCATCTTCGGAGTCAGCGCCGGCGTGGTCGCCGGCATCCGCCGGGCCAGCATCTTCGACAACTCGACGCTGGTGCTGACCCTGCTCGTGCTGGGCATCCCGACCATCGTGCTGGCGCCGCTCGCCCAGTACTTCCTGGGCGTCAAGTGGCAGCTCTTCCCGCCCACCGCCGGCTCCCAGCCGACGTTCTACGCGCTGCTGCTGCCGGGCATCGTGCTCGGCTCGCTGTCGCTGGCCACCGCGCTGCGGCTGACCCGTACCTCGGTGGCCGAGAACCTGCGCGCCGACTACGTCCGGACCGCGCGGTCCAAGGGCCTGGTCAAGCGCCGCATCGTCACCGTCCACGTGCTGCGCAACTCGCTCATCCCGGTGGTCACCTTCCTCGGTGTGGAGCTGGGCAACCTGATGAGCGGCGCGATCATCACCGAGGGCGTCTTCAACATCCCCGGCGTGGGCTTCAACCTCTTCCGCGGCATCCGCACCGAGGACGGCCCCCTGGTGGTGGGCATCGTCAGCGTGCTCGTCGTGGTCTACCTGGTCTCGAACCTGGTGGTGGACGTCCTGTACGCCGTACTCGACCCGAGGATCCGCTATGAGTGAGCGCAGCGAACGAATCATCAGCGCAGCGTGCTTGGGCTCTCATGCCGGCACCGAGCGCAGCGAGGTGCCGGCATGAGTGACTTTGAAACTGTGGCGGCCAGCGAGAACCAGGCCGCACGGCGGGGCCCCTCGGGCGAGCCGGGCACACCGAACCAGGTCGGCGCGCCGCACAAGCCGCGCAGCCTGGCCGGCGACGCCTGGCGTGACCTGCGCCGCAACCCGATCTTCTGGATCTCGCTGACACTGGTCGTCATCTTCACCCTGATGGCGCTGGCCCCCGGCGTGTTCACCGCCAACAGCCCGAACGACTGCCTGCTGTCCCGACAGCACGCCGGGCCGTCCGGCGGGGCCATCTTCGGGTACGACTTCCAGGGCTGCGACACGTACTCCCGGGCCGTCTACGGCACGCGGGCCTCGCTGCTGGTCGGCGCGCTCGCCGCGCTCGGCACCGGCATCATCGCGCTGGTCATCGGCATGCTGGCCGGGTACTTCGGTCGCTGGGTCGACGCCGTGCTCTCCCGGGTGATCGACGTGGTGCTCGGCATCCCGCTGCTGCTGGCCGCGATCGTGCTGCTCAAGCGCGTCTCCACCGCCAGCGACAACGCGCGGATCGCCGCGGTGATCTTCGTGCTGGCCATCCTGGGCTGGACCACCGCCGCCCGGGTGGTGCGCTCCTCGGTGATCACCGCCAAGGAGCAGGACTACGTGGCGGCGGCCCGGATGCTCGGCGCCGGCAACGGCCGGATCATGTGGCGGCACATCCTGCCGAACTCACTGGCCCCGGCCATCGTCGTGCTGACCATCGCGCTCGGCTCGTTCATCGCCGCCGAGGCGACGCTTTCCTTCCTGGGCATCGGCCTCAAGGCGCCGACCATCTCGTGGGGCCAGGACATCGACACCGGCCGTATCCACATGCGGGAGGCGGCGACGCCGCTGATCGTCCCGTCGGCCTTCCTCGCGCTGACCGTGCTGGCGTTCATCATGCTCGGCGACGCGATCCGTGACGCCTTCGACCCGAAGTTGCGGTGACTCTCTGATGACCCACTCCACCGTCGAACCCACCCCCGCCTCCCCCACCCCTGAGGGCGGCCACCTGCTGGAACTGCGGGACCTGCACGTCGAGTTCCGGACCAACGAGGGCGTGGCCCGGGTGATCAACGGCGTGTCGTACCACCTGGACGCCGGGGAGACCCTGGCGGTGCTCGGCGAATCCGGCTCGGGCAAGTCGGTCACCGCCCAGGCGATCATGGGCATCCTGGACACGCCGCCCGCGTTCGTCCGCTCCGGCCAGATCCTCTACCGGGGTCAGGACCTGCTCACGGCGTCCGAGGAGCAGCGCCGGCAGGTCCGCGGCAAGGAGATCGCGATGATCTTCCAGGACGCGCTCTCCGCGCTGAACCCGGTCTTCCCGGTCGGCTGGCAGATCGGCGAGACGCTGCGCCAGCGCGCCGGCATGTCCCGGGGCGACGCCCGCCGCCGGGCCGTCGAGCTGATGGACCTGGTCAAGATCCCCGGTGCCGCCAAGCGGATCGGCGACTACCCGCACCAGTTCTCCGGCGGCATGCGGCAACGCGTCATGATCGCCATGGCGCTGGCGCTGGACCCGAAGGTGCTGATCGCCGACGAGCCCACCACCGCGCTCGACGTCACGGTGCAGGCCCAGATCATGGACCTGCTGGCCGACCTGCGCCGGGACCTCAACATGGCGATGATCCTGATCACCCACGACCTGGGTGTGGTCGCCGGCGTCGCGGACCGGATCGCGGTCATGTACGCGGGTCGGATCGTCGAGCACGCCGACGTCCGCTCGCTCTACAAGGCGCCGGCCCACCCGTACACCAAGGGGTTGTTGGAGTCGATCCCGCGGATGGACGTCCGCAGCCAGGAACTGTCGACGATCAAGGGGTTGCCGCCGAACCTGATGCGCATCCCCTCCGGCTGCCCGTTCCACCCCCGGTGCCCGTACGTGCAGCAGGTCTGCGTGGACGTGGTGCCGCACGACCTGGTCCTCGGCGACGGCCGGACCAGCGCTTGCCACTTCGCGCAGGAGGTTCGTGATGACAGCGCCCGCTAGCTCCACCAAGGTCCGGGGCGAGACCATCCTCTCCGTCGACAACCTGGTGAAGCACTTCCCGATCAGTCAGGGTGTGCTGTTCCAGCGGCAGATCGGCGCCGTCAAGGCCGTCGACGGCGTGAGCTTCGAGCTGCGCCGGGGCGAGACGCTGGGCGTGGTCGGCGAGTCCGGCTGCGGCAAGTCCACCCTCGCCCGGCTGCTGATGCGGCTGGAGACGCCCACCTCGGGCCGGGCCACCCTGGAGGGCAGGGACCTGTTCAAGGCCTCCGGGGGCGAGCTGCGCCGGCTGCGCCGCAACATGCAGATGGTCATGCAGGACCCGTACACCTCGCTGAACCCGCGGATGACGGTCGGCGACATCATCGGTGAGCCGTTCGAGATCCACCGGGACGCCGCACCGAAGGGCAGCAAGGCCAAGCGGGTGCAGGAGTTGCTGGACCTGGTCGGGCTCAACCCGGAGTACATCAACCGGTACCCGCACCAGTTCTCCGGCGGTCAGCGCCAGCGCATCGGCATCGCCCGGGCGCTCGCCCTGCGGCCCGAGATCATCGTCTGCGACGAGCCGGTGTCGGCGCTGGACGTGTCCATCCAGGCCCAGGTGATCAACCTGCTGGAGCAGCTCCAGGACGAGCTCGGGCTCTCCTACATCTTCATCGCGCACGACCTGTCCGTGGTCCGGCACATCGCCGACCGGGTGGCCGTGATGTACCTCGGCCGGATCGTCGAGATCGGCACCGAGGACGAGATCTACGAGCGTGCCACCCACCCGTACACCCAGGCGCTGCTCTCGGCCGTGCCGGTGCCGGACCCGGAGGTACGCGATCAGCGCAACATGATCCGGCTGGTCGGCGACGTGCCCAGCCCGGCCGACCCGCCGAGCGGCTGCCACTTCCGCACCCGCTGCTGGAAGGCCCAGGACATCTGCGCCACCCAGGATCCCCAGGCGGTGCCGAGAGCGGCAGACCCGCACCCCTCGGCCTGCCACTTCGCCGAACTCCGCCCGGTCACGCCAGCCTGACCCCAAAGGGGCAGTTGATCATGAAGTTATTGCCCTGCACATCGGCGTGTCAGGGCAATAACTTCATGATCGACGGGGTGCAGACGAGGGTCAGTGGAAGAAGTGGCGGGTTCCCGTCAGGTACATCGTTACGTTGGCCTTTTTGGCCGCTGCGATGACCTCTTCGTCGCGGATCGAGCCGCCGGGCTGGACGATGGCGCGGACGCCGGCGTCGAGAAGGATCTGCGGGCCGTCGGCGAACGGGAAGAACGCGTCCGATGCGGCGACCGATCCCCGGGCGCGGTCGGCGCCGGCCCGGTCGACCGCCAACCGCGCGGAGTCGACCCGGTTGACCTGACCCATGCCGACCCCGACGGTGGCGCCGTCCTTGGCGAGCAGGATCGCGTTGCTCTTCACCGCGCGCACCGCCCGCCAGGCGAACGCGAGGTCCCGCAACAACTCCTCGTCCGCGGCCTCGCCGGTCGCCAACTGCCAGTTCGCCGGGTCGTCACCGGGAGCGTCCACCCGGTCGGCGACCTGGGTCAGCACGCCACCGGTCACCGGCCGCCACTCGACCTTCGCCGGGCTCCAGGCCGGCGCCCGCAGCAGCCGGATGTTCTTCTTGCCCTGCAACACCTCGACCGCGCCCTCGTCGAAGCCGGGGGCGACCACCACCTCGGTGAAGATCTCGGCGACCTGCCGGGCCAGCTCGACCGAGACCGGCCGGTTGACCGCGATCACGCCGCCGAACGCCGACACCGGGTCACAGGCGTGCGCCCGGCGGTGCGCCTCGGCCACGTCCGCGCCCACGGCGATGCCGCACGGGTTGGCGTGCTTGATGATCGCAACCGCCGGCTGGTCGGCGAAGTCGTTGGCGGCCCGCCAGGCGGCGTCGGCGTCGACGTAGTTGTTGTACGACATCTCCTTGCCGTGCAGCTGCTCGGCCTGGGCCAGCCCCGCCGGGGCGTCCGGGTCGATGTAGAGCGCGGCGGGCTGGTGCGGGTTCTCCCCGTAGCGCAGCACTGTCGACTTGCGCAGCGCGGACCCGGCGAACGTCGGCCACGAGTCGTCAGCCGGGGCCAGCTCCTGGGCACACCACTGGGCCACCGCGACGTCGTACTCGGCGATGTCGGCGAACGCGCGGGCGGCCAGCGCGCGGCGCTGGGCCAGCGTGAAGCCACCCTCGTCGAGCGCGCCGAGCAGCGCCGGATAACCGGCCGGGTCGGTGAGGACCGCTACCGAGGCGTGGTTCTTGGCGGCGGCCCGCACCATGGCCGGGCCACCGATGTCGATCTGCTCCACGCACTCCTCGACGCCGGCGCCGGAGGCGACGGTCGCCTGGAACGGATAGAGGTTAGAGACCAGCAGGTCGAACGCGGCCACCCCCAGCTCGTCGAGCTGGGCGACGTGCGTGTCCTTGCGCAGGTCGGCGAGGAGACCGGCGTGCACCTTCGGGTGCAGGGTCTTCACCCGGCCGTCGAGCACCTCGGGGAACCCGGTCACCGTCTCCACCGGCGTCACCGGCACCCCGGCGGCGGCGATGGTGCCCGCCGTGCTGCCGGTGGACACGATCTGGACACCGGCCGCGTGCAGGGCCTGGGCCAGCTCGACCAATCCGGTCTTGTCGTAGACGCTGACCAGCGCCCGCCGAATCGGGCGACGTCCGTCCTGAGTGGGACTCACGGAACCGTGACCTTCCTTCCGGTGATGGTCCAGCCTTCGCGGACCAGGCGGCCGACCTGCTCGACGAGCTGGCGCCGTTCGGCTTCCTTGATGCGCTCGGTGAGCGCGTCCACGTCGTCGTCGTCGAGCACCGGCACCGCGACCTGCGCCACGATCGGCCCGGTGTCCATGCCGGCGTCGACGAAGAAGAGCGTGGCCCCGGTGAGCTTCACGCCGTAGGCGAGGGCGTCGCGCGGGCCGTGGATGCCGGGGAACGCCGGCAGCAGGGTGTTGTGGGTGTTCAGGTAGCGGTCGCCGAAGGCGGCGAGGAAGTGCGGGCCGACCAGCTTGAGGAAGCCGGCGGAGATGACCAGGTCGGGCTGGTGCTTGGCGACGTGCGCGGTGAGCGCGCGGTCCCAGTCCTCCCGGCTGTCATGGTCGCGGACCCGCTCGACGAAGGTCGGCACCCCCGCGGCCTCGGCCCGGTCCAGGCCCGCGATGCCGTCGCGGTCCGCGCCGACCGCGACGACCTGTGCGCCGTACGCGGGGTCGGCGGCGGCGTCCAGCAGGGCCTGCAGGTTGCTCCCGGAGCCGGAGATGAGGACGACGATGCGGGCGGCGGACGCGGGCTCGGTCACCGGGCCACCCTATCGGGCAGGTCAGGACGCCCCTCGGTTGGGCGGTTCGCCGATCTGTGACAGTGACCGACGGGCGGACTGAATAGTTATCGGGGGTAATGCGCGGTATGTCGTCGCGCTGCTGTGCTGTGCCTGAGGTGGTCTGACCGCGATCATGGATGGGAACAACAGCAGCAACTGACGGAACCAGTCCAAGGAGCTTCTCGAATGCAGCCCGGCAACCCCGGTCAGGACCCGTACGGCCAGCAGCCCAACCAGGACCCGACCGCCCCCCAGCCGCCGCACGACCCGTACGCCCCGCCGCCGGCCGCCCCGTACGGCCAGCAGCCCACCTCGGGTCAGCCCTACGGCCAGCCCACCTCGGGCCAGCCCTACGGCCAGCCCACCTCGGGCCAGCCGTACGGCCAGCCGCCGGCGGCTCCCTACGGCCAGCAGCCCGGTGCCCCGTACGGCCAGCAGCCGCAGGACCCGTACGGCGCACCGCAGGCCCCGTACGGCCAGCAGCAGCCCTACGGTGGCACCCCGACGTACCCGAACGCCGGCTACCCGCAGCAGCAGGGCCAGAACAACACCCTGGGCCTGGTGTCGATGATCCTCGGCATCGCGTCGATCCCGCTGATCTGCTGCCTCTACCTGGGCATCCCGGTGGGTATCGCGGGCGTGGTGACCGGTTACCTCGCGAAGCAGAAGGTCGCCCAGGGCCAGGCCAGCAACGCCGGCCAGGCCAAGGCTGGCCTGATCTGCGGCGCGGTCGGCGTCGGCCTGGGCATCCTGCTGCTCATCATCAGCATCGTGGCGAACGTCAACCTGCCGACCGAGCCCTGAGAAGACCCTGCTCCCGACGGGGCGCTCCGGATCCGTCCGGGGCGCCCCGCGTCGTCTCCGCGCCACGTTGGCCGCGCCACGTTGGCCGTACCGCCGTTGGCCGCGCCGCCGTCGGCCGCGCCGCCGTCGGCCGTGCCCAGCCTCGGTCGAGCCACCGTCGGCCGCGCAGCCGGACGGTCAGACTCCGGGGCGCACCGGCGGTGTCTGAGCGGCGCGCGGGCTCCGGGCGAGCACCCGGGTGGCGGCGGCGCCGAGCAGCGCGCCGACCGCGACGACACCGGCCGCCACCGCGCCTACCTGCCAGGCCACCGGCCCGAGCTGTGCCAGCCGTCCCGCGCCGAGCGGCCCACCGGAGGCCGCGGCGGCGACGCCGAGCAGCACGCCGGCCACCGGCCCGGCCAGCGCCGCCGGCGCCAACAGCTCCGCCCAGCGCCGCGGCGGCCGCTCCGACCCGGCGGACCGGGCCAGCCGGCGGGCGAGCAACCAGCCGGCGACCATCCCGGCCAGCACCGGAACCGCGAGCAGCAGGGCGCCGAGGCCGTCCACCGGGCCGCGCGGCAGGCCAGCGAGCAACGGTACGGCCGGCAGCGCGCCGACCGACACCTCACTGGTACGCACGGCCGTGTCGACGCCCACCGCGAAGCCCGGCCCGAGCAGATAGCTGGTCGACCAGACCGCGGCGTTCGGCGCGTACGCCATGCTGACCAGGGTGATCCCGGCCTGCCCGGCCACTCCGGTCCGGTACGCGCCGATCATGTCCGCGGCGTCACCGCCGCCCATGGCCACGGCCAGGCCGGCCGCGCCGGCGCCCGCCCCGAGCAGGAGGAGCGCGGCCACCAGCCCAGCGCGTACGCCGTCGCGCAGCGGGCCGGGTATCCGGGTGACGAGCAGCCGGGTCACTGCGGTGATCCGGATCGCACCGACCAGCGCGCCGAGCGTGCCGACCACCGCGAACGTGGCCGCCGCCCGCACCACGGACACCTGCGGCCCGCCCGCGCCGATCAGCACCGCGGCGAGCGCGCCGAGCAGCGCGTACGCCAGACCGACCGCTGCGGCGGCGATCAGCGCGCGACGCGGTGAGCGGGTGTCGCGGGCGCCGATCGCGCGGCTCACGTGCACGCCGGCCCGGGTCAGTCGCCAGAGCGCGAGCACGGTGAGCGCCAGCGGGGCGAGCCCGAACGGGCCCGCCTCGGTGTGCAGCGGCACCCCGTGCCCCACCAGCCAACCGGCGAGCGCGGTGCGCAGGGTGCCGCCCAGCGTGGTGGAATCCGCGCCGAGCTGGACCAGGCCGAGCACGATGGCGACCGGCAGGTACGAGGTGAGAGCCGCCCCGGCCGCGGCCACCCCGGCGGCGACGGCCAGCGGCGCACGCCCACGCGGCGACCCACCGGCGCGCGGCGCGGGAACCCGCCGACGCGGCGCGGCGCGGTCGACCGGCCGGTCGTCGGCGCGTACGCCGCCGGCACGGCTGGGTGGGTCAGGGGTGACGGGGGACATCCGCTCTACTCTGGCACGTCGCGCGGGCGGGGGCAGTCCGTTAACCCGCCCCGGAGGGCGGCGAGTTGGGCGAACCGGAGTCGGAGCCGTCCCGTCGGGTCTAGCGTCGGGCCAGAGGGGGTGGCCGTCGTCGCCAACCGGGTCTCGTTCGCCGGTCGCGGCCCGGGGTCCGCCGCCCACGACCGCCCGGAGGTAGCCGTGACGACCGCATACCCGCCGCCCCCACCACCGCCGGCCCGGGGACGCGACCGCACCACACTCTGGGGCGTGCTGGGCATCGTCCTCGGCCTGATCTGTTGCGGCATCCTCGGCATCATCTTCGGCTACCTGTCACTGCGCGACGCGCGGCGCAACGGCCAGTCGCCGGTTCTCGGCTACCTCGCCATCGCGTTCGGCGTGATCAACATCATCGGCGGCGCGATCCTGCGCCTCACCGGCAACTACCCGTTCTGGAACAACGACTGATCCGGCGGTACGACGAAGGGGCCGACCAGTTCCGGTCGACCCCTTCGGTGTTGCCGTGCCGGCTCAGCTGCCGGACATGATCTCCCGCATCAGCTTCGCGGTCTCGGTCGGCGTCTTGCCGACCTTGACGCCGACGGCTTCGAGCGCCGCCTGCTTCGCCTCGGCGGTGCCGGCCGAGCCGGAGATGATCGCCCCGGCGTGACCCATGGTCTTGCCGGGGGGCGCGGTGAAGCCGGCGATGTAGCCGACCACCGGCTTGGTGACGTTGCCCTTGATGAACTCGGCGGCCCGCTCCTCGGCGTCGCCACCGATCTCACCGATCATCACGATGGCGTCGGTCTCCGGGTCGGCCTCGAACGCCTTGAGGGCGTCGATGTGCGTGGTGCCGATGATCGGGTCGCCACCGATGCCGACGCAGGTGGAGAAGCCGATGTCGCGCAGCTCGTACATCATCTGGTAGGTCAGCGTGCCGCTCTTGCTGACCAGGCCGATCCGGCCGGAGCCGGTGATGTCGGCCGGGATGATGCCGGCGTTGGAGGCGCCCGGGGAGGCGATGCCGGGGCAGTTCGGCCCGATGATCCGGGTCCGCTCGCCCTGCGCGAGGTTGTACGCCCAGAACGCGGCGGTGTCGTGCACCGGCACGCCCTCGGTGATCACCACGGCCAGCGGGATCGCGGCGTCGATCGCCTCGACCACGGCGGCCTTGGTGAACTGCGGCGGCACGAAGATGACCGAGACGTCGGCCCCGGTCTCGGCCATGGCGTCCGCCACGGACGCGAAGACCGGCAGCTCGGTGCCGTCGAAGTCGACTTTCTGGCCCGCCTTGCGCGGGTTGACGCCGCCCACCACGTTGGTGCCGGCGGCGAGCATCCGCCGGGTGTGCTTGGAGCCCTCGGAGCCGGTCATCCCCTGAACGATGACCTTCGAGTCCTTGGTCAGCCAGATAGCCATGATCAGACCCCCGCAGCTGCCAGCTCGGCGGCCCGCTCGGCCGCGCCGTCCATGGTGTCCACCCGCTGTACCAGCGGGTTGTTCGCGCCGTCCAGGATCGCCCGGCCGGCCTCGGCGTTGTTGCCGTCGAGCCGGACGACGAGCGGCTTGGTGACCTTCTCGCCGCGCTGCTCCAGCAGGGCGAGCGCCTGGATGATGCCGTTGGCGACCTCGTCGCAGGCGGTGATGCCGCCGAAGACGTTGACGAAGACGCTCTTCACGGCCGGGTCGGAGAGCACGATCTCCAGCCCGTTCGCCATCACGGCGGCACTCGCGCCGCCGCCGATGTCGAGGAAGTTGGCCGGCTTGACGTTGCCGTGCCGCTCACCCGCGTACGCGACGACGTCGAGGGTCGACATGACCAGACCCGCGCCGTTGCCGATGATGCCGACCTCGCCGTCGAGCTTGACGTAGTTGAGGTCCTTGGCCTTGGCGGCCTGCTCCAGCGGGTCCACGGCGGCCTGGTCGACCAGGGCCTCGTGGTCCGGGTGCCGGAACGCGGCGTTCTCGTCCAGGGTGATCTTCGCGTCGAGCAGCAGCAGCCGCCCGTCGCCGTTCTTCGCGAGGGGGTTCACCTCGACCAGGGTGGCGTCCTCGGCGACGAACGCCTGCCACAGGCCGACGGCCACCTCGACGACCTGGTCGGCGACCTCGGCCGGGAAGCCGGCGGCGGTGACGATCTCCCGCGCCTTGGCCTCGTCGACGCCGGTGTTCGCGTCGATCGGCGCCTTCACCACGCGGTCGGGGGTCTCGGCGGCGACCTGCTCGATGTCCATACCGCCGGCGACGCTGGCGATGCAGAGGAAGGTGCGGTTCGCCCGGTCGAGCAGGTACGAGAAGTAGTACTCCTCGGCCACGTCCGCCGTCACCGTGATCATGACCTTGTGGACGGTGTGGCCCTTGATGTCCATGCCGAGGATGTCGGTGGCGCGGGCCACCGTCTCCTCGGCGCCTTCGGCCAGCTTGACGCCGCCGGCCTTACCTCGGCCGCCGACCTTCACCTGCGCCTTGACGACCACGCGACCGCCGAGGCGTTCGGCGATCGCACGGGCCTCTTCCGGGGTAGTGGCGACGCCGCCGGCCAGCACGGGCAAGCCGTGCCGCTCGAACAGGTCCCGCCCCTGGTACTCGTACAGGTCCACGATTGCGCGTCCCGTCCCGTCTCCGCGGCGCGCCGTCGCGCCGCCACCAGCGTTCAGAAAACAGTTTGACGCCTGTCATCAGTTGAAACAGGCCATTGGCGGCAGCCTAGCGAGGTGGGCACCGCCGGCAACCGAGCGGGTGCACGGTGTGCGGTAATGCACAACCCCCGTGCCGAGTGGGGCTGATTCCGGCCGCGCCGTGGGCGGCGTCAATCGTCCGGACGATGTTGCCGGGGGTCCGTAACCCGCCCGTCGGGGCGTCGTTGAGTCAGGTGTCGGCGCGCTGATCAGCGCAAAGACGGGATACGGCCGATGCCCTGTCGGTCGAGGGGTGGCGGCGGGGCATCGTGCATAGAGGGGCCGGACGTGTGAGGGGTGCGTCCGGCCCCTCCCCCGTGCCCAGATCCGGTCGCCTCAGCGGACCGGCGCCTCAGGCGACCGGCTGCGCGACGTTCTGCCGGACCCACTCGACGATCGCCTGCGTGGTGGCGCCCGGCGTGAAGATCTTCGCGACGCCCAGCTTCTCCAGCTCGGGGATGTCGCCGTTGGGAATGATGCCGCCACCGAACACGACGATGTCCCGGGCGTCACGCTCGGCCAGCAGATCCAGCACCCGACGGAAGAGCGTCATGTGCGCGCCGGAGAGTACGGAGAGACCGACGGCGTCGGCGTCCTCCTGGATGGCCGTCTCCACGATCTGCTCGGGCGTCTGGTGCAGGCCGGTGTAGACGACCTCCATCCCCGCGTCGCGCAGGGCGCGTGCGACGACCTTCGCGCCACGGTCGTGGCCGTCCAGACCTGGCTTCGCGACGACGACCCGAATACGAGAGCTCATCAGCGCACACCTTTCACCGGCTTCACGGCCTTCACCTGAACGAACGGTAACCCGCCCGGCCGGGGCCGGGAAATCCGGGCCGGAAACACGTACGACATTCCGCCGCGCCCAGGCACGGCCTCCGGCACTGTCGATCGAGGCCGTCTTACCCGGGCCCCGGCGTCAAGCCGGACGACTCCGCCGGATCGGTCACGCTCGGCGACGAACGGGTGGTTACGGGGGCACCGTTCGACGGCGCGATGCATGACAATCTCGGACGCAAACGGACAGATCGACACGCCAATTTGGCGCTCTGGCTTGTGAGTCGCCTGGTGGTTGGTTAACGTGTCCACGGTTGTCATCAGGTCCATGGACGGGTGACGACGCGGTCGGCAGACGTTCACCGGAGCTTCACGGACGTCCACCGGCCGCCTCGGAACCCCGACAACGGAGGGTGTGCGTGCGCCAGCGCCTGTCGTCTGAGCCCGATCGATATCGCGGTCGCCGCCGCGTACCCACCCCCCCACGTAGCCGTTACGCGGCCGTCGTCACCACCGCCTTCGTCGGCGCGGGCATCGTCGCGCTGGGCGCGTCGGCCCTGCCCGACGCCAAGGACGTCAGCCCGACCGTGCTCGACGAGCTCAAGCAGGCGTCGATCACCAGTCAGGACGTCGCGGCCCGTGCGGACAACGCCGAGCGCGCCTCCCGGGACAGCCGCACGAAGGAAGCGGCCGAGCCCGAGGTCTGGATGCTGCCGCTGCAGGGCTACGACTTCAACTCCCCGTACGGGATGCGGTGGGGCAAGCTGCACACCGGCGTCGACCTGGTCGTCCCCGAGGGCACGCCGTACGTGGCGGTCCACGACGGGCTGGTCACCAAGGCCGGCTGGTTCGGCGGCTACGGCTACGCGGTGATCGTCCAGCACGCCGACGGCAGCGAGGCGATCTACGGTCACTCCTCCGCGCTCAGCGTCAAGGAGGGCCAGCAGGTCAAGGCGGGCGACCAGCTTGGCCTGGTGGGCCAGACCGGCCACGCCTACGGCACCCACCTGCACCTTGAGCTTCATGTCAAGGGCGCGCCGATCGACCCCGTTCCGTACCTGCAGGAGCGCGGAGTGGACATCAAGCTGCAAGTCGAGGCAATCTACAGCGAGGTAGCGGGTTCCTGACGCTGCGTGCCGCCCGTTGACCGCCCGGATCTGTCGATCCGGGCGGTTTTTCCTGCCCGGCCTGCGGCTGATGTCTGCTGGATCACAGCATGGACTGTGACCGACCGCACGGCGCAGCATGATCACTTTTCCGGACGGAGCGCTTCAGATCGGCGCATACCAGGTCAGCCGGCCTGCCGCCCCCGGTTCGGACGCCCGGTCCCGGACGGTCGTCCAGCTCGGCCCGACACCAGTATTTCGAGGTCAAGTGCCCCTCGACTGTGAAGGTCCGCCGTGCAGGAAGACAGCCCCGTCCAGAACGAGAACACCCCCGACACCACCGTCGAGCAGCCGCGACGTGCCCGCCGGCGGAACCGCCTGATCGTGGCCGGCGCGGCCGCGCTGGTCGCCCTCGGCCTGGGTGGGGTCGCCGTCGCCACCTCCGGCCCCGACCGGACGGCGCCCACCGCCGTCTCGCTCGACGCCCAGTCCCGCGCCGAGGCCGCCAGCCGGGCCGACCGCTCGACCCGCGAGTCGAGCGCGCCGGCGTCGGCGTCGGCCAGCCCGACCGTGAGCCCGTCGACGGCCAGCGCCAGCCCGACACCGACGAAGACGGCCACCGCCAAGCCGAAGCCGAAGCCGAAGAAGACCACCAGGCCGACGGCCGCCTGGGTCGACCCGATGCCGGGCGCCGCGGTCACCTCCTGCTACGGCCAGCGCTGGGGCACCCTGCACGCCGGGATCGACCTGGCGCTGCCCTCGGGCACCCCCATCCGCGCCGCGGCCGCCGGCACGGTCACCCAGGCCGGTGACGCCGCGGACGGGTACGGCAACTCCGTCTTCATCGACCACGGCAACGGCTACCTGACCCACTACGCCCACCAGAGCCGCATCGCGGTCACCGTCGGGCAGGCGGTCAAGGCCGGCCAGGTGATCGGCTACGAGGGCGCCACCGGCGACGCCACGGGCCCGCACCTGCACTTCGAGGTGCACCAGGGCATGTGGAACCAGATCGACCCCGCCCCGTTCATGCGGGCGCGCGGCGTCGACCTGGGCTGCTGAGCCTGGCCCGCACAGAATCCTGAAAGGGTGGCCTCCGCGCTGGCGGAGGCCACTCTTTCCATGTTCTAGCGCGACCTCGCGAAGGTGCCGTTTCGGGCGTCAGAGCTTGTCGACCGGGGCGTGTCGCAGCACCAGCCACATGGTCTGGTCGCCGAAGTCGATCTGCGCGCGGGCGCCCGGGCCGTGCCCCTCCACGGCGAGCACGCGCCCCAGCCCGTAGCGCTGGTGGTTGACCCGGTCGCCGGCGGCCACCTTCGGCCCCTGCGGCAACTCGCTGGCCGTGGTGAGGCGGCTGCCGTCCACGCCGAGCCGCTGGGCAAGCTGCGCCGCCTTCGGGGTGCCGCCGGTGAAGGTGCCCCGACCGCCGGGCGCACGGTCGGCACGACCGCCGACGCCGCCGCCCCCGCCGGCCCACGAGGTGTACGACCCCTCGGTGCGCTCCCAGCGCACCAGCTCCGGCGGCAGCTCCTCCAGGAACCGCGACGGCGGGTTGTAGGACGGCTGCCCCCAGGCCGAGCGGGTCACCGCCCGGGAGAGGTAGAGCCGCTGTCGGGCACGGGTGATGCCCACGTACGCCAGTCGGCGCTCCTCCTCCAGCTCGCGGGTGTCGCCCAGCGAGCGCAGGTGCGGGAAGACGCCGTCCTCCAGCCCGGTCAGGAAGACCACCGGGAACTCCAGGCCCTTGGCGGTGTGCAACGTCATGAGGGTGACGACGCCCTGGTGGTCGGGGTCGTCGGAGGGGATCTGGTCGGCGTCGGCCACCAGCGCGACCTGCTCCAGGAAGCCCGCCAGGGTGGCGCGCTCCCCGTCGGCGCCGGTCGCCTCGATCCGCTCGGTGTACTCCCGGGCGACGCTGACCAGTTCCTGGAGGTTGTCCACCCGGCCCGCGTCCTGCGGGTCCAGGCTCTCCTCCAGCTCGGTGAGGTAACCCGAGCGGGTCAGCAGGGCCTCCAGCACCTCCTCCGGGGTGCCGGTCTCGGCCAGCTCCCGCGCGCCGTCGAGCAGCGCCACGAAGTCGGCGATGCCGTTGGCCGCCCGGGTGGAGATGCCGGGCGCCTCCCGGGCCCGGCGCAGCGCCGCGCCGAAGGAAATCCGATCACGGCTGGACAGCGCCTCGACGCACGCCTCCGCGCGGTCGCCGATCCCCCGGCGCGGGGTGTTCAGCACCCGCCGCAGGCTCACCGTGTCGTCGTCGTTGACCACCGAGCGCAGGTACGCCAGCGCGTCGCGGACCTCCTTGCGCTCGTAGAAGCGCACCCCGCCGACCACCTTGTACGGCAGGCCGGCGCGGATGAACACCTCCTCGAAGACGCGGGACTGGGCGTTGGTGCGGTAGAAGACCGCGACGTCACCGGGGCGTGTCTCGTCGGCGTCGACCAGCCGGTCGATCTCCCGGCCCACCCAGTCCGCCTCGGCGTGCTCGGTGTCGGCCACATAGCCGACGATCCGCTCGCCGTCGCCGGCCTCGCTCCACAGCCGCTTCGGCTTGCGGGAGGTGTTCCGGTCGATCACCGCGTTGGCCGCGTTGAGGATGGTCTGGGTGGAGCGGTAGTTCTGCTCCAGCAGGATCGTCCGCGCGTCGGTGAAGTCCCGCTCGAACTCCAGGATGTTGCGGATCGTCGCGCCCCGGAACGCGTAGATCGACTGGTCGGCGTCACCGACCACGCACAGCTCGGCCGGCTCCAGCCCGTCGGTGCCGGAGACCAGCTCCTTGATCAGGACGTACTGGGCGTGGTTGGTGTCCTGGTACTCGTCCACCAGCACGTGCCGGAACCGCCGCCGATAGCTCTCCGCGACGTGCGGGTGGGACTGGAGCAGGTGCACCGTCGTCATGATCAGGTCGTCGAAGTCCAGCGCGTGCGCCTCGCGCAGCCGGCGCTGGTACAGCGTGTACGCCTCGGCGAGCGCCCGCTCGTTGGGCCCGCTGGCCCGCGCGGCGAACTGCTCCGGGTCGACCAGCTCGTTCTTGAGGTTGGAGACCTGGGCGGCCAGACCACGCGCCGGGTAGCGCTTCGGGTCGAGATCCAGCTCGCGGGTGACCAGCTGCATCAGTCGGCGGGAGTCGTCCGCGTCGTAGATCGAGAACGTCGATTTGAGGCCGGCGTGCTCGTGTTCGGCGCGCAGGATGCGGACGCACGCCGAGTGGAACGTCGACACCCACATCAGTCGGGCCCGTGGGCCGACCAGCGCGGCGACCCGCTCCTTCATCTCGCCGGCCGCCTTGTTGGTGAAGGTGATGGCGATGATCTCACCGGGATGCACGTCCCGTGCGGCGAGCAGGTAGGCGATCCGGTGGGTGAGCACCCGGGTCTTGCCGGACCCCGCGCCGGCCACGATCAGCAACGGGGAACCGGCGTGGCTGACGGCGTCGCGCTGCGGCCCGTTCAGCCCGGCGAGGAGCTGCTGCGGATCGAGACGGACGGACGCCGACCCGGGCCGGTGCGGACGGGCCGGCGCGGACTCCGGCGCGGGCGGGGACGCGGGAATGTCGAAGAGAGGATGCATCGCGCACCAAGTCTATGCCGCCAGCCGGACACTTCCCGACCGCGCCGTCCGCCGGGCCGGGTCGCCGTGCCTGCGCCTGGAGCACACGGCCGGGCCGCCCTTTTGCGCCGGAATCCTTGCGCGCCGGCCACCGGCGTGGGCATACTCGACGGCGTGATCGCTGCGCGCTACTACTTTTACTACGGCACCGGGAGTCCGGCTGCCGTAGGTCGCGCCTGATCGACAGACCTGCGAAAAGCCCCGGGCTCCTGGAGTCCGGGGCTTTTTCGTCCCGGGTTCCGGGCACCGGGCACCACAGCGCGAGAGGTACCCGATGATGACAGACGTGGTGGAGCAGAACGGTGGCCCGGCCGGACCGGAGGCGGGACAGCCGTCGGCGAGCGGGAGCGTGCCGGAGGTGGTGCCTTCGGTGCGGACCGGCGACCCGTCCGAGGCACGGACCGGCACCGTGGAGCCGACCGCCGCTGCGCGGATCGTGCAGATCAGGGAACGGATCGACGAGATCGACCACGCGTTGATCGCGCTCTGGCAGGAGCGGGCCGCGCTGTCACAGGAGGTCGGGGCGACCCGGATGGCATCCGGTGGAACCCGCCTCGTGCTCTCCCGCGAACGGGACATCCTGGAGCGCTTCCGGCTCGCGCTCGGCGCCGACGGCACCCAACTGGCGCTGCTGCTGCTGCGCGCGGGCCGCGGGCCGCTCTGAGGCGCCCCGGTGGCCGCCGGTGCGGGGTCGTCACCCGACCGGCGGTGCGGGAGCGTGGCGAACCGCTCAGAGGGCTCCGGACAGACGAAACCGCCTGCCGTCGTCGTGGTGACGTCGGCAGGCGGTTCCGGTGACTCACACCTCGTGGGTGGCGACGATCTCGCGCCGCTCCGCGAAGTGGCAGGCGCTCGGGTGGTCCGAGTCGCGCCGGATCTCCAGCAGCGGGACCTGCTCGGCGCAGACCTCCTGCGCCTTCCAGCAGCGGGTCCGGAACCGGCAGCCCGAGGGCGGGCTGATCGGCGACGGCACGTCACCCGTGAGCCGGATGATCGTCTTGTTGTTCCGCTGGGTCGGGTCCGGCACCGGCACCGCCGAGAGCAGCGCCTGGGTGTACGGGTGGGTCGGCCGCTCGTAGATCTCGTCCTCGGTGCCGATCTCAACGATCTTGCCGAGGTACATCACCGCCACCCGGTCCGACAGGTGGCGGACCACCGACAGGTCGTGGGCGATGAAGATGTACGACAGCCCCAGCTCGGTCTGCAGCTTCTCCAGCAGGTTCATCACCTGGGCCTGGATGGAGACGTCAAGCGCCGAGACCGGCTCGTCGCAGACGATCACCTCGGGCCGCAGCGCGAGCGCGCGGGCGATGCCGATGCGCTGACGCTGACCGCCGGAGAACTGGTGCGGGTACCGGTTGATGTGCTCCGGGTTGAGCCCGACCAGGTCGAGCAGCTCGCGGACCTTGGCCCGACGGCTGCCCCGGGGCGCCACCTCCGGGTGGATCTCGAACGGCTCCCCGATCAGGTCACCGACAGTCATCCGCGGGTTCAGCGAGGTGTACGGGTCCTGCATGACCAGCTGGATCTGCCGACGCAGCCGACGCAGCGCCCCACCGGAGAGCTTGGAGATGTCCTGGCCCTTGTAGACCACGCTGCCGGCGGTCGGCTTCTCCAGGTTCATCAGAACCCGGGCGAGGGTCGACTTGCCGCAGCCGGACTCGCCGACGACACCGAGCGTCTCGCCGGCCCGCAGACCGAACGAGACCCCGTCGACGGCCTTGACCTGACCGACGGTCTTCTTGAACACCACACCCTGGGTGACGGGGTAGTGCTTGACCAGGTCACGGACCTCGAGGATGTTCTCAGACACGGTTCACCAGCTCCTCGGCGAAGTGGCAGGCGCTGGCCCGGGCGGGGCCCACCTGGAGCAGCGGGGGGACCTTCTCCCGGCACACCGGCTGCGCCATCGGGCAGCGCGGGTTGAACGGGCAGCCCGGCGGGATGTTCATCAGGTTCGGCGGGAGGCCCTTGATCGTCCGGAGCTGCTGCCCCTTCTCGTCCAGACGCGGGATCGAGTCGATCAGACCCAGCGTGTACGGGTGCGCCGGCTTGGCGTACAGGTCGTACACGTCGGCTTCCTCGACGATCCGGCCCGCGTACATGACGGCGATCCGATCGGCGACGTCGGCGACCACGCCGAGGTCGTGGGTGATCAGGATCATGCCCATCTGCCGCTCACGCTGGAGCTCCGCGAGCAGGTCCATGATCTGGGCCTGCACGGTCACGTCGAGCGCGGTGGTCGGCTCGTCCGCGATCAGCACCTCGGGGTCGAGCGCCAGCGACATCGCGATCATCGCGCGCTGCCGCATACCGCCGGAGAACTGGTGCGGATAGTTGTTGAACCGGCCCTTGGCGTTCGGGATCTTGACCTGGTCGAGCATCTCGATCGCGCGCTTCTTGGCCTCCGCGCGACCCAGACCCCGCCGAACCCGGAACTGTTCGGCGATCTGGAACCCGACGGTGAAGACCGGGTTCAGGGCGGAGAGCGCGTCCTGGAAGATCATCGCGATGCCCTCACCGCGGATGCGGCGGCGCTCCTCGGCGGACATGCGGAGCATGTCCTTTCCGTGGAAGCGGACCCGCCCACCGGTGACGAAGCCGGGGGGCGTGTCGAGGATGCCCATGATCGTCTGCGCCGTGACGCTCTTACCGGAGCCGGACTCGCCGAGCACGGCGAGGGTCTCCCCCGCGTCGACGTGGTACGTGACCCCGTTGATGACCTTTGCGACGCCGTCCCGGGTACGGAACTCCACCCGCAGGTCGTCGACCTCGAGCAGCCGGCCGGAGGGGCGCCCGGACCCGCCGGATCCCGGCGCGGACTGCTCAGACACGAGAATGTCGGACACTGGATCTCCCCTAGCGGAGTTTCGGATCGAGAGCCTCGCGGACCGCTTCACCGAGCATCACGAAGCTCAGCACCGCGGCGACGAGGAATGCGGCGGGGAAGAACACGAGCCCCGGCGCGACCCGGATGAAATCCTTACCCTCGCTGATCATGATGCCCCAGGACACCACCGGCGACTTCAGGCCGACACCCAGGAACGACAGGGTTGCCTCGGCGCCGATGAACGAGCCGACCATGATCGTGCCGTAGACCAGCAGTGGGGCCAGGCAGTTCGGCAGCAGGTGCTTGAGGATGATCCGGCCGCTGCCGGCACCCAGCGCACGCGCCGCCACGATGTAGTCGGCCTCCTTGGTGGAGAGCACCGAGGAACGCATCAACCGCATCACGACCGGCCAGCTCAGCACGATCAGCGAGATGATCACCAGGCCCATGATCTCGGCCTTGCTGTTGCTGCTGCCCGAACCGTTGAACGTGGTCAGGATGACGATCGCGCCGAGCACGAACGGCACTCCGAAGAACACGTCCGCGACCCGGCTGAGAATCGTGTCGACCCAGCCACCGAGGTATCCGGAGATGATGCCCATGGCACCACCGATCAGCAGGGTGCCGACCACGGAGAGCACGGCGACCACGATGGAGGCACGCGCGCCGTAGATGACCCGGGCGTAGACGTCCCGGCCCTGCAGGTCGTACCCGAACCACGCGTTGCCGGACGCCTTGTTGAGGCTGCGCGACAGCGATCCGTTGACCGCGTCGCCCGGGGCGAACAGCGACGGGAAGGCCGCCATCAGCAGGAAGATGACGATGATCGTCGTCGAGATCCAGAACAGCGGCTTACGGCGCAGGTCCCGCCAGGCGTCACCGAGCAGACCACGCGGCTTCTCGTTGCCCTGCGGCCCGGAGGTGGCCGGGGTGTCCGTCACCTGTGCGGGAGGGGTGCTGACAATCGATGCGGTGCTTGGGTCACTCATAACGGATCCTCGGGTCCAGGGCGGCGTAGAGCAGGTCGACCAACAGGTTCATCAGCAGATAGACGACCACCAGTACGACCACGATGCCAACCACGGTAGCGCTTTCCTTGGTGACGATCGCGCGGTAGACCTCGCGGCCGATTCCGTTGATGCCGAAGATGCCCTCGGTGACGATCGCGCCGCCCATCAGGGCGCCGAGGTCGGTGCCGAGCAGGGTGACGACCGGAATGAGCGAGTTGCGCAGCAGGTGCACACCCACGACCCGGCGCATCGGCAGGCCCTTGGCGATGGCGGTGCGCACGTAGTCGGCACGGCGGTTCTCCGCGATGCTCGTTCGGGCCACCCGGGCGATGTACGCCACCGACGCGCTACCGAGCACGAAGCCCGGCACGATCAGCTCGGAGAATCGCATCTCGGACGAGACGGTCGGCTTGACGATGCCCCACTGCACACCCAGCAGCCACTGCAGCACGAAGCCGACGACGAACACCGGCAGCGCGAGCAGGAAGAGGGTCGAGACGAGGACCAGGTTGTCCAGGAAGCCGTTGCGGCGCAGACCGGTCAGGATGCCGGCGCCGAGGCCGATCACGGCCTCGATGGCGAGCGCGACCAGGGCCAGCTTGAGCGTGTTCGGGTACGCCGTGGCGATGATGCCGCCGATGTCGCGCTGCGAGAACGTCTGGCCGAAGTCGCCCTGGAGCAGGTTCTTCATGTAGTTGCCGTACTGCACGAAGACGTTCTGGTCCAGGTGGTACTTCTCGGTCATGTACGCGACGTACTGGTCCGGGCAGCGGCGCTCGCCGCACTTGCCGGCGAACGGATCGCCCGGGACGGACCAGACGAGCCAGTAGATCAGGAAGGTCGAGCCGATGAAGACCGGCACGAGTTGGAGCAGCCGTCTCAACAGATAACGGCCCATGGGGTGGTCCTCCAGACAGGGGGCGCGTCGGACGGCCGACACGGTGGTGACAACGTGGCGAGTGGAGTGCTGTGGCACCCACTCGCGGAACGGCCCCGGGTCGGGCTCACCGGATGTGGCGAGCCCGACCCGGGGTCAGACCGTTCGGATCAGAGCTCGACCGAGGTGATGTCGAGTTCGCCGACGTTGTTCAGCTCGAGCTTCTTGATCTTCTCCGAGTGGCCGGACTGCTGGCCGTAGAAGTAGACCGGGATGCTCGGGACGTCCTGGTCGACAACCTCGACGGCCTTGGCGAACGCCTCGTGCGAGGCCTCCAGGCTCGGCGCGGCGCTGGCCTGCTTGGCCAGGGTGTCGACCTCGGGGTTGCTGTACAGGCCGTCGTTGGACGAGCCACCCTTGACGTAGAGCGGGTTGACCCAGTTCTCCACGTCCGGGTAGTCCTGCTGCCAGGCGGCACGGTACGGGCCGGCCATCTTGTGGGCGTTGATGTTCTGGCGGAACACCGCGAAGGTCGGGATGCCCTCGGCCCGCGCGTCGATGCCGAGGTTGGTCTTGACCTGCTGCGCAACCGCGTCCATCCAGTCCTTGTGGCTGGAGTCCGAGTTGTAGTAGAAGACCATCTCACCGGTGAAGCCGCCGGCCTCGGTCAGCAGCTGCTTGGCCGTGGTCGGGTCGAACTTGCAGGCGGTGCAGTTACCCGGCTTGGCGCCCGGGGTCAGCGGGTTCGCCCAGCTGTCGGCCGGCTTGCGGGTACCGAAGAAGATCTTGTCCGAGATCTCCTGCCGGTTGATCGACAGCGACACCGCGCGACGCAGCTTCGGGTTCTGGAAGCGCTTGTCGTAGATCGGGAACGCGATGAACGCGGTCGACGGCGTGACGGTGTTCAGGCCACGGTCACCGAGGTCGGTCTTCCACTTGTCGCCGGCGAGCGCCGAGGTGGGGACAACCTCCATGAAGTCAAGGTTGTTGGCCAGCAGATCGGCGTAGGCCGCCGTCTCGTCCTGGTACAGCTTGACGTCGACGTCCTTGATCTTCATCTTGTCGCGCAGGCTGTAGTCGTCGAAACGAGTCAGCTTGATGAGGACGTTGTCCTGCCACGACACGAACTTCACCGGGCCGTTGCCGATCGGCTTCTTGCCGAACTCCTCGGGCTTCATGGTGAAGAACACGTCCGGCAGCGGCATGAACGCGCTGTAGCCGAGCTTGGTCGGGAAGACCGCGGTCGGGGCGGCGAGGGTGACCTCGAAGGTCTGCTCGTCGATGACCTTCAGGCCGGAGAGCTTGTCGGCCGTCGGGGTCGGGGCCTTCTGCGGGCCGTCCGGGCCGTCCGGGTCCTCGGTGTAGGTCTTGTCGAAGCCCGCGATGTCCGAGAAGAAGGAGCCGTTCTGCGCGCCGTTCGGCGAGTACGCCGCCCAGTTCCAGGCGTCGACGAAGTTCTTCGCCTTCACCTCGGTACCGTCGTGGAACTTGGTACCCTTCTTGATCTTGATCGTGAAGACCTTGGAGTCCTTGGTGTCGATGGACTCGGCCAGCGCGTTGCGCGGGGCCCCACCGTCGTTGGGGTACTCGACCAGGCCGGTCCACAGCCAGTCGATGACCTTGCCACCGCCGGTCTCCGTGGTGTTCGACGGAACCAGCGGGTTCTCCGGCTGGACGCCGTGGATGACGATCGCGCCATCCTTGCTGGCGGCGGCGTCGCCGTCGCCGTCACCGCTCGAGCAACCGCTCGCGACAAGCGCGGCAGCCGCGCTGAGCGCGATCGCGCTCGTCGCCCGCTTCGAGACTCTCATTCCGAGGGGCCTCCTCTTTCTAACCTGGTTCCGTCGTGGGTTTCACGCACGTTTTGGGGGTGACACCGCCCGACCACCCCGGGGCGGGGGTCGCCGGGACCACAGGGAAGTTGGGGACACCCCTGATGTTCCGATCCGCCGGGCTCCCTCACCCGACGAGGCGCGACTCTGCGCAGGCGGCACAGCCACGAACCCGCCGGGAAAACAGCGGAGGCCGTGGTCGTGGGCCGTGCGGAGTGCCACACACCGAGGGTGAGGTGCTGCCACTGTGACACCCACTGGCCGCTTTCGTGAAGGTGCCGTTATCAAGCCGTTAGTTGTCCGCCACGTTGCCGATACTTGAAAAATGATCACAAAACGGTCAGTCCAGGTGTCTCCGACCTGGAAGTACCTGACCTGCTGGGACGCTCGCGCCCCGCTCAGGCTCGGCTTATGTGAGCTTTTTCGCTTGACGACCACGCGGTCCGACGTCTAACGCGGGCTCGACTTTCTTTACCCGTCCGGACGAGGTCAACGTCGGCTGCACGGGCACCATGGCCGGCTGGGTGGACGAGGGTGCCGCGGACGGTTTTCTGATCACCGAAGAGCGACCGCGGCGGCTGCGACGACACCGGCCCCGGCGCCGCCTGGAGGCGGGGCCGGGGCCGGTGGTGTGGCGGGGATGGATCAGGCGGTGAAGCGGACCTTGCGACGACGCACCAGGAGGACGGCCACCGCACCCGCGGCGAGCAGCAGCAGACCGGCGGTCGCCGCCGCCGCGATCGGCGAACCGGTCAGCGGCAGGCCGCCACCGTTGCTCGCCGGCGAGGTGGACGGGGCCGGGCTGGCCGGCTGCGCCGAGTCCGACGGCGTGGCCGACGGGGTGGTCGGCGAGGCCGACGCGCTCGGGGTCGCCGTCGGGGCGGTCGGCGGCGTCGTGGGGACGGCGGTGAAGGTGGCCGCCGCCTGGGTGGTGACGGTGGCGCCGGTGCTGCCGCCGAGGATCAGCTTCTGCGCCTTCTTGGCGCCGGTGAACAGGAACACCCGGCCGAAGGAGACCGAGTCCTGCGCGGTCAGGGTCACGTTGACCGCGCCAGCGGCCTCAGCGGCCAGCCAGAACTGCCCGCCGTTGGTGGTCGTGGTGACCGGCTTGCCCTCGGCGTCGACGGCGGTGCCGCCGGTGGCCGCCACGGTGATGGCGCCCGCCGGGCCCTTCACCGTGAACGGACCGGCCTTGCCGCCGACCGTCGCGGTGGCGCTGGCCGGGTCGACGGACAGCTCGGCACGCGGCTCCGGCTGGTCGGTGGCGTTCTTGATGAGGTAGTCACGGACCTTCGTGATCACCTCGTACTGGTTGCGGGCCTGCAGGTCCTTCTCCCAGGCGCCCAGCTCGATGCCGTCGCTGAAGTGCCAGACGGCGGTCTGGGTGCCGAAGTAGAGCAGCGTCTCCAGCTGCTTCTTACCGACCTTCGTCTCCACGCCGGCGGCGGCGAGAAGCGCGGTGGAGTCGGCGTTCGGGTAGCCGTGGGTGAGCACCCACTGGACCTTGCCGAGGTTCCGCACCTCGGACTCGTCCCAGCTGCCCTCCTCGTACTTGCCGTCGAGCTTCACGCTGGTGTGGTAGTCGATGCAGAACGCCGGCACCAGCTTGCCGTCGATCTTCAGAGCGAGCGCAGACGTGGTGCGCGTCTTGCCGTCGAGCTTCAGGGTGACCTCGGTGCCATCGACCACCTTGGCCACACCGGTGGCCGGAGCAGCGGCTGCGGCACCCGCCACGCCGAGCGCCAGCGCGCCGCCGGCGACGGCCGCCAACGCGACCCGCGCCCAGTGTCGTCCTCGTTGTCCCAACATCAAGATTGTGTACCTCTCCCCCAGGGGTGACCCGCTACCGCGGGCACGCGTAAGCCGCCGCCTCCGCGGGATGCCAACACCCACGCGCGGAAACGGGACCGGGGCAGTATGGGACGACGGGTGATCGTTTGTCAGCCCCGCCCGGCGGCATCCGTGGCATCTGCCCGAAATGCCGGGGCGGAGGAATAGATCACACGAGCCGGCGGTCCGCCGCCCAGCGGGACAGTTCGTAGCGGTTGGACATCTGGAGCTTGCGCAGCACGTTCGACACGTGCGTCTCCACCGTCTTGATGGAGATGAACAGCTCCTTGGCGATCTCCTTGTACGCGTACCCCCGGGCGAGCAGGCGCAGCACCTCCCGCTCCCGGTTGGTGAGCTGGTCCAACTCGGGGTCGGCCACCGGGGCGTCCGGCCGGGCCGCGAAGGCGTCCAGCACGAACCCGGCGAGCCGGGGGCTGAACACCGCGTCACCGTCGGCGACCCGACGGATCGCCGCGGTCAGCTCGTCCGGGGAGATGGTCTTGGTGACATACCCCCGGGCGCCGGCCCGGATCAACCCGATCACGTCCTCCGCCGCGTCGGAGACGCTCAGCGCCAGGAACTTGACCTGCGGATGGCTGCGCCGCATCGCCTCCAGCACGGCGCGGCCACCGCCGTCGGGCATGTGTACGTCGAGCAGCACCACGTCCGGGACGGTGGCGGCGATCCGGGTGACCGCCTCGGCCACCGTGCTCGCCTCACCCACCACCTCGACATGGGCGCCCAGCTCGGCACGCACCCCGGCACGGAACATCGCGTGGTCGTCGACCAGGAAAACCCGCAGGCGTTCCGGGCGGCTGGTCGCCGGGTCGAGGTGCTCCATCGGCTGCTCGGCCATGGTCATTTGTTCCTCTCCGCTGCGGACGAGTCCCGGGAGATCGGCAGGATCAACCGGACCTCGGTCCCCTCCCCCGGGCCGGACCGGATCTCGGCCCGTCCGCCGTGCCGCTTCATCCGTCCGATGATCGAACCGCGTACGCCGTGCCGGTGGTCCTCCACCGTATCCGGATCGAAGCCCTTGCCCCGGTCCCGGACGAAGACGCTGACCTGATCGGGCTCCACCTCGGCGTAGAGCGACACGGTCTGCACGCCGGCGTGCCGGGCCGCGTTCACCAGCGCCTCCCGCGCGGCGGCGACCAGCGCGCCGACCTTCTCGTCAGTCTCCCGGTCGCCCACCACCACGGTCTCCACCGTGATCGCGAAGGTGTCCTCGACCTCGGCGGCGGCCTGCTCCAGGGCGGCCGCGAAGCGCTCGCTCGGTGACGCCGTGGGCTTGTAGAGCCAGTTGCGCAGCGAACGCTCCTGCCCCCGGGCCAGCCGCTGCACCGTCTTGACGTCGCTGGCGTTGCGCTGGATCAGCGCCAGCGTGTGCAGCACCTGGTCGTGCACCATCGCGGCCAGCTCGGCCCGCTCCTGCTCGCGGATGCGCCCCTCGCGCTCCGCGCGGAGCTGGCTGTACGTCCGCCAGAGCACCGGCGCGGTGACCACCCCGACCCCGGCCAACCCGACCAGCGCGAAGATCACCCCGTTGATCACCGCGTCGAAGTTCTGTGCCGGCGAGTAGACCGCCGCGACACCGATGATGCCGACCGCGACCAGCACCCCGCCGCCGATGAACCGGAGGACGAAGGCCCGCCGGTCGCTCTCCTCCACGACCGCCCCGAGCCACGGGACCGGCATCGTGTCGCCCCAGCGCCGTCGCCGCTCGGGCGCCGACTGGTGCCAGATGACCCCGGCGCCGACCGCGATGATGGCCACCAGCCAACCGGCGGTGCCCGCCGCGCCGACCGAGTCGAAGACCATCACCTGGATCAGCAGGACACCGAGCCCGATCCCGACGAACGGCAGGAGCTGGGCCACGTCGCGCCGGGGCGGCACCGCGGTGTCACCGGGGCGCAGCGGCACCACCGCCCAGAAGGCCGCGTAGAGCAGCAGTCCGAGCCCGCTCAGCCCGAGCAGCACCATGAACGCCACCCGCACGCGCAGCACCGAGATGCCGAGATGGTCGGCGATACCGGCGGCGACGCCAGCGGCCATCCGATGCTCGGGGGCGCGGTACAGGCGCGGAGGCGGGGTCACGGTGCTGATCGCAGGCTCCCTGGTCACGGTGGTGGGCTGTCCGGAGGTCGGTGAGTCCGATCGTCACACGCTGCGGCGTCCGCCGACCACGGGGACGCCCCCGACATTCCGGCCGCCCGGATCTCAGGGTGGGGTCAGGGTCGGGTCCTGAGGCCGTTCGGGCGACGCGGGCAGCAGGATCGAGGCATGACCGAGGAAGCTGCCCCGCCGCCCCGCCCCGGGTCGGCACAGCCGGGCGGTTCAGCACCGCCCGCACCAGCCGGGACGCCCGCCGGCTGGACCGAGCCCACCACGTTCGGCCCGCCCGCCGACACCGGCCCGACCGCCGAACCGACACCGGGCGCGTACGAGCCTCCGAGCGCGAGCTACACGCCCGGCGCCGGCTACACGCCCGGCACGGGCCAGGGACCCGCCGCGGGCTACGCGCCCGGCGCCGGCTTCGCGCCGGGCGCAGGCTACGGGCCCGCCGGTACGCCCGGCGCGGGCTACGGGCCCGGTGGCGGTACGACCGGTGCGGGCTACGGGCCCGGCGGGGGCGCGGGTACGCCTGGAGGGCCCGGTGGGCCGGGGCCGTCCGTGGGGCCGCTGGGCGGCACCGGCTTCACCTCGCGGTACGGGCTGGTCCGACCGCGCGACGGCCGTTACCTGGCCGGGGTCTGCGCGGCGATCGGACGAGCCACCAACACCGATCCGGTGCTCTGGCGGGTGCTGCTCGCGGTGCTCGGGTTCTTCGGCGGCATCGGCATCCTGGTGTACGTCGCCGCCTGGCTGATCATCCCGAACGAGGGCGACACGGCATCCCCGGTGGAGTCGATGCTGGGGCGCGGCCGTTCCAGCATGTCCCCGGTGACCGTGATCGTGCTGGGCATCCTGGTGGCGGCCAGCTTCGGCTACATCGTCACCGACGCCTTCCGCGCGGTGCTGCTCGGCGCGGCCATCCTGATCGGCGGCGCGTTGCTGCTCAACCGGGACAGTCGTGGACCACAGCCCGGCGCCCCGGGTGGGCCGGTGCCGCCCGCCCCGACCGGTACGCCACCCGGGCCGGTCCCGCCGGTCGCCTGGCCCGCTCCGACGTACGGCGCGGTGCCGTCCACCGGGCCGCTGGCGACCGCGCCGTTGGCCGGTGGCGCTCCGGCGTACGCCGCCGCGGCGCCGGGTGAGACGCCGAGCGCACCCGCGCCCGTCCACGGCACCCAGCCGGCCACCGCCACGCAGCCGTTCGTCGGCGCGCAGCCGGTGTCCGGGGCGGCGCTGTCGTCCGGGGCGGGGCCGGTGTCCGGGCAGCCGGCCGGCGCCACGACCGGGCCGCAGGAGGCCACCTGGCCGGCACCCGAGCAGGGCTGGCCGGGCAGCGGCACGGCCACGGAGGTCACCCCCACCGCCGGCTGGCCGTCGGCGCCGGTGACCGCAGTGCCCGCCGGTCCGTCCGGTTACCCGACCGCGGCGACGCCGGGCGGGTACCGCCCACCGTTCGCGCCACACGGCCCGTACGCCGCGCCGGCCCCGGCCGCGTATCCGCCGCCCAAACCACCGAGGCCGCCGAAGCGGCCCCGGGAGCGTTCACCGCTCGGCGCGGTGACCTTCTCGCTGATCTTCCTGGCCCTCGGCGTGGTCGCCCTGCTCGACCTGCTGGACGTCTTCGCCGTCGGCGCCTCGGCGTACTTCGCGGCCGCGTTGGCCACGATCGGGCTGGGGCTGCTGGTCGGCACCTGGTTCGGGCGGGCCCGCTGGCTGATCGCGCTCGGCCTGGTGACCGCCGCGGCTCTGGGAACCGCCACGGTCGCCGAGTCCTACGACCGCATCCGTGGCGTGGACGGCGCGGTCACCTGGGCGCCCACCGACTACCGCGACCTCGCCAACCGGTACGAGAACAGCTTCGGTGACGCCGTGCTCGACCTGCGGGGCATCGACTTCACGAAGCAGGACAGCGAGGTGACCGTCGCGATCAACTTCGGGCAGGCGACGGTTGTCGTACCGCCGAACGTGGACGTCACCACCGTGGCCGACGTCAACGCCGGCGACGCCACCATCTTCGGCAACCGTTCCGGCGGGATCGACGGCCGCCTGCGGGAGTCCACCGACCTGGGCGCGGACGGCCCCGGCGGCGGGAAGCTGCGCCTGTACATCCACGTCAATGCCGGCAACCTGGAGGTGACCCGGTGAAGGCTCACCGTACGGACCTGCTCTCGTTCGCCTTCGGGCTGGTGTTCCTGGCGTTGTCGGCCTGGTGGCTGCTCGCCCAACTGCTCGGGCTGGCGCTGCCGCCGGTCGGCTGGTTCCTGGCCGGCGCGCTGATCCTGATCGGGATCTTCGGTCTGGTCGGCGCGTTGCGCTCCGGCCGCTCCGGCCGCCCGGAGCCGAACGACGTCGCCGACCCGGCCACCATCGCGGCCCAGCAGCCCGGCACGCCGACCTCGGCGTCCGGGCCGGTCACGGGCGCCGCCGAGCCCGGCGTGCCGACCTCCGGGGTGCCCGCCCCGACCTCCGGCGCGGGCCTTCCGGCCTGGACCGCCGAACACTCCACCTGGGACGCTCCCCTGCCGGGACCGGCGCCAGAGGCACCCACCGTGGCCCTGCGGGCACCGGAGGCGCCGACCGCCGAGATGCGTCTGCCGGAGGCGTCGACCGCCGAGATCCGGGCACCGGAGGCGTCGGCGGACGCCATCCACCCCGCCTGGCTGGCCCACGTCGCGTCGGAGTCGCCGGCGGCGCCGGTCCCCGACCGGCCCGGCGACGGGGCCGACGAGCAGCCCCGGCCCGACCACCCGAGCACGGCGACCGGCGACGATCCGGCGGACGAGCGGGAGGGCCGACGGCGGGAATCCTGACCCGGCCACCTGCCCGCGGCGGCCCGCACCACCTCCACGGCGGTGCGGCCGGCGCGGGCAGGCGCATATGCTGACCGGTGGAGATCTCGCCTCCGCCGGCCGGCCCGTCCCCGCCATGGCGGCCCCGCCGCGATTCCCGTCTCTACCCCGTCAGGAGCCCGCCCGACATGACGCAGTCCCCCGCCGTGCGTACCACCGGCCGGTCCGGTCCGGTCCGCATCGGCGAGCGAGCCGCCCGTACCCTCGTCACCGAGCTGGCCCGGATGAACGACCCGAAGGCCGCCCTGCTGGTCGGCGCGAGCCCGGAGTCCGCGGTGCTGGCCGCGGCCATCGAGGCGTTGCTCCCCGGTGACCAGCTCACCGTGGTGCCCGCCGACTCGTCCGGCGCCCCCGTGCTCCGCGAGCACGTCACCGCCCAGGGCCGGTGGGTCGCCGACCGCGTACGCGTGGTCGACTCGCTCGCCGACGCCGAGGCCGCCGCCGTGGTCATCGCCGGCGAGGCGTTCATCGGCACCGCCGAGGAGACCCGGAGCGGCATCGACGGGTTGTCCAAGTACCTGACCGAGGGCGGGGTGCTGAGCGTGGCGACCACCGCGACGCCGGGCCGGACGACCGGCGCGGCCAGCGAGCTGGCCCGGCAGGACGCCCTCTACGGCGTCGGCGGGGACCTGGTGCTGCGGAACACACCGCCGGTACGGGTCTACCGGCTCCGGTTCACCCCGGCCAGCCCGGCCACGGCCGACCGGTTGGCCCCGGCGTACCGGCCGTCGAGCGTGCCGCTGACCCGGGGAATGCACATCGACTCCAACGGGGTGGCCGCGGCGGGCATCACACTGGGTCTGGCGGCGCTGACCCGGGTGGCGCGTCCGTCGTCCAAGTTGTGGCTGCTGCCGGCGCTGGCCGCCGGGCCGGTCGCCGCGTTCTTCCGCGATCCCCAGCGGGACGTCCCGGAGGACCCGAACGCCGTGGTGGCCAGCGCGGACGGCAAGGTCCTGTCGGTGCAGCGCCTGCACGACGAGCGTTTCGGCGACGGTGAGTGGCTGCGCGTCGCGGTCTTCCTCTCCGTGCTGGACGTGCACGTCAACCGGGCTCCGGTCGCCGGCAAGGTCGTGGACTACTTCGTCGCCGACGGCGGCTTCGTCAACGCGATGAAGCCGGACGCCGAGCACAACGTCGCCGCGTACACCGTCCTGGACACCAGCCGTGGCACGGTGGTGGTCGCGCAGCGGACCGGCCTGATCGCCCGCCGCATCGTGCAGCGCGCGCCGATCGGCGCGCTGCTGGCGAAGGGGGAGCGCTTCGGGCTCATCCGGTTCGGCTCGCGGACCGACGTCTACCTGCCGGCCGAGGCCGCGGACCCGCTGGTGGGGCCGGGCGACAAGGTGGTCGGCGGCTCCACAGTCATCGCCCGCTGGCGCTGACGCCAAGACGCGAAAAAGGGGCGCCGCTGTCCGCGGCGCCCCTTTTCGTGTGTCGTGTGTCGGATCAGGCGGTACGACGTTGGCGCAGCCAGAGCACCGGCCCGCTGACCAGGTAGCCCACCACGATCAGGGCGAACGTGAGCCGGATGTCGACGAGTGCGCCGAGCACCGGGGCCAGCCAGAGCCACGGCGGCAGCTTCACCAGGCGCGCGAGCTTGGCGTACGGGAAGCTGGACACCATCGCGAAGGCGAGCAGTGCCACCCCGGCGACCAGCACCAGGCCGGGCACCGGCAGGCCGATCGCCACGGTCACGGCGAGCACGGCCGCGGACATGGTGGTGGGGACACCGCAGAAGAAGCGGCCGTCCTTCGGCGAAACGTTGAAGCGGGCCAACCGGATCGCCGCACACGCCGCGACCAGGGCGCAGGCCACCGCGGCCGCAGCCGTCGACACGGAGCCGGCGAGCGAGGCGTAGACCACCACCGGCGCGGCGAGGCCGAACGAACACATGTCGGCCAGCGAGTCCATCTGAGCACCGAACGGGCTGGCCACGCCGAGCCGGCGAGCCAACGCTCCGTCGAGGCCGTCGAAGCCGACGCAGGCGATCAGGCAGAGGGCGGCGATGCGCACCTCGCCCTGCATGGCGAGGAAGATGGCCAGCATGCCGAGCATGAGGCTGGCCAGGGTGCAGGCGTTGACCAGGCCGAACTTCATCCGGCGGGCGACGGTGTGCTCGCCGGGCAGCAGTGGGATCGACCGGGACGACGCCTCGTCGGCGTGCGCCATCGGCGGCAGCGCCGGGCTGACCGGCATGACCGCCTCGACCTCGGCCCGGTTGACGCCGAGCGACGGACGGCCGAGCCGGTCCAGGCCGTAACGGCGGCGCTGGCGGTCGGCGTACCGGTGCTCGGGCAGTGTCACGTCGGTGGTCCGCAGGTCGCCGTCACGGCGACCCACCCGGACCAGCAGCACCTGGCGGGCGAACGTGCTGCTGCGGCGCAACGGGCCCGCCCAGCGACGCCCTGCGGGGCGCGGACTGTCAGTCGTACGACGCCGGCGCCATGGGGCTCTCGGCACGTTTCCTCCATCACCGGATCGGCTTACCGCCGTTTGGGGCGGGTGTCCGGCTGTCTCGTGCCGGACCTTGCGTGGCCCGGCAGCCGTTTTGCGGAGTACACCATCGCATAGGGGAACGTGGCTTGGCGATAGCTGCCGGCGGTACTTATATCTGGTGCAAACCGCGCGAACCGCCTTGTTATTCCCATCCCGGGCCTCATCGCCCGTTTCCTCCACCATTCCCGTCTCTGACTGTACCGGAGGGTCACCATCTCGGCTCGCCGAGCCAAGTGCTATCGACCCAGCTGTCCGATTGCCGAGGCAGCGATGCCTGTCAGCAGCAGGTCAGCTGTCTCGGCGATGGTGAACCAGCCCGCCCGGGCGGTCGAGCCACCGGCGGACTCGGTCACCACCGCGTCAGTGGGTACGTCCACGAGCACCCGATAGATCACCCGGACGCCGTGCCAGTCCAGCGGACGGCCCTCCGGGCCGAGCGCGGCCGGGTTGTGCAGGTTGTCCACGCCGAGCAGCTCCACCACCCGGCCCACCTGACCGCCCTCCTCGACCAGCTCACGGAGCAGCCCGGTGGTCGGCTGCTCGCCGTGATCGGTGCCACCGCCGGGCAGGTGCCACTTGCCGGCCCCGGGATAGCCGTCGGCGATCTGGGTGAGCAGGACCCGCCCGGCCGGGTCGGTGACCAGCCCGTACGCCCCGAAGCGCAGCCGGCGATCCGGGTGCGGCGGCGGGAGCGGCTCGGCGGACGGGTGCGCGTCGGCCGGGAGCGGGGTGACCGGCAGTCCGAGCAGTTCGGCGCTGAACGGCGTCAACGGCAGCCGGGCCGCGTCCTCTGGGCTGACCCAGCGGGCCTCGATCGTGCCGTCTCCGGTGTCGCCCGGCGCATCGCCGTCAACGGTCATCTCGAACAGCAACCGGTCGGTGTGCAGCGAGACGCCGTCCTGCGCGAGGGTGCTGACGTCAGCGACCACGGCCCGCAACCGGCCCACCGACACGGTCAGCCCGGTCTGCTCGCCCACCGCGCGCACGGCCGCACGCTCAGGATGCTCGGCGTGCGCGACGGGCCCCCCAGGCAGCGACCACGCCACCCCCACAGCCCCCCGAACAACCAGAACTCGCCCCGAGGCCGACAACAGACCATAAACCGCAACCCGCCGCACCAGCTCCACAACCAGGCCCCCGCTCCCCCGCACCCGCCTTCAGGCCGGTGATCATGAAGTTATCGCCGTCCATCCCGGCGTGTCCCGACAATAACTTCATGATCGCCGCGACGAGGGAGGCCGGGGGCGGGGTGGGGTGGGGTGGGGGTTAGGTTAGTTGGGCTGCTTGGACTGCTTCTGCGGTCACCTCGGTCAGGCGGTCGGTCGGGAGGGCGCCCAGTTCCTCGCGGGCGAACCAACGGGCCTCGCAGGTGGAGCCACCGACGTCGGTGATCGTCGGCGCGTTGGGCTCGTCGACGACGACCCGGTAGAAGGCACGGACGCCGTGCCAGTCGATCGGGTAGCCCTCCGGGCCGAGCGAGGCGGCGTCGCGGTGGCTCGCCACACCCAGCAGCTCGACGAGGCGGCCGGACTGGCCGGTCTCCTCCACCAGCTCCCGGATGAGCGCCGCGCCGGGCTGCTCGCCGTAGTCGGTGCCGCCGCCGGGCAGGTGCCAGCAGCCGGCCCCGGGGTAGCCGTCGGAGATCCGGGTGAGCAGCACCCGACCGGCCGGGTCGGTGCACACGGCGTACGCGGCGAAGCGCTGCGCCCGGTGCAGCCCGTCCGGGCCGGGCACCGCGTAGAAGGAGGGGAACTCGGGCACCTCGTCGGGCACCACGTCGGCCGAGGAGGCGGGCAGGCCGAGGGCGCGGGCCGTGAACGAGCGCAGCGGCAACTCGCGGGCCTCGTCGAGCGTGTACCACCGGGCCAGGTCGGTGGGGCGTTCGCCGACCCGGTCGGCGAGGGTGCCGCCCCGCACCGCCACCCGGTAGATCAGCCGGTCGGTGTGGATGGTGATGCCGCGCTCGGGCAGCGCCCGCATGTCGGCGAGCACGTCGGCCAGGCCCGAGACGGCGACCGAGAGGCCCGTCTCGGCGGCGGTCTCGCGGACGACTGTGTGGTTCGGGTCCTCACCGTGGTCGACCGCTCCGCCCGGCAGCGACCAGGTGCCGGGGGTGCCGGAGCGCTCCGATGCGCGGACCAGCAACACTCGGCCGTCTGAATCAGCACAAACTGCGTATGCCGCGATCCTGCGAAGCGGCTCCAGCAAGGTGGTCACGGGACCAAATTCTCCCCGGGACGGGTTACCGGGACGGAAAAGAGTCGGATTCCTGACTCTTTGCTACCCGCTCCGGGATCGGTCAGGGTAAGGATCCGGGCGGTCACCGAGGGCGGGCCGGGCACCGGCGCGGACCGTGGAGACATGACATCCACCGCCGCTCCGCACGCCCCGTACAAGCAGCTCCGGCGACCCACCACCGACCGCATGGTGGCGGGGGTCGCCAGCGGCCTCGGCCGCTACTTCAACGTCGACCCCACAGTGGTCCGCGTGGCCTTCGCGGTCACCGGCCTGCTCACCGGCGGGCTCGCGCTGTTCGCGTACCCCATCATGTGGTTCCTGATGCCCGAGGAGCCCACCGGCGCGCCGGCCTGGCCGCACCCGGCGGGCGCCGCGCCGCAGCCCACCGCCGGGCCCGCGCCCGGCGGACCGCAGCCGGGGTACGCGCCGACGCCGCCCTACCCGCCGACGACCCCGTCCCACACGCCGCCGGCGGCGTGAGCCGCGGTCACTCCCACTCGATGGTGCCCGGTGGCTTGCTGGTCACGTCCAGCACCACACGGTTGACCTCGGCGACCTCGTTGGTGATCCGGGTGGAGATCCGGGCCACCACGTCGTAGGGCAGCCGGGACCAGTCGGCGGTCATCGCGTCCTCGCTGGAGACCGGGCGCAGCACCACGGGATGCCCGTAGCTGCGCCCGTCACCCTGCACGCCGACGCTGCGCACGTCGGCGAGCAGCACCACGGGGAACTGCCAGACACCCCGGTCCAGGCCCGCGGCCGTCAGCTCCTCGCGGGCGATCAGATCGGCGCGGCGCAGCAGGTCGAGGCGCTCGCGGTCGACGGCGCCGATGATCCGGATGGCCAGGCCGGGGCCGGGGAACGGGTGCCGCCAGACCATCGCCTCGGGCAGGCCCAGCTGGAGGCCGAGCGCCCGGACCTCGTCCTTGAACAGGGTGCGCAGCGGCTCGACCAGGGCGAACTTCAGGTCCTCCGGCAGGCCGCCGACGTTGTGGTGACTCTTGATGTTGGCGGTGCCGGTGCCGCCGCCGGACTCCACCACGTCCGGGTAGAGGGTGCCCTGGACCAGGAACTCCACGTCGCCGTGCGAGGCGATCTCGCGGGCGGCGGCCTCGAAGACCCGGATGAACTCCCGGCCAATGATCTTGCGCTTCTGCTCCGGATCGGTCACCCCGGCCAGCGCGCCGAGGAACCGGTCGGCGGCGTCGACCACCTTCAGCTTGATGCCGGTGGCCGCCACGTAGTCCTTCTCGACCTGCTCGGCCTCGCCCGCGCGCAGCAGACCGTGGTCGACGAACACGCAGGTGAGCTGGTCACCGACCGCCTTGTGCACCAGCGCGGCGGCGACCGCCGAGTCCACCCCGCCGGAGAGGCCGCAGATGACCTCCTTGTCACCGACCTGGGCGCGGATCCGGGCGACCTGCTCGTCGATGATGTTCTCGGGCGTCCAGGTCGGCTCGATGCCGGCGATGTCGTACAGGAAGCGGGTCAGCATCTCCTGACCGTGCGCGGTGTGCCCGACCTCCGGGTGGAACTGCACGCCGGCCCGGCGCCCGGCCACGTCCTCGAAGGCCGCCACCGGCGCGCCCGCCGACTCGGCGGTGACCGTGAAGCCCTCGGGGGCCTCGGTGACGCAGTCTCCGTGGCTCATCCAGACCGGCAGGTCCGCCGGCAGGTCGCGCAGCAGCACACCCGGCTCGAGGAGGCGGGGGCGCAGCGGCGTGCCGCCGTACTCGCGGTTGCCCGTCCGCGCGACGGTGCCGCCGAGCGCCTGGGCCATCGCCTGGAAGCCGTAGCAGATGCCGAAGACCGGCACGTCGGCCGTGAACACGCCGGCGTCGATCTGCGGGGCGTCCGGCGCGTACACGCTGGCCGGACCGCCGGAGAGGATGATCGCGGCCGGGTTCTTCGCCAGCATCTCGGCGACCGGCATCGAGTGCGGCACGATCTCGGAGTAGACCTTCGCCTCGCGGACCCGGCGCGCGATGAGCTGGGCGTACTGGGCTCCGAAGTCCACCACGAGGACAGGGCGAGGCAGGCTCATGTGCACAAAGCCTACCGACAGCACCGCCGTCCCCGGCACCGGCTCGCCCGCCGGGGTCAGGGTCACAGCCCGCCGGGGTCAGGGTTTCAGCGCGCCGGGGGCGTCCGCCGGCACCGCCGGGTGCAGCGGGGGTACGGGAGGCAGCCGCCGGTACGGATCTCCGAGCGGGGGCCGAGGGTCCGGCTCTCCCCGGTTGGGCCAGAAGGACATCGCCCGTTCCGCCTGTGCGGTGATCGTCAGGGACGGGTTCACGCCCAGGTTCGCCGAGACGGCCGCGCCGTCCACCACGTGCAGCCCCGGGTGGCCGTACACCCGGTGCCAGGGGTCGATCACCCCGTCGGCCTCGGTGGCGCCGATCACCGCGCCGCCCAGGATGTGCGCGGTGATCGGGATGTCGAACGGCTCGGTGAGCGAGCCGCCCGGCGTACCGCCGATCTCCTCGGCGAGCAGCCGGGTCGCGGTGTTGCCGGCCGGGATCCAGGTCGGGCTCGGGGTGCCGTGGCCGGGCGCGGTGACCAGCCGGCGACCGAACACGCCGCGCCGCCAGCGGGTGGTCAGCGAGTTGTCCACCGACTGCATCACCAGGGCGATCACCGTCCGCTCCGACCAGCCGCGCACGGACAGCATCCGGGCGGCCAGCCCCGGCTGCCGGACGATGCTGCCCAGCCAGCGCCGAACCCGGTGCGGGCCGCCGTCGACAAGCAGCGACTGGAGCAGCCCCATGGCGTTGGAGCCGCGCCCGTAGCGGACCGGCTCGATGTGGGTCTGCGGGTCCGGGTGGAACGAGCTGGTGATCGCCACCCCCTCGGTGAAGTCCAGACGCTCGGACCGGGCCCGCCGGTGGTCCACCGAGGCGCCCAGGATCGCCTCCGAGTTGGTCCGGGTCAGCTCACCGAGGCGGGGTGAGAGCCGCGGCAGGGCGCCGTCGGTCTTCATGCCGTGCAGCAGCCGTTGGGTGCCGAGCGCCCCGGCGGCGAAGACCACCTGGTCGGCGTGGATCACCTGCCGCCGTCGGCGCAGCCAGGCGCCGGTGCGCTCGGTGTGCACCTCGTACCCGCCGTCGGCGGCCGGCCGGACGGCCGTCACCGTGGTCAGCGGGTGCACGGTGGCGCCCAGCCGCTCGGCGAGCCACAGGTAGTTCTTGACCAACGTGTTCTTGGCCCCGTGCCGGCAGCCGGTCATGCACGAGCCGCAGTGCAGGCAGCCGGTGCGCTCCGGGCCGACGCCACCGAAGTACGGGTCGGCGACGCGCTGGCCGGGGCGGCCGATGTGCACGCCGACGGGGGTGGCGTGGAAGGTGTGGCCCACCCCCATCCGGTCGGCCACCGCCCGCATGGCGCGGTCCGCGCCGGTGTCCATCGGGTACGTGGTGACGCCGAGCATCCGCTTCGCCTGGTCGAAGTGTCGGGCCAGCTCGTCGCGCCAGTCGGTGATGTCGCGCCACTGCGGGTCGGTGTAGAACGCCGGCAGCGGCTCGTAGAGGGTGTTCGCGTAGACGAGCGAGCCACCGCCCACTCCCGCGCCGGAGAGCACGAGTACGCCGCCGCCGGATCGCCGCTCGGCGGGGCGGAGCAGGGTGAGCCGCTGGATGCCGTAGCAGCCCAGCTTCGGCGCCCACAGGAACCGGCGGGCCCGCCAGGACGTCTGCGGGAACTCGTCGTCGGCGAAGCGGCGGCCGGCCTCCAGGACGCCTACCGAGTAACCCTTCTCGGCCAGGCGGAGCGCTGTGACGCTGCCGCCGAAGCCGGACCCGATGACGACCACGTCGTACCGCATGGACGCATCATTACCCGTCAGTAGCGCTCGCGCCAGCGGCAGTTTTCGCGCGATCATGCACCGGCCGACCGACCCGGCGCCTTCCGGCCGCAACCCGGAGCACCCGTCGGAGCGTTGTGCCGGATACGGGTGGAAGGAAACGAAGATGATCTTGGGGTCGATGGAGCCGCGCCGGCGGTGGCTGGTGCTCGGGCTGGCCGCCCTCGCCGTCGTCGCGCTGATCGCCGGCGGCACTGTGGTGATCACCCGCCTGACCGGCGGCGACTCGCCCGCCGGCACTCCGGTGGCCGGCTCGCCGAGCCCGTCGTCGGTCGGCACGCCCACCCCCACGCCCAGCCCGAGCGGCCCGCCTCCGGGCGCGAAAATCACCGGCCCGCTGACGCTGCTGCTCGTCGGGGTGGACACCCGGGTCAGCGTTCCCGGCTGGGAGCCGCACTCCGATGCCGTGCTGGTGCTGCACGTGCCGAAGGGGCTGGGCCGGGCGTACCTCTTCTCGCTCCCCCGCGACCTGCTGGTGGACATTCCGGCGTTCCCGAAGGCCGGCTACAAGGGCGGCAAGACCAAGCTCACCCACTCGATGAGCTTCGGCAGCCGGGTGCCCGGCAAGCCCAAGCAGCCGAGCACCGCCCAGGGGTACGAGCTGCTGCGCAGCACGGTGAGCGGATACACCGGGCTGCGGATCGACGCCGGGGCGGTGCTCACCTTCGCCGGGTTCGACCGGCTGGTGAACGCCCTCGGCGGGGTGGACATCTACGTCGACCAGCGGGTCGCCTCCCTGCACCGCAAGCCGGACGGCAAGTACCGGGACAGCGCCCCCGGCGGGTACACCGGGCCGCAGCAGGTCTACGAGAAGGGCGAGCAGCACCTCAACGGGTGGCAGGCCCTGGACTACGCGCGGCAGCGCTACATCACCGGCGGCGACTACGCCCGCCAGCGCCACCAGCAGCAGCTCGTCCGAGCGCTGACCCGCAAGATCCTCGATGAGGGCCTGGCCCGGCAGCCGGAGCGCGTCGACCAGGTGGTCGCCGCGCTGGGCGACACCCTGATCTACGTGGGCGGCAACCGGATCGTCGACCTGGCGTACGCGCTCAGCGGGGTGCCGGAGAACAAGTTCGTCCTGGTCGGCCTGCCCGGCTCAGGTGTCGGCAAGGGCAGCGCCTACCAGGGCGAACAACTCACCAGCGAGGGCCGGAAGTTCATCACCGAACTCCGGGCCGGACGCGCGGACGCGTACCTCGCGGCCCACCCCAAGCTGGTCGTCAAGACCTGACCCGCGCCCCGGGGCCCTCGGCTCGACCGAGGCCCCCGGCACACCTTCCTAGAGCTTCTTGGGCTGGGCGGGCTTCTTGGTGCCGTTGAGCCACGCCTCGAAGAGAGCGTCGAGCTGCTTGCCGGAGATCCGCTCGGCGAGGGCCACGAACTCGGCGGTGGTGGCGGTCCCGTTGCGCTTCTCCGCCGCCCAGGTCTTGACGATCTGGAAGAACGCCTTGTCGCCGACGGCCACCCGCAGCGCGTGCAGGGTCATCCCGCCACGCTGATAGACCGACTCGCTGAACAGGTCCTTCACCCCCGGCTTGCCCGGCGGGGTCTTCCACACCGCGGCCGGCACCCGCTCGTAGCGGATGTCGAACGCCTGCTTCGCGGTGTACTGCTTGGTGTGCTCGGCCCACAGCCACTCCGCGTACGTCGCGAAGCCCTCGTTGAGCCAGATGTCCTCCCACTTGGCCAGCGCCACGCTGTCGCCGAACCACTGGTGGGCCAGCTCGTGGGCGACCACCTCGGTGTTCTCGCCACGCCGGAAGAAGCCGGCGGAGTAGACCGGGCGGCTCTGCGTCTCCAGCGCGTACCCGATCCGGCTGTCCGAGACGACCACGCCGCCGTACGCGTCGAACGGATACGGCCCGAAGACGCTCTCCAGGTAGTCGGCCACCTTGACGGTCTGCGCGATCGACGCGTCCGACGCGCCCTTGGCCACCTTGGTGGTGACGGCGCTGTAGACCGGCTTCCCCTTGTGCTGGCCGGTGGTGATCCGGAACTTGCCGATCACCACGGTGCTCAGGTAGCTGGCCATGGGCGACTTCTCCGACCACTTCCAGGTGGTCCAGCCGTCCTTGGTGGTGTTGCCGCCCGGCACGCCGTTGCTGACGGCGGTCAGGCCCTGCGGGACGGTGACCTCGAAGTCGTACGCCGCCTTGTCGGAGGGGTGGTCGTTGACCGGGAACCAGGTGCTCGCCGACTCCGGCTGGCCCAGCGCGATCGCGCCGTCGGCGGTGTGCAGGAACCCGCCCTCGCCGAGCACCTCGTTCTTCAGCGGCTTCGGCACCCCCTCGTACACGATCTCCGCGACGAAACCGTTGCCCGTGATCAGGCCGGCCGCCGGCTTGATCACCAGCTCGTTCTTGTCCCGGGTGTAGGTGGCCGGTGCGCCGTCCACGGTGACCGTCTTGACGGTCAGACCGGCCAGGTCGAGGTTGAACGTCGACAGGTCCGCCGTCGCCGTGGCCTGCACGGTTGCCGTACCGGTCAGCCGGTCCTTCGCCGGGTCGTAGCGCACCTTCACGGTGTACTTCCCGACGTCGTACCCGCCGTTGCCGTACGTCGGGAAGTACGCGTCCCCGAGCCCGGCCGCCCCGGCGGTGAAGGTCCGCGACGGCGTCGGGGACGCGCTCGGCGTCGGGGCCGCGGCCTCCTTCGTGGACGAGTCGCATCCGGACAGCACGAGCGCCCCGGTCACCAGCAGACCGGCACCCACCCGCAGCCTGCGCCGCGTTCCCCGCATCACGAACCCTCCCCGTACACCCGGTGCGGGGGGCCTGGCCACCCCGCGCGACCGGCGCTCCTGCCTGATCGCAGGCGGCAGCCTATCGACAGATGATCACGAGGCCGTCACGGCAGGGTCGGTGCCGCTCCGCCCACCAGCCACGCGTCGAGGAGCGGCCGTAGCTGCCGGTCGGCCACCCGCTCGGCCAGCGCCACGAAGTCCGAGGTGGTGGCGGTGCCGCCCGCCCGCTCGGTGGTCCAGGTACGCAGGATGCGGAAGAAGGTGTCGTCACCGACCGTCCGGCGCAGCGCGTGCACGGCGAGCGCGCCGCGCTTGTAGACGGCGGTGCCGAACATCCGCTCCCGTCCCGGCTCGACCGACGGCTGGGACCAGTCGGTCGACGCGTACTGCAGCTCGAAGTTGCGCTGCGCGGTCCGGCCGCCGTCGTGCTCCTCCCACAGCCACTCGGCGTAGCTGGCGAAGCCCTCGTTGAGCCAGATGTCGCTCCACCGGTGCAGGGACACGCTGTCGCCGAACCACTGGTGGGCCAGCTCGTGTGCCACCACGCCGGGGTTGGGATGGTCGTCGGTGAAGAAGGCGGGCCCGTAGACCGGCCGGGACTGGGTCTCCAACGCGTACCCGATCCGGTCGTCGGCGACCACGATCCCGCCGTACGAGTCGAACGGGTACGGGCCGAAGCGGCTGGCCAGGAAGTCCACGATCTCGCCGGTGCGGGCCAGGGAGCCGGCCGCCCCACCGTTCGCCGGCAGGCTCGCCGCGACCGCGGTGACCAGCGGTCGTCCGGCGTGCTCGCCGTTGACCACCCGATAGTTTCCGATCACGAGGGTGCTCAGGTAGCTCGCCATCGGGGTGCGCTCCGACCAGCGCCAGGTGGTCCACCCGTCGGCGCTGCTCTTCGGCCCGGGCACCCCGTTGCTCAGCGCGGACAGTCCGTCCGGGACGGTCACCGCGATGTCGTAGCTGGCCTTGTCCGACGGGTGGTCGTTGACCGGGAACCAGGTGGCCGCGGAGTCGGGCTGACCGAGAGCGATCGCCCCGTCGTCGGTGTGCAGGAAGCCGCCGCTGCCCAGCTCGCCGTCGGTCACGGCGGTGGGCACTCCCGCGTAGTCGACCGCCACGGTGAAGGTCCGGCCGCGCGGAAGCCGGTCGCGCGGGGTGACCACCAGCTCGCCGTCATCGCGGCGGTGCTTGGCGCGCTCGTCGGCGACGGTGACCGCGCCGACGTCCAGGCCGACCAGGTCCAGGTTGAACCGGGACAGATCCTGGGTGGCCGTCGCCGTGATGGTCGCCCGACCGGTGAGCCGGTCGGTCTTCGGGTCGTAGCGGACGTCCAGCCCGTAGTGCGTGACGTCGTAACCGCCGTTGCCATGGCCCGGCACGTACGGGTCGCCGACGTCCGCGGCGCCGGGTCGGAACCCGCCGTCGTCGTCGCCCGTGCACCCGGCGGCGGTCAGCGTGACGGCGCAGCTCAGCACCGTGAGGGCGGCGGCCAGCCGGCGGGACGGTGTGCGTCCGGTCAGGACCATGCACGACTCCTTCGTCCCTCGGTCACGACGAGCGTAGCCAGCGTCATCGGACCCGACGCGCATATTGACGATCATCGGTTACTTTCGCTTAAACAAACAAAAGTTCGTGCGGATCGATGCTTTCTTTTGGCTTCGACCGACGTTAGTGTCTGTCTCCAAGATGTAACGCGCTCGGAACATTCAAGCCGATCGTGTCCATGGACGGGACCGGCGTCCCGCACCACCACGCCGCAGCGACGGCGTGGAAACTGCCCCTTCGACTCGCGGTACCCGGGCACGCCCTCGGCTTCACCGGGACGCGGATCGGGCGCTCGGCGGCGCCCGCGACCTGACCCCTCGTCGCACCTCTGCTGATCGTCATCGACGGCCACCACCGTCGCGAAAGGTGGAACAATGCCAGATCACACCGCACCCAACGCCTCATCTGCCGGTCGGCTCAGCCGCCGCTCCCTGCTTGCCGCGTCGGCCGGAGCCGCCGCCGCGCTCGGCGCCGCCGGCCTGCCGGTCCTCGCCACCGGCACCCCCGCGCTCGCCCACCCCAAGGACAAGGGCAAGAGCAAGCTGCGGGTCGAGCCGCTGATTCCGTCGAAGAACCGCGGCATCATCCTCTACAGCGTCCGGGACCGGATCACCGCCGCCCCCGACGACAGCGGCGTGCCGTACGGCTTCGAGCGTGTCCTCGCCCGGCTCGCCGAGATCGGGTACAAGGAGATCGAGTTCGCCGGCTACACCCAGAACACCGAGATCCTGGGCCGGCAGATCACCCCGACCGAGATTCGCAAGATCCTCGACGACAACGGCCTGGTCGCCAACGGCACGCACGCCTCGATCCAGGCGGCCACGTTCCAGCAGCAGCTGGACATCGCCGAGGAACTCGGCATGAAGAACATCGGCACCGGAAGCGACCCGACCAACAGCGCGTACAAGGCCGACTGGGACGCCGCCGCCGACACCTGGAACGAGCTGGGCCGGCAGGCGCACGCCCGGGGCATGCGCCTCTACACGCACAACCACGACGTCGCGTACAGCTTCCTGCTCGACTCCGGGCCGCTCGACGCGCAGGGCCGCCCGACCCGCTCGTCGGGCATCCGGCGGCTGGAGTACTTCTTCGGCAGGACCGACCCCCGGTACGTCTTCTTCGAGTTCGACATCTACTGGGGCTACGTGGCCCGCTACAAGCACCAGAAGTACGTCGACCCGGCCGGACGCGAGGTGACCGATCTGTTCGACCCGATCCTCAACGTGGCCGACCGGACCACCCGGTTCCCGCTCTTCCACGCCAAGGACGGCGACCGGGACACCAGCGTGCCCAACGGTCACCAGATGACCCCGCTCGGCGAGGGCGACATCAACTTCCAGCAGTTCTTCCAGACCATCGGCGAGCGGGACTTCCACCACGCCAACTGGGAGATGGACACCGCCCCCGGCGGCACCGCCAACCGGGCCCAGTCGCTGGACTTTGCGGCGCTCAGCTACCGCAACATGTCGGACCTGACCATCTACCTCAAGAAGTGACCTCCGGCGCGGCCGGCGTCCGTCCGACGCCGGCCGCGTCCCACCCCGCCGGCCCAGCCGCCGGCAGGTGGTGACGGGCCGGTCGAGCACCGGCCCTGCGCACCCGCGCCTCCCGTACGGCGACGGGACGCGCCCGGTCCATCCCCCACCGCAGTCGCGCTGCCGGCCCGAACAGGCCGGGGATGCCACGCGCCTGCCGACCACCGGAGGAACGATGACCCGACCGACCGGACGACGATGGTTCGCCGTCGCCGCTGGACTCATCCTGACCATCCCCCTCACCTCCGCCGTTCCCGCCACCGCCGCACCAGCCGACGACGCGCCCCCGATCGCGCCGTCCGTGGTCGAGAACGGACCGGCCGCGCTCCGCGCCGCCGTGCGCGCTCCGCAGACCTACCGGGTGCTGGTGTTCACCAAGACCGCCGGTGAGCGCCGGGCGTCCATTACCGACGGTGTCGACACCATCCAGCAGTTGGCCAAGGCGAACCACTTCACCGTCACGGTGAGCCGCGACGCCGCCGTGTTCACCGCCGCCGAGCTGGCGAAGTACCGTGCGGTGGTCTTCCTCAACACCACCGGCGACGTACTCAACGCCAGCCAGGAGGCGGCCTTCGAGGCGTACGTCAAGGCGGGCGGCGGCTACGTGGGCGTCCACGCGGCGGCGGAGACCGAGCCGGACTGGGCCTTCTACCAGAACCTCGTCGGCGCGAAGGCGGCCGCCGCCTCGCCGGTCGGCCGCGGCGTGGTGGACGTGGCCGACCGCGCCCACCCGGCGTCCGAGACGCTGCCCCGCACGCTCACCCTCACCGAGGAGTGGTACAACTTCGACCGCAACGTCCGGGGCGCCGCGCACGTGCTGGCCACCGTGGACGAGAAGACCTACACCGGCGGCACGATGGGGTACGACCACCCGGTCACCTGGTGCAAGGACTATCAGGGCGGCCGCTCCTTCTACACGGGCCTCGGGCACAGCATCGAGACGTACCGCTCGGCGAAGTTCCGTGAGCACCTGCTCGGCGGCATCCGGTGGTCCGCCGGTGTGGTCGAGGGCGACTGCGGCGCCACCGTGCTCGGCAACTACGAGAAGGTCACCCTCAACGACGACCCAGGCGAGCCGATGTCGCTGGCCGTGCTGCCGGACGGCCGGGTGCTGCACAACACCCGCGGCGGCGAGGTCCGGTTCTACGACCCGGCCACCGGCGCCAGCCCGGTGATCACCACCGTCGACGTGTACCAGCACGACGAGGACGGCCTCCAGTCGGTGGCGATCGACCCGGACTTCGCGACCAACAGGTGGGTCTACATCTACTACGCGCCGAAGCTGAACACCCCGGTCGACAACCCGGCCACCCCCGGCGTCAACGAGGGCGACGCGCCGGTCACCTCCACCGACCCGACCGTGTGGGACAGGTTCAAGGGCTACAACCAGCTCTCCCGGGTCAAGCTGGTGGACTCCCCCACCCCGCACCTGGACATGAGCACCGAGCAGCAGATCCTCCGGGTCGACACCGACCGTGGCATCTGCTGCCACGTGGCCGGTGAGGTCAAGTTCGACGGCAAGGGGCTGCTCTACCTGATCACCGGGGACGACACCAACGCCGGCGGCTCCGACGGCTACACCCCGATCAACGAGTCGCCGACCCAGGGCCCCGGCTACGACGCGCAGCGCTCCGCCGCCAACACCAACGACCTGCGCGGCAAGCTGCTGCGGATCAAGGTGCGGGCCAACGGCACGTACACCGTGCCCAAGGGCAACCTCTTCCCGGAGGAGCAGGACACCGCCGGGAAGACGCGGCCGGAGATCTTCCTGATGGGGCTGCGCAACCCGTTCCGGTACGACGTGGACGCCAAGGGCATGGTCTACGTGGGCGACTACTCGCCGGACTCCCGCGTACCCAGCGCCACCCGCGGCCCGGACGGCACCGGCCGCTGGTTCGCCACCAACAAGGCCGGCAACTACGGCTGGCCGTACTGCTACTCGCCCAGCCTGCCGTACATCGACTACGACTTCGTCACCCGGACCTCCGGCGCCCCGTTCAACTGCGGCGCCCCGGTCAACGACTCACCCCGCAACACCGGCCTGCGGGTGCTGCCGAAGGTCGAGCAGCCGCAGTTCTGGTACACCTTCGACGGGCGCACCCCGTGTGCCGGGTCGTACCTGGAGACCCCGCCGGTCGGCTGCGACTTCACATGGCCGGTCATCGGCACCGGCGGCGTCGGCCCGATGGGCGGCCCGATCTACTCGTACGACCCGGCGTCGACCTCCGAGGTGAAGTTCCCCGAGTACTACCAGAACGCGGTGGTCTTCGGTGAGTTCACCCGCGACAAGATCTTCATGATGCGCACCGACGGCAAGGGCACCCTGACCGGCGTGGAGCAGTTCCTGCCGGGCGTCGTGTTCGACAACCCGATGGACATGGAGTTCGGCCCCGACGGCTCGCTCTACCTGCTGGAGTACGGCGACGGCTTCTTCCGGGCCAACCCCGACGCCCAGCTCTCGGTGATCCGCTACGTCAAGGGCAAGCGGTCGCCGGTGGCGAAGCTCGACGCCACACCGACCTCCGGGACGGCACCGCTGACGGTGCGGTTCTCCTCGGCCGGCAGCTACGACCCGGACCCGGGCGAGTCCATCTCGTACGCCTGGGACTTCACCAGCGACGGCACTGTCGACTCGGCCGACCCGAGCCCGTCGTTCACCTACACCGCGAACGGGACGTACACCGCGAAGCTGACGGTGACCGACTCCAGCGGGAAGACCGCGGTGCTCACCAAGGAGATCGTGGTCGGCAACACCGCGCCCACGGTGACCGTCACCTCCCCGGTGAGCGGCAGCTTCTTCACCTGGGGCGAGAGCGTGCCGTTCACCGTCACGGTGACCGACCCCGAGGACGGGCCGGTGGACTGCGCACGGGTCACCGTGACCTTCGTCCTCGGCCACGACAGCCACGGCCACCCGGACAGCTCCACCACCGGCTGCACCGGCACCCTCGCCACCCCCGCCGACGGCGGTGACCACGCCGGCGGGTACCTGTACGGCGGGATCAGCGCCTCGTACACCGACCTCGGTGGCGGCGGCCAGGCCCCCCTCACCACGGTCGGCCAGGCGATCATCCAGACACCCCGGCAGCAGGCCGAGTACGCCCAGGTGAAGCAGGGCGTCGAGGTCGCCACCACGGGTGACACCGGCGGCGGGCAGCACGTCAGCGGGATCGACCCGGGCGACCACATCGCCTTCGACCCGATCAACCTGGGTGGGGTGTCCAGCGTTACCCTGCGGCACTCCGGCGGCTCGGCGGCCACCGCCGGCACTCCCCGGGCGGCGGTGGAGCTGCGGCTCGACTCGCCCACCGGCCCGCTCGTCGCCACCGCGACGGTGAACGCGACCACCGGCAACGCGGCCTTCACCAGCACGACGGTGCCGGTGGACCAGCCGGCCGGGGCGCACCGGCTCTACCTGGTCTACGCCGCCGTACCGGGCGGTCCGACCAGCGGCCTGGGCAACCTGAACTGGGTCGAGTTCACCGAGGGCTGACGCGCCGGCCCACCCCCGGCACGCCCCCGGTACGACGGAGGCCGGCCCCGCAACGTGGCGGGGCCGGCCTTCCGGCGTCTGAACGGCAGGTCAGCGGTCGAGGACCAGGCCGACCTTCTGGAACTCCTTGAGGTCGCGGTAGCCGCACTTGGCCATCGCCCGGCGCAGCCCACCGAACAGGTTGAGCTGACCGTCGGCCTCGTCCGCCGGGCCGAAGAGCAGCTGCTCCATCGACCCGAGCGGCTCACCGGCGACCTCGAACGCGCCGCGGGGCAGCGACGGGTGGCTGGCCGCCGAGTGCCACCAGGCGCCGCCGGCGGGCGCCTCGTCGCAGAGCGACAACGGCTCGCCGAGCATCACCGCGTCCGCGCCACAGCCGAGGGCCTTGGCGATGTCACCGGAGGTCTGGATGTCGCCGTCGGCGATCAGGTGCACGTACCGGCCGCCGGTCTCGTCGAGGTAGTCCCGACGGGCCGCCGCGGCGTCGGCGATCGCGGTGGCCATCGGCACCCGGATGCCCAGCACCGACTCGGTCGTCGACCACTCGTCGCCGCCGATGCCGACGATCACGCCGGCCGCGCCGGTACGCATCAGGTGCAGGGCCGTCTTGTAGTCGGTGCAGCCGCCGACGATGACCGGCAGGTCGAGGTCGGCGATGAACTCCTTGAGGTTCAGCGGCTCGTCGGTCGTCGACACGTGCTCGGCCGACACGATGGTGCCCTGGATGACCAGGATGTCCACTCCGGCGTCCAGGATGACCGGGGCCAGCGCCAGGGTGTGCTGCGGGGAGACCCGCACCGCCACCGTGCCGCCTCCGGCGCGCAGCTCGCGGACCCGCTCGGCGATCAGGTCCGGGCGGATCGGCTCGGCGTACACCTCCTGGAGCCGCTTGGTGGCGCGGGCGTCCTCGTCGAGGCCGGCCAGCTCCTCCAGCACCTTCGTCGGGTTCTCGTAGCGGGTCCACAGCCCCTCGACGTTGAGCACGCCGAGACCGCCGAGCTGACCGAGCCGGACCGCCGAGGACGGGCTCATCGTGGCGTCCGAGGGGTGCCCGACACAGGGGATGCCGAACGGGTACGCGTCGAGCTGCCACGCGGTCGAGACGTCGTCGACGTCCCGGGTCCGGCGGCTCGGCACGATGGCGATGTCGTCCAGGTGGTAACCGCGCTGCGCGGTCTTGCCCAGCCCGATCTCGACCACGTCACGCATGGGGGACTCCAGGTTGTTGGGGGATGGTCAGCGGGAGTGGTAGTTGGGCGCCTCGACGGTCATCTGGATGTCGTGCGGGTGGCTCTCCTTGAGCCCCGCCGCCGTGATCCGGATCAGCTGGCCACGCCGGTGCAGCTCGGGGATGCTCTCCGCGCCGACGTACCCCATCGCGGCCCGCAGCCCGCCGGTGAGCTGGTGGGCGACCGCGGACAGCGGGCCCCGGTAGGGCACCTGCCCCTCGACACCCTCGGGGACCAGCTTGTCCTCGGCGAGCACGTCCTGCTGGAAGTACCGGTCCTTCGAGTACGACTTGGCCTGCCCCCGGGACTGCATCGCGCCGAGCGAGCCCATCCCGCGGTACGCCTTGTACTGCTTGCCGTTGATGAAGATCAGCTCGCCGGGGCTCTCCTCGCAGCCGGCCAGCAGGCTGCCGAGCATCACCGTGTCGGCGCCGGCGACCAGGGCCTTGGCGATGTCGCCCGAATACTGGATGCCGCCGTCGCCGATCACCGGGACGCCGGCCGGGCGGGCGGCACGGGCCGCCTCCATGATCGCGGTGATCTGCGGGACGCCGACTCCGGCCACGATCCGGGTCGTGCAGATCGCGCCCGGACCGACACCCACCTTGATCCCGTCGGCGCCGGCCTCGACCAGCGCGCGCGCACCGGCGTACGTGGCCACGTTGCCGCCCACGATGTCGATCGTGACGTCCTTCTTGAGCTGGCGGACCATGTCCAGCACGGCCCGCTGGTGCCCGTGCGCCGTGTCCACGATCAGCACGTCGACGCCGGCGTCGACGAGCGTGCGGGCCCGCTTGTACGAGTCCTCGCCGACACCGACGGCGGCGGCCACCCGCAGCCGGCCCGCGTCGTCCTTGGTGGCGTTCGGGTACTGCTCGCTCTTGGTGAAGTCCTTCACGGTGATCAGCCCGCGCAGCCGACCCGAGTCGTCCACGATCGGCAGCTTCTCGACCTTGTGGCGACGCAGCAGCGCCAGCGCGTCGTCCTTGCTCACCCCGACCGTGGCGGTGACCAGCGGCGTCCGGGTCATGATCTCGCGGACCGGGGTGCTCGGTTCGGAGACGAAACGCATGTCGCGGTTGGTGACGATGCCGACCAGCTGGCCATCGCCGTCCACCACCGGGACACCCGAGATGCGGTAGCGCCCGCACAGCTCGTCGACCTCGCGCAGGGTGTCGTCCGGGCTGGCGGTCACCGGGTTGGTGATCATGCCGGACTCGGAGCGCTTGACCAGGTCGACCTGAAGCGCCTGGTCCTCCACGGAGAGGTTGCGGTGCAGCACGCCGATGCCACCCTGGCGGGCCATGGCGATCGCCATGCGCGCCTCGGTGACCGTGTCCATGGCGCTGGAGAGCAGCGGAACGGTCAGTTCGATGCCGCGGGTGAGCTTCGTCCGGGTGTTGACCCGGCTGGGGACGACGTCCGACTCGCCCGGCTGGAGCAGCACGTCATCGAAGGTGAGCCCGAGCGGAACGACCCGGGCCGAGCCGGCGGGCAGCTCGGGCAGGTGGCCGCCCAGATCGGCGTGCTCGACGCCGGCCGGAAGATCGGTGCTGGGCGAATTTTCCACGATTGCTCTCCTGAGCTGCTCGGATGGGCTTCAGCGAGGTGGCGCGGGCGGGCACCGGAGCACGCCACGGTGCCGGCACGTCGTCCTATCGTACCCAGTGACCTGGGCGACCTCCGTCGGCGGCGGCCGCGTGGGCGCGGTGCCGGGGGGCGGACGTTCGCGCCGCGTTGGGTCTACGGTGAGGGGGTGCACGACGAGCCCATCGACCCGTTCAACGGCGACCCGGCCGACCCGACCGCAGGCCTGGACGACCCGGGCGACGACGCGACGCCGGATCCGCTGACCGACGTCGAGCGGCAGGATGTGCTGGAGGACCTCGCCGACCTGGAGATCTACCAGGCCCTGCTGGCGCCAATCGGGGTGCGCGGGCTGGTCATCGAATGCGAGGACTGCCGGGAACCGCACTACTTCGACTGGGACCTGCTGCGGGGCAACCTGCGGCACCTGCTCAACTCGGGGCGGCCCCGGGTGCACGAGCCGGCGTACGACCCGGACCCGGACCACTACGTGACCTGGGACTACGCCCGTGGTTACGCCGACGGGGTGCACGACACCCTGACCGAGGGCACCGAGGACGAACCGGGCACCGCCACCACCGGCGAGTGACCGCTGGCTGACCCCGCCGGGGGCGGGGCCGCGTGGGTCAGGAGACCAGGCCGGCACGAAAGCCGGCGGCGACCGCGTGGGCGCGGTCCCGGGCGCCGAGCTTGCGGAACAGCCGTCGCGCATGGGTCTTGACGGTGTCCTCGGACACGAACAGTTCCCGGCCGATCTCCGCGTTGCTCTTGCCCTCGGCCATGCCCAGCAGCACCTGGAGTTCCCGTTCGGTGAGCCCGATCGACGCCCGGTTGGGGCGGGCGCTCGGGGCGGGCCGGGTCGGGTCGGTCTGGCCGGCTGCCGACCCGTCGGTCGCCGACTCGACCTCGTCGTCACCCCGCTGCACCGGCACCGACGGCATGCCCGGCGACCCGTCGCCGGGCGCGGCCGTCCAGCCGGGTTCGGCGGAGCCGCGTACCGATGGCGCGGAGCGGCCCGACCCACCGACCGCCGCGGTGTCCCGGGCCGGGTCGGTGACCCGCTGCCGGGAGGCTCGGCCGGGTGCGGTGAGCAGCAGCAGGGCCTTGGCGACCGCGCTGGTCAGGTCGTGGTCGGCGTTCTGGATGAGACCCCGGGCGCCAGCGCTGATGGTGGCGGCGGCGGCCTCGGACTCCTCGGCGCCGAGCAGCAGGACCGCGGCCTGCGGCGCGCGGGCCAGCACCCGGCGGACGAAACCCGCGCTGTCCGGCCGGGTGAGAGCCGTGTCGGCCAGGACCACGTCGGCCGGGCGCTCGGCGAGTCGCAGCATCACCTCGGGATCGGAGACGGCGGTACGGACGATCGCGGACAACCCCAGCCGCGCGGCAGCAGAGTTGAGGTGCTGAGCCGCGAGCGGTGTCCGAACGCACACAAGAACGGTACGCACTGTGGTGGTCTCCTCTCCGCACACGAGCAGACCATGACGGCGTCGGCTGGGGAGGGGGTTCCCGGCAATCATCTGAACTTTTCCGACAGATAGGGCAAAAGCCGCGAGTTGCCAGACGTTTTGGATCACACACGTGTGAGCCGGCGGCAGCCCGGGTACCGGGAAATCCAGGCCGGGAACGGTGCGCCTGCGCGGCCCGCCGCCCGGAAGCCGGCCACAAGAGTCTCGCGGTGCCGCGCGGGAGGAGGGGTGCTGATGTCGAACGTACGTAGACTGCCCGGACCCATCGTCGATCTCTGGGACTGGCAGCGGCTCGGTGCCTGCCGGGGCCGGGACAGCGCCCAGTTCTTCCACCCGGACGGGGAGCGGGGCTCCTCCCGGCTGCGCAGGGAGTCCGCCGCCAAGTCGGTCTGCCGGGCCTGCCCGGTCCGCGCCGAGTGCGCCGCGCACGCCCTGTCGGTCCGCGAGCCGTACGGCGTCTGGGGCGGCTTCAGCGAGTCGGAGCGGCTGCGCCTGCTCGCCGTCGGCTGGGAGGACCTGGCCGACCGCCGGCAGATCCGGGTCGACGTCGCCCGCCTGGAGGCGCGACTGGGCCGCCCGCACAAGTCGACGGTCCCGGCCCAGCGCAACGTCGCCTGACCCGGCACCCACCCCGAACACCGCGAACCGCGCCCCCGCCTAGCGGGAGCGCGGTTCCGCACGCCTGCCCCCACCCCACCCCTCCCCCACCCACACCTGCCCCCGTCGATCATGAAGTTATTGCCCCGACACGCCGTCGATCGGGGCAATAACTTCATGATCACCAGGGGTCAGGCGGGTGGGGGCGGGGCAGGGTGGGGGTTAGTGGACGTTGACTGGGACGGTGTGCCAGCCGGTGGCGCCGTCCGGGGCGACGCTCTGCGTGCGCTCGGTCTGGGTCTCGCCTGTCGCGTCCGTTGCCCGGACCTGGAGCCGGTGCTCGCCCGGCGTGGCGTCCCAGCGCCAGGACCACTGCACCCAGGTGTCCACCGACACCGTCGGGGCGAGCTGCGCCTCCTGCCAGGGGCCGTCGTCGACGCGTACCTCGACCCGGCGAACGCCCCGGTGCTGCGCCCAGGCCACACCGGCCACCGTCACCGGACCGGCGGTCAACCGGTTGCGCCGTCGCGGCGCGTCGATGCGCGACTGGGTCTTGATCGGGCCCTGGGCGGACCAACCACGCGGCACCCAGTACGCGTCGAAGTCGGCGAACCGGGTCAGCTCCAGCTCGGTCACCCACTTGCAGGCCGACACGTAGCCGTAGAGGCCCGGCACCACCATCCGGACCGGGAACCCGTGCTCGACCGGCAGCGGCTCGCCGTTCATGCCGATCGCCAGCAGCGCATCGCGTCCGTCGCGGAGCGCGGCGGTGGGGGTGCCACAGGTCCAACCGTCGACCGACCGGCCGACGACCTGGTCGGCGTCCTCCTCCGGCTGCACCTCGTCCAGCAGCTCCCGCAGGGGTACGCCCAGCCAGCGGGCGTTGCCGATCAGGTCCCCACCCACCTCGTTCGAGACGCAGGCCAGCGTGACGTACCGCTCGACCAACGGCCGGGCCAGCAGATCGGCGTAGCTGTAGGTGCGCTCGGTGCCCACCCGGCCATGGATGCGCAGCCGCCAGGTCTCCGGGTCCACCTGCGGCACCACCAGGGCGGTGTCGATCCGGTAGAACCCGAGATTCGGGGTGACGTACGGCGCGAGCTGGGCCAGCGACAGGTCCGCGCCCGCCGGCACGGCCGGTGCGGGGGCGACCGGCGCGGGCAGCCGGATCGCGTCCCGGGCGGCGGACACGCCGCGCCGCCCGGCCAGCCAGCGCCCGCCGAGACCGGCCACGGCGGCCGTGCCGAGTAGCACGCCGGTGGCGGTCAGGAACCGCCGGCGCGACTCCGGATCGACAGTCGCGGCCGGCGCGGCCGGGGTCACCGGCGCCGGCGGGGCGGCGGGGCTCACCGGGACCGGCAGGCCCTCCGGCGGCCCGGCGGACGACACCGGCCATTCACCAGGACCGGCAGCCGGCGGGGTTGCCGGGCGGGAGGTGGCGGGTGAGGTCCAGGGCCAGGGGTCCAGCTCGAACGGGCCGGCGATGAACAGCCAGAGCACCAGGGCGCCGAGTCCCCCACCGACCAGCGACGGCAGCGCGTCGAAGACGTCCGCGCCGGGGCGGGTCAGCGCGGCGGCCACACCGACGACGCCGAACGCCGCGATCCCCGCCAGGCCCAGGGCCAGCCGGCGGACCGCCACCATTCCGAGCAGCGCGGCGAAGGCGCCCAGCAGCAGGGCCGTTCCGATCAGCAGGGCGATCTTGTCGGCGGTGCCGAAGACGTCGATGGCGAACTGCTTGAGCGGCTCGGGGACGGCGTCGACGACCACCCCGCCCACCGCGACCAGTGGCGCCGACCGGGGGCCGGTCAGCACCGCCACCGGCTCCGCGATCCCGATCGCGACGGCGGCGGCGGTCACTCCGGCCAGCGCGGCGTACCGCCGCGACGTGGTGCTCATCGGCCCAGTGTGCGCGATCAATCCGCCGGGTCGCCAACCATGTCAGCGCTTGGTAATGATCGCGGAGACGAACCGGGGCACACCGCCGTACGACGGTGTGCCCCGGGGCGGGTGTCGCTACCGGGTCAGAAGCCCGGGCCGTGCTGGTGACCGTGGCCGTGGCCGTGCCCACCGGCGGCGGCCGGCTCGGCCTGCTCCGGCTTCTCCACCACGAGGCTCTCGGTGGTGAGCAGCAGACCGGCGATCGAGGCGGCGTTGGTGACCGCGTTGCGGGTCACCTTCACCGGATCGATGATGCCGGCCTTGACCAGGTCGCCGTACTCGCCGGTGGCGGCGTCGAGGCCGTGGCCCCACTGCATGTCGGCGACCTTCTGCGTCACGACGTAGCCGTCGTGGCCGGCGTTCTGCGCGATCCAGCGCAGCGGCTCGACCAGCGCCTTGCGCACGATCGAGACGCCGACCTTCTCCTCGCCGGTGAAGCCCAGGTCGTCGTCGAGCACGGGAAGGATCTGCACCAGGGCGGCGCCGCCGCCGGGCACGGTGCCCTCCTCGACCGCGGCCTTGGTCGCCGCGATGGCGTCCTCGATGCGGTGCTTGCGCTCCTTCATCTCGACCTCGGTCGCCGCACCCACCTTGATCACGGCGATGCCGCCAGAGAGCTTCGCCAGCCGCTCGGCCAGCTTCTCCCGGTCCCAGTCGGAGTCGGAGGCCTCGATCTCCTTGCGGATCTGGGAGACCCGGTCGTCGACGTCGGCCTTCTGGCCGCCGCCGTCGACGATCGTGGTGTTCTCCTTGTCGACCACGACGCGCCGGGCGCTGCCGAGCACCTCCAGGCCGACCTGGTCGAGCTTGTAGCCCAGCTCCGGAGCGACCAGCTCGGCGCCGGTGGAGATCGCGATGTCCTGGAGCATGGCCTTGCGCCGGTCGCCGAAGCCCGGGGCCTTGACCGCGCAGACCTTGAGGGTCTTGCGCAGCGAGTTGACCACCAGGGTGGAGAGCGCCTGACCGTCCACGTCCTCGGCGATGATCAGCAGCGGCTTGCTGTTCTGCAGGACCTTCTCCAGCAGCGGCAGCAGCTCCTCGATCGCCGAGATCTTCTGGGTGGTGACCAGGATGTACGCGTCCTCCAGGACGGACTCCTGACCCTCCAGGTCGGTGACGAAGTTCGGCGAGATGAAGCCCTTGTCGAACTGGAGACCCTCGGTCACGTCCAGCTCGGTGGTGAGCATCGAGCCCTCCTCGACGGTGATGACACCGTCGCGGCCGACCCGCTCCATCGCCTCGGCGATCAGCTCGCCGATGGTGGCGTCCTGCGCCGAGATCGTCGCCACGTTCGCGATCGACTTCTTGTCAGCGACCTCGACGGCGCGGCCGAGCAGCGCCTCGGAGATCTTGGTGGCCGCCGCGTCGATGCCCCGCTTGAGGCCGGCCGGGTTGGTCCCGGCGGTCACGTTGCGCAGGCCCTCACGGACCATCGCCTGCGCCAGCACGGTCGCGGTGGTGGTCCCGTCGCCGGCGACGTCGTTGGTCTTGGTCGCCACCTCCTTGACCAGCTGCGCGCCGAGGTTCTCGTAGGGGTTGGTGAGCTCGATCTCCTTGGCGATGGTCACACCATCGTTGGTGATCGTCGGCGCACCGAATTTCTTGTCCAGGACGACGTTGCGCCCGCGCGGGCCGAGGGTGACCTTGACCGCGTCTGCGAGGGCGTTGACACCGTGCTCCAGCAGGTGCCGGGCGTCGTCCGAGAAGCTCAGGATCTTCGCCATGTATGTCCCTTCGAAGCGAAGCTGCCCCGGCCCGGCGAGCCGGACCGGGGCAGCGACACTGATCGGTTGCTTACTTCTCGATGACCGCGAGGACGTCGCGGGCGGAGAGCACCAGGTACTCCTCGCCGGCGTACTTGACCTCGGTGCCGCCGTACTTCGAGTAGAGGACGGTGTCGCCGACCTGCACGTCAACCGGAACCCGGTTGCCGTTGTCGTCGACGCGCCCCGGACCCACAGCGAGGACGGTGCCCTCCTGCGGCTTCTCCTTGGCGGTGTCGGGGATCACGATGCCCGACGCCGTGGTGGTCTCAGCCTCGTTCGCCTGGACCACGATGCGGTCCTCGAGCGGCTTGATCGCAACCTTGGTCGCGGTAGTCACGGGCATACCCTCCTGGGGTACTACTGGTTTCGTTGCCGGCCAGCGGGGCTGACCAGCGTCAATCTGCCTCATGCCACCGGGCGGGGCCGTCGTCGCGGGTGCCGGTCCGCCTGGCGTGCGCACCCGGGTCGCGAGACCCGGAAGCTGGCACCCTCAGGGTGAGAGTGCTAATCGCAGGTTATTCCGTGGCTAGCACTCCGTCAAGGAGAGTGCCAGCGCGTCGCGCCCCGCCAGCCGGTATTTCCGCCTCGGCCGGGAGAATGGTGGGGTGGATCTCGATCAGCTGGCGGCGCTGCGTACCCCCGAGGGGTCGGCCGCGCTCACGGCGGCGGCCGGGCTGGCCGGCGGTGATCCACTGGCGGCGGCGTCGGCGTTACGCGCCGGCGGGGTGCCGCCCGCGCTGGCCGCGGCGGCGCTCACCCAGGCCGAGCTGCGCCACCGGGCGGTCGGCAAGTTCGGCCCGGCTGCCGCCGGGATGTTCCTCACCCGCGCCGGGCTGGAGCAGGCCACCCGCCGGGTCGTCGCCGACCGCCGCGCCGAGCGGCTGCGCGCGGCCGGCGTGCGCACGCTGGCCGACCTCGGCTGCGGCCTCGGCGCCGACGCGCTCGCCGCCGCCCGCGCCGGCATCCGGGTGTACGGGGTGGAGGCCGACCCGGTGACCGCCGCGATGGCCGCCGCCAACGCCGCCGCCGCGGGGCTGGCCGAGCTGTTCACGGTCGAGTGCGGCGACGCCACCGCGTTCGACGTCTCCCGGGTCGACGGCGTCTTCTGTGACCCGGCCCGACGTACGAGCGGCACCGGTCGGCGGATCTTCGACCCGCGCGCCTACTCGCCACCGTGGGACTTCGTCACCGGGCTCGCGGAACGGGTGCCGCGCACGGTGGTGAAGGTGGCGCCGGGACTGGACCACGCGCTCATCCCGGCCGGCGCGGAGGCGGAGTGGGTCGGCGTGGACGGCGACCTGGTCGAGGCCGCGCTCTGGTGTGGGGACCTGGCCCAGGTGCCCCGCCGCGCGACTCTCTACCGGCAGGTGGGCGCCGAGACGCACCGTTTTCAGCTCACCGGCTCGGGCGCCACCGACGCGCCGGTCGGGCCACCGCGCCGCTACCTGTACGACCCGGATCCGGCCGTGGTCCGCGCGCACCTCGTCGCCGAACTGGCCGACCAGCTGGACGCCACGCTGGGTGACCCGAGCATCGCCTACCTCTACGCCGACCGGCCGACGCCCACCCCGTACGCCCGGTGCCTGGAGATCACCGACGTGCTGCCGTTCTCGCTCAAGCGCCTGCGGGCACTGCTGCGGGAACGGCGGGTGGGCCGGGTGGAGATCCTCAAGCGGGGCTCCGCGCTCACCCCGGAGCAGTTGCGGCGGGATCTGCGGTTGGCCGGCGACCAGGCGGCGAGCCTGGTGCTCACCCGGACGGCCGGGGCACCGACCGTGTTGGTCGGCCACCCGGTCCACTAGCGTCGTCGGTGTGGCGGGACAGGGCACTCCGGCGACCGCGCTGCTGGTCAAGCGTGGGATCGCGTATCGCACCCATCCGTACCGGGTCTCCCCGGACGTGCCGAACTACGGCGCGCTGGTCGCCGAGGCGCTCGGTGTGGCACCCGAGCGGGTGTTCAAGTCGCTGGTGACCGAGGTCGACGGCGCCCTGACCGTGGCGGTCGTCCCGGTCACCGGCGAGCTGGACCTCAAGGCGCTCGCGGCGGCGGTCGGCGGCAAGCGGGCGACGATGGCCGACCGGGCGGTCGCCGAGCGGGCCACCGGCTACGTTCGCGGCGGGATCAGCCCGCTCGGGCAGCGGCGGCGTCTGCCCACAGTGCTGGACGAATCCGCGCTGGATCTGCCGACGATCTACGTCTCGGCTGGCCGACGCGGTCTGCAACTCGAACTGGCCGCGGCGGATCTGGTGGCGTTGACCGACGCCCGCACCGCGCCGTTGCAGACCCACTGACGACAGTCGTTACGTCGACTCCCGCGTGGGATACCCGGGGAGTAACAGTCGCGTTGCTGAATTGTTATGGCTTCCAACAAACTTGGCACCTGCGCGGTCTTGTGGGACCAGTGTGACGCGAAATACGTTGCCGGACACAACAAAACAACACCTCCCCCACCTCCGAAAGGACCCTGCACATGCGTAAGGGGATCCTCACCATCGCCGCCGTGGGCCTGCTCGCGACCGGCGGTTTGACCGCCTGCGGCGACGACTCCGGCGACAAGGCCGCCTCCGCCAAGACCCCCAAGATCGGCGTCATCCTCCCGGACAGCAAGTCCTCCGCCCGGTGGGAGACCGCGGACCGCCGGTTCCTGGAGGAGGCGTTCAAGGCCGCCGGCGTCCAGTACGACATCCAGAACGCGCAGAACGACAAGACCGCCTTCCAGACCATCGCCGACCAGATGATCACCAGCGGCGTCACCGCCCTGATGATCGTCAACCTGGACTCCGGCACCGGCAAGGCCGTGCTCGACAAGGCCAAGTCGCAGGGCGTCGCCACCATCGACTACGACCGGCTCACCCTGGGCGGCTCCGCCCAGTACTACGTCAGCTTCGACAACGAGACCGTCGGCAAGCTCCAGGGCGAGGGCCTGTCCAAGTGCCTGACTGAGAAGAACGCCAAGAACCCCGTCGTGGCGTACCTGAACGGCTCCCCCACCGACAACAACGCCACCCTGTTCAAGGCCGGCTACGACTCGGTGCTCAAGCCGAAGTTCGACTCCAAGGAGTACGTCAAGGGCCCCGAGGACGCCGTGCCGGCCTGGGACAACGCGCAGGCCACGACGATCTTCGAGCAGCAGCTCACCAAGGCCAAAGGCAAGATCGACGGCGTGCTGGCCGCCAACGACGGTCTCGGCAACGCGGCCATCTCGATCCTGAAGAAGAACAAGCTCAACGGCAAGGTGCCGGTGACCGGCCAGGACGCCAGCACCGAGGGCCTGCAGAACATCCTCGCCGGTGACCAGTGCATGACCGTCTACAAGGCCGTCCGCGAAGAGGCGAAGGCCGCCTCCGACCTGGCCATCGCGCTCGCCAAGGGCGAGAGGAAGGACACCGGCCAGACGGTGAAGGACCCGGAGGGTGGCCGCGACGTCCCCTCGGTGCTGCTCACCCCGAAGGCCATCTACAAGGACAACATCAAGGACGTCATCGCCGACGGCTACGTGACCAAGGAAGAGGTCTGCACCGCGGCGTACGCCAAGGCCTGCGCCGACGCCGGCATCAGCTGACCGACGCCGCAGTACCCGCCGGGACGACCACCGCCGCCCGGCACGGGAGCACCCCTCCCGTGCCGGGCGGCGCCCGCCGGACGGGCCCCGACCCTCCCTTAAGAAGGAGACCCCCGTGTCCGCGACCCCCCTGCTGGAGCTCCGCGGGATCGACAAGAGCTTCGGTCCCGTCCAGGTGCTCCGCGACGTCGCCCTGACCGTCCACCCGGGCGAAGTGACCGCACTGGTCGGCGACAACGGCGCCGGCAAGTCGACCCTGGTGAAGTGCATCAGCGGCATCTACCCCACCGACGCCGGTGAGGTCCTGTTCAACGGCGAACAGGTGCACATCGGCAGTCCCCGCGACGCCGCCGCCCTCGGCATCGAGGTCGTGTACCAGGACCTCGCGCTCTGCGACAACCTGGACATCGTGCAGAACATGTTCCTCGGCCGGGAGAAGCACAGGGGCATCGTCCTGGACGAGCCGAGCATGGAACAGCTCGCCGCCGAGACCCTGGCGGGGCTCTCCATCCGTACCGTCACCTCGCTCCGCCAGCACGTGTCCAGCCTCTCCGGCGGTCAGCGCCAGACCGTGGCCATCGCCAAAGCGGTGCTGTGGAACAGCAAGCTCGTCATCCTGGACGAGCCGACCGCGGCGCTCGGTGTGGCACAGACCGCCCAGGTCCTGGAACTGGTCCGCCGCCTCGCCGACAACGGCCTGGCCGTGGTCCTCATCTCGCACAACATGAACGACGTCTTCGCCGTCTCCGACCGGATCGCCGCGCTGTACCTCGGCCAGATGGTCGCCCAGGTGAAGACCACCGACATCACTCACGCCCAGGTGGTTGAGCTGATCACCGCCGGGCGCTCGGGCGGGCTCGGCCTCGCCACCGACCCGGGCGGCAACGGCGACGGCCCGCAGCCGGCCGACTCGATCTCAGGAGGCGTCCGATGACCACCACCGCGGTGCGCAAGGACGGCCCGGCGGCCGTCACACCGCCGCCGACCGTCGGAAGGCACGCCCGCAACTACCTGAGTCGGGTACGCGGTGGCGACGTCGGCGCGTTGCCGGCCGTGCTCGGTCTGATCGTGCTCTGCACCGTGTTCGCGGTCATGCGGCCGTCGTCGTTCCTGTCGGCCGGCAACTTCGCCAACCTCTTCACCCAAGGCGCCGCGGTCACGCTGATCGCGATGGGTCTGGTCTTCGTGCTGCTGCTCGGCGAGATCGACCTCTCCGCCGGCTTCGCCAGCGGCGTCTGCGCGGCAGTGCTGGCCAACGTGGTCACCGTGCTCGGCTACCCCTGGTGGGTCGCCGTGCTCGCCGCGATCGCCACCGGCCTGGTCATCGGCACCAGCCTCGGCATGCTCGTCGCGAAGGTCGGTATCCCGTCCTTCGTGGTCACCCTCGCCGGCTTCCTCGCCTTCCAGGGCATCGTGCTGCTGCTGGTGAAGGAGGGCACCAACATCTCCGTCCGCGACAACGTGCTGGTCGCCATCGCCAACCGCAACCTCACCCCCGCCCTGGGCTGGGCGTTTGCCATCCTCGCGGTCGTCGGCTACGCGGCGGTGCAACTGCTGCGTCACCGCAACCGGGTGGCCCGCGGCCTGATCACCGACCCGATCGCCGTGGTGGCGCTCCGGATCGCCGGGCTCGCCATCATCCTCGGCACGGCCGTGTACGTCCTCAACCTGGAGCGCAGCCGCAACGTCCTGATCAGCTCGCTCAAGGGCGTACCGATCGTGGTGCCGATCATCGCGGTGCTGCTGGTCATCTGGACCTTCGTGCTCCAACGCACCAGCTACGGCCGGCACATCTACGCCGTGGGCGGCAACCGGGAAGCGGCCCGTCGGGCCGGCATCGGCGTCGACCGCATCCGGATCTCGGTCTTCATGATCTGCTCGTCGATGGCAGCCGTCGGAGGCATCGTGGCGGCCAGCCGGGCCAACTCGGTCGACCCGAACACGGGGGGCAGTAACGTACTGCTCTACGCGGTCGGCGCGGCGGTGATCGGCGGCACCAGCCTCTTCGGCGGCAAGGGTCGCGTCCTCGACGCCGTCCTGGGAGGCGCGGTGGTCGCGGTCATCGAAAACGGAATGGGCCTGATGGGGTACAGCGCGGGAGTCAAGTACGTGGTCACCGGCGTCGTGCTGCTGCTCGCCGCCAGCGTCGACGCGCTCTCCCGCCGTCGCGCGGCAGCCACCGGCACCCGCTGACCGCGCGGAAGGTAGCACCAGCATGCGCCCGGCACCCAGCCAGGAGGAGGTCCGAAGGCAGAACCTCGGGGCCCTGCTGCGGCACGTGCACGTCCACGGGGCGACCACCCGCGCCGAACTCACCACCACCCTGGGGCTGAACCGGAGCACCATCGGCGCGCTCACCGCCGACCTGGCCGGCGTCGGACTGGTAAGCGAGGGAACACCGAAGGAGACCGGCCGGGCCGGACGACCGTCCATTGTCGTCCGGCCCGAGTCGGCCCGGGTCTACGCGTACGCGTACTCCGTCGAGGTGGACCGACTGCGCGCCGCCCGGGTCGGCCTGGGCGGCGCGGTGCTGGACCGCCGGGAGCTGGACCGACCGCGCGGGCTGCTGGCCGCCGAGGCCGCGCCGCTGCTCGCCGGTGCGGTCAAGGAGATGCAGCAGGCGGTGCCCGCTGACGCGATCTGCGTCGGCACCGGCGTCGCGGTCTGCGGGATGGTCCGCCGCGAGGACGGTCTGGTCCGGCTCGGCCCCACCACGGGCTGGGTGGACCAGCCGATCGGCGCCGCGCTCGGCGCCGAACTGGGCCTCGACGTGCCGGTCACGGTCGGCAACGTGGCCGACGTGGCGGCGTTCGCCGAGCACGCCCGGGGGGTCGCGGCCGGCTGCGACAACGTCATCTACCTGTACGGCGACGTCGGCGTCGGTGCCGGCATCATCGCCGGCGGGCGTCGACTCACCGGACACGGCGGGTACGGCGGCGAGGTCGGCCACATGAAGGTGGTCCGTGACGGCATGCCCTGCGAGTGCGGCGCCCGGGGTTGCTGGGAGACCGAGATCGGCGAGCACGGCCTGCTCCGCGCGGCCGGACGATCCGACGCCCGGGGCCGCGACGCGCTGCTGGCCGTCTTCGACGCCGCCGACCGGGGAGACGCCCGCGCCCAGACGGCGGTCCGCAAGGCCGGTGACTGGCTGGGCTTCGGGGTGGCCAACCTGGTGAACGTCTTCAACCCCGAGATGGTCATCTTCGGCGGCACCATGCGGGACCTCTACCTCGCCGCGGCGGCCCAGATCCGCAGTCGACTCAACTCCAACGCCCTCGGCGCCTGCCTGGAACACGTCCGGTTGCGCACCCCCAAACTGGGCGAGGACGCGCCCCTGATCGGCGCCGCCGAACTGGCCTTCGAACGGCTCCTCGCCGACCCCCTCGACGTGGGCTGACCCGCGTACCCTGTCCGGCGTGGATGTCGAGCTGCGCGCCTCCGACGACGACCGCCACCGGGTGGTCGCCGAGCTGCACCGGCACACCACCGAGGGCCGGCTCACGCTGGACGAGTTCTCCGAGCGGGCCGGCGCGGTCTGGGCCTCCCGTACCCTCGGTGACCTGGCCGCGCTGACCCGCGACCTGCCGGCCCTGCCCGACCCCGCCGCCGCGACGGCCGGCGGCGGTGACCCGATCGGGCACGGCCGCCGGGAGCTGCTGGTGCTCTTCGCCGTCGCCGCGCTCACGCTGCTGCTGCTCGGCGGCTTCCTCGCCGTCACCCGCTGATCCGCGTCGCGCCGAGGGCTTCGGCTCGTCCACCGCACGCATTTCCACCGGGCGCGCGGATGAACTGATCGGGCGATCAGTCCGTACCAGTGGGCGGACGGGCGGCCGGCAGGGTGCGGCTGCCCGGTCCAGACGCGTTTCGGTCCGGACCGAGGAGGCACCACAGACATGGCACCGCTCAGATCCGCCCGTCGTCGGCCGGGCAACCGGATGCACCGCGCGGCGATGTTGCTCATCGCGATCGTCGCGGGGGTCGGTGTCCTGCCCGGAGTGGCCATCGCCGCCCCCTCCGGCGGGCAGCAGCTCAACGCCGCCGACATGACACTGCTCAACGGTGTGCGGTTGGCCGGGCTGTGGGAGATGCCGGCCGGTCAGATGGCCGCCGAGAAGGGACAGTCGGCGAAGGTACGGGAGATCGGCGCGGCCATCGCCGGCGAGCACCAGAAGCTCGACCAGCTCGTCGTGGACGCCGCCAACAAGCTCGGCGCGTCCATCCCCACCGAGCCGACCGCCGAGCAGAAGGGTTGGCTGTCGGAGATGCAGAACGCCTCCGGCGCCCGGTTCGACCAGATCTTCGTGACCCGGCTCCGCGTGGCCCACGGCAAGATCTTCCCGGTGATCGGCGCGGTGCGTGCCAGCACCCGCGACGCGACAGTTCGTAAGCTCTGCGAGGACGCCAACGCCTTCGTGCAGCACCACATGCAGATGCTGGAGTCCACCGGACTGGTCCGGTGGCCCGAACTGCCGCCGGCCGCGCTGCCCGCCCCCGGCAAGGACGGCCTGCTCGCCGCCGCCGGAGCGAACGCCGGCCCACAGGTCGGAGTCAGCAGCACAGTCGTCTGGCTGGTCTTCCTCGCCGCGCTCGGCACCGGCGGGATCGCCACCTACCGGATGCTGCGCCGCAGCTGACCACCCGTGGAGGTGGCCCCCGTCAGCGGTCCACCTGGGTGAAATCCCAGGAGTGCGGGGCGCGGGCCACCAGCAGGGCGGGTGGATCGGGCAGCGGACGCGGGCTGCTGCGCCACTTGGAGATGACCACGACACGGTGGTCGGTGGAGGAGAAGACCTCGCTCGACACGTGCAGAGGGTCGTGCTCCAACTCGGGCAGGGCGGTGTCGCACACCCAGGTGATCAGGTCGGCGACGCCGTACGCCTCGGCGCGCGCCTCCCACATCCGCACGATCATCTCCGGTGCCCCCGTCACACGCTGACCGTTGTCAACGGCAGCGCCGAGTCGGCCGGCAGGTCCAGCCGGCTCGGCGCGACCCCGGCGGCGACCAGGTGCGATCCGAGCGCGGCCACCATCGCCCCGTTGTCGGTGCACAGCTTCGGCCGGGGCACCCGCACCCGGATGCCGTACTTCTCGGCCCGCTGCTCGGCCAGCGCCCGCAGCCGGGAGTTCGCCGCCACTCCACCGCCGATCACCAGCGTCTCGATCCCCTGCGCCCGGCAGGCGGCGAGCGCCTTGCTGGTCAGGACGTCGCAGACCGCCTCCTGAAAGGACGCGGCGACGTCGGCCACCGGCACCGGCTCGCCGGCGCGCTGCCGCGCCTCGACCCAGCGGGCCACCGCCGTCTTCAGCCCGGAGAACGAGAAGTCGTACCGGTGGGCGGCGAGATCCTTGGCGGCGGTGAGGCCACGCGGGAACGCGATCGAGGCGGCGTCACCGGCGCGGGCCTCCCGGTCGATGGGCGGGCCGCCCGGGAACGGCAACCCCAGCAGTCGGGCGACCTTGTCGAACGCCTCACCGGCCGCGTCGTCGATGGTGGCGCCGAGCGGGGTGACGCCCCGGGCCAGGTCATCGACCAGCAGCAGGGACGAGTGCCCGCCGGAGACCAGCAGCGCGATCGCGGGTTCCGGGAGCGGGCCGTGCTCAAGCGTGTCCACCGCGACGTGCGCGGCGAGGTGGTTGACGCCGTACACCGGCTTCTCGGCCGCCAGCGCGTACCCCTTGGCGGCGGCGACGCCGACGAGCAGCGCGCCGGCCAGCCCGGGCCCGGAGGTGACCGCGATGGCGTCGATGTCGGCCAGGGTGACACCGGCCTCGGTCAGCGCCCGCTGCATGGTCGGCACGATGGCTTCCAGGTGGGCCCGGCTGGCCACCTCGGGCACCACGCCGCCGAAGCGGGCGTGCTCCTCGACGCTGGACGCGAGCGCGTCGGCCAGCAGGGTGTGCCCGCGTACGATGCCGACGCCGGTCTCGTCGCACGAGGTCTCGATGCCCAGGATCAGCGGTTCGTCAGCCATGGTCGTGTGGTCCGTCCCCGGTCGGCTCGGCGTCGCGCCGCATGACCAGCGCGTCGGTGTTGCTCGGTTGGTAGTAGCCGCGACGCACCCCGATCGGCTCGAACCCGTACATCGCGTAGAGCCGCTGGGCGGCCACGTTGTCCACGGCGACCTCCAGCAGGGTGCTGCGGGCGTCACGTCGGGCCGCCTCGGCGAGCAGCTCCTCCAGCAGGACACGCCCGACACCGCGCCGCTGGACGTCCCGGCGGACCGCGATGACCTGCACCCACACCTCGTCCGGTGGGGCTCCGGCGAGCCCGGCATAGCCGAGCAGGGTGCCGTCGGTGTCGGTGGCGACCCGATAGTGGTGCCTGTTGGCCAGCTCGTTCCAGAACATCGCCGGCGACCAGTGTTCCGCGCCGAAGAGGTCCACCTCGATGGGCATCGCCTCGTCGATGTGCCACCAGCGGAACGGGTCCAGCCGTACCGTCGTGCTCACGGCAGGACCGATTTGCGGCCGGTGGCCGCCACGGCGTCCGGACGGCGCAGGTAGAGCGGGGTGAGCCGCTCGCCGGGTGCGCCGGCCCGGATCCGCTCGGCGGCGAGCTGCGCCAGCACGGTGGCCTCCGGGTAGCGCGGCTCGACCCGGACCGGCAGGTCCAGGGCTTCGGCGTACCGGTGTGCCCCGTCGCCGACCGCGACCGTCGCCCCCAGTTCCCGGGCGCGCGCGGCGGCCACCGCCGGGGCGGACACTTCGGGCCCGACGATCCGCTGACCGGCGCCGTCGTAGACGGCCCAGTACAGCTCCTTGCGGCGGGCGTCGCTGGCGGCCAGCACCGGCTCGCCGGCCGCCGCCGGGTAGCCGATGCCGTCCAGGGAGCAGACGCCGTACGTCGGGACGCCGAGCACCTGCCCCATCGTGGCGGCGGTGACCAGGCCGACCCGCAGCCCGGTGAACGGCCCCGGGCCGAGGCCGGCGACGATGGCGCCCAGGTCACGCGGGCGCGCTCCGACGTCGGCGAGGACCGCGTCGACCTGGGGCGCGAGCAGTTCACCGTGCGCGCGGGCGTCGACCGTGCACCGGTGCGCCCGGGACGTCACGCCGTCCGCCGAGATCTCCACCAACGCTGCGGTCACCGCGGGGGTAGAGCTGTCCACCACGAGTACGAGCACGGTTAGCCAGCCTAGCGGCCCCACCACCGCCGCCCGGCCACGCCCCGCCCCCTGCCTGCGCCCAGGGTCAGCCACTCACTCCTGGACGCCCTGGCACCCTGGGTGCCGGCCCCTCAAGCCCGGCCCCTCAAGCCCGGCCACTCAAGCCCGGCCGCCTGTCATCCTCGGCCGCCTGGGCCGCTCTAAGCGGGTCGTCCTGGCCGTTCCGACTGTCGTCATGGCCACTCCGGCCGTTCAGGCCGTCGAGCAGGGCTGTCGCTATCGCCCGCATCGGCCGCCTTGGCCGTCTTGGCCGCTCTCACCGTCCTGGCCGTTCTCAGTCGACCTGTGCGGACGCCACCGCTCGGCCGGAGGCCACTTGCGGTGAGAAACGGTATACCTGTGAGTCATATTTATGACCCACAGGAATACCGCTCATCAGGGAATGGCCCACCCGACGGCGCCGGGTCGCCGGGATCTCGGACCCAGGCCACGCAGTCGTGAATCCGGCTCAGCGGTTTCTCCTCGGCCGTGCCCGGTCCACCATGTCGGCATGCCGCCGACGCGCCTCGCCACCCTGCTCGGCAGGGCTGTCCGCCAGCAACGGCACCTGCGCGACCTGACCCAGTCCGAGTTGGCAGAGGCGGCGGGGGTCACCCAGGCGGCTGTTGCCCGGATCGAGAGCGGCAGCCGCGCCGCGAGCCTTGCGGTGCTGGAGCGCTTGTTCGCCGCGATGGACGTGCAGATGGTGGTCGAGGTCGAGCCGCTGGACGCGCACCTCGACGCCCGCATCGACGAACTGGCCGCCCGGCCGATCGCCCAACGCATCGACGAGCTGGGCCTGGATGAGACGCTGGACCGACTCACCGACTTTCCGCAGGTGCTCACCGGCGGCACGGCGGCCCTGTTGCAGGGCGCGCCGGTGCCGGTGGACGCCGTGGAGATCGCCCTGCGCTGGCAGGACTCGAAACGGTTCACCGGCTGGCTGAAGGCGAACTACGGCCAGCGGTGGAACGCCCGGTGGGGCGAGTTCGGCGGGGTGTGGCTGGAGCCAGAGGAGCCGGGCGAGCACCGTTGGTCGACCCGGTACGGCGAGATCAGGGCGACCATGTGCGACGAGCTGCCCGAGACGATCGAGGTGCGCCACGGCGGGCGCGACTATCGGGTGGTGCCGCTGGTCGAGCTGGAGCTGACCGAGCCGCGGGCCGCCGAATTACTGCGCCGCTACCGGGCGCGGCAACTCGCTGCCGAGGGCTGACCCGCGCCGCGCGGCGAAGGGCCACGCGGTCTCGCCAGGCGGCACGGCCCGCACCACAACAACAAGCTGGCGGCACGGCCCGCGCCCCACCAACAAGCCGGCGACGCGGCGCACGCCGCAGAGCCGGCGACGCGGCGCACGCCGCAGAGGTCAGCGGCGCGGCCCCCGCACCACAACAAAAACCGGCCGCACGGCCCACGCCCCACCAACAAGCCGGCGACGCGGCCCACGCCACTGAGCTGGCGACGCGGCCCGCGCCGTAGGGATCAGCCCGCGGTGCGCTCCCAGTCGATGGTGGGCCGGCCGGCGTCGGCGAGCGCCTTGTTGGCCGCGCTGAACGGGCGACTGCCGAGGAAGCCGCGCGGGTTCATCGGGCTGGGGTGGCCAGCCTCCAGCACCACGTGCTGCGGGTTGGTAACCAGGGCCGCCTTCTTGCGCGCGTAGCCGCCCCAGAGCAAAAAGACCACCCGGTCGGGTGCGGCGTTCAGCGCCCGGATCGTGGCGTCGGTGAACTCCTCCCAGCCCGAGTTGGCGTGCGAACCCGGGGTGGCCTGGCGCACCGTCAGCACCGCGTTGAGCAGCAGCACGCCCTGCGCGGCCCAGCCGTCGAGGTTGCCGCTGCGCGGCTTGGCCACGCCCACGTCCTCGCCCAACTCCTTGAAGACGTTGCGCAGCGACGGCGGCACCGCCACCCCCTCGCGGACGCTGAAGCTCAACCCGTGGGCCTGCCCGGCGCGGTGATAGGGATCCTGCCCGAGGATCAGCACCCGGGTGCTCTGCGGCGGGCAGAGCCGGTAGGCCGAGAAGAGATCCTCCAACGGCGGGAAGACGGTCTGCGTCGCGTACTCCCGGGCGACGAACTCGGCCAGCGCGGCGGTGCGGGCCGGATCGAGGTGCGGGGTGAGCACGGCACGCCACTGCTCCGGCAGCAGTGCCAGCAGATCCAGGGCGGGGGCGTCGTCGGGCATCAGGAACCTCTTCCAGCGCGGGTCGGTCCCCCGCACTCTAGGCACCGGGTCCGACAACGCCGCGCCGACACGGGCCCTAACTCAGCTCGGCGAGCCGTCGGGCCCAGTCGCCACCGACCGGCTCCAGCTCGACGATCCGGGTGTCGTCGTCGCGGCGGTCGATACGGACCCGCAGGTGCGCGTCGACCAACTGCTCCACCAGGCCCTCGCCCCACTCCACCACGGTCACCGACTCGTCCACCGAGGCGTCCAGATCCAGGTCGTCGATCTCGGCACGCGGGTCGCTGGCGGCGCCCAGCCGGTACGCGTCGGCGTGCACCAGGGCCACCCGGCCACCCCGGGCCGGGTCGGGCCGGTGCACGCGGGCGATCACGAACGTCGGCGAGGTGACGTCGCCGAGAACGTGGAGCCCCACGCCGACGCCCTGGGTGAGCGCGGTCTTGCCGGCCCCCAGCGGACCGGTCAACAGCACCAGGTCACCGGCCCGCAGCAGCCTGGCCAGCCGGCGACCGAACTCCCGAGTGTCCTCGACGGTCGGCAGTTTGACGACGAAACTCACCGGTCCTCCATGCTCTCCAGTGACTCGAGGAACCGCGCCAGCGCGGCGTTGACCTCGTCGGCGTGCTCCAGCATCACCACGTGGCCACTATCTTTGATCTTGATGAACTCGGCGTGTGGCAACCGCCGGACGATCTCCTCCGAGTGTGTCACCGGAGTGATCATGTCCTTGTCGCCGACGACCACCAGCACCGGCGCGTTCGCCAACGCGGCCAGCGCCGGGAAGCGCGAGTGCGTGGCAAGCGTCCGCAGGTAGCGGGTCACCGTGTCGGCGGAGGTCCGGGAGTTCATCGTCTCCACGTACGAAACGAGCGCCGGGCTGGGCTTGCGGGTGCCGAAGCCGTACTTGCGGGTGAGCAGCCAGGCCACGTTGGACGTGGACTTGCGGGCCTTGTCGATCACCGGGCCGCCGTACCGGGTGGCGTTGCTGACCATGTAGAGCACCGGCCCGCCGACCCGGCCGAGCAGCGCCGGCGCGACCAGCTTGGTCTCCGCGATCAACCCGCCCGAGGTGGCCATCAGCACGGTGCCCACCACCCGGTCACCGAACAGCTCCGGAAACAGCTCGGCGAACGCCATGATGGTCATGCCGCCCATCGAGTGGCCGACCAGCACCAGCGGCCCCTCCGGGGCGGTCCGGTCGATCACCTGGCGCAGCGTCCGGCCGAGCACCGCCAGGTCGTACTCCCCGGTCTCCAACCGGCCGGACCGGCCGTGACCGGGCTGGTCGTACGCGACGACACGGTAGTCGCCGCGCGCGGCGAGCATCCGGCGCTGGAAGTGGAAGGTGCCCATGTCCAGGCAGAAGCCGTGCACCAGCACCACCGTCGGGTGCCCCGGCACCGGGCGGGTCGGCTCGACCACCTCGACGTGGATGTCGGTGCCGTCCGGCAGCTCCAGCCGGAACGCGTCGTCGTACCGCTGCTCGCCGAACCTCTCGTGCGCGTAGCGGTCGGCCGGGTCGGCCTTGAGCCGGCGGACCAGGGTGCGTTCGGTCGCGACGCCGGCGGCCAGGCCGGCCGCCGCCACTCCGACCGCGGCGCCGACCAGGCCGGCGACCCGGCCGGCGGCGGTCCGCGGCCGCGGGATGCGGTACGTCACGGCGTCACCTTTGTTCGCGACTGCGGGGCTCGCAACCCCGGCTCACTCCTCGCGCTCACGGCGAGCGCTCGCCGTCGTAGACGCGCGGCACCCGCGTGCTGCCGAACCGGGTGACGATCTCGTAGTTGATCGTGCCGACCGCCTCGGCCCAGTCGTCGGCCGTCGGCTCGCCGTCGGCACCGCTGCCGAACAGGGTCGCCACGTCGCCGTCGGCCACCGGGTCGTCACCACAGTCGATCACGAACTGGTCCATGCAGACGCGCCCGGAGATCGTCCGCCGCGCACCGGCGAGCTGCACCGGCCCGGTGTTGGACGCGTGCCGGGGCACACCGTCGGCGTACCCGAGGGGCACCACGGCGAGATTCGCGTCGGCCTCGGTCGTGTAGGTGTGCCCGTACGAGACGCCGGTGCCGGCGGGCACCCGCTTGGTGAGCATCACCCGGGCCCGCGCGGTCATCGCCGGCCGCAGCCCGTACGTCTCGCCGGCCACCGGGGACAGACCGTAGACGGCCAGCCCGGGGCGAACCAGGTCGAAGTGGGTGTCCGGGCGGGTCAGGGTGGCCGCCGAGTTGGCCAGGTGCCGCCAGCGGGGGCGCAGCCCGGCCTGCTCGACCATGGCCAGCCCCTCGTGGAAGACGGCGAGCTGCCGGTCCGTGGTCGGATGGCCGGGCATGTCCGCGTACACGAAATGGCTCCACACGCCGACCACCTCGACCAGGCCGTCGGCCTGGGCCTTCGCGGCGGCGTCGAGCAGCGCCGGCCAGTCGGCGACGGTGGCGCCGCCCCGGGACAGCCCCGTGTCGATCTTCAGGTGCAGTCGGGCCGGGCGTCCGGCACGCCGGCTCGCCTCGATCATCTCGTCCAGTTGCGGCAGGCTGGCAGCGGCGAGGTCCACCCCGGCGCCGACCCCCTCGTGCAGCGGCAGCCCCGGCGCGAGCAACCACGCCAGCACCGGCGCGGTGATCCCGGCCCGACGCAGCGTGAGCGCCTCGTCGAGGGTGCACACGCCGAGCCAGTCGGCCCCCGCGTCCAGCGCCGCGCGGGCGGACGGGATCATCCCGTGGCCGTACCCGTCGCCCTTGACCACCGCCATCAGCTCGGCGGTGGTGCCGGAGCGGAGCCGGCTCACGTTCTCGCGGATCGCATCAAGATCGACGCGTACCTCGGCCTGCCACATACGCCCAGCCTACTTTCCGCCCTGATCCGGGTGGGCGGCGACGCACGGCCCGGCCCGCCGAGCCGGCCAACCGGCCCCGAACAGCGACGATCAGCCCAGCCGGGCGACGACCGGGCGCAGGGCGGTCGCCACGTCGGGCGCGGTCACCGGGCCGCCGCGGGCCGCCTCCCGACCGGCGAGCCCGTGCAGGTACGCGGCCGAGGCCGCCGCCCGGTCCGCCGGCACCCCGGCCGCCAGGAGCGAGCCGAGCAGCCCGGCCAGCACGTCGCCGGTGCCGCCGGTGGCCAGCGCCGGGGTGCCGGTCGGGTTGACGTACGCCCGGCCGTCCGGCGTGCCGATCACCGTGCGGTCCCCCTTGAGCAGCACCACCGCGTTCATCCAGGCGGCCAGCCGCAGCGCGGCCCCGACCCGGTCGGCGCCGGGCTCCTCCCCGCACAGCCGGGTGAACTCCCGGTCGTGCGGGGTGACCACGATCGGCGCGTCCCGGCCGCGCAGCCGGTCGGCGAGCGAGCCGTCCACAAGCAGGGTCAGCGCGTCCGCGTCGAGCACCACCGGCACCGGGGCGGCCAGGACGGCCCGCAGCTCGGCCGCCGCGTCGTCGCCGGTGCCCAGCCCCGAGCCGCACACCCAGGCCTGCACCCGGCCGGCGTCGGCGACCCGCCCGGTGGCGATCACCGAGGGGTGCTGGTGCAGCACCTCGGCCCGAGCGCCGCCGGCGTAGCGGACCAGCCCTGTCGGCCCGGCGAGCGCCCCGCCGACGGAGAGCACCGCCGCGCCCGGGTACGTCGCCGAGCCGGTCGCCACCCCGACCACACCCCGGGTGTACTTCTCCGACGCCGCGCCCAGCTGCGGCCACCACTGCACGAGGTCGGACCATTCGGTGACCCGCAGCGCGGGAGTGCCCCGCAGCCAGGGCCGCAGCCCGATGTCGACCAGCTCCACGTGCCCGGCCAGGACGGCTGCCGGTCCGACGACCAGGGCGGGCTTCAACGCGCCGAAGGCCACCGTCACGTCGGCGCGGACCGCGGCGGGCCGGCCGGACGCGACCAGCGGCACGTGCCCGGTGTCCACCGCCACCCCGCTCGGCACGTCCACGGCCAGCACGGTGGCCCGAGCGCCGTCGCGCCCGCGCAGGTCGTCGAGGCGCTGGACCACCTCGTCCGCGCTCGCCCGCAGCCCGCCCGCGCCACCGATCCCGACGATGCCGTCGAGGACCAGGTCGACGGGGCCGCCCGGGCGGTCGACCAGCCGGCCACCGGCGGCGCGCAGCGCGGCCAGCCCCGCGGGGTGCGCCCGCCCCGGGCTGAGCAGCAGGGCGGACACCTCGACGCCCCGGCGGGCCAACCGTTCCCCGGCGTAGAGGGCGTCACCGCCGTTGTCGCCGGAGCCGACGAGCAGCAGCACCCGGCCGCCGTACACCCCGCCCCGCTCGGCGAGCAGCAGAGCAGCCCGGCGGGCCAACCCGGCGGCGGCCCGCTGCATCAGCGTGCCCTCCGGCAGTGTGCCCTTCAGCCCCGCCTCTGCTGCCCGTACGTCGGCCGCCCGCCACACCGCTCTCATGTCACCGTGCCCCATTCCGCTCGCGAGTGGGCCGCCCCGGCCACCCGGCCGACGTCACCGTTCCGCGACCACCATCGCCGACGCGATCCCGCCGTCGTGCGACAGCGAGAGGTGCCAGTGGTTGATCCCCCGCTCGACGGCCGCCGCCGCGACGGTGCCCGAGACGGTCAGCCAGGGCCGGCCAGCCCTATCGGGCACGATCTCGCAGTCGTGCCAGCTCAGCCCGGCCGGGGCGCCGAGCGCCTTGGCGACGGCCTCCTTCGCGGCGAACCGGGCGGCGAGCGACTCGGGCGAGCGTGGGGTGCCGGAGCGGGTGGCCCGCTCGGCCGCGGTGAAGAGCCGGTCGGCAAGCAGCGGCGTCCGCGCCAGGGACCGGGTGAACCGGTCGACCAGGACGACGTCGATGCCGACAGCGACGATCACCAGACCACCCTACCGGCGGCCGAGGCGGCAGATTAGCCGTCGGGCCCGCCGTGGGCAACGCCTGTGGACACACCGGGGTACGGCCGCAGCCGGCTGTCCACAGGGCACTCCGGCACGGCCCGACCCTGCCTAGCGTCAGCGCGTGGATGCCGATCGTGCACGGGGGTGGGGGTCATGACCGAGGAGCCGTTCGCCGTCCGGCCGCAGGAGCTGCGCGCCGTGGCCGGTGCGCTCGACGACGAGGCGTACCGGTTGGCGTGGGGTCTGGCCGGAGTGCCCGGCCTGCTGGTGCCGGCGCCGGGTTGGCGGGCCGCCACGGCTCTGGCGGGGCTGGAGTCGGCAGCGCACGCGTGGTTCTGCCGACTGGGAGCGGACGTGGCGGCGACCGCCGGTGGGGTCCGGGCCGCGGCCGAGGCGTACGAGACGGTGGACGACCGGGCGGCCGGCCGGTTCGCCGTCCTGCCCCGGTGAGCGGGGTCGGCTACCGGCAGCTCTGGGCCGCCGATCCGGGCGGCTGGCGGGCGGCCGGGGCGGCCTGGGCCGGGCTGACCGGTCCGGTCGAGCGGCACGCCGGCGAGCTGGCCGGTTCCGCCGGGCGGTTGCGGGGCGGCTGGTCCGGCGCGGCAGCGGTGGCGGCGGACGCTCGGCTGGGCGGCCTGCGGGGCGAGGTGACCTCGGTGGCGCCCGCGCTGATCGAGGCCGATCAGGTGCTGTCCGAGCTGGCCGGGTGCCTCGTGGTGGCGAAGGCGCGGCTCGCCGAGGCGGTCGCCCGGGCCGACGCGGCCGGCCTGGTGGTGGACCGGTCCGGTGGCGTGCACGTCGATCCGACTCGTCCCCGACCGACCGAGCCGGCCGGGGTGGCGGCGGCGCTGCGGGGCGCGCTGGAGTTGGCCGACGCGGCGGACCGGCAGGCCGCCGACCGGTTGGACGAGCTGGCCCGGGCCGCCGGCACCGGTTGGGCGTCCCCACCGCCGCCCGGCCGACCGGCCTCCGGGGCGACGCCGGCGCTGGTGCGCGCCTGGTGGTCCGGGTTGACCCCGGCGCAGCGACGGTGGCTGGTCGGGCACGAGCCGGCCCTCGTCGGCGGCCTGGACGGGGTGCCGGTGGCCGCCCGCGACCAGGCCAACCGCCTGCGGCTCGGTGCGCGGCGCGCGGAGTTGCTGGCCGAGCGTCGGCGGTTGCTGGCCCGGGTGCCGCCGGGGCCGCTCGCGTCGCTGCGGCTGCGCGCGGTGGCGGCGCGGCTGGCCGGCCTGGACACGCTCACCGAGCGCCTGGCGACCGGGGAACCGCGGGCGTACCTGCTGGGGCTGGACCCGGCCGGTGAGGGTCGGGTGGTGGTGGCGCTCGGCGACCCGGACCACGCCGACCGGGTGCTGACGTACGTGCCGGGAATGACCGCCGGGCTGGACGACGCCCCTGGCGAGCTGGGTCGCGCGGCCCGGGTGCTGGAGCGCTGCGCGACACTCGCGCCGGGTGAGCGCGGCGCGGCGGTGCTGTGGCTGGACTACGACGCACCGGACTTCCTGACCGAGGCGGCGTCGGCCGGCCAGGCCCGGGACGCCGGCGGGGCGCTGCACCGCTTCCAGGAGGGGCTGCGCGCCACCCACGAGGGGCCGCCGGCGCGGCAGACCGTGCTCGGGCACAGCTACGGGTCGCTGGTGGTGGGCATCGCCGCCCGGGAGCACGGGCTGGCGGCCGACGCGTTGATGTTCGTCGGCTCACCGGGGGTCGGTGCGGCGCACGCCGCCGAGCTTGGCGTACCGGCCGCAGAGGTGTGGGCCAGCAGCGCTCCGGACGACGTGATCCGCCTGGCCCGGCCGGTGGACGAGCTGGGCCGCCGGGTCCTGCTGGGCGCCGCTCCGCTCGCCGCCGTGCTGGGGTGGCCGGATCGGACCGGCCACGAGCTGTGGTTCGGTCACGACCCGGCCGACCCCGGGTTCGGCGGCCGGGTGTTCCCCAGCGGTCGCGGCGGGCACACCGGCTACTGGGAGCCGGACAACCCGGCGCTGGACGGGATGGCCCGCGTGGTGCTGGGCCGCTGACGACGCGCTACTCGACGGTGACCGACTTGGCCAGGTTGCGGGGCTGGTCCACGTCGTGCCCCCGGGCGGCGGCGATCTCGGCGGCGAGCACCTGCAGCGGCACCGTGGTGACCAGTGGGGCCAGCAGGGTCGGCGTACGCGGCACGTAGATCAGGTGGTCGGCGTACCGGACGACGGCCTCGTCGCCCTCCTCCGCGATCACGATGGTCCGCGCGCCACGAGCCCGGACCTCCTGGATGTTGGAGACGACCTTGTCGTGCAGCATCCCCCGGCCCACCGGCGACGGCACCACGCAGATCACCGGGGTGCCCTTGTCGATCAGGGCGATCGGGCCGTGCTTCAGCTCACCGGCGGCGAAGCCCTCGGCGTGCATGTACGCCAGCTCCTTCAGCTTCAGCGCGCCCTCCAGGGCCACCGGGTAGCCGACGTGCCGGCCGATGAACAGCACTGTCGGCTCGGACTTCAGCTCCCGGGCCAGCTCACGGACGGGCTCGATCCGGTCGAGCAGCTCGCGCAGCTTGCCCGGGATGTCCTGCAACTGCGCGACCACCGCGCCGACCTCGTCGGCGAACTTGATCCCGCGGACCTGGGCCAGGTGCAGACCGATCAGGTAGCAGGCGACGACCTGGGTGAGGAACGCCTTGGTGGAGGCGACGGCGATCTCCGGCCCGCCGTGGGTGTAGAGCACGGCGTCGGACTCGCGGGGGATGGTCGAGCCGTTGGTGTTGCAGATCGCCAGCACCCGGGCCTTCTGCTCCTTGGCGTGGCGCAGCGCCATCAGCGTGTCCATCGTCTCGCCGGACTGCGAGATCACCACGATCAGCGTGGACCGGTCGAGCACCGGGTCGCGGTAGCGGAACTCGCTGGCCAGCTCCACCTCGCAGGGGATCCGCGTCCAGTGCTCGATGGCGTACTTGGCGACCATGCCGGCGTGGTACGCGGTGCCGCAGGCCACGATGAAGATCTTGTCGACGTCGCGCAGATCCTGGTCGCTGAGGCGGACCTCGTCGAGGGCGATCTCACCGGTCTCGGTGAGCCGGCCGAGCAGCGTGTCGGCGATGGCCTGCGGCTGCTCCTCGATCTCCTTGAGCATGAACCAGTCGTAGCCACCCTTTTCGGCGGCCGAGGAGTCCCAGTCGATGTGGAAGTCCTTGCCGCTGGCGGGCTGACCGTCGAAGTCGGTGATCTCGATGCTGTCGCCGGTGATCAGGACGATCTGGTCCTGACCCAGCTCCACCGCCTCCCGGGTGTGCTCGATGAACGCGGCCACGTCGCTGGCCAGGTAGTTCTCCCCTTCGCCGCGGCCGACGACCAGCGGCGAGTTGCGCCGGGCGCCGACGACCGCGCCGGGCACCCCGGCGTCGACCGCGAGCAGGGTGAACGCGCCCTCCAGCCGCTGGCACACGACGCGCATGCCGGCGGCGAGCAGCTGCGGACTGTCCGGCTGGCCGGCGGCGCGCAGGTCGGCCAGCGCGGCGGAGAGCAGGTGCGCGGCGCACTCCGTGTCGGTGTCGCTGGTGAACTGGACGCCGTCGGCCTCCAGTTCGGCGCGGAGCTTGGCGAAGTTCTCGATGATGCCGTTGTGGATCACCGCGACGCGCCCGTCGGGGGCCAGGTGCGGGTGGGCGTTGCGGTCGGTCGGCCCGCCGTGGGTGGCCCACCGGGTGTGCCCGATGCCGGTGGTGCCGTCACCGATGCCGATCGGGCTGGCCGCGCAGGAGGTCGGGTCGTCGGCGGCGCGCTCGGAGAGCACCTTCTCCAGGTTGGCGAGCTTGCCGGCCTTCTTCTCGGTCAGCAGCTGGTCATCGCAGACGATCGCCACGCCCGCCGAGTCGTAGCCCCGGTATTCCAGCCGCCGCAGCCCGTCGAGCACGATGCCCAGTGCCGGGCGCGCGCCCGCGTATCCCACGATTCCACACATGGCCCGCAGCCTAACCCAGTTTCGCTCAGCATGGGTGCTCGAAAGTCGGCTAAACAAGCACCGAATTTGAGCGATCAGTGGTTGGCGGGCCGCAATGGGACGAGTGTCACCGGACCGGTCGCGGTGCCACCGACCCGACGGGGTTGCGGACGGCCAGCGGGTACGACAGTCTTCCGGCGGGCTCGGCGCGCGCTCCCCTGGCCCGTTGGCCCCATACCCACTCCCGCCCGGAGCAGCCATGTCCGACGCGCCCCCACCCGAGGTGCCCCCGACGTCACCCCCGGAACCAACCCCGACGCCGCCGGATCCGACGGCGGGACAGCCGGCGACGCCGCCGTCCGACTGGGCCGCGCCGGGCTCTTTCCCGATGCCCGACCCACTGGCCCCGGGCCAGCCCTGGGCACCCCCACCGCCGTGGACACCCGCGTCGCCCTCCGCGCCGTGGACACCCGATCCCACCGGAACCTCGTGGACGCCCACCGCGGCGGCTCCCTGGCCACCACCCCCGTCGCCGGCACCCATCCCGGCCGCCTATCCGCCGCCGGGTTACCCACCGCCGGGTTACCCACCGCCGGGTTACCCACCACCCGGCTATCCACCGCCCTACCTCTATCCCGGCTATCCGCCGGCCGGTCGCCCCTCCGGCGGCAACGGTCGCGTGGTCGGGATCGTCGTCGCGGTCGTCGCGGCGCTCACCCTCGCCGTCTGCGGCTGCTTCTGCGTGGCCGGGCCCCTGGTCGGGCAGTTCGTCGGGGAGCCGGTGGCCGAGGACCCGTACGACACCGGCCCCTTCGACGACGACGGCTGGCCGCCGAGCGTCGCGCCGGAGCCCACCGCGCCCACCGATCCGGAGACCACCACCGCCGGGCCCACCAAGAAGCCGATCACGCAACCGACGTCGGGGCCCGCGCCGGTGACCGTGGTCTACCAGGTGTCCGGCGTGGGTGAGGCGGACATCGCCTACTACGACGCCGAGAGTGATCTCATCCACGTCGACAGCGCGAAGCTGCCGTGGCGCACGACCATCCGGACCAACGGCCAGAGCCGGGTCATGGTGGAGGCGACCTGGCCCGACGGCGTGGCCGAGAAGCCCCTCGACTGCACGATCACGATCACCGGCGCCGGAAAGCCGGTGATCGACAAAAGCCAGGGGTACTGGATGACCCGCTGCGAGCCCGAGTGAGGCTGGGGTTGCGCCGCCGGGTGCCCGTAGGCTGGCGCAGGTGACGACGAGCACCGATGTCGACCCGCTGGTGGCCCGGATGCGGCCGTTCGGCACGACGATCTTCGCCGAGATGTCCGCCCTCGCCGTACGGACCGGGGCGGTCAACCTGGGCCAGGGCTTCCCGGACACGGACGGCCCGCCGGAGATGCTGGCCGCCGCCGCCGAGGCGCTGCGCGGCGGGCACAACCAGTACCCGCCCGGTCCGGGGATACCCGCCCTGCGCGCGGCCGTCGCGGCCCACCAGCGGCGGTTCCACGACCTGTCGTACGACCCGGACGGCGAGATCGTGATCACGGCGGGCGCGACCGAGGCGGTGGCGGCCAGCATCCTCGCGCTGTGCGAGCCGGGTGACGAGGTGGTCTGCTTCGAGCCGTACTACGACTCGTACGCCGCCTCGATCGCGCTGGCCGGCGCGGTCCGGCGGCCGGTCACGCTGCGTCCCGCCGCGGACGGCCGGTACGCCTTCGACCCGGCGGCGCTGCGGGCGGCGTTCGGGCCGCGTACCCGACTGGTGCTGCTCAACTCACCGCACAATCCGACCGGCAAGGTGTTCACGCCGACCGAGCTGGCGCTGGTGGCCGAGCTGTGTCAGGAGTACGGCGCGTACGCGGTCACCGACGAGGTCTACGAGCACCTGGTGTTCACGGACGCGTCCGGTCCGCACGTGCCGCTGGCCGCGCTGCCCGGGATGCGGGAGCGGACGCTGCGCATCTCGTCGGCCGGCAAGACGTTCTCCTGCACCGGTTGGAAGGTCGGCTGGGTGAGCGGCCCGGCGGCGCTGGTCTCGGCCGTGCTGCGGGTGAAGCAGTTCCTCACCTATGTCAACGCCGCTCCGCTGCAACCTGCGGTCGCCGTGGCGCTGGCCCTGCCCGACGACTACTACACAGGCTTCCGCGACGGGCTCCAGCAGCGCCGCGACCAGCTCGTGGGCGGCCTCACCGACGCCGGTTTCGAGGTGCTGACGTCGGAGGCGACGTATTTCGTCACCGCCGACATCACCCCGCTCGGCGGCTCGGACGGGGTGGAGTTCTGCCGGTCGCTGCCGGAGCGCTGCGGCGTGGTGGCCGTGCCGACCCAGGTCTTCTACGACGACGCCGAGGCCGGCCGACGACTGGTCCGGTTCGCGTTCTGCAAGCGTCCGGAGGTGCTGACCGAGGCGGTCACCCGGTTGCGCGCCCTGACCCGCTGACGCGCCGGGCCAAAGCCCCGGTCCACTCGACTACGACCCGGCGGGGCTGGCGGTGCGTACCAGGTCGGCGATGCGCTCGGCGACCTCGCGGGCGGTCGCCTCGGTGGCGGCCTCGACCATCACCCGGACGAGCGGTTCGGTGCCCGACGGGCGCAGCAGCACCCGGCCGGTCTCGCCCAGCTCCGCCTCGGCCCGCTCGACCTCGGCACGGACGGCCGGCGCGGCGGCGCCGACGGTGCGGTCGCCGACCGGGACGTTGATCAGCACCTGCGGCAGCTTGGTGACGACGGAGGCCAGCTCGGCCAGGGATCTGCCGGTCGCGGCCATCCGGGCCATCAGGTGCAGGCCGGTGAGGACCCCGTCGCCGGTGGTGGCGTGCGCGGGCATGACGATGTGGCCGCTCTGCTCGCCACCGAGCGCCAGCTCGGAGGCGCGCAACTCCTCCAGCACGTACCGGTCGCCGACCTTGGTCTCGATCAGCCGGATGCCCTGCGCGGACATCGCCAGCCGCAGGCCGAGGTTGCTCATCACGGTGGCCACCAGGGTGTCCTGGGTGAGCGTGCCGGCGTCGCGCATGGCCAGCGCGAGGATCGCCATCACCTGGTCGCCGTCGACCTCGTCGCCGTCGGCGGTGACCGCCAGGCAGCGGTCGGCGTCACCGTCGTGGGCGATGCCCAGGTGGGCGCCGTGCTCGACGACGGCCTCGCGCAGCGCCTCGATGTGGTTGGAGCCGCACTCGTCGTTGATGTTCAGCCCGTCGGGCTCGGCGTGGATCGCGATGACCTCGGCCCCGGCCTCCCGGTACGCGACGGGCGCGACCTCGGCGGCGGCGCCGTTGGCGCAGTCGACGACGACCTTGATCCCGTCGAGCCGGTGCGGCACGGTGCCGACGAGGTGCTGGATGTAGTGGTCCGCACCGTCGAGCAGGTCGTGCACCCGGCCGACGCCGGCGCCGACCGGCCGGTCCCAGGCGGTGGTGGCGTTCGTCTCGACGGCCGCCTCGATCCGCATCTCGATCTCGTCGGGCAGTTTGTGCCCGCCGGCGGCGAAGAGCTTGATGCCGTTGTCCGGCATGGGGTTGTGCGACGCGGAGAGCATCACTCCGAGGTCGGCCTTCGCCTCGGCGGTGAGGAACGCCACGGCCGGGGTGGGCAGCACGCCGACGCGTACCACGTTGGCGCCGGCGCTGGTCAGCCCGGCCACGACGGCGGCCTCCAGCATCTCGCCGCTGGCCCGGGTGTCCCGGCCGACCACGGCGAGCGGCGGGTGGCTGCGGTCCGTCTCGGCGAGTGTGTGCGCGGCGGCCACGGCGAGCGCGAGCGCCAATTCGGGGGTGAGATCCGCGTTCGCCCGCCCGCGTACGCCGTCCGTGCCGAACAACCGACCCATACCCGCCAACCTCCGATGAGCACTACCGAGAAGGAGAAAGCGGAACGGCCGGCCCACCTCCCCGGTCGAGGGGAGGCGGACCGGCCGTCCGTCAGAAGTACAACGCGCTGGGAAAGATCAGCGCTTCGAGTACTGGGGAGCCTTACGGGCCTTCTTGAGGCCGTACTTCTTGCTCTCCTTGACCCGGGCGTCCCGGGTCAGGAAGCCGGCCTTCTTGAGGGCCGGGCGGTCGTCCGGCTCGCTGATGATCAGCGCGCGGGCGATGCCCAGCCGGAGCGCACCGGCCTGGCCGGTGGTGCCGCCGCCACGCAGGTTGGCGATGACGTCGAACTGGTCGAGCTTCTCGGCGGTGACCAGCGGGTCCTTGATGAGCTGCTGGTGCACCTTGCTCGGGAAGTACGCCTCGAGGTCCTGCCCGTTGCAGGTGATCTTGCCGGTGCCCGGGACGATGCGGACCCGGACGATGGCCTCCTTGCGGCGGCCCACGGTCTGGATCGGCCGGTCACCACGAGGCGCGCGGGCGACGGGCGCCGGCGCCTCGGTAGCCTCGGGGGCTTCCGGGGCGACCTCGGTCTCGATGATGTCGGTCATGCTGCTTCCTTCGCCCGCGCTCACTGCGCGATCTGCTTGATCTCGAACGGCACCGGCTGCTGCGCGAGGTGCGGGTGCTCGGCACCGGCGTAGACCTTCAGCTTCTTGATCAGCTGACGGCCGAGCTTGTTGTGCGGGAGCATCCCCTTCACGGCCAGCTCGATGGCCCGCTCGGGGCGCTTGGTCAGCAGCTCGTCGTAGCCGACCTGCTTCAGACCACCCGGGTAACCCGAGTGGCGGTAAGCGACCTTGGTCTGGCGCTTGTTGCCGGTCAGCGCAACCTTGCCCGCGTTCACGATGACGACGAAGTCGCCCGTGTCGACGTGCGGCGCGAAAGTCGGCTTGTGCTTACCACGCAGCAACGTGGCGGCGTGGGTGGCCAGGCGGCCCAGCACGACATCAGAGGCGTCGATGACGTGCCACTGACGCTCGATCTCACCCGGCTTCGGGCTGTACGTACGCACAGGTCTACCTTGTCTCGTCGTCGGTCTGGGGTCGCGCGCCGAGGTGACCAGATCTAGCAGGCCGGACCAGCGCGCACGAACGACCAAGCGTACCTGATAGGGCACGCCTCTGGATGTCGTACAACAGCAGGCAACGATACCCGGCGCCCCATCGGCAGGTCAAAACGGGGGTGGGATGCCGCGCGGCGACGCGCCGGTCATGACCCGGATCACACCCCGGCGAGCCGATGGGACCCCGGACGCCGGTAGACGAACCAGGTCACCGCGCAGCACAGCGCGTACCAGCCGATGAACGCCAGGTAGGCGGAATCGGCGTTGCCGGAGCCGAGGAACGACTGGCGGAAGGCGATGTTGACCAGCACCCCGCCGGAGGCGCCGATCGCGCCGGCGATGCCGATCAACGCGCCGGTCATCCGCCGCGCCCACCGCGCGGCGGCCTCCGGGTCACGTGTGCCGGTGGCCACGGCGTCCGCCGCCCGGGCCTGGAAGATCGCCGGGATCATCTTGTACGTGGAGCCGTTGCCGACACCGGAGAAGACGAAGAGGGCGAGGAAGCCGGCCAGGTAGAGCCCGAACGAGCGCTCGCGGGCCGCGTACAGCACCGTGCCGGCGCCGATCGCCATCGCCACGAAGTTCCAGAAGGTCACCCGGGCTCCGCCGAGCCGGTCGGCGAGGTGGCCGCCCAGCGGCCGGATCAGCGAGCCCACAAGCGGCCCGAGGAAGGTCAGCCAGGCGGCGTCGACGGCTGTGGGAAACCGCTCGGCGAACTGGAGCTGGAGCACCTGGCCGAACGCGAAGCCGAACCCGATGAACGAGCCGAAGGTGCCGATGTAGAGCAGCGACATGATCCAGGTGTGCGGGTCCCGGGCAGCCTCGCGCAGCGACCCGGGCTCGTTGCGCGCGCCGGGCACGGTGTCCAGCCAGCGGGCCGCCGCCAGCGCGGCCAGCACGATCAGCGGCAGGTAGACCGCGGGCACCAACCGGGGGTACGCGGCGCCGGCGGTGGCGAGCACCGCCAGCCCGACCAGCTGCACCGCGGGCACGCCGAGGTTGCCGCCACCGGACTGCGGTGCTGGTGAGCGCGCTCACGGCGGCTCCTCCTCGTCGATGCGACGAGGAGGAACGCTAGGAAAGCGGGATTACCTGGCAGTGCCCGTCACGGGTCGACCCGGAAACGCCTACCGCACCACGGGCCGGCGGCGATGGTGAGGTCCGATGGCTCAGAGCTGCTGGAGGATGCGCAGGGCGCGGCCGACCCGGAGCATGGTCTCGGTGTCGGCGACGTCCACGCAGTCGGTGAACCATTTCTTCATCGGTGCGGAGATCCGGTCGGGCATCACCACGTACCGGCCCATCGGCACGGCAAGGGGTGAGTCGCGCAGCAGTGATTCCTCGACCACCTCGACCACGATCACGATGGGCACGTCTGTGGAGTTGTAGACGTCCGAGCTGATCACGAGCCCGAGGCGTTCCCGGGCGCCCTCGATGCGCCAGACCTCACCCCTACGCAGCACGCGGCCGTCCGCCGGAGTAGAGATCGTTGACCATGCCGACCTCGCGGGCGTCGGCGAGGGCGGCGGACTCCAGGTCGAGGCCGGCACGACCCACGGCGGCGGCGTGCGCGGTGAACACCTCGCGCAGCGCCTTCTCGCGGGCGGCCTGGTCCATCCACGCCGAGAGGGACAGCCCTTCGCGCTTGGCGAAGCGTCGGGCCTCCTCGATCGTCTCGTCTGTGAACGACAACGTCACCTTGGCAGTCATGCCGCTGAGACTACCCAGCGGTATGACCCCCAGTCATCCCCACGCCCATCGACTCGCCCCGGGGCGGCGAAACGTACATTCCGCCGGGATTACCCGGCCCGGCCGCCGAACACCGCGAAGCGCCACTCCTTGAAGAAACAGTCGACGTCGACCAGGCCCGCCTCGGCGAGCCACCGGCACTGGTCGGCCACGGTCGCCGGGCGGTCGTGGCTCATCCGTTCCCGGGCGGCGGCGATCTCCTCGGGGGACGAGCCCAGCTCGGTGATCCTGGCTGTCCAGACTTCGTCGTAGCGCCGGTCCAGCGCCGGGGTGAGGCCGGCGACCTGCTCGGCGTTGACGAACACCCCGCCTGGCGCCAGCGCGGCAGCGGCCCGCCGGTAGAGCGCGCGCTTGCCGGCGTCGTCCAGGTGGTGGATCGCCAGGGCGCTGACCACCGCGTCGTACCGGCCCGGCGGCAACTCGTCCGCCAGGTCGGCCCGGACCGTTCGGTGTGGCACGGACCGCGCGTTCAACTGGTCGGCGGCGCGGGCGAGCATCGCCGGTGCGGCGTCCACCAGGGTCAGCCGGACCCCGGGCACCGCCGCGGCGAGCAGCAGCGAGAGCAGGCCGGTGCCCGCGCCCAGATCCAACACCTCGGGGGTACGGCCGGCGGCCAGCGCGGCGTGCAGCGGCGGCGCGGCCACCTCGACGGCGGTGCCGTAGAACGCGTCGAAGCAGGGCACGAGCCGCCGACGGGCCTCGTCATAGGTACCGGCCACCGCGTCGAAGACGTCCACCACGCTCATCGCAGTCTCCCATAAATTGAGACAGGTTTCCCACATTATAAGCACTGATCGCAAGGTGGTCATAGACAGCGCGGCCGGCAAGGACCCGAGACCCGGCGGACCCGTTCGTGCCGGGGCCGCTCTTGCCCCGCCCCAGATCTTGGACAGTTTCCGTTACGAGCTAACGGAAACTGTCCAAGATCTCCACGGGCGAGCACTCACGGGCGCGCCCTGGCCAGCAGGGACCATCGTTCCGCCATGGCCGGTGAACCGACTCGACCGCGTCGCCGGGCAGCTCCGGGTGAACGCATGAGCGGGTCCGCGGCGAACCCACGCGCGGGTGACGTCCTTACCCGCCGCCCCGCCGCGCCGACTTACGCTGACCATCCCAGGAGATGAAGCCCGGCGCCGCCGCTGGTCACGCGTCCGTCCGGGGCCGCCATCACCCGCCCGTCACGTCCGCTGCCCCTGTGCGGTGTGAGCCCCACTTGACAGGACCGAAACAGAAGAGACCCGGACCGGAAACCGCCCGGCGGCACGCTTTCGGGACATGACAGACGGTGCATGGCCGGCAACTCGACCGGGGCGAACCCCCCGGGAGGTGGCGACGCACTGCCCGTACTGCGCCCTTCAGTGCGGCATGACGCTGCGCGAGGACGACACCGGGGTGAGCGTGCTCCCCCGCCAGTTTCCCACCAACCGGGGCGGGCTCTGCCAGAAGGGCTGGACCTCCGCCGAACTGCTCGACCACCCGGACCGGCTGACCACCCCGCTGCTGCGCGACCCGGTCAGCGGCGAGCTGCGCCCGGCGACCTGGGACGCCGCGCTGGACCGGATCGTCACCGGCCTGCGCGCCATCGGTGACAGCTCCGGTCGGGACGCGGTCGCCGTCTTCGGCGGCGGCGGGCTGACCAACGAGAAGGCGTACGCCCTGGGGAAGTTCGCCCGGGTCGCGCTGCGCACCCGCAACATCGACTACAACGGACGGTTCTGCATGTCCTCTGCGGCCGCCGCCGGGCTGCGCGCCTTCGGTGTCGACCGGGGGCTGCCGTTCCCGCTGGCCGACCTCGGCCGGGCCGACACCCTGCTGTTGGTCGGCGCCAACCCGGCGGAGACCATGCCGCCGCTGGTGCGCTGGCTCACCGAGCAGCGCCGGGGCGGCGGCCGGCTCATCGTCGTCGACCCCCGCGTCACCGCCACCGCCCGCCAGGCCGACCTGCACCTGCAACCGCTGCCCGGCACCGACCTCGCCGTGGCCAACGCGCTGCTGCACATCGCGCTCACCGAAGGGTGGGTCGACCAGGCGTACGTGGCCGAGCGGACCACCGGCTTCGACGCGGTCCGCCGCAGCGTCGCCGCCTGGTGGCCGGCCCGCGCGGAACAGCTCTCCGGCGTGCCGGTGGCCGACCTGGAGGCGACCGCCCGCGCGCTGGGCACCGGCAGCCGCGTGATCATCCTGACCGCGCGCGGCGCCGAGCAGCACGCCAAGGGCGTCGACACCGTCACCGCGTACGTCAATCTCGCTCTCGCTCTCGGCCTGCCCGGCCGCGAGGGCTCGGGGTACGGCTGCCTCACCGGCCAGGGCAACGGCCAGGGCGGGCGCGAGCACGGGCAGAAGGCCGACCAGCTCCCCGGCTACCGCAGGATCGACGATCCGGCGGCCCGGGAACACGTCGCCGGTGTCTGGGGCGTGCCGGCCGACGACCTGCCCGGCCCGGGCGTGCCGGCCTACCAACTGCTCGACTCGCTCGGCACCCCCGACGGCCCCCGGGCGTTGCTGGTGTTCGGCTCGAACCCGGTGGTCTCCGCTCCCCGGGCCGCCCGGATCGAGGGCCGGCTGCGCGACCTCGACCTGCTGGTCGTCGCCGACCTGCTGCTCTCCGAGACGGCGGCCCTGGCCGACGTGGTGCTGCCCACCGCGCAGTGGGCCGAGGAGGACGGCACGATGACCAATCTGGAGGGCCGCGTGCTGCGTCGACGGGCGCTGCGCCCGCCTCCGCCGGGCGTCCGCACCGACCTGGCCATCCTCGCCGACCTGGCGGCGAGGTTGGGCGACGCCGGGACGGCGGCGGCGCGGTTTCCGACCGATCCGGCCACCGTGTTCGCCGAGCTGCGCCGCGCCTCCGCCGGCGGGGTCGCCGACTACGCCGGCATCGACTGGGCCCGGATCGACGAGACCGACGGTGTCTTCTGGCCCTGCCCCAGCGAGGACGGGCCGGACACGCCACGGCTCTTCGCCGACCGGTTCGGCACCCCGGACGGCCGGGCCCGGTTCCACGCCGTGGAGCACCGGCCGGCAGCCGAGGAGGTCTGCGCCACGTATCCCCTGCACTTCACCACCGGCCGGGTGCTCGCCCAGTACCAGTCCGGCACCCAGACCCGCCGGGTGGCCGCGCTGCGCCGCGCCGCGCCCGAGGCGTTCGTCGAGCTGCACCCCGACCTGGCGGCCCGGCTGGGCATCGACGACGGCGACCCGGTGCGGGTCACGTCCCGCCGAGGCGAGCTGCGCGCGCCGGCCCGCCTCAGCGCGGGGATCCGCCCGGACACGGTCTTCGCGCCGTTCCACTGGCCCGGCGCCGGCCGAGCCAACTCGGTGACGAACGACGCGGTGGACCCGATCTCCGGGATGCCCGAGTTCAAGATCTGCGCGGTCCGGGTGGAGAAGGCATGACGGCCCGAGTGGTGATCGTCGGCAACGGGATGGCCGGTGCCCGGCTCGCGGCCGAGCTGCACGCCCGCGAGGGAGACCGGAAGGTCACCGTGCTCGGGGCGGAGCCGCACCGCGCGTACAACCGGATCATGCTCTCCACGCTGCTGACCGGCCGGATCGCCGAACCGGACGTGGAGCTGACCGAGGCCGCCGGGCACGGCATCGACAGGCGCCCCGGCGTGCCGGTGACCGCGGTGGACCGGCCCGCCCGCGAGGTCCGCACCGGCGACGGCGAACGGATCTCCTACGACCACCTGGTGCTGGCCACCGGCGCGCGGGCGGTGGTGCCGCCGCTGCCCGGCCTCGACCCGACCGACCTGCCGCAGCGGGTCGTTCCCTTCCGGACCCTGGACGACTGCCGCCGGATCCTCGCCGTCGCCGACGGGGCCCGCAGCGCGATCGTGCTCGGTGGTGGGCTGCTCGGCCTGGAGGCCGCCCGCGGCCTGGCCACCCGGGGGCTCGCCACCACCGTCGTGCACCACACCGGGCACCTCATGGAACGGCAGCTCGACCCCGCGGCCGGCGCGGTGCTCGCCGGCACGCTCGCCCGGCTCGGCGTCACCATCCAGCTCGCGGTGCCGGCGACCGGAGTCGTCGCCGACGACACCGGCGTCCGCCTCGACCTGGCCGACGGCCGGTCGCTGCACGCCGACCTGCTGGTGCTCTCCTGCGGGGTACGCCCGGACACCGCCCTCGCGCAGGCCGCCGGGCTGACCGTGCGGCGCGGCGTGGTGGTGGACGACCGGCTGCGCACCAACGACCGGAGGGTCTCGGCGCTCGGCGACTGCGCCGAGCACGACGGCGCGATCACCGGGCTGGTCGCACCCGCCTGGGCCCAGGCCCGGGTGCTCGCCGACGTGCTGACCGGCACCGACCCGCTGGCCCGCTACCGACCCCGGCCGGTGGTGACCCGACTCAAGGCGGCCGGAATCGACCTGGCCGCGATGGGCGACGCGGCGGGCGGCGGGCCGGGCGAGGAGCTGACCTTCGCCGACCCGGCCCGGGGCACGTACGCCCGGCTACGGATCCACGACGAGCGGCTGATCGGCGCGATCCTGCTCGGCGACAACCCCTCGGTCGGCACGGTGATCCAGCTCTTCGACCGGGGTCACCCGGTGCCGGCCGACCGGCGGGCCCTGCTGCTGGGCCGGGCGCTGGGCGGGGCCGTCGCGGCGCCGAGCGCGTCACCGGCGCTGATGCCGGACGCGGCAGTCGTCTGCCAGTGCAACACCGTCACCAAGGGAGCGCTGGTGCGGTGCTGGCGCTCCGGCGCGCGGACGGTCGACGCGGTGGTGGCGGGGACCCGGGCCGGCACCGGATGCGGCGGATGCCGGGACGCGGTCGGCGGCATCGTCGACTGGCTGTCCGAAGCGGAATCGGTGGAGGTGACGCGATGAGCGGTCGGGACCTGGTCGTCATCGGCAACGGCATGGTGGGGCAGCGCTTCGTCGACGCGCTGCGCGCCCGTGATCCGCAGGGCCGCTGGCGGGTGACCGTGCTGGCCGAGGAGGGGCGTCCGGCGTACGACCGGGTGCGGCTCTCGGCGTACTTCGACGGGGTGAGCGAGGACGAGCTCAACGTGCACACCCCGTACGACGGTGTGCGACTGCGCCTGGGTGAGCCGGCCACCGCCATCGACCGCGCCCGGCGGGTGGTGACCACCGCCGTCGGCGAGTACGGCTACGACGCGCTGGTGCTGGCCACCGGGTCGTACCCCTTCGTGCCGCCGGTGCCCGGCGCCGACCTGCCCGGCGTGTTCGTCTACCGGACCCTGGACGACCTGGCGGCGATCCGGGCGTACGCGCGGGGCCGGCGGGTCGGCGCGGTGATCGGCGGCGGACTGCTCGGGCTGGAGGCGGCGAACGCCCTGCGCCTGCTCGGCCTGAGCACCGACGTGGTCGAGTTCGCGCCCCGGCTGATGCCGGTGCAGGTGGACCAGGCCGGTGGTGCGATGCTGCGCCGCTACGTCGAGGAGCTGGGTGTGCGTACCCACCTCGGGGTGGCCACCACCGCGATCCGGGCTGGCGCCGACGGCGCGGTCGACGCCCTGGAGCTGTCCGACGGCCGCGTGGTCGACGCCGAGCTGGTCGTGGTGGCCGCCGGCATCCGGCCCCGCGACGAGCTGGCGCGGGCCGCCGGCCTGCCGCTGGGTCCGCGCGGCGGGGTGCTCGTCGACGCGACCTGCCGCAGCGCCGACGAGCGCGTCTGGGCCGTCGGTGAGTGCGCGGCGGTCGACGGCACCTGCCACGGCCTGGTCGCCCCCGGGTACGCGACGGCCGAGGTGGTGGCCGACCGTTTGGTCGGCGGCGCGGCGACCTTCCCGGGCGCGGACACCGCCACCAAGCTGAAACTGCTCGGTGTCGACGTGGCGTCGTTCGGCGACGCGCACGGCACCACCGAGGACTGCCTGGACGTCACGTTCACCGACCCGGCCACCCGGGTGTACGCGAAACTGGTCCTCTCCGACGACGCGCACACTCTGCTGGGCGGGGTGCTGGTGGGTGACGCCAGCGCGTACCCGACGTTGCGGGCCAGTGTGGGCGGCCCGCTGCCGGCCGCTCCGCTGGCGCTGCTCGCCCCGGACGGCGGCGGCGCGGACGCCGGAGCGCTGCCCGGCACCGCCCAGGTCTGCTCCTGCAACGCGGTCACCCGCGGCGACGTGGACGACGCCATCGCGGGCGGCTGCGCGGACGTGCCGGCGTTGAAGGCGTGCACGCGGGCGGGCACGAGCTGCGGCTCCTGCGTGCCGATGCTCAAGCAGCTGCTGGACGCGGCCGGCGTGGCACAGTCCACGGCGCTGTGCGAGCACTTCGACGTGAGTCGCCGCGAGCTGTTCGAGATCGTCCGCGTCCGCGGCATCCGCACGTTCTCCCGGCTGGTCGCCGAGCACGGCCGGGGACGCGGCTGCGACATCTGCAAACCGGTGGTGGCGTCGATCCTCGCCTCGCTGGGCAACGGCCACGTGCTCGACGGGGAGCAGGCGTCGTTGCAGGACACCAACGACCACTTCCTGGCCAACCTGCAACGCGACGGCAGCTACTCGGTGGTGCCCCGCATCCCCGGCGGCGAGATCACCCCGGAGAAGCTGATCGTCATCGGCGAGGTCGCCCGGGACTTCCAGCTCTACACGAAGATCACCGGCGGGCAGCGGATCGACCTGTTCGGGGCCCGGGTGGAGCAGCTGCCGCAGATCTGGCGACGCCTGGTGGACGCCGGTTTCGAGTCCGGCCACGCGTACGGCAAGGCGCTGCGCACGGTGAAGTCCTGCGTCGGCGAGACCTGGTGCCGGTACGGGGTGCAGGATTCGGTGGGGCTGGCCGTTGCGCTGGAGCTGCGCTATCGCGGGCTGCGCGCGCCGCACAAGCTCAAGTCGGCGGTCTCCGGTTGTGCCCGGGAGTGCGCCGAGGCCCGCAGCAAGGACTTCGGCATCATCGCCACCGAGACCGGCTGGAACCTCTACGTCGGCGGCAACGGCGGCTTCCGGCCCCGCCACGCCGACCTGTTCGCCACTGATTTGTCGACAGAAGCACTGATTCGACTAATCGATAGATTTTTAATGTATTACATCCGCACCGCCGACCGGCTGCAACGCACCGCCGGGTGGATCGAGGCCATGGACGGCGGCCTGGACCACCTGCGCGCGGTGATCGTGGACGACTCGTTGGGGCTCTGCGCCGACCTGGACGCGGCGATGGCCCGACACGTGGCGTCGTACTCCGACGAGTGGCGCGACGTGCTGGACGACCCGGAGCGGCTGCGCCGCTACACCTCCTTCGTCAACGCCCCCGACGTGCCCGACCCGTCGATCACCTTCGCGCAGGAGCGCGGCCAGCCGGTGCCCGCGCGTGGTGACGGTCCGCCCGGCGGTCACCGCCGGCAGCCGGTCACCCTCGGCCTTCCGGGGGTACGGCGATGAGCCCCACCACCACGCTGACCTGGACCCCGGTGTGCCCGCTGGACCGGCTGGAGCCGAACCGGGGCGCCGCCGCCCTGGTCGACGGCGTGCAGGTCGCCCTCTTCCACACCGTGGACGGGCTGTTCGCGATCGACAACCGCGACCCGGTCTCCGGGGCGTACGTGCTGTCGCGGGGCATCGTGGGCAGCCGCGGCAGCGTGCCGACGGTCGCCTCCCCGCTGCACAAGCAGGTGTACGACCTGCGCACCGGGGAGTGCCTCGACCTGCCCGGGATGGCCGTGGCCCGGCACGACACGCGCTGCCACGACGGGATCGTCGAAGTGCGGTTGCGACGGGAGGGCTGATGCGGGAAGAACTGGCCGGCTTCACCATCGGGGTGACCGCCGACCGGCGGCGCGACGAGTTGGCCGCGCTGCTCGAACGCCGGGGCGCCCGCGTGGTGCTCGCCCCGGCGCTGCGGATCGTGCCGCTGTCCGACGACACGGAACTGCGCGAGGCGACCCGCGCCTGCCTGGACCAGCCACCCGACATCCTGATGGCCAACACCGGCATCGGGATGCGCGGCTGGCTGGAGGCGGCCGAGGGTTGGGGGCTGGCCGAACCACTGCGTTCGGTGCTCGCCAGCTCGTACGTCGTCGCCCGGGGCCCGAAGGCACGCGGCGCGATCCGCGCGGCCGGGCTGCACGACCAGTGGTCACCGGCGTCGGAGAGCTGCGACGAGGTGGTCGATCACCTGCGCCGCCGTGGCGTGGCCGGGCAGGTGATCGCCATGCAGCTGCACGGTGAGCGGCAGCCCGAGTGCACGCTCGCGCTGGAGGCGGCCGGCGCCACGGTGATCGAGGTGCCGGTCTACCGCTGGGCGCCGCCGACCGACCCGGCGCCGCTGCACCGGTTGATCGACCTGATCGCCGGCCGGCTGGTGGACGCGGTGACGTTCACCTCGGCACCGGCGGCCGAGGCGCTGCTGCGGGCCGCCGGGGACCGTACCGACGCGGTGGTGGCCGCGCTCCGCAGCGACGTGCTGGCCAGCTGCGTCGGCGCGGTGACCGCCGAGCCGTTGCTGCGCCACGGGGTGCCGGTGAGCGCGCCAGGGCGGGCCCGGCTGGGCGCGTTGGTGCGGACCATCGTCGACGAACTGCCTCGCCGGACCCTGACGTTCAAGGCCGGCGGGCACCTGCTCACCCTGCGCGGGCACGCGGCGGTGATCGACGGGGAACTACGCCCGCTGGCTCCCGCCCCCATGGCGGTGCTGCGGGCGCTGGCCCAGGCCCCCGGACGGGTGCTGTCGCGCACCGCGCTGCTGCGGACCCTCCCCCGGGGCGCCGACGAGCACGCGGTGGAGATGGCGGTGGCACGCCTGCGGGCCGGCCTGCGCGCGCCGCGCGTGGTGCAGACCGTGGTCAAGCGCGGCTACCGGCTCCGGGTCGACTGACGCGTCGTGGCCGGCCCTGGTGTGCCGGCCACGACGCGGTGGTTCAGCCGACCGGCGTGGGGAAGCCCCGACCGTGCTCGGCCTGGAGCCGGAGCATCGCGTGCTCGACCACCGTCACCAGCACCTGCTTGACCGAATCCCGGTGCCGGGCGTCGGTCATCACCAACGGCACCTGCGGCGAGATGGCCAGCGCCTCGCGGATCTCCTCCAGCTCGTACTGGGGAGCGCCGTCGAACCGGTTCAGCGCCACCACGTACGGCAGGTTGCGGTTCTCGAAGTAGTCCAGCGGGGCGAACGCGTCGGTGATCCGGCGGGTGTCCACCAGGACGGCGGCACCCACCGCACCTCGGATGATCTCGTCCCACATGAACCAGAAGCGGGTCTGACCCGGCGTACCGAACAGGTACAGGATCAGGTCCTGGGCCATGGTGATCCGGCCGAAGTCCATGGCGACCGTGGTGGTCTCCTTGCCCGGCACCTTGGACGGGTCGTCGATACCGACACCCGCGGCTGTCATCACCGCCTCGGTCGTCAGCGGCGTGATCTCGGAGATCGAGCCGACGAGGGTCGTCTTACCGACGCCGAAGCCGCCCGCGACGACGATCTTCGCGGAGACGATTCCCCGGCTCGGCCGCCCCCCAGCGGGGGGGTCATAGCCTGCGAAGTCCACTTAGCACCCTTCCAAGCAGTTCCATCCGCTCCTCGAACCCCTCGGCGGGAGCAGCAGTGTGTAACGTCAGCAGGCTCTCGGCCACCATGTCGGCGACCAGTACCCGGGCGACGCCCAGCGGCATCCGGGTGTACGCGGCGATCTCCGCCAGCGACTGTGCACGGCCCTCGCAGACGGTGGCGATGCGGTGCTTGTCGTGCCCCGCGAAACGGGACTCGGCAACCTGAGTGGGAGAGGCCGTGAGGACCGCCTCGAGGGCGATGTCCTGCCGGGGCTCGGTACGACCACGGGTGACCGCGTACGGACGCACCAGAGCGCCGCGCGGGTCAGCGCGCCGTTGGTCCATCCATGATCACCTCCTCGTCCCCAGCGGAGCCGGCCCACACCGCCTCCCATCCCTGTTCCGGCGCGCGGTCCGCGCGCCGGGTCTACCGGCGCTACGAACGCACCGCGTCCCTCGGCAGCGGCACCAGCGCGGCACCGACCCGCTCCACCAGCAGCGCCATCTCGTAGCCCACCTGGCCCACATCGCAGCTCCGCGCGGCCAGCACGGCCATCGACGAGCCGTCGCTGATCGACATGAGGAAGAGGTAACCGCTGTCCATCTCGATGACGGTCTGCAACACCCCGCCCGCGCTGAACATCCGGGCCGCGCCCTCGGTCAGGCTCACCACGCCGGAGGTGATCGCGGCGAGCTGGTCCGCCCGGTCCCCCGGCAGGTCCCGGGAGGACGCGAGCAGCAGCCCGTCGGCGGACACCGCCACCACGTGGGCGATGCCCGCCACGCTGTCGGCGAAGTTGGTGAGCAGCCAACCCATGTCCTGCATGGCAGCTGGCCTGTTCATCGGCTCTCCTTGGTCGAGGTGCTGTTCAGGTCCGTGCCGGCCGTCCGACCACGCTGTACGCCGCGGTGGTAGGCCGACAACAGGCCGCGTACTTCATCGGGGGTCCGCCGGCTGCGGTCCCGGCCACCCTTCGGTTCGATGCCACCCGGCACGAGCTGTGCCTGCGGCACCCGCTTGGGCAGACCCGAGCGGGTGGTGCCGGCGGCGGCCGGCTCGGCGGCCCGGCTGGCCAGCGACCAGCCCTCGTCGGCCGCCGTCCGCCAGGCGTCCGGGTCCGTGGCCGGCGGGGGCGTGCTCGCCGTGGCGGCGGGGGCCGCTACCGGCGCCGTCGGGACGGCCGGCGGGGTGTACGACGGCGGTGGTTTCGGCGTCGAGGCGCCGCGACCGCCGGTGCTCACACCGCCACGATTGCCGGTGCTCGCACCGCCACGACCGCCGGTGTTCGCACCGCCGAATCCGTCCATGCTTCCCACGCTCTGCGCTCCGGTGCCCTCGGAACTGCCCGGGGTGCGGGTGGGCAGTGGCGGTCGGGCCGGCGCGGTCGCCGGCGCGGACGCGGTGGCCGGTTGACCGCCGTTGGCCCCCCGCAGGCCGGCGTCGGCGGGCGCGGGCGGTGTGTCGAACTGCGGCCGGGTGAAGATCGCGGTGGCGTCGTCGCCGTGCGACCGGAACCAGACCGCCTCCATCTCCCGGAAGATCGGCGCCTCGGCGGGGAACTCCGGCCGGGTGCTGACCGGCGCGGCGGGCGTCGGCGGCGTGGCCGGCGGGGCGGGCTGCACGGGCGGGGCCGGCGTCGCGGGCGGCGCCGGCGGGGCGACCGCTCCGGGACCGGCGACCGGCCCGACGGGCAGCACCGGCGCGCTCCGACCGTCCGTGGTGTCGGCCGTCGAGCCGCGTCGGGGCAGCGCGTCGATGGTCGGGTACGCCACGGTCGGGCTGCCCACCGAGGTGCCCGCGCCGTTGCTGTACGCGGTTCGGGCGGGCGGGACCGGGGTGGCCGGCGCGGCGGCGGGCGGCACCGTCGGGCGGGCCCCGGTGTAGCCGCCGGCCTGCACGGCCGGGGCGGTGTCCCGCGCGTCGACCGGCGACTGCCACTGCGCGGGCGCAGGGGCGCTGGTCCGCCACTGGTCGGGCAGCGTCGCCGCCGCGGTGGTGGCCCCGGCGTACGACTCGGCGTGGTTGACCGGGGTGAGCGGCGTCTGCTCGACCGCCATCGGCTGGCGCGGACGGGTGAGCACCTGCTCGCGGCCCCGGTTGCTGGGCAGGAGCACGGTGGCGGCGGGCAGCGTCACCTGGGCGACGGTGCCGCCCTCCGCGTTGCGGCGCAGCTCCACCCGGATGCCGTAGCGGGAGGCGAGCCGGCTCACCACGGCCAGACCCATCAACCGGAACGCGGCGACGTCCACGCTCGGCGGGGCGGCCAGCCGGCGGTTGAGCGAGTCGAGCTGCTCGTCGGTGAGGCCGAGCCCGCGGTCCTCGATCTGGATCAGGACGTAGTCGCGGATACGGCGACCGTCGGCGACGACCGTCGTGTTCGGCGGCGAGAACCGGGTGGCGTTGTCCAGCAGCTCGGCGACGAGGCGTACCACGTCGTTGACGGCGTGCGCGGCCACCGAGATGTCGGTGTCGACGGTGCCGAACTCGATGCGGTTGTAGAGCTCCACCTCGGACTGCGCGGCGCGCAGCACGTCCACGACCAACGCGTCGTCGCGGCGCGGTGCGCCGGAGTCGGCGCCTGCCAGGACCAGCAGGTTCTCGTCGTTACGGCGCATTCGGGTGGCCAGGTGGTCCAACTCGAAGAGCTGGGCCAGCCGCTTCGGGTCCTCCTCGCCGCGCTCGATCGCGTCCAGCTCGCCGATCATCCGGTCGACGAGGGTCTGACTGCGGCGGGCCAGGTTGAGGAACATCGCCGAGACGCTGGTGCGCAGTGCGGCCTGCTCGGCGGCGACCCGCACCGCCTCCCGGTGGACGACGTTGAAGGCCAACGCCACCTGACCGACCTCGTCACGGCTGTTCAGCTGGATCGGGTCCCGGACCTGGCGGACGATCTCGTCCACGCCACCGTCACCCACGCTGCCCATGTTCTGCAGCCGCTGCACGGCGTCCGGCAGGTCGTGGTTGGCCACCGAGAGCGCGCCCTCGCGCAGCCGGCGCAGCGAGTGGTTCAGCGATCGGGCCAGCACCACGGCCAGCGACACCGCGATAATCAGGGTGAGCAGCACCAGGATCGACTCGACCACGGCCTGCCGGATGACGTCCGAACGCGCCTGGTCGGCCTGCTCGAGCAGCCGGTCCTGCAGTTGGGTCTCAGCCCAGCGCATCAGGTCGTTGACCGCGCCGATGGCGGCGGTGGCGTCCTGCGCGCTGACCAGCGGGCGCTGCCCGACGGAGCGGGTGATGTCGGTGGCGACCCGGTCGGAGAGGCCGACCGCGTCACCGGAGACGGTGCTGTCGACGAGGGCCCGCTGCACGGGGTCAGCGGCGAGCGAGAAGGCGACCAGTGCCTCCTGCTGGCTGGTCAGCGTGGCCACGAAGGAGGAGAACTGCTCCGGGTCGAGCTGGCCGGCGGTCAGCGCCGTGAAGGCGACCGCCTCCTCCTCGGCGACGGACGCCTTGGCGCGGGCGAACGCGGCGACCGCGCGACGGCTGTCCGACAGGCTCTCGTCGCCGGGCAGCTGGGCCAGCCCGTCGCCGTAGGCGACCAGGTCGGTGAGGATGACGCCGTAGCGCAGCACCGCCTCGGCGACCGCCATCTGCCGGCGGTCCAGCACCTCCTGGCGGGTGCCGTCCAGGGTGGACAGGTGGTCGTCGATCGCCGCCAGCCGGTCCCGCAGCGCCGCCGGCACGTCGCCGATGCGGCCCCGCTCGGCGTTGTACTGGTCCACGCGCTGCTGCGTCTGGCGCACCCGCAGGTTGTACGCGTCGGCAGGCTGCTGGGGAGCGGCCAGGTAGGCCGCCGCGGCCATCCGCTCGGCCTGGAGATCCTGGGTCAGCGCGCTGACGTCGATGGAGAGCGCGGTGAGCGACCGGGCCCGGGTGGCGTCGTAGGCGCCCTCGCCCACCGAGATCAGCCGGACGGTGGCCAGCGCGATAACGGCGGCCACCGGAACGACCAGAATCAGCGCCAGCTTGGACCGGATCCGGGCGTCCCGCAGTCTCGGCAGGCGCCGGCGCGTACGCCGAGCATTCTCGCCGAGCGCGGGCAGGGTCGTCGGTCCGGTGCTCACGACATCGCCTCCGTCGTTTCTTCCCCGCCTGGCCCGCCGAGCCGTGCCGTAAGCGGAGGGGACCACGTGCGGCACGGCCGCGATTTCATCAGAGAAGATCGTGTTTGGGAAGCCGCAGTGAGGCAGGAAACGGTCGGACGGCGCGGAACCCCTGATCCGGTCAACTGATACCTTCATTTCCGCAAGCCCCTGAACAGGGCATGTAACTCCAGAGTGGTCACGCGTGTATGCAAAGTGAGCTTTTGCAAACATTGTGTTACCCCAGCATGTGGGATGACCGTCCCGAAAATGCAACCGGGGTCCGCGCTTGACCACAGCGCCGGCCATTGGCAAGGTTTTGCAGGCTTCGCGCACACCGTACGGCAGAGGAGATCCCGTCCTCCACTGAGGACGGATTAGCGGCGGTGACCGGGCAGCGCCCGCGCCCGCACCTGGAGGACTGAGTTGAGCCCCATCCGCTCCGCGACCATCGCGGCGCTCGCATCGGCCGTAGTGGCCACCACGCTCACCGGCTGCCAGTTCGGTGGAGCGGAGCAGGACACGAGTCCGATCGTGATCGCTGCCGATCTCGAACTCTCCGGGGCTGCGGCCCCCGTCGGTCAGACATACCAGCGGGCCCTGAAACTCAAGGTCGAGCAGTTGAACTCCTCCGGAGCACTGAACGGCCGGAAGATCGATCTGAAGGTCAAGGACAACCGTTCCGACGCCGCCGAGTCACTGCGCAACATCGCCGAGTTCAGCAGCGATTCCCAAGTCAGCGCCATCGTCATGGGCGGCTGTAACGAATGCGCGGTCGGCGCGGTCGGGATCATCAACGACAAGCGGATTCCCACCATTGCGCTCGCCGCTTCCGGTGCGATCGCCAGCCCGGTCGCCGAGCGGCGCTACGTGTTCAAACTCGGCCCGAACGCGGCGGACAGCGCCGCGGCGCTCACCACCGAACTGCGTCGCAAGAACGTCCGCAAGGTGGGCCTGCTCGCCAGCAACGACGACTACGGCCGGGAAGGCATGCTCGCACTGCGCCGCGAACTGACCAAGGCCAGCATCAAGGTGGCCGGTGAGGAGTCGGTGAAGACCACCGACACCGAGGTCGGCCAGCAGGTCGACAAACTCACCAAGCTCAAGCCCGACGCGCTGGTCGTCTGGACACCGCCGGAGCAGGCCGCGCTGGCCGCGACCAGCGCCCAACAGGCCTCGTTCCGGGGGGCGCTGTTCTTCGACGCGGGAGCGGCCGGCGATCTCTTCCTCGGCGCCGCGGCCCGAGCCACCGAGCGGGCCACGCTGATCTTCACCCAGACCATGGTGATCGACGACGTGATCGCCACCACCCCGGCGAAGGCGGCCCGGCGGCAGTGGTTCCAGGACTACACGGCCCGCTTCGGCGGCTACAACGGAGCCTCGTCCTTCGCCGCCGACGCGATCCAGCTGATCGCCGACGCCGAACTGCGGGCCGGCGGCCCGGCCGGGAAGGTCGACCGGAACGGCATCCGCGACGTGCTGGAGACGTCCCAGATCGACGGCCTCTCCGGCCCGATCCGCATGACGCCCGACAACCACTCCGGCCTCATGCCGCAGGCGCTCACCACGCTGGTCGCGCGAAACGGGCGCTGGCGGTTGGCGGGGTAGCTCGGCTCGTCGTGTTCCAGGTTGAGGGCTGTGGCCTACCGTGCCCGGCTCCGGGCGGTCAGGCTTGATCCCTCCGCCGGGCACGGTAGGCCACAGCCCTCCCGCGTCACCGTTATCGGAACGGGCCGGCCTCCTTCGTGGGGGCCGGCCCTTCGCGTTGCCTTTGTTGTTCAGCTCTGCCGATCGGGGTCAGCGGCTGCTGGTGGTTTCTCTTACCCAGGGCAGGGCGATCCGCTCGATGAGCACGAGCGCGGAGTAGAGCAGGATGCTCACCAGCGCCACCAGCAGGATGGCCGCCCAGGCGGTGGCGTAGTCGCCGACGCCCGCGTATTGGAGGATGACGTAGCCCAGGCCGCTCTCTCCGGCCTGGAACTCACCGATCACCGCGCCGATGGCCGCCAGCGGCATGGCCACCTTGAGCCCGACGAAGATCTGCGGCAGCGCCGCCGGGAACCGCACCTTGCGGAACGCCTGCCAGCGGGAGGCGTTCCACGACCGGACCAGCTCGGCCAGGTCGGCCGGCGTGGTGGTCAGCCCGGTCGCGGTGGACAGCACGATCGGAAAGAAGCAGAGCAGGAACACCATGGTCAGGATCGGCTTCTGACCCCAGCCCAGCGCCACCACCAGCAGCGGGCCCAACGTGATCTTCGGCACCGCGTTCACCGCGACCAGCAGCGGCGTGAACATCCGCTCCACGGCGCGGGAACTGGCCAGGGACAGTCCGATCAGGACGCCGGCGGCCGCCGACAGGGCGAAGCCGACCAGGATCTCCAGCAGGGTGGTCCCGGTGTGCTCCAGCATCTGGGCGGGCTTGTCGACGAACGCGCTGAACACACCCCCCGGCGGCGGCAGGGCGGCCGGCGGGATCAGCTCCAGCCGGGCGATCAGCCACCACGCCGCCAGGGCGACCAGCAGACCGGCCGCGGGCAGCAGCGCCGCCCCGACCCCGGCGCGCAGGCCGGCGCCCCGACCCGCCCGTCCCGCCTCCGGGCCGGCACCCGGGGATGGGGGCACCGTCACCGCCGGCTCGACTGACCGCACGTCGGTCATCTTGTCCTCCTCGAAATCCGACGGCCCTGGGGGCCGACGAGCGACGGGGGTACGTCCCACCGGATCCGGCGGGACGTACCCCCTGGTGGCGACCGGACGATCAGGCCTTCGGCGCGAGGCTGAAGTCGATGATCTGCTCGGGGGTGATGTTCTGCTTGAGCGCGCCCGCGCCCTGCAGGATCGCGATGCTCTTCGCGACCCGGCCGCTGTCCAGCGTGCCGATCGCGGTGCCGGAGTTGCCGGAACGCACATACGCGGCCATCAGGTCCAGCTCGGCGGCGGCGGCCACCGGGTTGGCGGCGTCGACGTTCTTCTTCAGGATCTCGCCGGCCTCCTTGGAGTTCGCCAGGCTGTACTCGAGGCCCTTGAGCAGCGCCGCGGTGAACCGCTTCACCATCTCGGGCTTCTCCTTGGCGATCTTCGAGGAGGTGATCAGCACGTTGCCGTAGAGGTCCTGCATCACGTTGCTGTACGGCAGCATGACGGCCTTCTTCTTGGCCACCGCCTCGATCGTCGGCTGGCCGACGACGAACTGGCCGATGCCGTCCACCGAGCCGCTGGCCAGGGTGCCGATCAGCGCCTGCGCCTCACCGTTGACCCAGGTCACCTTGCTGGCGTCCACACCGGCGAGCCGGGCGTACGTCGGGAACAGGTTGCGCACCACGGAGCCGGGGGTGTCGGCGAGCTTCTTGCCCTCCAGGTCCTTGGGCGAGTTGATGTTCTTGCCCTCGACGGTGGCGATGCCCGCCATCGTGCGCTGCTGGATCGCGGCCACGGCGGTGAAGTCCTTCGCCTGGCCGTTACCGAGCTGGAGCAGACCACCGGTGAGGTCGATCGGCCCGAAGTCCGCCTGGCCGCCGACGACCGTCTGGATCACGCCGCCGGTGCCCTGGCCGGCCTTGATCTCGACGTCGAAGCCGGCCTCCTTGAAGAAGCCCTTCTCCTTCGCCACCCAGGCGTAGGAGTCACGGCCGAAGTTGCCGAAGGAGGTGAGGTAGGTCACCTTCTCCAGTGCTCCGTCTTTGCCGCCCTTGGCGTCGTCGGACGAGTCCGACCCGCTGCTGCAGGCGGAGACGAGGGCGAGGGCGGTGGCCAGCGCGGCCGTAGCGACCGTACGGGTCAGCCTTCTCATCAGTAGCACCATGTCCTTTCCGACCGGGACCGCAGGCCACCGGCGGGGGTTGTCGCGACGGTGCCGGCAGGAGGGGCAAGCCGGGCACCGCCATCGTGAGGGGACTCTTCGCGGGCACAGCGTACGAGAAACCCACAGTTGCGACGCCAGGCGTATTGGGTTGCGGAACGGATACAACATGACGACCACCCCGGACGGTGCGGAATGTCAACGGGGCAGCTAGCCTTTGTCGGATTCCTGACCGTCCACTCAGCGGAGGTACGCCGCAGATGATCCGACTGTCCGGGGTGTCGCGTACCTTCGAGGGCCGGTCCGGCCGGGTCGAAGCCCTTCGCGGCATCGACCTCGACGTCGCCGAGGGCGAGTTCGTGGCCGTGCTCGGGCGCTCCGGCTGCGGGAAGTCCACCCTGCTGCGGTTGATCGCCGGGCTGCTCCCGCTGACCTCCGGCGAGATCACCGTGGCCGGTACGCCGATCACCCGACCCCGCCGCGACATCGCCATGCTCTTCCAGAAGCCGGCGCTGCTGCCGTGGCGCAGTGTGCTGGACAACGTCCTGCTGCCGGTGGAGATCTTCGGCTGGAGCCGCGCCAAGCACCGCGAGCGAGCCCGGCAACTGCTCGACGTGGCCGGGCTCTCCGGGTTCGAGAAGCGGCTGCCGCACGAACTCTCCGGTGGCATGCAGCAGCGGGTGTCGCTGTGCCGGTCGCTGATCGGCGAGCCGCGGGTGATGCTGATGGACGAGCCGTTCTCCGCGCTCGACGCGCTCACCCGCGAGGAACTGTCCGGCGAACTCCAGCGCGTGCACATGGAGAACAAGCCCACCATCGTCTTCGTCACCCACTCGATCGACGAGGCGGTGCTGCTCGCCGACCGGGTGGTCGTGCTGAGTCCTCGCCCCGGCCGGATCCGCAAGGTGGTCGAGGTGGCCATCCCCCGACCCCGCACCCTGGGTCGCAACGCCCACCTCGCCGACGTCGCCCGGGTCAGCGCCGACCTGCACGAGCTGTTGATGGAACGCGACCAGCCGGCCGCGGCCGGCGCGGAGGGACGATGAACATGCGGGTGTCGGTCTTCACCGAGCCCCACCGGGGTGCCGACTACGACACCCAGCTCCGGTTCGCCCGACTGGTCGAGGCCGGCGGCTACGAGGGCTTCCTCCGCGCCGACCACTACCAGTCGATGGGCGCCGACCCGGGCCTGCCCGGCCCGACGGACGCCTGGCTGACCCTCGCCGCGCTGGCCCGCGAGACCCAACGGATCCGGCTCGGCACCCTGGTCACGTCGGCGACCTTCCGCCTGCCCGGCCCTCTCGCGGTGCTGGTCGCACAGGTCGACCAGATGAGTGGCGGCCGGGTCGACCTCGGCATCGGCGCCGGCTGGTACGAGCGCGAGCACACCTCGTACGGCATCCCGTTCCCGCCCGTCGGCGAGCGCTTCGATCGACTGGCCGAGCAGCTTGAGGTGATCACCGGGCTGTGGGCCACCCCGATGGGCGAGACGTACAGCTTCACCGGTGACCACTACCGGCTGGTGGACGCGCCCGCGCTGCCCAAACCGGCGCAGGTGCCCGGACCGCCGATCATCGTGGGCGGGCGCGGTCCCAAGCGGACCCCCGAACTGGCCGCCCGCTACGCCGACGAGTTCAACATGCCGTTCAAGTCCGTGGCCGAGACCGCCGGGGCGTACGACCGGGTGCGGGAGGCGTGCGACCGCGTGGGTCGCACGGAGGCCGGCCGCGCCCCGCTGGTGCTCTCCGCCGGGATCGTGGTGGCCATCGGCCGCACCGACGCCGAGGCGCAGCTGCGGGCCGCGCCACTGCACGAGAAGAGCGCGCTGCCACCGGAGGACCCGGTGGTCGGCTCGCCCGCGCAGCTCGTGCAGCGAATCGGCGAGTTCGCCGAGATCGGCGGCACCCGGGTGCACCTGCGCATGACCGACCTCGACGACCTCGACCACCTCGAGCTGATCGCCGCCGAGGTGCTTCCCCAACTAGACGGTGGACGATGACGGATGTGATCGACGGCACCGAACTCGGGCCGGTGGGCCAGGAGATCGTGTACGAGAACGACCGGGTCCGGGTCTGGCACATCCGGCTCGAACCGGGCGAGCGGCAGCCGCTGCACCGGCACGACCACCCCTACCTGGTGGTGGCGATCCAGGGCGCGAAGAACGTCGTACAGACCATCGACGGCACCCGGATCGACGCCGACGAGCCCACCGGCGGAGTCGTCTACCGGGACCCCGGTGCCGTACACATGCTCACCAATGTCGGGGACACGACATACCTGGCCCGACTGGTCGAACTCAAGTAGACCCGCCGGGCGCGCCTCGCCCCGCCGCGCGGCGTGCCGGTGGCGATCGGGTGTACCAGGTGCGTAACGTGCCGGACATGGCCTTTCGGACCTGGGGCAGATTACTGCTCACGGCGCTCGGGGTGAGCGTGCTGGCCGGAGCCGGCCAGCTCGGCGTCGCGTACGGCTTCGGCATCGTCCGACTCACCGGCGCCTTCACCGGCACGACCGTCAACCAGTGGCCGGCCCAGCTCGTCTGGGTGGGCTGGTTCGCCGCGAACGCCGCCGTCGCCGGTGCCGTCCTGACCGGGCGTCTGGCCCGCCGGGACACCCCGCCGGCCAGCATCGGCCGGCAACTGGCCATCGGCGGCGCGGCCGCACTCGGCGCCACCGCCGTGGCCCCGCTCTGCATGCAGCCCGCCCGAGCCGCCGAGTTGATCTCGGTGGACCCGGTCTGGGCGGTCGGCATCTGCGCCATTCTCGGGGCGGTCATCGGAGCGGGCGCGGCCGTCGCCGTACTGTTCCGACCGGAACTGGGCTGGAACATGGCGGCCGTGGCCGGGGCGGTCTGGCTGCTGGCGTTCATTTCCGTCCTGCCGTCGCTCGGCACGGCCGGCCCGCTGCCCACGGTCCGACTCGGCGTACTCGAACCGAACTGGCTGGACGACGCCGCCGCGCAGCGTCTGGCGCTGCTCCTGCTGCCCGTGGTGGCGCTGCTCGCGGGCGCCGCGACCGCCGGGTTGGCCCGCTGGCGCGGCCAGGTTCCGCTGATCAGCGGGGTGACCGGGGTGGCCGGTCCGGTGCTGGTGGCATTCGCGTACCTGACCGCTGGCCCCGGCGACGCGGTGGACCGCTACCAGACCACCCCCTACTACGGCGCGCTGATCGCGATCCTCGCCGGCGCCCTCGGCGCCGCGGCCGCCGCCCTGCTGCGCTGGCCCGTCGGCGCCCGCACCGCCGATCCCCAGGCGATCCAGCCGACCGACATCCTGCGCCCGCTGCCCGCCGGCCCGCCCCTGCCGGGCGCCGAAGCGGCGAGGTCGACGGGTCCGGTCGGCGACCACCGTGACACCGAGCCCACCGCCGACGCGGCCCCCACCGGTGGGCACCTGACCAAGACCGGTCCGGGTCCGCGCGCCGCCGACGACACCGCCACCGTACGCACCGTCCCCGCCCACTGGGACTGGCCGGCGACCACGGCGAGCGGCCAGCACGGCGCCGTCCCCACCGACGCGACGCCCCCCGGGCAGGCGTCCCGGCCGGTCGGCCGCCGCCAGCACGCCGACACCACCCCGGACGCGCCGACGGCGGGCACCCCGACCCGGGACGCGCTCCACACGGGCGGGCAGCACGACCGCGCGACCAACCCGCCGGCCCCCGCCTCCTGGCTGACCGACCCGACCGGCGAGTTCACCGCCGGGCGACAGTCGGCCCCGTCGAGCCGGGACGCGGACCCCATCGGCCCCGCCGACCCGGCCCCTACCGTCCCGGCGTTCACCGCGGCGACGTCCACCGCTGCGGCCGGCGACACAGGGGCCGTCGGTACCGGGGCCGTCGGTCCGACGCCCGACGCGGGCGCCGACGACCCGACCGGCAGCACGACGACGACCACGGCCGGCGGGGACAAGCGGGACAGTGACCGCACGACGACCAGCGACCCGACGACCCCGGTCACGACGGCCCCAGGCACGCCGGCCCCAGGCACGCCGGCCACGGTCACGCCGGTCACGGGCACGACGGCCCCGGGCACACCGGTCACGGGCACGACGGCCCCGGGCACGCCGAGCGCGGGCGACGCGGCCACGCCGAGCGCGAGCAGCGCGGGCGAGGGCGCGGCCGACTCGCCCGCACCCAAGCCGCGCCGTACGCGCAAGCCGAAGTCCACCCCCGCCGACGTCACTCCGGGCACGACCGCCGAGCACACGGCGGCAGCCGCCGGATCGACCGCTGGGCGCACCAGGCGGCCGGCCCGGTCCGGCAAGGCCACCGACCTGACCGGCGCCGACTCCGCCGGACCCGTCGACCAGGACGCTCCCCTGCCCGGCCGGCACACCGAGCCCGGCCAGGACACCGAGCCCGGCCAGGCGAATCAGACCGGCGGCAAGGATCCGCAGGAGCAGACCGTCGGGACCGGTGGAGAGAGCCGGCGCGACGGGGCCGCCAGCACCGAGCCGGCGGTCACCACCACCCCGGTTGGGGATCCCGCACCCGTCGAGGGGTCCGGGACGGGCCGCGCCGAACGATCCGCGGCCGAGAGCGACGGCGGCGCTTCGTTGTTCGGTGAGGCGACCGCCGACGGCCCGGGGACCGCCCTGTGGGCCCCGACGGCACCGGCCTGGCCGGTCACCTCGGCGTGGACCACCGGATCGGCGACGGGGGCGGCCGACCCCGAACCGTCCGGTTCGGATGCTCCCGTCCCGGCGGAGGAGTCGACCGACTGGACGCCCCGCTTCCGGCACCGGGCGCCGCTGCCGGACCTGAGCCGCGCCAGCACCTGGGACGCCTTCAACACCACTCGACGCGCCGCCGCGTCGGATCGGACCGCCAGCACACCAGACCAGGGCAGCCCGACAGATCCGACCGCCAGCACGCCGAACCAGGACAGCCCGACCGCCGCCACGCTCGACGGGGGCTGGTCGAGAGGCCGCGCCGCCAGCACGACGGGCCAGACCAACAGCACGACCGACCCGGCCAACAGCACGACCGACCCGGCCAGCAGCATGACCGACCGGGCCAGCAACGCGACGGACCGGGCCGTCGGCAGGCGCGGCCGGGTCGGCGAGGCTACCGGTGCGCCCGCCTCGGCGGGACCGGTCGTGCCGCCGCCGGCCGGTCCGGGCATACCCGAGCAGGGCCGCGCGTCCGGCACCGCCGACAGTGGCGGGCCGGACAGCGATGCTCGGCGGGCCGCACCGGCGTCCACGGACGACGCGGAGCAGCCCTCCCGGCGGGGACGGCTCGGTGGCCTGTTCCGGCGCAACCGGGCCCGGGCCGACGAGGAGAAGCGGCCCGCGGCGGACGCGGCGGAGCCGCTGGCCACGCAGGACGAGGAGTTCGTCGACTGGGTCGCCGGGCTCGGCAAGCCGGTCGCGGACAACGAGCCGGAGCAGGAGAACGGTCGTCGCTCGCTGCGCTCCACCGGCCGTCACCACCGCGACTGACCCGCCTGACGTCCGTTCGGGACGCCGACCCCGTCTGATCGACTCGGGTTCCCTGAATCCGGGCTGTCCACCGCGCCGGGACACCCCGACTTCAGTGAACCCGAGTCGACCATGCCGGACCGGTCAGGCGAGCGGCAGATAGACCTTCCCGCCGCCGGAGACGAACTCCGCCGACTTGTCCTTCATGCCGCGGGCCGCGTACTCCTTGAGCTCTTGCGTGATCTTCATCGAGCAGAACTTCGGGCCGCACATCGAGCAGAAGTGCGCCGTCTTCGCCAGCTCGGCAGGCAGTGTCGCGTCGTGGTACGACCGCGCCGTCTCCGGGTCCAGCGAGAGGTTGAACTGGTCCTCCCAGCGGAACTCGAACCGCGCCTTGGACAGCGCGTCGTCCCACGCCTGCGCGCCCGGGTGCCCCTTGGCCAGGTCCGCCGCGTGGGCCGCGATCTTGTACGCGATCACGCCCGCCTTGACGTCGTCGCGGTCCGGCAGGCCGAGGTGCTCCTTCGGGGTCACGTAGCAGAGCATGGCGGTGCCGAACATGCCGATCATCGCGGCGCCGATGGCCGAGGTGATGTGGTCGTACGCGGGCGCGATGTCGGTGGTCAGCGGGCCGAGCGTGTAGAAGGGCGCCTCGTGGCACCACTCCTGCTGGAGATCCACGTTCTCCTTGATCTTGTGCATGGGCACGTGGCCGGGGCCCTCGATCATCACCTGCACGTCGTGCTCCCAGGCGACCGTCGTCAACTCGCCGAGGGTGCGCAGCTCGGCGAACTGCGCCTCGTCGTTGGCGTCGGCGATCGAGCCGGGCCGCAGCCCGTCGCCGAGGGAGAACGTCACGTCGTAGCGCGCGAGGATCGCGCACAGCTCGGCGAAGTTGGTGTAGAGGAAGTTCTCCTCGTGGTGGGCCAGGCACCACGCCGCCATGATCGAGCCGCCCCGGGAGACGATGCCGGTGACCCGGTCCACGGCCAGCGGCACGTACGGCAGCAGCACCCCGGCGTGCACCGTCATGTAGTCGACGCCCTGCTCGGCCTGCTCGATCACGGTTTCCCGGAAGACCTCCCAGCTCAGCTTGACCGGGTCGCCGCCGACCTTCTCCAGGGCCTGGTAGATCGGCACCGTGCCGATCGGCACCGGCGAGTTCCGCACGATCGCCTCCCGGGTCTCGTGGATCCGCTTGCCGGTGGACAGGTCCATCACGGTGTCGGCGCCCCAGCGGGTGGCCCAGGTCAGCTTCTCCATCTCCTCGGCGACCGACGAGCTGACCGCCGACGTGCCGATGTTGGCGTTCACCTTGACCAGGAACGCCTTGCCGATGATCGCCGGCTCGCACTCCGGGTGGTTGACGTTGAGCGGCAGCACCGCCCGGCCGGCGGCGATCTCGGCCCGCACGAGTTCCGGGTCGACGTTCTCCCGGATCGCCACGAACTCCATCTCCGGCGTCACCACGCCGGCCCGCGCGTACGCGAGCTGCGTCGGACGTCGTCCGTCCACACCGGCGAGCGGCGTACCGGCGCCTCGTACCGGCGCCACGTCACCCCGCTCGGCGATCCACGGGCCCCGCAACGCGGGCAACCCCACCGACGGGTCCGATCCCGGGCCGGACGTGTCGTAGAGCCGCACCGGCGGATGGTCGCCGGTCAGCGCCACCTCGGCGAACGGCACCCGCACATCCGGCCGTGACCCCTCGACGTACACCTTGCCTCGTGCCTGCATGACAACCTCCCTGGTGATCAGGCGGACCAGCCGAAGTGATCCAGCGGCCCGCGCCCCGCGCCCAGCTCCCAGCCCCGCGCGCCGGTCAGCGCGCGGAGCACGTACTCCTTGGCGGCCCCCACCGCCGCCGGCACCGGATCGCCCAGCGCGAGCCGCACGGCGATCGCCGCCGAGAACGAGCACCCGGTGCCGTGGGTGTGCCGGGTGTCCACCCGTGGCCCGCGCAGCAGGGTCGTGACGCCGCCCCCGTGCAGCACGTCGACCGCTTCGCCTCCACCCAGGTCACCGCCGGTGACCACCACGTGCTCCGGGCCGCCGGCGGCGAGGGCCTCCGCGGCGACGACCATCCCGGCCAGGTCGTCCACCGCGCGTCCGGTGATGGCCGCGGCCTCCGCGCAGTTCGGCGTCGCCACCCGGGCGTACGGAAGCAGCCGCTCCACCGCACCCACCACGCCGAGCCGGTGGCCGCTCGTGGCGACCAGCACCGGATCGACGACGAGTTGGGGCAGCCGGCCGTCCTGGGCAGCCTGGGCCACCGCGTCGGCGACGGCGGGTGTGCCGAGCATTCCCGTCTTGACCGCGCCGACGGTGAAGTCGGCGAGGACGCTGTCCAGCTGCTCGGTGACCGTGCGCGGCGGCAGCGGCAGGACGGCGTCGACACCGCGGGTGTTCTGCGCGGTGACCGCCGTGAGGACGCTGGTGCCGTACGCCCCGAGCGCCGCGAAGACCTTGAGGTCGGCCTGGATGCCGGCGCCGCCGCCGGAGTCGGAGCCGGCGATGGTTAGCACTGTGCTCGGGGTCATGTTGCCTCTTTGGTTGCGGTATGGGGCTGCGGCCGACCGTGCCCACTCCGGGCGGTCAGGCTTGATCCCTGCGTGGGCACGGTCGGCCGCAGCCCTGACCGGGAGACCTCCGTGCGCCCGTGCCGGCTTGGGAAGAGCTCAGGGGTGACCGCCTCGACACAAGCGCTGCTCAGGGTGGCGGCTGTTTCTTCTGGGTCTTTGGCTCGCATGAGTGCGCCCAGCACGGCCACTCCGGCGGCTCCGGCGTCGACGCACGCGGTTACCTGTTCCGGGGTTTCAACCCCGCCCAGAGCCAGCAGAGGCGCCGGGCTGGCGCGCACCAGGTTGCCCAGTCCCGCGACGTTCAGGGGTGGGCCGTAGCCGGGCTTGGATTTTGTTGGCCAGACTGGGGAGACCGTGGCGTAGTGCTCGGTGGTGAGGCGGTTCAGCTCGGCCACGCTGTGGCAGGAGCGGCCGACCAGTTGGTGGGGCGGCGGCGGGTACGGGCCGGTGGCGGGCAGGTGGACGGCGTCGCCGCCGAGCGGGTCGGGGCCGGCCACGATGAGGGTCCCGTCGACGTCGGCGAGGATCGCGCGCAGGTCGACCGCGAGGGCGGCGCGCTCGGCGCGGGGCAGGTCCTTCTCCCGCAGCACGACCCATCGCACTCCCCCGGCGACCGCTCCCGCGACGACCCGTTCAAGCCCGCCCGTGGCGACCAGCCGATCGGTCAACAGGACCACCCCCGACGGCACCAACCCCGTCACAGGTCTGGTCTTCCCTCGTCGGGAGTGGACGGCAGGGCGTGGAAGCGGCGGGCGATCCGTCCCGCACCGGCGGCCAGTCGGCCCGCCTCGACGGCGTACCGCATCGCCGTGGCCATCGCCACCGGATCGGCGGCCCGGGTCACCGCGCTGGCCAGCAGGACCGCGTCGCAGCCCAGCTCCATGGCCAGGGCCGCGTCGGACGCCGTGCCGATGCCGGCGTCCAGGATCACGGGCACGTCCACGCTCTGCCGGATCAGCCGGATGTGGTGCGGGTTGCCGATGCCGAGCCCGGAGCCGATCGGCGCCCCAGCGGGCATCACCGCGGCACAGCCCACGTCGGCGAGGCGGCGGGCCAGCACCGGGTCGTCACTCGTGTACGGCAGCACCGTGAAGCCGTCGGCGACCAGCTCCTCGGCGGCGCGGAGCAGTTCCACGCCGTCGGGCAGCAGCGTCCGCTCGTCGCCGATCACCTCCAACTTGACCCAGTCGGTGTCGAACGCGTCGCGCGCCAGCCGGGCCACCTTCACCGCCTCGGTCGCGGTGTGGCAGCCGGCGGTGTTCGGCAGCAGCCGTACGCCGCACCGGTCCAGCAGGTCGAGCAGCCCTCCGGCGGTGCCCGGGGCGGTGTCCACCCGGCGCAGCGCCAGCGTGACCAGCTCCGAGCCGGACGCCCGGATCGCCTGTTCCAGCACATGCAGGTTCGCGGCGCCGCCGGTGCCGAGGATCAACCGCGAGCAGAACGTGACCCCACCCAGTTCGAAGGACACGCCGCTCACCCGCCCTGCGCGGCGGTCAGCACCTCGACGCGGTCACCGTCGCGCAGCACCGTGCCCGGCCAGCCGGCCCGGGGCACCACCTCGCCGTTGACCGCGACCGCGACGCCACGCTGGTGCGGGGCGACGTCGCGGACCAGGTCGGCCACCGACGCGCCGCCGGGGACGCTGCGCCCGGCCCCGTTCACCGTCAACTCCACAGGTCCTCCTCGGTCGTCCGTCCAGGTCCGCTCACGTCGCCCGCGCCGGGCCGTGCCGCGTCGCCGGCCGGAGAGGCGACGGCGAACCGGCGTCCGCTCACGTCGCCCGCGTCGGGCCGTGCCGCGTCGCCGGTCCCGGTCGACGACGCGACGGCGAACCGGTCCGCGCCGAAGGGCGCGAGCAGCGGGTCGGGCACGCCGGTGGTCACCAGGTCGGCGATCTTCTCGGCGGTGATCGGGGTGAGCACGATGCCGTGCCGGTGGTGCCCGGTGGCGGCCAGGACGTCCGGCCGGCCGGGCAGCGGCCCGAGGATCGGCGCGTTGTCCGGCGTTGCGGGCCGCAGGCCGGCGACCGCCTCGACCAGGTCGTACTCGGTCAGCTCGGGCAGCAGGTCGACACCGGCGCGCAGCAGCCGCAGCACCGCGCCGGCGGTGACGCTGGTGTCCGCGCGCTCCTCGACCGTCGCGCCGAGGACCACCTCGCCGTCGGCGCGGGGCACCAGGTAGACGTGCTCGCCGTCGGCGTACCCCCGGATCACGTGCCGGAAGCCCGGCGCGACGCCGCCGGGCGCGCGCAGCCGGAGGATCTGGCCCTTCACCGGCCGCACGGGCAGGCCGGTGAGCGCGGCGGCCCCGCAGCCGGCGGCGACCACGGTGACCCCCGCGTCCACGTCGGACAGCCGCCGGACCGGCTGCGGCACGAGCACCGCGCCGGCCCGCCGCGCGGCCGTGCGCAGCGCCGGCACCAGCAGCCGGGGATCGACCTGGTGGTCGGTGGGCGCGAGCGCGCCGCCGCGCACCCGAGGGGCGAGCGCCGGTTCGCGGTCGCGCAGCTCGCTGGGGCGCAGCGGCGTCACCGGCAGACCCAACCCCTGTTGGTACGCCCAGAGCCGGCGTGCCTCGGCGAGGTCGTCGCCGGTCAGCCCGACCATCAGGGTGCCCTCGGTCCGGTAGCCGATCTCGGTGCCGCTCGCCTCGGTCAGCTCGGCGGTGAACCCGGGCCAGCGGGCGGCGGACGCCACCAGCAACTCGGTCAGCCGCCGCTCACCGAAGTACGCCTCGGCGACCGGGGAGAGCATGCCGGCGGCGACGGCCGATGCCCCCGACCCGGGAGCCGGGTCGTGCACCTCGACGCGCAACCCCCGGATGGCACAGCGCCACGCGATGGCCAGTCCGATCGGGCCCGCGCCGACCACCGCCACATCGGTGCGCGTCACGCCAGCGCCCGCAGCAGGTCGGCGGTCGCCCGCGCGGGGTCGGCGGCGTCGGAGAGCGCGCCGACCACCGCCACCCCGTACGCCCCGGCGGCCCGCAGCGCCGGCACCCGGTCGGCGGTCACCCCGCCGATCGCGATGACCGGCACGTCGACGGCGTCGGCGACGGCGCGGACGCCCGCGGGCCCGATGGGATCCGGCAGGCCGTTCTTGGTGCTGGTGGCGTGGCATGGGCCGACACCCAGGTAGCTGGCCCCGGCGGTGACCGCCTCGACCGCCGTCTGCGGCGCGCGTGCGGTGGCGCCGAGCACGCCGGTCGGGCCGAGCACGTGCCGGGCGGCGGCGACCGGCAGGTCGTCGGCCCCGACGTGCCCACCGGCGGCGCCCACCGCGAGCGCCACGTGCAGCCGGTCGTTGACCAGGCAGGTCGCTCCGTACGGCGCGCAGAGCGCCAGCACCCGGCCGGCCAGGTCGTACGCCTCGCGATCGGTCGCGGAGTCCTCCACCCGGACCTGCACGACGAGGTCGGCGCGGGCCGCCGCGAGGGCGGCCCGGACCACGGTGAGTGGGTCACGCCCGGGTCGGGTGTCGGTGATCAGATGCAGTCGTCCAAGGGACGGCACGGCAACACTCCTCCCTGCGCCGGCATTACCCGGATCAGGTTCGACGGTCGGGGGCTGTCAGCCCCCCTCTCAGCCCGGTACACCGGGCTCCCGTGGGTTACTTGCGTGTCACCGTACGACAGTTCCGCCGGTCTGCCAAGGGAGCGGCCGCCGGCCGGACAGGGTCCCATCGATGGGGTACTTTCTCCGGTCCTGTTCGGAATGTCGCACGCCGTTGCAGAACCGTTACCGGCCGGCATCTTGCCGGACATGGATACACCAGAATTAATTTGTTCAGCGATTCGACAAAATGCCGGTGGGGACGCCCTGGCACGGCCTCCCCGCCGGCTCCATCCGGGACGGTCTTCGGCAGCCGGCCCCCGCGATTCCTGTCCACCGCGACATTGGAGGCGGCGTGTCCCGTTCTCGTCGTACCCGTTTACCACTCACCGCTACCCTGCTCTCCCTAGCGCTCGCCTCGACGACCCTGCTCGGGTCGCCGGCGCAGGCGGCTCCGGCCGCGGCGCAGGTCCCCCCGCGAGACGCGCAGGCCGCGGCTCCGGTCACCCAGGTGGTGCCGAAGGCACCGAAGGCCGCAGCGGCCGACCCCTACTCCGTCCTAATCTTCTCCAAGACCGCCGGCTTTCGGCACGACTCCATCCCCACCGGCATCGCCGCCATCCAGCAGCTCGGCGCGGCGAACGGGTTCACAGTGGACACCACTGAGGACGGCGCCTCGTTCAACGACGCCAACCTCGCCAAGTACAAGGCCGTGATCTGGCTCTCCACCACCGGTGACGTCCTCGACGCCGACCAGCAGGCGGCCTTCGAGCGCTACGTGCGGGCCGGCGGCGGTTACGCCGGCGTCCACGCCGCCTCGGACACCGAGTACAGCTGGGCCTGGTACGGCGACCTGGTCGGCGCGTACTTCGCCAACCACCCGCAGAACCAGCAGGCCACCGTCAAGGTGGAGGACCACGCCCACCCGTCCACCGCCGAACTGCCGGACCGCTGGTCCCGGTTCGACGAGTGGTACAACTTCCAGACCAACCCCCGGCCGGACGTGCACGTGCTGGCCAGCCTGGACGAGAAGAGCTACACCCCGGGCGCCGGCGCGATGGGCGCCGACCACCCGACCGCGTGGTGCCAGGACTTCGACGGTGGCCGCTCCTGGTACACCGGCGGCGGGCACACCCGGGAGTCGTACGCCGAGCCCGAGTTCCTCAAGCACCTGCTCGGCGGCATCCAGACGGCGGCCGGCGTGGTCGACGCCGACTGCGGCGCCTCGAAGACGTCCAGCTTCGAAAAGGTCACGCTGGACAGCAACACAAGCAACCCGATGGAGCTGGACATCGCCCCCGACGGGCGGGTCTTCTACATCGAGCGCGACGGCCGGGTGCAGATCATCAAGCCCGACACCGGCAGCACCGTCACCGCCGTCGACCTGGACGTCTTCACCGGCAACGAGGACGGCCTCATCGGCATCCGGCTCGACCCGGACTTCGCCACCAACAAGTGGGTGTATCTCTACTACGCCCCGAACGACGGCGTCACCCGCAACCTGCTGTCCCGGTTCACGGTGACCGGCGACACCATCGACCCGGCGAGCGAGAAGCAGGTGCTGCGGGTCGACACCCAGCGCAACACCTGCTGCCACGCCGGCGGCAGCATGACCTTCGACAGCGCCGGCAACCTCTACCTGGCCACCGGTGACAACACCAACCCGTTCGAGTCGAACGCGTACTCGCCGCTCGACGAGCGGCCGGGCCGTCAGGACTACGACTCGCAGCGCACCTCCGCCAACACGAACGACCTGCGCGGCAAGGTGATCCGGATCCACCCGGAGGACGACGGGACGTACACCGTTCCGACCGGCAACCTCTTCGCGCCGGGCACCGAGAAGACCCGTCCCGAGATCTACGCGATGGGCTTCCGCAACCCGTTCCGGATCGGCACCGACCCGAAGACCGACACGCTGTACGTCGGGGACTACGGGCCGGACGCCAACGCGGACAACCCGAACCGGGGCCCCCGCGGTCTGGTCGAGTGGAACGTCGTGACCCCCGGCAACTACGGCTGGCCGTACTGCACCGGGACGAACGAGGCGTACAACGACTACACGTTCCCGTCCGGCCCGAGCGGTCCGAAGTTCGACTGCGCCGCGCCGGTGAACAACTCGCCCAACAACACCGGCCTGACCAACCTCCCGCCGGTCGTCCCGGCCACCGTCGACTACGGCTACGCCGGTGACGCGCGGTACCCGGAGATCGGTGGCGGTGGCGCCCCGATGGGCGGTCCGGCCTACCGGTACGACGCCAACCTCAACTCCACCCGCAAGTGGCCGGCCTACTACGACGGCAAGGCGCTGCTCGGCGAGTGGAACCAGAACAAGATGTACACGATGCAGATGACCGCCGACGGCAAGTCGTTGGTGGACATCAACCAGCTGCTCACCGGTATGCGCATGATCCGGCCGATGGACTTCGAGTTCGGCCCGGACGGCGCGCTCTACCTGATCGAGTGGGGCACGGGCTTCGGCGGCAACAACGACGACTCCGGCATCTACCGGATCGACTACACCGCCGGCGACCGCGCACCGATCGCCGCGGCGTCCGCCAACCCGACCTCGGGGCCGGCGCCGTTGACGGTCGCCTTCTCCAGCGCCGGCTCCCGGGACCCGGACGGCGGCGCGCTCACCTACGCCTGGACCTTCGGCGACGGGCAGACCTCCACCGAGGCCAACCCGACGCACACGTACGCCACGGCGGGCAACTACACCGCCCAGCTCACCGTGACCAACCCGAAGGGCCGTACCGCGGTGGCCAACGTGCCGGTCACCGTGGGCAACACCGCACCGACGGTGAGCATCGAGTTCCCGCCGGACGGTGGCTTCTTCAACTGGGGTGACCAGGTCCGCTACACGGTCAAGGTGACCGACCCCGAGGACGGGCAGATCGACTGCGCCCGGGTGAACCTGCAGGTGCTGCTCGGTCACGACGAGCACGCCCACCCGCTGGAGCAGCACACCGGCTGCACCGGCACCGTCCAGACGTCGCTCGCCTCCGGGCACGGCGCCGAGGCGAACGTGTTCGCGGTCTTCGAGGCCACCTACACCGACAAGGGCGGGGCCGGCGGGTCCGGCGCGCTCACCGGCCGGGACATCGAGATCCTGCAGCCCAAGCAGAAGCAGGCCGAGTACTTCACGGCCACCGGACGGGTGCCGGGCGGCACCGGCGGCGGAGACGCCGGCGTGCAGCGGGAGACCGGGGCCGACACCGCCGGTGGCGGCCAGAACATCGGGTTCATCGAGGACGGCGACTGGTGGTCGATCGTCCCGGCGGACCTGACGAATATCACCGAGATCCGGTTCCGGGCCGCCTCGGCCGCCGCCGGCGGTCGGATCGAGGTCCACGCGGGCGCCGTCGACGGACCGGTCGTGGCCACGGCCACCGTTCCGGCGACCGGCGCGTGGCAGACGTACACGGACGTGAGCGCGCCGGTCACCGGTGCCGCGAGCGGCTCGCTGTACTTCGTGGCCCGCGATCCGAACGGCGGAACGGGTTCCCTGTTCAACGTCAACTGGATGGACTTCGTCGGCCGCGGCGTCACCGAGAACGGGCCGCCGGTGGTCACCGCCACCGCGACCCCGGCCACCGGCACCGTGCCGGTCACCGTCTCCTTCGACGGCACGGCCACCGACGCCGAGGGCGACACCCCGCTGACGTACGCCTGGGACTTCGGTGACGGCGGTACGGCGTCCACCCTGGACGCCAGCCACACGTACACAAGCGTGGGAGCCTTCACGGCCACCCTCACGGTGACCGACAGCAAGGGCGCCAAGTCGTACGCCACGGTGCCGGTGCGGGTGAACGCGCCGGACACGTCCTGCTTCGGGGCGCGTTCGGACGACTTCAACGGCACCAGCCTCGACAAGGGCCGGTGGACCAGCGTGGTCCGGGAGAACCAGCTCTACTCGGTCAGTGGCGGCGCGCTGCGGCTGCCGACCGGGGTCGGTGACCTCTACGGCGCGCGCAACGACGCCACCAACCTGGTGCTCCAGGCGGCTCCGAGCGGCGCCTGGGAGATGACCACCAAGGTCACCCTGCCGGTGACGGCCAACTACCAGCAGGCTGGCCTGCTGGTCTACGGCGACGACGACAACTACGCCAAGCTGGACCTGCTCTACAACGGCAGCCGGCGGGTGGAGTTCATCCGGGAGACGGCCGGAACGCCGCGCAACGACGCTGCCGACAACGCCGCCGCACCGGCGGGTGACACCGTGTACCTGCGGATCACCAGCGACGGGACGAACCTGACCGCGGCCTTCTCGGGCGACGGGCAGACCTTCACCCCGGCCGGCCGGTCGGCCGCGCTCGCCGGCATCACCAACCCGCGGATCGGGGTCTTCGCGCTCAACGGAGGCACCGAGGCACCCGTGGTCGACGCGGCCTTCGACTCGTTCCAGGTCACGCCGGACGCCCCGGCCGGCCCGATCGACCCGTCGGACGAGTTCACCGGCGACACGCTGGACAAGTGCCGGTGGGACGCGATCCTGCGGGAGGACCCGAACGGTTACCGGGTCACCGGTGGCGCGTTGCGGATCGACGTGCCGAACGGTGACATCTACGGCACCAGCAACACCGGGCCGAAGAACTTCATCCTCCAGACCGCGCCCTCGGGCGACTGGACCCTGGAGACGACTGTCGACGGCAGCCTGCTGAACGAGCAGTACCAGCAGGCCGGTCTGCTCGTGCAGGCGGACGACGACAACTACCTGAAGTTCGACTTCATCGCGGACAACCAGGCCGGCCAGACGGTGACGCGGCGGATCGAGTTCCGCAGCGAGATCGGCGGCGTCGTCCAGAACCCGCAGCCGGAGGCCACAAGCCTCACCTCGGCGGTGTGGCACCTGCGGCTGGCCCGCAGCGGCAACACCTTCACGGCGTCGTACTCGGCCGACGGGACGACCTGGACCACGCTGGAGGCGCTGACCAACAGCGCGGTCGGGGCCACCCCGAAGGTCGGTCTGTTCACCCTCGGCGCCAACCAGACGGCGTCGAAGACGGCCTCGTTCGACTACTTCCGGCTGAGCACCAAGGTGGTCACCGACGAGACCGCTCCGGTGACGACGGCGGCGGTGTCCGGCACCCCCACCGACGGGTGGTACACCGGGCCGGTGACGGTCACCCTGACCGCCGCCGACGAGGCCGGCGGCAGCGGACTGGCCGGTACGGCGTACCAGCTGGACGGGGCCACCACCTGGACCGACTACACCGCTCCGGTGACGGTCAGCGGGGACGGCGAGCACGAGCTGCGATTCCGCTCGACGGACCAGGCGGGCAACGTGGAGTCGACGAAGACCGTCTCGGTCAAGATCGACGCCACCGCGCCGGTCACCACGGCGACGTTCGCTCCGGCGAACGACGCGGGCTGGCACAACGGAACGATCCCGGTGGTGCTGACCTCGACCGACGCCGGTTCCGGAGTCAAGACGGTCGAGTGGTCGCTGGATGGAGGCGCGTGGACGCCGTACTCGAAGCCGGTCGAGGTGACCGGTGACGGGCAGCACGAGCTGCTGTACCGCTCCACCGACAAGGCGGGCAACGCCGAGACGCTCAAGTCGGCGATCCTGAAGATCGACGGCACCAAGCCGACGCTGCTGGTCTCCGGTATCGCCGACGGCCAGCTCTACGGGGACAGCCAGGACGTTCGGGTGTCCTGGCAGGCCGTCGACCCGACCTCGGGCATCGCGACCGTGGTCGGCCAACTGGACGGCAAGGCGTACGCCAGCGGCACCCTGCAGGCCATGTACGAGCTGCCGCTCGGCCTGCACGAGCTGACCGTCACCGCGACCGACAAGGCCGGCAACACGACGACCTCGGCGGTCCGGTTCTTCGTCACCACCTCGTTCCGGGACATGCAGTTCCTGCTGGACCGGTTCAAGGCGACGGGGCGGCTCTCGGCCAAGGCCCACAAGGATCTGACGAACAAGCTCGACGCCGTCCGTAAGGCCGAGGCGGCGGGCAACGACAACAAGGCGCTCAAGGAACTGACCGCATTCCGGAAGCTCGCCGCGGACACCAAGCTGGTGACCGAGGCGGAGATCCGGGACGTGCTGATCCGCGACGCCGACGCCATGACGGTGCGGCTCGGCGGAACGCCCGCCAGCAACGCCGGGGTCAAGGCGAACGACGGCAAACCCGTCAAGGGTGCCGGGCGACTGAGTGGCGACGTCACCCGGCTCGCTCCGGGCCGCCAGCTCTGATCCGACGAGGCCCCTCCCCGACGCCACGGTGTCGGGGAGGGGCCTCCCTCATCCGTAGTGAGGAGATGTCCGTGACGGGTATCCGCAAGGTGGTCGCCGCCGTGTTCGCCGGACTGGCCCTGACCCTGTTCGCCGCGGCCCCGGCGGCCGCCCAGGCCGACAAACTCAAGCTGACGGTGGCTGGCGACGGCGCCGAGGGGGTCACCATCCAGGCCACCTACACCGATGGCCGTCGGCTGGACCAGCTGGTGCGGTTGGTGCTCACCGCCACCGGCCCGGACGGGCAGCGGGTCGGGCCGGTGCAGCTGGAGCCACAGCCCGAGGGGCAGGGGTTCTACAGCAGCGGCCCGGTGCTCTCCACCGGCACGTGGAAGGTGACGGTGAACTCCCCCGCTCCGCTGCAGGGCAAGGCCACCGCCACGGTGCAGGCCCGGGCGGCGCAGTCACCTCCGGCCCCCAGACCGGTCGCGGTGACCGCGGACGGGACCGGCGACAGCGGGGCGGGCGCCGGCTGGTGGCCGTTCGCGGCGGCCGGCCTCGTGCTGGTCGCCGCGGCGATGGGGGCGGCCATGCTGTTCGGCCGCCGCCGCGCCTCCACGCCGAACGACTGACCGACCGGCGCTCCGGCGCCACTGAAACGACCGGGCCGGGCCGCGACGAGCGGCCCGGCCCGGTGTCGTTCAGGCGACCACGCGCCCGCCGCGCTCAGAGGATGGCGCGCAGCGCCGCCAGGTCGTCGTCGCTGGGCTCCCAGGTGCCGGCGGCGGCGTTCGCGTACACCTGCTCGGGCGTGGTGGCGCCGGCGATCACCGAGGTCACCGCCGGCTGGGCGGCCAACCCGCCGATCGCCACCTGGAGCATGGTCAGACCCCGCTCGGCCGCGTACGCCTCGATCGCCTCGATGGTGTCCCAGTCGGCCGCGGCGAGCCGGTCGGCGTACCGGCCACCGCCGGAGAGCCGGCTGCCGGCCGGCGGCTGCCCGCTGCGCTTGTACTTGCCGGTGAGCAGGCCGTTGGCGAGCGGGAAGAACGGCAGCATGCCGAGGCCGAACCGCTCGCAGGCCGGGATCACCTCGGCCTCCACGGACCGCTCCAGCAGGCTGTAGTGGTTCTGCGCGCTGATGAAGCGGGCCCGGCCGTTGGACGAGGCGACCCAGTCGGCGTCGGCGATCTGCCAGCCGGCGAAGTTGGAGTTGCCGAGGTAGCGGACCTTGCCGTCGCGGACCAGATCGTCGAGGGCCGCGAGGGTCTCGTCGATCGGGGTGCCCGGGTCGGGCTCGTGCATCTGGTACAGGTCGATGTGGTCGGTGCCGAGCCGGCGCAGCGACGCCTCCACCGCGCGGGCGATGTACCGCCGCGAACCCCGGGCGCCGAAGTCCGGACCGTTGAGGCCGTTCATGTCCATGCCGAACTTGGTGGCCACCACCACGTCGTCCCGGCGTCCCTTGAGCGCCTGCCCGAGCAGCTCCTCGGAGCCGCCCTGCGGCTCGCCGTAGATGTCGGCGGTGTCGAAGAGGTTGATCCCGACGTCCAGGGCGGCGTCCACGACCGCGCGGGTGCCATCGAGGTCGAGCTTGCGGCCGAAGTTGTTGCAGCCGATCCCGACGACGGACACCACGAGCCCGGAGTCGCCCAGCCGGCGATAGGTCATCTCAGTCACGAGATCCACCCTATGCCGGCCGGACGCACCGCCGCCCGGCGACCGCTCAGCCCACGTCCCAGACCGGCTCCGGGGTCTCCACCACCTCGCTGTCGCCCCGGAACAGCACGAACCGGTCGAAAGAGCGGGTGAACCACCGGTCGTGGGTGACCGCCACCACCGTCCCCTCGAACGCGTTCAGGCCCGCTTCCAGCGCCTCGGCGCTGGCCAGGTCGAGGTTGTCGGTGGGCTCGTCGAGCAGCAGCAGGGTCGCGCCGGACAGCTCCAACAGCAGCACCAGGAACCGGGCCTGCTGCCCGCCGGAGAGCGTGCCGAAGCGCTGGTCGCCCTGCCCGGCCAGCTCGTAGCGGCTGAGCACCCCCATCGCCGCGTGCCGGTCCATCCCGGTGCGGTGCTCGTCACCCCGCCACAGGATCTCGACGAGCGTCTTGCCCATCAACTCCGGTCGGTCGTGGGTCTGCGAGAAGTGGCCGGGGCGGACCCGGGCGCCGAGCCGGGCGGTGCCGTCGTGCGTCACCGGGGCGAGCCCGCCCGCCCCGTCGACCGGCCCGTTCGCCGGGTCGGGATCGGTGCCACCCCGGGCCAGCAGCCGCAGGAAGTGCGACTTGCCGGTCCCGTTGGCGCCGAGCACCGCCACCCGGTCGCCGTACCAGATCTCCAGGTCGAAGGGGAAGGTCAGGCCGTCCAGCTCCAGCTGGTCGCAGACGACCGCGCGCTTGCCGGTTCGCCCGCCGGTCAGCCGCATCCGGATGTCCTGGTCCTTCGGCGGTACGGGCGGCGGCCCGGCCTCCTCGAACTTGCGCAACCGGGTCTGCGCGGCCTGGTAGCGCGAGGCCAACCCGTCGTTGTACGCGGCCTTCTGCTTGTACATCAGCATCAGCTCGCGCAGCTTCTGGTGCTCCTCGTCCCAGCGCCGGCGCAGCTCGTCGAGACGGGCGTGCCGGGCCACCCGCGCCTCGTACCAACTGGCGAAGCCACCGGGGTGCACCCAGGCGCTGCCGCCCTCCACGGCCACCACCCGGTCGGCGCTCTGGGCCAGCAGCTCGCGGTCGTGCGAGACGTAGAGCACCGACTTGGTGGACTCGCGCAGCCGCGCCTCCAGCCAGCGCTTGCCGGGCACGTCGAGGAAGTTGTCCGGTTCGTCGAGCAGCAGCACCTCGTCCGGGCCGCGCAGCAGCAACTCCAGGGCGAAGCGCTTCTGCTGGCCGCCGGAGAGGGTACGCACCGGCCGGTCCCGTACGGCGTCCCACGGCTGGTTGAGCACGATGGTCGCGACGGTGTCGAAGAGCACCTCGGCGTCGTACCCGCCGGCCTCGCCCCAGGCGCCGAGCGCGTCGGCGTACGCCAGCTGGGCCTTTCCGGCGGCGCTGCTGAACTTGCCGCGGACCTCGGCCGCCCGCATGGCCGTCTCGGTCTCGGCGAGCCGGCGGCCGGCGTCGCGCAGCGGTGGCGGGGCGAGCGATAGCGCCAGGTCGGCCAGCGTCGTCTCGTCGCCGATCATGCCGATGAACTGGCGCATCACGCCCAGCCCGCCGGCCCGCGCGACCGTGCCGGTACGCACCGGCAGGTCACCGGCGACCATCCGCAGCAGGGTCGTCTTTCCCGCGCCGTTCGGCCCGACCAGGGCGACCTTGGCGCCCTCACCGACCCGGAACGACACGTCGGCGAAGAGTTCCCGACCGTCGGGCAGGATGTGCCCGACCGCTGCCACGTCCACGTATCCCACGCCGGGATCCTGCCCCAGCGAGGGCCGGGAGGGACATCCAATTACCGGGTGACCCGCAGCACCCGGAAGCCCTTCTGGCTGGCGTGCCGCTCGACCTGCCAACCCTGGTCGACGATCCAGCGGTGCAGCGAGTCGCCGCCGAGGTGGCGGGCGACGACCAGCCAGCCGACGCCGTCCGGGGCGAGTCGGGGCAGCCAACGCAGCAACAGCTCGTGCAACTCGTCCTTGCCGATGCGGATGGGCGGGTTGGACCACAGCTGCGCGAACCGGAGGTCCGCCGGCACGTCGTCCGGTGCGCTGACCCGGACCCGGTCGGCGGCGCCGATCCGGGCCGCGTTGACGGCGGTCAGTTCGCGGGCGCGGGCGTTGACGTCGACCGCCCAGACGGTGCTCGCCGGTGCCACGTCGGCCAGCACGCAGGCGATCGGGCCGAACCCGCAGCCGAGGTCGAGCAGGTCACCGGTGGTGTCGGCGGCGGGCAGCTCGGCCTTGCGCAGGAGCACCGCGGTGCCGGGGTCGAGGCGGCTGGCGGAGAAGACGCCGCCGGCCGAGACGAGCTGGTAGTCGCGGTCGGCGACAGAGAACTCGACTTCGCGCGCCGGCGCGTCGCTGGCGGGCTGCGCGGTGAAGTAATGGTCGCCGGTCACGCCGGCAATTCTCGCACCGGCCCGGGTCGGCCACGACACGGCCCACAGCCGCATTTCCCAATATTACCCCCTAAAGGGACAATGGCTCCTACTCTAGGCGACATGGTGTATCGGTACGAGTCCGAAGAGGACGCATTCGAGGACCCGGAGCCCGGCTCCGACCTGGCCGTGCTCGGCGCCGGTCCGCCTCCGCCGGCCGGCCCCTCACCGTCCCGGTTTCCCGCTCCGTCGCTGCCCCGACCCAACCAGCTGATGCTGCCGTCGACCCAGCCGCCGCCGGTCACCCGCGTCAGCACCCCGGTCGCGGCCCCCCGCAGCCAGGTCTACACCTCGGCCCAGCCGGTGGAGCCGCCCGCGCGGCGCGGCGGCGGGCGACTCTGGCAGGTGCTGGTCGGCGGTGCGGCCGTCCTGGTCCTGCTCGCGCTCTGCGGTCTGGGCGCCGCCGCGCTGCTGGTGGACAACAAGCCGGCGCCACAGGCCACCCCGACGTACCAGCCGAACGTCGCCGCGTCCGCTTCCGCGCAGCGGCAGGATCTCGACTCGCGGGACACCGACCAGGCGCCGCTCACCGCGAAGGAACTCTTTCCCGGCAAGGAGTTGAAGCTCGCCGACGGCCAGCCCGCCTACGAGATCCTCAAGACGCACTCCAGCGGCAGTTGCGCCGTCGCCGCCACCGACGAGGTGGCCGACCTGCTGGTCCGGCTCGGCTGCAACCAGGTCGTCCGGGCGACGTTGCGGGCACCCGGCGGCGACCACCTGGTCACCGCCGGCCTGTTCAACCTCACCGACAAGGTCAGCGCCGAACGGGCCCGGGACCGGATCCGGCAACTCCTCGACGACCGGCAGGGCCGGTTCCGGGGGCTGTCCGCCGGCGACGACGCGGATGTCCTGGCCACCGCCCCGGCACGGGTCGGCTGGCAGGTCCGGGGCCACTACCTGGCGTACGCGCTGGTGGTCCGCGCGGACGGAGCCGCGGTCAAGTCCGGCGACACCAAGATCCGGGAGATCCTGTTCGACATGATCGAGGCGCACCTCAGCCGAGGCGTCCTGCAACGGCGGGCCGACAGCCGCACGGCCGGACAACCAACGGCAGCGCCGACCGAGAGCGGCGGAACCCAGAGCGGCAGCGGCAGCGGCAGCGGCGACGGCGAACTGCCCGGAGACTGATCCGCGCCTCCGCCCGACCGGTGTGCCGCCGACCGGTGGCACACCCGTCGTCGTCCGCTGCCGCCGTCGTCAGCCTTCTCGACGGGCGGACGAGGTCGCGGCCGCCGTTGTCAGCCCTCGACGGGCACGCGCAGGCGGCGGGTCAGGTCGGCGCGGCGGGCGTAGTCGGCCGGGTCGGCCGGGTAGCCGACCGCGACCAGGGTGAGCCCGTGCGCCGGGGCCACCGTCACCTCGCTGGAACGCTCCTGCCGGTCGAGCAGGCTGCCCGGCCACTGGACCGCCCGACGGCCGTCGCCGGCCGCGAGCATCGCCCCCACGAGGCTGCGGACCATCGCCTGGCAGAACGCGTCCGCCTGCACGGTGGCGACCAGGATGCCGTCCGGGTCGCGCCGCCAGTCCAGCCGGGTCACCTCGCGCAGCGTCGTCGCGTTCTCCTTGCGCCGGCAGTACGCGGCGAAGTCGTGCTCACCGACCAGACCGGCCGCGGCGGCGTTCAGGGCGGCCAGGTCCAGCGGTCGCGGCCAGGCCAGCACCTCGTGCCGGCGTAGCGGCTCGGCGCCGTACGGGGCGTCGGTCACCCGGTACTCGTAGCGCCGGAAGGTGGCCGAGAACCGGGCGTCGAAGTCGGCCGGCACCTCCGACATCGCCCGTACCCGCACGTCGGTGGGGAGCAGCCGCGCGAGCCGGCGCAGCAGCCGTCCGTCGTGCTGCCGCCACACCTCGGCGGGGAGGTCCAGGTGGCAGACCTGCCCGGTGGCGTGCACCCCCGCGTCGGTGCGACCCGCGACGGTCAGACCGGTCGCCGTGCCCGCGCCGAGGACCAGGTCCAGGGTCTCGACGAGCACCCCGGCGACGGTCCGCCGGGTCGGCTGGGGCGCCCAGCCGGAGAAACCAACGCCGTCGTACGAGACGTCCAGCCGCAGCCGGATCCGCTCGTCCACCTCGTACCTCCTGTTACGGGTCGGGCCCGGCACCCCGATGGGGGTGCCGGGCCCGACGTTGCCCTTGATCAGGCCTTGTTCTCGGTGGCCTCGTCGCTGTCCTCGCGGGCGGCGTCGGTGTCACCGGACGCCGACGCCGGTGCCTCGGAGTCCTGGTCGGCCGGGGCCGACTGCGGGGCCTCCTCGGCCGGGGCGAGCGCCTCGACCTTGTCCTGCTGCGCGGCCTTGCGGGCGGCGGTCTTCTTGTTCACCTTCGGCTCGGCGACCTGAAGCTCCTCCACCAGCTCGATGATGGCCATCGGCGCGTTGTCACCCTTGCGCGGACCGGTCTTCACGATCCGGGTGTAACCGCCGGGGCGGTTGGAGTACCGGGGCGCGATCTGGTCGAACAGGGCGTAGACAACGTCCTTGTCCTTGACGACACCCAGCACCCGCCGCCGCGAGGCGAGGTCACCGCGCTTGGCCTTGGTGATGAGCTGCTCGGCCAGCGGACGCAGCCGGCGGGCCTTCGTCTCGGTGGTCTGGATCTTGCCGTGCTGGAACAGCGCGGTCGCCAGGTTGGCGAGCATCAGCCGCTCGTGCGAGGGGCTGCCGCCGAGGCGGGGGCCCTTGGTGGGCGTGGGCATTTTTGGTGCTCCTCAGTTGTGGCGGCAGCGCGGACTAGAGCTGCTCGGTCTCGCGGTAGTCGTCGGTGTCGTAGTCGGCCTCGCCGAAGGTGTCCACGACGTGCGCCGGGTCGAAGTTCGGAGCCGAGTCCTTCAGCCCGAGACCCATCCCGGCGAGCTTCATCTTGACCTCGTCGATCGACTTCTGACCGAAGTTGCGGATGTCGAGGAGGTCGGCCTCGGTACGCCCGATGAGCTCACCAACGGAGTTGATGCCCTCGCGCTTGAGGCAGTTGTAGGAGCGGACGGTGAGGTCCAGCTCCTCGATCGGCAGAGCGAGGTCCGCCGCCAGCTGGGCGTCCTGCGGGGACGGCCCGATGTCGATGCCCTCGGCGGTCTCGTCCAGCTCCCGGGCCAGCCCGAACAGCTCCACAAGCGTCGAACCGGCGGAGGCCAGCGCGGTACGCGGGCCCATCGACGGCTTGGTCTCGACGTCGATGATGAGCCGGTCGAAGTCGGTGCGCTGCTCGACGCGGGTCGCCTCGACGCGGTAGGTCACCTTCAGCACCGGCGAGTAGATCGAGTCGACCGGGATGCGGCCGATCTCGGCGCCGGACTGCTTGTTCTGTGCAGCCGTCACGTAGCCCCGGCCCCGCTCGACGGTCAGCTCCATGTCGAGCCGGCCCTTGCCGTTGAGGGTCGCGAGCTTGAGGTCCGGGTTGTGCACCGAGACGCCGGCCGGGGGCTGGATGTCGCCCGCCGTCACGTCGCCCGGGCCCTGCTTGCGCAGGTACATGCTGACCGGCTCGTCGTGCTCGGAGCTGACGCACAGCTCCTTGATGTTCATGACGAGCTCGACCACGTCCTCCTTGACACCGGGGATCGTGGTGAACTCGTGCAGCACGCCGTCGATCTTGATCGAGGTGACCGCCGCACCCGGGATCGACGACAGCAGCGTGCGCCGCAGCGAGTTGCCCAGGGTGTAGCCGAAGCCCGGTTCGAGCGGCTCGATGGCGAACCGCGACCGGGTCTCGTTGATCGACTCCTCGGAGAGGGAGGGTCGCTGGCTGATGAGCATGTTGTCTCTTCTCTTTCAGGACGCCCGCTATTTGACGTCCACGACACAAACTGTTCCGGTGGCCCGCCCCGAAGGGCGGGCCACCGCAACGAGCCCGACTACTTGGAGTAGAGCTCGACGATCAACTGCTCCTGGACCTGCGTGTCGATGACCTGCCGGGCCGGGAGGGAGTGCACGAGCACCTTCATCTGGCTGGGGATTGCCTCCAGCCAGGCCGGCACCGTCTTCGAACCGGCCTGAGCCTGCGCCACCACGAACGGGGTGAGCTCCTTGCTCTTGCCCCGGACCTCGATGATGTCGTGCTCCTTGACGCGGTACGACGGGATGTCGACCTTCTTGCCGTTCACCATGAAGTGACCGTGCTTGACCAGCTGGCGGGCCATGTCCCGCGAGTGGGCGTAGCCGGCCCGGTAAACGACGTTGTCCAGCCGCGACTCGAGGATCTGCAGAAGGACCTCACCGGTCTTGGCCTGCTTGCCAACGGCTTCCTCGTAGTAGCCACGGAACTGCTTCTCCAGCACGCCGTAGACGCGGCGGGCCTTCTGCTTCTCGCGGAGCTGGAGCAGGTACTCCGTCTCCTTGGTGCGGCCGCGGCCGTGCTGCCCGGGCGGGAACGGCCGGGACTCGAACGGGCACTTCGGGCCATCGCACTTGCTGCCCTTGAGGAACAGCTTCATCTTCTCCCGCCGGCAACGGCGGCAGTCAGCACCGGTGTAACGAGCCATCTCTCTCTACCTCTCAGACCCGACGACGCTTAGGCGGACGGCATCCGTTGTGCGGCTGCGGGGTGACGTCGGCGATCTGGCCGACCTCCAGCCCGACGGCCTGCAGCGAACGGATCGCGGTCTCCCGGCCGGAGCCGGGGCCCTTGACGAACACGTCGACCTTGCGCATGCCGTGCTCCATGGCCCGACGCGCGGCGGCCTCGGCGGCCAGCTGCGCGGCGAACGGAGTCGACTTGCGGGAGCCCTTGAAGCCCACCTGGCCCGCGGAGGCCCAGGAGATGACCGCACCGGTCGGGTCCGTGATGGACACGATGGTGTTGTTGAAGGTGCTCTTGATGTGCGCCTGCCCGTGGGCGACGTTCTTGCGTTCCTTGCGCCGGACCTTCTTGACAGCGGCTCCGGCACGAGCCTTCGGTGGCATAAGTCTGTGCGCTCCTAGTTGACTTTCCGGATTGGGTTGCGGCCCGCCCTACCTCGGCGGCGGCCGACCCCGTCATCCGGTTAAGAACTACTTCTTGCCGGGCTTCTTCTTGCCGGCGACGGTCCGCTTCGGGCCCTTGCGGGTCCGTGCATTGGTCTTGGTCCGCTGGCCACGCACGGGCAGGCCCCGGCGGTGCCGGATGCCGGCGTAGCAGCCGATCTCGACCTTGCGGCGGATGTCAGCGGCGACCTCGCGGCGCAGGTCGCCTTCAACCTTGTAGTTGCCCTCGATGTGGTCGCGGAGCTGCACGAGCTCCTCGTCCGTGAGGTCCCGAGCGCGCTTGTCCGGCGAGATGCCGGTGGCGGCGAGTGTCTCCAGGGCGCGGGTGCGACCGACCCCGAAGATGTAGGTGAGCGCGATCTCCATCCGCTTCTCGCGGGGGAGATCCACGCCGACTAGACGTGCCATGTGCGGGCGTACTCCTCGTGATGTGTGGCGGAGGTGTGGACCCGTCCCACCCCGCTACCGGCCGTCCCGTCTTTCCGACGCTGTCAGCGCCGGCGACCGGGATCGGTCGCTGCCCGAGCGGGCCCCGGCCTCCGACCGGGGGTCAGCCACGAAGAAGTACGTCTCGCGGCTGGGACGAGCATGTGTGATGTGTGTGTCGCTGAGGAACTGCCCGGACCAACGCCACCCGGCCGTGTTCCGACCGGACGGGCTGAGTCAGCCCTGGCGCTGCTTGTGGCGCGGGTCGCTGCAGATGACCATGACCCGGCCGTGCCGGCGAATAACCCGGCACTTGTTGCAGATCCTCTTGACGCTCGGCTTGACCTTCACGGTTGCCTTACTTCCCATCTGGCCCGGGGACGCGCGATGCGCGAGACCGGACGTCGAAGACGGACACGGGACTTCCCGGCCGCCGTCAGGACTACTTGTAGCGGTAGACGATGCGCCCGCGGGTCAGGTCGTACGGCGAGAGTTCGACGACGACCCGGTCCTCCGGCAGGATGCGGATGTAGTGCTGCCGCATCTTGCCGCTGATGTGAGCCAACACCTTGTGGCCGTTCGCGAGCTCCACCCGGAACATGGCGTTCGGCAGGGGCTCGATGACCCGACCCTCGATCTCAATGGCTCCGTCTTTTTTCGGCATGTCCTCCGCTGTCCTGACGTCGATTGCTCCGGGCGGCCCACAACGTCTTACACGGGAAACTGACCAAGATCAGAAGCCCGCGCCAGCCGCGGCTCCAGGTCCCACCGAAGCGCAGGGTGGGCATGCCGGAGTGGACGCTGTGCGCCGAACAGAAAGTGTACGCCGGCCTGCGCGCCGTCGCCAAATTGGCCACCCACCGCAGCCTCGCGTCGGCCCCCGCTCCCCCACCCGGCCCTCGGATGATCTTCGCGGAGCCGCGCCCCACCGAATATCGATCATGAGGTTGTCGAGGCGAAACACCGCGATCGACGACACCAAGTCCATGATCATCGGGGTGGGTCAGGTTTCAGGCCCGGGGTCTTCCGGCCCGTCGGTGCGCAGCTCCCGGCGGCGCTCACGCTTGGCTCGCTTGCGCTCACGCCGGCGCTCCCGCTCGATCGCCTGCCGGCGCGGCTCTCCCCCGGCCAGCCCGCCGACCGTCCGGAGCAGCAGCACCACGCCCCAGGGCCCGGCCACCCACGCCGGCCAGAAGTAGAGCAGTTCCTGGCTCAGCAGCGAGGTCACGCCCCAGATGGTCACCACGATCGCGATCACCCTCGCGTACGGCAGCCAGACCTCGGCCAGCCAACGATTGACGTGGCCGTGCGCGAGCGGGCCGACGGGCGGCTCAGCCGACGCGCTGGCCGGCCGCAGGGCCGAATGCTCCGGGGGCGTGACCGGGGGTAGATCGGTGAGCAGGGCGTCCAGCTCGGCGTACGTGCGCGCCGCGTAGGCCCGCTGCACCCGCTCGTCGTACTCGTGCAGGTCCAACCGCCCCTCGCCGAGGGCGGCCCGTAGCCGGTCGGCAACCACCTCGCGGTCCGCGTCCGCGGCTCGCATCCCGTCGCGCCCGTCCATGCCGGCAAGCATGCCACCGCCCCGCCAGTCAGCCCGACCTCGAACATCGGTTGATCATGAAGTTATTGCCAGCCGCACCGGCGTGTCAGGGCAATAACTTCATGATCAACCGGCGAGGTGGGTCAGGGGGTTGTGGTTTCTGCGGGTTGGCGGGCGGTGACCAGGTCGCCCAGGCGGGCGCGGCCCCCGTCGAAGGCCGTGAGCACCCACACGCCGTCGGGCAACAGCGCCATCGAGTGCTCGACGTGCGCCGCGACCGAACCGTCCCGGGTGACGACCGTCCAACCGTCGGCCAGTTCGACCGTACGCGGGGACGCCATGGTGATCATGGGCTCGATCGCCAGCGCCATGCCGGGGACCAGACGCGGCCCCTTGCCCGGCCGGCCGTGGTTGAGCACGTGCGGGTCCTGATGCATCTCGGTGCCGATGCCGTGGCCACCGTAGCCGTCGACGATGCCGTACCGGCCGCCCTTGCGGACCGCCGTCTCCACGGCGTACGAGATGTCGGTGAGCCGCCCCTTGCCGCTGGCCGCTCCGCGCGCTGCGGCGGCGATGCCCGCCCACATCGCGTCCTCGGCGACCTCGGCCATCTTGAGCAGCGCCGGGTCGACGTCGCCCACCCCGACGGTGATAGCGGAGTCCCCGTGCCACCCGTTGAGCACCGCGCCGCAGTCGATCGAGATGAGGTCGCCGTCGGCGAGCACCTGCTCCGGCGAGGGGATGGCGTGCACAATCTGCTCGTTGACCGACGAGCAGATCGACGCCGGGAAGCCGTGGTAGCCCTTGAAGGACGGGACGGCGCCCGCCTCGCGGATCGTCGACTCGGCGATGGCGTCCAGGTCCGCCGTGCTCACGCCGGGGGCCACCGCCTCGCGCATCCGGCGCAGGGCCTCGGCGACCACGAGCCCGGCGGCGCGCATCTTCTCGATCTGGTCAGGGGTCTTCAGCTGGATGTCCAGCTGGGGACGACGCATGGAGCGGTTACCTTTCGTGGCCATTCAGCGGGGCACGTCTGGCGTACCCCGCTGTTCGCACTCTATCCGCCGCGGCGCGGGGAGAACCTCAGCCGCCGTACGACCGCAGGGCGTCGATGGCCCGGGTGGTGACGTCCTCCACCGGGCCGGTGGCGTCGATCCCGACCAGCTTGCCCTGGGCGCCGTAGTAGTCGACCAGGGGCGCGGTCTTCTCGCTGTACTCCCGCAGGCGGGTGGCGATGGTCTCCGGCTTGTCGTCGTCGCGCTGGAACAGCTCGGCGCCGCACCGGTCACAAATGCCCGGCCGGGTGGTGGCGTCGAACTCGACGTGCCAGATCTTGCCGCAACCCCGGCAGGTGCGCCGGCCGGAGAGCCGCCGGATCACCTCGTCGTCGTCGACCACCAGCTCCAGGACCAGATCCAGGGCGGTGCCCAGATCGGCGAGGAGCTTGTCCAGAGCGGCGGCCTGCGGAGTCGTCCGCGGGAAGCCGTCGAGCAGAAAGCCCTCGCTGGCGTCCGGCTCGGCCAGCCGGTCCCGGACCATGTTGATGGTGACCTCGTCCGGAACCAGCTCGCCTGCGTCCATGTAACGCTTCGCCTCGACGCCGAGCGGCGTGCCCTGGGTGACGTTCGAGCGGAAGATGTCTCCGGTCGAGATCTTGGGTACCGACAGGTGCGCGGCGACGAACTCTGCCTGCGTGCCCTTACCCGCACCCGGCGGGCCAACCAGAACGAGTCTCATCTACCGCAGGAACCCTTCGTAGTTCCGCTGCATGAGTTGGCTCTCGATCTGCTTCACGGTCTCCAGACCGACGCCGACCATGATGAGCACAGCGGTGCCACCGAACGGGAAGTTCTGGTACTGCTGGCTGTCCAGCCAGATGAAGAAGAAGTTCGGCAGGATGGAGATGATGCCGAGGTAGAGCGCGCCCGGCAGGGTGATCCGGCTGAGGATGAAGTCCAGGTAGTCGGCCGTCGGCTTGCCCGGCCGGATACCCGGCACGAACCCGCCGTACTTCTTCATGTTGTCCGCGACCTCGGTCGGGTTGAACGTGATCGAGACGTAGAAGTACGTGAAGAAGATGATCAGCAGGAAGTAGACCGAGATGTAGATCGGGCTGTTCGGAGCGACCAGGTTGTTCTGGATCCACGCCTGGACCTTGCCCGGGTCGTTCTGGTCGAAGAACTGGAGCGCCAGCTGCGGAAGGTAGAGCAGCGACGAACCGAAGATGACCGGGATGACACCCGCCTGGTTGACCTTCAGCGGGATGTAGGTCGAGGTGCCGCCGTACATCCGCCGGCCGATCATCCGCTTGGCGTACTGCACCGGGATCCGGCGCTGCGCCTGCTCGATGAAGGTGACCGCGGTGATGACCACCAGAACCAGCGCGATGACCAGGGCGAACTTGCCCCAGCCCTGGCTGGTCTTGATCTGCCAGCCCTCGCCGGGCAGCCGGGCCGCGATCGAGGTGAAGATCAGAACGGACATGCCGTTGCCGACGCCCCGGTCGGTGATCAGCTCACCGAGCCACATGACCATGCCCGTGCCGGCGGTCATGGTGATCACCAGGATGGACAGGGTCAGCCAGTCCGGGATGCCGGTGCCCTCGGGGATGATCGGGAACTGGTCGCAGCGGTTCTGGAACAGCTGCCCCGAGCGGGCCAGCGCCACGAACGCCGAGGCCTGCAGCACGCCGAGACCGAGGGTCAGGTAGCGGGTGTACTGCGTGATCTTCGCCTGGCCGGCCTGGCCCTCCTTGCGGAGCTGCTCCAGGCGCGGAATCACGACGGTCAGCAGCTGCAGGATGATCGACGCGGTGATGTAGGGCATGATGCCCAACGCGAAGACCGAGAGCTGGAGCAGCGCCCCGCCGGAGAAGAGGTTGAGCAGATTCAGCGGGCCCGTCGTCTGCCCGGAGATGGAGTCGAGGCACTTCTGCACGTTGCCGTACGAGACGCCCGGGCTGGGGAGCGTGGCACCCAGCCGGTAGACCGCGATGATGCCTACTGTGAACAGCAGCTTCTTGCGCAGGTCAGGCGTACGGAACGCACTGAGAAAGGCGGACAGCAACTTCTTCCTCCTGCGCGAGGCGGGCCGCCGGTGATCCCTGGCGGGTGGGGGTGGATCACGGGCGAGTGCCCGCAATCCATGGCTGGGATGGGACTCTAACAGCCCTGTCCCGCTCCGGGCAGGTGTGCCCGGCTACATAAACCGAATCCGATGTTACCGGGCGCACACGCCCCAGGCAGACCTAGGCGCCCGCCAGTTACTCACAACTGACGGGCGCCGAGGTCGTACGCCTTACAGCTCGGTGGCGGAGCCACCGGCGGCGGCGATCTTCTCCTTGGCCGACGCGCTGAACGCGTGCGCCGACACCTGGAGCGCCACCCCGCCAAGGTCCCCGGTGCCGAGGACCTTGACCGGCTGGCCCTTGCGGACCGCGCCGGCCTCGACCAGCTCGAGCGGGCCAACCTGGCCGCCGTTCGGGAACAGCTCGGCGAGCCGGTCCAGGTTGACCACCTGGAAGACCACCTTGAACTTGTTCTTGAAGCCCTTCATCTTCGGCAGGCGCATGTGGATGGGCATCTGCCCACCCTCGAACGCCGCCGAGATGTTCTTGCGGGCCTTGGAGCCCTTCGTACCGCGACCAGCGGTCTTGCCCTTGGAACCCTCACCACGACCCACACGGGTCTTCGCGGTCTTCGAACCGGGCGCCGGGCGCAGGTGGTGCACCTTGATCGTCATTACTCGACCTCCTCGACCTTCACGAGGTGGCTCACAGTGAAGATCATGCCGCGGATCTCGGGCCGGTCCTCCTTGACCACCACGTCGTTGATCCGCTTGAGACCGAGCGAACGCAGCGACTCACGCTGGTTGTGCTTGGTCCCGATACCGGACCGGAGCTGGGTGACCTTCAGGCGTGCCATCAGCGCGCCACCCCCGCACGCGACGCCAGCATGGCGGCCGGCGCGACGTCCTCCACCGGCAGACCACGACGCGCCGCGACCTGCTCGGGGGACTCAAGCCCCTTCAGGGCCGCCACGGTGGCGTGCACGATGTTGATCGGGTTCGACGAGCCGAGGCTCTTGGAGAGCACGTCGTGGATCCCGGCGCACTCCAGCACGGCACGCACCGGACCACCGGCGATGACACCCGTACCGGCCGAGGCCGGCTTGAGCAGCACGACGCCAGCGGCGTCCTCACCCGTCACCGGGTGCGGGATCGACTGACCGATCCGCGGAACCTTGAAGAAGTGCTTCTTGGCCTCCTCGACACCCTTGGCGATCGCCGCGGGCACCTCCTTGGCCTTTCCGTAGCCCACGCCGACCGTGCCGTCGCCGTCGCCCACGATCACCAGGGCGGTGAAGCTGAAGCGACGACCACCCTTCACGACCTTGGCGACGCGGTTGATCGCGACGACCCGCTCAAGGTGCGGGGTCTTCTCGACGGGCGCGTTTCCGCGGCCGCCCTCACGGCGGTTGTCGCGGCGACCACCCTCGTTGCCACCGGACCCGCCGCCACGGCGCTGTTGACCTGGCATCAGCAGCCTTCCTTATCTCTCGTGACGGGGTTGTTAGAACTCGAGCCCGGCTTCGCGGGCGGCGTCGGCAAGCGCGGCGACTCGCCCCGCGTACCGGTTGCCACCGCGGTCGAAGACGACCTTGGAGACGCCGGCGGCCTTGGCCCGCTCGGCGAGCAGGGCGCCCACCTTGCCGGCGAGGGCGCTCTTGTCGCCCTCCGCACCGCGCAGCGAGGAGTCCAGGGTCGACGCCGACGCCAGGGTGTGGCCCTTGGTGTCGTCGACGATCTGGGCAACCATGTGCCGCAGCGAACGGGTGACGACCAGGCGCGGACGCTCGGCCGTACCGCTGACGTTCTTGCGGACGCGGAAGTGCCGACGCGCACGCCCAACGGCGCGCTTGGCGGCGACGCCGCGGCGGCGCTTGAGCAGCGTGGCGCTCACTTCTTACCTGCCTTTCCAGCCTTCGCGTTGCTGGGGCGGATGACCTCGCCCATTACTTCTTACCTGCCTTGCCGGCCTTGCGGCGGATGACCTCGCCCTGGTACTTCACGCCCTTGCCCTTGTAGGGCTCCGGCGGACGGATCTTCCGGATGTTGGCGGCGACCTCACCGACCTGCTGCTTGTCGATGCCGGCCACGTGGAACAGGGTCGGCCGCTCCACCGTGAAGGTGATGCCCGCCGGCGCGGGAACGACCACCGGGTGCGAGAACCCGAGCGCGAACTCGAGGTCCGAACCCTTGGCGGTGACCCGGTAACCGGTGCCGGCGATCTCCAGGCTCTTGCGGTAGCCCTCGGTCACGCCGACGATCATGTTGGCGACCAGGGTACGGCTCAGGCCGTGCAGCTCCTTGGCCTTGCGCTCGTCGTTCGGGCGGTTGACGTTCAGCTGCCCGTCCTCCGCACGCTCGATCGTGATCGGGTCGGCGATCGTGTGCTGGAGCTCGCCCTTCGGGCCCTTGACCTTGACGGTCTGCCCGTCGATCGTGATGTCGACGCCGGCTGGTACCGGGATCGACTTACGTCCAATTCGCGACATTTCTACCAGTCTCCCGTTACCAGACGAAGGCGAGGACTTCCCCGCCAACACTCCGCTTGCGGGCCTGCCGGTCGGTCAGCAGCCCCTGGGACGTCGAAATGATCGCCACGCCCAGCCCACCGAGCACCCGCGGGAGCCCGTCCGACTTGGCGTACACCCGGAGACCGGGCTTGGACACGCGCTTGATGCCGGCCAGGCTCCGCTCCCGGTTCTGGCCGTACTTCAGCTCGACGACCAGTCGCTTGCCGACGGCGCCCTCCTCGGGCTCCTCGACCGACCAGGTGGCGATGTAACCCTCGGCCTTCAGGACCTCGGCGATGTTCGCCTTGATCTTGGAGTAGGGCATCTTCACCTGATCGTGGTACGCCTGGTTGGCGTTACGCAGACGCGTGAGCATGTCTGCGATCGGGTCGGTCATCGTCATGGATTTCGTCAGCCTTTCTCGCCGGGGTTCCCGGGGCATCAGCCCCGGGCCTACGGCGAAGAGCAATACCTAATCGGTGCAGGAGTTCCCGGCTGACAGCCGGGACGCGGTCGCCCTTACCAGGAAGCCTTGGACACACCCGGCAGCTCACCGCGGTGGGCCATCTCCCGGATGCAGACCCGGCAGAGCCCGAACTTGCGGTAGACCGCCTTCGGACGCCCGCACCGCTGGCAGCGGGTGTACGCGCGAACCGAGAACTTCGGCTTCGCGGCCGCCTTGATGATCAGCGCCTTCTTGGCCATCTCAGTTCTCCTTGAACGGGAAGCCCAGGAGCTTGAGCAGCGCCCGACCCTCGTCGTCAGTCGTGGCGGTCGTGACCACCGTGATGTCCATACCCCGCTGCCGATCGATCCGGTCCTGGTCGATCTCGTGGAACACGGACTGCTCGGTCAGACCGAACGTGTAGTTGCCGTGCCCGTCCAGCTTGCGCCCGTCCAGACCGCGGAAGTCGCGGATACGCGGCAGCGAAATGGACAGCAGCCGGTCCAGGAACTCCCACATCCGGTCGCCACGAAGGGTCACCTTCGCGCCGATCGGCATGCCCTCGCGGAGCTTGAACTGCGCGATGGACTTGGTCGCCCGCCGCACCTGCGGCTTCTGGCCGGTGATCGTGGCGAGGTCGCGGACCGCGCCGTCGATCAGCTTGGCGTCGCGAGCAGCCTCGCCGACACCCATGTTGACGACGATCTTGACCAGCCGCGGCACCTGCATGGGGTTGCCGTAGCTGTTCTGCTCACGCAGCTGGGCCACGATCTCGTTGCGGTACCGCTCCTTGAGGCGCGGCATGGTCTTTTCGGTAGCCGTGGTCATCACAGGTCCTTACCGGTGCTACGCGCGATGCGGACCTTCTGGCCGTTGTCGTCGATCCGGTAACCGACGCGGGTCGGCTTGCCGTCGGAGTCCAGGACCTGCACGTTCGAGACGTGGATCGGGGCCTCCTGGGTGACGATGCCGCCGGTCTTGGCGCCACGCTGGGTGGTGCTGATGCGGGTGTGCTTCTTGACCCGGTTCACGCCCTCGACCAGGACCTTGTCCTGCCGCGGGTAGGCCGCGATGACCTTGCCCTTGGCACCCTTGTCCTTGCCGGCGATGACGACGACCGTGTCGCCCTTCTTGACCTTCACGGTCACAACACCTCCGGCGCGAGGGAAATAATCTTCATGAACCGCTTGTCCCGCAGCTCCCGGCCCACCGGGCCGAAGATGCGGGTACCGCGCGGGTCCCCACCGTCCTTGATGATGACGGCGGCGTTCTCGTCGAAGCGGATGTACGAGCCGTCCGGCCGCCGCTTCTCCTTGGCCGTGCGAACGACGACCGCCTTGACGACGTCGCCCTTCTTCACACCGGCACCCGGGATCGCGTCCTTGACCGTGGCCACGATGACGTCGCCGATGCTCGCGTAGCGCCGACCGGAGCCACCGAGAACCCGGATGCACAGGATCTCCCGAGCACCCGTGTTGTCGGCGACGCGCAGTCGCGACTCCTGCTGAATCACGTCTATCTCCTATGTCTGCCGGTTCTCCGGCCGCCGTAGCGGCCGGCCGGAGCCTGGCGGAACCTACGCCCGACGCAACGCCGGGCGAGATCGAGCCTTCGCTACTTGGCCTTTTCCTGGATCTCCACGATCCGCCAACGCTTGGTGGCGCTCAGCGGCCGGGTCTCCATGATCAGGACCCGGTCGCCGATGCCGGCGGCGTTCTGCTCGTCGTGCACCTTCAGCTTGCGCGTACGGCGCATGATCTTGCCGTACAGCGCGTGCCGAACCCGGTCCTCGACCTCGACCACGACGGTCTTGTCCATCTTGTCGCTGACCACCAGGCCCTCGCGGACCTTGCGGCGCGCGCGGGTGGCGTCAGTGGTGGTGTTCTCGGTCATGATGCAGTCACCTCAGTCGGCGCGGCCGAGAGCCCCAGCTCACGCTCACGCATGATCGTGTAGATCCGGGCGATCTCCCGACGGATGACCTGCAGCCGCCGGTTGTTGTCCAGCTGCCCGGTTGCGGCCTGCACGCGGAGGTTGAACAGCTCCGCCTTGGCCTCCCGCAGCTTCGTGACCAGCTCCTCCTCGGAGAGCTCACGCAGCTCGGTCGCCTTAACGCCCGCTGCCATCAGGATTCACCCACTTCGCGCGTAACAATGCGGCACTTCATCGGGAGCTTGTGGATCGCGCGACGCATGGCCTCTCGCGCGATCTGCTCGTTGGGGAAGGACATCTCGAAGAGAACCCGCCCCGGCTTGACGTTGGCGACCCACCACTCGGGCGAACCCTTACCGGAACCCATCCGGGTCTCGGCAGGCTTCTTGGTGAGGGCCTGGTCCGGGAAGATCGTGATCCAGACCTTGCCGCCACGCTTGATGTGACGGGTCATCGCGATACGCGCCGACTCGATCTGGCGGTTGGTCACGTACGCCGGCTCGAGAGCCTGGATCCCGAACTCGCCGAACACCACCCGGTTACCACCCTTGGACGCGCCACTGCGGTCCGGGTGGTGCGGCTTGCGGAAGCCCTTCGGGGGCTTGCGCGGCATCAGCATCTGTCAGCCCTCCTGCTGCGTTTCTGCCGGAGCAGCCGCCGCGGCGACAGCAGCGCTGTCGACCGGCTCGCCACTCGGCGTCTCGGCCTGCTGCGCGATGGTGGTCGCAGCAGCCCGGCCGGCCTCGGTGCCACCAGCGGTCGTGCCGGACGAACCGGACCGGCCACGGCGCGGACGCTCGGGACGGTCGCCGCGCTCACCACGACGCGGGCGCGACGGACCGGCCTCGGCCGGAGCCTCCCGGCCCGGAACCGCGTCGCCCTTGTAGATCCAGACCTTCACGCCGATCCGGCCGAAGGTGGTACGGGCCTCGAAGAAGCCGTACTCGATGTTGGCCCGCAGCGTGTGCAGCGGAACCCGGCCCTCGCGGTAGAACTCGGTCCGGCTCATCTCGGCGCCGCCGAGGCGACCCGAGACCTGAACCCGGATGCCCTTGCAGACCGGGTTCTTCATGGCCGACTGCATGGCCTTGCGCATCGCCCGACGGAAGCTGACCCGGCTGGACAGCTGCTCGGCCACGCCCTGCGCGACGAGCTGAGCGTCCGACTCGGGGTTCTTCACCTCGATGATGTTCAGCTGGACCTGCTTGCCGGTGAGCTTCTCGAGCTCGCCGCGGATCCGGTCGGCCTCCGCACCCTTACGGCCGATGACGATGCCCGGCCGGGCGGTGTGGATGTCGACGCGGACGCGGTCGCGGGTGCGCTCGATGTCGACCTTGGAGATCCCGGCACGCTCGAGGCCCTTGGACATCATGCGGCGGATCTTGACATCCTCGCCGATGTAGTCCTTGTAGAGCTTGTCCGCGAACCAACGGGACTTCCAGTCGGTCGAGATGCCGAGCCGGAACCCAGTGGGGTGAACCTTCTGACCCATTACTCGGCGTCCTCCGTCTTGCTCTGCGCTTCGGCCGGTGCGGCCTCCGTGGCCGGGGCGGCCTTCTTCGCCGCGGCCTTCCTCGGCGCTGCCGGCGCGACCGCCTCGACCGCCACGGTGATGTGGCAGGTGCGCTTGCGGATCCGGTACGCCCGACCCTGTGCCCGCGGCTGGAACCGCTTCATCGTCGGGCCCTCGTCCACGAACGCCTCGCTGACGAGCAGCGCGTCGGGGTCCAGCCGCTCGTTGTTCTCCGCGTTGGCGATCGCGCTAGCGAGCACCTTGTACACCTGCTCGCTCGCAGCCTGCGGCGCGAACTGCAGCACCGTGAGCGCCTCCTTCGCGGGCAGGCCGCGGACGAGGTTGACCACCCGGCGCGCCTTCATCGGCGAGATGCGCACGTGCCGCGCAACCGCCCGCGCGCCCGGAAGCACCGGAGCGTCGCCCTTTCCTGGCATCGCTGTAACCCCTTGTTCCCTCTATCCGTATGCCCGCGGCGTCAGCGCCGACGGCTCTTCCGGTCGTCCTTCTCGTGACCCTTGAACGTGCGGGTCAGCGCGAACTCGCCGAGCTTGTGCCCGACCATCGCCTCGGTCACGAACACCGGGACGTGCTTGCGTCCGTCGTGCACCGCGATCGTGTGCCCGAGCATCTCCGGGATGATCGTCGAGCGCCGCGACCAGGTCTTGATCACGTTCTTCGAGCCCTTGTCGTTCTGCACTTCCACCTTCTTGAGCAGGTGGTCGTCTACGAACGGGCCCTTCTTGAGGCTGCGAGGCATGTCTTATCTCCCTCAGCCGCGCTTACGCGTGGCGTAGCGGCGGCGGACGATCAGCTTGTCGCTCGGCTGGCCCTTACGGCGGGTGCGGCCCTCGGGCTTACCCTGCGGGTTGACCGGGTGGCGACCACCGGAGGTCTTACCCTCACCACCACCGTGCGGGTGGTCGACCGGGTTCATGGCGACACCACGGACGGTCGGGCGCTTGCCCTTCCACCGCATACGGCCGGCCTTACCCCAGTTGATGTTCGACTGGTCGGCGTTGCCGATCTCGCCGACGCTCGCGCGGCAGCGCACGTCCACCCGCCGGATCTCGCCGGACGGCATACGCAGGGTCGCGTACGCGCCCTCACGGCCGAGCAGCTGGATGCCGACGCCGGCGGAACGGGCCAGCTTGGCCCCGCCGCCCGGACGCAGCTCCACGTTGTGGATCGTGGTACCGACCGGGATGTTGCGCAGCGGCAGGTTGTTACCCGGCTTGATGTCGGCGCCCGGACCGGACTCGACGCGGTCGCCCTGCTTCATGTCCTTCGGCGCGATGATGTACCGCTTCTCGCCGTCGGCATAGTGCAGCAGCGCGATGCGCGCCGTGCGGTTCGGGTCGTACTCGATGTGAGCGACCTTCGCCGGCACGCCGTCCTTGTCGACCCGCTTGAAGTCGATCAGACGGTACTGGCGCTTGTGACCGCCACCGTGGTGCCGCGTGGTGATCCGGCCGTGGGCGTTACGCCCGCCCTTCTTCGGCAGCGGAGCCAGCAGCGACTTCTCCGGCGTGGACCGGGTGATCTCGGCGAAGTCGGCGACGCTGGAGCCACGTCGGCCCGGCGTCGTCGGCTTGTACTTACGGATAGCCATTGTCTACACCCCTCAGCTGACCGGGCCGCCGAAGGCCTCGATACGGTCACCGTCAGCCAGCTTCACGATCGCCCGCTTGGTCGCCTTGCGCTGACCGAAGCCGGTCTTGGTGCGCTTGCGCTTGCCCTGGCGGTTGAGCGTGTTGACCGTCAGGACGCGGACGTCGAAGATCTGCTGGATAGCGATCTTGATCTCGGTCTTGTTCGCGTCCGGGTGCACCAGGAAGGTGTACCAGTTCCGGTTCAGCTCGCTGTAGCTCTTCTCCGAGACGACCGGCGCCACAATGATGTCGCGCGGGTCGGCGATCGTGCTCACTTGCCACCCTCCTCGGTGGTCTCGGCGGGCACGCCCAGGAACTCGTCCAGGGCGTCCTTGGTGAAGACCACGTCGTCGGCCACCAGCACGTCGTACGTGTTCAGCTGGCCGGACTCGATCAGGTGCACCCGCGGCTCGTTGCGCAGCGACACCCAGTTCAGCTCGTCGGTGCTGCTCAGCACGACGAGAACCCGACGGGCCTCGGTGAGCGTGGTCAACGTGGCCAGTGCGGCCTTGGTCGACGGCTTCTCGCCCGAGACGAACGCCTCGACGACGTGCACCTGCCCGGCGCGGGCCCGGTCCGAGAGGGCACCGCGGAGTGCGGCGGCCTTCATCTTCTTCGGGGTCCGCTGGCTGTAGTCGCGCGGCACGGGACCGTGCACCACGCCACCGCCGGCGAACTGCGGCGCGCGGATCGAGCCCTGCCGGGCGCGACCGGTGCCCTTCTGCTTGTACGGCTTCTTGCCGCCACCGGCGACCTCGCCGCGGGTCTTGGTCTTGTGCGTGCCCTGTCGGGCCGCCGCGAGCTGGGCCACCACGACCTGGTGCATCAGCGCGACGTTGGCCTGCACGTCGAAGATGTCAGCCGGCAGCTCGACGGAGCCGCTGGTGCTGCCTTCGACGGTGCGCACGTCAACGGTGGTCACTTGGCCGCACCGCCCTTCTTCACCTTGCTCTTGGCCGCGGTACGGACCAGAACCAGCGCGCCCTTGGGACCAGGAATGGCACCCCGGACGAGCAGCAGGTTGTTCTCGGTGTCGACCGCCTGGACGGTGAGGTTCTGCACGGTGTAGCGCACGCCACCCATGCGGCCGGCCATCCGGGTGCCCTTGAAGACACGACCCGGAGTGGCGCAGGCGCCGATGGAGCCCGGCGAGCGGTGCTTGCGCTCGACGCCGTGACCGGCACCCAGGCCGTGGAAGCCGTGCCGCTTCATCGGGCCGGCGTAGCCCTTGCCCTTGGTCTTGCCGGTGACGTCGATCGTGACGCCTGCCGGGAACTCCTCGACCGTGACCTCCTGGCCCAGCGAGTATTCCCCGGCGTCCGTGGTGCGCAGCTCGACGATGTGCCGGCGCGGCGCCACGTCCGCCTTCGCGTAGTGCCCGCTGATCGGCTTCTTGACCTTGCGCGGGTCGATCGTGCCGTACGCCAGCTGGACCGCGGAGTAACCGTCCTTCTCGGCGCTACGAACCTGGCTGATGACGCACGGGCCGGCCTCGACCACGGTCACGGGAACAACCTTGTTGTTGTCCCAGACCTGGGTCATGCCGAGCTTGGCGCCCAGGATCCCCTTGACTTGCCTGTCCATTTGTCCGGTCCCTACAGCTTGATCTCGATGTCGACGCCAGCCGGCAGGTCGAGGCGCATGAGCGAGTCGACCGTCTTCGGGGTCGGGTCGATGATGTCGATCAGCCGCTTGTGCGTGCGCATCTCGAAGTGCTCGCGCGAGTCCTTGTACTTGTGCGGCGAGCGGATAACGCAGAAACGGTTGATCTCCGTGGGCAGCGGCACCGGGCCCGCGACCTGCGCCCCGGTGCGCGTCACCGTCTCGACGATCTTCCGAGCCGAGGAGTCGACGACCTCGTGGTCATAGGCCTTGAGCCGGATGCGGATCTTCTGTCCCGCCATGGTGGCTTCTGTTCCTTCTCTCGATGCCGCTGTGTTGCGGGCGCCTGTACCGGCTGGCACAGGCCCACTTCGCCGACCCCCGCGGTCGGGCGTGTCGCGCCCTCGGGCCGGGCTCCGCCCCGTGGTTCCGGAGTGGTGCTGACCGCGCGGTGGGTCAAGGCGCCGATCGCATTACCGCGACCTGAACGCCGTGCGAGGGTGGTTGGCGACTGGGCCGCCAACCACCCCACGCTCGACTGTCTCGCCACCCGGAGGTTCAGCGAAAGCCGAACACAGGCGACGAACTGTCGTTACGCAACCTGACTAGTATGCCGCACGACCGGCGGCGGGTCTAATCGGGGTTACCTAGCTCACTTGATGATCTTGGTGACGAACCCGGCGCCGACGGTGCGGCCACCCTCGCGGATCGCGAACTTGAGGTTCTCCTCCATGGCGATGGGCTGGATCAGCTTCACCGACATGGTGGTGTTGTCGCCCGGCATGACCATCTCGGTGCCCTCGGGGAGGGTAACGACACCGGTGACGTCCGTGGTCCGGAAGTAGAACTGCGGACGGTAGTTCTGGAAGAACGGGGTGTGCCGGCCGCCCTCCTCCTTGGAGAGGATGTAGACCGTCGCCTCGAACTCCGTGTGCGGGGTCGTGGTGCCCGGCTTGACGACCACCATGCCGCGCTCGACGTCCTCGCGCTTGATGCCACGCAGCAGCAGACCGACGTTCTCGCCCGCGCGGGCCTCGTCGAGCAGCTTGCGGAACATCTCGATGCCGGTGCAGACCGTCTTCTGCGACTTCTCGCGGATACCGACGATCTCCACCTCCTCGTTCGGCTTGAGGATGCCGCGCTCGGCGCGACCCGTGACGACGGTGCCACGACCGGTGATCGTGAAGACGTCCTCGATCGGCATGAGGAACGGCCGCTCGGTCTCACGCTCCGGCTGCGGGATCGCGGTGTCGACCGCGGTCATCAGGTCCAGGAGCTTGCCGGTCCACTCGGGGTCACCCTCGAGGGCCTTCAGCGCCGAAACCCGGACGACCGGCAGGTCGTCACCCGGGTACTCCTGCGAGGAGAGCAGCTCACGGACCTCGAGCTCGACGAGCTCCAGGAGCTCCTCGTCGTCGACCATGTCGCTCTTGTTGAGCGCCACGACGATGTACGGCACACCAACCTGGCGAGCCAGCAGCACGTGCTCGCGGGTCTGCGGCATCGGGCCGTCGGTCGCCGCGACCACCAGGATCGCGCCGTCCATCTGCGCGGCACCGGTGATCATGTTCTTGATGTAGTCCGCGTGGCCGGGGCAGTCGACGTGCGCGTAGTGCCGCGCCTCGGTCTGGTACTCGACGTGCGCGATCGAGATCGTGATGCCGCGGGCCTTCTCCTCCGGCGCCTTGTCGATCTCGTCGAACGGCGTGTAGGGGTTCAGGTCCGGGAACTGGTCGTGCAGGACCTTGGTGATGGCCGCCGTCAGCGTCGTCTTACCGTGGTCGATGTGACCAATGGTGCCGATGTTGACGTGCGGCTTAGTCCGCTCGAACTTCGCCTTCGCCACTGGTGTCCTCCTGTGGACTTCTTGGTTCGTACGCCCGGCGCGCCGGTCGGCGCTTAGGACTCTGTCGACAGCCTTTCCGGCCTGGCGGCCGGAGAGCCTTTGTGGGTTCTGCGGCGATGAAGCCTACAGGCCCGGTCTCACGCAATCCGATCGTGGTGGCCGCAGGCGGGTGAAACCACCCGCGACCGACCACGAATCACCTGCTCAGGGAAGTTACTCGCCCGTTGCCTTGGCGATGATCTCCTTCGCGACGCTCTGCGGAACCTCGGCGTAGGAGTCGAACTGCATGCTGTAGCTAGCCCGGCCCTGGGTCTTCGACCGCAGGTCGCCGACGTAGCCGAACATCTCCGACAACGGCACCAGAGCCCGGACGATGCGGGCGCCGCTGCGCTCCTCCATCGCCTGGATGATGCCGCGGCGGGAGTTGAGGTCACCGATGACGTCACCCATGTTCTCCTCAGGAGTGGTGACTTCAACGGCCATCATCGGCTCGAGCAGTGCGGGGTCGGCCTTGCGGGCCGCGTCCTTCATCACCATCGAGCCGGCGATCTTGAATGCCATTTCCGACGAGTCGACCTCGTGGTACTGGCCGTCCAGCAGGGTCAGCTTCACGCCGACCAGCGGGAAGCCCGCCAGGATGCCGTACTGCAGCGCGTCCTGCGCACCGGCGTCCACCGAGGGGATGAACTCCCGGGGGATGCGGCCGCCGCTGACGGCGTTGGCGAACTCGTAGGTCGGCGAGTCGTTGTCCAGCGGAAGCGGCTCGACGCTCACGATGACGCGGGCGTACTGGCCGGAACCACCGGTCTGCTTCTTGTGGGTGTACTCGACCTTGTCCACCTTGCGGCGGATGGTCTCGCGGTACGCCACCTGCGGCTTGCCGACGTTGGCCTCGACGTTGAACTCGCGGCGCATCCGGTCGACCAGGATGTCCAGGTGCAGCTCACCCATGCCGGAGATGACCGTCTGACCGGTCTCCTCGTCCAGCTGGACGCGGAAGGTCGGGTCCTCCTCGGCCAGGCGCTGGATGGCGGTGCCCAGCTTCTCCTGGTCGGACTTGGTCTTCGGCTCGATCGCCACCGAGATGACCGGCTCCGGGAAGGTCATCGACTCCAGGATGACCGGGTTCGCCGGGTCGGAGAGCGTGTCGCCGGTGGTGGTCTGCTTGAGACCCTGCACGGCGATGATGTCGCCGGCCTGCGCCGACGGACGCTCTTCCCGCTTGTTGGCGTGCATCTGGTAGATCTTGCCGATGCGCTCCTTGCGGTCCTTGGTGGAGTTGACCACCTGGGAACCGGAATCGAGCGTGCCGGAGTAGACCCGGACGTAGGTGAGCTTGCCCAGGTGCTTGTCCGTCTGGATCTTGAAGGCCAGGCCGGAGAAGGGCTCCGAGTTGGACGGCTTACGCAGCAGCGGGGTCTCGCCGTCGGTGGCCGTACCCTCGATCGCCGGAACGTCCAGCGGCGACGGCAGGAAGTCGACCACGGCGTCGAGCATGGGCTGGACGCCCTTGTTCTTGAACGCCGAGCCGCAGAGCACCGGGTTGGCCTTGCCGGCGATGGTGGCACGCCGGATGGCGGCCTTGATCTCCTCGACGGAGACCTCTTCGCCCTCCAGGTACTTCTCCATCACCGAGTCGTCGACGTCGGCGAGGGTCTCCATCAGCTTCTCGCGCCACTCGGCAGCGGAGTCGGCCAGGTCGGCCGGGATCTCCTCAACCGCGTAGTCCTCACCCTTCTGAGTCTCCCCACGCCAGGTGAGGGCGCGCATGCCGATCAGGTCGACGACACCGATGTGGTCGCCCTCGAGCCCGATCGGGATCTGGAGCACCAGCGGGGTGGCGTTCAGCCGGTCGATCATCATCTGCACGCAGCGGAAGAAGTCGGCGCCGGTCCGGTCGAGCTTGTTGACGAAGCACATGCGCGGGACGTTGTACTTGTCGGCCTGCCGCCAGACGTTCTCCGTCTGCGGCTCCACGCCGGCGACACCGTCGTAAACCGCGACCGCACCATCCAGGACACGCAGCGACCGCTCGACCTCGACCGTGAAGTCGACGTGACCAGGCGTGTCGATGATCTGGATCGTGTGGCCCTTCCACTCACACTTGGTAGCAGCGGAGGTGATGGTGATACCACGCTCCTGCTCCTGCTCCATCCAGTCCATGACGGCAGCGCCCTCGTGGACCTCACCGATCTTGTACGTGATGCCGGTGTAGAACAGGATTCGCTCGGTGGTCGTGGTCTTACCGGCATCGATGTGCGCCATGATGCCGATGTTGCGTACCTTGGCGAGCGCGTCTGCGGCGGCCACTTCAATCCCTACTTATCGTCGTCTCGACTCAACTGGTGGCGGTTCCGGCGCCCGGAGGCGCCGGAACCAGGGTGTTACCAGCGGTAGTGCGCGAAGGCCTTGTTCGACTCGGCCATCTTGTGCGTGTCCTCGCGCCGCTTGACGGCGGCACCGAGGCCGTTGCTCGCGTCCAGCAGCTCGTTCATCAGCCGCTCGACCATGGTCTTCTCGCGCCGGGCGCGGGAGTAGGTGACCAGCCAGCGCAGGCCCAGGGTGGTCGCCCGGGTGGGGCGGACCTCGACCGGAACCTGGTAGGTGGCGCCACCGACACGACGGCTGCGCACCTCGAGGGTCGGCTTGACGTTGTCCATCGCCCGCTTGAGGGTGACGACCGGGTCGGTGCCGGACTTCTCGCGGCAGCCCTCGAGGGCCGCGTACACGATCGACTCGGCGAGCTGACGCTTGCCGCGCAGCAGGATCTTGTTCACCAGCTGGGTGACCAGCGGCGAGTTGTACACCGGGTCAGCGACCAGTGGCCGCCGCGGAGCGGGTCCCTTACGCGGCATGTCAGCTCTTCTCCTTCTTCGCGCCGTAACGGCTGCGCGCCTGCTTGCGGTTGCGGACACCCTGGGTGTCCAGCGAGCCGCGGACGATCTTGTAACGCACGCCGGGGAGGTCCTTCACCCGGCCGCCGCGAACGAGCACGATCGAGTGCTCCTGCAGGTTGTGACCGACGCCCGGGATGTAGGCGGTCACCTCGATCTGGCTGCTGAGCTTCACACGAGCGACCTTGCGCAGCGCCGAGTTCGGCTTCTTCGGGGTGGTGGTGTACACGCGGGTGCACACGCCGCGCCGCTGGGGGGACCCCTTGAGCGCCGGGGTCTTGGTCTTGGTCGTCTTGGCCTGACGGCCCTTTCGGACCAGCTGCTGGATGGTGGGCACCGGGTTTCTCCGCTCCCTTCGGCCGCTGTACGCGGCCGCGCCGTCTGCTCGTTAGCCGGCCTGATGACCGGCTCTCCTACATTCCGACCAGGGCCACCTTGCGGAGGCCCCGGCACCCGCGGTCGGGCGTGTCGCCCAGCTCACGGTCCCGGTTCGGACGCTTTCGCAGGCGTACCGGGTTTTCTGTCACCGGCACGCGGATCGCCCCGCCCCGGATCTCTGGCTTGTCGTGCCGCCGTCCGGACTCCGGATCCAGCGCACGCACGAGTTGCCCGGGCACGCCCGGGCACAAGGGGAAAGAGTACCTACCACAGCCGCCCAGGTCAAAACGGAATGGGTCGGCGACCGTCTCACACTCGCCGGCCGGATCTCGTCCCGCCTCGTCGCCCGCGATGGGCACCTACGGACACAAGTGTACCGGCTTCCCCGCCGGACCACCCGTCGCCCCCGGGCAGGCACCGCAGACCCGGCGCACGGCCTCACGTCAGGGTGATCAGCAACGCCAGACCCAGACCCAGCAGGCTGAGCACCGCACCCGCCGCGCCGCAGCTGATGCCCGCCACCGCCAGCCCTCGCCCGGTGAACCGTACCGCCGACGGCGCGGCCGGTCGGCCGATCTGCCGCCGACCGAGCAGACCGGTGACGATCGCCGCCACCCCCGCCAGCACCCCCAGAACGGTGAAGGCGCCGGAGGCCCAGACGCCGCCGTCGTCTGCGAAGGCCACCCCGAAGCAGATCACCAGGAGCGAGACCAGGATCGACGCGATGCCCGCCACCAGCGCCCCGGTCGCCAGTCCGGAGGTGACCGGCGGCACGTCCAGGTACACCACGCCGAACGGCGTGCCGGGCACCGCCTCCACCCGCTTCGGCGGCCGCCGCTGATCGTCGGTGGGCGGCGGCACCGGTCGGGCGGGAGCCACGCCCCACCCGGGCGGCTGGCCCTGCGCCGGGTGGCCCCAACCCGCTGGCGCGCCGGGCCCCGATGGCGGCTGACCCCAGCCGGGCGGCACACCAACCCCCGCCGGCGGGTGCCCCCAACCCCCGGGCGCACCAGGCCCGGACGACGGCTGACCCCAGCCCGACGGCGCGGCAGGCCCCGACGGCTGACCCCAGCCCGACGGCGCGGCAGGCCCCGACGGCTGACCCCAGCCCGACGGCGCACCCGGGCCCGACGGCGGCTGACCCCAGGCGTGCGGCAGCGGCGCCCCGGAAGCGGGATGGGGCTGGCCGTGTCCGGGCGGATAGACCCCGCCCCACTCGGCCGTGGGCGGACCCCATCCGGGCGGGGGCGGCGCGCCCCAACCCGACGGCGGCGTACCCGGATCGGGGACGTCGGCGGGTGGGGCGGGCTGCCCGTCCGGATCGGGTTGGGCCCGGTCGTCCGGTCCGGAGGGGGCCGGGCTCGCGGCCGGCGCGTCAGGATGCCCCGCCGGCTCGTCCGCCGGGGGCCGCGCCGGTTCCGTCACGAGGTCCTCCTGTCGACAGGGCCGCCGTCGCCGCGCGGCGGACACCGGCCAGGCTACCGCCGGAAGCTGCGCCGTCCGCGCTGGGCGTGGCCGGTGAAACGGTCAGTCCATGTTCGCCGGGTAGTCGTGGCCGAACGGCGTGTCAGCCAGCCGGACCACCCCGATCACCACGGCGACGACCACGGTGACCGCGACCAGCGCCAGGCCGGTCCAGGCCAACCGCTCCCCCCGCCGCAGCCAGACGCCGCCGGTCAGGAAACCCCCCGAGGCGTACGCCTCCCGGCGGGCTTGCCGGGCCAGTTGCAGCGCCACCGTCGCCGGCACCACCCCGCCGATGAAGAGCCCGGTCAACATGCCGAGCAGCCCCAGCGCGAAGACCGCCCGCGCCTTCGTGGCACGGGCCGGGTCCGGATCCAGCGGGTGGCGCAGGCCCTGGGACGCGACGGACACCTGTCCGGGTGCGGTCGTCATGCCTCCATCATGCCCAACCCGGTCGACGGCCGGGTCGGTCCGGACACGACGAGGCCCCCGGCAGGTGCCGGGGGCCTCGTCGGTGTCGGTGCTTAGCGGTACGACCCGAAGTCGAAGTCGTCCAGCGGCACAGCCTGCCCGCTGGCCGGCCCGAACCCGTAGTCGGTCTCCGGGTAGCCGGTCATCGAGTAGACCTTGGCCTTGGCCTCCTCGGTCGGCTCGACCCGGACGTTGCGGTACTTGCTGATGCCCGTACCGGCCGGGATGAGCTTACCGATGATCACGTTCTCCTTGAGGCCGACCAGCGAGTCGCTGCGCGAGTTGATCGCAGCGTCGGTCAGCACCCGGGTGGTCTCCTGGAAGGAGGCCGCGGAGAGCCAGGAGTCGGTGGCCAGCGAGGCCTTGGTGATACCCATCAGCACCGGACGGCCGGCGGCGGGCTCGCCACCCTCCGACACGAGCCGGCGGTTCTCCGACTCGAACAGCGCCCGGTCAACCAGCACACCCGGCAGGAACTCGGTCGAGCCGGAGTCGATGACCGTCACCCGCTTGAGCATCTGGCGGATGATGATCTCGATGTGCTTGTCGTGGATGAGCACACCCTGCGAGCGGTAGACCTCCTGGACCTCACTGGTCAGGTGGACCTGGACCGCCCGCGGACCCATGATCCGCAGAAGCTCGTGCGGGTCGATGGTGCCCTCGGTCAGCTTCTCGCCGACCGCGACGTGACCGCCGTCGTGGGTCCGGAGCTTGACCCGCTTCGAGATCTTGTCGTAGACGATCTCTTCGCTGCCGTCGTCCGGCACCACGATGATCTTGCGCGAGCGCTCGCCGTCCTCGATCCGGATCCGGCCGGGGGTGTCGGCGATGGGCGCCTTACCCTTCGGGACCCGAGCCTCGAAGATTTCCTGAACACGCGGCAGACCCTGGGTGATGTCCTCACCCGCGACACCACCGGTGTGGAAGGTACGCATCGTCAGCTGCGTACCCGGCTCGCCGATGGACTGGGCGGCGATGATGCCGACAGCCTCACCGATGTCGACCGACTTGCCGGTCGGCAGCGAACGGCCGTAGCAGGCCGCGCAGACGCCCAGCTTCGACTCGCAGGTGAGCACGCTGCGCACCCGGACCGTCTCCACGCCAGCGGCGACGATCTTGTCGACCCCGATGGAGTTGATGTCCTGACCGCGCTCGGCCACCACGGTGCCGTCCGGCCCCTTGATGTCGTCGGCCAGGGTCCGGGCGTGCACGCTGGTCTCGGCGTGGGTGTGAATGACGAGCTTGCCGTCCAGCTTCTCGCCGATCTGCATCGGGATCGCCCGGTCGGTGCCGCAGTCCTCCTCGCGGATGATCACGTCCTGGGAGACGTCCACCAGACGACGGGTCAGGTAACCCGAGTCGGCGGTCCGCAGCGCGGTGTCGGCGAGACCCTTACGGGCACCGTGCGTGGAGATGAAGTACTCCAGCACGGACAGACCCTCCCGGTAGCTGGCCTTGATCGGCCGCGGGATGATCTCGCCCTTCGGGTTGGCCACCAGACCACGGATCGCCGCGATCTGCCGGAGCTGGAGCAGGTTACCGCGGGCACCCGAGTTGATCATCACCCACAGGGGGTTCTCCTGCGGCAGCGCGGTGTCCATCTCCTTGGCGACCTCGTTGGTCGCCTTGGTCCAGATCTCGATGAGCTCGCCGCGACGCTCCTCGGCGGTCATCAGACCACGCTGGTACTGCTTGTCGATCCGGTCGGCTTCCTTCTCGTACTTCGCCAGGATCTCCGCCTTGCGCGGCGGAGCGATGACGTCCTCCATGCCGATCGTCACGCCGGACCAGGTGGCCCAGTGGAAACCGGCCTCCTTGAGCCCGTCCAGGGTGGCGGCCAGCGCCACCTTGGGGAAGCGCTCGGCGAGGTCGTTGACGATCGCGGAGAGCTGACCCTTGCGGATCTCGTAGTTCACGAAGCGGTAGCCCTGCGGCAGCGTCTCGTTGAACAGCACCCGGCCCAGGGTGGTCTCCACGGTCAGCGGGTCACCCTCGACCCAGCCCTCCGGGGCGGTCCACGCCTCGGCGCCGGTGCCGTTGTCGACGCCGACCACGCCACGCAGGCGGATCTTCACCGGCGCCTGCAGGCCCAGCTCACCGTTGTCGAAGGCCATCTGCGCCTCGGCGTCCGAGCTGAACACCCGGCCCTCGCCCTTCTCACCGGGGGTGAGGTGGGTGAGGTAGTACAGACCGATGACCATGTCCTGCGTGGGCATGGTGACCGGCTTGCCGTCGGCCGGCTTGAGGATGTTGTTCGACGACAGCATCAGGATCCGCGCCTCGGCCTGGGCCTCGGCGGACAGCGGCACGTGCACCGCCATCTGGTCACCGTCGAAGTCGGCGTTGAACGCGGTGCAGACCAGCGGGTGGATCTGGATCGCCTTGCCCTCGACCAGCTGCGGCTCGAAGGCCTGGATGCCCAGACGGTGCAGGGTCGGCGCCCGGTTGAGCAGCACCGGGTGCTCGCCGATGACCTCTTCCAGCACGTCCCACACGACCGGGCGCTGACGCTCGACCATCCGCTTGGCGGACTTGATGTTCTGCGCGTGGTTGAGGTCCACCAGCCGCTTCATCACGAACGGCTTGAACAGCTCCAACGCCATCTGCTTGGGCAGACCACACTGGTGCAGCTTGAGCTTCGGGCCGACCACGATGACCGAACGGCCCGAGTAGTCGACGCGCTTGCCCAGCAGGTTCTGGCGGAACCGGCCCTGCTTGCCCTTGAGCATGTCGGACAGCGACTTGAGCGGACGGTTGCCCGGGCCGGTGACCGGCCGGCCGCGACGGCCGTTGTCGAACAGCGCGTCGACGGCCTCCTGGAGCATCCGCTTCTCGTTGTTGACGATGATCTCGGGCGCGCCGAGGTCGATCAGCCGCTTGAGGCGGTTGTTCCGGTTGATCACACGCCGGTACAGGTCGTTGAGGTCCGAGGTCGCGAAGCGGCCACCGTCGAGCTGCACCATCGGGCGCAGGTCCGGCGGGATGACCGGGACGCAGTCCAGCACCATGCCGAGCGGCGAGTTGCGGGTGTTCAGGAACGCCGCGACGACCTTGAGTCGCTTGAGCGCCCGGATCTTCCGCTGACCCTTGCCGGACCGGATGGTCTCCCGCAGGCTCTCGGCCTCGGCGTCGAGGTCCATGTTCTGGACCAGCGCCTTGATCGCCTCCGCGCCCATCGAACCGGTGAAGTACTCACCGAACCGGTCGCGCAGCTCGCGGTAGAGCAGCTCGTCGGTGACCAGCTGCTTCGGCTCCAGCTTGCGGAAGGTGTCCAGCACCTCGTCCAGGCGGTCGATCTCGCGCTGGGCCCGGTCGCGGATCTGGCGCATCTCGCGCTCTCCGCCCTCCTTGACCTTGCGCCGGACGTCCGCCTTGGCACCCTCGGCCTCCAGCTCGGCCAGGTCGGCCTCGAGCTTGGCGGCCCGCTTCTCGATCTCCGAGTCGCGGCTGTTCTCGGACTGCCGCTTCTCGGCCAGGATCTCGTTCTCGATCGTCGAGAGGTCACGGTGACGCGACTCGGCGTCCACGCTCGTCACGACGTACGAGGCGAAGTAGATGATCTTCTCGAGGTCCTTGGGGGCGAGGTCCAGCAGGTAGCCCAGCCGACTCGGAACGCCCTTGAAGTACCAGATGTGGGTCACCGGAGCGGCGAGCTCGATGTGCCCCATCCGCTCACGACGGACCTTGGAGCGAGTCACCTCGACGCCGCAGCGCTCACAGATGATGCCCTTGAACCGGACGCGCTTGTACTTACCGCAGTAGCACTCCCAGTCCCGCTGCGGACCGAAGATCTTCTCGCAGAAGAGTCCGTCCTTCTCCGGCTTCAGGGTGCGGTAGTTGATCGTCTCAGGCTTCTTGACCTCGCCGTGCGACCACTGACGGATGTCGTCGGCGGTGGCGAGACCAATGCGCAGCTCGTCGAAGAAGTTGACGTCGAGCACTCTGTCCCCTATGTCGTCGTCTGTACTGCTAATTCTCGGGTGGGGTCGGGGGGGGGGGGCCCCGCCCCCCCCCCCCCCCCCCCACCCCCCCACCCCCCCCCCCCCGGGCGGCGGGGCGCGGCGGGGGCCCCCGCCCCCCGCGGCCCGCCCCACCACACAGCGGGGGTCGGCC
>NZ_JBIAKN010000007.1:0-374445 GCF_042872475.1 Micromonospora sp. NPDC005252 | reverse complement strand
CCCGACGTCTACCGCCTGCGCCACGCCGTGGAATGCGGCATCAACCAGCTCAAACAACACCGCGCCATGGCCACCAGATACGACAAACTCGCCGTGCGCTACGAAGCCACCCTCACCATCGCCGCTATCAACCAATGGCTTCGTGCCCTACGAAACACGGCCTAGGCGGGGACGACACGATCTGGCCGGTCGTGGAGGTCCTCGAACAGGCTGCCTTCGACGAGCGCCCCTTTGACGTCGGCGTCATCAACGTTCACTCCGCCAACCCGGCGGGTGCCGCAAAACTCGCTCAGGTCCTGCGACGCTGGGGCTATCGCGTCCGCGTCGCGTCGGACTCCACGGATGTCGGCTATCTCGACGGCCCCGCGTGAACCGACCGGCACGAACGCCCGCCCAAGGGCTGTCACGCTCGGACGGCGCAAGATCAGCGCACGTCGAGTCCACCCCATCACCGAGGATCGTCGTCCTGCTGAAGGAGGAGTGCTGCGGCGGCTATAACCTGAAAGACGTTGCTGATATGGCGGCCACGGCCGGTGGCCGAGTCGTTGTGCTGGGAGGATGGCCGGCAGGCCCGACCTGGCAGGCTATCTGCACGACCCCTTGCGCCCCGAAGGGCCTGGACCTCGACTGTGTGTCTTGGACCAGGTGACGGCGACCGACCTGCTCGCCGTCATCGTCCGCCCCAACCCAGCACCGCCCGCCCGCCTCAAGATCCATCCGTGCCGCACGAGGCACCACCGAAGACCCGGCTGCCGCGGCAAGCGACCCGAGGCGAGCCTCGCAGCCGGCCCGATGCTGCCACTCGGCGGCTTCGCCTACGCGTCCTGGGCGAGCCCACCCTTTTCGTCGATGGCGAACCCCTCACCATCCGCCGCAGCGCCGCCCTCCAGATCCTCATCTTTCTGGCCACCAACCACCCCACCCGCGCTCACACCGCACAGCTGGCCGATGCGATTTGGCCGGGTGTCCCCCGCCGGTCTCTCACCGGACGGCTCTACACCACCCTCAGCGACCTCCGCACTGCCATCCGGGAGGCCAGCGGGCTGCACGTCATCGAACATACCGACGACCGCTATCGCCTCAACCCGACTCACCTAAACGTCGACTTGTGGGGTCTGCGAGCCGCCATTCATCACGCCGCCCCTGCCGTCACCAACACCACCGCTGCCTGGCAAGCAGTCGTTGGCGCCTACCCCGCGGGACTGCCCCCGGACGCACCTGGCCATAGCTCGACCCCGTCCGCGAAGCGATCCGGCGGCATGTCATCGACGCCTGCGCCGCCCTTGCCGACGTTGAACCTGACCTGCAGCGCGGCCTTGCCGTGTTGCAGGCGGGCCTCCGCATCGACCCGCATAACGCAGACCTACACGCCCGCGGTCGCAGGGCGCTCACCGCGACCACGAAGCGGCCACCGAACTGCAGGGCCGCTACCTGCGCCTCCTGTCGGAGGCAGGGCTCGACGACGATGTCCCCGATCGGCTCCCGAGCAGGGCCAGCAACGCAACCAGCGTCAGTCGGCAATAGCCCGGCTCACGTAACCTGAACCTCGGTCCTTCTGTTACCGACAGTTACGGTCGGTAGCTTGTCATCGATTTGCGGATCTTGACGCTGAGGTGCCTAAACGCCGCTACACGGTGATCAAGGCTTATCATCGATCGTCAGCCCTCTCAAGGGGTTTTCGGGGGGCACCTCTGACCCCAGCACACGTCGTTCGACCGCACCACGCGGCCATTTTCGGGCACCTGTGGTGGTTCGCACACCTGTTTGCACCCGATCAGCTCTGTACACCCGGACGGGCACCCTGGCGGCCCTGACTTGTGGCACCCGCGCTCGCAGCTGGCTTGGCGCCGGGTGGGCCGCCAGGCGAACCGTTCGGGCAGTGATCAGCGCCGGGCGACCGGCGTGGCCTTGCCACGGATCCAGTCCGCCCCGACGAGGTGGATCTGGTCCTCGTCGGCCGGCGGGCGCCCGTCCCCGCAGACGATCTTCGCGTCGTGGTCGGTGATGACGTCGGCGGCCGGGCTGTAGACGTCGCGCTTGAGGAAGGTGAAAAACGTCGCCTGGTTCAGCACGACCGGTTCCGGTCGGCCGGTCCAGCCCGCCCACACTACGGTGACCTGGTACTTCTTGCCGGGCTCGCGGGGTTCGACCTTGGCCCACACCATGCCGTAACCGACGCCGTGCACGCCGAACTCGCAGTGGGCGGTGCGGACCCCGGTCTCCTGGACCTGCATGGCGGCCAGGATGAGCAGCACCCCGAGTACACCGGTGATCGAGGTGGTACGCCGGAAGCCCCGGGGGCGCTGTTGCTGTCGGCGCCACCGCACGCCGAGGTTGATCAGCCAGACCAGCGCGGCCGACGAGCACACCAGAAGCGCCATCCCGAGTGAGCTGTTGATCTCGTAGGGCAGCGCGGGCCGGAACACCATGACAGCGACGGCGAGCACCACACCGGCCAGGCCCAGCACGGTGCCGAGGGTGTCCCCGCCACCGTGTGGCGCCGGGCTGCTGCCGGTGTGGGTGGTCATATCTCGTTCTCCGCAGCTCGGTGGCGGTCAGCAGACCGGGACGTAGTTGTCGAAGTACGGCGTGCCCCGCAGGCTGCCGGAGGTGCTTCCGTTGTTGTAAAAGGCGTCGGCGGAGGCCCAATAGGTGTTGTTCCACGGACTCGATGCGATGCGGTACCAGGCCGTGTTGCCGTCGGCGACGCGGAAGCCATCGGCCCGGCAGGCGACCTGCACCGTGGTTCCGGCCGAAATCGCTGGGCCGGGGGAGCCGCCCGCGTTCTGCCGGTTCGTCCAGGTATGGGTCACGCTGCCGGTGGTCTCCGCGAACGTGGCCGGCGCGGCTGGCTCGGATGGCTCGGCCGGCGCCTGCTGTGCGACGGGCTGGTCAAGCGGCCTGCTCCAGTCGCTTAGGTTCCGGACGACGGCGTACATGCCATCAGCCTCCTTGAAGCAGGCCTGCAGGTTCGCGTACTGCGTCCAATCGCTGAAGCGGTAGTTGCAGATCGACTTCATCTCCGCGCGGAACCGGTCGTCGATCCATCGACGGGTGTTCTCGTCACGCCCGAGCGTCAGGCTCTTGCCGTAGTTGCGGTAGCCGAAGTCGTGTTGCTGGCAGGCCGGGTGGAACAGCTTGCGCCAGCTCTCCGGCGTGGGCCTGCTGCAGCTGTCGGTGTCCCAGTCAAACTGGTTGTACGGCACCGGCTTCCGGCACTTGTCGATGTTGTCCAGCGTCCCGCAACCCGCGGCGAAGAAGTTCGTCTTACGCTCGGCGAACTGCCGGTTGCCCAGCAGCATCGTCTCCTTGGCATAGCGGACCTGCTCAGCACGCTGAGCGGCGGTAACGGCCTCGGCGGAGGAGGCGGGCATCACTGCCAACGCCAGAGTGCCCGCGGTCAACAGGGCCGCCAGCCGACGCCTGGTGAGTCGCGTCGTACCGCGCGGTTCCCGATGGCGGTCCGCTGTGGCCCGCCAAGACCTGTCATTCATGAGATCGTTCCCTTCAGCGGTCATTCGACGGCTCCCGAGCGACCGTGCCATCGGGGAGCCGGGCGGCCTCACCCCCTCGCGGGCCGCCGAATCGAGTGTGATCGCCGCAGTGGCTCTCCGGCGTCCTGCGTTCACCCCACACAATGGTGTGAACCGCGCCGATACCGTTGGCCCGCACACGTTTGCTGACGACGGGTGGGCTCTGATGCCGTACGTCCGACATGATCTGGTTGCAGAAACCGCGCGACTCGCCCGCTCCGGTGACGCGGTCGAGAGCCTTCGTGCAGCTGGCCGCCGGTACGCCGCCATGATCAGAATAGTCACGCTACCGATCACCGCAGTGGTCGCGATAGCCGCCGCTGAGTCGCCGCAGATGCGATATGCCTGCGCCGCCGCCTCGCTGGTGCTCGCGGGCTGGAGCGTCTTTTACGCCCGCCAGGTCTTCCGCCACCCGCCACGCTGGGTCACCGCAGTGGATGCGAGCGCGCTGGCGGCGCTGGCTCTCGCCACGCCCTGGCTTGTCTCGGCAAGCTGGTTGAGCAGCGGAAAGTCATGGATTGTGCCGTTCTGCACTTTCGCCTGTGTGGCGTATCAGTATTACGAAGGGAGGATTTCCGGCAGTCTTGCCGGCCTCGTCGTCATCATGGGCATGGTTGTCGGGACGGTCACCGGGCGCCCCGAGGGTTCAGTGATCGACGGTGTGATCACGGCGTGCTGGGCAGTGGTCGTCACGGGCCTGGCCCGGTTGCTCTGGACGCTGGTCCACCGGGGTGGCGAGCTGGCCGACCAGACGATCGCCGAGGCGGAGACCGCACGGCGGGAGAGCCGGATCGCCGCGCTGGTGCGCGCCGACGAGCAGGCCTCCAACCGAGACCTGCACGATCACCCGGCGACGACACTGTTGATGGTCGGCCTGGGTTTGGCCGATCCCAGGATCGGCGAGCAAGCAGAACGTGATCTAGCGGTGCTGCGCCGGCCGGCCGACGAACGGCCGCCGGCCCGGAGCGATCTGTGCGGCCTGCTCGCGGTTGCCTGCGACGAAGCGCGGCTTCCGGTCACCCGCACCGGGGCTGAGCAGCTGATTGTGCCGACGAACGCTGCGCGAGCCATGACCAACGCGACGATTGAGGCGCTGACCAACGTCAGACGGCATTCCGGTGCGGGGTCAGCCGAGGTACATGTCGCCGAGGACGGGGGCATCGTGATCGTCGAGATCCGGGATGAGGGCCACGGTTTCGATCCGGAGCGGGTACTGACGACCCGGCGCGGTGTCCGAGAGTCGATTCGCGGCCGGATGGCCGAGATCGGCGGGTGCGCCGCCATTGAGTCGGAGCTCCGACGCGGCACCACCGTTCGTCTGCGGTGGACCCATGCTTGAGCAAGGACACCTTGCGGAGATCACGCGGCGGCTGCAACACGGCCTGCGGATCGCCGTGGTGACCATCGCCGCGGTCGTTTTGATCTTGCCGCTGAGTTTCGCGCGCAACCTCGATCGCTACCACCCGCTATGGCCGCAGATCATCGCATACGCCGTCTTGAGCGCTGTGGTCGTCGCCGAGGCAATGCTCGCCGCCCGGCGTCGCGGCTGGTCCCGCTGGCGGTGGCCGGCACTCGCCGTGGTCCTCGCAGCCGACGTGCTGGCTCGCGCCTTTCTGGCCCCCGGTGCCGCGGTCACGTCGGCGGACTGGATTTTCGGGGCGCTCGGGTGGATGGGTGTAATCCTGCTGCTGGACCGGCCGCTCGGCTACCTAGCGGCTTTCCTCGGCATGCACGAGGCGGTGACGCTCGCCGCGATCCTGCTGCCCGGGGCCGGCACCCGCGACGTCCTACTCAACTTCGTCGCTGGCTCGCTGGGCACCATCGGGTATCCGCTGGCCAGCGGAATCGCGGCAGTCGCGCTACGCGGGGTGGCCCAGGTAGCGGCCCAGGCCACCTATGAGACGGAGGAGAGGCGTACGGCCGAGGAGAGCTCGGAGCGCATCCACAGGAACCGCCAGGCGCGCCTCGCCGCGCTGGACGAATCTGCGGGCCGCCTGCTGCAAGGGCTGGCCGACGGCACGCTGGATCCCGCGGATCAGCAGGTAATGCAAGAGTGCACGATCGAAGCCGCACGCATGCGCCGGCTCTTCGCCGAGGCCGATACCCCCGCCGAGCCGCTCAAGCACCTCCTGGAACAGGCCTCCGACGTCGCCGCGCGCCGAGGGGTGAAGGTCGACCTGATCACGGTGGGCAGCTGGCCGGACCCACCGCCGGAAATCCGCCGGTCGCTCACCGACGCCGTGATCCCCACCATCACCGCGGCGTGGTCCGAGGCCCGGATCGTCGTAATTTGCATCGGCGGTGTTCTGTCCGTCAGCGTCCGAGCCGACTGCAGCATCATGGAATCGTTCCCGGCCACGGATCCGGCAGTGCGGGTCACTGCCACCTCGGATGACGACTCGACCTGGGTGGAAGCACAATGGGCGACCGGTTGACGACCGCTGTACTGATCGAGGACCACGCCGGGATGCGTGAGGGCATCCAGAAGTGGTGCTCGGAGGCCGACCCCCCAATTGATCTGGTCGAGGCGGGCGGCCAAGTAGCCCTGGCCTGGACCGAGCCCGGCCGCAGCGCCGACGTGGTCATCCTTGACCTCCTCGTCGAGGGAAAGGACCAGTTCGACACGATCACCCGGCTCGCCGAGTCCAGACGGCATGTGGTGGTGTACACGATGTACGAGGGCGAGGAGACAGCGGTGCAGTGCATCGACCGCGGCGCCCTGGCGTACATCGCCAAGAGCGAGGAGAAGGACCACCTGATCCGGGCCGTGCGCGCAGCCGCGATCGGCGAGACCTACACCACGCCGAAGCTGGGCGGCGCGATTCTGGTCGACCCCAAACAGCCCCGGTTGTCCGAGCAGGAGAAGAAGGCATTGTTGCTCTGGTTGCAGCTGGGCTCGAAAGCCGAGGTCTCCCGCAAGATGTTCGTGTCCGAAAGTACTGTCGACAAATACATCACCCGCGTCAGGATCAAATACGCCTACGTCGGCCGGCCTGCCTCGACGAAGTCCGAGTTGACCGTCCGCGCGATCAAAGACGGCCTGATCACGGTCGAGGAACTGGAAGCGCTCCTCGACCGTCGCGACACCTGACCGCCCTGACGCGCCACACCATGCCGGGTGCCGGCGTCAGTCTTTGCGACGTCTAGATCGCCGCTCGCCACACGGACCAAAGCGAGCGACTCTGCCGAAGAGCGGATGTCTGATCTTGGCAAGTTCCTGTTGACCTCAACCAGAGTTCAGATGCTTCACTTCGGCCATGAATCTTGACGGCCTGCGCGTCGCCATCACCGGTGCCGCACGTGACACCGGGCGACTACTGGCCGAAGCCTTCGCCAAGCGCGGTGCACAGATCTTTCTCTCGGCCCGCGACGTGGCTGCGGCCGAGCATGTCGCGGATGCGATCAGCCAGCGGGGGCCAGGTCGGGCTGATGCATTTCACTGCGACCTCGCCGTACCGGAGTCGGTGCGCGCGTTCGCCACTGCCGTGGCCGAACGGACGAAGCGCCTCGATGTGCTGATCAACAATGGCGCCCCATACGTCGAAGGTGATGACCTGGGAGACGTCTCGGACGACAAGATCGAAAGCGTGATGGCTGCGGGCGGGACCGGCACCATGTTGTTGACCAAAAATTTGCTGCCGCTGCTACGAGCGTCGTCGCGGCCCGACATCGTCAACATGATCTCCGCATGCGGTCAGGTGGGGCACCGCCGCTCGGGTGCACATCCCGCGTTCTATGCCGCTAAGCATGCCCACGCCGGGCTCGCTGAGATCCTGTCAAACCGGCTCCGGCCAGAAGGGATCCGGGTAATCTCACTGTTTCCGCCGGACTTCGTTCAGGACGGGCCCCGACAGGTAAACAGCGACCTCACGGCGCGATCGGTCATCGACTGCGTGCTTTTCGCGGTCGGCCAACCACGAGACTGTTTCATTCGCGAGTTCCACTTCGAGCAGGTTCGGCGGGCGTCCACACCCTGACCGCTCACTGCGCGAAGCAGCCCGAGCCCGGTCGAGGGCCCGGCAGAGATTCGCCCTTGAGACTGTCACCGTCTGAACTAAGGTCAGGTGCGCGGATCTGCCGCAGACAACGCGCGACCTACGACCGGCGCCGGTCATGGTGTGTGAAGTGGCGCGCAGGCCAAACGCAGCGGCTTGACGCATGTCGACGATCGATGTGTTCGCAGCGATCCGCCGTGACGGACGCGGGCGCAGGCGACCCGGTCGCAGCGGCAGTGCGCGCCCGCGATTGGCTAGCCAGTGGGCTGGGTGTCGGTCTCAGCGGGCATCCGCTTCCGGGAGACGCAGGTACGAACGCTTCTTCGGGGGTCGCTGGCCAGGGCATCAAGCACCGCAAGTGCGGTCTCGTTGCGGATGTGGACCTCAGCATGATCACGGATAGCGCGGGCCAGGTTGCGCCGCACGCGGTAGTCGTCGTCCCGGGCGAGCCGGACCGCGGCTGCGGGGGACAGCACGGCCGGGTTCTGCGCCCACCGTACGGCCGCAAGTGCCCGTACTGCCGGGATCGGGTGAACCGCGCAATGCTCGAGGTTGAGCGTCGTCGCGGCCGCGGGAGTCAGGAACAGGGCGCGGACGGCCCGCCACCGGCTGGGCTCGTCAGCCGTCTGCAGCAGGGCGATGCCGATCTGCTCGATCTCGGCGCGCCGGGCATCGCCGGTGGCGAGCCGAGCCGCGCATTCCAGAGCACGATCCGTCAGCGTCACGCCGCGCCGGAAGAAGTCGTCGACCAGATGGTCGTCGTGCTCACCGCGCGCCATGTGCAGGACCGGCGGGAGCAGGCCATCGCGGGTTTGCTCGTCGAGGTGGGGAGCGAGCACGGTCAGCCCGGCTAGGCCGTCGTACCGGCTCGACGCGGTTTCCCTGACGTCCGCAGCCATATCCAGCATGGCCTGCGCCACCTGTCGACGGGTTGCCGGGTCGAGGACCGAGGCGAGCAGCGCCGTGTGCTGGGACCCGGCGTACACGGCTATCACGCCCGGATGATGAGCCCTGGGAAGCAGGTATCGGGTTACTCGTTGCTGTGCGAGCGTCGTGACCGGTGCGGTGTCCAGACCGGCGAGGATCAGCGCCAGGCAGGCATGCTCGTTGGTGGCCGCGGCAGGACCGAGCAGTTCCTCGGTGATCTTGCTGTTCGCGCTGAGAACCTCGATGCCCTCCTGCAGGATGATCTCCGCCATCTGCTGGTCGGCGAGCAGGGCGCGCAGCAGCAGCACCACGGCCTCCCGCCGCCGGCCCGCGATAGAGATGAGGATCTTCGTGACGGCCTTGTCGCTGAACCGGTAGTGGTCGGGGTCGCGGTCGATGAGCGGGTCGAGAATCACGAGCAGCGAGTCCACCTGCTGGTCGCTCAGACAGCCGCCGAGGGCGGCCAGCGCGTCGAACGCCGCCAGCCGGGCCGACGGGCCGGCGATCGGCTCGGCACGGTGCCCGGCGACCTCACTGATGGCGGCATCCGCCCACTCGCGTGCCTGCTCGTCGGTGATCAGATCGGAGGCGGCCGCGACCGCGGCGTACGCGGCGGCGCGGCCCGCCTCGACCGCGGTGAGCAGGTCCACGCCGAGGTCGGCGGGCACTTCGGGAAGTGTTCGCGCGGCGGCTGCGGCCTGCCTATCCGATCCGGCCCGAACGAAGCAGGTAACGGCCGAGCGCGGATCTTCCGCCCGTTCGTACAGCGTGCCGAGCGCCGCGACGGCCTCGCGCTCCTCGGCCAGGTAGCCGCGCACGACGGCTTGCCATCGCCAGCGGCGGGCCTGCTGGACGGCTTCGCGGGGCTTGTCCTTGCTCAGCATTGCGCTCATGGCGAGCTCGGCGGTGTGCGGCGATCCGGGAAGCCGGCTGGGCGTGGCGTTCGCGCGCAACGCTTGGGCAAGAGGGTGCTCGTCATCGTCCCCGGCGACGTCGCCGTACCAGTACCGCACGATCCGCGCGGCGTAGAGCCAGTCGGCGGCCTCGTCGAACAATTTCGCGACACAGGCGCGCTCGACGGCCAGCACGTACTGTGCCTGCGCGCCGGCACCGTCGCCGTTGAGCGCGAGAAAACGGCCGTACCGGGCATGCGCCCAGGCCGTCATCGCCCCGCCGTGCCGGCGATGAATCTCGGGCAGCAGCGGCGCCCAATTCCCGGTGGCGTCGGCGACGCACATCAAAATCCGCGCGCCGCACCGTCGTGACGCAGCCTCGCCTTGACGGGCGGCTGCCCGGGCGATCGACTCGAGCGTGGTGGCGCGCTGTGCCACCAGCGTGGGCCTGCCATCCGCGATGGCCTCCTCGCACAGCAGCGCCGCCGCCCGCTCACGGTACGGATCTGCGTCCTGAGCGGCGTCGAAGGCCTTGATCAGCCCGTCGAGATCGGCGCCCTTCGCGACCCCGACGGCGGCGCCGGCGAGCGCGACGACCCGTTGCGCTGCCTGTCCGAGCGCACGCGGGGAACCAGGCTGCCGCCCGTCCTGGAGGGCAAACCCGGCTTGCCACGGCTGCACCGCGTCGAGGTGTTCCCACGCCAGAGCTGCCCGGCAGATGCCCGCGTCGTCTGCGGCCCCGGACCGTTGCCGGGCATCCGCCTCACGCCGGCGCATGATCACGGCGTGCGGAAGCATGCCATGCTCCTCCAGCCGCTCTGCGATCTGGGCGAACAGCTGCGCCGCGGCCGGGTCCGCAGCTTCGTACCGGCGTTCGGCCTCGTCGCGGACTCCCTCCAGCTCGAGCGCGGCGATCGGACCACGAACCACCGCATCGGCGTCGAGCTCCGCGAAGCCGGTCGCGGCGGCGTCCGGGTCCGACGTCCGCATGCCGAGCCCACGTCGGCGCAGATGGCGGCGCACGGTGCCGGCGTCGGCAATGCCGGCCACCACACCCCATCCTTGGGCCAGGGCGGTCAGGTGCTCGAACAGGTCGACCGGCTTGACCGCCAGCGTCTGCGCGATCGGCCCGAGACGATCGAGGGCGGCGCGGTACTCCGCCCCGTCGGTGCTGTCGCTCACGCACCAGACGTGCAGCGCCGACAGGAACGCATGCGCCGAGAAGTCCACCCCGCCCAGGTCGGGCGCCTGTTCGGCGAACGCCGCCGCGACCGCCTTGCGCACGTGAGCCCAGCGGTTGCGCACATTCTGGTTCGTGACATCGCGGACGAGCAGCTCGGCAAAACGGTCGTGCGTCGTGTGCCCACGAGCCAGCTCGCTCAATGCCGCGAGCTGCGACAACGCCTCCGGATCACCTTGCGCCACGACCCCGAGGGCGAGGTCGCCGCGAGCCACCTCGTCGCCGCGGCGATGAAGCTGGTGCAGTGACTGCGTCACCACCTCGACGAACGGCGGGTCCGCGCCGGTGACCATGAGGCTGCGTTTGACCTGGAACTCTATGCACAACGGATGAGGCCCAGGTTCGGCGGTCAGCACGATGTCGTCGAGCAGATGACCGTGCACCCGTTGCTGAAGGCCCACCGCAACCAGCGGTACCACGAGACCTGGCGGGTGCGTGCCGGTCAGCAGGTGACTGTAGACGATCGCGGCGACCCGGTACTCGAAGTGCGTGCCGGCCCCGCCGGTGGACGCCGGTGAGACCGGCTTCTTCACCGTCATGACCCAAACCGTGATGCGCCGGAACACTTTGCCTCGGCCGGACGTCGGGGCCACCCGCCGTGGCTGGCCCGCGCTCGGTCAGGCCACCGGCATCGCCTACGTGTCTTCATCCCCCCGCCTCGGCTGGTTCGGCGCACATCGACGTGCTGCCCCGGGCGATGACGCTAGCAAGGAAAGCGTGCCCAGCGACATAAGCATCCGTACGGATGACGGGCGAGAATGTGCTTCCGGTTAAGGCGCCCGCGATCAGGCCGACAACGTCGCCACGGAGAGGACACAGGCTTGCTGCTGACGTTCGGCTACCACCGAGTTGCCCGCAAGGACCGCGACTTGCCCAGACCCAGGTTGAGGCACATGGGCCAACCGTCGACAGAAAGGACGACGGCTCCCCCACCTCCCATCGTGAGCTGCCAGCCCAGTGCTTTGGTGGGAACCAGCGCTGGCTCCCGCAGCCGCATCGGCCGATCGGGGAACACGTTCACGATCGCCGCGCCTTGTCAGCTGCGGCCCGCCTGGTTGAGATAGTCGGCGGCGTGGTCGCCATCGCTGCTGTGTGCGGCTGTCTGGCATGCCGCCCTGCAGATCAGCGAGCCCTACACCGTCGCCTGCAAACAGATCGCGGGCCACTACGTGCACCACCGGCCGATCCTGACCGGGGCCATGCAGGACGGCACCGCCATCACCTACACACTCGCGGCGCTGCACGCGACCGGCTACCGGGTCGGCATGGAATTCTGGGGCGGCGAGGCCGAGTCCTGCTGTCCGCCGAATCCGCCTCAGCCGGGCACGTAGCAGAGGGGAGATCCGATGCGTAGCGACTGGACCGCTCTGCCGGAGAGTGTCACAGCAGGGATCTCCGAACGGGTCGGCGGAACCTTTGACGTCACCTCGGCTTCCAGTGGCAACCACGCCGAGATCGCCTCGACGGTGACCGGACCCGCCGGGCGGATCTTCGTCAAGGCTGCCTCCGGCGAGCTGAGCGTTCGGTCGCTGCGCTACGAACTCGCGGCCACCCGAGCCATCGACCGGCACCCGCCCGCGGTCCTGTGGCAGTTCGAATCCGATGGCTGGCTGGTGGTGGGGACCGAACATCTTGCCGGTCCCCACCCCGACCTGTCACCCGGCAGTAGGGACCTCGATCTGCTCCTCGCCGCGCTGAAAGCACTTCAAGAGACGCCTGCGCCTGGCGAGATGTGGTTCACCCCGGCAGCCCGGCTCGGGTTCGCGCACCCGGCGATGAATGGCGAGACACTTATCCACTCCGACGTCAACCCGGCCAACTTGATCGTGACGCCACTCGGCCTACGGATCGTCGACTGGGCGTGGGCAACCAAGGCCGCCGCATGGGTCGAACTCGCGCTGCTCGTCCAGTGGCTGATCGGCAGCGGCCACAGCGCGGAACAGGCAGAAGAGTGGCTAACCCAGCTTCCCGCATGGACGGCGACCGACCGTCAGGTCCTGGACCACTTCGCGTCGAAGAACGCAGCAAAGTGGGCCGTCAAGTCCCGGCAGAGCGCCGCGCTCTGGGTACACGACCTCGCCTTGTGGACCGGCGAATGGGCCAACCATCGGACCTACGGCCGCCAGTCAACCCATGAGCCATAACCGGGGCCACCCTCTCGCCGCGCGGCACCGGCAGCGATCGGCCCAACTCCTCAACTAGCCAGCAGGCCCGCTCGGGACCGCACATCAGGTCACTCAACCGAACAGGTCCATGGCGGCCCGAACAGAAAACCAGCCGCGCTGCTCCCAATCTGCTCCCAATGTAAGCGGCACATACGGTGAAGCCCGTTACCGACTCATTCGGTAACGGGCTTCTGACCTGCACAAACTGAGAGTGGGCGATGCTGGTATCGAACCAGCGACCTCTTCGGTGTGAACGAAGCGCTCTCCCACTGAGCTAATCGCCCTCAGCGCCACTGACTCTACCCGATCGTGGAACCAGACCGGAAATCCGGGGTCAGTGCGTCGCGAGGTACTGCATCGCCTCGGCCACCACGTCGATGCCGAAGCTGAGCTTGAGTGAGAGCCAGACCACAACGCCGACGAAGACCAGGCCGACGATGCCGAGCACGAAGCGCAGCGGCAGCGACTGTCGCGTCACCCACTGTGTCCAACCGTGCACGTGCCGGCGGGTGAAGCCGAGCAGTCGGCGGGCCCAGTGGTATTCGACGGCCCAGATGCCGAGGCCGGCGATGACCAGCAGCCAGCCCGGCCCGGGTAGCGGGATCAGGGCGATGCCGATGGTGACCACCAGCGCGCCGGCGATCGAGATGAAGATCTTGAGGGCGATCCGGCCGGTGGGGTTGGCGCGGATCAGGTCGAGGGTGGTCGAGATGCGGTCCCGCCAGCGTGGGCGTCGCGGGGGCTCGCCGACGACGAGGACGCCGCCGGTACGGCCCGTGTCGGGCGTCGACCGTCCGGGTCGCTCGGGTTGCTCCATCGACACGTCGTACCCCCGCTTTTCGGCTGCTCGGACCGCGACTTTCGGCGGACCGGACGCGGCCACCGGATCCACTGAGGATCGGTTCGTGACCATTTCACCCCCCAGTGTCGCTCGGGCCCGTCACTGCAACGGCCGACTGGACGTTACCGGAGTAAGTCGACGACTGAGCCACCCGACGCCGGGCGGAATCACGCACTGGGCAGAACCGGAAATCCTACATGAATGCTCACATTCACGCGGCCTTTCCGTCCCCCTTCCCACCACTGGGTGAAGTCAGCGTATGGCGGAGCGTAGCCAGGAGTAGCACCTGAGTATGGGAAAAGCGGGACACGCGCGTTCCGCAGCGGTGCCGGGGGGAGAACGTCCATGAGTGTCATCCGACCGACGACCGTAGAGGTCGAGACGTCGCTAAGGCTCGTCGCACCTGACGCCACCGCCTTGCCGGTGCGTGCCAGTCTGCGTTACGACCCTGCTGACCCGTATGCGGTCCATGTCCTGTTCCATGCCGAATCGGCCGGGGGCGAGGCGGTGAGCTGGTCGTTCGCGCGCGAACTTCTGGTCACCGGCCTGGACGAGCCGGCGGGCATCGGCGATGTGCGGGTCTGGCCCTGGGCCACACCACGGGGCGACTTCGTCGCGCTGGCCCTCTCGTCACCGGACGGCAACGCCCTCTTCGAGGTGCCGCGCAGCGTCCTGGTGCGTTTCCTTCGACGGACGTACGTCGTCGTCCCGCGCGGCCGCGAGGCCGAGCACCTGGACGTCGACACGGCGGTGAACCGGCTGCTCGCCGGTCGCTGAGCACCGCCCGAACGGGCAACACCGGCCAGACAGGGCCGCGCGGATCTGCCGAGTCCGCGCGGCCCTGGCACACCCGGGGGTACGCGGGCAGCCCGACCGGGGGTCGCCGGCGCTCAGCCGTGGGTGGTGATGCCGCCGTCGACGGGGATGACCGCGCCGGTGAGGTACGCGCCAGCCCGCGAGGAGAGGTAGATGGCGGTGCCGGCCATGTCCTCGGGGCGCCCGATGCGGCCAAGCGGCACCTGCTGCTCGATGGCGGTCCTGCTCGCCGGGTCGTTGAGGGCGAACGCCATCATCTTGCTCTCGAAGGGGCCGGGCGCGATCGCGTTGACGGTGATCTGCTCGCCGGCCAGTTGGTGGGCGAGGCTGCGGGTGAGCATGTGCACGGCCGCCTTGGTGGCCGAGTACGCGTACACCTCCATGAACGGCACCCGGATGCCGTCGATGGACCCGATGTTGATCACGCGGGCGGGGTCATCGGCGCTGGCTGCGGCGCGCAGCGCCGGCAGCAGCGCGGTGGTGAGCCGGAAGACGGCCTTGACGTTGACCGCCCAGAGCTTGTCGAACGCGGCCTCCGGGTAGCTCTCCAGCGGAGCGCCCCAGGTGGCGCCGGCGTTGTTGACCAGCACGTCGAGACGGTCGATGCGCTCGCGGACGGCGGCGGCGAGGGTCTCGGCGCCCGCGTCGGTGCCCAGGTCGGCGGGGATCGCCTCGCAGTGGCCCTCGGCGGAGAGTTCCTTGGCGACCGTCTCGCAGACGTCCGCCTTGCGGGACGAGATGATCACGCGGGCGCCGGCTCGGACGAAGCCCTGGGCGATCATCAGCCCGATCCCCCGCGACCCGCCGGTGACCAGGACCGTCTTGCCTTCGACCGAGAACAGCTGCGTCATGCCCATCCCATCGCGTGTCGGCGGGTCCGCCGGGCGGTCGGGCGGACGGCGGGCGCCAGGCGGCCACGGACCGCACAGCGCTACCGCCGGGTAACGTAGCCCGGCCGCGGGGATCGTCACAAGCCTCGGCGCCGCCGCGCACGTTGATCGGGATGCGGTGACCTGCGGTTCGGGCTACCGTCGCAGACGATGGTCTCCACCGATCCCTCCCCCGCGCCATCGATCGGAACGGCGTCACCCGTACCCGACGAGATTTCCACGTTCGCGCTGGCCGACCTGGCCGGTGACCCCGGCTGGCGGCGGCCGGTGTTCGTCGAGCGGGAGCTGTTGATCCTCACCACCCGGGGTCACGGCGACGCCGAGCTGGACTTCCACCTGTTGCCGTGCCGACCCGGCACGCTGCTGCGGGTCCGCGCCGGTCAGGTGCTGCGCTGCGCCGGCCCACAGTTCGACGCGACGGTGGTCGGCTGGACCGCCGACGCGCTGCACGGCCTGGCCGTCGACCCGGACGCCCCGCAGACCTGGCGGCAGTTGGCCGGCGAGGACGAGGACGCGGTGATCAACGAGGTGAGCCAGTTGGCGGTGGACTGCCAGCGGCACGGCGGCGCCCCCGCCGGTCGTGCGCTGCTGCGCCACCAGCTCGCCGTGCTGCTGCTGCGGCTGACGCTGCCCGGTATGGCCCGGTCCGGGCACCGGCCGGAGGTCGAGACGTTCCAGCGATTCTGCCGGGAGGTCGAGCACGGCTACCAGGTGACCCGGCGGGTCGAGGACTATGCCGCCGCGCTCGGCTGCTCGGTGCGGACCCTGACCCGCGCCTGCCTGGCCGTGACCGGTCGCAGCGCCAAACAGGTCATCGACGAGCGGGTCGCGTTGCAGGCCGCCCGGCTGCTCGCCGCGAGCGACGAACCGATCGCCCAGATCGGCCGTCAGCTCGGCTTCACCGAGCCCACCAACTTCGGCCGGTTCTTCACCCGTGAGATCGGGGTCAGCCCGGGCGCGTTCCGCGCCGCCCGCGATCAGCCGGCCACCGGGCGGGTCGTCCGACCCCGACCGGCGGTCGAACCGACGGGCGCCAACAGCGGGCGGTTCCGCTCCGGCGCCGCCGTCGAACCGGCCAACGGCGGTCACGCCACGCGGTCCGGGAAGCCCACCGGGTCGGGCGGCGGGATCGGGCGGGCATGATGGCGGGGTGCAGATCTCCGCGCGCGGCGACTACGCGGTACGGGCGGCGCTGAGCCTCGCGACCGCGTACCCCTCGCTGTTGTCCACCCAGGCCATCGCCGCCGAGCAGGACATGCCCCGCAAGTTCCTGGAGGCGGTCCTGGCCGATCTGCGCCGGGCCGGCATCGTGCGCGCCCAGCGCGGCGCCGAGGGTGGCTACACCCTCGCCCGTCCGCCCCGCGAGGTGACCGTCGGCGCGGTGCTGCGCGCGGTGGAGGGCCCCCTCGCGGGCGTCCGCGGCTTGCGGCCGGAGGAGACCCGCTACGAGGGCGCGGCGGAGAACCTGCCCGGCCTGTGGGTGGCGGTCCGCGCCGCCGTGCGGCGGGTCGTCGACGAGGTGAGCCTCGCCGAGATCGTCAGCGGTCGGCTGCCCGCACACGTCCGCAAGCTCACCGCCCTGCCCGACGCGTGGGAGCCGCGCTGACCCTGGTCACAGGGTGTGGATGACGTCGGCCGTGGGCAGCCGGGGCAGCCGCTCGCGCCAGGCGTCCGGGCCGGGGTGGCCGACGTTCAGCAGCAGCAGTGCCTCGTGCCGCCCGTCGGGAAAGAACTCCCGGGTCACCCGGGCGGCGTCGAACCCGGCCATCGGTCCGGCGGCCAGCCCCGCGGCGCGTACGCCCACCAGCAGGTAGCCGATCTGCAGGGTGGCGTTGAAGCGGGCCTGTTCGGCGCGCGCCGCCCGGTCGGCGAGCCAGTCGCGGGCCTGCGGGCGGTGCGGGTACAGCTCGGGCAGCCGCTCGTGAAAGCCCACGTCGGCGGCGAGCACCGCCACCAGCGGCGCGCTGGCCGTCTTCGCCCGGTTGCTCGACGAGACGTACGGCAGCAGCCGGGCCCGCGACTCCGGCGAGCGCAGCAGCAGCACCCGCAGCGGCTGGCCGTTGTACGCCGTCGGTCCGTACCGGATGAGGTCGTGGATCGCCGCGACCTGGGCGTCGGTGACCGGCTCGTCGGTGAACGTGTTGGCCGTGCGGGCCGCCCGGAACAGCAGGTCCTGGGCGGCCCGGTCCAGCACGAGCAGGTCCGCCGCGACGGGCGCGCTCACACCGGGACCGCTGTGGTGTAGCCACCCCGGTGGTGCACCAGCGGCGTGCCGTCGCCGCCGTCGCTCAGGGCGAGCGGTTCGGCGATCACCAGCGTGTGGTCGCCGGCCGGGACGCGGTGCACCACCCGGCAGAGCAGCCGGGCCAGCACCCCGCTCAGCAGCGGCACCCCGAACGGGCCGGATGTCCAGTCCGGGTAGGCGGCGAACCGGTCGATGCCGCTGGTGGCGAAGACCGTCGCGGCTTCCCGCTGCCCCGCGGCCAGCAGGTGGACCGCGACGTGCTCGGCGCGGGCCAGCACCGGCCAGCTCGACGACGCCACGCCGAGGCAGAACGAGACGAGCGGCGGATCCAACGAGACCGAGGTGAACGAGGTGGCGGTGAACCCGGCCCGGATCGGTGCGCCGATCCCGCCCAGGCAGGCGGGGTCGGTGGAGCGGGCCACCGCGGTGACCACGGTGACGCTGGTCGCCTGCCGGCGCAGCAACGCGCGGAACAGGTCCCGGTCCACCGGTCGCAGCTCGGTCGCGTCCGTGGCCGGACGCTCCACCGTGGTCACGCCGGCACCAGGGTCGGCGCGGCGTACGAGCTGGCCGGTCGGGGCAGGCCGTAGTGCTCGCGCAGGGTCGCGCCGGTGTACTCGGTGCGGAACAGCCCTCGCGCGCGCAGCACCGGCACCACGTGGTCGACGAAGTCGGCGAGCCCTCCGGGCAGGTGCGGCGGCATGATGTTGAACCCGTCGGCGGCGCCCTGGGTGAACCACAGCTCGATCTGGTCGGCGATCTGCTCCGGGGTGCCGGCGACCACGCGGTGACCCCGACCACCGCCGAGCCGACCGATGAGCTGCCGGACGGTGAGCTTCTCCCGACGGGCCAGGTCGGTGACGAGCCGGTAGCGGCTCTGGTGGGCCTGCACGGTGCCGGCGTCCGGCAGGTCGGGCAGCGGGGAGTCCAGCGGCAGGCCGGTGAGGTCGATGCCGAGCATCCCGGAGAGCTGGGCGAGGGCGTAGTCGGGGACGATCAGCTCCTCCAGCTCGGCGGCGAGCGCCCGCGCCTCGGCCTCGGTGCCGCCGATCACGGGCGCGATGCCGGGCAGCACCTTCACCAGATCCGGGTCCCGGCCGGCGGCGGTGACCTGCCGACGCAGCTCGGCGTAGAAGCCCTGCCCGTCGGCGAGGGTCTGCTGGGCGGTGAAGACGGCCTCGGCGTACCGGGCGGCGAAGGCGATCCCGTCCGGCGACGAGCCGGCCTGCACGAGCAGCGGTCGGCCCTGCGGCCCGCGGGGGATGTTGAGCGGGCCGCGGACCTGGAACTCCGGCCCGCGGTGGGCCACCTCGTGCACGCGGTCGGTGTCGGCGAAGATCCCGCCGGAGGTGTCGAAGACCAGCGCGTCGTCCTCCCAGCTGTCCCAGAGCTTGATCGCCACGTCGACGAACTCGGCGGCCCGCCGGTACCGGTCGGCGTGCGGGGGGTGGCTGTCCCGGTTGAAGTTGACCGCCTCCCGCTCCTGGGCGGAGGTGACGATGTTCCAGCCGACCCGGCCACCGCTGAGATGGTCCAGCGAGGCGAACTTGCGGGCGACGTGGAACGGCTCGTTGTAGGTGGTGGAGACGGTCGCGATGAGACCGATGTGCTCGGTCACCGCGGCCAGCGAGGCCAGCAGGGTCAGCGGCTCGAAGACGGCCTGGATGTTGTGCCGGGGGTTCGGCCCGACCGAGAGCCCGTCGGCGAGGAACAGCGAGTCGAGGGTGCCGCGCTCGGCGATGCGGGCCAGCTCCTGGAAGTGCCGCACGTCGGTGACCCGGCGGGGGTCGGTGCGGGGGTGCCGCCAGGCGGCCTCGTGGTGGCCGACGCCCATCAGGAACGCGTTGAGGTGCAGGGTGCGGGTCATGGGTTTCTGTCCTATCCGGCGGAGACGTCGACGCGCCAGGTGGAGAAGCGGCGTTCGAGGGCGACGAGGAGTTGGTTGACGACCAGGCCGATGGCGGAGATCGTGATGATCCCGGAGTACATGTCGGGGATCGCGAAGTTGTACTGCGCGTAGTTGATGAGGTAGCCGAGGCCGGCCTTCGCGCCGACCATCTCGGCCGCGACGAGCACCAGGATCGAGTACGCCCCGGCCAGCCGGACGCCGGTGAAGATGGTCGGCACCGCCGCCGGCAGGATCACCTTCTGGAACAGCCGCAGATGGTTGAGCCCCATCGAGCGGGCCGAGCGGATCAGCAGCGGGTCGACGCCCTTCACACCGGCGATGGTGTTGAGCAGGATCGGCCAGGAGCACGCGTACAGCACCAGGGCGATCTTGGAGGTCTCGCCCAGGCCGAGGATGAGCACGAACACCGGCAGCAGGGCCAGCGCGGCGGTGTTGCGGAACACCTCCAGCAGCGGGCTGAGCAGCTCCGCGAGGGGCCGGTACCAGCCGATCAGCAGCCCGAGCGGGATCGCGGTGAGCACGGCCAGGCCCAGCCCGGCCAGTGACCGGGTCATGCTCGCGCCGACGTGCTCGGCGAGCTGCCCGCTGCGCAGCAGCTCCCACCAGGCCACCAGCACCTCCGACAGCGGCGGCAGGAAAACCCGGTCGACCAGACCGAGCCGGGGTGCGCCCTCCCAGACGGCGGCCAGCGCGACGATCGCGACGCTGCGGTGCAGCACCCTTGCGCCGAGGCCGAGCAACCGACCGGTCCAGCCGGGTGCGGCGGGCGCGGCCACCGCGTCGAGCACGGCCGTTGGGGCCGTCAGCCGGGTGGGACGTTCGACGATGTCAACCAACGCGGGCCTCCTCGGGGTCAGCCGCCGCCGGCGCCCCGCGCCGCGCGTCGGCGCCGGCGACGACGAGGGTACGACCACCGACCGCTCCGGTGTGGGCGGTGCGGCTGCCCGCGGCGCCTTCGGCGGCCTGTGCGGCGCGTACCTCGTCGCGCAGCAGCGTCCAGATCTGGTGCCGGTGGTGGCGGAACGCGTCGGTGGAGCGCACGTCCTCGACGGCGTCCCGGTCACCGAGGTCGATGTCGATGACCTGCTTGACCCGACCGGGTCGGGAGGTCAGCACCGCGACCCGCTGGCCGAGGTGCACGGCCTCGTCGATGCCGTGGGTGATGAACACGATGGTCTTGCCGGTGCGCGCCCAGATGCGCACCAGTTCGTCCTGCAACGAGTCGCGGGTCTGCGCGTCCAGCGCGGCGAACGGCTCGTCCATGAGCAGCACGTCCGGGTCGTACGCGAGGCTGCGGGCGATGGCGACCCGCTGTTTCATGCCGCCGGACAGCTCGTGCGGGTAGCGATCGGCGAAGCCGCTCAGGCCCACCAGGTCCAGGTGGTACGCGATCTTCTCGGCGCGTTCCGCGCGCGGCACGCCCTTGGCCTCCAGCCCGAACGCCACGTTGCCGGCGGCGGTGCGCCACGGCAGCAGCGCGTACTGCTGGAAGACGATGCCCCGGTCCAGGCCGGGGCCGGTGACCGGCCGGCCGTCGACGAGCACCTGACCGCTGGTCGGTGCGATGAGCCCGCCGAGCAGGTCGAGCAGGGTGGACTTGCCGCAACCGCTGGGGCCGACGACGACGAGGAACTCGCCGGGGCGTACCCCGAGGGTCACCTGGTCCAGCGCGGTCACCGCGCCGGCCGTCCCCCGCCGGGTGGCGCGGACCGGGAAGGATTTGCTCACCCGGTCGAAGAGGATCTTGTCGGTGCTCACGCGTTCCCTCCGTCCACGAAGGGGTTGAACCGGTTGGTGAAGATGTCGGACGGCTTGGGCCGCTCGCCCTTCAGCTCGCCCTCGGCGGCGAGCCAGTCGATCCAGGTGCCGAACTCCTGCTCGCTGATCACCCCGCCGCGCCCGGCGACGCCGCTGCTCTTCCAGTACGCGACGAGCGACGGATCCTCGTTGCGGCCGCGCTTGGCGATGATGTCGCGCATCCGGGCGACCACGGTCTCCCGGGGCTGCGTGCGGGCCCACTCGATGGCCTTGCCGACTCCGGTCACGAACGCCTTGACGGTCTCCGGGTTGCGCTTCATGAAGTCGTCGCGGAAGACGTACGTGCCGGCGCTGAACGCGCCGAGCAGCTCGTAGTCGGTGACGATGGTGCGGAGGCCACCGCCCGCGATCGCCTTGTCCCGGATGACCCCGCCGAGCACCGCGACGTCGATCTGCTTCTGCCGCAACGACTGCTCGGTGTTGACCGGTGGCAGGGCGACCAGCTCGACCTGCTTGACCTCGGCGGGGGTGAGCCCGCCGCGAGCCAGCCAGGTCTTGAGCACCGCCTCGGCGTGGGCGCCGAGAGTGTTCATGCCGACCTTCTTGCCGATCAGGTCACGAGGGTTGCGGATCGGGCTGCCGTCGAGCACGTAGTAGCCCTGGAAGGTCTGCGCGTCGGAGCCGTAGTAGCTGACGACGGCGGTGATCGGGGCGTTGGCGGCGGCGAGTTTGACGATCGCGCCGTTGAACGCGCCGCCGAAGTCGCTCTGGCCGGTGGCGGTGGCCTGGATGTCCTGTGGGCCGCCGGTGACGTTGCCGATCCAGGTGAGCTTCACGTCGCCGAGGTAGCCGAGGTCGGCGGCGAGTTCGGGGAGGGTGACTTGGCCGACCGAACCCTGGTAGCGCAGCTCGGTGGCCTGCCCGGCCTCGGCGTCGCCGCCGCAGCCGGCCACGCCGGTGAGCAGGGTCAACGCGGCGGCGGCCGCGAGGCTACGCAGAAGGGCACGACGGGGTGGGGACATGGGAGGTCTCCTGATCTGTCCACGATGGGAGCGGGGTACGCCCGGATGCGAGGCGTGAAGGCACGCCGCTCCGCGGTGAGCGGGCGAGCGGTGAGAGTGCGGCGACTGAGCCGAGCCGGGGAGAACCGGTCAGCTCAACAGAGCGCGCTCGCGTGCCGGACCAGGTCGACGTGCACGCAAGCGATGAGGAGGAGCTCATCCCGCTGCGACATGACCTCATGCTGCAACCGGTGGGAGCGACCGGTCAACGGTCTTCCAGAAGGTGAGACTTTCATCGCTGGCGATGTTACAAAGCGCCCCTAGCTGCGTTTACCGCCGCGCAACACCTATCTGTTTGATAGAGATTGCCGGGTCGTGCCGCGCCACCGTCCACCCGGGACGACGAGGGGGTTTCGGAATTCGCCCGTTCGGGAATGTTCGATCTCGACACGGCAGGGAACGGTGACGAGGGGAGACCTCCGATGGGCCTCATGTTTCGCAAGCGCAAGAAGTACGGACCGATCATCCTGAACTTCACCGAGAACGGCTTCTCCTCGTGGAGCATCAAGATCGGCCGCTGGTCCTGGAACTCGAAGGCCCGGGCGCACCGCGTCGACCTGCCGGGTCCGCTGTCCTGGAAGCAGGACAAGTCCCGGTCGTAGCGTCCCGGGAGTCGAGCGGGGTGCCGGTGATTCACCGGCACCCCGCTCGGCGTCCACCCGCCCCACCCGCACCTCGTCGATCTTGCGGAATCCCCGGTAGGCCGGGGCAGAAACAGCACGATCACGGAGGGACAGGGGTGCGCCTCAGCGCGTGGGCGTGATGATCTCGTCGCCGGCGAGGCGGCCGCTGTCGCGTTCGCGGCGTACGTCGCCCGTCTCGACCAGGTTGGCGAGCGCCCGGTTGGCGTCCGCGGCACGGTAGACGGTCGCGGTGAGAGTGTGCCGGCGCAGCTCGGTGACCGGCCGTGGGCCGCCCCGGCGCAGCTCGGCCAGCAGCTCCCCGGCCAGCGGGTCCAGGGCCGGGTCCCCGGCCACGTCCACCGGCGGGGCCGTCGGGTCGGCGGGGTCGCGGTAGCGCACACCGAATTCCGCCCCGACCGTCCAGAGCGCGTCGCGGAGCGCCTCCAGACTCCGGTCCGAACGGCTACCGAAGGCGACCACGCCGGCCGCCGCGCCATCCGGCAGCACCGGCGCCACCTCGGCGACCAGCGGGAAGCCAGCGGCGACGAGGGCCGCACGGGTGACGCCACCGGCGTGCAGCAGTACCTCGCCGGTGCGGCCGTTGGCGGCGGCGCCGAGCAGGTGCGGGGGCACCTCGCCGGGCAGGTCCAGGAAGCAGAACAGCGGCGACCCGGCCGCGCCGGCCGCCTTCACCGCCACCGGCAGCCGGTCCGGACCGCCGGGCAGCAGGTGCACGGTCACCGCGGCAGGCAACTCCGCCTCGATCGGCCCGAGCCGGGCCGGCAGGTCGGCGGCGCCGTCGGCCAGCACCAGCACCGTCACCTGTCGACCGCGCACCTGGGCGGCGTGGCCGGCGACCACCCGCAGCACCGCCTCCGCTGCGCCGCCGTCGGCGCCGGCCCAGGCCAGCGCGACGGTTGCCCGCCGGGAGCGGTGCAGGGCGGCGGGCAGCCAGGTCGTCACCTGACGGACCAGCAGCTCACGAAGGAAGTCGGTGGTCCGGTTGGTCGGCATCGGTCCGTTCTACCCTATGGCCGGCTCAGGCCGGCACGGAGATCCCCACACCACCGCGGGTCTGCCCGCCGTAGCGCTGCCGCTCGGCGTCCAGGTCGAGCCGGCCGATGCGCTTGCGGGCGGCCAGGGCGGTGTCGTCGAGCAGGTCGGCCGGGATCAGCCAGACCACCTCGAACTCCAGACCGTCCGGGTCCTGGCCGTAGAGGCTCTTGGTGGTGCCGTGGTCGGACGCGCCGACCAGCGCCCCGGCGGCGGTGAGGCGCTCGGCGGTGGCGGCCAGCTCGTCGAGGGTGTCGACCTCCCACGCCAGGTGGTAGAGCCCGACGGTGGCCCGGCCGGCGGTGGACCGGCCGGCGGCCGCGCCGATCTCGAACAGGCCGAGGTCGTGGTCGTTGGTGGAGTCGGGGGCCTGGAGGAAGGTGGCGCCCCGGAAGCCGTCCGGGGTCATCGCCACCGGGCGGAAGCCCAGCACGTCGCGGTAGAAGGCGACGCTGCGGGCGAGGTCACTGACGTAGAGGACCGCGTGGTTGAGCCGGTGGATACCCATGACCCCAGGCTAGCGCCATTTGGTTGAACGTTCAACCATTGCGCGTATGATGGCCGTCATGACCCGCTGGTTGGACCCCGATGAGCAGCGCACCTGGCGGGCGTTCCTCGCCGCCTCCCGGGCGCTGATGGACACGCTCGACCGCGAGCTGCAACGCGATGCCGGCATGCCGCACGCCTATTACGAGATCCTGGTCCGGCTCTCCGAGGCCCCGGGTCGGCAACTTCGGATGAGCGACCTGGCCGATGCGGCGGGGTCGTCACGCAGCCGGCTCTCGCACGCGGTGGCCCGCCTCGAGGCGGCCGGCTGGGTACGCCGCGAGGACTGCCCCACCGACCGGCGCGGGCAGATCGCGGTGCTCACCGACGACGGTTTCGCCACCCTCGCCGCCGCCGCCCCGGGCCACGTCGAGGGGGTACGCCGACACCTGTTCGACGCGTTGAGCCCGGCCCAGGTCGACCAGTTGCGCCGGATCAGCGAGACGTTGGCCGAGCACCTGACCAGATCCTGACCGATCGGCACCGGCGCGGGTCTTGTACTTACCGTCGTCGGATGAGCACGATGGGGCGTGTCCTCCGGCTTCGACGAGTTGACTGACCAGGCGCACCACCTCGTGTCCACTGGCGACGTGGCCGGTGCGCAACGGCTGCTCTCCGACGCGCTCACCGACGCCGACCCCCGCCCGGCCAACGCCACACCCGAGCTGGCCGAGGCGGCCAGCCTCCAGGCGCGGGTGCTCGTCGCCCTCGGCGAGCCGCACTCCGCGCGCGGCTGGGCAGCCTTCGCGTACGCGGCCACCACCCGGTTGCACGGCCGCTCCGACCCCCGCACCGTCGCCGCCGCAGCCACCCTGGCCGCCGTGCTGCACCGGGTGGGCAGCCACTCCCGGGCCGCCCGGCTGTACCAGGAAGTCATCATCGAGCTGACCGCGCAGGACGGGCCCGAGTCGCTGCGGGTGCTTGCCGCACACGCCGACCTGGCCACCGTCGAGTACGCCCGGGGCCAGTGCACGGTGGCCCGCGACCGCCTCCAGGACGCCTGGGAGCTACACCGTGAGGTGTACGGCGACGGTCACCCCAGCGGGATCAAGATGCTGGCCCGGCTCGGCGCCATGCAGCGCGACTGTGGGCAGTTCGCCGAGGCGCACGACAACCTGGCGCTGGCCCGCGAGCTGTGCCGGCAGCACCTGGCCGCCGACGACCCGCTGGCGCTGCAGGTGGCGGCTCTCGCCCGGGCAGCGGCCAACCCCGACCATGTCTGCGCCGACGACGCGCCCGCCGACCGGGACGCCCCGGTGGTGCCGGCCGCGCGTACCGCGCCGCACAACGACCGGCCGGTCGAGTCCGCCTACCACCCACCCGCGCCCCCGCCGCGCCAGGTGGACCCGGGGGTGACCGGTCCGGCCGACCGCGACGACGAGGGCAGGGCCGGGCACGGTGTCGGCTCGGTGCCGAACCCCCGGGTGCCGGCCGACGAGCCGGACGGGTCGCCGGGCTTCCGCTGGCCGCCGGACCCGACGGACGAGCCCGCCCCGCACTCCATCGTCCCGCCGGTGCCCCCATCGGTGGCCGGGTTCACCGCCGGCACCGAGGAGACGTCCGGCGTCTACCGGCTGCACCGCCCCGGCGCGTCGACCCAGCCGGACCAGCCGGCGCAGCCGTACGCGCCGCTGGAGCCGTACACGCCGTCCCGGCTGCTGCCGGTGCCCGTGCACCGGGCAAAGGCGTCGCCGCGCAACCCCCTGGTGCCGGTGCTGGTGGCCGGCGTCGTCGTGGTGCTGCTGGGCACGGCGGCGGTGATCGCCGGGGTGGCGCGGGTCGGCGACGGGGACGACCCGAAAGCCGGGCCGGACAACGGCTCCCCCAGCGCCGGCCCGACCGGCACGGGTGCGCCGGCCGCCACCGGCACGGCAACGCCGGCCGCCGCACCCGGCACCCCGCCCGGCGCGGTGAGCCTGCGCGACAACCGGGACAACATCGCTCTGCGCTGGACGTACCCGGCCGGCGGCGAGGGGCCGGTGGTCGTGTCGGCCGGCCGGGCCGGGCAGGAGAAGACGGCGATCGCCACGCTGCCCGCCGGCACCGACAGCTACATCGTCTACGCGCTGAACCGCGCCAACGACTACTGCTTCACCGTGGCCGTCGTCTGGTCCACCGACACCGTCGCGAGCGCCAACCAGGTCTGCACCCGCCGCCGCTGACATCCCGACCGGCTGACCACCGTCGTCATGGTGTGTCGACCGCCGCTTGCTGCCCGTCGCCGGTCGGCGTCCTCGGGAGCAGCAGACGCACCCGCAGCCCCTGCGTGCCGTCGGCGTCGGTCAGGGTGATGGTGCCGCCCGCGCGGCGGACCAGCTCCCACACGATGGCGAGGCCCAGGCCGGCGCCGCCGTCGTCACGGCCCCGACCGTCGTCCAACCTGGTGAAACGGTCGAAGACCCGTCGCCGGTCGGCCGCCGGGATCCCCGGGCCGTCGTCGGTCACCGTCACCAGGTGGTACGCGGCATCGTCGTGCGGCTCGACGGTGAGGACCACGCTGCCTCGCGCGTGCCGGACCGCGTTGTCGACGAGGTTCGACAGCACCCGCCGCAGCTCGGCCGCGTTTCCGGCCGTCCACAGCGGGCCCGGCGGCGGCACGAGGAGCACCGGCGGCGACGGGTACCGGGCGGCGACCTCGGTCACCAGCGCGCCCAGGTCGACCGGGCCGGTCCCCCGGGCCGGTGGCATCTCGTCCAGGCGGGCCAGCAGCAGCAGGTCGTCGACCAGCCGACTCAGCCGCTCCGTGTCGGCGAGCAGGTTGACGGTCACCGCCGTCCAGTCCGTGCGGTCGGCGAGCCGCTGGGCCACCTCCAGCTCGGTGCGAATGTTGGTGAGCGGGCTGCGCAGCTCGTGGGCCGCGTCGGAGACGAAGGCGCGCTGCCGGGTCCGGGCCGACTCCAACCGGTCCAGCATCCCGTTGAGGGTGACCGCCAGCCGGTGGATCTCGTCGGCGGAGGCGGGCACCGGCAGGCGGCCGCCGCCCGCGCGGCCGGTGATCTCCTCGGCGCCCCGGCGCAGCGCCTCCACCGGACGCAACGTCGCACCGATCACCCGCCACGCCACCCCGGCCAGGATCGCCACCAGCAGCGGGAACGCCACCAGCAGGATGGCGCGTACCACGTGCGTGCTGTGCCGGACGTCTGCCATCGACCGGGCGACCAGGACGGTGAGCGGATCCGCTGCCGTGCCGGCGGGTACGGCGACCACCCGAACCGGGCCGGCGAGCCCCGCTCGCTCCGCCGGCACCACCAGACGCTGACGGCGACCGGTGTCCAACCGCTCGGGGCGGACCATCGGGACCAGCCGGTCCGCGTCGATCGAGGCGGCCCGGATCCGACCCTGCGCGTCGATCACCTGGACCCGGACCTGGCCGCCGGCCACCGGCAGCGGGTCGGGCAGCGCGTCCTCGGCGGCGAGCAGGGCGACCGCGTCGGCGGTCCGGAACGCCTCGGTGTCCACGGTGCGCTGGAGCACGAAACCGAGCGCGCCCAGCAGCACCGCCCCGCCGAGGGCCAGCCCGAGGGTGAGACCGACCACGCCGAGCGCCGTGAGCCGCCCGCGCAGGCCCAACCCGCGCAGACCCCACCCGGGCAACCGGCGGACCCAACGATCGTCCACCGGGTCGGCCGGTGTCACGTCGCCAGCCGGTAGCCGGCGCCCCGGACGGTCTCCAGCCGGTCCCGGCCGAGCTTGCGGCGCAGATAGCCGACGTACACCTCGACCGCGTTGGGCGCCGTCTCCAGGCTGGCGTCCCACACGTGGTCCAGCAGCTCGATCTTGGAAATCACCTGGCCGGGGCGACGCATCAGATAATCGAGCAACGCGAACTCCCGCGCGGTCAACGTCACCTCGGCGTCGGCACGGGTCACCCGTCGGCGGGCCGGATCCAGCCGCAGGTCACCGACCGTCAGCACGGTGGGGCGTTCCGGCGCTCCCCGACGCAGCAGGGCCCGCAGGCGGGCCAGCAGCACCACGTACGAGAAGGGCTTGGTCAGGTAGTCGTCGGCCCCGCAGTCCAGGCCGTCGGCCTGGTCGTACTCGCCGTCCTTGGCCGAGAGCATCAGGACCGGCAGCCAGTGCTGCTCGGCGCGCAGCCGGCGGACCAGCTCGTAGCCGGACAGCCCGGGCAGCATCACGTCAAGGATCATCGCGTCGTACCCGCCGTGCCGGGCCGCGTCCAGGCCGGCGGGGCCGGTCGCCGCCACGTCGACCGCGAACCCCTCCGCCTGCAGGCCGCGTTGCAGGGCAGCCGCCAGCCGGGCCTCGTCCTCCACCACCAACAACCGCACGGTCCAAGGGTGCCACCCGGGTCACAGTCGGAGGTTCGGCGTCCTCAGCGCCTTCACAGCGCCGACCGGGCAGGATGTCTGGCAGGAGGTGCACCATGTCGATCCTGAGAAGCCGCCCCGTCCTGCGCTGGTTGGTCCCGGCGGCCGCTGGCGTCGCCGTCATCGGCGGAGGGGCCGCGATCGGCACGTTCGCCGCCGAGGCGGAGCCGAGCCTGCCGCCGCGTACCGCCGCCCAACTCCTGGTGGATCTTCAGACCTCCCGGCTGGAGGGGTTGTCCGGGACGGTCGTCCAGCGTGCCGACCTCGGTCTGCCGCCGCTGGTCGGGCTGATTCCCGGCAACGACCTGACCACCCTGCTGACCGGCACGCACACCCTGCGGGTGTGGTATTCCGGGCCGGAGCGGCAGCGCGTCGCGCTGATGGACACCCTCGGCGAGCAGGACGTGATCCGCAACGGCCGGGACGTGTGGACCTGGGAGAGCCGGGGCAACACCGCACGCCATCGCACGCTGGGCGACGGGGGCACGACCGGAAAGCCGGGTCCCGCGGCGACGCCGAGTCTCCCCGCCACCCCGCAGGAGGCCGCCGACCTGGCGTTGGGCGCGATCGATCCGAGCACCGAGGTCAGCGTCGGCCGCTCGGCCACCGTCGCCGGTCGGGACGCCTACGAGTTGGTGCTCCAGCCGCGCGACCGCGACTCGCTGGTGCACCAGCTGCGGATCGCCATCGACGCCACGCAGCACGTGCCGCTGCGCTTCGAGGTGCTCGCCAAGGGCAGCGACCAGCCGGCGTTCGAGATGGCCTTCACCCAGGTCGACTACCGGCGTCCCGACGCCGACCAGTTCGCCTTCAACCCGCCACCCGGGGTAGCCGTCACCGAGGAGACCGCCGAGCGGCCGTCCGCGGGCCGGCCCGCGCAGGCCGCACCGGGCGGAGACCCGCAGGTGCGTGCCGTGGGCGACGGCTGGGCCACCGTCCTGGTCGCGCGCCTGGACGGGACCCCGGGCAAGGCGGCCGCCGGCAAGGCGGCCGGCGCGGCGCCGGACGCGGACGTGTCGAAGCTGCTCGGCGGGCTGCCCGCGGTCAGTGGGGACTGGGGCAGCGGCCGACTGCTCACCGGGAAGCTGTTCAGCGTGCTGCTCACCGACGACGGTCGGGTGCTCGCCGGAGCGGTCACCCCCGAGCGGCTCTACCAGGTGGCCCGCGGCTGATTTCCCGAAGCGCTCACGCCGGGTCGACCAGATGGTCGGCCCGGCGTCCGTGGTTGTGTGACTCGAATCAGCCCGGTCGGCTTGGTGACAGCGGGCGGACCGCGCTATCTTCAACAATTCGAGGGCACGAAAAAGAACGGCATAAAAGCCGTTCCTGCAAAGGATTCTAATCTTAAGGGAGACGGCTTGTCAAGGCACTCCGGCGGTACCGGTGAATTGCCGCTCGACGACGAGATCGGCCGCGAGCAGGAGTACGTCTCGATGCTCTACGACCGGCTGGACGGGTTGCGTGAGCAGGCCACCCACCGGCTCACCGCCGAGCTGCGCAACACCGGCGGCACCCTCCAGGACCGCTCCCAGCGCGACAGCTCCGTGGCGATGTACGCCGACCAGGTCGAGCAGTTCTCCGCCGTGGAGAATGGTCTCTGCTTCGGGCGGCTCGACGGCGACCACGACTCCCGCCGCTACATCGGCCGAATCGGGATCTTCGACACCAGTGGCGACTACGACCCGCTGCTGATGGACTGGCGGGCCCCCGCCGCGCGTCCGTTCTACCTCGCCACCGCCGCCAACCCGCAGGGCGTACGCCGGCGGCGGCACCTGCGCACCCGCCAGCGCAAGGTGACCGGGCTCAACGACGAGGTGCTCGACATCGACAGCGCCTCGCCGGGCGGGCACGAGGAGCTGACCGGCGAGGCGTCGCTGCTCGCCGCCCTCAACGCCGGCCGGACCGGCCGGATGCGCGACATCGTGGAGACCATCCAGGCCGAGCAGGACGGGATCATCCGCGCCGATCTGCCCGGCGTCATGGTGGTCCAGGGCGGCCCCGGCACCGGCAAGACGGCGGTCGCGCTGCACCGGGCGGCGTACCTGCTCTACACACACCGGCGGGAGCTGTCCAGCCGGGGTGTGCTGCTGGTCGGCCCGAACGCGACGTTCCTGCGCTACATCTCCCAGGTGTTGCCCACTCTGGCCGAGACGGGCGTGCTGCTGCGTACCCAGGGTGATCTGTTTCCCGGGGTGAGCGCCCAGCGCGTCGAGCCGGCCGAGACCGCGGCGCTCAAGGGCCGGGCGGTGCTCGCCGAGGTGCTGGCGCTGGCCGTCCGGGACCGGCAGTGGGTGCCGGACGAGCCGCTGGAGATCGAGGTGGAGCGGGAGGTGCTGACCCTCGACCCGGAGACGGTGCGCGCCGCCCGGGACCGGGTGCGCCGCACCGACCGGCCGCACAACCTGGCACGGGCGCTGTTCGACGTGGAGATCGTGCACGCGCTCGCCGACCAGGTGGCGGAGCGCATCGGCGCCGACCCGCTGGGCGGGGACAACCTGCTCGACGAGGCCGACCGCGCCGAGATCCGTCGCGAGCTGCGCGAGGAGACGGAGATCCAGGCCGCCCTCGACCGGCTGTGGCCGGTGCTCACCCCGCAGCGCCTGCTCGCCGACTTGTACGCGGACCCGGACCGGATCGCCGCCGCCGCACCGATGCTCACCGAGGACGAGCGGGCCCGGCTGCATCGCGAGCCGGGCGGGTGGACGCCCGCCGACGTGCCGCTGCTGGACGAGGCCGCCGAGCTGCTCGGTGAGGACGAGCGGGCCGCCGCCGCCCGCCGGGACCGCATCCGGATGATGGAACGGGAGTACGCCGAGGGCGTCCTGGAGATCGCTCGGGGTTCCCGCTCGATCGACGTCGAGGACGAGGCCGAGGGCGGTGAGATCCTCGGCGTGACCGACCTCATCGACGCCGACCGGCTGCTGGAGCGGCAGGAGGAGGCCGACCGGCTGACCACCGCGCAGCGCGCCGCCGCCGACCGGACCTGGGCGTTCGGGCACGTGATCGTGGACGAGGCGCAGGAGTTGTCGCCAATGGCGTGGCGGCTGCTGATGCGCCGCTGCCCGAGCCGGTCGATGACGATCGTCGGGGACGTGGCACAGACCGGCGCGCTCGCCGGGACGCCGTCCTGGGCCGATGCCCTCGCCCCCTACGTGGCGCAGCGCTGGCGGCTGACCGAGCTGACGGTCAGCTACCGCACGCCGGCCGAGATCATGGCGGTCGCCGCCGACGTACTGGCCGAGATCGACCCGGCGCTGCGACCGCCGCGCTCGGTGCGCGAGAGCGGCCTTCCACCGTGGGACCGGGCGGTGCCCGACGAGCAACTGCCCGCAGAGCTGGTGTCGGCGGCGACGCGCGAGGCCGCCGGGCTGACCGAGGGCCGGCTCGGCGTCATCGTGCCGGCCAGCCGGGTGGACGCGCTCGGCGCGGCGTTGACCGCCGCGCTGCCGGAGGCCACGGTGGGCGAGCACCCGGAGTTGGAGAGCCGGGTGGTCGTGCTGACGGTCGCGCAGGCCAAGGGCCTGGAGTTCGACTCGGTGCTGGTGGTCGACCCGGACCGGATGGTGGCGGAGTCGCCGCGCGGGCGCAGCGACCTGTACGTCGCGCTCACCCGGGCCACCCAGCGCCTGGGCGTCCTGCGCCCCTGCCGCTGACCGACCGCCGCGCCCCCGCTGACCGGCCGGCCGGTCGGCGGGGGCGGGCTCACCGTCGGTCAGTCGGTCGAGCGGTCCCGGATGGACTTGCCCGGCCCGGTGGCGGACGTGGACTGGTCGCTGGTGCTGCCCCCCATCGGGGTGCTCAACCCGCCGGTGGTGGCGTCCCCGGTCGTCGTCGGGGCCACCTTGCCGGGGTGCCGCTCCGGCTGGCGGGCGACCCGCCGCACGCTCGCCGGGCCGGCGGTGCCACCGGTGGTGGTCACCGCGCCCTGCCCGCCGACCGGGCCACCGTCGCGCAGCACCTGCGGGTCGACCCGCTCGTGCGCCGGGTCGAGCGGGTCGTCTCGCTGGATCTGGCTCTCGATATCGGTGGGGGGCACTGTGACCTCGTCGAGGGCGCCCTCGCCGTACACGCCGCCGGCGATCCGGTTCTCGGCCTGGCGGGCGGCCTCCTGCCGCATGTCGTCCTCACGCACGTCCATCACCTCGCAGAAGCTGTGGAACTGACTGCGTGCCCGGCCACCCGTCGACCAAACCCGCAGTGCTCAGGTGCCGAGCGGGAAACGGACATCCGCCCCGATGTGCCCCAACGGTGAGACCCGTCCGACGACCGCGCCGACCACTGCGTGGCCAGCCGTCGTCGATTCTTTTTCGAGCCGAGGAGTGTTACCTGGTCGGCGGCCTCGGGTAGTCGGGGGGCGTCCCCGCCGTGCAAGCGAACCGTGCCGTGGCCGACACGCGGTAGCGGGGCGAGGGAATGCAGGTACGACTCATCGCATCCTGAGGAGGACCAGATGAGCACGCAGGCTGCTTCCACCCGGCCGATGAACCGGCCGATGAACGACCCGCAGAATCCCGCAGCGATGCGGGAGACGCAGCAGATGCCGGTCATGCACGACGGGCGTCGCAACGACATGCAGGCACCCGGTACGGAGACCAAGCAGGCCTTCAAGACCACCGAGTTCTGGATCTACCTGATCGCGGTGGCCGCCGTACTGGGCGCGTCGCAGGTCGTCGGGCGGAACTCGGCCGGAGTGGACATCTTCCGGGCCGACAACGCCTGGTTCCTGATCACCCTGCTGACGTTGGGCTACCTCGGTAGCCGCGGCCTGGCCAAGGCCGGCAGCAACTGGCGCAGCAGCGAGGAGCGCAAGGCCCGGCACTGACCGGGTGACAGCACAGCGCACGGTGGCCTCCGGGAGAGTTCTCCCGGAGGCCACCGTCGTCTGTGGAGGCGTTACTCGTCGCCGCCGAAGTCGCCGAAGTCGCCCTCGAAGGCGTCCTCGATCATCTCGCCGGCGATCATGCCGCCGGCGACGCCGAGCGCCGCGCCGGCCACCATGCCGCCCACGCCGCCCATACCGCCGTGCCCGCGGCCATGACCGTGGCCGTGGCCGTACTGGGAGCGCAGGCTGCCGTAGCGGGACGTCGTCTCGCGCAGCCAACCGTCGACGACCTGCGCCCAGTCGACGCGGTCGACGTCGGCGTGCGACACCTGGTAGCGGCCGAACGCGTCGTGCCCGGCGCTGAGGAAGCCGCCCCGCTTGTCACACTCCAGGATCACCTCGACACCACGCTGACTCGTCACGAAGGTCAGCTCGACCTCGTTGATGGTGCCCGCGTACTGCGGGGAGGCGAAGAACTCGATCTCCTGGTAGAACGGCAGCGTCTGCTGCACGCCGCGGATGTGACCGCGCTCCAGGTCGGCGTGCTTGAACCGGAAACCGAGGCGCTGGAACGCCTCCAGGATCCGCTCGTGCACCGGCAACGGGTGCACCGCCACGTGGTCCAGGTCGGTTTTGTCGACCGCGCGGGCCACCGACAGCTCCGTCCGCAGGCCCATCGTCATGCCGTGCAGGCGCTGGCCGTACACGTCGGTGATCGGGGTCTCCCACGGCACCGGAAGCTGGAACGGGATCGACAACTCCTGCTTGGGCGCGAGCTGGAACGCGCCACTGACGGCCATCCGGTGAAACTCCATGGTGCCCGCGTACTCCGTGTCGTGGCCCTCGACTTCGACCCGGGTGACCAGACCGATCACCACCTGCTCGATGGCCGCCGGGCTGTCACCGCCGACGAGGTTGACCTGCCCGTCGAGGGTCAGGCCGGGCCGGGTGTTGGGGTTGGTCAGCACGGTGTCCACACTGGGACCGCCCACACCGAACGCGCTCAACATCTTCTTGAAGACCATCGAAACTCCTGTGCGACAGCCGACCGCTCCACCATGGAGTCGGACGTTGACTCACCGCGCACCCTATCCAGTACCCCTGTGAGATGGCTGTGAGCGCGCCACACCGGCGACCTGGTGTCGATCAGCGTCGCGCGCGGATCATGCCGGGGGTCAGATCCCCGATCGCCAGGTCGGCTGCGCGCTCGGGATCGTCGCCGGCCCGGCGGAGCAGCCCGTCGACACACCAGTGACCCGAGCGGTCGGCGCCATCGGTGACATCGAGATCAAGGTCGAGGTTGCACCGCTCGCCGGCGACGGTGACCTCCCAGTCGGGCCGACGCCGGTGCACCGCGAGCAGTAGCCGCCATGCCAGGTCGTTCCGCCGGTCACGACGCAGCGGATCGCATTCGCGCAGGGCCTCGGCGACGTGGTCCGCGTCGGGATCGAAGCCGTCCAGCAGCGGCAGCAGTGACGGATCTGCCAGGTACGCGGCGGCCCGGATGGTGAACCTGTGGACCTCGTCGTGGGAGAGCATCTCGCGTACCAGTGGAAGTGCCCGTGCGTCCCGCCGCCGGGCCAGCCCTCGGGCACCTTCCGCGCGTACCTCCGGGTCGACGTCGCGGGTACGGTCCCACAGCGCCCGGCGGACGGCGTTCCCGTCGGCGGTGCTCACCCAGCCGAGCCCGAAGGTGGCCCACTCCCGCACGGCGGCATCGGAATCGGTGGACAGGTCGATCAGCACCGCCTCGCCGGCTTCGGCCGGAGGATCGTCGAGGACCGCCGGCACCGCGACAGCGACCTGGAACCGTACGTCGCTGTCGGGACTGCCCGCGAGGGTGACAAGGGTCGGCAGGGCGCGGGGATCGCAGGTCGCGCCCAGGGCGCGAGCAATCGACCAGTGCACCTCGGGATCGACTTCGGTGCTGGCCAGCGAGATCAGGGCCGTCGCGGCGGCCGCACGCAGGTCGTCCCCGTGCACAGCGCTCGCGTAGCCGAGCAGGTCGCACGCCGCCGCGCGTACCACGCGGTCCGGATCAGCGAGTTTGCCGACAGCCAGCTGGAAGGCCACCACGCCCGCGCCAGCCGCCTGCCGGAGCAGCTCCGACCCGTCGTCGGAGTCGCCGTCCTCGACGGTACGCCGCAACCGCTGCACCGCCCGGTCGAACAGGTCCGCCACCTCGTGCGCCTCCACGCTCGACATGGTGCCCCCCGGCCAGTCGCTGCCGCCACCAACTTTTGATCGACTCGACATCGCCGATATGGGGCTATCAGCCGGCCGGGACACCCCGACATCGGCGATGTCGAGTCGATCACGGCTCGGTGCGGCCGAACGTGCCGTCTTTGACCCCGTTGACGAAGGCAGTCCAGCCGCTGACGCCGTAGACGAGGGTCGCCGCCGCGCGGTCCTTGCTGTCCCGCACCGCCACCCGACCAGAACCGTCGAGAACAGGCCCCGCTTCGACACAGCTCCCGCCGTTACTGTTGCTGCGAGTGCTGATGTGCCAGGCCACGGCCGGCAGGGCTTCGTTCATGGCAGTTCCTCCGTGATCTTCGCGATCAGCTCGGCCGCCTCGCGCTGATCGAGCGCGACATCCTGCAGGCGATGGTACGCAAGCGCGTACCGTCTCGACTTCGGAGATTCCATGAACCGGCGCCCACCCAGAGTCTCCGCATAGGCCACCTCGGGATACGGCTTCGGCATCCGGAAGAGAACGAATGAGCCGTCCAGCCCGGCGTGCAGGCCGACCCGCGATGGCAACACGCGGACGTCGATGTTCTGCCGTCGCATCAGCTCGGCGAGGTGTTGTAGTTGGCCGCGCATCACGGCCGGACTCCCGACTGGTCGACGAAGAACGCTTTCGTCGATGACCGCCGCTACACGGACGGCGGGATCGCGCGTGAGCACACGCTGGCGGTCGACCCTTAATTGCAGCCACTTGCGGACCGAGAAATCCGATGCCTGCTCTCCCTCGGCGTTACGGATCACCGCTTCCGCGTAGGCCGCCGTCTGCATGAGCCCCGGCATGAGGAAGGCATCCCACGAGCAAATGTGCTCGGCTCTGGTCTCCAACCAGGGGAAGTCGATGAACGAGGCGTCCACCAACTCGTCGTAGTCGTCGTCCCAGCGGTCGGTCCGCCAGGCGTCTTCGGCAAGCTGGAGGAAGCGGTTGCGCTCGCGCCCGTCATGCTCGCCGTAAAGATCGAGAAGCGATTCGACAACGCCTCGGCGGAACGGCCACTCGGCACGCTCCCAGCGGGCGATGGACGAAAAGTCCCGCTCCAGAAACTCGGCCGCCTGCTTGAGAGTGATGCCGCGCTGTTCCCGCAACTGTCGCATCTGCTGGCCGAGCCACTGGGCACGCAATGTCTGGACGAACGATTCACGCCTGACGGGCATGGGTCCCCTCTCTGACGTCCCTCATGACGAACTTCGTTGGTGTCGTTGCACCAATGCCGGGGCCACTGGAAACGTGGCCCGCGGGTGAGGGTGATCGCCGGCCCCCGGGGGGAAGCCCGGTGCAAACACGGCAACCGCAGCTGTGCCAACAGCCGAGAAGGTGACGAGAGGCGGCCTCGCGAGTGGCAGTCGCATACCGGCTCTCGTCGGGTCTCAACTAGAGCGTCGGGAGGTACGAATCCCGGCTCCGAACCGACTTGCACGAATACCTACCACGAAGAAGGGCGCTCTCGCGACCCCGACCCACCATCGACCGACGACGACAGAGGTGACCGATGACCAGAGGTGAACGATGACCAGAGGCACGCACCACGACGGCGGACGGCTGCATCCGCGGCACGTGCGCGACCACCAGTTCGCCACCGTCGGCTTCGGCCGAAGGGGCCTCGACCCCCGGGAGGTGCGGCGGTTCCTGCACCGCGTCGCGCTCGACCTGACCGCGCTGCACCACGATCTGGCGCTGCTCAGCGAGGAGAACGCGCGGGTCAAGCGGGCGCTGCGGGCCCGGCAGGGTGCCTGGTCCGAGGGGCAGCGAAGGTGATTCCGCCGGACCGGATCTTCGTACCGCTGCCTCGGGCCGCCGTGCTGGCGTTCACCGAGCCGCCCGAACCGCCGCCCCGGCACGTGATTCACCTGCCGGTGGCGGTTGTCGACCTGGCCGGCGCACTGGAATTGGCCCGTGCTCTCGCCCGGTCGCTGACCGCGACGTCACAGATCGACATCGGCGGCATCACCGTGTCGGCCGAGGACGCGCAGCACGTACGACACTGGGTCTTCTGTGACCGGATCATGCCCGATCGCCGGCGATGTGCGCGGCCGGCCGACCACGACGGACCCTGCTCTCCTGTCGATGATCCCTGACCCACATCTATCCTCGTGGACGATGACAATGGGGAGACGGGCACACGCCGCCGTGCTCGCTGCGGCGGTCGCGTTGCTGGCGGTGGTCGGGTGCGACACGGCAGCGGTTGACGAGACGCGTGGATGCCAGGAGCAGCGGCAGCTCGACGAGGCGAAGGTCCGGGTCAGCCGCTGGGAGCCGCCGGATGAGCTTCCGTTTATCGGCGACTATTCGGAGATTCACTGGCAAGCGCGCGCGTTGGGCAATCCGTGTTCGCGGATGCCGGGCCCGACGGACTGGGAATACCAGGGCGTCATCATCCTGCGTCCCGAGGACGCACACCGGTTGGCCGAGCGGTTCGAGTTCGTTTCGTTCACATCCATCGACCCGGCCGAGCTGATCCACTCACACACGCCTACGGACGTGCGACCGGACCTCGCACCGTTCCTCCCGACCAAGCCACAGTGGCTGCACAGTCAGACCTACAACGATGCGCTACCGTCGACACGCTGGCGGGTGGTGTTCCTGGACGTGCAGCATCACACGCTCCTGTTCATGCTGAACGATCATTAGACGAGTCCTAACCGGTCTCCACGACGACCAGTTCGCCTACCTGTTCGCCAATCGTGGTGCGGGCGTCCGCTGGCAGCCCTCGGTCGGTGATCAGCACGTCGGCCGCCTCCAGCGGGGCGATGGTGGCGATGCCGATCGTCTCCCACTTGGTGTGGTCGGCGAGCACCACGAGCCGGCGGGCCGCGCCGATCAGACACCGGTTGACGCCGGCCTCCAGCAGGTTCGGCGTGGTGAAGCCGGTACGCGGGCTGAGCCCGTGCACACCCAGGAACAGCAGGTCGACGTTGAGCGCGCTGATCGCGGCCTCGGCCACCGGACCGGTCAGCGCGTCCGACGGGGTACGGATGCCACCGGTCAACACGACCGTCTGGTCGGCGCGCGGGTTCTGGTAGAGCGCGTCGGCCACCGGGATCGAGTTGGTCACCACGGTCAGCCCGTGCACATCGGAGAGCAGGGTGGCCAGCGCGGCGGTGGTCGTCCCGGCGGACAGCGCGATGGCCATCCCCGGCTCCACCATCGTCGCCGCCCGCTCGGCGATGGCCCGCTTCTCCGTCTGCTGGCGGATCGACTTCGCGGCGAACCCGGGCTCCTCGGCCGAGCCCGGCCCGGCGAGGGTCGCGCCGCCGTGGACCTTGTCCACCAGGCCGCGCTCGGCCAACACCTCCAGGTCGCGCCGGATCGTCATGTCGGACACGCCGAACCGGCTGACCAGGTGGCTCACCCGCACGCCGCCACGCTGGCGGATCAGATCGAGGATGGCGGTCTGCCGCTGCTGGGCCAGCATCTCAGGGAACCTCCTTCGCGCCGCGCTGGTCGCCGGGTCAGGCCGACTCGTCGGCCCGGTCCTCGCGGACCACGGCCACCTCGCCGGCCGGCACTGTCAGCTCACCCGCACACCGCGTCCCGGTCAACAGCTCGGTGCCGCGCGCCGCGACGCGTACCTCGGTCTCGGTGTGGTTGATCGCGAACAGCCAGGTCCGCTCGCCGTCGCGTCGTCGTACCACCTCCACCCCGGTCGGCGCCTGCGCCGCCGGGCGGACGCCGGCCTCGTCGAGCAGCCGGGCGACGAGCCGGTCGGTGGCCGGTTCGTCCAGCCGGGTGCCGACGTACCAGGCGGCGCCCGCGCCGACCGGCCGCCGGGTCAGCGCAGGCACGCCCGGCAGGGGCCCGTCGGTGTACGACGCCAGCACCTCGGCGTCGTCGGCGTGCAGCCATTCGGTCCACACGTCGGCGGTGCTGCCGTCGTCGAGCCGGACCCGCTCGCCCTCGCGCAGCGGGAAGAACTCCTCGGTCCGTACGCCCAGCAGGTCCCGGAACGCGCCCGGGTAGCCGCCCAGCCGGATGTGGTCGTTGGGGTCCACGATGCCGCTGAAGTAGGTGACCGCCGCCGTGCCGCCGGCCTCGACGAACCGGCGCAACGCCTCGGCGTCGGCGTCGCGGACCAGGTAGAGGGTGGGCACCAGGACCAGACGGTAACCGCTGAGGTCGGCCGACGGGTGGACGATGTCGGCGGTCACGCCGGCCCGCCACAGCGCGCCGTAGAGGGCGTTGATCCGGTCCGCGTAGGTGACGTCGGCGCTGGGGTGCGAATCCAGCTCGACCGCCCACCAGGCCTCCCAGTCGAACAGGATCGCCACGTCGGCGTCCACCCGGCTGCCGCGGATCTCGGCCAGCGCCTTGAGGTCCGCGCCGAGCTGGCAGACCTCGCGAAACACCTTGGTGTCCGGGCCGGCGTGCGGCACCAGCGCGGAGTGGAACTTCTCCGCGCCGGCCCGCGAGGCCCGCCACTGGAAGAACAGCACCCCGTCGGCGCCGCGGGCGACGTGCGCCAGGCTGTTGCGGCGCAGCTGCCCGGGCAGCTTGGCCACGTTGCGCGGCTGCCAGTTGACCGCGCTGGTGGAGTGCTCCATGAGCAGCCACGGGTCACCGCCGGCGACGCCCCGGGTGTGGTCGGCGGCGAACGCCAGCCCGAGGTGCGCCTGCGGGTTGGCGGCGGTCAGGTAGTGGTCGTTGGACACCAGGTCCACATCGGGGGCCCAGGAGTGGTAGTCCATGTGCTTGACGCCCATGCCGATCATGAAGTTGGTGGTGACCGGCTGGCGGACCAGCGTCTTCAGCACCTCGCGTTCGGCGCGCAGTTGGGCGCGCTGCTCGTCGGAGGAGAAGCGCAGGAAGTCGAGTTGCTGCGTGGGGTTGGCGAAGGTCGGCGCGGTGCGCGGCGGGTTGATCTCGGCCCAGTCGCCGTAGCGCTGGCTCCAGAAGGCCGTGCCCCAGGCGTCGTTGAGCCGGTCCAGGTCGCCGTAGCGGTCCCGCAGCCAGCCCCGGAACGCCTCGGCGCTGACGTCGCAGTAGCAGTGCACGTTGTGGCAGCCCAGCTCGTTCGAGACGTGCCACATGACCACGGCGGGATGCTCGGCGTACCGGCCGGCGACCGCCCGCACCAGCTCCAGGGAGCGCTCGCGGAACACCGGGGAACTGGGGCAGTACGCCTGCCGGCCGCCCGGCCAGAGGATCGCGCCGTCGGCCCGGCGGGGCAGCGTCTCCGGGTGCGCGCGGGCCAGCCAGGGTGGCGGGCTGGCGGTGGCGGTGGCCAGGTCGACCTGGATGCCGCCGTCGTGCAGCAGATCCAGGACCCGGTCCAGCCAGCCGAACTCGAACCGGCCCGGGGCGGGCTCCAGCAGAGCCCAGGAGAAGATGCCGACGGAGACCAGGTTGACCCCGGCCCGGCGCATCAGCTCGACGTCCTCCGACCAGGTCTGCTCGGGCCACTGCTCGGGGTTGTAGTCGCCGCCGAAATAGATGCCGTTCCCCTGCCATCGCCGCATGACAGCTGAGGGTGCACCCGCCGCCGTACCGAAGTCAACAGGTTCCAACATCGACTTTGTTTCCAACGTTTACCACGTAACAGCCGTATCACGACTGGGTTATCAGAGGCGAACAGCCCTCTTGACAGCGGCCTATGGAGGGGTAGCTTGAGGCCCCAACTGGCCGATCGTGTTCGCCAATGTGGATTCTCGGTGGATCACGATCGTATCCACAAGGCCGGACGCGCTCTTCACCACCCCTGACGGCCCTTGGGCGTAGCACCTCTTCATCCGCAGGAGGCACAGATGTCCCGTCCCCGATCCCAAGCCGAGTACCTGGCTCGGCTCGTACCGCCCTCCGTCGCCGGCATCAACCGACGGTCGCTGCTGGCCGGCGCGGCCGGCACGGGCGCGCTGCTCGGCACCGGTCTGCTCGCCGGCTGCGGCGACGACTCCGGCTCCGGCGGGTCCAGCAAGGACGTGTCGCTCGGATCCAACCAGTCCGACCCGAAGCCCAAGGACGTCCTCGCGAAGGTCGCCGACGGGTTCAAGACCGCCTCCGGCGTCCAGGTCGCAGTGAACACGGTCGACCACAACACGTTCCAGGAGAACATCAACAACTACCTCCAGGGCAAGCCGGACGACGTCTTCACCTGGTTCGCCGGCTACCGGATGCGCTTCTTTGCCCAGAAGGGCCTGGCCAGCGACATCAGCGACGTGTGGGGCAAGCTCTCCGGCTACTCGGACGCCTTCAAGAAGGCGTCCACCGGCGACGACGGCAAGCAGTACTTCGTCCCGGCGTCGTACTACCCGTGGGCCGTCTTCTACCGCAAGTCGGTCTGGCAGCAGCACGGCTACCAGGTGCCCACCACACTGGACCAGTTCACCGCGCTCGGCGCGCAGATGAAGAAGGACGGCCTCATCCCCGTCGCCTTCGCCGACAAGGACGGCTGGCCGGCGATGGGCACCTTCGACATCCTCAACCTGCGGATCAACGGCTACCAGTTCCACGTCGACCTGATGGCCGGCAAGGAGGCCTGGACCTCCGACAAGGTCAAGAAGGTCTTCGACACCTGGGCCGGCCTGCTCCCCCTGCACCAGCCGGACAGCCTCGGCCGCACCTGGCAGGAGGCGGCGCAGTCGCTGCAGCAGAAGAAGAGCGGGATGTACCTGCTCGGTCTCTTCGTCGGTCAGCAGTTCAGCAACGACGAACAGAGCGACCTCGACTTCTTCACGTTCCCCGAGATCGACCCGTCCATCGGCGCGAAGGCCCTGGACGCCCCGATCGACGGCTACATGATGGCCCGCAAGCCCAAGAACGAGGACAACGCCCGCAAGCTGATGGAGTACTTCGGCGGCAAGACCGCCGCGGACATCACGGTCAAGAGCGACCCGACCACCCTGGTCGCCAACACCGGCGCCGACGTCAGCGGCTACACCGCGCTGCAGAAGAAGGCCGCCGAGCTGGTCGGGTCGGCCACCGAGATCGCGCAGTTCCTCGACCGGGACACCCGGCCGGACTTCGCCTCCACGGTGATGATCCCGGCGATCCAGCAGTTCATCAAGAACCCCAAGGACATCGACGGTCTCACGTCGTCCATCGAGAACCAGAAGAAGTCGATCTTCACTGACTGACGGCGGAAGGGGGAGGACATCGTGTCCGACCTGCCCCTGATCCAAGCGGATCGCGCCGTGCCGCCGCCGGCCGCGACCACCTCAACGGGTGGTCGTCGCCGGCGGCTACGGCTCCTGTCCCGCACCGACCGCGTGGTCATCACGCTGATGGTGCTCGTCCCGCTGCTGCTCGTCACCGCCTTCGTCTGGCTGCCGGCGCTGGCGACCGTGGTGCTCTCCAGCACCGACTGGGACGGCATCGGCCCACTGAACGAGATCGACTTCGTCGGCGCTCGCAACTACAGCGACGTCGTGAACATCTACCCGCCGTTCGTGCCGGCGATCCAGCACAACCTGCTCTGGCTGGCCGTGCTGTTCGTGGTCGCCACCCCGTTCGGCATGTTCCTGGCCGTGCTGCTCGACAAGGAGCTGCGCGGCAGCCGCTTCTACCAGACGGCGCTGTACCTGCCGGTGGTGCTCTCGCTGGCACTGATCGGCTTCGTCTGGCAGCTGCTCTACTCCCGCGACCAGGGTCTCATCAACGCCGTCTTCGGCAGCAACGTCGACTGGTACGGCGACTCGAACGTCAACATCTGGGCGGTCATGGTCGCCTCCGGTTGGCGGCACGTCGGCTACATCATGCTGCTCTATCTCGCCGGCCTGAAGGGCGTCGACCCGTCGCTGCGGGAGGCCGCGGCGGTCGACGGCGCGTCGGAGAGCCGGACGTTCTTCCGGGTGGTGTTCCCGGTGCTGCGGCCGATCAACATCATCGTGCTGGTGGTGACGGTGATCGAGTCGCTGCGCGCGTTCGACCTGGTCTGGGTCGTCAACAAGGGACGCAACGGTCTGGAGCTGATCTCGGCGCTGGTCACCCAGAACGTGGTGGGTGAGGCGAGCCGGATCGGCTTCGGCTCCGCGCTGGCGACGATCATGCTGGTCGTCTCGCTGGTCTTCATCACCATCTACCTGGCGACCGTGATGAGGGAGGACCGGGAATGAGCACCGCGACCGTGACCCGGCGTACCGAGGGTGGCACCGACACCCCGGTCCGCCGCCGCAAGCTGACCCCGGCGCGGCTGCTGCTGCACGGCTTCCTCATCGTCGTCTCGCTGGCCTGGCTCTTCCCGATCGCCTGGGCGGTGCTGACCTCGCTGCGCTCCTACGATTACACGGCCGCCAACGGCTACGTCTCGTTCGGCGGCTGGACCTTCGACAACTACGTCACCGCGTGGCGGACAGCGGAGTTCGGCAAACACTTTCTCAACTCGGTCTACATCACCGTGCCTGCGGTGCTGCTGACGCTCTTCCTCGCCTCCTGCGTGGCGTTCGTCATCGCCCGGTTCAACTGGAAGATCAACCTCGTCCTGCTCGGGGTGTTCACCGCCGCCAACCTGCTGCCCCAGCAGGCATTGCTCATCCCGCTGTTCCGGCTGTTCACCGAGGTGCCGCTGCCGGAGTTCATGAGCGACTCCGAACTGCTCTACGACAGCTACTGGGGCCTGATCCTGATCAACGTGGCCTTCCAGTGCGGGTTCTGCGTCTTCGTGCTCAGCAACTACATGAAGGCGCTGCCCCGCGACCTGTACGAGGCGGCGATGGTCGACGGGGCCAGCGTCTGGCGGCAGTACTGGCAGGTCACCATGCCGCTGTGCCGGCCGGCCCTGGCAGCGCTCGCCACCCTGGAGGTGACCTGGATCTACAACGAGTTCTTCTGGGCCACCGTCCTCATGCGCACCGGCGACAAGTTCCCGGTGACCAGCTCGCTCAACAACCTGCGCGGCGAGTTCTTCACCGACAACAACCTGGTCTCGGCGGGCAGCGTGCTCGTCGCGATCCCCACCCTGGTGATCTTCTTTATGCTCCAGCGGCACTTCGTCCGGGGCCTGACCTTGGGAGCCTCCAAAGGATGACGATCCTGCACCTGCGCCGCGCGCGGACTCACCTGGTGCTCGACGCGCGCGGCCCGGGGCTGCCCCGCGTCGTGCACTGGGGCGGCGACGTCGGCGACCTCGACGACGACGCCCTGCGCCAGCTCACCGACGCGACAGTGCCACCCGTGGTGCCGAGCAGCTTCGACGAGCCGCCCGCGCTGTCCCTGCTGCCGGAGGCGAGCGCCGGCTGGAGCGGTCGGCCGGGACTGGTCGGGCATCGTGACGGGCAGGACTGGTCCACCGCGTTCCGGCTCGACGGTCTCGACGTCGACCAGCCCTCCGACGCTCCGGCGCGGGTCACCGTGCGGGCGTCGGACCGGGTCGCCGGGCTCGGCCTGACCGTCGAGATCACGCTGGACCGGTACGGCCTGCTGACCATTCGCCATCGCCTGCGCAACGACGGCGACGGCGCGTACGAGGTGCACGGGCTGACGCCGGTGCTGCCGGTGCCGGCGGTCGCCACCGAACTGCTCGACCTGACCGGCCGCTGGTGTCGGGAACGCTCGCCACAGCGGCATCCCTGGCAGCACGGCGCGTGGGTCCGCGAGGGCCGGCACGGGCGCACCGGGCACGATGCCACGCTGTTGCTGGTCGCCGGCGCCGCCGGGTTCGGCTTCGGCCACGGCGAGGTCTGGGCGGTGCACACCGCGTGGAGCGGCGACCACGTCACCGTCGCCGAGCGGCACCCCACCGGCGAGTCCACTCTCGGCGGCGGCGAACTGCTGGCGCCCGGCGAGATCCGGCTCGCCCCCGGCGAGGAGTACGACACTCCACTGCTCTACGCCGTCTGGTCCGACGTCGGGCTGGACGGGCTCAGCGACGTACTCCATTCGCATCTGCGGGCCCGGCCCGGACACCCGCGCTCCCCCCGCCCGGTGACCCTCAACGTCTGGGAGGCGGTCTACTTCGACCACGACCTGGACCGGCTGCGGGCCCTCGCCGACCGGGCCGCGCACCTCGGCGTGGAACGGTTCGTGCTCGACGACGGCTGGTTCCGCGGCCGGCGCGACGACACCGCCGGGCTCGGCGACTGGTACGTCGACGAGGGCGTCTGGCCCGATGGCCTGCAACCGCTCATCGACCACGTGACCGGCCAGGGCCTTCAGTTCGGCCTGTGGGTGGAGCCGGAGATGGTCAATCCCGACTCCGACCTGTTCCGCGCGCACCCGGACTGGCTGCTGGCCGTGCCGGGGCGGCTGCCGCCGGCCTGGCGCAACCAGCAGGTGCTCGACCTGGGCCGCCCGGAGGCGTACGACCACGTGCTGGAACGCCTCGACGCGCTGCTGCGCGACCACCCCGGCATCAGCTACCTCAAGTGGGACCACAACCGGGACCTCACCGAGGCCGGGCACCACGGCCGGCCCGGGGTGCACGGGCAGACCCTCGCGGTCTACCGCCTCCTCGACGAGCTGCGCCGCCGGCATCCCGGCGTCGAGATCGAGAGCTGCTCGTCCGGCGGCGCCCGGGTGGACCTGGCCATCCTGGCCCGCACCGACCGGGTCTGGGCCAGCGACTGCAACGACGCCCTGGAACGGCTCAGCATCCAACGCTGGACCGGTCTGCTGCTGCCTCCGGAGCTGATCGGCACGCACATCGGCCCGGAACGCTCGCACACCACCAACCGCGTGCACGACCTGGGCTTCCGGGCGGCCACCGCGCTGTTCGGCCACCACGGGATCGAGTGGGACATCGCCTCGATCAGCCCTGCCGAACAGGCCGAGTTGGCCGCCTGGGTGGCGTTGCACAAGCGGCTGCGTCCGCTGCTGCACGCCGGCCGGGTGGTCCGCGTCGACCACCCGGACCCGGCCGTCTGGGCGCACGGCGTGGTCGCGGGTGACAAGACCCGAGCGGTGTACGCGGTGGCCCGGCTCGCCACCTCGGTGGCGCAGGTTCCGGGCGCGGTACGTCTGCCCGGCCTCGATCCGACACGGCGTTACCGCGTACGAGCGGTGGCGGACGTACCGCCCCCGGCGACCATCGAGCGGGCCGCGCCACCGTGGCTGGCCTCCGGTGTCACGCTCAGCGGAGCGGCGCTGGCCCGGGTGGGTGTGCAGCTGCCCGCGTTGCACCCGGAGCAGAGCCTGGTGCTGGAGGTCGACGAGGCCAGCTAGAAATTTCTTCCGCCGGAGTGTCGAGAACGGTGACGCGTGCTTCTACCTCAGGGTGAGAGCACCGACCACGGTGCGCGGACGTGAGGGGCGAACCATGAAGTACATGCTGCTGATGCAGTTCAGCGCCACCGGGACCGACTTCCCGAGCATCGACACCTGGACCCCGGACGAGGTCCGGGCCCACATCGCGTTCATGGGCGAGGTCAACGAGAAGCTGACCGCCGCCGGGGAGTGGGTCGACGCGCAGGGCCTCGGTGGCCCGCAGCAGGCGCGGATCGTGCGTGCCGGCGAGGGCGGGACGCCGGTGGTCACGGAGGGGCCGTTCGCCGAGACGAAGGAGTTCCTCGCCGGCTTCTGGATCGTCGACTGCGACAGCCCGCAGCGGGCGGTGGAGGTGGCCGCGTACATCTCCACCGCGCCCGGCCCCGGTGGCCGGCCGCTGAACATGCCGATCGAGGTGCACCCGGTGATGTCCGCACCCACCGAGGAGTTGTGAGGGCTGACCACCGATCCCCACATCGAGGACCTGCTGCGCGAGTTGGCGCCGCAGGTCCTCGGCGTGCTCGCCCGCCGGTTCGGTGACTTCGCCACCGCCGAGGACGCCGTGCAGGAGGCGCTGCTCGCCGCCGCGACCCAGTGGCCGGCCGACGGGTTGCCCGCCAACCCGCGCGGTTGGCTGATCCAGGTCGGCTACCGCCGGATGATCGAGCTGATCCGCGGCGAGCAGGCCCGGCGCCGCCGGGAGGACCTGGTCGCCCGCCGGGATCCTGACGACCGGCAGTACGCGCCGGCAGCGGACGAGGAGTTGACCGCCGAGCGGGACGACACCCTGGTGCTGCTCTTCCTGTGCTGCCACCCGGCGCTCGCCCCCGCATCGGCGGTCGCGCTGACCCTGCGCGCGGTCGGCGGGCTCACCACCGCCGAGATAGCGCGCGCGTTCCTGGTGCCCGAGGCGACCATGGCCCAGCGGATCAGCCGCGCCAAGCAGCGTATCCGCGCGTCCGGGCTGCCGTTTCGGATGCCGGAGGAGGCGGAACGGGCCGACCGGCTGTCCGCCGTCCGGCAGGTGCTCTACCTGATCTTCACCGAGGGGCACACCAGCACCGCCGGCCCGGCCCTGCGCCGCGTCGACCTCGCGGCCGAGGCGATCCGGCTGACCCGCGCGCTGCACACGCGGCTGCCCGACGACAGCGAGACGGCCGGGCTGCTGGCGTTGCTGCTGCTCACCGAGGCGCGCAGCCCGGCGCGCACCGGCCCCTCCGGAGAGTTGATCTCCCTGGCCGACCAGGACCGCAGCCGCTGGGACGCCGCGGCGATCGCCGAGGGCGTCGCACTGATCACCCGGGCGCTGCCGCGCGGCCCGGTCGGCCCGTACCAGGTGCAGGCCGCCATCGCCGCCCTGCACGACGAGGCGCCGAGCACCGACGCGACCGACTGGCCGCAGATCCTGGCGCTGTACGAGGTGTTGGAACGGCTCGCCGGCACCCCGGTGGTGGCGCTCAACCGGGCCGTGGCGACCGCCATGGTGCACGGGCCGACAGCCGGCCTCACGGCCCTCGACGCCCTGGGCGACGATCCCCGGCTGGCGGGGCACCACCGGCTGGCCGCCGCCCGCGCGCACCTGCACGAGATGGCCGGCGACCGGGAGCGGGCGATCGCGGACTATCGCGCCGCCGCCGCGCGTACCAGCAGCCTTCCCGAACAGCGCTACCTCACCATGCGGGCCGCCCGGCTCGCCGCCGGTCCACCGACCACCGAGGACTGAGGAACCCTATGGCGTACGTGCTGCTGGGGATCGCCATCCTCGCGGAGGTTCTGGCGACCAGCCTGATCAAGAGCACCGCCGGATTCAGCCGACTCTGGCCGACGCTGGGATGCCTGACCGGGTACGCGCTGGCGTTCCTCCTGCTGGCCCAGGCCGTGAAGGAGATACCGGTCGGTGTCGCGTACGCCCTGTGGTCGGGTCTGGGCACCGCGGCCATCGTGGCGATCGGCGCGGTGTTCCTGGGCGAGTCGGTCGGGCCGGTCAAGCTCGTCGGCATCGCTCTGATCATCGCGGGGGTGGTCATCGTGAACCTGACCGGGGAGCACTGACCGCGGCCGGCGCGGTGGCCGGGCCCGACGCGGGCCCGGCCACCTGGCGTCGGTCAGCTTGCCGTGCAGCTCACCTCCGGCTTGGGGTTGGTGCCGGTCCAGCTGCCGATGAAGCCGAAGCTGGCGCTGGCGCCGGCAGCCAGCCGGCCGTTGTAGTCCACGTTGCGCGCGGTCACCGTGGATCCGCTGCTGGTCACCGTCGCGTTCCAGGCCTGGGTGACGCTCTGACCGCTGGCGAGGGTCCACCGGGCGGTCCAACCGGTGATCGCGCTCGTGCCGGCGGTCACCCGCACCTCGCCCTGGAAGCCACCCTGCCACTGGTTGAGCACCGTGTACGTCGCCGTGCAGCCACCGGCGGGCGGTGGAGTGGTCGGAGGCGGCGTGGTGGGCGGCGGGGTCGTCGGCGGAGGCGTGGTCGGCGGAGGCGTCGTGGGCGGGGGCGTCGTGGGCGGGGGCGTGGTCGGCGGCGGGGTGCCGCCGAAGACGCTTGCCTCGCGGGCGGTCTGCCGGATGCCGTTGGCGCCGTTGAAGACCCGCTGCCCCCAGCTGGTCAGGTTGGCCGGGTTGAACGCGGTGGCCATGTCGAGGTACTCCACGCCGCCCCCGTTGCCGCTCCACGACCAGCCCAGCCAGCCGATCCCGTTGGCCTGGCTGTACGCGAGGATGGTGTCCTCGTCCGGGTCACCGTCGGAGTGGTTGAAGCCGAACTCACCGACCACGATGGGCAGCCCGGCCGCCCGGAAACGGCCCAGGTAGTCAGTGATCTCGGCGGCGGTGTCGAAGACGCCGTACATGTGAATGGAGAAGACCGTGTTGCGGGCCGGGTCCGCCGCGAAGACCGCGGCGGCGTTGTCGCGCATGGTGAACGACCAGTCCTGCCCCCAGTTCGGGGCGTCCACCATGATCGTGTGGGTCAGCCCACCGGCCCGCAGTCGCTTGATCGCGTTGGCGTTGTCGGTGGCCCACGAGGAGTAGTTCTGGTTGCCGTACGGCTCGTTGCCGATGTTGACGATGACGTACCGTTCCTGGCCGACCAGCACATCCTTCAGGCTGAGCCAGTAGTCGACGGCGCGGTCCAGCGTGATCGCGCCGCTCTGCTCGCCGTAGCCGGTGGTGTCGTGCACCTCCAGTACGCAGATCAGCCGGTTGGCCTTGCACAGCGAGATGACGTTGGCGACGTCGGCGTTGGTGTTGCGGGTCCACCGGTCGCCACTGGCGAGCACCACCCGCACGGTGTTCGCGCCGAGTGCCTTGACGTTCGCGAACGTGCTGGTCTGCTGCGGATACCAGGTGTGGGCGTGGTTCACCCCACGCATGATGAATTGGGCGCCGTTGGCGTCGTACAGCTTGCCGCCCGCGACGGAGAAGCCGGCCGCGGCGTGCGCCGGCTGGCTGAACGCCAGCACGGCGAGGAGCAACGCGAGCAGGGCCGAGCCGGCGGCGGAGAGTCGAGTCTTCATGGCCTTCCTCAGGGAGGACCCCCGGTGCCCGACAGGGGTGGGACGTGACAGGGGAAGGCGGCTGCAGCCCGACAGCCGCCGCCCGGCTCCCGGCGACGCTCGCATCAGCCTAGGGCGATGGATCAGCCCTAGCAACCGGTTCAGTAGCCTGGTCAGGGACGCGGACAGCCGTAACGGCCCGCGTGGAAGCGGGCCGTCACGGGGCAATCATCCCCACCACAGGATGTGCGCCAGACCGTAGGTCTTAACCGGTTAAGACGACCGTAGGCCGGTCGCTGGCATCCGTCAAGCATCGGCCGTCCGAACCGGACGAGAGGGTTGACGGCCGCTGACCTGGGTATCTCGGGACGAACCGTCGGCGAGAAGGAGATACCCGGATGGTGAGCGTCGGCTACACCCTGATGTGCGAGCAGGCCGGTCCGAAGCAGCTGGTGGACCACGCGGTGCGGGCCGAGGCGGCCGGCTTCGACCAACTGGTGATCTCTGATCACTACTATCCCTGGCTCGACGCCCAGGGCCACTCCCCGTACGCCTGGTCGGTGCTCGGCGCGGTCGCGCACGCCACCTCCCGCGCGGAGCTGATGTCCTTCGTGACCTGCCCGATCCGCCGCTACCACCCGGCCGTGGTCGCGCAGAAGGCCGGCACCATCGGGGCGCTCTCGGACGGGCGGTTCACCCTCGGCCTGGGCGCCGGGGAGAACCTCAACGAGCATGTCGTCGGCGGCTGGCCGCACGTGCAGCAGCGCCACGAGATGTTCGAGGAGGCGCTGCAGATCATCCGGCCGCTGCTCAACGGTGAGACGTTGACCTTCTCCGGCAACCACTTCGACGTGCCCGACGCCTACGTCTGGGACCGCCCCGAGCGGCCGGTGCCGATGGCCATCGCCGCCTCCGGCCGGCAGTCCGCCACCCTGGCGGCCGAGTACGGCAACGGCCTCGTCTCCACCGAGCCCGACCGGCACATCATCGAGATGTACGACGACGCCGGTGGCGTCGGCCAGCCCCGCTACGGGCAGGTGGCCATCTGCTACGGCCCGGACGAGGCCGAGTGCCGCAAGACCGTGCACGACCAGTTCCGCTGGTTCGGAATGGGTTGGAAGGTCAACGCCGACCTGCCCGACCCGGACGCCTTCGCCGCCGCCACCCAGTTCGTGCGCGAGGAGGACGTCGCCGAGGGCATCTCCTGCGGCCCGGACGTGGACGCGCACGTCGAGGCGTTCCGCAAGTTCGTCGACGCCGGCTTCACGCACGTGGCGATCATCCAGGTCGGCGGCGAGAGCCAGCCGATGTTCCTGGACTGGGCACAGGAGCAGCTGCTGCCCCGGCTGCGCCAACTGTGAGGCTGACGCCCGCCGGCCGCTTCGGGCCGGCCGAGCTGCGGCTCGCCATCGCCGCGCCTCGGCCGGCCGCCGGCTTGACAAGCGAGTGGCGGCTCGTCGACGGGCTGCGTACCCACACCCGGCGTGGCCCGGACCCCGGCACCGGCAACCCGCCCGTGGTCCTGGTGCACGGCCTGGCGGTCTCGCACCGCTACCTCACCCCGCTGGCCGTCGCGCTCGCCCAAACCCATCCGGTGTACGTGCCGGACCTGCCCGGCTTCGGCCTGACCGCGCACCCCCACGGCGCGTACGACGTGCGCCGGCACGCCGCACACCTGGCCGCCTGGCTGGCGGCGTACCGGTTGCCGCCGGTCTGCCTGCTCGGGCATTCGTTCGGCGCCGAGGTGGCCGCCGCGCTCGCGGCGACCCACCCGGAGGCGGTACGCGCGCTGGTGCTGGCCGGGCCGACCGCCGACCCGGCCGGCCGGTCCCGCCGGGCCCAGTTCGGCCGGTGGCTGGTGGACACCCTGCACGAGTCGCCGTTGCAGGCGCCGATCCTGCTCCGGGACGTCTGGAACGCGCGACCCTGGCGGGTCCTGGCGACGTTGTCGCACTCGGTCCGCAACACGATCGAGGCGGACCTGGTCCGGATCACGGCGCCGACGCTTGTCGTCACCGGCGCGCGGGATCCCGTCGCGCCGGCCGCCTGGCGGACCCAGGTGGCCCGGCTGGTCCCGGACGCCGATCTGGTGGTCGTTCCCCGGGCCGCACACAACGTGGCCACCACGGCTCCGACGGCGGTCGCCGACGCGATCCGCCACCTGCTCACCCCGCAGCCCGCACTCACGGACAGGTGAAACCCATGCGTTTCGGTAACACAGAGATCCGCCCGCTCGGTGGTGGCCTGGGCTGCCTCCTGATGATCCTCTTCTCGATCCTGGCCTCGGTGGTGCTGACCGTGCTGCTCAACCTCGTGCTCTGAGGCGTCGTCAGCGGCGCAGACCCAGTGCGCTCAGCACTTCCCGGGACGCCACCCGGGCCGGGTCGAGCACCGCGCGGCGGGTCCACCGGGCCGCCGGCGTGATGGTCGCCCGCCAGACCGCTCGCAGGCTGCGCGCCGCCGGCACGACCGTCACCGACCAGACCCAGCGGATGCCCGACAGCAGCGGACGTACGGTGTGCCGCCACAGCCAGCGCAGCCCCAGCCCGACCGGGCGCAGCAGCAGTCGGTAGACCCACCGCAGCAGCCAGCCGGCGGTCTGCCACGCTCCCACCAGCGCGGCCACGACCAGCCGGCCGAACCCCGCGACGAGCCACCAGACTCCCCGCGCCAGGCCGACCACGACCCACCAGAATCCCCGCGCCAGCGCGACGAGCGCGGTGCCCAACGCCCCGGCGAGCACGGCGACGCCGCGCCACAGCAGCCGTCCGGCGGGGGCGAGCGTCGCGCCCAGCCAGCGCAGCGGCCGCACGATGAGGTGCTCGGCGAGCCAGACCAGCACGCGTCCCAGGGCCACCAGAGGCGGGCGCAGCCCATGGTGGGCCAGCCACACCAGCGGCGACCAGAGCACCGTGCGGACCGTCCAAGCGAGGGCGTACCCCAGCCACACCAGTGGCAACCACACGAGGGTGCGGGCCACCCACGCGACACCCCGCCCCAACCACACCAGTGGCAACCACACGAGAGTGCGGGCCACCCACGCGACACCCCGGGCCAGCCACACCAGGGGCACCCAGACGAGATTGCGGGCCGCCCAGCGCAGGGGACGCCACAGTAGACGGTCGGCGCACCACAGCAGCGGACGCCAGAGCAGCCGGTCCAGGGCCCAGACCAACGGGGCCACCAGCCAGTCGCGCAGGAACCGTCCCACCGGGGTGAGCAGGTACCGGCGCAGCAGCCGGCCGGCAGCCGCGATCAGCTCCCAGAGCAGGCGTACCGGCAGCACGAAGACCAGCGCGACACCGCGCGCGACGGCCGCGACCAGCGGGAGCGCGACGGCGGCCGGCTCCGCCGTGCGGACAGCCGACGGGGCTCGGGCCGCGAGCATCACCGGGGGCGCGGCCGGGTTGTCGGCGGGCGGCGCGGGGAGCGGTGGTTGGTCGGTCACGGTGGGCACGGTAGCCCGGCGACGCCATCGGCCAGGGCCCCGCGCGGTCACAGGTCGATGGTGGCCAGCAGTGGATAGTGGTCGGAGGCCGTGTCCGCTGTTGCACCACGGATCACCTGGCAGCCACGCACCCGCTCGGCCACCGCGCGGCTGCCGAAGAGGTAGTCCAGCCGCATGCCGGCGAATTCGGCCCCGCCGAAGCGGGTGGGCACGGTGAGACCGTCGGCCTCCGGCGCTCGGACGTTGGACGACGGCCACAGGTCGACGAGGTTGGCGGCGAGCAGGCGGGCGATCGCGCGGGTGTCCACGGCGCCACCGCCCCGGCGCACATGCCGCCGCCGGTAGAGGGCGTTCAGGCCGGCCAGGCGAGCGGTGTGGTCGACCGTCGGGTCGAGCGAGTTGAGGTCGCCGGCGAGCAGCGTCAGCGGCCCCGGGGCGTGGCGCAGCGCCGCCACCAGCCAGTCGACCTCCATCCGTCGGCGTCCGCCGGAGTACGGGTAGAGGTGGGTGCCGAGCACGGTGAGCGGGCCGGCCGAGGTGGACACCACGACGCGGGCGGCGGCGTGGTGGAACGGCCGGCGCAGCGCCCCCGCGGCGAGAACCCGGTACGGCGGCCGGACCAGCACCGCCACCGGCTGCCCGAAGCAGGACCGGGCCAGGTGGGGCGTCATCCCCACCCGGCCCGCCACCGTGGCCATCAACCCGTCCCGGTCGAAGCCGCGCAGCTCCTGCAGGGCCAACACGTCCGGCCTCTGCTGGTCGATGACCTGAACCACCTGATCCAGCCGGTCGGAGCCACCGCGGTCCCGGCCGCCGGTGCGGATGTTCCAGGTCATCACCCGCACGGCAGCGCTCAGTCGGCTCGGCCGGCGCGCGCCAGCTCGTCGTCGAGGGTGTCCACGTCGTCGGACTCGATGGCCGGCTGGTTGCCCTCCGTCAGGTCGGCGTTCGGGCGGATCACGAGGTAGAGCAGCGCGATCCAGAGCGCGGAGAGCAGGATCGCGCCCATGAAGTCGGTCGGGTGGTGCATCCCCCGGTACATCCGCGAGGTCGCCACCCCGGCCGGCATGATCACGGCCAACGCCACGAAGACCCACCGCCACCAGCGGTCGGTACGCGGGAACACGATGAGGGTGATCGCCAGCCAGACGCAGATCGTCGCCGCGATGTGCCCGGACGGGAAGGAGGAGGTGGGCATCTGCCCGTCCAGGTTCTCCACCGGGGGCCGTGGCCGGTCGACCGCACGCGCCGAGGCGAGGAAGAGGGTCAGCTCACCGACCATCGCCAGCGCCACGAACAGCACGGGCCGCCACCGCCGCCACACCGCGAGCACCAGCGGGCAGAACACCAGCGAGATGAGCAGGATCGCGTGGGTGTCACCGAACTTGCTCCACCACCAGCTCACCTCGGTCAGCATGTCGGTGTGCCGGGCGGCGAACCAGCGGGGAACCTCGGTGTCGAGGGTGTCGAAGAAGGTGCCCTTGGCGTGATAGCTGACGTACGTGCCGAAGCCGTACAGCGCGCCGAACACCAGCACCCAGCCGACCAGCAGCTCGGCCACCGCCGAGCGGGGGTGCGCCAGCACGTGCTCCTCGGCCGGGGCGGGGGCGATCTCGTGCCCGGCCTCCGGCTCCAGCCCCTCGCTCAGCGGCGGCACCGGCCGGCCGCGCTCGCGCCGCCACAGCCGGAAGGCGTACGCGGTCACGCCCAGCCACGTGGCGCCGAGCAGCCAGCCGGCCAGCACGTCGGAGACGAAGTGCACGCCCAGCGCGATCCGGGTCAGCCCGATCAGCGCCACCAGCACACCGACGCCGACGATCGCGGGCTTGCGCCAGCGCGGTGCCATCGCCGGCAGGAACACCAGCAGCAGCGCCCCGTACGCGACGAACGAGCCCAGCGCGTGCCCGCTCGGGAAGCTGTTGCCGGGTGCGCTGGCGACCGGGATGTCCACCACCGGGCGGAGCCGGCCGACGAGGGTCTTGAGCGACGGGTCGAGGATCAGCCCACCGACCCCGGTGATGATCAGGTAGACGGCCAGCCGGGGCTGCCGTCGGATCAGCAGCCCGACCACCGCGATGGTGACCAGCCAGATGAGGATCGGCCGGCCGCCCAGGTCGGTCACCGCCTGAAGCACGGTGACCAGCGGGTGGTGCGGGGCGACGAGCGAGTTGAACCACTCGGCGACCGCGTGGTCGGCGTCCTGCAACGGGCTCCACCGCACCCGCACGAGCAACAACAACAGCCCGAAGGCCACGCCGGCACCGGTGACGGCCACCAGGCCGGCGATGCTCCGTTCGGCGAAGTGACCGATCGGACGTCGAGCCACCTCTTTGACCGCGGTCACCCCGCACCTCCCTTGTTGTACCTGGCGAGGCGCTGTACCCGATCCGGGTCAGGCGTACACCCGGGCGCCGCTCAGAGCGCCGTCATGTCCCCGGTGTCGAGCAGCTCGGCGCGGTCGGTCTTGGGCTCCCACAGGTCGGGCTGCGCCGGCTCCTCCACACCGATGCGCAGCGCCTCCAACTGGGCTGCGAAGGCCAGCCCACCGAAGAGCGCCATGCCGGTCAGGTTGGCCCAGAGCAGGAGCGCCACCATGCCGGTCAGCGCGCCGTAGGTCTGGCCGAAGCCGTCGCTGAACCGCACGTACGCGGCGAGCAGCAGGCTGGCCAGCCACCACAGGGCCGTGGCGATGCCCGCGCCGAAGAAGAGCCAGGACAGGCCGGGTTGGTTGCGGCGTGGCGCGTGCCGGAACAGCACGGCCACGGCGAGCACGGTCAGCCCGAGGCTCAGCGGGAAGCGGACCACGTCCCAGATGCTGGTGGCGACCTCGCCCCACTCGTAGTGCTTGCGTACCGAGTCGCCCATCGCCCCGCCGCCGACGAGGATCAGGAAGCCGGCCAGCGCGGGCAGGCCGGCGGTGACGGCCAGGATGGCCGCCCGCAGGTATTTCGGCAGGGCCGGGCGATCCCGTTCGACCCCGTAGATGCGGTTGGCGCCCCGCTCGATCTGGGCCATCGTGGTGGTCAGCGCGACCAGCCCGGTGAGCAGACCGAGGGTGAGCGCCAGCTCACCGGCGTCCTCGACGCGTTCGCCCTCGCCGAGCAGCTCGCCGACCACCTGCGCGCTCTGGCCCGGGGTGAGCGCCAGCACGGTGTCGGCGACCACCTGGCCGCCCTCCTCGACACCCAGCTTGCTGATCAGACCGGTGAGGGCGATCAGGAACGGCACCACGGCGAGGCAGAGCTGCAACGCGAAGGCGCGGGAGTGGCTGAACCCGTCGCCGTAGCGGAACCGGATGAACGCGTCGCGCAGCAGGTGCCAGCCGCCCTTGCGGCGCAGTGTGTGCCAGGCGTCGTCGGCCGACAGCTCCTCGTTGGCCATCAGCCGGGTCTCCGGCACGATCCGGGTGCTACTCACGGCGCGCTTCCTCGATCAGCTGCTCGCCCCGCTCCCCGGCGCCCTGCGCGTCGACGGCCAGGTCGGGGGCGTCCTCGGGTTGCGGGACGCAGAGCCAGAGCGCCTGCGGTCGGATCTCGGCGTGCAGCCGCCGACCGGGGGCGATGAGGTCGCCGTCGAGCTCCCGCGGCTGCGCCCGGTCGCTGCTGACCACCACCGTCCGGCCGCGGAAGACCTCCATCTGCGGCACCTGGCCGCTGCGGCGGATCACCGCCCAGCCGAGGGCCAGCCAGTGCCGCAGGTTGCGCGGGGTGAGCACGGCGACGTCGAGCCAGCCGTCGTCCGGCTCGGCCTCGGTGAGCAGGCGGACCCCGCCCTGGAGCCGGCCGACGTTGGCGATCAGCACCGAGCGTGCCCGGCGGCGCACCGGCGGGCGGTCGTCGATGCGGATCTGCACCCGCATCGGCCGGTCCCGCAGGTGCCGCACGGCACCCATGACGTACGCCGGCCAGCCGATGCGGGCCTTGGTGGTCTCGTTGGTGGCGGCGAGCATCTGGGCGTCGAAGCCCATGCCGGCCATGACGGTGAAGTACTGGTCCTCCACCGCGCCGACGTCGAGCAGCCGCCGACCGCGTTCGACGGCGACCTGGAGCCCCGCCGCGAGGTCGGTGGAGAGGCCGAGGTTGGCGGCGAGCAGGTTGCCGGTGCCCTGCGGCAGCACGGCGAGGGCCACGTCGGTGCCGACGAGCCCGCTGACGCAGGACATCACGGTGCCGTCGCCGCCGCAGGCGAAGACCAGGTCGACGCCGGCCTTGACGGCCTGCTCGGTCTGGCCGCGGCCGGGATCGTCGACGGTGGTCTCGAACCACTGCGGCTCGGGCCAGCCGGCGGCGCTCAGGGCGTCGTTCACGGTACGGCGCAGCTCGTCGAGATCGTCAACCTTGGCCGGGTTCACCACCACGGCGGAGCGCAGCCCGCCGTCGCCACCCGAGGGGCGCCTGTCCTGTCCAGCATCCACGGCGCAAGTGTGCAGCACCGGGCCGCCTTCAGCGACCCGATGACCGGCCGGCGTCGGAAGTGCCACAGACAGGTTTCAACGCGTACGCGTGCGTCACGCCGCCGTCCGCAGCGCGGTCTCCACCCGTCGGCGCAGATCGTCGAGGTCGACGCCCGCTTCGGTGAGCACCAGCGCGCCCAGCCCCTGGCCCTCGCGCAGCACCCCGAGCAGGATGTGCTCGGTGCCGATGTGCTTGTGACGCAGCCGCAGCGCCTCGCGCAGCGACAGCTCCAGCGCCTTCTTCGACCGGGGCGAGAACGGCCCGCCGAGGTAGCGTCGACGCCGCCAGCGGCGGCGCGGCGCCGGGACGGCCTCGCGCAGCGCGTCGGGGCCGAAGGACTGCTCGATGCGGGCCACGATGGCGGCCAGGTCGATGCCGATCTCGCGCAGCGCCGCCGCGTCCGCGTCGCCGAGGCCAGCGCCTCCGCCGCTGGTGTGCCGCCGGACCCGCTCGCGCAGGTCGTCGGCGCGCACCCCGGCGTCGGTGAGCACCCGGCTGGCCAGGCCGGCCTCGTCGGCGAGCAGGGCGAGCAGCAGGTGCTCGGTGCCGACCGGCCGCTGACCCTCGGCCCGCGCCTCCTCCAGCGCCTGCCGCACCACGCCGCGCGCCCGCTCGGTGAACCGTTCGAACATCACGCCTCCCAGGATGAGTTGACCGCCGGTCGCCCAGCGTGTTTCTTGTGCACCGCCTGCCGGCTGACCTCGAGCGCGTCGGCGATCTCCTGCCAGGACCAGCCCTGTCGACGGGCGTTGTCCACCTGGACCACCTCGAGTCGCTCGAGCAGCCGGCGCAGCGCGCGGACGGCGCGCAGCCCGACCCGGGGGTCGGTGCTGCCGGCTGCCGCCGCGAGTTCCGTCGCCTGACTCATGCCGTCAACATACGTTGACACCACCACCGCTGTCAACCTTTGTTGACGTCCGGTCGCGTCGCCCCCCCGATGCGCGGACCACCGCAGGCCCGTCGGCGCGGCCCGAACCGGCCCGCCGCCGCGTCCACCCGACTACCCTCAGTCAGGAGACAGCGCGGTCGTGCCGGGCGCGACGCCCGGGAGGTGATATCGGATGGCGGTATCCGCCGACGCGGAGGTGCTGGTCGGCCTCGGCTCGGACGGTGACCTTCCGGTCGTGGAGCAGGCCGCGCAGGAGGCCGCCGGGCACGGCCGACCGCTGCACGTCGTGCACACCTTCGACTGGCACGCGGCCTTCGAGGCGGCGACCGTCGCCGCGCCGCGGAACGAGGCCGAGAACCTGATCACCCGGGCCGCCCAGCTCGCCCACCAGGTCGAACCCGGTCTGACCGTACGCGCCGAGATCGTCGAGAGCGGCCTGCTTCCCACCCTCATCCGCCGGTCCGAGACGGCCTTCCTGCTGGCGGTCGGCGACAGCGGAATGGCCGGCAGCGGCCAGTGCGTCCCGGCCGAGACGTCCGCCGTGCAGTTGGCCGCGCGAGCCAACTGCCCGCTGCTGGTGGTCCGCCGCGAACCGCCGCCGCAGGGCCCGGTCCTGGTCGGGGTGGACGGCTCGCCCAGCTCACACCTCGCCCTGCGGTGGGCCGTGGACTGCGCACGCAGGCGCGACGCCCGCCTCGTGGCGCTGCGGGTGGCGGAGAGCAACGAGGACACCCACGCGGTCGCCGAGCAGCTCAGCGAGGCCCTGGCCCGCCACACCGACCGCCACAGCGGGGTGCCCACCGAGTGCCGGGTCGCCCGCGGCGACCCCGGGCAGGTGCTCGTCGACACGTCCCGGTCGGCCCAGCTGGCGGTGGTCGCCGCCCGGGGCGACGAACCGGGACGAGCCATGCTCGGCGCGGTCGCCCAGTCCCTGCTCTACCACTCCCCCGCCCCGGTGGTCGTCGTACGCGGCCTGGCCGAGATGCCGCTCACCGAGCCCGACGCCCGCCCGACCCGGGACCAACGGCCCTGACCGGCCGCGTCGGCGGCGGCGAGGCTGGACGCCGGACACCCGCCCCCTACCCGCGAGAGGCAGCACCATGGACATCGCTCTCGACGTGCAGCGCGCACTCACCGACGAGGAGCTGCGCCGGCTGGACGCCTACTGGCGTGCCGCGAACTACCTCACCGTCGGGCAGATCTACCTGCTGGGCAACCCCCTGCTGCGCGAGCCGCTGACCCCCGACGACATCAAGCCACGGCTGCTCGGACACTGGGGCACCAGCCCCGGACTCAACCTGATCTACGCGCACCTCAACCGGGTGATCGTCGCCCGCGACCTGAACGCGATGCTGGTCACCGGCCCCGGGCACGGCGGCCCGGCCATCGTGGCCAACACGTGGCTGGAGGGCACCTGGTCGGAGCGCTACCACGACGTGGCGCGCGACGAGGCCGGGATGGCCCGGCTGTTCCGGCAGTTCTCCTTCCCCGGCGGCATTCCCAGCCACGTCGCGGCGGACGTGCCGGGCTCGATCCACGAGGGCGGCGAGCTCGGGTACGCCCTGAGCCACGCCTACGGCGCCGCGTTCGACCACCCGGACCTCGTGGTGGCCTGCGTGGTCGGCGACGGTGAGGCGGAGACCGGGCCGCTGGCCGGCAGCTGGCTCTCCAGCGTCTTTTTGAATCCGGCCCGCGACGGCGCGGTGCTGCCCATCCTGCACCTCAACGGCTACAAGATCGCCAACCCGGCCGTGCTGTCCCGGATCCCCGAGTCCGATCTGCTCGACATCATGCGGGGTTCGGGCTACCAGCCGTACGTGGTGTCCGGCGACGACCCGGCCGTGGTGCACCGCACGCTCGCCGCGACGATGGACCGGGCGCTGGACGAGATCGCCGAGACCCAGCGGCGGGCCCGTTCCGGCGGTGTCGTCGAACGCCCCCGCTGGCCGATGATCGTGCTGCGGACGCCGAAGGGCTGGACGGGCCCGCGCGAGGTCGACGGCACCCAGGTGGAGGGCACGTACCGCGCACACCAGGTGCCACTGTCGGGCGTCCGCGACAACCCCGCCCACCTGGCCGAACTGGAGCACTGGCTGCGCAGCTACCGGCCGGAGGAGCTGTTCGACGCCACCGGCGCTCCGGTCGACGAGCTGCGCACGCTGCCGCCACGCGGTGACCGACGGATGAGCGCCAACCCGGTCACCAACGGCGGAGTGGTCCTGCGCGACCTGACCCTGCCCAACTTCCGCGACTACGGCCTGGACGTCCGGGAGCCGGGCCAGCCGATGGCCGGCGCGACCGGGGTGCTCGGCCCGTGGATCCGCGACGTGATCACCGCCAACCCGCAGACGTTCCGACTGTTCGGCCCGGACGAGGTCGCGTCCAACCGGTTGGGCGCCGCCTTCGAGGTGACCGACCGGGCCTGGATCGCCGGCACGGTCCCCGGCGACGACCACCTCTCCCCCGACGGCCGGGTCATGGAGGTGCTCTCCGAGCACCTGTGCCAGGGTTGGCTGGAGGGTTACCTGCTGACCGGCCGGCACGGCGTTTTCACCAGCTACGAGGCGTTCATCCACATCGTCGACTCGATGGTCAACCAGCACGCCAAGTGGCTGAAGGTGACCCGGGCGATCCCCTGGCGGCAGCCCCTCGCCTCGCTCAACTACCTGCTGTCCAGTCACGTTTGGCGGCAGGACCACAACGGTTTCTCGCACCAGGACCCCGGCTTCATCGACCACGTGGTCAACAAGAAGGCCGAGGTGGTGCGGGTCTACCTGCCGCCGGACGCCAACACGCTGCTCGCCACGATGGACCACTGCCTGCGCAGCCGGCACTACATCAACGTGGTGGTGGCCGGCAAGCAGGCCGCGCCGAACTGGTTGACGATGACGGAGGCGATCCAGCACACCCGGCGTGGCCTGGGCATCTGGGAGTGGGCCAGCAACGACGGCGGCAGCGAGCCGGACGTCATCCTGGCCTGCTGCGGTGACGTGCCCACCCTGGAGACGCTGGCCGCCACCGAGCTGCTGCGCGAGCACCTGCCGGAGCTGAAGGTGCGGCTGGTCAACGTGGTCGACCTGATGCGCCTGCAGCCGGACACCGAACACCCGCACGGCCTGCCCGACAAGGAGTTCGACACCATCTTCACCGCGGACCGGCCCGTCATCTTCGCCTACCACGGCTACCCGTGGCTGATCCACCGGCTGACCTACCGCCGCTCCAACCATGGCAACCTGCACGTGCGCGGCTACAAGGAGGAGGGCACCACCACCACCCCGTTCGACATGGTGATGCTCAACGACCTGGACCGCTTCCACCTGGTCATCGACGTCATCGACCGGGTGCCCGGCCTCGGCGCCCGCGCCGCGCACCTGCGCCAGGACATGGTCGACGCCCGGCAGGCCGCCCGCGACTACACCCGCGAACACGGCGAGGACGACCCCCGGGTCGCCGAGTGGCGCTGGGTCCGCGAGACCGACCCGACCAACCCCTGAGGAGGACGACGTGCGGGACGCGGAGATCCTGGTCGGCTACGACGGCTCCACCGACGCGTCGGTGGCCCTGGACTGGGCGCTGGCCGAGGCCGAGCGCAGCGGCCAGCCGGTGCGGCTGGCGTACGTCTTCGAGTGGCTGACGGTGGCCAGTTGGGTCGGTCCGGGCGTGGCGCCCGGCGTCTGGCCGGACGACACCGCCCGGAGACAGGCGGACGACCTGGTTCGCAAGGCCGCGGCGGACGCCGCCGCCGCGCACCCCGGCCTGACGGTCACCGGCGAGGTGTACGACGGGCCGCCGGCCCTGGTGTTGCAGGAGCGCTCCGCCGACGCGGGGCTGCTGGTACTCGGCAGCCGCGGCCACGGAGGGTTCGGCGGGCTGCTGGCCGGGTCGACGGCGGTGGCGGTCGCCGCGCACGCGCACTGCCCGGTCGTGGTGGTCCGTGACGGGACCGCCAGCGGACCGGAAGCCCCGGTGGCGGTCGGTGTGGACGGTTCGGAGCCGTCGCTGGTGGCGCTCGGGTTCGCGGTCGAGCGGGCCGCCCAACGCCGGGTGCCGCTGCGCGTGCTGCACGCCTGGACCCCCGGCCCCGAGGCGGCGGCCGGGACGCCCGACGAGCAGGCCGCCGTCGAGGAGGCGCTGGAGCCGTGGCGGCGGACGTTCCCCGAGCTGGACATCACGCTCGACCTCGTCGCGGGCAGCCCGGCGGGGACGCTCATCGAGTCGAGCCGGTCCGCGCAGTTGGTGGTGGTCGGCAGTCGGGGCCGGGGTGGGCTGGCCGGGATGCTGCTCGGCTCGGTCAGCCAGCAGCTGATCCAGCACGCCGGCTGCCCGGTCGCGGTCGTCCGGGAACGCTGAGGCCGCGCCCGCTCGACTGCCCGCGTCGGCGGGTGGCGCGACAGCAGCGCGTCCCGGTGGCTCGGCGCATTCGCCGGCACCCGAGCCGGCCGCCGGTCAAGGCACCAGGTGGGCGCAACGACCCGCCGATTCGGGACCTGCGGCCCCTGCCCGGCGTCCGGGATTGCCCCACGATGGAGCGGCAACACACCGCGCGACAGCGCCAGGTGAGGCACGATGGCTAAGACGGAAAGGTCGTGACGATGAGTCAGGACAGTCAGCTGACGACCGCGCTGACGGAGGCCGCCACCACCGCCGGCCAGGCCCCCTCGGTGCACAACACGCAGCCGTGGCGGTGGCGGGTGCTCCCCGACGCGCTGGAGCTGCGTACGGTCACCGACCGGCAGCTCGCGGCCAGCGACCCGGAGGGGCGGCTGCTCACGATCAGCTGCGGCGCGGCCCTGCACCACGCCCGGCTGGCGCTCGCCGCCGAAGGCTGGCGCGCGGTGGTGCAGCGCCTGCCCGACCCGGACGACACCGACCTGCTGGCCCGGCTGACCGACCTGAGCCGGACCGCGGGCGACCCGGACGCCATGCGGATGGTGCAGTGCATGTCGGTGCGGCACACCGACCGGCGGCCGGTCAGCGACGAGCCGGTGCCGACCGCCGCGATCGGGGAGATCGCCCAGGCGGTCACCGCAGAGGGCGGCCGCCTACAGATCCTGGACCGCGACCAGGTGCTGGAACTGGCCGCCACGGCCGGGCACGCCGACACGGTCGAGGCCGAGGACCCGGAGCTGCGCGCCGAGCTGGCGTACTGGACGAGCCGCGCCGACAGCGGCACCGGTCTGCCCCCCGAGGTGCTCCCCGAGCAGCCGCCACAGACCACCGTGCCCGGCCGTGACTTCGGCCGCCCCGGCAGCCTGCCGGTCGGCCCCGGCCACGACCGGGCGGCGGTGTACGCGCTGCTGCACGGCGACGAGGACGAGCGGGACAGCTGGCTGCGCGCGGGTGAAGCGCTCTCCGCCGCCTGGCTGACCGCCACCCGGCTCGGCGTGTCGGTGGTGCCGCTGAGCGCGGTGGTCGAGGTCCCGGGCACCCGACAGACCCTGCGTCAGGTGCTCGCCGGCATCGGCTTCCCGTACCTCGTGCTGCGTCTGGGCATCGCGGACCCGGCACACGCGGGCCCGCCGCACACCCCGCGGCTGGCCAGCGAGCAGGTGGTGGACACCTCCGCGGTGCGCGGCGAGCGGGCCTGACGGGCGATCGACGGTGTACGCCGACGCTACGATCGCGCGGTGACCAGCAGCGTTCCGCAGCCCCGCCCGGAATCCCCGGTGACGCCGTCGCTCGGGCTGAGCCCGCTGTCCCGGGTCCGCCTCGACGAGCTGTTGCAGGAGATGCTGGACCGGGTCGGCGAGGTGATGACCAGCCGGGAGCGGCTGCGGGCGCTGCTCGACGCGGTCGTCGGCATCGGCACCAACCTGGATCTGCGCACCACCCTGCGACGCATCGTGCAGGCGGCCTGCGAGCTGGTCGGCGCCCGGTACGGCGCGCTGGGCGTGGTCGGCCCGGACCGGCTGCTGCACGACTTCATCGTGCACGGCATCACGCCCGAGCAGCACGCGCAGATCGGCGACCTGCCGCACGGGCGGGGCGTGCTCGGCCTGCTCATCGACGATTCCCGCCCGCTGCGCATGCCGGACATCACCCAGCACCCACGCTCCTACGGCTTCCCCGCCAACCACCCGCCCATGCACAGCTTCCTGGGCGTGCCGGTGCTCATCCGGGAGCAGGTGTTCGGCAACCTCTACCTGGCCGAGAAGCAGGGCGGCGCGCAGTTCACCGAGGACGACGAGGAGATCGTCGTCGCGCTCGCGGCCGCCGCCGGCGTGGCCATCGAGAATGCCCGCCTGTACGCCCTGGCCCACCGGCGGGAACGCTGGCTCGCCGCGACCGCCGAGATCACCACGGTGCTGCTCGGCGAGGTGCGCCGCACCGACGCGTTGACGCTGGTCGCCCGCCGGGCCCGGGAGGTCGCCGAGGCGGAGCTGGCGCTGGTGCTGCTCCACGACAGCGAGACCGCCCAGTTCACCGTGGAGGTCGTCGACGGCGTCGACGAGCGGGCCCGGGCGCTGGTCGGCGCGGTCCTGCCGGCCGCCGACACCAGCTTCGGGGCGGCCGTGGCCGAGGGTCGGCACGACCAGGTGGACGACCTGGCACACGCCGCGCCGTGGCCGGCGCTGCTGCACACCGGGCCCGCGATCGTCTCACCGCTGGCCACCGCCGACACGCTGCACGGCGTGCTGATCGTGGCGCACCGGCCGGAGCGCGGCGGCGGCGCCAGTGCCGAGGACGTGGCGCTGCTGGGCAGCTTCGCCGGTCAGGCGGCGCTGGCCATGGAACGGGCCCGCGGCCAGGAGGAACGGGAGCTGCTGGTGGTCCTGGAGGACCGCGAACGGATCGCCCGCGACCTGCACGACGTGGTGATCCAGCGGCTCTTCGCCACCGGCCTGCAGTTGCAGAGCGCCGCGCCGATGATGGCCCGCCCCGAGGTGGCCAAGCGGATCAACGCGGCCGTCGACGACCTCGACGCCACCATCCGCGACATCCGGCGCACCATCTTCGAGCTGCGGACGCCGATGACCGCCGCGCTGCGCACCGAGATCCGCGAGGCCATCGAGTTGGCCGCCGAGTCGCTGGGCTTCAAGCCGCACCTGGAGGTGACCGGCCCGGTGGACAGCGCCGTGCCGGACGCCCTCCGCCCGGATCTCACCGCCGTGCTGCGCGAGGCGCTGTCCAACACGGTCCGCCACGCGCAGGCCACCCGCGTCGACGTGGCCGTACGCGTCGACGACGGGCAGGTCAGCGTGACGGTCACCGACAACGGGGTGGGCTGCGACCCGGCCGCCGCCCGAGGTGGCCTCATCAACCTGCGGGAACGCGCCGACCGCCTCGGCGGCACCTTCACGATCCGCCCGGTCGAGGCGCACGGCACCGAGCTGTGCTGGTCGGTGCCCCTGCGCGACTGACCGGCGCGGGTCGGCTCAGGGCGTTTTGCCCAACAGGCGGGTGGCCAGGACGGCGGCCTGGGTGCGGCGCTCCAGGCCCAGCTTGGCCAGCACGCTGGAGACGTAGTTCTTCACCGTCTTCTCGGCGAGGAACATCTTTCCCGCGATCTCCCGGTTGGTCAGCCCCTCGGCCACGTACTCCAGGATCCGCCGCTCCTGCTCGGTGAGCGACTTCAACTCGCGCGGCTGCTCGACGCCGTTGCGGATGCGTTCCAGCACCCGGGTGGTGATCGCCGGGTCGAGCAGGGACTGCCCGGCTGCCACCCGACGCACCGCGTCGACCAGGTCGGTGCCGCGGATCTGCTTGAGCACGTACCCGGCGGCCCCCGCCATGATCGCGGCGAACAGCGCCTCGTCGTCCTCGTACGAGGTGAGGATCAGGCCCTTGATGGACGAGTCGACGGCCCGGATGTCGCGGCACACGTCGATGCCGTTGCCGTCGGGCAGCCGGGCGTCGAGGATCGCGACGTCGGGCCGCAGCGCCGGGATGCGGCGGGACGCCTCCTGCGCGGAGCCGGACTCGCCGACCACCTCGATGTCACCGCTGCTCTGCAGCAGGTCGGCCAGGCCACGGCGGACGACCTCGTGGTCGTCGAGGAGGAAGACGCGGATCATCCCTCGTTTCTACCCGCGCCGCTCGGCAGGCGCACGGGCCGAAGGTCCCGACCGGAGGGACCGACTGTCGGTGAGGCGGTCGGGCCCGGGCGGTCGGGACGTCCGGCCCTGCTCGGCGCGGCTGGACCGGCGGACCGTGGGGGGTGCGCCGGCCGTTGCGGCTGAACGACCGGTCCACCGGAAGGAGCACCGTCATGGACCTCGGCTACACCACAGCCCAACTGCGAGCCGCCGCCGCGGACGCGGTCCGCGCGCCGTCGCTGCACAACACGCAGCCGTGGCGGTTACGGCTACGCGACGGTGGGATCGAGGTGCTGGCCGACCCGGCCCGGCGGCTGCCGGCGACCGACCCGAGCGGTTGGGGCGTACGGATCGCCTGCGGTGCAGCCCTGTTCAACCTGCGGGTCGCGCTGGCCGTGGCCGGCGTCCCGGCCCGGGTACGGCTGCGCCCCGACCCGGCCGAGCCGGACCTGCTGGCCCGGCTGGTGCCGGACATCCCGCGCCGGCCCACCCCCGCCGAGCAGAGCCTGCACGCGGCCATCCCCCGCCGGTTCAGCAACCGGCTGCCGTTCCGGCCGGACCCGGTGCCGTCCGACGCGCGGTGGCGCCTCGGTGAGGCGGCCCGCGCCGAGGGGTGCTGGCTGGAGTTGCTGATCGGGGTGAGCGCGGTGACGGCATTCGGGGAGATCGCCCGCAGCGCGCACCGGGTGCTGGAGCGCGACCCGGCCTACCGGGCGGAACGCGAGCGGTGGCTGCGCCGGGAGCCCGCGCCGGACGGCGTACCCGCCTCGGCCGGCGGCCCGCAGCACGAGCCGCAGGACGTGCTGCCGACGCGCGGCTTCGGCGGGCGCGACCGGGCGCCGGGACGGGACTTCGAACCCGAGCCGCTGGTGGGGGTGCTCGGCTCGGTCGGCAACACCGCCATCGACCAGGTGGTCGCCGGTCAGGCCCTGCAACGGGTGCTGCTCACCGCCACCGACTCGGGGTTGAGCGTGTCGATGCTGTCCCAGCCGATCGAGGTGCCGACCGCGCGGGAACAGCTGCGGGTGTCGCTGGGGCGGTTCGGCGCGCCGCAGATGGTGCTGCGCATCGGGTACGGCCAGCCGGGCCGTCCCACCCCGCGCCGCGACGTTGACGAGGTGCTGGACCACCCGGTACGCAGCCGTTGAGCCGGCGGTTCAGGCTCGCACCCGATGGTGATCGGCCGGGTGGGCTCGCTGACCACGAGAGCCCACCCGACCTCACCGACCGCTGCTCCGGTCGCCGCACGCCCGGCAGGAGGGGCGAACAGCCTCCCGAACCCGTTAATCCGCGATGAGCTCGTCCAGCTTGCTGATCGACCTCGGCATTTCCAGTTCCTTCGCGGCTGACACAAGACGCTCGTAGTAGGCGGAGGTGATCGGGAGATCATCCTCGTATAGCCACGAGCACATCGTGTCGAAGGCCAACTCCTGTTCGCCCACGTTCATCAGATGACGAACATCGGCGATGACGTCCGTCGACGTCAACGGAGATTCGTCGAGGAGGTGCGAGATGAGGGAACGCAGGTGCTGGTATCTCTCCACCTTGCCTCCATCCCGCCGCTGACGCTGTCGTCCTCCACTGCCGTCGCCTCGCGCCGAGGCCCCGCCGGGAACGCACCCGACGGGGCTTCGGGCCCGAACTCCACGGGGCGGAGATTCGGGTAACACACAGCTCAGCTCGACCAGAGCAGGCTATTCACCAATCAAGGCAACATGCCGCCGTGACTTTCGGTGTAACAGCGGGAAACCCCGCGGATGCCAGGATCGCCGCTCTCGGCGGCTCTGCCGATCACTGCACTCAGAGCCTCCCACGCTTCGACCTCGGCCAGCACGTCAGCCAGCCTGAGATAATCCTCGGCGTCCCCGTTGGACAGGCATTCCAGCGCTACCCGCGCGAACTGCGACGGGTCGATCTCCTTCCGGGCTGACCGGATCGCCTCACGGGCGGGCAGCGTCCATCCGCTCGATAGGGACAGGTCGACCAGCAAGTCGAGCAGCTTCGGAACGTCTTCAGGCAGGAGGCGAAGGAAGTCCAGGGCGGCAGACCGATCCCACGCCGAACTGCTTGACAGCGCCTTCGCCAGCACGTCCGCGCGGGAGGGTGATTGATTCACCTCAGCGCGACACCGAGCGACCTCTTGCTCGGCTGCCACCAAGGCACGCCATTTCTCCATCCCCAGGGCATCTGTTTCTGGACTCACAACTTCTTTCCTATGTTCTGCCAGTTCATCCCTTGGATGAGGCCTACATACTCATCGAACGACATGCGACGTGTGGGGTAAATCGTGTGGTGACCAAGTGCGCGTGGACCCCCGACCCCTCTGCCGTCAGCGATAACACCCAACCCGTCTGGAAGTGAATCCGTAGGGGTACGGACCTGCCCCTTCAACCCGACACGGCTGGCGTTTTCCACCGAATCGAACGTAGAGAGGCCCTGCACATCCAGAGACTTCAGTTGCTCAGCAGAAGGCCCATTGACGAAGCCGTCCGCATCTACATCGATATCTTTCCCTGGGCGAACCCTCGGCCCGCCCACCGTGTACACAGGGCAGTTGTTGTTGTGAACGAGCACAGGGGTAGCGCCAGCCACCACATAATACGTGTGGATGTCGGCGACCGTGAGGTCGTACATCGCTTCCAGGCCGGCGTACGACCGGACGGCCTGGACCGTGATCGCCGTGCCGTCGAGCGCCCGCAGCGCCTCACCGACCTGGACGTCGGCCGCGTCGATCCAGTCCTGACGATCCTCACTCCAGAACGGGTGGTGCTGGGTGGTCTTGATGACCGTCGCCTCGGCGCCGTCGGCCTTGACCGTGAGGTCCGTCAGGTCCGCATCCTCGTTGCGGTGCGTCCTGGTGACCTCGCGAGCCTCGGTCTTTCCGGTCTCCGGGTCGGTGGCGAGGACCAGGTCACCCTCGCGCAACTCCTCGATGGCCTTGTAACCGCCGCCGGCCAGCACCACCTTCGTCCCTGGCGCGAAACTGTGCCGTTTTACCAGACAACTCTCGGCTGCCTCGAGGACGTCGTCAGCCCACTTCGTCTCCTGGCTCCACTTCAACAGCGCCTTACCGGCCCTGGTGATCGTCTTGGCCATGGGCTTGGCCTTGCGGAGGAACTGGAGGGCCTTACCCACGGGCAGCATGCCGGCGAGCGTGAAGGCACAGGCCATCAGATCGCCGTGGATGCAGTCCAGGATGTCGTTGATGCCGAAGAAGTCGAGCAGGAGCTTCCCGCCGGCCTGGATGATGATCGAGACGGCGTTCTGCTTCTTGACCTCCTTGGCCCGCTTGATCTCCTCGTCGGTGGGGCCACCGTTCTTGCCGCCACCCTTGCCACCGCCGCCACCGTTGCCGCCACCGGCTTCGTGCGCCGCGCGGGCCTCGGCCCAGTCGTCGTCGCCACAACTACCACCGCAGCCGTCGTTGTCGCCCTTGACCTCGACGTAGTTGCCGTACATGTCCTCGTAGTCGGCGCCCGGACCGCAGGCGTCGTCGGAGCAGGCCCGCAGGCCGCTCGGGTCGGAGAACGTGATCGGGTTGTTGTTGCTGTAGGCGTACGCGTTCCACTGCTGCGGATCGGCGAGGTCCTGCACCGGGTCGACGGAGATGAACCGTCCCAGAGCGGTGTCGTACTGCCGGGCTCCGACATTGGTCAGGCCCGTCGGATCCTTGTCGCCGCCGACGAAGCCCTTGTTGTTCGTCCACTGCGGCTGGGTGCCGCGGGGGTCGCCGTACGGTGTCTGTCGGCGGACGGTGACCGCCTGGGACGCGGCGTTGATGCCGGTCTGCTGGGTGCCCTGGTGGTCCGAGTAGAGCCAGGTCAGCGCGCTGGGCGTACGGTTGGCGACCATCCTGCCGGCGAAGCTGTAGTAGCGGGTGCCGGTGACGATGGAGTTGTTGTCGCGCCGGATCTCCTGACCCGGCAGGTAGAGCGTGCTCCCGCTGGAGTCGCGACGGATCAGACGCGCGCCCTCGGCGTCGTAGATGTTGGTTTCGACGGTCTGCCCGCCGACGCTCACCGAGGCGAGCTTGCCCTCGGTGTTCCACTTCAGCGTCTGCGAGTTGGTCCCGTTGGCGCAGTTGTTCGCCGTGGTGGCCGCCGGCCGGCAGGTCATGTTGCCGACATTGTCGTAGGCGTACTGGGTAGTGACGGCGGCCTGGCCGGGCGCCTCGGTGAGGACCGAGGTGACCGCGTGCGGTCGTACGGCGTCCTTGCCGCTGGCCGGCGACGTGTACGTGCGGGTGGTGTCACCCGCCGCCGTGTGCACCTTCTCCGTGCTGCGGTTGCCGACCGCGTCGACGGTCCACTCGTGCCAGTACGGGGCCGGGCCGCCCAGGTTCGACACGCTCGGATCCGTCTTGCACTCGACACCCGCCTTGGGCGTCCACGCGTTGGTCATCCGGCGCAGGTCGTCGTAGCGGAAGCACTGGGTGTCCGCCGTGCCGACCTGCGGGGTGTCCTTGATCCAGAGGATGTTGCCGACGGCGTCGTGTTCGTAGTCGGTGTCCACCACCGTTCCGGCGGCGGTCTCCGGCTTGACCGTCATCCGGTCGACGCGTCGGGTGGTGAGGTCGTAGTAGGTGTTGTCCTCGACGTACACGCCGCCGTCGGTCTTGCGGGTGGTGAGCGTCGGCTCGCCGTACTGGGTGTACTGCTGGCCGATCACGTAGCGACCCACGTTGATCAGATTGGTGGACAGTTCGGTGGGTAGCCCGGTCGTCGAGTCGTACGTCGTCTGGACCTTCTCGGTGGTCAGACCACCGCCGGCCGGATAGGTGACCGCCGTCGGACTGCCGTCGTAGGGCGAGTACTCGTAGCCATAGACCCAGGTGCCGGCGAGATTCGCAGCCTCGTTGGTCGGGATGACGTAGTTGGTGCCGGTGGGTTGGTAGCGGTCGCTGAAGCCGCGCACCTGCCACTTGTAGGCGTTCGACGATCCGGCCGACTCGTAGCGGATGCTCTCGGTGAGCTGACCTCGGACGGTCTGACCGGTGTAGAGCTTGTCGTACTTCCACTCGGCCAGCTTGTTCGCGGCGCTCACGCTGCCGACGTAGAGACCCTTGCGCCGCCCCAACGAGTCGTACTCGTTGACGAGCACACCGTTGGCGTCGGTGACCGTCTCCACCTGGTCGTACTGGGTGAAGGTGGTCGTGGTGGTGCCCTTGTCCGGGTCCTTCGCGCTGGTCTGGCGGCCCTTGACGTCGTACGTGTTGACCCACTCGTTCTGGGCCGTGTCCCGGACGAGGGTGAGCTGGCCCTTGCGGTTGTAGGTGTAGGTCGTGACGTGGTCCGGCGTTACCTGCGTCCGGTCGGTCTGCTGGCGCAGCTCCACCGTCCGGCCCTGCACGTCGGTCTTGGTGGTGGTGACGGTGCCGCCCGGCGGCGGGGTCACCTTCGTGGTGTCGCCGAGGTACTCGGTCCTGGTGCGCCACTTCTCGATGAGGTTGGTGACCCCGTCGGTGCCGAAGAACACCTGGTCGGTGGGCCGGGAGGCGTTGTCGTAGAGCGCCTTGGTCAACGCCGGCACCGACCACTCGGGCTCCCACCAGAGCGCGCCGTCGGGCGTGCCCGGCTCGGCGTGGGCCTGGTAGGAGGTCACGGCCCGACCGGTCGCGTCGTAGAGGGTGTCGGTGACGACCCGGCCACCGCCCACCCCGGCTGCCTGCGTCTGGCGAGGCCGCAGGAAGGCGTCCATGATGTCGTACGACGTCAGGTACCCGCCGCCGGCGTGGAGGACCCGACTCTTCGTGTACGGGTAGGCATCCCGGTTGGGCGCGTAGTAGTAGGTGTACTCGACCGACGGGCTGTTCGGGTGATCCGCCTGCGGCCAGCCGACCTTCCAGCCCTTGGCGAGCCGCCCCATGGGGTCGTACACCAGGTCGGACTGCTTGCCGTTGTAGTCCTTGGTTCTGACCGGCTGGCCCCAGTAGGGCCGCACCTCGATGCTGTTCTCCCAGTCGACGGTGCCGCCGTTCGGATCCGGCGTCTGGGTGGTCACCTTCGTGACGGGTCCACCGGTCGCGGGGGTGTACACCGTCTTCACCGTGCGGCCACGGGCGTCGGTAGCGGTCGCCGGCCGCCCGTAGGCGTCGAAGGTGGCCTGGCTGATGGTCTGCCAGACCGTGCCACCGGCGACGGACCAGTCCTTGAGCCGGTCGATCCGGGTGACCTCACCCCGGGTGGGTTGAGCGTCGATGCTGGTGGCGCCGTCGTAGAACTTGCGCTCGTCCGCCACGATGTCGTCCTGGCTGGCGGGCGCGGTGGCACAGGGCAGAGCCTTGACGGTGATCTGCTTGACCGTCCCGAGCAGGTTCGCGTCGGTGTTGCGGTTGTAGAGGTAGGTGGTGCAGGTCTCGTCACCGGTCTTGCCGACGTCGCCGTCGGACTGGATCGACTCGGTGCTGCCGTAGTCCTCGTTGAAGGCCGACACCGTACGCGAGGTGCGCCAGCCGGATGCCCCGTTGACCCCCAGCGCCACCGCGTTGTAGGTGACCCGGGTGTTCGTGAAGTGGGCCGAGACCACGTCCTTGTTGATGGTGCGGGTCGCGAGCGCCTTCGATCGCCACGGCACGTTGACCGTCTTGCTGACCGGCTTGCTCTCGACGCCGTTGTAGACGACCTGCTCGCGGACCATGCCCGCGAACTGGTCCTCGTCGTACACCGTCTCGCCACCGAGCGAGGCGCCGACGGTGACGTCACGGGTGCCGCCGGACGGAGCGAGCCGGTCACCGTGCATGCCGCGCAGGAAGGTCGTGCGGGTCAGTGTCTGGGCCGGGGCGTCGCCCTTGCGGACCTCCACCTGCCCGAAGCCGCGGAACTGGTTCCACGTCTTGCGCTTCGGCTGCACCAGCCCGTTGTCGTCGGCGTAGTGCCAGGCAGGGTCGCCCACGTAGTCGTAGTAGGTGTTCTGCACCGGCTGGCCGTGGTCCGTGCCGCCGGCCATGACCTTGATGTCCGACTCGGACACCTGCTTGACGACGTACTTGTGCCAGTACTCGGTGAGTTCCTTGCCCGGCTCGTACGGGTCGGGCCCCACCACCGGGTAGCAGAGGCGCGTATTGGTGTTCGGGGCGGACGGAAGGCTGTTGCTCTTGCAGTCAGGCAGGCTGTACGTGACCTGGATCTGCCCCCCGGTCTCGGTGAAGATGTTGCCGATCCGCATCCGGTTGTTGCTGGTGTTGTTCTTGCTCAACACCCGGTTCGCCATCGACACCGGCTCGAAGGTCACCGGCGGCATGACGACGGTGCCCCCGACCAGGCCCTTGTGCACCAGCGAGGTAAGCCACATTCCGGCGTGGTCACTGCCGTCACCGACGGGCGGATAGGTGTGACCCAGCGTCCAGGAGTCCACCGGCTGCCAGCCCGGGGTGGTCTTGGTGGTGTCCCAGACCTGTGTGGTGACCGTCGAGAGCCGCTTGGTCGTCCAGAACGTCGGACCGTAGTTCTCCTTGCAGTCCGCCGCGGCCGCCGTGCACTCCTGGTCCCAGGGGACGTCCTTCCAGTTGCCCCGGTTCGAGCAGTCGGTCACGCAGCGATCCGCGATGTCGAGGACGACCTGGGCCAGGGGCTTGACCGAGCGGTCGGTGGAACTGCGGTCCCAGGTGCCGTAGTCGATCCGCCGCAGCGATCCGCCGCGGACGTAGGACGCCTTGTTGGTGGAGGTGGCGAGCTTGGCGTAGTAGTTGGATTCCTTCTCGTACCAGTACGACAGGGTGTTGCCGCGCGGATCGACGACGTAGTCGAGGTTCCACCGCCAGGCCTGGTTGCAGAACGACGAGGCGAACGAGGAGCCGTTGCACGGTTCGTTCGCGTGGTTGCCGGCGACCGGGACGGTCCAGGCGGACTCGGTGGTGGCGCTCTGACCGGGCAGCGTGTTGCGGCCGAAGAAGTACTGCGTGCCGTCGGGCGTGGTCGCCTTCCAGTACTCACCGTCGTCGTCACCGTTGGCGGTGCCGGTCAGCTTCTCGATCTTCGTGCCGTCCTCGTTGCGGCTGTGCCAGCCCTTGCCGGCCTCGAAGATCAGTTCGCCACCCCGACCGTTCAACGACATCGTCGCGTTGTCGGAGCGCCAGCACTGGTCCCCGGTGCGGTTGGAGCTGTTGTTGCCGCCGCTCATGTCGTCGGCGCACGGGACGTAGCTGCGCTCGATGTAGCCGGACCAGAGGCTGAAGCCCTCACCGACCCACGACGGCTGGCTGTTCGAGGCGTCGGACTGGCCGTCGACCGCGTCGGACGTGTAGGAGAGGCCGAGGCTGGGTGCCGGGCCGCCGATCGCTGGCGGCATCCGCATCGGGTACGACCAGGAGAAGCCACCGGTCGACGTACCCGCCGACCAGGTGGCGCTGGCCGACATCGGGGTCGCGGAGAAGTCACCCTCCGGACCCGAGCTGCCCGCGGCGAGCGCGACGAGCGTCCCGGCCTGCCCGGCGGTCCGCGCCGCCGCGCTGTCGGCGGCCACCGGCACCTCGGCGGTCACCGAGGTGCCGTCGTTCCTGGAGATCAGGGGCTTGGCCGCGCACTCGGCCCGCTGCGGGTCGCGCAGTCCGCACTCGGGGACCTGCCAGAGCCGCAGCCGAGATGCCCAGTCGCCACCGAAGGCGTCCCGGAAACCGCGGTAGTCCACCGAGACGGTGGCCGCGCCGGGCTGAGCGGGTGTCGTGGACCGCGCGGGCGCCTGACCGGCGTCGTCGATCCGCAGCATCAGTCCGTCGCGCCACCGGGCCGGCACGGCCGCGCGGTCCAGCAGTTGGACCGAGACCGCCGAGGTTCGGGCGCCTGCCGTGCCGGTCGCCCGCTGGACCGACACCGGCAGCGCACCAGCGGGCACCGCCGAGGACGAGGAGCGGCGCTGACCGGCCGCGCCTGCCGCGCCGTCCGACGGCAGGGTCACCGTCGCCTCGCCCGGGGCGGGCCACACGGGCGCGGCGGGCTTGGCGTTCGGTACGGCCTTCGTCGGCCGGGCACGACCGACCGCCGGGCCGCCGTCCTTGTCGAGCTTCTCTCGCTGACCGGTCCCGGGCTTGGGGCCGCCCGGCGCGGCCTGCGCCGGAACCGACAGCCCCATGGTCAACAAAGCGGCGCTGAGCAACCCCGCCAGGAGAGCCTTGCCGGTTTTATGGGGCTTTTGAAGGGTTTTACGGAGAGTTTTTGAGTAGGGGTTCACCATGCCTCCACGGACGAGGTCGACGTGTGGGGTTCGGTCAGGGGCTGCGGAGCGGTCAGTCCTCGGGTGCTTCCACCGACTCCGGCGACTCCGCATCGAAGAGCGTCTTGACCGTCGCGTCGGTCAGTGCACCCTGATAGAGGCCGAGCTTGTCGATGTCGCCCCGCCAGAGGTCGACCCACCGTGTCGTTCCGCCCACTGGGGTGAAGCGGGCAGCGCCGACGACGAGCGGACCGGTCGCGTCGAAGGCGCCGGTGAAGGTGCCGCTGCTGAAACCCTTGATCCCCTCCTGCTTTCCGTTGACATAGAGCCGGATCTCGCGCCGGGACGCGTCGTAGACGGCGACCAGATGCGTCCACCGGGCCCAGTCGTCCTCCGTCAGGACCCCCGACGTCATCGGAACCGCCACGGTCTGACCCGTGGTGTCATCGTCGTCGACGCCGAAGACGCTGACACACCACCGGTACTCGGTCGTGGTGCCCACCGTGAAGGCACGCTGGCCGAGGTAGAAGGCCGACTGTTGCGTGCCGGCCTGACTGACGGCGGTCATGGTGCCCAGTGCCTGTGCGTCAGGTCGCACCCAGACGGACACCGAGAAGGACTGATCCGTACGCAGCACGCGGCCGTCCTGCCAGACCGGGTTCTGCGGCTCGGCGAGATTGTCCTGTGAGCGCCCGTACTCTGTCGTCAGCTGGGCCGGATCCTCGATGCCCTGTCGGTCCAGCGTCAGGAACTTGTCGTCGGAGAGAGAGCCGAAATCGGCGCCCGCCGTCAGAGCCAGCCTGCGGCCGAACTGACCGTCCTCCGGCGCGCTGCACAGGGTGGGGTCCGTCGACTCCACGTAGCACGGCATGCCGTTGCCGAAGCCCCAGTCACCCACTTTGACCGCCGACAGCATTCCCGGCTCGTCGAAGCCTCCGGAGTCCGGATCCTCGGCGAGCTGACCGGTGAAGTCGTGGTCGACCAGCACCCGGTCGTACACCTGCACGTCGGCCAGGTTGCCCTTCAGCCAGTTGGCCGGCGCGCCCGAGGTCCAGCCCCGCCCGACGCTGAACGGGCCACCGGCGCTCCACGCGGCCGCGGTCCGATCCGTCTCGGCGGTGAGTTTGCCGTTGACGTAGAGCCGGATCTTCCCGGCGGTCTTGTCGTAGACACCGGCGATGTGCGTCCACCGCCCGACGTCCGCCGTTGTCAGGGCGGAGCTGACCGCTGCTCGGGTGGAACTGGATTGCAGGTCGGTGTCCTTCATCAGGAACGACCAGCGCGGCGTCAGCGGGGAACCCTCCAGCCGGGTACCCAACACGAAGCCGGCCGTGCTGGTGCCGGCCTGGGCGGCGACCGCCATGTCCGCCGTGGTGGGAAGCGCCGCCAGGCGTACCCAACCCGCGACGCTGAACGACTCCGTGGTGTCCACCACCGGCCCGGTTGTGGCCAGGCTGGACGAGGTGCCGTTGAACGAGGCGGTCTCGCCGCGAATCAGCCGCAGATCTCCGGTCCACGAGACGCTGCCCGAGGACAGCGGGGTCCTGCCCGAGGGGGGCGACTGCTGCGTGTCGTCGAGTGCCTGCGACGCCGTGACCCCGGGGTAGGTCTCCAGACCCCAGCGGGCCGTGGCGGGCGCCGGCCGAGGGGCCGTGAACTCCAGCGAACCGTAGCCGATGTTGCCGGCACCATCGGTTGCGGAGATGTAGAGCGTGTTCAATCCGTACTTGGGCACGACCAGCGATACCTGCGCCTGCTTCACGGTGATGGGTTCGCTCGGTGGCCTCATCACTATGCGACCCACCGCCGTGACCTCGGTGACCGGCGGGTTGACCCAGCCGTACCGGAACTTGGTCACCGTGGAATCGGTGGACGAGATGAGGAAGGTCGCCGTGCTGCCCGGCAACCCAGTTCCGGAGGTCAGCGTCGCGGTCACCGGCGGCACCTTGGTGTCGGCCATGAACTTGCACCAGTCGGACCAGACACTCGTCCGGCTGTACGGAGCGGGGTCCGTCGCCTTGGCGCGGAACGCGTATGTCACCCCCTCGCCGGCCGTCACCGCGGCCGTCGTCGAGCGACCTCCGGCGGGAACCGACGCTCCGGCCGGCGCCGACCGGCGCGGGGTCGACGCGTCGATCACACCGTTGGCGGGTACCTGGACCCACTCGTACCCGGTCGTCAGCGCCTGCGTACCGTCCGCGTCCGGGAAGATCGCGGAGAACGTCGGCTTCAGGGTGCCGATGACCAGCGTCGTGCTGGCCGAGCAGGCAACGCCGGCCGCCTGCAGGTTGTTCGGCTTACCGGGGATGGAGTCGAAGTCGACCACCAGCTTCGCGTTGCCCGGGAAGAACTTCTTCCACCGGTCGGTCGTGGACTCGCCCGACCCGTCGGTGGCGCTGCACGCGCAGAAGCCGAAGGTGATGTTGGTGGCACTGCTGGTCGCGGAGGACTGGATCACGCTGGTCACCGCGGACCCGGTGAAGTTGACGGTCATGTCCGGCTGTGGCGAGTCGGAGCACCCGGAGCCCTCGTTGGCGTGCGAGCTGGCCGAGGACTTCAAGCCGATCAGCTTCGGCGCCCAGTTGGTACGCGGAGTCGAGGCGATGCCACCAGAGTGGTACAGGTAGGTCGGCGTGTTGCCGCACGACCAGGAGTGATCCAGCTTCATCTGCACATACGCGGACTCGATGTGCTTGCCCCGCACGGTGGTCAACGGGAAGTCGAAGTAGGACCGGTACAGCTTCCCGGAGTCCGGGTCCCGGCCCACCCGGGCCACCGAGGTGTCCGTGTTGTTGCTGTTGTTGTTCGTCGAGTACGCCCATCGGGACTTGCCGGTGGACCAGGCCGGGTCGATGTAGACCGGGAAGGTCGCGCCGGCCGGCGAGAGCAACGCGGCGTCCGGGCGGAGGACCAGGTCACCGTCGGCGACCTGGACATCGACGGCGGCGACACGCGCTCTGTCACCCGGCGCCGCCGACGACGAGAGGTCGGACGACGACCCACCCGCGGACGCGGCGTCCCCGGCCGAGGCCGTCGCCGATCGCTGGCCTGACGTTGCGACACCGGCGTGGGAGTCCCACATGACGGCGCTGTCGGCGGCGGCGAGGACCTCGTCGCCGGCGAGCGCCGACAGGCGACCGTCTCGACCCCGCACCACCCGCGCGTCGCCGCCCAGGTCGAAGCGGAGTTCGCGCAGACGCGGGTTCGCCGCTGCCTCCGGCGTCTTGACCACGAGGACGTGGGTGAACCCGGTCCGGGTGGCCCGCAGCACCAGGTCCGTGCCGGGCAGCACGTCGGTGTAGGTGGCCGAGTCACCGGACACCGAGGGTCGGGGTAGACCACCCGGCCAGGACAGGGAGAACGACCGGCCGTTGCGGGACAGGACCACCGCGGCGGCATCGCCACCGTCGGAGAAGCGCACGTCCGCAACCGACGCCGTCGGCCGCCAGCCGTCCGCACCCCGACGTAGCGCGAGGTCGACGACCGCCCACGAGCCGTCGGGGCGCTTGACCTGCTGCGGCACCACGGCCAGTTCCGCCGTGAAGCCCCCGGACGGGTTGGCGAACACCTGGGTCAGTTCGGTACGCGCCGACGCGACCTCCACCCGCTTACCGGAGCGGCGCGCGGCGGCGGACGCCGAGGCGGGGTCGGCGGTCTCGGAGATGGCGGTTGACGGTTTCGACGCGGCAGCCGGCACGGCCTGTGCGGGCACCGCGACGGATGTGCCGAGAAGCGCGACCGCGCTTCCGACTACGAGAAGGGAACGTCTCTTTAGGAGCGCGGGCAGCAGCCAGCGGCCAGTGGTCATCAAAAACCCCCGTGCTGATGAGAACTAGTCGGCCGAACTGTAGGGCTGGCTTACAGGTTTGTCTATGTCCGCTACCGCCCGTGATAACAAATGGGGTACCAGCCCGCAATGATGACTACGGCCGCACCCGCCGTCACCGGTGAACGGCTGTCCGGCGCCTCCACGTGAGTGATCCGGCGGCCGCCGGTCAGCCCGCCGCCGGCTGGGTGGCGAGCAGTGCGGCCTCCCGGGCCGGGTCCAGGCCGACCGCAGCGCGGCGGGGCCTGCCGGCGCGCGGCGGAACCGTGCCCACCTCCCGCAACCACCGCCACGTGTCCGCCACGGTCTCGGCCACCGGCCGGCAGGTCAGCCCCGCCGCGTGGGCCCGGCTGGTGTCCCGCTCCAGCAGCCAGCGGTACGGATGCCCGAGCGGCAACCAGATCGGCAGGTCGTTCCACGGCTCCACCCCGGCGGCGAGGATCGACTCGGGGTCGGTCCAGCGCAGCCGGGCGTCGGAGCCGGTGACCGCCACGCACTCGCCGAGCAGCTCACCCATGGTGCTGTGCCCGGGGCGGCTGACCGCGTTGAACGTCCCGCCCCGCGCTCGGGCGCCCTGGTCCAGCATCCAGCTGGCCAGGTCGCGCACGTCGATGCACTGGATCGGCAGCTCGGCCGGGCCGGGGGCGAGCACGTCGCCGCCCCGCGCGATACGGCTCAGCCACCAGGGCAGCCGGCCGATGTCCTCCCCCGGCCCGAGGATCAGCCCGGCCCGGGCGATCAGCGCCCGGTCACCGAAGACCTCCCGCACCGCCCGCTCCGCCCCCGCCTTGAGCTGCTGGTAGTCGCCGTCGGCAGCGTCCGGGTCGGCGTCGGCCACCGGCGCGGTCTCGTCCGAGCCGGGCGCCACCGGGTCGGCGTAGACCGACCCGCTGGACACGTAGGTGTAGTGCCGCACGGTGTCGACCAGCGCACGGGCAGCGGCGCGCGCGGCGCGCCGTCCCAGGTGTCGACCACCAGATCCCACTCGCCGTCCGCGAGCGCCGCCAGGCCGTCCGGCGCGCTCCGGTCACCCCGCAACCGGTGTACGCCGGGCGGAACCGACCCGTGCAGCCCTCGGTTGAACACCGTCACCGACCAGCCCCGGCGAACCGCCTCGGCGACCGTCGCACCGCCCACGAAACCCGTACCGCCCAACACCAGCAATCTCATGTGCTCCACCCTGGCGGATGGGTGTGGCGGATTGCGCTCTTGTTCACGGCGAGCGGATCTGCCCTCGGCAGAACCCCCGCACCGACGCCCGCGCGCAGCCGGATCGGGCAGGTCGACTGGGGATCGGGCCGGTCAACCGGCGAGCAGCCGGTCCAGCGGGCGGGGCACGGCACCCGGCTCGAGAGCGCGCACGAGCGCCCCCGCGTAGCGGGCCTTGCGGCCACTCATCGTCCCCAGGAAGCGGCGTAGTTGCCGCTCGACCGGGCGCCCACGCTGGGCGGGCTGGTTCTGGAACACCCGCAACCGGGCCAGGTCCCCCTGCTCGGCGATGACCCGCTCGACGCCGTCGCTGCCGAGCGCGCGGATCAGCTCGTCCTCCAGGTCGGTCACGCAGACACCGAAGCCGAGCACCTCCATTGCCGACCGGGTCAGGCCGGCGCCGAGACCCACCTGCTCCAGGCCACGCCGGAAGAAGCCCTCCTCGGCCTCGTCACACAGCCCCCGCACGGTCACGGCGAGGCCCTGCGCGCCGAAGAGCCGCAGGTACCGACCGACGCTCATCGCGCCTCCGAGCGGCACCACGCACACGCCCTCGGCGGCCAGATCGCGGCGCCGTCGCTCAGCCAGCGCCTCCACCGCGAACTGGTCGCTGACCCCCTCGACGAGCACGACGGTACGCAGGCCGGCCGCCGACTCCCGGGCCGCGTCGGCGGCGGTCGCGGCGTCCGGACCGCCGGCCGCCCAGACGCGTACGGCGGCGCGGAAGCGGTCCGGCTCAGGCACGGGACCGAGTCTCGCAACGACCAACCCATGTCACAACCGGATTGTCCGCGGTCTGCCGGGCGTCGGGATCCCGGTGGTGTCACCACGGCAAACGGCTCGTCACCGAGAATGCGGTGACGAGCCGTTGCGAACTGGTGGGCGATACTGGGTTTGAACCAGTGACCTCTTCCGTGTCAAGGAAGCGCGCTCCCACTGCGCCAATCGCCCGTGGTTTCCGCCCGACCCGGACGCTCAAGCCCGTCGAGGCGAATCGCGAGCGGACGACGGGATTCGAACCCGCGACCCTCACCTTGGCAAGGTGATGCGCTACCAGCTGCGCTACGTCCGCACGTCCCCGACGAACGCCGGCGACGCGGCAAACTCTACCCGATGCCAAGATCGGCGGGCGCGCGACCCTGGGCGGCGGCGATTGCGCTGGTCGCCACCGGGGTACTGAGTGACCTCGACAGCGCACCACACCCCCTAAGGAGGCTGTCGTGGGTATCGGCACCAGCATCTTCCTGATCGCGCTCGGCGCGATCCTCACCTTCGCGCTCGACGCGAGCGTCGGCGGCATCAACCTCGACGTGGTCGGCTGGATCCTGATGGGCGCCGGCGTGCTCGGCCTGATCATGACCACGCTGATCTGGGGTCGCCGCCGCCAGGCGGTCCCCGTCGCCACCGAGCAGCCGGTGGAGTACCGCCGGGTCGAGGAGCCGGTCGAGTACCGCCGGGTCGAGGAGCGGCGGGACATCGCCCCGCCGCTGTGACACGACCATCGGCCACCACTGACGGAACTGGCGGAGCACCCGGGCCCGGCCACCTCGACAGAGGCGGCCGGCCCGGCGTTTCGTGGCCTGCCGCGCCACGGGAGGCACCGGCTGCGAGCGTGACGCAGCCCGCCCCGCTCACCGCATGAGGGCGTTGAGCGTGCCGTAGTCGAGGGCGTCCGCCAGCGCGTCGTACGTGCCCGCGCCGAGGGCCTCGTCCGCCGCCCGGCGGGCGACCGCGTACGCGGCCTGCGCGATCGACGAGCCGAGGCTCACCCGGGCCACCCCCAGCCGGGCCAGGTCCCCCACCGCCGGGGCGCCCGGCCCGGCGAGCACGTTCAGCGGCGCCGGCACCGCCCGCACCAGCTCGCGGATGGTCACCGGGTCGACCACCCCGGGCACGAAGATGCCGTCCGCGCCGGCGGCGAGATAGGCGGTGGCCCGGGCCAGGGTCTCGGCGACGTCCCCAGCGCCAGCGAGGAACGTGTCGATCCGGGCGTTGACGAACAGCGGCAGACCCGCAGCGTCGGCCGCGCCTCGCACCGCGCCGATCCGGGCGCACTGGTCGGGCACGTCGCGCAGCGGTGGGCCGCCCTCGCGTCGGGCGTCCTCGATGTTCACGCCGACGGCACCGGCGTCGAGCACCGCGCGTACGGTCACGCCGACCTCCGCCGGCGTCGCGCCGTACCCGGACTCGATGTCGGCGGTGACCGGCAACGGCACCGAGGCGGTGATCCGGCGGACCAGGTCGACGGCCGCGTCGCGGCCGAGGATGTCACCGTCGGGCTCCCCGAGACTCCAGGCGACGCCGGCGCTGGTGGTGGCCACCGCGCGGGCACCGGCGGCGGCCACGACGCGGGCGCTCGCGGCGTCCCAGGCGTTGACCAGGACCAGCGGCGACCCGGGGGTGTGCAGGGATCGGAACAGTTCGGCTCGGGTGTGGTGTTCGCTCACGCGGCAAGTCTCGGCCGGCCCCGCAGCCGCCGGTAATGTTTTAGCGCCAGCTGAAACCATCGGGGGTGCCGTGGTCGCCATCAGCATGTCGGCGGGCGCCGTCGCCCGCATCCGGTTCGCCGTCTCCTGCCTGTGGGAGGTCGTCGCGAGCGTCCGGGTGCTGCGCGACCCCGGAGACCACGCGGTCCACCTGCCCTGGGTACGCCGGGTGCGTCAGCCGCTGGTCGAGGCGGGTGTGATCGAGTCGGACGGCGGTCTGCTCTGGCAGCTGGTGCCGGCACCGCCCGGCTACCTGGCCGACTTCCTCACCCCGCCGCCGGCCGACCTCAACCCCGATCTGGCCGCCGAACTGACGGCCCTGCGCGCCACCGGGGCCGACACCGTCCGCGCCCACCTGGACCTGTACCCGGGCGACCGCACGCCAGCACTCGCCGCCCTGTACGCCGACCCGCCGGCCGGGCTGCGCCGCCTCTGCGAGGAGATCGAGGCGTACTGGCGGATCGCCCTGGCCCCGCACTGGCCGCGGCTGCGGCTGCTGCTCGACGCCGACGTCACCGCACGCGCCCGCCTGCTCGCCGAGGACGGCGCGGCGGTGCTCCTCAACGATCTGCACCGGCAGGTCCGGTGGGAGGGCGACACGCTGGTCGTCGCGCAGCGGCACTGCCTGGCCCCGGACGTCGCGGACGGTCCGGGCCTGGTGCTGGTCCCGTCGGTCTTCGTCTGGCCGTCGGTGCTGAGCGTCTCCGCAGGGGACGCGCCGCAGCTCGCCTACCCCGCCAGTGGGCTGGGTACCCTCTGGGAGCGGCCGAACGGCGTCTCGGACGCGCTGGCCGCCGTGCTCGGCCGCGGGCGGGCCCGGCTGCTCACCGAACTGATCGGGCCGGCGAGCACCACCGAACTGGCCCGTCGCAGTGGGATGTCACCCGGCGGCGTCTCCCAGCACCTCACCGCGTTGCGCGCGGCCGGTCTGGTGGTGACCCACCGCCGGGGTCGGGCCCTGCTCAGCGCCCGCACCGACCTCGCCGAGGCGCTGCTCTCGGCAACGGCATAGCCGACATCGGTGCGCCCTCACCTCGTCACCCATCGCCGAGGCGGTCTACCGCCGCCGCGGCTTCCCGCCGTGGGCGAGTTCCGGCTGCTGACCTTCTGACCGGGCCGCCCGCCCGCTGACACGTTCCGGAGCAGATCCTCGTCCGGAACGCGGAAAAGCCGCCCGGGGCATGGTCAACGAAGCCGCGGATTGCGAAACTGCTGGCAATGTCCAGCACACCGCTGTCCCTGCCGCAGCCATCCGCGCGGGCGCCCGAGTTCGGCCGGGACGCGCTCATCGTCTGCGAGAACCTGGTGCGGATCTACCAGACCGGTTCGATCGAGGTGCAGGCGCTGCAGGGACTGGACCTGGCCGTGCAGAGCGGTGAGCTGGTCGCCGTCGTCGGCGCCTCCGGGTCCGGCAAGTCGACGCTGCTCTCCATCCTGGCCGGCATCGACGCCCCCACCGCCGGGCGGGTCCGGGTCGGCCAGTGGAATCTCCTGGCGATGTCCCGCGCGGACCGGGTGGACTACCGGCGGCACACCGTCGGGTTCGTACGGCAGCAGACGGCGAGCAACCTGATTCCCTACCTGACCGCACGGGAGATGGTGGACCTGCCGATGACGGCGGCCCGTACCGCGAAGAAGGAGCGCCGGGAGCGCGCGGCCGAACTGCTGGACAGCCTCGGTGTCGCCGACTGCGCCGACCGGCGCCCCGGGCAACTCTCCGGAGGTCAGCAGATGCGGGTCGCGATCGCGGTGGCGCTGGCCAACCAGCCGCGGGTCCTGCTCGCCGACGAGCCGACCGGCGAGTTGGACGCCGCCACGTCCGCGGAGGTCTTCGGCGTGCTGCGGGACGTCAACCGGCGGTACGGCGTCACGGTTGTCGTGGTGACCCACGACCCGGAGGTCAGCGGCCAGGTCGAACGGACCATCGCGATCCGGGACGGGCGCACCAGCAGCGAGGTGCTGCGCCGCACCACCACGGACGCGGAGGGCGACACGCACGTGATCGCCGAGGAGTACGCAGTGATGGACCGGGCCGGGCGGGTCCAGGTGCCCCGCGAATTCCGCCAGGCGCTGGCGCTGACCCGACGGGTCCGGCTGGCCCTGGAACCCGACCACATCACGATCCGCCCCGATTCGGGAAGCGACGAATGAGCAGCGAGCCGCTGCTGCGCGTGCGCGGCGTCCACCGGCGCTTTCGCACCGGGCCGACCGTCGTGCACGCCCTGCGCGGCGTGTCGTTCGACGTGGCCGCCGGTTCCATGGTGGCGCTCGTCGGCCGGTCCGGTTCGGGCAAGACCACCCTGCTCAACGTCATCGGCGGCCTGGACCGCCCGGACGCCGGCACCGTGCACGTCGACGGCGCCGACGTCGGCGCGCTCGACGAGGACGACCTGTCCCGGCTGCGGCGCGAGAAGGTGTCGTACGTCTTCCAGAGCTTCGGGCTGATCCCGGTGCTGTCGGCAGCGGAGAACGTCGCCGCCCCGCTGCGGCTGGCCCGCGTCGCTCCGGCCGAGCGCGAGCGGCGGGTCGAGTTGCTGCTGGATCTGGTCGGCCTGGCCGACCACGCCCGCCAACGGCCGGCCGAGCTGTCCGGCGGCCAGCAGCAGCGGGTGGCGATCGCCCGCGCGGTGGCCGCCTCGCCCCGGCTGCTGCTCGCCGACGAGCCGACCGGGCAACTGGACGCCGAGACAGGTCTGTCGGTGATGGCCCTGCTGCGCGGGATAGCGGAATCCGAAGGCGTCACCGTGCTGGTGTCGACGCACGACGCGGTGATGATGGCCCTGGCCGACCGGGTGATCCGCATCCACGACGGGCACCTCGACGAACAGGCGACCGGGCCGTACGGGCCCGTGTCGGACGCCGGGTGACACGACGATGCTGAGGCTGGTCAGCCGGCGCGCCCGCGCGCAGTGGCCGTTGCTGGCGGCCCTGCTCGGGGTCGTCACGATCGGCGCGACAGTGCTGGGCACCTGCACCCTGCTGGTCACCCGCACCGCCGAGCGGGCGCTGGAGGTCGCCATGGCCCGCGCCGCCCCCGCCGCCGTCGACGTGACCGTCTACACCGGCGCCGTCGAGGGCCGGGACGCGTCGTCCGTCGCCGCCGACACCCGCACCGTGGTGGCCTCCGCGCTCGCACCGTTCCCGGTGACAACGACCGCGCGGGCGTCGACAGTGCTGCGGGCGCTGCCGCCCGCGCTCGCCCCGGGCACCACGGTCCCGGCCCAGGCGTACCTGTCGGGGCTGGACGATCTGCCGGCCCGAGCCGAGCTGATCACCGGACGCTGGCCACAGCACCCTGGCGACGCGGTGCTGCTGGAGTCCACCGCCGGACTCCTCCGCCTCACCCCCGGTAGCCGGGTGCGCCTCGGCGCCGAGCTGGCCCACCCGCCAGTCCCGGCCATCGACGTGACAGTCGTCGGTGTGGTACGCCCGCTGCCCGGGCGCGGTTGGGACCGCGACCCGCTCGCCGCGGCCGGCTCCGCCACCGGCTACCGGGACGGCCGCTTCCTGCAGCCGGTCAACGCCTACGGCCCGTTCCTCGTCGACCTCGCCGACCTGGTCACCACCGGCGCCACCGTCGACCGGCTGGAGGTCACCGCCCATCCGGACCTGTCCCACCCCAACCGCCGCGACCTGGAGACCATGGCCGGGGCCGTCCGCAGTGCCGACCGTCGGCTGGCCGGCACCCTCGGCGACCGCGTCACGCTCGCACGTGTCTCCTCCGACCTGGCGCTGACCCTGCGGGCCGCCGACGACCAACGGCACGTCACCGCCGCCGTCGTGCTCGCCATCGCCGTCCTCGGCGGTGTTTTGGCCGCGACGGCACTCGTCCTCGCCGGCCGGCTGACCGCGGGCATCCGCGCGGACGAGACCGCCCTGCGGTCCGCCCTGGGCACCAGCCGCCGCCAACTCGCCGCCACCGCGACACTCGAGGCCGGGCTCGTCGCCGCCGTCGCCGCGGCGCTCGCGATACCGGCCTCGTCGGTCCTGCACGCCGGCCTGACCCACCTGCCGCCGCTGGACGACGCCGGCCTGACCGTCCGGCCGGCCATCACGAGTGCCCAGGTTCTCGCGGTGGTCGGCGGTGCGCTGGTGCTCACCGCTGTGCTCACCGTGCTGGCGATCCGGCCCGTCGGGGCACCCGGCGACCGGCGCACCCGCCGCGAACTGCTGGCCCGCTCCGGCGCCGACCTGATGCTCGCCGTGTTCGCCGCCGCCGGATGGTGGCAGCTGCACGCGCAGCCCACCGCCGCCAGCCCACGCGCCGACGCGGTCCGGGTGCTCGCGCCGGCGCTGCTGCTCACCGCAGGCGCCGCCCTGGCGCTCCGGGTGGTACTGCCCGCGCTGCGCGGCGCCGACCGACTGGCGTACCGCGCCCGCGGGTTGGCGCTCCCGCTGGCGGTCTCCGAGAGCGCCCGCCGCCCCCAGGCGGTCGCCGCCGGGCTGCTCGTCGGGCTGGCCTGCGCGGCCGGAACCTTCGGCCTCGCCTTCGACGCCACGTGGCACCAGTCGCAGCGCGACCAGGCCGCGCTCTCCGTCGGCACCGACCTGGCACTCACCCTCAGCACGGCGCCGGTGCCCGGAGACGGCGCGGTCGTCAGCGCGGCCACCGCGGGGGCGGTGAGTCCGGCCCTCGACCGTGGTACCGCAGTCGGTCAGTGGCTCGGCACCGCCGGCGATGCGCCGCGCCTGGTCGCCGTCGACACCACCCGAGCCGACGCGCTGCTGCGCGGGCCGGTGGACAGCGACCGCGGATGGGCGGACGTGGGCGCCACGCTGGCGCCCCGCACCCGGGTCACCGGCCTCGCCGTTGCGGCCGGCGCCCCGCTCGTCCTGAGCGGGACCGCGGCCGGCGGCACCTCCCTCGCCGTGACGCCCCGGCTGCTGCTGCAGGACGCCACCGGCCTGCGCACGTCCTGCACCGGTCCCGCCGTACCGCTCGATGGTCGGGAGTTCCGGCTGCCCCCCTGTGCGACGGCTGACGGGCTGCGCCTCGTCGCGGTCGCCCTGCCGGTCACCGCCGACCCGGTCGGCGGACCCGTCGCCGTAGCCGTCACGCTCACCGTGCCGCCCGCCGGGTCGGCGCAAGGGTCCACCGACGGGTCGGACTGGACCGCCACGTCCGCGCCGCCGGTCCCGAGCAGGGTGCGCGACCTGAGCGTCACGCTGTCTCCGGCACGGACGGGAACCGCGCTGCGGATGGCCGCGACAGTCGACCTCGGCGGCGCCGACGACGCCGCCCGGACTATCGTCGCCACCGCCTTTCCGGACCCCGGCCCGGTGCCCGTCGCCGTCTCCGCCCGCTTCGCCAGCGAGGTCGGTGTCGACAGTGGCAGCCAGCTCAGCGTCACGGTCGGCACCACGCCCGTCCCGATCGTCGTCACCGAGGTCGTGCCGACCGTACCGTCCGCCCCCGGCGCCGTCGCCGTCCTGGCCGACCTGGACACGCTGTCCCGCGCACGCGCCGTCACCGGCGACCTGACGTTTCCGGTCGACGCCTGGTGGGTCGGCCACCCCGCCGGTCCCGGTGCCGTCGAGCGGGCCACCGCGCTGCACCTGGGCACCGTCACGAACCGCGAGGCGGAGACCGCCCGCCTCACCGGCGGCCCGCTGCGCGCCGGGCTGCCGGCCGCGCTCCGGCTCATCGTCCCGGCCGCAGCCCTGCTGCTGCTCGCCGGCGTCGTCCTGCACGTCACCTGCGATCTGCAGGTCCGCGCCGTCGAGGTGGCGCGGCTGCGCGGCCTGGGGATGTCCCGGCGCGGCATCCGGGCCGTGCTGCTCGGCCAGCACGTCGGCGTTCTGCTGCCCCTGCTCGCGGCGGGCGCCGCCGTCGGCGCGCTCGCAAACCGCATCGTCGCTCCCCTGCTCGTGCGCTCCGACACCGGCGCCGCGCCCGTCCCGGCCGCCCAGCCACAGTGGCCGTGGCCAGCCGAGGCCGCACTGCTCGCCGTACTACTGGCCGGATGCCTGCTGGCGGTCGCCGTTGTGGTCACCGTCCAGGTCCGCCGGGCCGACGCCGCGCACCTGCGGGTGGCGCCGTGAAACGGTGGCTGACCCGCCGGTGGCCGGCGCCGCACTGGCCCAGCGTCCGCGGCCGGGGCCGGACCGACGCCGGACCGCTGCTGCTCACCGCCGCCGTCATCGCGGCCGTCGCGCTGCTCGCCGGGGCCGTGCCGGCGCTGCTCCGCGCCGCCGCCGACAGCGCCGTCCAGGACACGGTCCGCCGCGCCGGCCAGGACTCGAACGTCCTCGTACGCGCCGACTGGGAACGCGACGACGGACCGACCGGCGGGCGGGTCCGGACAGCCCGCCTCGCCGATGACGTCGACGACTTCCGCGCCCGGGCGGCCTACGCGCTCGGGCCCGACCTGGACGCCGCGCTGCTCCCGCCCATCGCCGTTGTCAACGGTCCGATCCTCAGCATCACCGACGGCAGCGCGCCGCGTACCTTCCAGTTCACCTACCTGGCCGGCGATCTCGGTGGCCCGGACGTGACCTGGGTCGCCGGCAGCGCGCCCGGCCCCGCCGTCACCGACGAGTTCGTCGAGACCCCCTACAACGGACCGCCCTGGCCGGTGCAGGTCGGCATCTCCGAGGCGGAGGCCACCACGCTCCACCTCGGCCCCGGCGATCGAATCCCGGTCAAGGACGGTCAGGGTCGCGACCGGGACGTCCGGATCAGCGGGATCTACCGACCCGCGGACAGCGCCGACCCCGCCTGGCGACTCGCCCCGGCGCTCCTGCGCCCCGCGCCCGGCGCCGACGGCGTGGGGACCACCCGGTTCGCCGGCCTGCTGTCGGCCGAGTCGTTACCGGACGCCCGGCTCGCCGTCGACGAGGACCAACTGCGACGCAGCGTCCACTTCGCACCCGTTCCCGACGCGCTCACCTGGGACACCACCGCGGCACTCGCCAGCCAGGTGGTCAAGCTCAAGGCAGCCTCCGGCTCTTCCGGCGCCCGCGACGAGTCCCTGAAGTGGGAGTCGCAACTCGACACCACCCTGCGCGCCGCCCGTACCCGGATCGGCGCCGTTGCCGTGCAGGCCGCCGTCCTGCTCACCGGGGTGTTGACCGCCACGGTGCTGGTCCTGCTGCTCGCCGCCGACCTGCTGGTCCGCCGCCGTACCCCGGCGCTGAGGGCCGCCCGGCAGCGTGGGGCGGCGCTACCCGACCTCGGTGCGGAACTGACCATCGAGTCCACAGTGGTGTCCCTGTCGGCCGCCGCCGTCGGGCTCGCGCTCGCCCGCGCGGCGGCTCCCGGCGTCTCCTGGGCCTGGGCCGTTCCCGCTGTCCTGGCCGGAGCCCTCGCCGGGCCGACGTTCGGCATCCTCGCCGCCGCCCGCGCCAGCCGCGACCGGCGTCAACCCGCCAACCGGGCCGCTCGGCGCTGGATCCGGGCCACCGGCCAGCTACGCCGCGCCGCCGTGGAGGCCGCAGTCCTGATCGCCGCGGTCGCCGCCTTCGTCACCCTGCACCAGCGCGGGCTCCTGTCCGTCGCCTCCGACGGCGACACCGGCGCGCTGACCGGCGACACGATCCTGCCGATCAGCGCCCCCGCTCTGGGCGTGCTCGTCGGCGCGCTCGTCCTGCTCCGGCTGCTGCCCCTGGGGGCGCGGTTCGCGCTCCGGCAGGCGCTGCGCTCGCGCCGCCCGCTGGCCGTGTTCGGTGCCGCCCGGGCGGCCGCAACGGCCGGGCGCGCGCTGCCGCTGCTGGTTCTGGTGAGCGCCACGGCGCTGGCGTCGTTCGCGCTCATCCTCGGCACCACCGTCACCCGGGGCCTGGCCGACGGCGCGTGGAGCAGCGTCGGCGCCGACGCCCGCCTCGACGTCGGCGCCGAGGCCGGGGTCGGGGTCGCCACGCCCGCGGTCGTCGAGCGCATCGCCGCCGCACCCGGGGTCGGGCAGGTCGTCGTCGCGCAGGTGACCGACTCGGCGCGCGTCTTCAGCGATTCGACACTGTTCACCCCACGCCTGGTCATCGTGGACGCCGACGCGTTCCAGCGCCTGCTGGCCACCACCCCGCTGCCCGACGCGCCGGCGCTGGCCCGGCTCACGACACCCGGTCCCGGCCCCGGGGACGTCCCAGCGCTGGTCCGATCGAGCGACGGCGAGCTGCCGACCGGCACGCGGTTGCAGCTACCCCGGGACGACGCCCCGGCGATCCGGCTCACCGCCGTCGGTACCGCGCCCTCCGTCGGCGGCGCCGGTGACGTCGTCATCGTGGACGCCGCGGCCCTCGCGGGCGCCGGGCTGCCCGCCGTTCCGAACACCGTCTGGGTGACCGGCCCCGGCGCGGCGCGGGCCGTGTCGAACAGCGGCGTCGCCGCCAACGTCGTGCTGCGCGCCGACGTCCTACGGGCGCAGCGAGTGGCTCCGCTGACCGCAGGGCTGGTACGGCTGGCGTGGACGGCCGCCGCGGTGCTGCTGACGCTGGGGCTGCTCGGCCTTACGCTCGCCGCCGCCGCAGGCGCGTCGGAGCGGTGGCAGACCCTGACCCGGCTGCGGACCCTCGGCCTGCGGCCACGCGACGCCCGCTGGGTCGCCGCCGGAGAGGTGCTGCCGCCGGTCGTGGTCGCCGCGGTGTGCGGCCCGCTGCTCGGGGCCCTGCTCGCACGCCTGACGCTCGGCCCGCTCGACCTGCGGCTGCTCACCGGCCAGGCCGCCGACCCGGGGGCGGTCCCGCCGTGGTGGCTGCTCGGTCTGGTGAGCGTGGCGCTGCTGGCGGCGGCCGCCACGGTCGTACCTGTGGAGTCGGCCCTGCGGCGACGCGACCGGCTGAGCGAGGTGCTCCGCGCCGGCGAGTAGCCGGCCGGCGACCGGTGCAAAAACGAGGCCCGTTACCGGATATCCGGTAACGGGCCTTCTGACCTGCTTGTACAGCTGGTGGGCGATACTGGGTTTGAACCAGTGACCTCTTCCGTGTCAAGGAAGCGCGCTCCCACTGCGCCAATCGCCCGTGCATAATGCCGAGGTGGGGACGGGATTTGAACCCGCGTGGACGGCTTTGCAGGCCGTTGCCTCGCCTCTCGGCCACCCCACCGAGGTTGCCCCCGTCACGCGTGGCGGCAGCTCCGAGCGGACGACGGGATTCGAACCCGCGACCCTCACCTTGGCAAGGTGATGCGCTACCAGCTGCGCTACGTCCGCACGCCCCCGGCGTTCCCGGGTGACGGATGAGAACTTTAGCCGAGCCGGTGAACGACTGCCAACTCGGGGGTCTGTGTCGGCGCGTCCCCTCCCGCCCGGGAGCGCCGAGCGGGGGCCGGGTGCCGGATCCCGGGGAGGGTCGGACTCACTCGCCGCAGGCTTCCTAGGGAGCTGGCCTGGTTTCTCGACTGACTCCCGACCGTCACACTCCGGCATCGTGCGACGCCCGCTGTCGCCACCGGGACGACGGCCCCTCGCCCGGCGGCGACGCGCGCCCGCGGCGAGCGGCGGACCTCGACGAACACCGCCGGGAGACCGAACCGCGGCACCCCTGGAAAGTGTCCGACTTCCGACTCTTAGCCCACGAAACGGACGGTAGCGGTAACTGTTCGTGTTCGGGTGGATGGGCTACGGTAACGGTCGTGACGAGACGTGCGGCCGAGATCCGCCTGGATGCCCTGCTGCGCACGGCCTGCGACGTGATCGTGGAACGCGGTCTGGCCAACACCCGGACGGCGGACGTGGCACAGGCCGCCGGTGTGAGTCAGGCCCTGGTGTTCTACCACTTCGCCACCAAGGAGCGATTGCTCGCGCAGGCGTTCGCGTACGCCGTCGAGCAGGATCTGGCCCGCCTGGACGCGGTCACCCGCTCCTCCGCTCCGCCGTTGACGAAGCTCCGCCGGATCCTCAAGCTCTACACCCCGGCCGGTCGGGCGACCTCCTGGTCGATGTGGATCGACGGCTGGTCCGAGTCGCTGCGCACCCCCGAGCTGGAGAAGGTGTCCCGGCGGCTCGACCTGCGCTGGCGGCAGGATCTCGCCGCCGTCATCTCCGCCGGGGTCGCCGACGGCACCTTCCAGTGCGCCGACCCGCAGGGGGCCGCCTGGCGGATCAGCGCCGTGATGGACGGCCTCGCCGTGCAGCTCGCCGTGCACGACCGGGTGATCTCCCGCCGGCAGCTCGGGGAGTGGGTACGGCTGGTCACCTCACGGGAGCTGGGCCTGGCCCCGGCCGACCTGGACTGAGCGGCGACGGCGGAACGGCACCGCAGGTCGGGCCGGGCAAAACGGGCTCGGGCCACCGCGCCGAGGAGAACAATCGACGGCATGGACCTGCTGGAGGCGTACCGCCGGAGCCTGGCCGAGTTCGTCGACCGGGTGGACCAGGTCGGGCCCGGCCAGTGGGCCGAGGAGACACCGTGCCCGGACTGGGACGTCCGCACCCTGGTCAACCACGTGGTCGGCGAGGACCGGTGGAGCGTTCCGCTGCTCGCCGGACGCACCGTCGACGAGGTCGGCGACCGCTTCGACGGTGACCAGCTCGGCGCGGACCCGGCCGCGACGGCGCGGGAGGCGGCCGCGCAGGCCGAGATCGCTGTCACCCATCCCGGCACGATCGACCGCACCGTGCACCTGTCGGCCGGCCCGACCCCGGCCGCGGAGTACGTCCAGCAGCTCCTCGCCGAACACCTGGTGCACGGCTGGGATCTGGCGGTGGCGATCGGCGCCGATCCGCGGCTCGACCCGGACGCGGTGCGCGTGTGCGCCCGCTGGTTCGCCGGGCGGATCGACGACTACCGGCGCGACAAGCTGGTACGCGACGACGCGCGGCTGCCCGCCGACGCCGACGAGCAGGACCAGCTGCTGGCCGCCTTCGGCCGCGACCCCGACTGGGCCCCGGGCCACTGAGCGGTCAGCGTCGGGGCCGCGTGTTGGCCAGTCCCCGGTCGCCGCCGTAGTGCGCGAGCACCCGGTGGTCCATCACCCGTCGCCACAGCGGCGGGACCAGCGCCACGACCACCATCGTCGCGTACCCGGCGGGCAGCTGCGGTGAGGTGTCGAAGCTGCGCAGCGTCTGGTAGCGGCGCAGCGGGTTCGCGTGATGGTCGCTGTGCCGCTGGAGCTGGAAGAGGAAGACGTTGGTGACCGTGCGGTCGCTGTTCCAGCTGTGCCGGGCGTCGACCTTCTCGTAGCGTCCGGCGGCGGTGCGCTGCCGGGCCAGCCCGTAGTGCTCCAGATAGTTGACCACCTCCAGCAGGGAGAAGCCGACCACCGCCTGCAGGACCAGGAACGGCAGCACCACCGGGCCGAAGACCAGGGTCAGCGCCGCGTACAGCACCAGGGTCATGGCCCACGCGTTGAGCACGTCGTTGCGGTGGGTCCACGGGGACCGGCCGCGGATGCGGAACCGGCTGGTCTCCAACCGCCAGGCCGAGCGCAGGCTGCCGAGGACGGTACGCGGCCAGAACGCCCAGAAGCTCTCCCCCAGTCGCGAGCTCGCCGGATCCTCCGGCGTGGCGACGCGGACGTGGTGGCCGCGGTTGTGCTCGACGTAGAAGTGCCCGTACGCGGCCGGCGCCAGGGCCACCTTGGACAGCCACCGCTCCACCCGCTCGCGCTTGTGGCCCAGCTCGTGGGCCGTGTTGATGGCGATGCCGTTGACCACCCCGACGGTGGCCACCAGGCCGGCGGCACCGGCGAGGGAGAGGCTGTCGGGGGCCCACACCGCGCAGCACAGCACCAGTGCCGCGTACTGCGCCGGCAGGTAGAGGTAGGTGAGCCAGCGGTAGTAGCCGTCGGCCGCCAGCCGGGGCACGGCCTCCTCGGGAGGGTTCTGCCGGTCGTCGCCGAGCAGCAGGTCGACCACCGGGATCAGGCCGAAGACGACGGCCGGGGTGAGCCACCACGCCCAGGCGCCGCCGCCGGCCCGCCACAGCGCGAAGCCGACGAAGGGCAGCGCCGGCACCAGGAGCGCCAGCGGCCAGAGCGGCTTGCGACGGTCCCGCCAGGCGGCGGGCTCGACGGTCGGATCGGCATCGACGGTCATGGCCAACCTCCGGTCTCGCGTTCTGACATCGACAGTGACAGCCATCACGTTCATTTACAAGAGCGTACGTTTTGTAAAGTCGATTTATCTCGATCAGTCGGCGCGTCGGCGGTCGGGGGCCTTGCCGCGCCCCCGGTCGGCTGATATCCACAGATGCGCATGCGTCACCGCGCTGCGTCGGTCGGCAGCCGCCGGCCATCCCGCTCCCACGAGGAGGTCCCGTGCCACAACCGGAGTGGTCACCCCCGATGAGCCGGCGTCGACGCCGGCTCATCGCCGTCCTGGCGACGACCGCGACCATCGCCGCGCTGCTACCCACGGGCGCGAGCACCGCGGCCCCCGCCGGGGCGCCGTCCACGCAACGCTCGTCCGGGCCGTTCGCCGAGGGCAACCACGAGCCTGCCGACCTCGACAACCGCTCCGGTACGGCGGCACCCGACGCCCGCCAGCGCGGCCTGGCCCGCGCCGCTGATCCCGACGTGCGGTGGAACCGGTTCGGCACCCCGCAGGCCCTCGGCCCCGGTCGTACCCCGCTCGCCACCGGGCTGCCAGGCGACCCGGAGGCCGCCGCCCGCGCCTACCTGAGGGCCAACCGTGACCTGTACGGCATGGACGCCGCGACGGTCGCCGACCTGGAACGGGTGCTGGTCCGACCGATCGGCAGCGGTGCCGTGGTGACCCTGCGGCAGCGCTTCGGCGACCTGCCGGCCGGGCCCGACGGCCTGGTCACCCTCGCGGTCCAGGGCGGCTCGGTGCTCGCCGTCAACTCCTCGCTGGCCCGCGACACCAGCGCGCCCGCGCCGGCCACCCGCACCGCCGAACAGGCGTACGCCGACGCGCTCGCCGACGCCGGGCTGACCGCGACGGCGGTGGCCAGCCACACCGTGCGCGCCGTGGCCGTACCCACCCCGCTGGACGGGCCCCGGGCCGCCTACGAGGTGACCATGATCGGCGCGGACGCCGACCACCCGGCGGCGTTCACCAGCTACGTGGACGGCAGCACCGGAAAGGTGCTGGTCCGCGAGGACCTCGTCGACTTCGACTCGGACAACCCGAGCTGGGCGGTCTTCCCGGCCACCCCGCCCCGCGACCTCGCCGCCGGGCAGGACCCGCGGGTGCGCTGGTGCGGTGACCCGGCCCCCGGCTGCCAGGTCGCCCAGCGGGACCCGGCCACCGGCCAGCCGTGGGACGTCGACGCGGCCACCGGCGCACCGACCTTCACCTCGCGCGGCAACTCGGCCAACACCGTGCTCTCCTGGGGCAACAACACCCCTGTCGTCCCGGCCACCCCCAGCACGGAGCGCCGCTACGAGTACCCGTTCACCGACCAGTGGCACCAGGCGAAGTGCAACCCGGCGGTGTTCACGTTGGCGCAGCGCAACGACGCGGACGCGGCGATCGCCAACCTCTTCGTCATGCACAACCGCATGCACGACTGGGCGTACCAGTTGGGCTTCACCGAGTCGGCGTGGAACCTCCAGGCGGTCAACCTCACCCCGTCCGGGCTGGGCGGCGACGCCGAGCAGGGCCGCGCCCAGCAGGGCGCGCTGACCGGCAACCGCAACAACGCCAACCAGGGCACCGGGCGCGACGGCCTGCCGCCGACCACCAACATGTACCTGTGGCAGCCGCAGGCCGGCGGCCCGTACCCGCCGTGCGTGGACGGCGACTACGACATGACGGTGATCGGCCACGAGTACACCCACGCCATCACCAACCGGATGATCGCCGGCCCGGACAGCGGGATCAGCGGCCACCAGGGCGGGGCGATGGGTGAGTCGTGGGGCGACCTGCTCGCCGCCGAGTACCTGTACCAGAACGGGCTGCGCGCGCCTGGCGAGTCGCCCTTCGTCACCGGCGGCTACGTCACCGGCAACCTGGTCAGCGGCATCCGCAACTACGACCTGAGCCGCAGCCCGCTGAACTACTCCGACATCGGCTACAACACCGGTGGCCCCGCCGTGCACGCCGACGGGGAGATCTGGGGCGCCACCAACTACCGGGTCCGCTCGGCGCTGGTGAAGCGGTACGGCCTCGGCACCACCCAGCGGCAGCTGGAGTGCGCGCAGGGCAAGGTCACCGCCGACAAGTGCCCGGGCAACCGGCGCTGGTCGCAACTGGTCTTCGACTCGTTCCTGCTCCAGGCCGCCAGCCAGGTCAGCATGCTCGACATGCGGGACAACATGCTCACCGCCGACCTGCTGCGCTTCGGGGGCGCGAACCAGGACCTGATCTGGGCCGAGTTCGCCCGCTCCGGGATGGGCCGGGACGCCGCCACCAACGGCGCCGCGGACACCGACCCGACGCCGAGCTTCGCCTCGCCGCGCGGCGGCAACGCGACGCTCACCCTGCGCCCCCGCGGGGACAGCGCCGACGCGCCGATCCGGGTGTACGTCGGGGCGTACGAGGCACGGGCCACGCCGATCGCGGACACCGACCCGGCCACGCCGATCCCGGACACGGTGGAGATGGTCGCCGGCACGTACGACCTGCTGGCCGTCGCGCCCGGCTTCGGGCACCAACGGCTCAGCGTGGTCGCCGACGCCGGCCGGACCGGCTACGTGGACCTGCGGTTGAGTCGCAACCTCGCGTCCACGGCCTCCGGTGCCACGATCAGCGGCGACGGGGTCAACCTGGACCGGGTCGTCGACGACACCGAGGCGACGAACTGGGCCTCCCTGGACGGGGTGGCCGGCCGGCAGCTCACCGTCGACCTGCCGGGCGACGGCCCGCAGACGGTCAAGCGGGTGAACGTCAGCGCGATGCTGCGACCCGCGATCGTCGGGGACGCCGACACCGGCAGTCAGAACGCGCTCAGCGCGCTGCGCTCGTTCGCGGTGTCGGCGTGCGACGCGACGACGACCGACTGCGCGGACCCGGCGCACTGGCGGCGGATCTACACCAGCGCGGGCGACGCGTTCCCCGGCGGGGCGTACCGGGCGTACAGCCGCGACATCAACCTGCGGACGTTCGCGGTGCCCACCACCCTCGCCACCCACCTGCGCCTGGAGGTGCTGGCCAGCCAGTGCACCGGCGGCCCGCAGTACGCGGGTGAGCAGGACGACGACCCGGCCACGACGACGGACTGCGCGACCGCCAGCCCGGCCCGGGCCCAGGTCAGGATCGCCGAGTTCCAGGCGTTCACGAAGTGACACCGTCGGGGCCGGCGGTCCTCCGCCGGCCCCGACAACCTCCGATCAGCGGCGGGCCGGTCGCCAGCCACCCGCCGGCGCCGGCCGCTCCCAGAGCCGGTCCACCGGCGGGTCCTCGGCCTCGGTGGTGGCGGCCCGGGTCAGGTGACGCAGCCGCAGCAGCAACCCCACCCCGAGCGAGAGCAGCAGCCCACCGAGCAGGAACGCGGCCTGCACCATGCCGAACCCACCGGTCTGTGAGACCGGACGGCCGGCGGCCGGCGGCGCGGCGTCGATGGGCTGGTCGGCGACCGGTTCCTCGGCCGGGTCGCTCTCCTGCGCCGGTTCGCTCGGCGGATCGCTGGGCTCGGCCGGAGTCGCGCTCGGCGTCGGCGTACCGGTCGGCCTGGCCCCCGCCCCCACCACCGATCGGGTGGCCGTCTGGCGGGCCAACAGGCGCAGGTTGGCGTCGTACGCCTCGGCGGCGAGGGTGACCCGTCCCTGGGTGACGTCCTCGGCGAAGGCCACCCGGTAGCGGGCGGTGACCGTGCGGCCCGGGCAGAGCGTGCCCGGGTCGAGTTGCCGATCGGTCAACCGGGCCACGTCACCCTCGGTCTGGACCTCCAGCGGGAAGTCGCCGTTCTCCTCCACCCGGTCCATCTTCACCTGGTCGAGCCGGATGCCCTGCACGCGCAGCACCATCGACCAGCGCACCTTCGCGCATCCGCCGCGCCGGTCCGTCTGCGAGACCACCGCCGAGATCGTGCGCACCTGGTCCCCCGCGCTGAACCGGGCCGGCAGGCCGCTCATCTCGGTGGCGAAGGCCGCCTGTGCCGGCGCGGCCAGGGTCAGCACCGCCCCGGCAACGCCGGCAACCAACGCTCCGAGCCGCAGCGCGTACCGCCACACGATCACCACCACCTCGCTCCTTCTCGTCCCTGGAGGGAAACGCTAGGAGGAAACGGGCGGGCCGGACAGAGGGGTGTCTTCGCATCGGATGCCAAGCAGGAGGGGTGATTTCACCGAGAGTGGTGAACCCTTCACGCGTACCCGCGATCCCTCGACCACCTCCGTGCGTCGCCGGGGCTGACCGGTGCGCGAGAATCGCCGGGTGTCCGAGCTCTCCAGCACCTTCGTCCGGCTGCACGCCCGGCTGGCCCCGGTCCCCTTCGTTCCCGAGGTGCGCCTGCACCAGGCGGACGAACCGATCGGGCTCTGGGAGCTGACCGAGGGCGAGTTCTCCAGCGACCGGCCGCCGCCGTTCTGGGCCTTCGCGTGGGCCGGCGGGCAGGCGCTCGCCCGCTACGTCACCGACCACCCGGAGCTGGTCGCCGGCCGCCGGGTGCTCGACCTCGCCTCCGGCTCCGGCCTGGTGGCCATCGCCGCCGCCCGGGCCGGCGCGGCGTCCGTGCGGGCCGTCGAGGTGGACGAGCTGGCGGTCGCGGCCGTCGCGCTCAATGCCGAGGCCAACGGGGTACGCGTCGACGCCGAGTTCGGCGACATCCTCGACGGCGACGCGGGCGACGCCGAGGTGGTGCTGGCCGGGGACGTGTTCTACAGCGAGGCGATGGCCCGGCGGGTGCTGCGGTTCCTGCTGCGCGCCACCCGGGCCGGGGCGCCGGCGCTGGTCGGTGACCCCGGCCGGGCGTTCCTGCCCCGGGACCGCTTCGACGAGCTGGCGACCTACGACGTGCCGGTGCCGGAGGCCCTGGAGAGCGTCCGGGTGAAGCGCACCACCGTCTGGCAGTTGCGCGCCGGCCTGCCGAGGGCTGCCGGCTAGCGTGTCGACGTGCTGTTCTCCGGCTGGGCGTCCGAGGTCGAGGCACCCTGGCCGGACGTCGCCGAGGTGACCGACCACGTCGGCGTACGTCACCTCGTCGTTACCCGGCACGCGCTGGTCCGGCAGGTCCTCGCCGACCCGGTCCGCTACCGGCCGGACAACGCCCTGGACGCGGTGACCCCGATGCCGGTGACCGCGCTGCGGGTGCTCGCCGGGCACCGGTTCCGGCTGCCGCCGACGCTGGCGAACAACTCCGCCGCCAGCCATCCCCCGATCCGGGCGATCGTCGCGGAGGCGCTGCACCCCGCGCGGGTCGCTGCGCAACGCCCCTGGCTCACCGCTCTGGTCCGGCAGCGGGTGGCCCGGCTGCGCGCCGCGCTCGACGCCGGTGCGCCGGTCGACCTGTACGCGGACCTCGCCGCCGACCTGCCCCTGCTGGTGCTGGCCCGGCTGGTCGAGTTGCCGGACGCACCGGTCGGCGCGGTCAAGGAGTTCGCCCGGGCGGCACTGGAGCTGTTCTGGGCGCCCCTGGACGGCGACCGGCAGCTCGCGCTCGCCACCGAGGTGGGCCGTTTCCACGGCGTCCTGCGGGAGTTCGCGGCCACCGGTGGCGGCCTGGCCGCCGAACTGCGCGCGGGCGGCCACCCGCCGGACGTGGTGGTCGGCGCGCTCTTCTTCCTCCTGGTCGCCGGCCAGGAGACCACCTCGCAGTTCCTCACCCTGCTGCTGCACCGGCTGGCCGTCGAACCGGCGGTACGCGCTGGCCTGCGCACCGGCGACGTCGCGGTGGCCGACGTCGTCGAGGAGGGCCTACGCCTCGAACCGCCCATCGTCACGTGGCGGCGCGTCGCGGCGGTGGACGGCACGCTGGGTGGGACCGCCGTGCCGGCGGGCACCAGCATCGTGCTGTGGCTGGCCCGCGCCGGCCGGGACCCGGCGATCGTCGAGTCCCCCGACGAGTTCCGCCCGGGGCAGCGCGGGTCGCGCCGGCACCTGGCGTTCGGGGCGGGCGCGCACCGCTGCGTCGGGGACGTACTGGCCCGGATGGAGGCGGCCGTGGTGGTGGCCGAGGCGACGCCTCTGCTCGACGGGGTGACCGTGGTCCGGCCGCCGTGGTGCCCGGACAACCTCACCTTCCGGATGCCGGACGCCTTCGTGGTGCGGCGTCCTCAGGTCGCACCGGGCTGACCGGACCGACCTCCGCTCGGTATGTTTCCGGGCGTGTCCGCCACCCCCGCCCGTCGGATCCTCGCCGCCACAACGCTTCTGGCCCTGCTGACGCTGAGTGCCTGCACAGCCCGGCCCGTGTCCCACGCCCGGCAGATCGCCGCGGTCCCGCCGAGCCCGTCGGTCGCGGCACCCACCCGGTCGGCCTCGCCGTCGCTGTCCGCCTCGCCGTCCCCGTCGGCCCCGCCCGCCCCCGGAAGCCTGGACTGGTACGTGTCCCAGGTGCCGACCTTCGCGGAGGCGCCGCCGCCGCAGCCGGTGCCGCTGGCCGCGACCGGCGCGATCCCGTTCTGGCACCGCCTGCCGACCGACCAGAAGGTCGCCTTCATCACCATCGACGACGGTGGGCTGGCTCGCCCGCCCGCGGTGGCCGACTTCATCTGGCGGGCGCACATCCCGGTCACGATGTTCCTGAACTCACCGGCGGCCGAGGAGCACGACGTCTACTTCCGGCAGATCCAGGTGGCCGGCGGGGTCGTCGAGAGCCACACGATCCGGCACACCTCGCTGGCCGGCCGGTCGTACGACTACCAGAAGCAGGAGATCTGCGGGGCCGTGGACCGGCTGGAGGCGTTGTTCGGCAAGCGGGCGACCCTGTTCCGCCCGCCGTTCGGCGAGTACGACAGCACCACGCTGACCGCCGCTCGGGACTGCGGCGCAAAGGCCGTCCTGCACTGGTCCGAGACCGTCCACGAGGGGAAGGTGCGCTACCAGACCCCGGAGAAGGTGGTCCAACCCGGCGACGTGCTGCTGATGCACTTCCGGCCGGCGCTGATGGACGACCTCCTCGCAGCGTTGCAGGCGATCCACCGGGCGGGGCTCACCCCGGCGCTGCTGGAGGACTACATCCGCTGACCGGGGCGACCTGACGAAAAGTCCACCACCACAGCATCGTGCCACCGAGGGCGATCACGCCGAACAGCACAGCCGCAGCAGGTCCCGCAGCGGACGCCGCCACCGCCCGGGCACCGACCGGTCCAGGATCCTCACGGCGGCCAGGCTACCCACGCCCGACCTGCGCGGACACCGACGAAAGTCAGGTGTTCAGCTGCTCTCCTCGGCCCAGACGCGCCAGTCGTCGAGCACCCCGTGCAGCGCCGGAGTGAGCCAACCCGGCGCCGACCGCCGGAACACCCCCGGGTCCATCGCACCGGCGCCGGCCGGCACCGCGCCCAGCAGGTTCGGCACCAGGTCGGTGAGGTTCGTCCAGTGCACCAGCTCCGGCGACGCCGGCCAGGCGCCGATCACCACGCCGGCCGGCACCGCCCGACGGTCCAGCGCCTCCAGGGTCAGCGCGGTGTGGTTGAGCGTGCCCAGCCCGGCGCGGGCGACCACCACCGCGGGCGCGCCGAGCGACACCGCCAGGTCGGCCATCGTCCACGGCTCGCCGGACGGCCGCAGTCCCATCGGCACCAGCAGGCCACCGGCCCCCTCGACCAGGACCAGGTCGTGCTTGTCCGCCTCCTCCCGGACGGCGTCCACCGCCGCGTACAGCTCCAGCGGCGGCAGGTCCGCGACCCGGGCCGCGGCCAGCGGGGCGAGCGGGTCCGGAAAGCTGGCCAGCGTGCGACCGGTCAGCGGAGCCGCCAGCCGATTGACCACGTCCACATCGCCCGGCTCACCGCCGGCCGTGCCGGTCTGACCCGGCTTGAGAACCGCCACCCGCAGACCGGCGGCCTGCGCGGCCGCCGCGATCGCCGCGGTGACCACCGTCTTGCCCACCTCGGTGTCGGTGCCGGTGACCAGCACCGACCCCTCCCACGCGCTCACGGCGCTCCCTCAGCTCGCGACTGCGGGGCTCGCAAACCCGGCTCACTCCTCGCGCTCACGGCGCACACTCCACGATGACGTCCAGGGCCCGCTCGAAATCCGCCCGGGGCACTCCGGCGCTGACGGTCAGGCGCAGCCGGGAGCGGCTGTCCGGGGTGGAGGGCGGCCGGAAGCAGCCCACCGCGACTCCCCGGTCCCGGCAGTCGGCGGCCCAGGCGGTCGCCGCCTCCGGGCCGGGCGCCGCCACCGAGATCACCGCCGCGTCCGGCGCGGAGACGGCCAGCCCGGCCGCGCCCAGTCGACCGACCGCCAGCGCCACCCGGTCGGCCACCTCGGCGCGCAGGTCGTCGCCGGCCCGGGCCAGCCGCAGCGCGGCGTGCACACCGGCCGCGACGGCCGGCGGCAGCGCGGTGTCGAAGATGAACGTACGGCCGGTCTCGACCAGGTGTCGGACGAACTCCGCCGGGCCGGCGACCACCCCACCCGCCCCGCCGAGCGCCTTGGAGAGGGTGGCGGTGATTACCACGTCCGGCTCGCCGGCCAACCCGGCGGCCGCGACCGCGCCGGCACCGGACGGACCGGTCACGCCGAGCGCGTGCGCGTCGTCGACCAGCAGCAGCGCGCCGTAGCGGCGGGCCACCGCGTGCAGGTCGGCCAGCGGCGCGAGGTCGCCGTCGACCGAGAAGACCGACTCGGTGACCACCACCGCCGGACGTCCCGGCGCCACCGCCAGCGCGGCGGCCACCGCCGTCACGTCGGCGTGCGCGCTGACCACCGTCTCCGCGCCGGAGATCCGGCAGCCGTCGATCAGCGACGCGTGGTTGTGCGCGTCCGAGACGAGCAGGGTCCGGGGCTGGACGAGGGCCCGCAGCGCGCCGAGGTTGGCCAGGTATCCGGAGGAGAAGACGAGAGCCCGGTCGGTGCCCAGCCACTGCGCCAGCTCGACCTCCAGGGCCTCGTGCGCGTCGGTCGAGCCGCGCACCAGCCGCGACCCGGTCGCTCCCAGCCCGTACGCCGACAGTGCCGCCGTGGCCGCGGCGGTGACCTCCGGGTGGGTGGCCAGGCCGAGGTAGTCGTTGCCGGCCAGGTCGGTCATCCGGTCGTCGGCGGGACGCGGGTGCAGCCGACGGGTCAGGCCGGCCTTCGCCCGCAACTGCGCGCGACGATCGAGCGCCGCCAGCCAGTCCGCCACCGTCACCCCTTCACCGCCGTCCGCGCCGGTCACGCCGACACCCGCCGGGCGAAATTACCACCCGCCGCCGCCGACCCGACGAATCCACTCGGCAAGCGGGGGCCGACCGGCGGCGGATGTCGACGACGATCGGGATCCGAGGCGACCATCACCACGTACCGTCAATGGTCGGTCACCAGCGGTCGCCACCGGCGTGCGTCGATCTCCGCGGCGGAGATCGACCGGATGGCAGGTCGTACCCGCTCGGCCGGGGGCCTTGTAGGGTACGAGCCATGCCAGAGATCCTCGACCAGGCCCGCACCCAGGTCCTGGGTGACGGCGTCGGCCTCGACCAGGCCGGCGTCCTCGCCGTGCTGAACCTGCCCGACGAGCACCTGCCCGCCGCCCTCCAGCTCGCCCACGAGGTGCGGATGCGGTGGTGCGGCCCGGAGGTCGAGGTCGAGGGCATCGTCTCGCTGAAGACCGGCGGCTGCCCGGAGGACTGCCACTTCTGTTCGCAGTCGGGCCTGTTCACCTCCCCGGTGCGCTCGGTCTGGCTGGACATCCCGTCGCTTGTCGAGGCCGCGAAGCAGACCGCGCAGACCGGGGCGACCGAGTTCTGCATCGTGGCCGCCGTGCGCGGCCCGGACGACCGGCTGATGAAGCAGATGCGCGAGGGCGTCGCCGCCATCAAGGCCGAGGTCGACATCCAGGTCGCCGCGTCGCTGGGGATGCTGTCCCAGGAGCAGGTCGACGACCTGGTCGACATGGGTGTGCACCGCTACAACCACAACCTGGAGACCTGCCGGTCGTACTTCCCGAACGTGGTCACCACCCACTCGTGGGAGGAGCGGTGGGAGACGCTGCGCATGGTCCGCGACTCCGGCATGGAGGTGTGCTGCGGCGGCATCCTCGGCCTCGGCGAGACCGTCGAGCAGCGGGCGGAGTTCGCCGCGCAGCTCGCCGAGCTGGCCCCGCACGAGGTGCCGCTGAACTTCCTCAACCCGCGCCCCGGCACCCCGCTCGGTGACCGCCCGGTGGTCGAGGGCAAGGACGCGCTGCGGGCCATCGCCGCGTTCCGGCTGGCCATGCCGCGCACCATCCTGCGGTACGCGGGCGGCCGGGAGATCACCCTCGGTGACCTGGGCACCCGCGACGGTCTGCTCGGCGGCATCAACGCCGTGATCGTCGGCAACTACCTGACGACCCTGGGCCGGCCGGCGACCGCCGACCTCGACCTGCTCGACGAGCTGAAGATGCCGGTCAAGGCTCTCTCCGCGACCCTCTGAGCTGACCGGTGAGGACGACGTGACCGAGCTTGTGGCAGCGCAGCGTTGGTGTGACCGCTGCGGCGAGGACGCGTCGGCCGCCGGGCACGAGTCGTGCGCGGCGGCCCGGACGCTGGAGCCGCCGCGCTACTGCCCGCGCTGCCGACGCCGGATGAAGGTGCAGGTGCTGCCGGTCGGCTGGTCGGCGGTCTGCGTCGAGCACGGCGAGAGCCGAGGCTGAGCCGATGCTGCGCGGGCGTGCGGTGACCCTCCGACCAGCGACGGTCGCGGACGTGCCGGCCCTCGCGGCCATCCGGGCCGACCCGGAGGTACGCCGGTGGTGGCGCGGCGGCGACGACCTGGCCGCGTCCGTCCAGGCCGACCTGAACGACGACGACCTCGCCCTGTACGCCATCGAGCACGACGGCCGGGTGATCGGCGCGATCCAGTGGTACGCCGAACCGGACCCGGACTACCGGCACGCCAGCCTGGACATCTTCCTCGACCCTGCGGTGCGCGGCGAGGGCCTGGGCGGGGACGCCATCCGCACCCTGGCCCGGCACCTGATCGACGAGTACGGCCACCACCGGTTCACCATCGACCCGGCCGCGGCGAACAGCGCGGCCATCCGGGCGTACGCGAAGGTGGGCTTCCGGCCGGTGGGCATCATGCGCCGCTACGAGCGGGGCGAGGACGGCCGCTGGCACAATGCCCTGCTCATGGACCTGCTCGCGGAGGAGCTGGCCGACTGAACCGGGCGGGGGGGGCGCCCCCCCCCCGGGGGGGGGGCCCCCCCCCCCCCCGGGGCCCCCCCCCCGCCCCGGTTCTGCGCGAACGGATGTGCGCCTAGCGCTGGAGGGTCAGTACACCCGGCCGCCACGGCAGCAGGTTGTAGTCGCCTCCCGCACTGGGGTTCTTGCCCTGGTACAGGAACTGCAGGTTGCAGGCGTCGACGGTCTTGGTCTGGTCGGGGTTGGTGCGGACCAGGTCACCGTGGCTGATGTCGTTGGTCCACGTCGCGCCGCTGTTGGCCTTGCCGGCGAAGGGGTTGCTCTCGCTGGCGGCCTGCGGGGTCCACGAGCCGCTCAGGCTGGTGGACGTGAACGACCGGAAGTAGCGTCCCTGGCTCCCGATCGCCTCGACGATCATGAGGTACTGGTTCTGGCCCTGCACCTTGTAGACCTCGACCGCCTCGAACAGATTGTTCGTCGAGTCGGTCATGATCGTCGTGTAGGTCGAGCCGAAGCTGCCCGGGAAGTTCCCCAGCGGCATGCTCGACCGATAGATCTTGCCGTTGTCCCCGGCGAAGAACAGGTACATGTTCTGGTCGTCGCCGATGAGGGTCTGGTCGATCACCCCGTACGGCGCGTCCGAGAGGGTGGCGGTGGACAGCGTCTGTGCCGAGGACCAGCCGTTGGCGTTCGTCGGGTCGCTCGACGTCTTGTAGCTGAACGAGGTCGGTCCCCACTGGTACGCCAGCACCCAGATGTTCTTCGGGGCGAAGTACAGCAGCGTGGGCGCCACGGTGCCCTGACTCATTCCGGTCTGGCTGGCCGAGGCCATGTCGGACCAGTTGGTGAACGTGCTGAAGTTCATCGAGCCGTACTGGCCGCTGCTGTTGACGTTCGACCCGTAGACCAGGTGCTTGCCGTTGTAGACCACGTTGGTGAAGTCCTTGAGCGAGACCCAGCCGTTCTGCGGGTTCGTCAGCGCGCCGGTCGACGACCAGCGGTAGGTCGACGGAAGCGCGCAGCCGCTCGGCGGCGCCGTGGTGGGCGGCGTCGTGGTCGGCGGTGCCGTGGTGGGCGGCGCCGACGTCGGCGTGGTGCCGCCGAAGTCGGTCCGCCACTGCTGGTTGGTCTGCCCGTGGCAGTCGTACAGCTGGATCTGCTGGCCGTTGCCGGTGCCCCAGACGTCCAGGCACCGGCCGGACTGCACACCGGTGATGGTGCCGTTGGAGTTGATGTTCCACTGCTGGTTCGCGCCGCTGTTGCAGTCCCAGATGATGATTCCGGTGCCGTTGGCGGTGGCCGCGCCGTTCGCGTCGAGGCACTTGCTGCCGTAGACCCGCAACTGCTTGCCGGAGGTGTACGTCCACTGCTGGTTCGACTGACCGTTGCAGTCGTAGAGCTGGACGCGGGTGCCGTTGGTCTGCGTGGCGTTGGGCACGTCGATGCACCGGCCCGACTGCACCCCGACGATCCGGCCGGCGCCGCCGCTCGGCGGCGGGCTCGTGGTCGGGCTCACCGTCGGGCTCACGGTCGGACTCACCGTCGGGCTCACGGTCGGCCCCGAGGTCGGGGGGGCCGCGTTGAGCGCGTTGAGGACGGAGTTGTAGGCGGCCTTCTTGTTGCCGCCGCCGTCGAAGAGCAGCGGGCTCTCGTTCGAGCGCCAGGAGTCGCTGTCGCGTACGCCCCAGACGGTGATGCCGATGCAGCGGGGAACGTTCAGGCACGCCTGGGTCAACCCGGCGTACTGGGTGGTGGAGGAGTTGGTGACGTCGACCTCGGTCAGCGCCACGTCCACGCCGAGCGCGGCGAAGCTGGACAGCGTGGTCTGGAAGTTGCTCGGCAGCGAGCTGCCGCCGGTGAAGTGGGTCTGCAACCCGACGCAGTCGATCGGCACGCCACGGGACTTGAAGTCCTGGATCATGCGGTAGACGCCCTGCGTCTTGCCGTACGACCAGTTCTCGATGTTGTAGTCGTTGTAGCAGAGCTTGACCGACGGGTCGGCCGCCCGCGCGGTGCGGAACGCCACCTCGATCCAGTCGTTGCCGGTGCCCTGGAGGTTGGAGTTGCGACGGCTGCCGTCCTCGTTGAACGCCTCGTTGACCACGTCCCAGGCGGCGAGCTTGCCCCGGTAGTGGCTCATCACGCCGTTGATGTGGTCGATCATCGCCTGACGCAGGCTGCTGCCGCTCAGGCTCTGCATCCACCCCGGCTGTTGCCCGTGCCAGGCCAGGGTGTGCCCACGGACCTTCAGGCCGCGCTGGGTCGCCCAGTTGTAGATCTGGTCACCGGAGTTGAAGTTGAACTGGCCCCGCTGGGGCTCCGTCGCGTCCGGCTTCATCTCGTTCTCGGCCGTGATCATGTTGAACTCACGCGCCGCGATCGTGCTGTACGTCGAGTCGCCGAGCCGGCCCGCCGCGATGGCGGTGCCGAAGTACCGGCCCGACTGCGCGGCGGCCGCGCCGAGCGTGGTCGCGGCGGCGTTCGCCGAGGGCATCATCACCGCGACGGCGGCGACAGTCACGACGCTGAACGCGCCGGCGAGCAGCGCTCGGACGGCGGGTGATCGCCGTCGCCGAGTCCCGCCGCGATGAACGGATGGGCTCATTGCCATCTCGGCCTCCTTACTGGCCAACACCCGGGCCGCCGAGGGGCACGGCCGGACGTCTTCGATTGGGGTATCAAACTCGATCGATGCTAACCACGCGTCGGTCCAGACAATCGAGTTTTCGGAAATGTTTCGGAAATGTTTTGGCCTTGCGCGCGCGGCGTGGCCGGTCGCCCGGGTGCGGTACCGGCCACGCCGCGTCGATGAGTCAGGAGACCGTGCAGGCGGCGCCGTTCAGGGTGAAGGCGGCCGGCCTGGTGGTGCTGCCGGTGTGGGTGCCGTTGAAGCCGAAGCTCGTCGACGCACCCGGCGCCAGTGTCCCGTTGTAGGACAGGTTCGACGCGGTCACCGCGGTGCCGGTCTGGGTCACGGTCGCCGACCAGGCCTGCCCGACCTTCTGCCCGCTGCTTCCGAACGTGAACGCGAGCGTCCAGCCGTTGATCGCCGTGGTGCCGGTGTTGGCGATCGTGATGTTCGCGGTGAACCCGGTGTCCCAGCTGTTCGACGTCCAGGTCACCGCGCAGCCGCCGCCGGCAGGCGGGGCCGTGGTGGTGACCGTGACGCCGGGCGACGCGGCCGAAACGTTTCCGGCCGCGTCCACCGCCACCACCGTGAACGTGTACGTGGTGGAGGCGGTCAGCCCGGTCACCGCCAGCGTGGTGCCGGTGGCCGAGCCGACCAGAACGTTCCCGCCCCGGTAGACGCGGTAGGCGGTGACGCCCACCGCGTCGGTGGACGGGCCCCAGGTCAGGGTCAGGCCGGTCGGGCCGATCGCGGAGGCGGTGGGCGTACCGGGTGCGGTCGGCGCTGTGGTGTCCGACGCCGGGCCGGCCGGCGTGGTGACGGTGAGCGCGGCCGATGCCGCCGAGCGGTTGCCGGCGCCGTCGAGCGCCCGCACGGTGAACTGGTACGTCCGCTCGGGCGCCAGCCCGGTCACGGCCAGGGTGGCCCCCGTCGAGGCGGTGACGACCGGGTCGGCGCCGGCCGAGGTACGGGTCACCTCGTAGCCGGCCAACCCGCTGCCGCCGGTGTCGGTGGACGCGGCCCAGGTCAGCGTGAGCCCGCTGGACGTGACGGCGGACGCGACGGGCGTGCCGGGCACTGTGGGCGCGGTGGTGTCCGGGGTGGCCGGTCCGGGCTCCTCGCCCCAGACCCGCACCCCGCCGGAGTAGAGCGGAACCTTGCGGTTGGGCCCGGCGGTCACCTGGTACGACGGGTCGTTGGTCGGGTCCCAGGTGCCACCCTCCGGCACGCCGATCTTGAACTGGACCTCCATCCGGTGCTGCGACTGCCCGGCCGGGGCGATGGTGTAGCCGGTGCAGTCCACCTCGACGTACCAGATGTCGCCGCTGAACTGCTTGGCCGTGGTCGGCGACGGGCAGCCCTGGGTGTAGCCGGAGGTGACCTGGACCGGACCGGTGCCGTCGGGCCGGAAGTAGTACCGGAACTTGCCGGTGGTCAGGGCCCGGGCCGGGAACGCCGACTTGTTGTAGATGATCGCCTTGAGCCCGGTGGCCCGGGGTTCGGCCTGCATCACAGTGGTCTCCACGGTCAGCTCGTCCATGTCGGGCGTCTCGGCGACCGGGAAGTTGGCCAGCGCCGTGCCGCCGTACTCGGAGGTCAGCCGGACCAGCGCCGAGGTGAAGCCGGCGTTGTAGTCGGTGGCGACCTCGTTCATCACGTAGTCGGACCGGCTGTCGGTGTACGCGTCGTTGGCCGAGGACGGGCCGCCGACCAGCGCGCCGTAGAGGGTGTGCCGGGTCTCGACGGGCACCGTCTGGCTGTCCCACCAGGACCCGTGCGCGGTGCGGTGGTGCGGGTTCTTCGGTGCGTTGGCCCCGAACCCGATGACGTAGCTGGAGTTGCGCGGGTTGTCGCCGAGCGCGTAGTTGATCTGCCGGACGGCGAAGTCGTGGTAGCGCGCCTTGCGGGTCGTGTCGGTGGTCTTGTCGCTGTAGACCAGCGCGGCGAAGGAAGTGTTGGCCGCGTAGCGCAGCGCGCCCCAGGAGTCGAGCACCGCCATCCCACCGGGCGAGTACGGCACCCGCTGCCCGTTCACCCCGACGGTCCAGTAGTCCAGCCAGCGGTTGGCGTCGTCGACGTACTTCTGCTTGCCGGTCAGGTTGGCCAGCAGCACGTACGCGCCGAACTGCTTGTTGTCCCAGGCGATGGTCCACTTGTAGGAACGGGTGGTGGACTGCGGCTCGGTGCCGAGCTTGTCGTACTCACTCTCGGCCTTGGTCAGGTAGCTGGCGTCGCCGGTGGCCCGGTAGAGCCAGATCGCGCCCCAGACCAACTCGTCCTGGTAGCCGCTCCACGACTTGTAGAAGGAGGCCGCGTCGGTGATGCACTCGCTGTAGGACTTCCGCACCGTGTCGGCGAACGTGTAGAGCTGCCGGGCGTGGGTGAGCAGCTTGTCCGCGTAGGTCGCGTCGGTGGGCCGGAACACCATCGAGGAGGCGGCCATCGCGGCCGCCGTCTCGCCGGCGAGGTCCGCGCCGCCACAGCTCGCATCGATCTTGTACGCGGGCCGCGCCATCGGCAGCACCTCGGCCGGGCCCCACCACTTGTGGTCGTCGTCGCCCTTGCCGACCTGTCCATAAAGAACGTTGGCCGACGGGTGCGCCTTAATGAAGTAGTCGTTGACGAAGCGCAGGTTGTTGAGCAGGTGCGGCAGTTGACCGGAGGCCGTGTAGCCGCTGCGGTACTCCACCGCGCCCCACGCCAGCATGGTGGCGCTGAACGCCATCGGGAAGCCGAACTTGACGTGGTCGCCGGCGTCGTACCAGCCGCCGGTGAGGTCCAGCCCGGCGGCGGCCCCGTCGGTGAGCGCGGAGTCGCCGCGCCAGGAGACCCGGTTCCAGTCCGGCAGCTTGCCCGACTGCTGCGCTTCGTAGAAGAACAGCGACTTCTGCAATGCCTCGGCGTAGTTGAAGGCCGGCGCAGCGGACGCGGGCCCGGCCGGCGGCGCGGTGACCGCGAGGGACAGCCCGGTGAGCAGGGCGACGCCGGCGGCCAGCAACCGCCGGGGCCAGGGCTGGTCGGCGACCGGCGACCGGCCGGGGTGGCCGGTGGACGGCCGGGTCAGGTGGCGCATGAAGGGCTCCTGTCGGAGGCGCCGCCGGCGGTCGCACCGACGCGGGACGGCGTGGGGGCGGCACGGCCACCGGCGACAGCGGGGTGGCGGTGTGACCACGGGGAGGCATGGAAGCGCTCCCATGGATAATCGACAATGTAATGGGCGGGCCGTCGGTTGGGAAGCCTGCCGGCCGGAGCCGAGCCGCGGGGGCCACTTCCGTACTCGCGGGTAACCACTGCGGACCATCTCACACCATCGATACATTTCGATCAGTGCTTGATGTTTTCGCAGCTCACGGCGTGCGCTTCTGGAAAGATCCTCGCACCGCGCGGACGCGTCGGCGGCGAGCCAGACAAGCGTACGGTTGCTGACCCACTACCGGGCGCGAGACAGTACCGATCATCAGCGGTGCCGTCGACGCCGCCGCTCCCCGGTCAACCCTGAGGAGAACGCGATGGCACTACGACTCGCTGACGGCACCGCCTGGTCCGACGCCCTCGCCCGGGCGGTCGCCGCCACGCCGGAGGCGTTCGGCGCTGAGGTGGACGGCGTCACCACGCTGCACAACCTCATCGAAAGTAACTGGCGGGCGGGCGGCCACCCGGCGCCGGTCCGCACTCCGGTCGACAACAGCGTCGTCATCAACCTGTCCCGACTCGACGCCGACACCGCCCGCGCCGCGGTCGCGCACGCCGCCGCCGCGCACCAAGCCTGGGCGCGTACCCCGCTGGGCGATCGCAAGGCCCGGGTCTGCGACGCCGTGGACGCCCTCACCGCCCACCGTGACCTGCTGGCGCTCCTGCTCGTCTGGGAGATCGGCAAGCCGTGGCGGCTGGCCTGCGCCGACGTGGACCGGGCGCTCGACGGCGTCCGCTGGTACGTGGGCGAGATCGACCGGATGCTCGCCGACGGCCGCGAGCCACTGGACGGTCCCGTCAGCAACATCGCTTCCTGGAACTACCCGATGAGCGTCCTCGTGCACGCCGAGCTGGTCCAACTGCTGGCCGGCAACGCGGTCATCGCCAAGACCCCGTCCCAGGGCGGCGCGGTCTGCCTGACCGTCGCGCACGCGCTGATGCGTCGCGCCGGCCTGCCCGCCACCCTCGTCTCCGGCGGCGGCGAGGAACTGTCCGAGGTGCTCGTCCGGGCGCCCGAGATCGGCGCGGTGGCGTTCGTCGGCGGCCGTTCCAACGGCGGCAAGGTGGCCGCCGCGCTGCTCGACAGCGAGAAGCGGCACTTCATCGAGCAGGAGGGCCTCAACGCCTGGGGCATCTGGAACTTCTCCCAGTGGGACCTGCTCGCCGCGCACCTGAAAAAGGGCTTCGAGTACGGCAAGCAGCGCTGCACCGCGTACCCCCGGTTCGTGGTGCAGCGCGACCTGGTCGACGAGTTCCTCGACATGTACCTGCCGGTCGTGCGGTCGGTACGGTTCGGTCACCCGCTGGCCGTCGGGGACGACTGGACGGCAGGTGACCCGCTGCCCGAGCTGGACTTCGGGCCGCTGATCAGCGCCGCCAAGGCCGACGAGCTGCACCGCAAGGTCGACGAGGCGGTTCGCGGCGGCGCGGTGCCGCTGCACCGGGGCAAGCTGACCGGGGCGCCGTTCCTACCCGGGCAGGACACCTCGGCGTACGTGGCGCCGTCGGTGCTGCTCGCCCCGCCCGGCCGCTCCCGGTTGATGCACGCCGAGCCGTTCGGCCCGGTCGACACGATCGTCGTGGTGGACACCACCGACGAGCTGCTGGCCGCCATGAACGCCTCCAACGGCGCGCTCGTCGCGTCGCTGGCCTGCGACGACACCGACGAGGCCGGCAAGCTCGCGGTGGACCTCCAGGCGTTCAAGGTGGGCATCAACAAGCCGCGCTCGCGCGGCGACCGGGACGAGCCGTTCGGCGGCCGGGGCGCGTCCTGGAAAGGCGCGTTCGTGGGCGGAGACCTGCTGGTGCAGGCGGTCACCGTGGGCGGCGAGGGCCGCCTCTACGGCAACTTCCCCGACTACAACAGCTACCCCGCCACCTGACCGCCGTACCGGGAATGGCCCCTCGTCGACGCCTCGTGCGGGGCGAGGGGCCATTCTCCACAGCGGGTGACCAGGGCTCGTCCCTACGCGCCCGACGTGAGGGACATGCCCTTGCGATCCGCGGCGAGCGGGACGGTGAGGGTGAGCAGGGTGCCGTCGCGCTCCGTTGAGCTGGACCGGTTCAGCCGGCGCAGCGTCCGCAGCATCGGCGCGTTGTCCATCTGCACGTGCAGCACCAGGGCCGCGTAGCCGGCGTCGTCGGCGTGCCGGACCAGCCGGCGCAGCAGCGCCGAGCCCAGGCCGCGGCGCTGCCAGTCGTCGCGCACCAGCAACGCCACCTCGGCCTCGTCGCCCTCGCCAACCAGGTTCGCCATCGCGACCAGCGCGCCGTCCCCGTCGGTGGTCGTGGCGACCAGGGTGAGCCCTCGGCTCGGCTCCAGCAGGCGGTGCAGCCGGGCCGGCTGCGGCAGTGCCGCACCACCCAGGTAGCGCCGCTGCCGGCTGCGCGGCGAGCAGCCCTCGTGCAGCTCCAGGACGCTCGGCAGGTCATCGACGCAGGCGGGACGCGCGATCAGCTCGGCCCCGTCGGGCAGCACCAGGGTGACCTGTTCGGCGGCCCGACGGGTCACGGTGGCGGCCACCTCGACCAGGGCCTGTGCCCGGGCGTACTCCGCCGGGGTGAAGGCGGGCGCGGCCCGGCGCAACGCGAACGAGCCGCCCGCCGGGTCGGCCAGCAGCATGGTGGTGGCGGTGCTGCCCCGGTCCACGCCGGTCGACGCCGGCCGCCAGCTGACCGAGTCCGCGCCGAGCAGGGTCCGCAGCGCCTCACCCGCCGCGTCCGGGTCACGCACCAGCCGGTTGGCCAGCCCAAGGACGCGGGTCGGCTGGTCGGCCAGGCCGCGCGCCTCGCTGCGAGCCACCCAGCAGTCCCGCCCACGACCCCGCTCGACGGCCGCGACCAACTCGGCCTCGTCGAGCGCGTCCGGAGCGTCGACCAGGAAGTCGTCCACTGCGCCCTGCTCGGTGGGCTGTACCTGCACGGTGAGGATGTTGACCCCACGCAGCGCGAGGCTCGCCGTGAGAACCGACAGGTAACCCGGCCGGTCGTCCACGGTGGCCCGGATCCGCCACAACGTCATGGTTGGCTCCCTTCCCCACGTCAGAGCCTCGCCCCCGGCTGTTGCGGCCCGGTTGCCCGGCCGTGTCGGCCCGGGAACTCCTCGGACCGCGCTCAGGGGCCGGCGACGACCGGTGGTGCGCCGACCAGGTCCAGTCGGTCGCCGAGAATCACCGCGCTGGCGCGGACGAGCTGGGTGAGCCGGTCGACCTCCGTGCTGTGGAAACCCGCAGCGCTGAGGGTGTCGCTGTGCTCGCGGGCCACCACCAGCACCAGGCCGGCCCGACCGAACGGGGCGATCGCGTGGTGGGTGCCGTCGGGCGTGGTCATCGAGCGGCCGCGTAGCGGAGTCACCTCGGGCAACCGCAGGGGTACGGGAGCACGCCAGCTCGCGTGGCCCACGGTGGCGCCACCGCCCCCGGTGCGCGACGCCCAGTCCACCGGGACCACCGCGGCGACCGCCCAGTCGGCCGCCAGCAGCCCCGGCACCGCGTCGACCAGGGTCGCCAGCCCGTCGGCCGGGTTGGCCGCGACCTGCGCCAGCAGCTCCGCGTCCTGGCCGGTGGTGGTGGGCGCGCCGATCGCCCGCCACACGCCGTCCACCCGTACGCCCGGAATCGCCGCGAGGCCGGCCAGCAGACGCTCGACCCGAGCGGCGCCCGGCCACACCACAGTGAAGTCGTCCACCGCGCGCCCGCCGAGACGTTCGAGGACCACCACCTGGACGATGTCCGCGCCGGAGACACCCAACGTGCGGGCGACCTGGCCGAGGGTGCCCGGACGGTCCGGCAGGGTGACCCGAACTCGCAACAACATGTCTGTCCCTCCGCTCGGCGGGCCGGCGACGGCCGGCAGGCTGCTCACAGCCTGAATGTTGACCATTTCGTCCCTGTTGCAGAGGCATGTCCCGAGGGGAAAATCTGACCTTGACAACGTGAGCGGGCTGCCATGAACTAGTCGGATGACCGATCCGGCCGTCAACGCGCTCCGGCCGGGCGTTGTTCCGGCGTCCCCCGCCGGGCTGGACCTCGATCGACTCGCCGGCTATCTGGCCCAGCACCGACCCGAGCTCGCCGTGGGACGGGCGCGGGCCGACCTGATCGCGGGCGGCAAGTCCAACCTCACCTACCTGCTGCGCCTCGGCGACCGGGAGGTCGTGCTGCGCCGGCCGCCGCTGGGGCACGTGCTGGCGACAGCCCACGACATGGCCCGCGAGTTCCGGGTCATCTCGGCGCTGGCGCCGACCGAGGTGCCGGTGCCGGGCGCGCTGCTGCTCTGCACCGACCCCGAGGTGATCGGCGCCCCGTTCTACCTGATGGAGCGGATGCCCGGCGAGGTGTTCCGCACCCGCGCGCAGACCGACCCGCTCGGCGACGAACGACGACGGGCGCTCGCCATGGCGATGATGGACACTCTCGCCGCGCTGCACACCGTCGAGCCGGCCGCCGTCGGGTTGAGCGACTTCGGCCGCCCCGAGGGCTACCTGGCCCGGCAGGTCCGCCGCTGGGCCGGGCAGCTCGACCGCTCGCGCAGCCGCGACCTGCCCGGCATCGACGAGCTGCGTGACCTGCTGGCCGCGACCGCCCCGGAGGGCGCGAACGCCGGCCGGATCGTGCACGGCGACTACCGGCTGGACAACCTTCTCGCCTCGGCCGACCCGGTGGCCGTGCACGCCGTCCTGGACTGGGAGATGGCCACCCTCGGCGACCCCCTCGCCGACCTGGGGCTGCTCCTGACGTACTGGGATGTCCTCGGCGGCAGCGAGACGGCCGAGGGCAACCCGGTGGCCGACGGGCTCGGGCCGCGCGCCGGCTTCCCCACCGGCGCCGAGCTGATCGACCGGTACGCCGGGCGCAGCGACGTGGACGTCGGGCCGCTGCACTGGCACGTGGCGCTGGGCTGTTTCAAGCTCGCGGTGATCTGCGAGGGCATCCACTACCGCCACACGCTCGGGCAGACGCTCGGCGAGGGCTTCGACCGGATCGGCGAGATGGTGGCACCGCTGGTCGCGCACGGGCTGACCGCCGCCAGGGAGCGGTGATGGACTTCTCGTACGACGCCCGGACCGAGGAGCTGCGCGACGAGCTGACCCGGTTCCTCACCGAACACGTCTACCCGGCCGAGGCGGTGCACGCCGAGCAGGTCGCGGCCGGTGACCCGTGGTCGCGTACCCCCGTGCTGGCCGAGCTCAAGGCCGAGGCCCGCAAGCGCGGCCTGTGGAACCTGTTCCTGCCCGACCCGCGCTACGGCGCCGGCCTGACCAACCTGCAGTACGCGCCGCTCGCCGAGCTGACCGGGCGCAGCCCGCACCTGGCGCCGGAGGCGGTCAACTGCGCGGCGCCGGACACCGGCAACATGGAGCTGCTGGCCGAGTTCGGCTCGGAGGCGCAGCAGCAGCGCTGGCTGATGCCGCTGCTGGAGGGCGAGATCCGCTCCGCGTTCTGCATGACCGAGCCGGACGTGGCGTCCTCGGACGCCACCAACATCGCCACCCGGATCGTCCGCGACGGCGACGAGTACGTCATCAACGGCCGCAAGTGGTGGTCGTCGGGCGCGATGGACCCGCGCTGCGAGATCTTCATCGTGATGGGCAAGACCGATCCCGACGCCGATCGGCACCGCCAGCAGAGCATGGTGCTGGTCCCCCGGGACACCCCCGGGGTGCACGTCCGCCGGGGCATGACCGTCTTCGGCTACACCGACGGCTCACACGGCGGGCACGCCGAGATCGACTTCACCGACGTCCGGGTGCCGGCAGAGAACCTGATCGGCGCCGAGGGCAGCGGCTTCGCCATCGCCCAGGCGCGACTGGGCCCGGGCCGGATCCACCACTGCATGCGATTGATCGGAATGGCTGAGCGGGCATTGGAGCTGCTCTGCAGGCGGGCGCTCGAGCGGGTCGCGTTCGGCCGGCCGCTCGCCGAGCAGGGCGTGGTCCGGGAGTGGATCGCCGAGTCCCGGGTGCGCATCGAGCAGGCCCGCCTGCTGGTGCTCAAGACGGCCTGGTTGATGGACACCGTCGGCAACAAGGGCGCCCACACCGAGATCCAGGCCATCAAGATCGGCACGCCGGCGATGGCGGAGTGGGTGATCGACAAGGCCATCCAGGGGTACGGCGGCGCCGGCGTCAGCCAGGACACCCCGCTGGCCGCCCTCTGGGCGCAGACCCGCACCCTGCGCCTCGCCGACGGCCCCGACGAGGTGCACCGCAACTCCCTCGCCAAGCGCGAACTCCGCCGCTGGGCCTGACCCCCCGCCGCTCAGGCGGAGGCTCGGTGCACCAGTTGGGTGTCCAGGAGGATGTGCGGGGCGGGAAGGTCGTCACCGCGGATGCGGGCCACCAGCAGGCGGGCCATCTGTCGGCCCATCTCCTCCACCGGCTGGAAGACCGTGGTCAGCGGCGGCTCCGCCTGTTGGGCGATCGTCGCGTCGTCGAAGCCGATCACCGCGACGTCCTCGGGGACACGCCGGCCGGCCTCGCGCAGGGTACGCAGCGCACCGAACGCCATCAGGTCGGACGCCACGAAGACCGCGTCCAGATCCGGGCAGGAGTCCAGTAGCCGGCGCATGGCGGCCGCGCCGCTGCCCTCGCTGAAGTCGCCGTACGCGATCAGGTCGGGGTTGACGCCACCCCCGGTGGCCTTGACCGCCTCGGTGTAGCCGGCCAGGCGGGCCAGACCCGCGCCCATGTCCTGCGGGCCGGCGATGGTGCCGATGCGTCGACGCCCCTGCCCGGTCAGGTATTCCACCGCCTGTCGGGCCCCGCCAACGTTGTCCACGTCGACGAACCAGGCCGGCTGGGCGCCGGGTTGCAGCATCCGGGCGGGCCGACCGCCGAGCACGGCGGGCAGGCCGCGCTCCTCCAGCAGCGTCGGCAGCGGGTCGGAGTCGTGCAACGACAGCAGCAGTACGCCGTCGACGTGCTGGTTGGTCAGGTGGTGCTCGACCCGCTCCCGCTCGACCGGCGACTGGGCCATGGCCAGCCAGAGCTGCATCGGTGTCTCGAGCAGCGCGGAGCTGATGCCCCGCACGATCGAGGCGAAGAACGGCTCGGTGAAGACCCGCTCGCCGGACTCGGACACCACCAGGGCGACGGAGTCGGTGCGCTGGGTGACGAGCGCGCGGGCCGCGCGGTTCGGCACGTACCCCAGGTCGGCGATGGCCTGCTGGACCGCGGCCCGGGCCTCCGGGCTGACCTGGGGCGAGCCGTTGACCACGCGGGAGACCGTGCCTCGACCCACGCCGGCGCGCGCCGCGACCGCGTCGAGGGTCGGGCGCCCGAGCGACCGGGTGCGCTGCGTTGTCATCGTCTGCTCCTCCGACGGCGGGCGGGCCCGGCGCCACCCGAGAAAGGTGGACGCCGGGACCGCCCTGATGGCTGGCCCGAGCCTATTGTGCGGCCAGACCGTTGCGTCGGATCACCGAGGCGTACCACCTGGCGCTGGACTTGGGGATGCGAAGCTGGCTGTCGTAGTCGACGTGGATCATGCCGAAGCGCTTCGTGTAACCCCAGGCCCACTCGAAATTATCCATCAGTGACCAGGCAAAGTATCCCCGCAGGGGCACGCCCGCGTTGATCGCCTCGTGGCAGGCGCGCAGGTGGGCGTCGAAGTAGGCCAACCGGTCCGGGTCGTCGACCTGTCCGTCGACGACCGCGTCGACGAACGCGGAGCCGTTCTCGGTGACGTACAGGGGCAGGTCGGTGTACTCCTCGTGCACCCGCCGCAGCGTCTCGACCAGGCCCGGGGCGTCGATCTCCCAGTCCATGTCGGTGACCGGGACGCCCCGGGTGACGAAGCGGACGTCCTCGCTGCCCGGCCAGCAGGACGGTTCCCGCCAGTACGGCTCGGGCTCGGCGCCCTCGACCGGCGCGGCGACCACGTGCCGGCTGTAGTAGTTGATCCCGACCAGGTCCAGCGGCGTGGCGATGGTCGCCAGGTCGCCGTCGCGGACGTGGTCGAAGTCGGTCACCGTGCGCAGGTCGGCCACCAGGTCCGCCGGGTACGACCCGCGCAGCAGCGGGTCGAGGAAGAAGCGGTTGGCCAGCCCGTCGATCCGCCGGGCCGCGTCGATGTCGGCGGGGGTGTCGCTGGCCGGGTCGACCGGGTACAGGTTGACGGTCACGCCCACCTCGGCGGTGGGTCGGGCGGCCCGCAGCGCCTGCACGGCCAGGCCGTGCCCGAGCATCAGGTGGTGCCCGGCGCGGACCGCGTCCGCGCCGTTCGACCGGCCCGGGGCGTGCACTCCGGAGCCGTACCCGAGGAACGCCGAGCACCAGGGCTCGTTCAGCGTCGTCCAGTAGCGCACCCGGTCGCCGAGCGCGTCGGCCACGAGCGTGGTGTAGTCGGCGAAGCGCGCCGCGGTGTCCCGCGACGGCCAGCCGCCGGCGTCCTCCAGCTCCTGCGGCAGGTCCCAGTGGTAGAGGGTGAGCCATGGCTCGATGTCGTGGGCCAGCAGATCGTCGACCAGCCGACGGTAGAAGTCCAGACCCTGTGGGTTGGCCGCGCCCGAGCCGCCGGGCTGCACCCGGGGCCAGGAGACCGAGAAACGGTACGACCTCAGGCCCAGCTCGGCCATCAGGGCGACGTCGTCACGGACCCGGTGGTAGTGGTCGCAGGCCACGTCACCGGTGTGTCCGTTGACCACCAGGCCCTCGGTGTGGCTGAAGGTGTCCCAGATCGACGGGGTGCGGCCGCCCTCGGCCGCCGCCCCCTCGATCTGGTACGCCGCGGTCGCGGCGCCCCACAGGAAGCCGGGTGGGAAGGTCAGCCCGGGGCGCTCGTCGAGGACGTCGACGGCGGGTGGGCTGGCGGGGTTGCTCACGACTTGACGGCACCTTCCATGATCCCGCCAATGATCTGGCGGCCGAACAGAACGAACACGATAAACAACGGAAGGGTCGCGATGAGCGTACCCGCGAAGATCTGAGAATTGTCCGCGAAGTACGCGGTGTTCAGACTGCGCAGTGAGATCTGCACGGTCGGATTGGCCGGGTCGGCGAGCACCACGAATGGCCAGAAGAACTGGTTCCACTGCTCCATGAAGGTGAGCAGCCCGAGCACGGCCGCGGCGGGTCGCAGCGCCGGCACCACCACGTGCCAGTAGACCCGCCAGGTGGAGCAGCCGTCGACCCGGGCCGCCTCGATCAGCTCGTTGGGCACCGCCTGCTCGGCGTACTGGCGCATCATGAAGATGCCGAAACCGCCGATCAGGAACGGCACGGTCACCGACGGCATGGTGTTCAGCCATTCCAGCTTCGCCATCAGGATGTACAGCGGCAGCACGCCGAGCTGGATGGGAATCATCATTGAGGCCAGGATGATCAGCAACAGCGCGTTCTTGCCGCGGAAGCGCAGTTTCGCGAACGCGAATCCGGCGAGCGAGCCGAAGAACACGGTCGCCACCGTGATCGTGCCCGACACCAGGAACGAGTTCATCAGGCCCTTGACGATGTTCGCGTCGCCGTTGTCGAGCACCCGCTGGATGTTCTCGCCCAGCTTGCCGCCGGGCAGGAAGGGCGGCGGCCAGGAGTTCGCGGCGTCGCTGGTCCGCGAGGCGATGACGATCATCCAGTAGAACGGGAAGAGCGACAGGATCACGCCGAGGACGAGCCCGAACCAGGTCAGTGGGCTGGCCGTCCAGAGCTTCTCCGCCCGGTGGCGGATGCCGGTGCGCCCGGCCGGTGGCCGGACCGCCGGCGGTCGCAGAGTGGTACTGGTCATGGGTGGGCCACCCTCACTTGTCGGAGCTGATTCGGCGGGCCAGCAGGTAGTTGAGGAACGAGACGGACGCGATCAGCAGGAAGAGCACCAGGGCGACGGCACCCGCGTACCCCCACCGGAACCGCTGGTTCATGACGTCCAGCAGGTACATCGTGATCGTCTGGAACTGACCCTCCGTGCCGCCGGAGAGCGCGCCCGAGCCGCTGGTGAACATCAGCGGCTCGGTGAAGAGCTGCAGACCGCCGATGGTCGAGATGATCAGCGTGAAGATGATGGTGGGACGCAGCTGGGGGATGGTGATCGACCAGAACTGCCGGCGCTGGGAGGCGCCGTCGAGGGCGGCCGCCTCGTACACGTCCTTGTTGATCGACTGCATCGCCGCGAGGTAGATCAGGGCGTTGTAACCCACCCACCGCCAGTCGACCATCGTGGCGATGGCGAACCAGGAGGCGAAGCGGTTGGCCCGCCAGTCGATGGGGCCGACGCCGACCAGGTCGAGCAGCCAGTTCATCAGGCCGAACTCGCGGGCGTAGATCATCGAGAAGATGAGCGCCACCACGGCGGTCGAGGTGATGATCGGCATCGCGATGGCCAGCCGGAAGAACATCTGACCGCGGATGCGCCGGTTCAGGGCGTTCGCCAGCAGCAGGGCGATGATCAGCTGCGGGATGGTGGAGAGCGCGAACATCCCGAAGGTGTTCACCACCGCGTTCCAGAACTGCGGATCGTTCGTGAACAACTCGACGAAGTTGTCCAGACCGACGAAGCTGATCGTCGCGTTCATCGGTGACCGGTCGGTCATCGCGATCCAGAACGTGTAGACGATCGGGTAGACGCCGAAGATCGCGAACAGCACGAAGAACGGCAGGACGAAGACGTACGGGGTGAGGCGCAGGTCCAGCCGGTTCAACTGCCGGCGGCGCGTCGGTGAGTGCCGCGGAGCGGGACGCGACCGGCGGGCCGACGCACCCGGTGGCGCGGGGGTCTTCAGGGAGCTCATGAGCGGTCCTTCACACTCGGCGACGCCGTCGTGGGCGCCGCGGCAGGGCGTTCCGACGCGGGTTCACGGGTGGTGCCGCAGCGGCACCACCCGTGAGCGCGTCACAGCCGTTACTTGCCTGCTGCCTGGCCGTTCTTCACCGCGTCCTGCCAAGCGGCGTCGGCGGCCTTGCCCTGCTCGATGCTGCGCAGCGCGTTCTCGACCGCGTCCCGGACCGCCTGGTTCTTCGGGCCGAGGTAGACCGGCTTCAGCTCCTTCGCGCCGGCGGCGAAGATCTTGCCGATCGGTGCGCCGCTGAAGTACTCGTTGGTGGCGGCCAGCACGGCCGGGTCCTCAAGAGCCTGCGGCGACGAGGGCAGGTTGCCGACCTTCTTGAACGCCTCGGTCTGGCTCTTGGCGCTGGTCAGGAACTTGGCCAGCTCGGCGGCTTCCTTCTGGTGCTTGCTGGCCTTCGGCACGGCCAGCCAGGAACCGCCCCAGTTGCCGCCGTTGCCCGGCGCCTTGGCCACGTCCCACTTGCCGGCCGCCGCGTCACCGGCCTGACCCTTGATGACACCGGTCATCCACGCCGGGCAGCCGATGGTGGCGAAGCTGCCGTTCTTGAAACCGGCGTTCCACTCGTTGGAGAAGCTCCGCAGGTTGTTCGACAGACCCGCGCTGATCATCTTGGTGGTCTGCTGGAACGCGGACTGCACGTCCGGGTTCTCGCCGACGACGAGCTTGTTGCTCTTGTCGAAGTAGGTGTAGCCGCTGCCGGCGCCCGCCGTCTGCATCAGCACGATGTTGTAGAAGTTGGTGGCCGAGTCGACGAACTTGTGCTTCTTGTCGGCGGCGGCGAACTTCTGGCCCTGGGCGATGAACGCGTCCCACGTCGGCCAGAGGGCGCCGACCTGCTCGCGGTCGGTCGGCAGGCCGGCGGCCTTGAAGAGGTCGCTGCGGTAGCAGACGGCCATGCCACCGACGTCGGTGCCGAGACCGAGCACCTTGCCGTCCGGCGTGAGGCCACCCTCCCACTTCCAGGGCAGGAAGTTGCTCTTGAGGTCGTTGGCGCCGTGGTCGGCCAGGTTCACGAACTTGTCGGCCTGCGCGAAGAACTGCACGATCGTGCCCTCTTCGAGAGCGACGACGTCGCCGGCGCCCGCGCCGGCGGTGATCTGCTGCGTCAGCCGGGTGTTGTAGTCACCCAGGCCGAGACCCTTGCCGCGCTCCTGGATGGTGACGTTCGGGTGCTCAGTCTGGTACTGCTTGTAAAGATCTTCGTATCCGAAGCCCTGGTCGCCGAAGACGTCGACGACCAGGGTGACCTTGCCGCCGTCCGAATCGGACGACGAGTCGTCGCCGCAGGCGGTCGCCGAGGCGAGTACGGCGACGGACGCGAGCGCGATCGCCGCAAAGCGACGACGTGAGGTGACGCTCATCCTGACCCCTCTCAAGTGGTGAGGCTTGGTGTGTCGTGCGTGGTGGGGGGTGCTGCAGCGCCCCTGCCGCCGCCGGACCGGTGGTCGTGGACGATCTGGGGAGAGCTGTGAAGGAGACTTCCGCCACTCCCCGGGAGCGCTCCCATGAGATTGCCGGGGCGCTACCAGGGTGTCAATAGACCAATGGGAGCGTTCCCAGATCGTTACCGCCCTGTTTCAGACCGGCACCGCTAGTGACGGACGTCGACCCGTACGCCAGGCGGGGTCAGCAGAAGCGACGCAGCAGTGTGGTGGCGACGGTGGGGTCGAAGAACGTCGGATCGAAGCCCTCACCGACCCAGCCCCGCAGCACGGCCCGCTCCGGATGGGTCGGATCGGCCAGGGCCGCGAGCAGCGCCTGGTAGCCCGACGGCCCACCGATGCCCTCCGGGGGGCAGGCCCGCTGGCCGTCCAGGCAGACCGGGTACCGCTCGTCCTGATCGGCGGTCAGCGCGTCCTCGACGACGAGGTCGTGCTCCCACCAGTCACCGAAGTCGTACGTGTAGGAGAACCTGCTGCCCTTGCCGAGAACCGCGTCCAGCCGGACGTCCAGCTCGTCGTGCAGCGCCAGGCCTCCGTCCGGGTCCGGCTCGCCGTACGCCACCGCGTCGATCTCGAACGAGTGCAGGTGGCAGTCCCGCCAGCCCATCGCGTGCTGGGCGACCCGGTGCAGTCGGTCCAGCGTGTAGCCGGCCGGAACGAGCACCCGGCGCCACACCGGCGGACGTACGCCGGCGAGGGACATCTTCAACTGGAAGATCTGACGCGGCATGCTGTCCTGTCCTTGAGCGGCTTAGGCTGCGAGCATGATCTGCCGAGCGTGCCGGGCCCGGCGGCACGATGACTGCCCGGGCCGGAACTGGTGCGACTGCCAGCACCGTACCGCCGAACCGACCCCTCCGGTCACCGGTCGGGCCGGCGAATGACGGTCGGAATCCCGATCCGGCGACTCTGGCCCGAGCCGTCCACCCAGCCGCTCGACGACGCCACGCTTACCGCGCTCTACCAGCGCGCGGACCAGCCCCGGCTGCGGGTGAACTTCGTCGCCAGCCTGGACGGCGCGGTCAGTGTGGACGGCTACTCCGCCGGCCTGTCCGGCGAGCCGGACAAGCGGGTCTTCGGCCTGCTGCGGATGGTCTGCGACGCCCTGGTGGTGGCCGCCGGCACCCTGCGACACGAGGGTTACCGCGCGGTCCGACTCGACGATCCGCGACGCGCCTGGCGGCGGGCGAACGGGCTGGCCGCGTACCCGACGCTGGTGGTCGTGTCCGGCTCCCTCGACCTGGACCCGGCGCAGGCGGCCTTCGCCGACGCCCCGGTCCGGCCGATCGTGCTCACCCGCGCCGATGCCGACCCGCCGCCCGGCCTGACCGACGTCGCCGACCTGCTGCGCTGCGGGACCGACCGGGTCGACCTCGCCGCCAGCCTGGCCGAGCTGCACCGGCGCGGGCTGACCCAACTGCTCTGCGAGGGCGGCCCGCACCTGCTCGGCGCGCTCACCGCCGCCGACCTGGTGGACGAGCTGTGCCTCACCGTCGCGCCGCTGCTCGCCGGCCCCGGCGCGGGCCGGATCACCGCCGGCGACGCCAGCGCGCCCCGGCACCTGCCGCTGCGGCACGTGCTCGCCGCCGACGACGGCGTCCTCATGCTCCGCCACGCCCGCCCGTGACGAACCGTCGCCCGGTCACACACCGAGCGTCGCGAGTGTGACCGGGCATCGTGTCCTCCGCCGCGTCGCGTGGCGACCTGTCGTACTCCTCGGGCAGGATGCAGGGCATGTGCCCCGACCGCGTTGCCCGACCGACCCACCCCGCCCGATGAGCGACGCCGACCACGACGGCCTGGCCGGCCCGGGCCAGCCGGTCGGCCGGGTGCTCGGCACCGCCGACGCGACCCCGTTGCAGTTCTGGACGGCCGTGGCGCCCGGCAGTTACCTCCAGCTCGACGACGTGGTGGTCACCCGCCGCGAGCTGCCCGACCGCGAGCCGGTGACGATCGCCGGCGTGGTCACCCAGGTCCGGGCCCGGCACGAGGGCGCCCAGTTCGACTCCGACGTGTTCGCCATCGCCGACGGCACACTGCCGGCCCAGGTGCAGGAGGCGGCCGAGGTGACCACCACCCGGGTCGACCCGGAGTTCTACGTGCCGCCGACCCCGGGGGCGGTGGTGCACCGGGCCGAGGGCGACGCACGGGCTCGGGCGCTGCACTTCGACCGGATGGAGCGGCGCATCCCGATGGGCATGGGTCGCGACGGGGTGCCGGTCTACCTGAACGCCGACTTCCTCGACGGCAGCCGGGGCGCGCACGTCTCCATCTCGGGCATCTCCGGGGTGGCCACCAAGACGAGCTTCGCCACCTTCCTGCTCTACTCGGTCTTCCGCTCCGGCGTCCTGGGCGGCGACGCGGTCAACGCCAAGGCGCTGATCTTCAACGTCAAGGGCGAGGACCTGCTGTTCCTCGACCACCCCAACACGCGCCTCGACGAGCCGACCCGGGCGGCGTACGCGAAGCTGGGCCTGAGCGCCGGCGCCTTCCCGGACGTGCGGGTGTACGCCCCGCCCCGGGTCGGCGACGCGGCCGGCACCCCGGACGTGAGCAGCCGGCTCACCGGCGTGGACGCCTTCTACTGGACGCTGAGCGAGTTCTGTGCCGACCGCCTGCTGCCGTACGTCTTCGCCGACGCCGACGACGAGCGCCAGCAGTACACGATGGTCGTGCACTCGGTCACCGCGCACCTGGCCCGCTACGCCCAGCCCGCCGACGGTGGGGTGAGCATCGACGGGGTCCGGCTCGGCTCCTACGGCGACCTCGTCGACCACATCGTCGAGGCGCTCAACGACGACGAGACCCGCTCCGACTGGGCGGGCAGCGCGGTCGGCCTGGGCACCGTCAACGCGTTCGCCCGCCGGTTGATCGGCAGCAAGAAGGATCTCGCCCGGCTGATCCGTGGCGACCTGGCGACCCGTCGCCCGCACTCGATCAACACGAGCGAGTCGGCGCAGGTGACAGTGGTCGACCTGCACAACCTTCCGGACCGGGCCCAGCGCTTCGTCGTCGGCGTGACGCTCAAGAGCGAGTTCGAGCGCAAGGAGAAGTCCGGCACCGCCAAGCCGTTGCTGTTCGTCGTCCTCGACGAGCTCAACAAGTACGCGCCCCGGGAGGGCTCCTCCCCCATCAAGGAGGTGCTGCTCGACATCGCCGAGCGGGGGCGGTCGCTCGGGGTCATCCTGATCGGCGCCCAGCAGACGGCGAGCGAGGTGGAGCGGCGCATCGTCACCAACTCGGCGATCCGGGTGGTCGGCCGGCTCGATCCGGCCGAGGCGTCCCGCCCGGAGTACGGTTTCCTGCCGCCCGCGCAGCGTCAGCGGGCGTTGCTGGCCAAGCCGGGCACCATGTTCGTCAACCAGCCGGACATCCCGGTGCCGCTCTGCCTGGAGTTCCCGTTCCCGGCCTGGGCCACCCGGGTCTCCGAGGCGGGCCGGGCACCATCGGAGACGCTGCGCTCGATCACCCAGTCCGCCGACCCGTTCGCCGTGGTGGGCTCCGGCGGCGGCACCGACGACGACATCCCGTTCTAGGTAGGGGCCGGTGCAACTGTGAAGATCCTGCACACCTCCGACTGGCACGTGGGCAAGGTGCTCAAGGGGCAGTCCCGGGCCGAGGAGCACAAGGCCGTCCTCGCCGGGGTGATCGACATCGCCCGTGCCGAGAAGCCGGATCTGGTGATCGTCGCCGGTGACCTCTACGACACGGCCGCGCCGACGTCAGAGGCGACCCGGCTGGTCACCCGGGCGCTGACCGCGCTGCGTCGGACCGGCGCGGACGTGGTCGCGATCGGTGGCAACCACGACAACGGCCCAGCGCTGGACGCGCTGCGGCCGTGGGCCGAGGCCGCCGGCATCACGCTGCGCGGGGGCGTCCGCGAGAACCCGGCCGAACACGTGATCGACGGCACCACGGCCGGCGGGGAGCGGTGGCAGCTGGCCGCGCTGCCGTTTCTGTCCCAGCGGTACGCGATCCGCGCGCTGGAGATGTACGAGCTGACCGCCGCGGAGGCCAACCAGACGTACGCCGACCACCTGGGCCGTGTGCTGGGCCGCCTCACCGAGGGCTTCGCCGAGCCGGACCGGGTGCACCTGGTCACCGCGCACCTGACGGTGACCGGCGCGGCGGCCGGCGGCGGTGAGCGGGACGCGCACACGGTGCTCGGCTACGCGGTGCCGGCCACCGTCTTCCCCGCGACCGCGCACTACGTGGCGCTGGGCCACCTGCACCGGGCGCAGCGCGTCGAGGGCCCGTGCCCGGTGCGCTACAGCGGCAGCCCGCTCGCCGTCGACTTCGGCGAGCAGGAGAACGTGCCCTCGGTGACGGTGGTCGAGGTGACCGCCAGCACGGCCGCCCGGGTACGCGAGGTGCCGGTGACCGCCGCGAGCGCGCTGCGGACGGTGCGCGGCACCCTGGCCCAGCTCGCCGAGATCGAGGCGCCGGACGCGTGGCTGCGCGTGTTCGTCCGGGAGCAGCCCCGCGCCGGCCTGCGCGAGGAGATCCAGGAGCTGCTCCCCCGGGCGTTGGAGATCCGGATCGACCCGGAGCTGCTCGCCGCGCCGGGCAGCGGCGCGCGCATCGCGCAGCGGTCCGGGCGTTCGCCACGGGAGCTGTTCGCCGACTACCTGGACAGCCGGGGCCACGCCGACGAGGGCGTGCGGGAACTCTTCGACGAGCTCTTCGAGGAGGTCGAGCACTGATGCGGCCGATGCGGTTGGACATGGCCGGCTTCACGGTCTTCCGGGACGAGACGACAGTCGACTTCACCGACGCCGACTTCTTCGCGCTGATCGGCCCCACCGGCTCGGGCAAGTCCACCGTGCTGGACGCCATCTGCTTCGCGCTCTACGGCACGGTGCCCCGCTGGGGTGGCGCCCGCGGGCTGGCCAACGCGCTGGCGCCGTCGGCGACGGAGGCCCGGGTGCGGCTGGTCTTCGAGTCCGGCGGCGCCCGGTACGTGGCGACCCGGGTGGTGCGCCGGGACGGCCGGGGCAACGTGAAGACCGCGAACGCCGGACTGCAGGTGATGCCGGCCGGCTTCGACGTGACCAAACTCGACACCGGGTTGAGCCCGGACGACCTCGGCGAGGTGATCGCCGGGACGCCCGCCGAGATGGAACAGGCGGTGCTGGAGGCGGTCGGGCTGCCGTACGAGCAGTTCACCAGCTGTGTGGTGCTGCCGCAGGGTCAGTTCGCCGACTTCCTGCACGCCAAGCCGGCGACCCGGCAGCAGATCCTGGTCAACCTGCTCGGCCTCGGCGTCTACGAGGACGTGCAGAAGCGGGCGACGGCGCGCGCCGCGCAGGCGGAAGCCCGGCTGGACGCGGTCGATCAGGTGCTCGCCGGTCTGACGGGGGTGGACGACGAGGCGTTGGCCGAGGCCGACGCCCGGGTGGGCCGGATGGCCGAGCTGGCCGACGCGGTGACCGGGGCCATGCCGGAGCTGGCGGCGGCCCGGGCACGGGCGCGGGACGCGGCGGCTGCCCTGACCGCGCTCGACGACGAGCTGGGCGTGCTGTCCGGAGTGCGTGCCCCGCACGGGGTGGCCGAGGTGGCCCGCGCGGTGAGCGCGGCGCGGGCCGAGGCCGACGCCGCGGCCACGGCGGTGTCGCTGGCCGAGGAGCGGGAGGAGAAGCTGCGCGGTGAGCTGGCCGGCGCCGGTGACGAGAGCGCGCTGCGGTTGCTGCTGCGGGCGTACGACGATCGGGATCGGCTGACCGGCGAGGCCGACACGGTCCGCGCGGCGGTGCGCGCGGCGGACGAGGAGCACGCCACGGCTGTCGCGGCGCTGGCCGCCGCCCGCGCGGACGCCGAGCGGGCCGACGCCGAGTTGGAGGCGGCCTTCCGGGCGCACGAGGAGGCGAAGGCCACCGACCTGGCGGTCAGCCTGCGAGTGCACCTGCATCCCGGTGCGGCCTGCCCGGTGTGCGAGCACCCGGTGGCCGAGGTGCCGGCGGTTCCGGCCGACTCGGCGGTGGCCGCCGCGACGGCCGCCGGCAAGGCGGCGCGGGCCGCCACCAAGGCGGCGCAGGCGGTGGTGCAGCAGCGGGACGCGGCGGCGCGTGACCTGGAGCGGCTGCTGGTGCAGGCCCGCGCCCGGCAGGAGCAGGTGGACGCCCGGCTGGCCGAGCTGGACGGGCAGCTCACCGGAGCGGCCGAGCCGGGGGTGCTGCGCCGGGAGTTGGCCGAGCACGCCCGGCTGCGACGCGCCCTGGAGGAGGCGGCGACCGCCGTGCGGGCCGGCCGGGACAGCGCCCGACAGGCGCGCGCGGGTGTGGACGCGGCCGAGGAGCGCCTGCGGTCGGCGTGGCGGGGCTTCGACACGGCCCGCGACGCTCTGGCGCGGTTCGGTCCGCCGGCGGCTGATCGCGACGACGTGGCGGCCTCGTGGGCGGTGCTGACCGACTGGGCGGCGGCCGAGGCCGAGCGCCGCCGCGCCGACCGGGCCGGCCGGGCCACCGTCGTCGCCGACGCCGAGGCGGCGGCCGACGCGGTGCAGCGGCAGATCGCCGACCGCTTCGCCGCCGCCGACGTGCCCGTCGGCGAGGACCCGGTGCACGCCGCGACGGTGGCCGTGGAGCGGGCCGAGGCCGACCGGCGCCGGCTGGCCGAGCGCCGCGAGCAGGCCGGCACGTTGCGCGAGCAGCGGGCCGGGCACGAGCGCGAGGCGCAGGTGGCACGGGCCCTCGCGGGGCACCTGCGGGCCAACAACTTCGAGCGGTGGCTGCTGGCGGAGGCGTTGGACCTGCTGGTCGACGGCGCGTCGGGGATCCTGCGGGAGCTGTCCTCGGGCCAGTACGAGCTGGTGCACGACAAGGGCGAGTTCTTCGTGGTCGACCACCACGACGCGGGGCTGCGCCGGGGGGTGCGCACCCTCTCCGGTGGCGAGACGTTCCAGGCGTCGCTGGCGTTGGCGCTGGCGCTCTCCGAACAGCTGGCCGGCATGTCGACGACCGCGGCGAGTCTGGAGTCGATCGTCCTGGACGAGGGTTTCGGCACGCTGGACGCGGCCACGCTGGACACGGTGGCCGCGACCCTGGAGAACCTGGCCGCCCGGGGTGACCGGATGGTCGGCGTGGTCACCCATGTCGCGGCGCTGGCCGAGCGGATCCCGGTCCGCTTCGAGGTGCGCAAGGATGCCCGCTCGGCGCGCGTCGAACGGACGGGCCGGTGAGCGCGAGGAGTGCGGCGCAGCGGAGCCCCGCAGTCGCGAACGGAAGGTCGGCCGGGTGAGCGACGCCGCGTTCTTCGTCGACTCGTGGGATCCGGCGTACGGTGCGTCGTTCGAGGCGTCCGCGTCCGGGCCGGCGACGCCGAGCAGCGCGCAGGTCGACGCCGACGTGGAGCTGCCGGCCGTCGACTGGCGGGCGATCGGGGTACGCGCGGACGTGCGGGCCCCCGACGTGGTGTTGCTTGTCGACGGGGTCCGCCGGATCGACGCGAGCATCTGGACGGCCGAGGCGGACGGCGGGTCCTTCCCGGGGCTGGCGGCGTCGTACGCGGCCGGGGTGGTCCGCTGCGACCTCGGTCGGGGCGCGGCCCAGTTGGCTGGCACGCGGGTGGGCCGGGGCCTGTTCACGGCGAGCCCGTCGGCGCAGGACGTGGTGGCGGGCGCCATCCGCTACCCGGTGCACCGGGTGGGCGGCACCGGCGAGCTGGCGAAGCTGCCGGCGGCCGTGCAGGGTCCGTTGACCGCGCTGGAGGTGGCGGTGTCCGACGCCGCCCGGGTCGACGGCGACCTGTTGGTGGTGGACGGCCCGTTGCGCAGTCGCCGCCAGTTGCCGCGCACGCTCGGCTACATCAAGACCCAGCACAGCCAGTACCTGGACGCCCGGCTGACGGCTGTGGTGACCGGTCTGGCGTCCGGTCAGCGGTCACCGGTGTTCCGGCTCGGCACGGCCTGGGGCGGGTGGTCGTGGTATCTGCGGCTGCCGGTGGCCGTGGGTGCGCCGTGGGCCGGGATCGTCCGGGTGGAGTGCTCCGCCGACCTGCCCGTCGAGGCGGCGATCGACCTGGCCGACCTGTCGCTGGTCACGCTGCCCCGGTTCGCGTCGACTCCGTACAAGGATCCGCGGGCGCCGCAGAACCTCATCCCGATCGCCGGTCTGGAGCGCCGCCTGCGGGCGTTGCTCGGCGATTCCCGTCTGCTGCACCGCGCGTTGACCACCGCGGCGCGCGTCGGCCGCTGAGCGGGAGCGGGTCGCGGTGGGACGCAAACGAGCGGATGACCGGGTGGTCGAGCAGGTGGACACCGGGCGGGCCGAACTGGTGCCGTCGCCGGACCGGGCCGGTTCGTGGACGCTGCTGTTGGACGGGGCGCCGCAGTCGCACGTCGACCTGACCGATCCCACGCATCTGGAGTTCGAGTACGTCCGGCGGCTGGCCGCCGCACTGGACCTGGTCGCGCCGCCCGGCGAGCCGCTGCGGGTGCTGCACCTCGGCGGTGGCGCGCTGACCCTGCCCCGCTACGTGTCGGCCACCCGGCCCGGGTCCACCCAGCGGGTGTCCGAGGTGGACGGCGCTCTGGTGGAGCTGGTGCGCCGCGCGTTGCCCTGGCCGGCGGACGCCCGGCTGCGGGTTCGTGTGCAGGACGCGCGGGCGGTGCTGGCCTCGACGCGGGACGCCAGTTACGACGTGGTGGTCGCCGACGTCTTCGCCGGTGCCCGCACGCCGGCGCACCTCACGTCGGTGGAGTACGCCGCCGAGGTGGCGCGGGTGCTCCGCCCGGCGGGCTGGTTGCTGGCGAACCTGGCCGACGGCCCGCCGCTACGGTACGCCCGTGGCCAGGTCGCCACGGTGCGCTCGGTGCTGCCCCAGGCGTGCCTGGTCGGTGACGCGGCGGTGCTGCGCGGTCGCCGGTACGGCAATCTGGTGCTGGTCGCCGGGCGGACGACTCCCCCGGTCCCCGCGTTGACCCGGCGGGCGGCCGGGGACTGGTTCCCCGGCCGGGTGGTGGCCGGCGACGAGTTGGACCGCTTCGTCGGTGGCGCGGCGGTGGTGCGGGACGCGGACGCCACCGGCTCGGATCCGCCGCCGCCGGGGTTGTTCTCCGTCCGCCGCTGACTGGTCGATCCGAGCCCGCCGACCTCTCCGTCGAACTTTTTTCGCGGTTTGTTGATCCGCTCGGGGCGGCGCTGCGTACCACCGGGCGGCCCGCCTTGTGGGGGCGGCGTTGGTCACGGACATCCCGGAGGTCTGCATGCATGCGGTGGCGGCCGGTTGGCATGGCGACGCGGTTCGCGCGGACTGGTTGTCCGCGCGGTCGTCGCGGCCGACCTCGTCTGCCCGGGGGGTCGACGCCCGAGCCATGTCTCGCCAAAATGGTCCGGTGACGCCCCAACCGGCGCCCGGGCGCCACCAGGCGACGACAACCGAGGCCAGCCACTCCGACCAGTTGATCCGGCTGCTCTACGCCGAGCACGCCGGCCCGTTGCTGATGTTCGTCATGCGGCTCACCGGGGGGGACCGGCAGCGCGCGGAGGACATCGTGCAGGAGACGCTGCTGCGGGCCTGGCGTAACGCGCACCGCCTCGGTGCGCAGGGGCAGGGTTCGCTGCGGCCGTGGCTGGTCACGGTGGCCCGTCGGATCGCCATCGACGAGCACCGCAGCCAGGAGGCCCGGCCGCCGGAGACGTACGACCGGGACCTGACCGCGTTCGCCGAGGCGGACAGCACCGACCGGGTGCTGCGCACGATGACGGTGGCGGACGCGCTGCGTACGCTGAGTCAGTCGCATCGGGAGATCCTGATCGCGACGTACTTCCGGGGGCGGACGGTGCCGGAGGCTGCCGAGGAGTTGGGGCTTCCGCTGGGCACCGCCAAGTCGCGGGTCTACTACGCGCTGCGCGCGCTGCGCACGGCTCTGCAGGAGCGGGGGGTGACAGAATGAGCCGGCCAGACCATATGGACGTCGCCGCGTACGCGCTCGGCGTGCTCGACGAGCAGGACACTGAGCGGTTCGAGGAGCATCTCGCCGCGTGCTGGGCGTGCGCGGCCGAGCTGGAGACGATGGTGCCGGTGGTGGGGCTGCTCTCCGGCATCGACGGCGAGACGATGATGGCACTGGAGCAGACCGCCACCGATCCGGCGCTGCTGGACCGGACGTTGGTAGCGGTCCGGGCCGACCGACGGCGTACCCGGTTTCGTCAGCTGCTCGCGACCGCCGCGGCGGTGGTGGTCTTCGGCGGGTTGACGGGTTACGGCTTCGTGAGTGTGGCCGGGGACGAGGCGCCGGGGCTTCTCGCGGAGCCGACGACGAGCGCCGCCGCCAACGACCCGCCGACGAGCGCGCCGACCGCGCCGCCGAGCGGCCCGGGCGTCGGCGGCACCGAGGAGGAGGGCGACCAGGTCGACGCCACGGACCCGACGACGGGCGTGCAGACGACGATGTTCCTGGTCGAGCGGGAGTACGGCACCCGCATCAACTTCAGCCTGCGGAAACTGCCCGGCCCACGCATCTGCCGGTTGATGGTGGTGCGCACGAACGGCACCACCGAGGTGATTTCGACGTGGTCGGTGCCCGATGGCGGTTACGGCACGAACAATCGCCCGCAGGGTCTTGAGCTGAGCGCCTCGACGTCCGCGTTGGCGAGTGACATCAAGCAGCTCCAGGTGCAGTCGGTCGACCGCAACGGGGTGGCCAGTCCGCTGGTCACGGTGCCCATGTAAGGGTCGCGTACCATCCTCGACGCCGGTCATTGTCTCAATGGCCGGCGTCGATCTGTTGTGTGACCGAAGGTGCCGTGTGGAGGGCCATACGGATGGACGCTCGATTTGGTTCAATCCATTCGCGTGAAATTGACCACTGTTACTTCTTCAACCTTGACAGCCTGCCCGCCGTACCTATGGGTGAACTGCCAAGAATGAGGAGGGCACGTGGCACAGATGAAGCGGACCGTCATCGTCGCGAGCGCGATGGTCGCACTAACGGCCTGCGCTCCCGCGGGTTACGACGGGGCGAACTCGAGCGCGGCCGAGCCGGTCGCCGTCGCCGCGGCCGAGCCCACCGCGTCGGCTGAACCCGAGGCGTCGGCATCCGCGGAGGCGCCGGTCGCCGACGCGCCGCCGCCCGCGGACGTCGACCTGACCGAGCAGTTGATCGGCAAGAAGATCGCCCGGATGGGCAACGTCGTGACCGACCAGGACGGCTGGGTCCTGTACCGGTTCGACAAGGACACCGCCGACCCGCCCGCGTCGAACTGCGTCGACAAGTGCGCGCAGGTGTGGCCGCCGGCGTTGACCGACGGCAACCCGCAGCTCACCGGCCTCTCCGACGACAAGGTCGGCAGCGTCACCCGACAGGACGGCACCCGACAGCTCACCATCGGCGGCTGGCCGGTGTACCGCTACATCGGCGACAAGAAGCCCGGCCAGTGGAAGGGCCAGGCCGTCGGCGGCACCTGGTTCGTGGTCGACCAGAACGGCAAGAAGAACCTGACCTGCCTGCCCACCTCGACGCCGAAGGCCGTCGCGCCGCCGGCGGACAGCGGGTCGAGCGACGCCGGCGGTTCGGGTTACTCGTACTGATCCCGATACGCCAGGGCACGGTGGCCGGTCGCAGCCGGGGAGGGCGCGACCGGCCACCGCCGTGCCCGCGGGCGGCTGGTCGACGACCGGCGCCGTACCGCGACCTGGCAGAGTAGCGGGGTGACCGAGACCGAGCCTGCCGCGACGAGGGTGCTGCACCCGCCCGTCGGCTACCGGCTGGCCGCGTCGGTCCGCGGCCTGACCTTCAGCCCGTACGACCCGTGCGCGCGCGTCGCCGCCGGCACGTTCTGGTGGGCTACCCGCACCCCGGACGGGCCGGCCACCCTCGCGCTGCGGCCGGCGGGCGGTGAGCTGCTCGCCGAGGGCTACGGACCGGGCGCCGAGCACGTGGTGGCCCGCGCCGACAAGATCGCCGGGCTGCACGACGACCTGACCGGCTTCGCCGAGTTGGCGGCGGCGCACCCGCTCGTCGCCCGGCTGGCCCGGGAGCACCGGGGGCTGCGGATGCCCACCACCGGGCAGGTCTTCCCCCGGCTGCTGCGCGCGGTCTTCGAGCAGAAGGTCACCGGCAAGGAGGCGTACCGGGCGTACGCGGCGACCGTGCGGCACTTCCGGGAGCCGGCACCCGGCCCGCTGCAACCGCTGCTGCTGCCGCCCGAGGCCGCCGCGGTGGCCGCCACCCCGTACTGGGTGTTCCACCCGTTCGGCGTGGAGCAGCGCCGGGCCGACACGCTGCGGCGCGCCGCCGCGCTCGCCGATCGGCTGGAGCGCTGCGTGGACGCCACCGAGGCCACCCGGCGGCTGACCGCCATCGCGGGCATCGGCCCGTGGACCGCCGCCGAGGTGGTCCGGATCGCCTACGGTGACCCGGACGCGGTCAGCGTCGGCGACTACCACATCCCGAACACGGTGGCCTGGGCGCTCGCCGGCGAACCGAGGGGTGACGACGCTCGGATGCTGGCCCTGCTGGAGCCGTTCAGGGGGCATCGGGGTCGGGTGTGTCTGCTGCTGGAGGCCGCCGGCATCCAGGCGCCGAAGTACGGCCCGCGCGCCCCGATTCGCTCGTTCGCCCGCTTTTGAGGCCGCCGGGTCAGCGGCCGGCGCAGAGCCGGCGCAGAGTGCGACCGAGCCACCAGGCGTACGCGTGCTGCACCGCCCGGACGGCCGGGCCGGCCGCGCGGGTGAACCAACGGTCCGGGAGGCTGAACGCGCGTACCTCGAACCAGACCGCGCCACTGTCGTCCTGGCCGACCACGAACGCCTCCTCGCCCCGCTCCGGGTGACCGGGGAGGGTGCCGTAGCCGAAGCCGGCGAGCGTGGGCGACTCGTCGCTCCAGACCACCCGGCAGGGCCCCCACACGCGGGCCGACCCGACCCCGAGACCGGCCGTGACCAGCACACCCTCGGTAGCTCGTGCCGCGTCGGTGCGCATCCGGACCCCGGCGGCGCGGTGCAGCCGCCAGCTCAGCACCGCCTCGGCCGCGGTCTCGAAACAGCCGGTCGACAACGGGGTCCGGTGGCGCAGGTGGTGGTATCCGCCGGGCAGCGCGCCATGCCGGGTCCGTCCCACCTCCGGGTACGTCAGCTCGGCCACTCGGCTGGGTCAGGCGGGCGGTGGCGCCGACCGCGAGGGGCCCTGGACTCACCCCGCTCGGCCCGACTCACCGAGGCCGTCCACTCTGGCCACCGCGCCACGTCGACAAGCAACGCCCAGACCCGCTCGGCGTCCGCGCCGACCTCCGTGTCCGCCTCGAACCGCATCGCGTCCCCTTCCCGGCGGCGCCGGCCGGCGCCGCCACGCCCTGCCGACGACGCTGCCCGGCGGATCGTGACGGCGGCATCCGCCGGCCGGTCCGATCGTCGATCGGGCCGTGGGTCCGCCAGCCGCGCGGGATCAGGCGGCTTCGCGCAGGTCCGCCAGGCTCAATGGGGTACGCCGACGCAGCAGCTCCTCCAGCTCCGTCACCGAGCCGACCTCGCCGAGCACGTCGCGGCCACCGCCGAACCGCTGCGGGTAACGGCGGGTCAGCCGGTAGCGGTAGCGGCCCCGGATCAGCTCCACGCTCACCCGCCACCGCCCGCAGCAGTCACAGACCCACTCGGACACTCCGCGAAACTAGCTCTGACCTGCGGTTATCTGATTCACCCAGGCAGGACGAGCGGCGCGCGGGCGGACACGCCACCGCCGCACCCATGGTGATCTGCCTCACGACTGTCGGCCCCGTCTGATTGACTGGTCGCCGTGGACCTGCCGATCAACCCGCCCGTCGAGCCGATGCTGGCCAAGAGCGTCCCGAGGCTGCCCACCACCCCCGGGGTCACCTACGAGCCCAAGTGGGACGGGTTCCGGTGCATCGTGTTCCGTGACGGCGACGAGGTTGAGCTGGCCAGCCGGGGCGGTAAGTCGATGACCCGCTACTTCCCCGAGGTGGTCGAGCAGGCCCGCCGTCAGCTGCCCGAGCGGTGCGCCGTCGACGGCGAGCTGATCGTGATCCGGCGGGACGGGCCGTCCGGCCAGCCCCGGCTGGATTTCGAGCTGCTGGCCCAGCGCATCCACCCGGCGGCGTCGCGGGTGAAGCTGCTCGCCGAGACCACTCCCGCCGACTTCGTCGCCTTCGACCTGTTGGCGATCGGTGACGAGGCGCTGCTCGACCAGCCGTACCCGCGCCGCCGGGAGCGTCTGGTCCAGGCGCTGGCCGGGGTGCGCCCGCCGGTGCACGTCACCCAGGTCACGACCGATCCGGAGACCGCACGCCGCTGGTTCGACGTCTTCGAGGGCGCCGGGCTGGACGGGCTGATCGTCAAGCCGGCCGACCTGCCGTACGAGCCGGGCAAGCGGTTGATGTTCAAGGTCAAGCACGCCCGTACGGCCGACGCGGTGGTGGCCGGCTTCCGCTGGCACAAGTCCGGCCCGGTGGTGGGTTCGCTGCTGCTCGGCCTCTACGACGACGCGGGCGTCCTGCACCACGTCGGGGTGAGCGCGTCGTTCAGCATGGCCCGCCGCGCCGAGTTGCTCGACGAGCTGGCCCCATACCGGGACACCGGCGGCGAGCACCCGTGGGTGCACGGCGATCACGAGCGTGGCCAGCGCATTCCGGGTGGGGTGAGCAGGTGGACCGGCACCAAGAACCTGGAGTGGGAGCCGCTGCGCCCGGAGCTGGTGGTCGAGGTGGGTTACGACGCGATGGAGGGCGAGAGGTTCCGGCACACCGCCCAGTTCGTCCGCTGGCGGCCGGACCGCGACCCCCGCTCCTGCCGCTACGACCAGCTCGACCGCCCGATCCGCTTCGACGTGGACCAGGTGCTGCGCGGCGATCCGGCGGTCACCCTCGATCGGGCCGCCACCGGTCCGGCGTAGCCTGGCCGTCGACCCGACCCCGGAGGATCACGTGAGCTGCACCGCCGACCAGCCTCGGATGGCGACCAGTCGCCGGGTCCGTCGCAGCCTCGTCGCCTTCGCCGTGGCGGCGCTGCTCACCGCCGGCTGCACGCTGCCGGCGTTCGCGCCGCGCACCGACGTGGAGGGTGCGGCGGCGCCGGCCGGCTCGTCGGCGACCTGGCGGGCCTGCCCGGAGGCTGCCGAAGACCTGGTCGGGCGGGGCGCTCCGGACATGCGCTACGAATGTGCCCGGATCACGGTTCCCCGGGACTGGGGCACCGGCGGCGGGGCGACCGCCGGGCCGGGCGTCGGCCAGACCTTCGAGATCGCCCTGCTGCGGGCCCGGTCCACCAAACAGCGGGACCGGATCGGCTCACTGGTGGTCAACCCCGGCGGCCCGGGCGGCTCCGGTGTGGACACCGCCGTCTACCTCTCCTTCGGCCCCCAGTTCGGTGGGCTGCCCGCCTCGGTCACCGAACGCTTCGACATCGTCGGCTTCGACCCGCGCGGTGTCTCCCGGTCGAGTCCGGTGAAGTGCATCTCCGACGCCGACCTGGACGCCAGCTTCGGCTACGACCCGGATCCGGCGAGCCAGGCGGCGTTCGACGGCTTCGCCGGGTTGAGCCAGCGCATCGGGCGCGGCTGCGGGGACCGCTACGGCGACCAGTTGCCGCTGTACGGCAGCGAGCAGGCCGCTCGGGACATGGACGCGGTCCGCGCCGCGGTCGGCGACGACAAGCTCACCTACCTGGGTTACTCCTACGGCACGCTGCTCGGCGCCATCTACGCCCAGCTCTACCCGCAGCGGGTGCGCGCGCTGGTGCTCGACGGCGCCGTCGATCCGCAGCAGCGGCTGATCGCCGGCTCGGAGAGCCAGGCCCGCGGGTTCGAACGGGCCTTCGACAACTTCACCCGCTGGTGCGCCGCCAACGCCGCGCGCTGCCCGATCGCCCCGGACGCCCGCGCCGCCGTGACCTCTGCCATCGACAAGGCCAAGGTCTCCCCGCTTCGCGGCGACGACGGGCGGGAGGCCACGGCGGGCTGGGTCTTCTACGCGGTCATCTCCTCGCTCTACACCGAGGCCGGCTGGCAGGAGTTGGCCCGGGCCATCGACCGGCTGGCCGAGGGCGACCCGAAGGACGTGTTCCGCCTCGCCGACTCGTACGCCGGCCGGGAAGGCGACGGGCACTACTCCAACCTGTTCGACGCCAACCTCGCCATCAACTGCGCCGACGAGACCGAGAAGCCGAGCCGGGAGCAGATCCGCCAGTTGCAGTCGCAGTGGCGGACGAAGTACCCGCTGTTCGGTCCGGCGCTCGCGGTCGGCATGTTGAGCTGCGTCGAGTGGCCGGGTGGTCGGGACCCGTACCCGACCGGGCGGGCCAACGGCGCACCACCGATCGTGGTGGTCGGCACGACCGGCGACCCCGCCACGCCGTACGAGCAGACCGGCCGCCTCGCCTCGATGTTGGGCGTCGGCCGGGTGCTCACCTGGGAGGGCGAGGGGCACACCGCGTACCCGCAGACCTCCTGCATCACCAGGGCCGTCGACGCGTACCTGCTCGACCTGACCGTGCCCCGGGAGGGCCTGCGCTGCCCGGCCAAGTGACGCTGTGCCAGGCTGACCGGCATGACCGACATGATCTTCCGAGAGGCGGTACGGGCCGACCTGCCCGCCGTCATCTCCCTGCTCGCCGATGACGTCCTGGGCAAGACCCGCGACTTCACCGAGGTCGATGAGGCGTACGAGCGTGCGTTCGCCGACATCAGCGCCGACCCGCGCAACCAGCTGATCGTCGCCGAGCAGGGCGGCGAGCTGGTCGGCTGCCTCCAGATCACCTACATCCCGGGGCTCGGCCGGCACGGCGCCGAGCGGTCCCTGATCGAGGCGGTCCGGGTCCGCTCGGACCGGCGCGGTCAGGGACTCGGCCGGGAGTTGATGACCTGGGCCATCGACCAGGCCCGGCACCGAGGCTGCGCCCTGGTGCAGCTCACCACGGACAAGTCCCGCGCGGACGCGCACCGCTTCTACCTGGGGCTCGGCTTCGTGGCCAGCCACGAGGGCATGAAGCTCCCGCTCTGACGCCGCCGAGGGCGTCGGCCCGCCAACGTCGCCAGCCCGCCAACGTCGCCAGCACCGTTGGTGGCGCCGGCGCTGTAGCGCCTCAGGGTCCCCAGGTTGCCCCTCCGGCCCTGTAGAGCTGCCCCAGATCTGGGGCAGCGAACAACGGCGGTGGCGGCGGGAAGGCCACGCCCGCACGAGTACCACCCAACACACGGCCCGCATGCCCACCCCAGCACGCCCAGCACAAGTCCCGCACACCCCCGCCCAGCATGCTCAGCACAAGTCCAGACGCCGTCGCCCTGCACGAGGCCACACGCCCCGCCCAGCACACCCAGCACAAGGCCGCACGCCTACCGCGCGGCCCATATCTGGGGCAGCTCTACAGGATGCGAACAGACCACAGCCGGTCCCCTCTGATCGAGCCCGCGCGGCCCGCGGCACGCAGCCTGTGGTCCGCCGGCCGCCGACCGCCGACCGCGCACCACCGACCACCGATCACGGGCCACGGACCACGGACCACGGGCCACGGACCACGGGCCACGAACGACGGACCACGACCCCGGAGCACCGACCACCGGCCACCGACCACGGCCGGGGGCAGCGGTCAGCCGTCGACCAGGCGGCCGTCGCGCAGGACGAGCACCCGGTCGGCGAGGTCGATCAGGGCCGGGTCGTGGGTGGCCACCAGGGCCGTCATGCCACGGGCGTGCACCACCGCGCGCAGCAGGTCCATGATGGAGCGGCCGGTCTCCGAGTCCAGCTGTCCGGTGGGTTCGTCGGCGATGAGCAGGTCCGGCTCGTTGGCGAGCGCGCGGGCGACCGCCACGCGCTGCTGCTGACCGCCGGACAACTCGTACGGGCGCTGCGCCGCGTGCCCGCCCAGGCCCACCAGCTCCAGCAGCACCGCCACGCGCTGCTCCCGCTCGGCGGCCGGCACCTGTGCCAGTCGCAACGGCACACCCACGTTCTCGGCGGCGGAGAGGATCGGCACCAACCCGAAGGTCTGGAAGACGAAACCGACGGTGCCTCGGCGCAGCCGCAGCAGCTCGGCCTCCCCGGCCGAGGTCACCTCGTGCCCGGCCACCACCACCTGGCCGCTGTCCGGCCGGTCCAGCCCGCCGATGATGTTCAGCAACGTGGTCTTGCCGGCGCCGGAGCGACCCCGGATGGCGACCAGCTCACCACGGTTGGCGCTGAACGAGACGTCCCGTACCGCCTGCACGGCGTGCTCACCGCGGCCGAAGGTCCGGCTCACGCCGCTGACCCGCACCACCTCGTCCGCAGGCGTTCCGGAGCCACCGCTGAACCCGGCCGCTCCGGCCACCACCATGTCCTGAGGGCTCACGCCCGTGCCTCCCGCTCGTCCGAGGCCCGGTCACCGGGCCGTACCTGCACGTGGTCGGGCTCCAGATCGAGCCGGACCCGCTCTTTCAGCGACAGCGCGTCGACGAACGCGGCCGGCAACTGCATCCGGCCGTTGCGGTCCAGCACCGCGTACTCCTCGCTGACCAGTTCGGTGTTGCCGTCCGCGCCGACGCGCGCGGTCCGGCGTACCTCGGAGGCGGTTCGGCCGTCGCGGATCGCGACGGTCCGGCGGACCTGGGTGGCCACGGCGTGGTCGTGGGTGACGACGACGATGGTCACGCCCAGTTCGGCGTTGATCGTGCGCAGCGCCGCGAAGACCTCCGCGCCGGTGGCCTCGTCCAGTTCACCGGTCGGCTCGTCGGCGAAGAGCACCTCCGGGTCGTTGGCCACCGCCACCGCCACCGCGCACCGCTGCTGCTCGCCGCCGCTGAGCTGACCCGGCCGACGGTCCGCGCAGTAGCCCACGCCGACCATGTCGAGCAGCTCCCGGGCCCGTTCCCGGCGGGCCTTTCCGCCCCGCTTGCCCGCCAACTGCATCGGCAACTCGACATTTTCCAGCGCGGTCAGGTACGGCAGCAGGTTGCGGCCGGTCTGCTGCCAGACGAAACCGACCAGCTCCCGCCGGTAGCTCAGCCGCCGCTTGGCCGACAACGAGAGCAGGTCGTAGTCGGCAACCCGGGCGATGCCGGCGGTCGGCGTGTCCAGACCGGAGAGGATGTTGAGCAGGGTCGACTTGCCCGAGCCGGACGCGCCGACGATCGCCACCAGCTCACCCCGGTCGATGACCAGGTCCAGACCCTGCAGGGCGACGACCTCCACCCCCTCGGTCTTGAAGATGCGCACCAGACCGTCGCAGACGATGTGTCCGCGCAGTCGGTCCTGCCCGCCGGCCCGCTCGGCAGCGCGTTGCGCGGCCCTCTGCTGCAGGGCGGCCAGGTCGGGCACCAGTGGAGTCTGTGCGGTAACGGTCATCTCAGCTCTCCTCTCCGAGCCGGAGCACCTCACCGAGGCGCAGCCGGCGGTTGTTCAGGGCCTCGACGGCGACCGCGAAGCCGAGGGCGACCGCCCCGAGTGCGAACACCGCGACGACCAGGCCGGGTTCGAACGCCACCCGAACCGGCATTCCGCCGGTGAACGCGGACAGGCCGAGCACCGGATTGAGCACCAGCGGGAGCACCGCGCCGACCAGCGCGCCGGTCAGCACCGACACCCCGACGAGCGGGGCCAGCTCGACCAGCAGCAGCCCTCGCCACTGTCGGCGGGACAGGCCGAGGGTGCGCAGCCGGGACAGCACCTGCCCCCGGGCCCGCGCGCCGGCCAGCACGGTGAACGCGATGGCCAGCAGTCCGAGCACGGTGCCGCCGGCGGCGCCGGCCACGAACCCGAAGGCCAGCACGCCGTTCGCGCCACCGTCACCGAGGTCCCGTCGTACGCCCGCCCGGGTGTCGACGGTGACCCGGAGCGGCCGTTGCCGGCCGGTCACCGCACCCTGCTGCTGGTACCGCAACTGGCCCTGGTCACCGGCCTGGCGCAGCGCCGCCACGTCGAGCCGGTCCCCGGCGACGAGCAGGCTGGTCGGCACCGGCGTGGTGTTCCGCGGCGGCAGCGCCTGCCAGGGCAGGATGACGAACCGGCTGGTGCTCGCCGCCAACACCGGGAAGCTGTCCTGCGCGCCGGCCACCCGGAACTCGTACCGCTGCCCCTGCACCGACACGAACGCCGAGCCCTGCAGGCCCGTCCGCGACAGGTCGGCGGCCACGGCCGGGGACACGATCGCGGGCAGCGGCCCCGGTTCGGCCCGGGCGGAGCGCAACGCGTCCGGCACCGTCACGTCCACCTCTGCGTCGCCGGCCACCCTGGCCAGTCCGGGACCGTCGACCAGCAGCACCGTGGTCTGCCCGACCCGCGCGTCGGTGCCGACCTCGTCGGTCGCCAGCCGCTGGTCCGGCTCGATCAGCACCGGGGTGGCGGCCTGGACGCCGGGCAGACCGGCCAGTGCCTCGACCGTGTCCGGGGCGAAACGTTCCCCCCGGATCACCGCGTCGGCGGGAACGATCCGCTCCACGGCCCGGTCGCGGCTGGCGTCGACGCCGGCGGCGACGACCGCGCAGAACGCCGCGGTGCCGATCGCCAGCACCACGACGACCAGCGGCGCGGCGACGGCGGATCGCCCGGCCCGCGCGGTGCCGAGGAATGTCACGCTGCCGCGCGTCCGCGCGGCCAGCCGGCTGACCAACCGCAACGGCCAGGGGTACGCGCGCAGCGCGAGCACCGCCGCGGCGACCGCGAGCAGCACCGGCACGGACACCAGCAGCGGGTCCACCTCGCCGAGGGTGAGCCCGCGTCGGCGCAGCAGCACTGCGGCGAGCCCGGCCAGCAGTAGCAGGAAGACCTCGACGGTGAGCCGGCGCGCCGACGGGCGCACCCGGACCAGGTCCCGGCGAGCGACACCGCCGCCCTGCACCGCCAGCGTCGCCAGCGGCAGCGCCAGGGTGACCAGCACGGTCGCCGCCGCGGCGTACCGGGCGGTCGGATCCGGAGCGCCGGGGAACAGGGTGCCGAGCAACCAGCCGACCAGGGCGGCGACCGGCACCACCAGCAGTGACTCGGCCAGACTGCGCCGGGCGCCGGCGGTGGCGGCGCCACCACGGGCACGGATCAACGCGAACTCCGAGCGGCGCCGGCGGGTGGCCAGGATGGCCGCGAGCACGATCAGCCCGGCCAGGGTGGCCAGCACGCCGGCGCCGATGACGGCGAGCAGGGTACGGGCGGCGTTCACCTGGGCGGCGAACGCCCGCAGCGGAACGTCGACGCCGATGGTCAACGTGAAGCCCGCCGGAACGTTGCGCTGCATCTCCTGCAGGCCGCCGATCATCTGGTCCAGACCGCGTGCGTCGATCCGGTCGACGCCCAGTCGGTACCGCCACTCGGACTGGATCGGCCAGCCCTCCGCGGCGCGCTTGTTCATGGCGGACTGAGCGATCACGCCCGTGATGGTGAACGGCTCTCCGTCGCCGACCGGTTCGATGACCCGCAGCAGCTGCGGCAGTCCGTCCCAGATCCCGTCCGCGCGGTCGATGGGCCGGAACAACCCGGACACCACCACAGGTTTCGGGTCGACGAAGGTGCCCGCGAGGTCGACGGTGCCGATGCGCAGCCGGCTGCCGGCGCGCAGGTTGAGCTTGTGGGCCACGTCGACGTCCAGCGCCACCTCGATCGGCCGGTCCGGGACGTAGGTCTCACTCGGCCAGGCGCCCTCGACGAGGGCGCCGGCGTCCTGAACCCCGGGCATGGCCCGCAGGCCCAGGTCGACAAGCAGGTTGCGGGCCGCGAGATCCGGCCCGACCAGGCGGGTCGGCGGGAGGTCCAACCGGTGCCACCGCTCGGTGACCGCCGAGCGCACCTGCGGCGGCATCGCCGCGGCCAGGGCGTCGAATCGCTCCTGCGCTTCCGCCATTGCCGTCTTCGTCGTGGGAACGGCGGAGTTCGACGTGTACGAAAGGTCCCGGCGGGCGGCCGGCTCGCTGGTGAGCTGCGCCCGCAACCCCTGTTCCGCGAGCCGGTTGACGAGTCGGGGCACTCCGCTGACCAGCAGAGTGACCACCAGGGTCAGCACCGCCAGAAGCAGGAACTGCCCGCCGTACGCCCGGACCCGGCGGGCGGCCGCGCCGACGCTCATCGTTCTCCCCCGATTCGCAGCTGCACCGCTGCCACCCGCTGACGGATGCCGGCGGCGATGAACGCGCTGAAGGCGAGCGCCGCCAGCAGCAGGCCGACCGCGGTCAGGCCGATGGGCACCCAGGGCAGCGCGAAGGCCGCCGGGGGCACCGGCCGGCCGGCGGCCGGGGTGAGGATGACCAGCGGAGCCATGGTGGCCCCGACCGCGGCGCCGAGCAGCAGCCCGACCCCGACGCCGATGCCGGCCAGGAAGGTCTGCTCGGCCAGCAACGCCCGGGCCAGCAGCCGCGGTGTCGCGCCGAGAGTGTGCAGCACCGCGAACTCGCCGAGCCGGCGCCGGGCGGTGGCCCACACGTCGACCATGAGACCGACCAGGGCGAGCAGCACCGCCCCGAGCGCGGCGGCGAGCATCCCCGTCCGCGACCCGCGCCAGTACGGGTCGTCGGCGGCGGCCTCGATCACGGCACGCCGGTCGAGGACGGTGACGCCGGCCAGCTCACCGCTGGCGCGGGCCGCAGCCGCCGGGTCGTCGGCGCCGATCCACCACTCCGGCACCGGCCGGATGGTTCCGCCGGAGCGGATCAGCGCGTCGACCGCCGTGGGCAGGTCGAGCAGCACGCCCTCGCCGGTGGTGGTCGGCACGGAGTCCAGTTCGCCGAGCAGTCGGGCCGGCACGGACGCGCCGGAGAGGGTCAGGTCGAACGTGTCGCCGGTGTGCAGGCCCAACGCGTCACGTACTCCGGCGGTCATCAGCACCGGGACGGGTGCGATCTGCCCGGCGGGCACGATGGCGAACCGGGTGGGCGGTTGGTAGGCGAACTGTCCGCCGGGGATCACCTCCACCGGGAAGCTCGCGGCGATCCCCGTCGCGGTGGCCTGCGCCGCGGCGGGCGCCTGGTTGTCCGCCTGGCGGCCGGTCGTCGTGCTCCAGTCCCCGGTCAACTCGGCGGGTCGCGTCGTGCCGTCCGCCCCGACGAGCGTCAGCCCGTCCACCTGGAGCCGGTACGAGTTCCCGGCCGCCGCCCCGCCGTCGGCCTCGAAGCCGGCGAGGCGCAGCCGCGCCGGGCCCACGTCGGGCAACCGCACGGTGAACGGCGCGGCCCGTCCGTCGCTGGTGGCGCTGACCGCCGGCAGCCGGAAGGCCAGCCCGTCGGTGCTGGTGACCAGCAGCGCCACCGCGATCTGCTGTGGCCGGACGGCCTGGTCGACGGGGGTGCGAGCCGTGCCGGTGATCGCACGGGTGCCGACGGGCAGTTCGACGCCGGCGGGGGCGCCGCGCGCGGCGACCATCCGTTGGTACTGCGTCGACACCGGCTCGTCGCTGAGCCGGTCGGCGAGCCGGACGACGCCTGTCGCGCTGGCCGGGTCGAACCCGATCACGGTGACGGGCAGGTCCGCACGGCCGATGCGTACCTCGTCGCGCCACGCCGGCACCGCCCGGTGCACGCCCGGCAGCGCGGCGAGCTGACCGGCCCGAGCCGGCGGGGCGGAGCCGGCCCGCTCGGTCACCCGCAGGTCGGCGCCGACCGTGTGGCCGGCCTGCTCGACCTGGGACCGCTCCCCCGTGCTGATCAGTGACCAGGCCAGGGTGCTCCCGCCGACGGCGAGGGCGAGCAGCAGCACGGGCCCGGCGTGCGGACGCCGGCCGGCCTGCCACATGCCGAACATGGTGGCCGTCCACGGCCGCCGGTCGACGAACCGCTCGGCGAACCGGGTCAGCGGCGGGAGCACCCGCAGCGCCAGCACGGCCCCGGCCAGCACACCGAGGGTCGGGGCGGCCACCAGCAGCGGGTCGAGCCCGAGACGGCCGTTCGAGCCGGCCAGCGGTGAGGCGTACCGGCGCAGTTGCACCCAGGCGAGCACGGCGAGTGCGACCAGCACCAGGTCGACGCTGGCCCGCTGGATGCTCGCCGACCGGTTTGGTCGGGACCGGGCGGCCATGTCGGCCACGTACGTGCCGGCCCCCCGCAGCGTCGGCGCGACCATGGCCACCAGGCATCCGGCGGCGGTCGCCGCGGCAGCCGCCCAGACCAGGGTGGTGTTGCCGCCGGCGGCGGACAGTTCCGCCGCCCCGCCGGGCCGGACGAACCGCAGCGCCTCCCCGGCGATCACCGGCCCGAGCAGGGCGGCCGGCGCCACCACGAGGGTCGCCTCCCGGGCGGCCAGGCCCGCCAGTTGCCTCCGGGCGGCGCCCCGGGCGCGCAGCAGCGCGGTCTGTGGACGGCGGTCCTCGTGCAGCAGGGCGGCGACCAGCACCAGCGCGTACCCGCCGAGCACCAGGATGAGCAGCAGCGGGGTGGCCAGTGCGGAGCGTCCCACCAGGTCGGCGCGGCCGATCCGGTCGAGCAGTTGGTCCATCTTCGTCAGGGACTGCGCCGAGCTGCCGAGTTGGGCGGCCTCCGGCACCGCCGTCGAGGCCGCGTTCACGGCAGCCCGCACCGCGGGCAGGTCACCGGCGTCGACGCCGCCGAGGTCCGGTTCGGCCAGCCAGGACGCCGTCACCGAGCCCGGGAAGGCGGTCGCGAAGTCGGCCGGGTCCAGCGCGAACGGCCCGTACGAGGTGGCCGACCCGGCGCTGCCCGCACCCACACCGGGGGCCAGCAGCCAGTACACCTCGGTCGGGTCGCGGGGCCGCCAGGTGCCGGCGAGCACCACCTCGCTGGCCTTCTCGGTGGAGCGGTCCCGCAGCGGGATCCGCTCGCCGGTGGTCAAGCCGAGTGTCGTGGCGACCCGTTCCGGCAGGCTCACCTGGAGGGGTTTCGCTCCGGGACGCGGCCACGCTCCGCTGGTCAGCTCGGCGTGCGCGGCCAGGTCGTCGAGGGTGGCCAGGTTCGCGAAGATCGGCTCGTCGCCCGTACGCGGCACCGAGCCGAGGTCGCCGGTCAACTCCCGGCCGGTGCCGTACCGGGCCCCGGCGACGGTGACCGGGACCCCGGCGAGCCCGTCGGCGAACTCGGCCCGTGCCGCCTGGTCGCGGGTGGCTAACTCGGCGGCGTCACGCCCGCCGGCGCCGCTGATCAACAGGCCGCGCTCCTCGGCCGGCGACGCGGCGACCAGCGCCCGCTGCCCGGCGTCCACCGCCCGGCGGTTGTAGTCGGACAGGCCGGTGACCAACGCTACGGCCACCAGGGCGGCGATCACCGCGGCAACCAGCAGACCCCGCGCCTCGCGGGCCCGCCTCCACACCAGCTTCATCCGACGCCTCCCCTGGCCCTGGTGGGCCGACGACCTTCAAAACAGGTCACCCACGGGGAAAGGTTCGCGCCCGTTACATGATCGTTATTACGAGCACGGCCGGTGCGGTCACGTTCCGCACAAGACAGCGGCGATGACGTACCTCATGGGGTTTCCTCCTCCTCGACCCACTCGAGCAGATCTCCGGGCTGGCAGTCGAGCACTCGGCACATCGCTTCCAGGGTGCTGAAGCGGACGGCCTTGGCGCGGCCGTTCTTCAGCACCGCCACGTTCGCCGGGGTGAGCCCGACGCGCTCGGCGAACTCGCCGACGCTCATCTTGCGCTTGGCCAACTCGACGTCGATGCGGACGATGATGGGCATCAGATCACCGCTTCCATGTCGGTCCGCAGCGTGGTGGCCTGCCGCAGCAGCGCACGCATCACGACCATGAGGAGCCCGAGCACCGTCACGCCCATCGTCAACAGGAACAGCAGGATCGGGCCGCCCGGGTCGTCCGCGTTGAATCCGACGTAGAGGAAGACGCCCACCAGCACCAACCAGCCCGCACCGATGGCCCACACGATCAGGTCGACCCACCTCAGGGACGCCTCGGTGAAGATCCGGTCGTTCTTGACCAGGCTGAGCAACTGCCAGGTGCACACGATCACCACCTGGACGCACAGCACCCAGAACACCGTCACGGCGGTCAGCGGCCACCGCAGGTAGGCGTGCTCCGGCGACTCCTGGGCCATGTGCGCGAACTGCCCGGGCAGCGAGAAGGTCTGAAATCCGATCAGGACCACGAACAGCACCACAAGGACGACCCTGAGAGCGGCTACCGCTCGACGTTCAACAGCCATGCATCGAGTTTCGCTCGTTACCTATCGAAAGTCAACCGGTACGGGATCCGCGCCATCCGGGTGGACCCGCATACTTGGACCGTGACCAACCAGAGCGACGCCCTCCCTGTGCTGACGATCGACGGCGCCTCGTTCGTCGACTTCGCCGGCTTCGTACGCGAGTTCTCGCGGCTGCTGCCGCACGCCACGTGGAACGGAAACCTCGACGCCTTCAACGACATCCTGCACGGCGGCTTCGGCACCCCCGAGACGCCGTGGGTGCTCAGGTGGCTCAGCTCCGACGCGTCGCGGGAGGCGCTCGGTCATGACGCGACGGCCCGATGGCTGGAGCAGATCCTGCGCACCTGCCACCCGTCGAACCGCGCCGGCATCGAGGCCAGGCTGCGCAACGCGCGACGCGGCCACGGGCAGACGCTGTTCGACATGATCGTCGAGATCATCCGCGACCACGGCCCACGCGGCGAGGAATCCGAGAACGGCATCATCCTCGAACTGCTCTGAACCGCGGCGGACGAACCAACCGCACCGTAACGATCTGGTCGGGATCAAGTCCGCGGTTGGCTGGCGAGAAGGGAACCCGGGTGCCGATCGCCTACGTTCGCCGGTGGTAGTGGTTGCGGCGCGGCAGTTGCTCCGGGTCGAGCCAGGCCGGCGGCACGAACTCCGGGTGCCCGTCGCCGCCGAGGCGGACAGCCCAGTCGCTCTGATGGACGTGGCGGTGGTGGTGGCCGCAGAGCAGGACGGCGTTGTCGAGGCTGGTCGGGCCACCGTCAGCCCAGTGGCGGATGTGGTGGGCGGCGCACCAGCGCGGTGGTCGGTCGCAGCCCGGGAACGCGCAGCCGCCGTCCCGGAGGACCAGGGCTCGACGCAGCGGACCAGAGATGAGACGGCGCTGTCGACCCACATCGAGAACCTGGCCGGCACCGCCCAGCACGGCAGGCAGGATGGCGGCATCGCAGGCGAGCCGACGCACCGTGTCGGGGGTGAGCCGCAAGCCGACATCGAGCGCGCCGGCGCCCAATTGCCGGGTCAGCCCGTCGAAGCTGGTGGTGACGACGAGCTGGGCGGGATCGCCGCCATGTTCGGGCAGCTCACCGGTACGCAGGGCGAGCCGGCACACGTCGGCGAGAGCATCGTGGCGGCGCTGACCGGCACAGCGGGTGTCGTCGGGGCCGGAGGGCGCGCTCAGCGGATCGATGGCGGCGCGCAGCAGCGCGGCGGCCTCCGGGTCGAGGGTGCCGCTGAGCCGGAGCCGCCCGCCGGCCTGCTCGGAGATGGTGACGTGCCGGTCGCGGGCCACCCGGGCGGCCTCGGCGGCCAGGGCCGCCGCAGCGGCGGCATCGGCGAGGTCCGGAGCGACGTGGTCGAGGATCCGAGTGCCCATCTTGCGCAGCAGGATGGGATCGAACTGCTCGGCCCACTCCACCAGCACGCCGACGGCCTTGTCCGCGACCTCGACGCCCGCCGAGGCCGACACGGTGGCGGCCGTCTCGGCGATGACCCGGGCCTGCTCGACGCTGACCGCCCCATCCGCCAGGGCGGCCCGCACGCCGGGCGGTGCCACGTCGAGCGACGCAGCGAGGCCGACCAGCCGACGGGCGGCGGCGACGTCGAGGCGCAAACGGTGGCGCAGCCACACCGCCGTCGAGGACGCGCCCTGCGCGACCGCGGTGCCCCGACCGTCCAACTCCCGCACGACCGCCAACTGCACTGACGCCAGCCGCTGCTGGAGCCGGTGCGCGGCATCGAGCGCCACAATCAGATCGTGCTCGGAGAGCGCCCACGTGGCGGCGTCGGTGCAGGTCGCCACCGCACTCTCCGCCCGCGCCAACTCATCGATCACAGACAAATTTTAGAACGGGTGTACGACAACTTCAGGCCCCTCGCAGGACCACATGCCACCCGAGCCGAGCGACGTACTCAGCCGTCGGCCAACTCTTCGATGCCACCGCTGAACTGATCAAGCTCCACCCCAACCCGGCGCCCGATCCGACGGAGCTGTTCACCCGGGTTCTGGCGTGGACCGCCCAGCCATCCCCGTGAGGCAGGGCCGGTCAGGCGCTCTCGCGCTTGGCGCGGCTGGGCTGCACGCGCTTGGGTTCGCCGGGCATCTTGGGGTGGTCCGGCGGGTACGGCAGGTCGCCCTGGCCGGCCGCGGCGTCGCGCTCGGCCCACTCCAGCAGGGGCGTGATGTCCCACGGGGAGTCGTCGATGCCGGCGTGCGGGTCGCCCTGCTCGGCGAGGCGGGTCGGGACGCTGCGCAGGTCGAAGTCGTCCGGGTCGACGTCGGGCAGCTCGTCCCAGGTGACCGGGGTGGAGACGGTGGCCCGCGGGTTGGCCCGCAACGAGTACGCGCAGGCGATCGTCCGGTCCCGGGCCATCTGGTTGTAGTCGACGAAGACCCGGGTGCCGCGCTCCTCCTTCCACCAGGCGGTGGTCACCAGGTCGGGGTTGCGGCGCTCCACCTCCCGGGCCAGCGCGATGGTGGCGCGACGCACCTCGGTGAACGTCCAGCGGGGCTGGATGCGCAGGTAGACGTGCACGCCGCGCCCCCCGGAGGTCTTCGGCCAGCCGGTCGCGCCGAGCTCGTCGAGGAGCGCGCGGACCTCCCCGGCGGCGCGCGCCGCGTCGGCGAAGTCGGTGCCGGGCTGCGGGTCGAGGTCGATGCGCAGCTCGTCGGGGCGATCCACGTCGGCGGCGCGCACCGGCCACGGGTGGAAGACGATCGTGCCCATCTGTGCCGCCCAGGCCACGTGCGCCAGGTCGGCCGGGCAGAGTTCGGCCGCGCTGCGACCGCTCGGGAAGGTGATCTGGGCGGTGGTCACCCAGGGCGGCACGCCTCGCGTGGGCACCCGCTTCTGAAAGAACGCCTCACCCTCGATGCCCTCGGGGAAGCGTTGCAGCGTGGTGGGCCGGTCCCGCAGGGCGCGCATGATCCCGTCGCCGACCGCCAGGTAGTAGTGGAAGACGTCCGCCTTGGTGAACCCCCGCTGCGGGAAGATCACCCGGTCCGGACTGCTCAGCCGTACGCTGCGCCCGGCCACCTCGACCTCGGCGACCGCTGCCTTGGTGCCACCCATCCCGCGACCATATGCCACGCCCCCGACGTTCGACGTACCGTTGACGGGTGAGTCTTGACGACAACAACCTGCCCAAGACCGAGGACGAGTGGCGTGTCCGCCTGAGCCCCGAGGAGTTCCACGTCCTGCGGGAGGCCGGCACCGAACGCCCGTGGACCGGCGAGTACGTGGACACCAAAACCCAGGGCGTCTACCACTGTCGAGCCTGCGGTCTGGAACTCTTCTCCAGCGACACGAAGTTCGACTCGCACTGCGGGTGGCCGAGCTTCGACGACGCCATCCCGGGTCGGGTCAAGGAGATCGAGGACCGCAGCCTCGGCATGGCTCGTACGGAGATCCGCTGCGCCCGCTGCGACAGCCACCTCGGGCACGTGTTCCACGGCGAGGGCTTCACCCCCAAGGACACCCGGCACTGCGTCAACTCGATCTCGGTCCGGCTGGAACCGCGCTGACGGGCACGCTCAGGGCGTACCCCTGAGCAACTCGACCTCGGCGCTGCGGGACTGGTCGATCCGCCGGGCCAGGTCGCGGACCCGCTCGTTGCGGCCGACGCCGACCTGGGCCCGGGCCAGGTCGGCGGCGGCCCGCTGGTGGTCGGCGAGGACCTCGCGCAGCACCCGGTCGACGTCGGCGTCCGACGCGGCCCGCAGCCGGTCGAGCGCGGTGTCGTCGCCGTGCCCGGCGTGGTCGTGCCCGGCCGCGCTGACGCCCGGCCCGGTCGTGGGCAGCCAACCGCGCATGGCCGACAGCTCGTCGGCCTCGGTCGCCTCGATGGCGGCGGCCAGAGTGCGCAGCGCGTCGTCGCGCAGCCGGTCCCGGGCGAGCCGGACGATCTGCACCGTGCGTTCGCTGTGCCCGATCATCGTGCTCAGGAACACCACGTCGATGCCGCTCATCTCGGCTCCGGCCGGCGGTGCTCCGGCCGGCGGTGCTCCGGCCGCCGCGTCCCCGGCCGCCGCCGACGCGGCCGGGGACGCGGGAGCCGGCGGGCCCTCCGACGGCCCGGCGCAGGCGGTGAGCAGCGACGCGGCGAGCAGGCACGTCAGCAGGGTTGCGCGGGGCATGCCGGGGGCTCCGATCATCCGGGGACGGCGACACGGGTGCGGCCGGGGCCGCACCCGTGCGGGTCAGACCTGTTGCCAGAGCGCCGGCACGTTCGGCGGCTCCCAGCCGGGGATCGCCGTGTGGGCCTGCCGGCAGCGGTACGTCAGTCCGCCGTAGGTGACCTGGTCGCCGACCTGGTACGTCCGGCCGGCGGTCCAGGTGCCACCCGTCGGGGGCGGGGTCGTCGGCGCCGTGGTCGGGCTGGTGGTCGGCCGCGGCGTGGGTGAGGTGGTCGGGGTGGGGGTGGGCGTCGACCCGCCGCCGCCGATCTGCACGTCGATGCAGGAGTAGAACGCGTTCGCGGTGTCGGCGATGTTCCACACGGCGAGGATCTTCTGGCGGCCGGAGAAGCCACCCAGGTCGACGGTGTGCGAGACCGTCGCGCCCGGCTGCTGCCCGTTGCCGTTGACCACGCCGACGCGGGTGTTGCCGATCCAGTACTCCCAGTTGCTGGTGGCGTGCCGGGCGGTGTTGACCCAGGTGAAGGTCAGTGAGCTGCCGACCGACGTGGCCGGCCAGCCCCGACTGTCGTCGTTGAGGACGGCGAACTGGGCGATGCCGGCGTTGCAGCTCTTCAGACCCTTGGGCCCTTCGACGCTTTGCGGCTCGTACTTGATCTGCCCGCAGTCGGGCACCCGGCCCTGCGCGCAGAGCGCCTGCCGGCTCGGTGGGGCGGAGACGTAGCCGTGCGCCTGGGCGGGCCCAGCGACGGTGAGGGTGGCGGCGACAGCGCCCGCCGCCACCAGCGGGACGGTGATTCTTCGACGCATGGGGGCAGCTCCTTCTCCAGGTGCGGTGAGGTGCCCCCAAGGTAATTTAAACTTTATTAACAGTAAAGGGTGTGGTCGATAAATACATCGATGGTGACGACTTCGCTCCTCAGAGTCGCAGCAGGCTGCCGCGGTCGTCGACCACGTCGGCCGTCTCGTCGTCGAGCCAGACCCCGCCGCTGGCGAGATAGCGGAACCGGTACTCCCCCGGGCTGAGCTTCACGGTCACCGTCCGGGTGCCGTCGCGGCGGGCCACCAACTCGTGCCGGCCGGGCTCCCAGTCGTTGAAGGAGCCCACGACGCTCACCGGGCCGGGCGGGGCGTCCCGTGGGAGGCAGAACGTCACCCGGGTCTGGCTGCCGAAGAGCTTGTTGCGTTTGATCATGGCGATCCTCCGGGGGTCACGGCGGTTCATCGGGCCTAACGGACGACACGCCGGAGCCGACACGCCGCCCGGCCCGACCAGCTGGCGGTAATTCGCCCGCCGCCACCCTGCCCTGAGGCACTCTGGTGGCACATGTCCTGATACGGGGGGTTTTTCGGTGGCTACCTGCGAGGTCTGCGGCAACGACTACTGGATGGCGTTCGAGGTGCACACCGTCAGCGGTGACGTGCACACCTTCGACTCGTTCGAGTGCGCGATCCACCGCATGGCACCCATCTGCGAACACTGCCAGATCAAGATCGTCGGGCACGGCGTGGAGGTCAACGGCCGGTTCTTCTGCTGCGGGCACTGCGCCCGCGCGGTCGAGGGCACCGAGGGCGCCGAGATCCGCGACGCCGTCGGCGCCCGCCCCGCCTGACCGCGCGCCCTGCGGTACGGTCGCCCGATGCGGCCACTGCTGGGCGTCCTGCCCCCGCCGCGCTCCTGAGCGGAGCGCCGCGCGCCACACCGACCGGGTGACCGACCCGGGCCGGCCAGTTCGCCGTACGCGCTCCGTCGACGTCGTCCCCGTCAACGTCACCCCACCGGAGCGCACCCGTGTCCACGTCCCGTACCGCGCCGCCGGCCGCCCCGGCCCCGGCCGCCCTGAAGGCCCGCACCGGCCTGATCCAGATCACCGTCACCGGAGTCCTGTGGGGCACCACCGGCGTGGCGGTGCAACTGCTGCGCGAGGGCACCGGGCTCAGCCCGGTGAGCATCGGCTTTTTCCGCCTCGCGATCGCCGCGCTCGTCCTGCTGGCGTGCACCGCCGGCCGGCTCCGCACGCTCCCGGCCGCCCTGCGCGCGGCACCCGTACCGCTGCTGCTCACCGGCGTCGGCCTCGGCCTCTACCAGGCGCTCTACTTCGCCGCCGTGGCGCTCGCCGGGGTCAGCGTGGCCACCGTGGTGAGCCTGGGCCTGGCGCCGGTGCTCGCCGCGACCTGGGAGTCGCTGCGGGCCCGCCGGCTCCCCGGCCCGGTACGCCTCGGCACCCTGGTCACCGCCGTGGCCGGGCTCGCCCTGATCACCGGGGCCACCGCCGAGCCCACCACGGCCGCGCCGGCCCCGCTGCTGGGCCTGCTCGCGGCCGCCGGGTCCGGCCTCGGGTACGCGGTGACGACCCTGATCAGCCGCCAGGTGTCGCAGCACACCGCACCGATGACACTGACTACCATCTCCACTGTGGTCGGCGCGCTGACCCTGGCGCCGATGGTACTGGTCGCCGGCGTCGCCGTCGACGTACGCCTCGACACCCTGGCGCTGCTGCTGCACCTCGGCGTCGTCACCACCGCCGTGGCGTACGCGCTGTTCTACGCCGGGCTGCGCACGACCGCGGGCAGCGTCGCGGCCGTGCTGACCCTGCTCGAACCGCTGACGGCGGCGGCGCTGGCCGTGGCGCTGCTGCACGAGCCGCTCCCACTGCCGGTGCTCCTCGGCGGCGCGCTGCTGCTCGCCGCCGTGGCCGCCACCTACCTCGCACCGACCCGCGGGGACGCCGCGTGAGCCGGCCCGGCCTACCATCGGTGGGTGCCCCAGCAGACCACCGAGATCCGGGTGGCGTCCTTCGCCGACCTGGACGCCCGCACCTTCCACGACCTGCTCAAGCTGCGCATCGACGTGTTCGTGGTGGAGCAGAACTGCCCCTACCCCGAGCTCGACGGGCGGGACGTGGAGTCGGGCACCCGCCACCTCTGGTTGACCGACGGCGGCGCGCCGCTGGCGTACCTGCGGATCCTCGCCGACCCCGACGGCGCCGCCCGGATCGGTCGGGTGGTGGTGGCCCCGCAGGCGCGCGGCGGCGGGCAGGCGGGCCGGCTGATGACGGCTGCGCTGGATCTGGTCGGCAACCGGCCCTGCGTGCTGGAGGCCCAGTCGCACCTGGTCGATTTCTACGCCCGGCACGGCTTCGCGGTGAGCGGCCCGGAGTACGTCGAGGACGACATCCCGCACACCCCGATGCGCCGCAAGGTCATTGACGTCTGACGATCGACCTGGCATCGTGCCGGGTAGAGCCAGCGCGGGAGCAACGCAGTAGGCACGGGAGCGGGCAACTCCCGGCTGTCCGGGTGTCGTCGTCCGACCTCATCCCCCCGGGGGCTCCATGTCCACTCTCGCCCGATCACCACGCGTGCTCCGGCCACTCGCCATCGCGGCGGCCGCCACGCTCCTGCTGACCACCGCGCTGAGCGTCGCGCTGGTCCAGCCCGCCTCCGCGCACGGCTCGGTCGTCGACCCGGCCTCGCGCAACTACAGCTGCTGGCAACGCTGGGGCAGCGACTTCCAGAATCCCCGGATGGCCACCGAGGACCCGATGTGCTGGCAAGCCTGGCAGGCCGACCCGCAGGCCATGTGGAACTGGAACGGGCTGTTCCGCGAGGGTGTGGCCGGCAACCACCAGGCCGCCGTCCCCAACGGCCAACTGTGCAGCGGCGGACGCACACAGAACGGTCGCTACAACGCCCTGGACACCGTCGGCGCGTGGAAGGCCACCCCGGTGTCGAACAACTTCCGGCTGCGCTTCTTCGACCAGGCCAGCCACGGCGCCGACTACATCCGGGTGTACGTGACCAAGCAGGGCTTCAACTCGTCGACCGAGGCGCTCGGCTGGGACGACCTGGAGCTGGCCGGCCAGATCGGCAACACCCCGGCGTCGCAGTGGAACCCGGACACCGGTGGCGTCTCCATCCAGATCCCGGTCAGCGCGCCGGGCCGCACCGGACGGCACATCGTCTACACCGTCTGGCAGGCCAGCCACCTGGACCAGTCGTACTACCTGTGCAGTGACGTGGACTTCTCCGGCGGCACGAGCACGCCGCCGCCCACCACGCCGCCGCCGACGACCCCGCCGCCCACCACGCCACCGCCCACCACCCCGCCCCCGAGCACGCCGCCGCCGAGCACGCCGCCGCCGAGCACTCCCGCGCCGGCCGGCGCCTGCTACGCGACGTACACGATCACCGGTCAGTGGGCTGGCGGCTTCCAGGCCGAGGTGAAGGTGACCGCGGGGGCCAACTCGCCGACGCAGAGCTGGTCGGTGAGCTGGAACTTCAACAACGGTCAGAAGGTCGCGTCCGCGTGGAACGCCAACGTCACCACCAACGGCACACTGGTGACCGCGCGCAACGTGAACTACAACGGCGTCCTGGCCGGCGGAGCGAGCACCACGTTCGGCTTCCTCGGCTCGTGGACCGGTAGCAACCCCGTTCCCCTGGTCTCCTGTACGAAGACCAGTTGATCCCCGTCCGGCGCCGCACCCGGGCGGGGGTGCGGCGCCGGCCGGCGGGGATCAGACCAGGCAGCTGACGATCTCGGCGACCGACCGGCGGCGGCCCGTGTAGAACGGGACCTCCTCGCGGACGTGCCGGCGGGCCCCGGAGGCGCGCAGGTCCCGCATCAGGTCGACGATCCGGTGCAGCTCGTCGGCCTCGAACGCGAGCATCCACTCGTAGTCGCCCAGCGCGAACGAGGCGACCGTGTTGGCGCGTACGTCCGGGTAGCCGCGGGCCATCTTGCCGTGCTCGGCCAGCATCTCGCGCCGCTCGGCGTCGGGCAGCAGGTACCACTCGTACGAGCGCACGAACGGGTAGACGCACAGGTAGGGGCGGGCCTCCTCGCCGGCGAGGAACGCCGGGATGTGGCTCTTGTTGAACTCCGCCGGCCGGTGCAGCGCCATCTGCGACCAGACCGGGGTCAGCGCCCGGCCCAGCGTGGTGCGGCGGAACCGCAGGTACGCGTCCTGCAGCGCGTCGCTCGACGCGGAGTGCCACCAGATCATCACGTCCGCGTCGGCGCGCAGCCCGGAGACGTCGTACACGCCCCGGATCACCACGTCCTTGCCGGCCAGCTCGTCGAAGAGGGACTCGACCTCACCGGTGACGTTGTCCCGCAGGGACGGCAGTGGGGCGCTGGCCCGGAACACCGACCACATCGTGTAGCGGATGCTGTCGTTCAGCTCCCGCAACCGGGCCGCGTTGGTCTGCTCGGTCATCTCGCCGATCCTCCCAGTGCTGTGATGATCTCGTCGGCCGCCGTCTCGCCGGAGCGGACGCAGACCGGTATGCCGACACCGTCGTAGCCGGCGCCGGCCAGGGCCAGGGTGGGATGCGCGGCCCGCAGCGCCGTCCGCGCGGCGGTCACCCGGTCAGCGTGCCCCGGGGCGTACTGGGGCAGCGCGCCGCCCCACCGCTGCACGTGCCCGTCGACCGGGGCGGGCAGCGGGGCGCCGAGCACCGCCGACAGCTCCCGGTGCACGGTCGCGGCCAGGTCGGCGTCCGGGCGTTGGAGCTGCGCCTCCTCGCCGTAGCGGCCCACCGAGGCGCGCACCAGCGCCAGCCCGTCCGGCCGCCGCAGGTGCCCCCACTTCGTGGTGAAGAACGTCGCCGCCTTGATCAGCAGCCCTTCGGTGCTCGGCACCAGGAAGCCGGACAGCTCGGGCAGCAGCGGCTGCGGCAACGCCAGGGTGACCAGCGCGACGCTCGCGTAGTCCAGCTCGCCCACGGCCGAGGCGGCCACCGGGGCCGGGCCGGCGAGCAGCCGGGCCGCCGGCCGGGCCGGCACCGCCAGCACCACGGCGTCCACGTCGACCAGCTCAGGATCGCGGGTCGGGCCGACGGTGAGCCGCCACCCCGTGCCGGTGGGCGTGAGGTCACGCACCGCGGCGTCCCGTCGTACCGTCGCGCCGCTGGCCGTCACCGCAGCCTCGACCAGGGTGCTGAGCCCACCCGCCAGGGTGCCGAAGACCGGGGCGCCCGGCGCGCGCGGCGCGGCGGCCTGCGCCGCCCGGACCGCGCCGACCAGGGTGTGCTCCACCCGCGCGGCACGGGCCAGCGCCGGCATCGTGGTGACCAGCGACAGGTCGTCCGCGCGGCCCGCGTACACGCCACCCAGCATGGGGTCGACCAGCCGGTCGACCACCTCGTCGCCGAAACGGGACCGGACCAGCGCGCCCACCGAGACGTCCGCGTCCGGCCCGACCAGCGGCCGGCCGCCGTCGGTGTCGGCGTCCGCGGCCGGGCGCGCGACCGTGGCCACCCGCTCCAGATCCCCGGGTACGCCCACCAGCGTCCCGCCCGGGATGGGGCGCAGCCCTCCGTCGACGACAAGCGCGGCCTGCCCGACGCTGGGGTGCACGATCTTCTCGGCCAGCCCGAGCCGGCGAGCCAACGCCACCGCCGCGCTCTCGGCCCCGGTCGGGTCGCGCATCAGGAACGACTCGGCGCCGAACTCCACCGGCGCGCCGGCCAACGTCCCGGTGCGCAGCTTGCCGCCCACCGCGCCGGACTGCTCGTACACAGTGATCTCGGTGCCCTCCGGCGCGCGGTCGCGCAGCCGGACCGCGGCGGCCAGCCCGGCGATCCCGCCGCCGACCACCGCCACCCGCCAGGGCTGCCGCATCGCCGTGTCAGCCCTGGTCGGCCCGGCGGCTGGAGACCTCGTGCACCAGCGCGACCACCCGGGTCAGCACGTCCGGGTCGGTCTCCGGCAGCACACCGTGGCCGAGGTTGAACACGTGCCCGGGGGCCGCCCGCCCCTGCGCCAGGATCCGGCGCACCTCGGCCTCCACCACCGGCCACGGCGCGAGCAGCACGGTCGGGTCCAGGTTGCCCTGCACCGCCTTGTCCGGGCCGATCCGGTGCGTGGCCACGTCCAGCGGAGTACGCCAGTCGACGCCGACCACGTCGGCGCCGGCCTCGCCCATCGCGCCGAGCAGCTCGGCGGTGCCGACCCCGAAGTGGATGCGCGGCACGCCCGCGTGCGCCAGCCCGCTCAGCACGGCCGTCGAGTGCGGCAGCACGTAACGGCGGTAGTCGGCCTCGGAGAGCGCGCCCGCCCACGAGTCGAACAGCTGCACGGCGGACACGCCGGCCTCGATCTGCACCCGCAGGAACGCCAGCGTCACCTCGGCCAACCGGCCGCAGAGCGCGTGCCACAGCTCGGGATCGCCATACATCAGCGCCTTGGTCTTCGCGTGGGTCCGCGACGGGCCGCCCTCGACCAGGTAGCTGGCCAGGGTGAACGGCGCGCCGGCGAAGCCGATCAGCGGGGTGTCGCCCAGCTCGACCACCAGTTGGCGGACGGCCTCGTCCACGTACGGGACGTCGTCGCGGCCGATCGGGCGGATCCGCTCGATGTCGGCGGCGGTACGGATCGGCTCGGCCACCACCGGGCCGGTGCCCGGCACGATGTCCAGGTCGATCCCGGCCGCGGCGACCGGCACCACGATGTCGCTGAACAGGATGGCCGCGTCGACCCCGTGCCGGCGCACCGGCTGGAGGGTGATCTCGGTGACCAGCTCCGGGCGACGGCAGGACTCCAGCATCGGCACGGTGGCCCGGATCTCCCGGTACTCCGGCAGTGAGCGGCCAGCCTGGCGCATGAACCAGACCGGGGTGTGCGGGCCGGGCCGACGCCGACAGGCCCGGATGAAGGGCGAGTCGGCCGGGCCGCCGGGGCGCGGGTGTCCGTCTCGGGCGGCAGTGCCCGTGGTGTCCGTGGTCATCGCCGCAATCGTGCCACGCCGCCCGACCCCAGCCCGCCGCGGGTGAACGGAAGGGACGCACCTAACGTCCGTCGCGCGGCCGGGCGGTCGGGGTACGTGTCGGCGCGCCGTCGAAGCGGGTGGGCCGACGGCGGCATAGGCTGCCGACATGGCCCCCCCGATCGCGCTCCCGGAGACCTTCGCCCGCGCGGTCGCCGGGCTGCGGTCGCCGGCACCCCGACCGGAGATCACCCTCGAGGAGGTCGGCGCCCCCCAGCGGCTCGCGCCGTTCACGTTCGCGCTCTCCGCGACGGTGCTGCGCGACGGCGACGAGGTGGCCACCGGCCGGCTGATCCTCCTGCACGACCCGGCCGGGCACGAGGCCTGGCAGGGCACGTTGCGACTGGTCACCTACGTGACGGCGGAGTTGGAGGTCGACCTCGCCGCCGACCCGCTGCTCCCCGGGGTCGGCTGGACGTGGCTGACCGACGCCCTCGACACCCAGGACGCGGGTCACCGGGCGATCGGCGGGACGGTCACCCAGACCATGTCGACCCGGTTCGGCGACCTCGCCGGGCCACCGACGGCCGGCGACATCGAGATCCGCGCCTCCTGGACGCCCGTCGACGACGACCTCGCCCCCCACCTGCTCGGCTGGTGCGCCCTGCTCGCCTCGACGGCCGGCCTGCCCCCACCCGGGGTCACCGCCCTGGCCGACCGCCGTCCGGCCGCCACCGCCTGAAACCCCGGCGGCGGCCGGCACAGCGGATCAGAGGTAGTTCTCCGCCTCGTCGCACACCTTGTCGAGGCCCTTCATCGCCGCGTCGTACGCGCCCTTGTTCCCGGCCGCCGCCGCACCCAGCGCGGTGGTCAGCTTGTCCAGGCAGCTCGCGATGACCTTCTTCTGCCGGGCCTGCTCGTCGCGGTCGTTGCGGGTGCCGGTCAGGTCCTGCTCGGTGTTGTCGAGCTTGTCCTGCATGGCCTGCAGATCGGTCTTGAGCTTCCCGATCTCGGTGGTGTTGGCCGCGATCGTCCCGTCGCGCTGGCTGACCTGACCGGTGAGGCGCTTCTCGGTCCGGTTCAGCTCGTTGTTCTTGGTCACGAACAGCCCGGTCATCACCCCACTGAGCACGAAGAGCAGCGCGGCCACCAGGGCCAGCACCAGCACCGCGCGACCCCGCCGCGGAGCCGCGGCAGCGCCGTACGGCACCATCCCGGGCGGGCCCGACATGGGCTGCCCGTACGCCGGGCCGGAGACCGGCGGCGCGGACATCGGCTGCCCGTACGCCGGACCGGAGACCGGCGGCGCGGACATCGGCTGGCCGGCGTACGGCGGGGCGCTGGCCGGGTAGCCCGGCGTCTGCGGGGTGCCGTACTGCGGCTGCGTGGGCGCGGCGGCACCGTACTGCGGCGCGGCCTGACCCGGCGCGTACTGCTGCGGCGCGGGCTGCCCGGCCGGGTACCGCACGGTCGGGTCGGTGCCGGCCGCGTGCTGCACCGTCGCGTCGGTGCCGGCCGCGTGCTGCACCGTCGCGTCGGGGTCGGGCGAGCCGGCCGGCGGAGTCGGGGTGGCGGGCGGGAGACCCTCCGGCCCGGTCGGTGGCTGGGACATGTTCTTCCTCCAGGTGAGCAGGTCCTCCGCCGGTAGGCGCGACGGACCAGGTGCAGCGGCGGGATCGTCCGGGACCGAGGACCCGGATGGGTCGGGGACGGCCGGGGAGGCCGTCAGGCGCGAGCGGCCGGGGAGGCCGTCGGTGGCGGGAGCGGCCGGGCGGCCGTGGGTGGCGCGAGCGGCTGGGGCCGCAGGTCAGCAGATCTTGAAACCGTCGCAGGCGACCTTGATCGGGATGGCGAGCCCGATGCCCTCGGCGTCACGAGCCTTGGCGGTGGCGATGCCGACCACCTGCTTGCTGCCGTTGATCACCGGGCCGCCGGAGTTGCCGGGGTTGATCGGGGCGTCGAACTGGATGGCCGGTCCGGAGCCGCCCTGCGCGGCGCGCAACGCGCTCACCACACCGGTCGTGACGCTGTCCTCCAGGCCGAGCGGAGCACCGACGACGATGATCTGCTGCCCGGACTTCACGGCGCTGGGTGCGGTGACCAGGCCGGCGAACTTGCCGGTCGCCCGCAGGTGCGCCACGTCGTTGGCCTTGTCGACCTTGACGATGGTGGCCGGGAAGCGCTGGTCCGTGCGCTCCAGGAAGACCTGCCGGCCGCCGCTCTCCCAGATCGTCTCGACCACGTGGAAGTTGGTGAACAGGTTGGTGCCGCCACCGGCGGCCGGCTTGCCCACCGCGAACGCGGTGCCGGTGAACTGGCCGGCCCGCACCCGGAAGACGCTGGGCAGCACGGCGCTGGCCACCGCCTCGGGGTTGAACGCCGCCCCGGCCTGCTTCTCCAGCGCGTCCGTGCGCTGTTCCAGGCCGTCGAGGCGGGTGCCGTCGCCGTCCTGGGCCTGGGCCAGCCGGCGGTCGGTGGCGGCGAGCCGGTCGCCGAGCCGGTCGAGCTGGTACGCCTGCAGGCCGGCCACGGCGGCCAGCGCGACGACGAGCAGCACGGCGAGCACCACCGGCCAGCGACGCCGGGTGGGTCGCGCAGGCGGGGTGACGCCCGGCCAGCCGGGCTGACCGGGGTGACCCGCGGTCGGGAACGGCGGTGCGCTGGCCAGGTCACCGGCGGGCGGATAGCCGCCGGCGCCGTAGGCCGTGGGAGCGCCCGGGGCGTACGGTCCGGCGCCGTACGACGCCGGACCTGCCGCGTACGGCGCTGGCCCGGGCGCGTACGGCGCGGCCGTGCTGTGTCCAGCGGCGGGGCCCGGCGCAGCGGCCGTGGTGTGCGGGCCGGCCGGCACGGGCCCCTGGGGCGCCGCGCCCCACTGGCCGGCGTTGGGTGGGGCCGCCCAGCCGGCACGGGGTGCCGGGACGGCGGCGGAGGGCTCGACCCCGGGGCCCGGTGCACCGGCCCAGGTGGCGCCGACCTCCGGGTGCGGTTCGATGCGCGGCGGCAGGGGGCCCGGCCGTTCGGCCGCCCGCCCGCTCACGTCGTCAGGCTCGGCGCCCGTTGGCCGTGCGTCCCCCGCACCGAAGCCAGCCGTCATGATCGTCTTGCCCTTCCCCGTGGTCGTGCGCTTGCGGCCACGGCCCAGGATCACCCGAGCGGGGCCGGCGGCTCGATGGACCGTACCTGCGCGAACGGGCTTTGTCTCCCCCAATGTCCGGCATCCGAAGGGACACCTTGCGGACACCTGACCGACACACGCCGGACCGGCTGCACACGCCGGATCACGGCGCGCACTAGGGTTGGCAGGTGACCGACGAACCACCCCTGCGCCGTCGGCCCACCGAAGAACTCCCGGGACACGCACCCCAGCACCCGCCGTCGGCCCAGCCGCAGCCGGCGGGCGAGGGGCCCGACCCGACCGACGGTGGGCCCGTTCCGCTGACCGCCCCCCGCGACGGCACCCCTGATCCGGTGACCACCCCGGCCGAGCTCGCCGAGGTCGTGGCCCGGTTCGCAGCGGGCACCGGCCCGGTTGCCCTGGACGCCGAGCGCGCTTCGGGGTACCGCTACAGCCAGCGCGCGTACCTGGTGCAGCTGCGCCGCGAGGGCGCCGGCACAGCGCTGATCGACCCGCTGCCGCTGCCCGACCTCAGCACGCTGGACGCGGTGATCGGCGAGGCCGAGTGGGTGCTCCACGCGGCCAGTCAGGATCTGCCCTGCCTGGCCGAGGTGGGGCTGCGTCCGCGCCGGCTGTTCGACACGGAACTGGCCGCTCGGCTGGCCGGGTTCGAGCGGGTCGGCCTGGCCGCGCTGACCGAGCAGCTACTCGGATTCACCCTGGAGAAGCATCACTCGGCGGCCGACTGGTCGAGTCGGCCACTGCCCGAGTCGTGGCTGACCTACGCCGCGCTCGACGTGGAGATGCTCACCGACCTCCGCGACGCGCTCGACGCCGAGCTGGCCCGGCAGGGCAAGTCGGCCTGGGCCGCGGAGGAGTTCGCCGCCCTGGTCCGGACCGGCGCCCGGCCGCCCCGGGTCCGCGCGGAACCCTGGCGGCGCACGTCGGGCATCCACCGTGTGCGCGGGGCGCGGGCCCAGGCCCGGGTCCGCTCGTTGTGGTACGCCCGGGACCAGATCGCGGTCCGGCGGGACGCCGCGCCCGGCCGGGTGCTGCCGGACTCGGCCATCGTCGCCGCGGCCGAGCTGGACCCGAAGGACGAGAAGACGCTGCTGACGCTGCCCGGCTTCGGGGGGCGGTCGGTCCGTCGGCTGGCCCGTACCTGGCTGGCCGCGCTCGACGACGCCCGGGAGCTGCCGGACGACGCCCTTCCGGTCACCCCGGCGGTGGAGGGCCCACCACCACCGCACCGGTGGGCCGAGCGGGACCCGGTGGCGGCCGGTCGCCTGGCCCGCTGCCGGGAGGCGGTGGTCCGCATCGCGGGCGAGCACAACCTGCCCCCGGAAAATCTGATCACCCCGGATTCGGTACGCCGTCTGGCGTGGAGCCCGCCGGAGGAGGTCATCGAGGACACGGTGGCGGAGTCCCTGCGCGGCTTCAACGCCCGCGAGTGGCAGATCGCCCTGCTGACCCCCGACCTGACCCAGGCCCTGGCCCCCAACCCCATCCCCTGACCCGCCCCCGCTCTCTGGTGTGGGGTGTGCCACAGCGGGGGACGGGCGGCAGGTTGGTTACTGGCGAGTAGCATCCGGGGTAACGTGCCCGTTCGGCTAGGAGGCTCAAGTGCCCCGTGAAGTTCGGGATGTCGTCTTCGTCGACGGCGTCCGTACCCCGTTCGGCAAGGCGGGTGGCATGTACGCCAACACCCGCGCCGACGACCTGGTGATCCGCTGTATCCGTGAACTGCTGCGCCGCAACCCGCAGCTGCCGCCGGAGCGGGTCGAGGAGGTCGCCATCGCGGCCACCACCCAGATCGGTGACCAGGGCCTCACCATCGGCCGTACCGCAGCGCTGCTGGCCGGTCTGCCCAAGACCGTTCCCGGCTTCGCGATCGACCGGATGTGCGCCGGCGCGATGACCGCCGTGACCACCGTCGCGAGTGGCATCGCCATGGGCGCGTACGACGTCGCCATCGCCGGTGGCGTCGAGCACATGGGCCGCCACCCGATGGGTGAGGGCGTCGACCCCAACCCGCGCATCATCGCGGAGAAGCTGGTGGACCCGTCGGCGCTGGTCATGGGCGCCACCGCGGAGAACCTGCACGACCTGGTCCCGCACATCACCAAGGAGCGCACCGACGCGTTCGCGCTCGCCTCGCAGCAGAAGACGGCGAAGGCGTACGCCAACGGCAAGCTCCAGGACGACCTGGTGCCGGTGGCCATCCGCGACGCCGAGGGCGGCTGGGGTCTGGCCGGAGTGGACGAGGCCCCCCGCGACACGTCGCTGGAGAAGCTGGCCACCCTGAAGACCCCGTTCCGCCCGCACGGCAAGGTCACCGCGGGTAACGCGGCGGGCCTGAACGACGGCGCCACCGCGAGCCTGCTCGCCGACGAGGCAACCGCCCGCGAGCTGGGCCTGCCGATCGCCATGCGGCTGGTGTCGTTCGGCTTCGTCGGGGTGGAGCCGGAGGTGATGGGCGTCGGCCCGATCCCGTCGACGGAGAAGGCCCTGCGCCTGGCCGGGCTGACCATCGACGACATCGGACTGTTCGAGCTGAACGAGGCGTTCGCCGTGCAGGTGCTCGCCTTCCTCGACCACTTCGGCATCGCCGACGACGACCCGCGGGTCAACCCGTGGGGCGGCGCCATCGCCATCGGCCACCCCCTCGCCTCGTCCGGCGTACGGCTGATGACCCAGCTGGCCCGCCAGTTCGCCGAGCACCCCGAGGTCCGCTACGGCGTCACGGCGATGTGCATCGGCATCGGCATGGGCGGCACGGTCATCTGGGAGAACCCGCACTGGACGGAGGGCGACAAGTGAAGGCGCCGAACGAGGTCGTCACCAGGGCGCTGCTGCGCTCGGTGACCGTACCGGGGCTGGACCGACCCGCCGCCCTGATCACCCTGGACAACGGCTTCGACCACACCAAGCCGAACACCTTCGGCCCGGCCGGTCTGACCAGCCTGGACGAGGCCATCACGGCCGCGCTCGCCGCCGACCCGGCGTTCATCGCGGTCACCGGCAAGCCGTACATCTTCTGTGTGGGCGCGGACATCGTCGGCCTGCCGCAGCTCGCCGACCGCGCGCAGGCGCTGGAGATCGGCCGGCTCGGCCACCGGGTCTTCGCCCGGCTCAAGGACAGCACCGTGCCCACGTTCGCGTTCGTCAACGGCGCGGCCATGGGCGGCGGCCTGGAGCTAGCGCTGCACTGTCACTACCGGACGCTCTCCGGCGGCGCGGCGGCGCTCGCCCTGCCCGAGGTCTCCCTCGGTCTGGTGCCCGGCTGGGGCGGCACCCAACTGCTGCCGAACCTGATCGGCATCCCCGCCGCCACGCAGGTGATCATCCAGAACCCGCTCATGCAGAACAAGATGCTCAAGCCGAAGCAGGCCGCCGAGCTGGGCATCGCGGACGTGCTGCTGGAGCCGGCCGACTTCCTGGAGCGGTCGCTCGAATGGGCCGCCGGCGTGGTGCGCGGTCAGGTCACCGTGACCCGGCCCGAGGTCGACAAGGACATGTGGGCGGGCGTGCTCTACTTCGCCCGGGAGACGCTGAACCAGCGGCTGCACGGCGCGGTCCCGGCCGCGTACAAGGCGCTCGACCTGTTGGAGACGGCGAAGGACGGCGACTTCGCCGCCGGCACCGCCGCCGAGGACGAGGCCCTCGCGGACCTGGTCTTCTCCGAGGAGCTGCGCAGCGGCCTGTACGCCTTCGACCTCGTGCAGCGGCGGGCCAAGCGGCCGGCCGGCGCACCGGACAAGGGCCTGGCCCGCCCGGTCACCAAGGTCGGCATCGTCGGCGCCGGCCTGATGGCCAGCCAGTTGGCGCTGCTGTTCGCCCGCCGCCTCCAGGTGCCGGTCGTCATGAGCGACCTGGACCAGGCCCGGGTGGACAAGGGCGTCGGCTACGTGCACACCCAGATCGAGAAGGCCGTCACCAAGGGCCGGATGGACAAGGGCACCGCCGCCAAGCTGTACGGCCTGGTCAGCGGCACGGTCGACAAGGGCGCCTTCGCGGACGCCGACTTCGTCATCGAGGCGGTCTTCGAGGACCTGGGCGTCAAGAAGCAGGTCTGGGCCGAGCTGGAGAAGATCGTCTCCCCGGAGGCGGTGCTCGCCACCAACACCAGCTCGCTGTCCATCACCGAGATGGCCGCGGAGCTGGAGCACCCGGAGCGGGTGGTCGGCTTCCACTTCTTCAACCCGGTGGCCGTGCTGCCGCTGCTGGAGATCGTCCGGGGCGAGCGGACCGACGACGCCACCCTGGCCACCGCGTTCGCGGTCGGCAAGCAGCTCAAGAAGTCGAGCGTGCTGGTCAAGGACGCCCCGGCGTTCGTGGTGAACCGGCTGCTCACCCGCTTCCTGGGCACCGTCTTCGCGGCCGTCGACGCCGGCACGCCGTTGGACGTGGCGAACAGCGCACTGGACCCGCTGGGCCTGCCGATGCGCCCGCTCGCCCTGCTCCAGCTCGTCGGGCCGGCCGTGGCGTACCACGTGGGCGGCACCCTGCACGAGGCGTTCCCGGACCGGTTCGGGGTCAGCGAGAACCTCAAGCGGATCGCCGACTCGGGCCAGCCGATCGTGGTCGACGACCAGGTCAACGACGAGGTGGCCAAGCTGCTCGTCGTCGGTGACCGGCCGCTGACCGCCGAGCAGGTACGCCAGAACGCGCTCGACGCGCTCGCGCAGGAGATCCGGCTGATGCTGGACGAGGGCGTGGTCGCCGAGGCGCAGGACATCGACCTGTGCATGATCCTGGGCGCCGGTTGGCCGTTCCACCTGGGCGGCGTCACGCCGTACCTGGACCGGACCGGCACCAGCGAGCGGGTCACCGGCCGGCGGTTCCTGCCGCTCGGAGCGGCGAGCCTGCCCGCCTGACACGACCCCAGCACCACCGTCGCGGTGGCCGGACCGTCCCTCGTGGACCGGGCCGGCCACCGCGCTCGTTGGTGACCGGCCCGGGAGCGGGCGGGACCGGCGGGACCTGGGCGGGGGCCACGCTGGGGCGGTCGCCGGGTTACGATCACGCGCTTTGCACACCCATCCTGGAGCTGACTGATGTCCCAGCCGCCGGCCAACCCCTTCGGCCCGCCGCACGATTCCCCTCCCCCGCCGCAGCAGCCGGGCCAGCCGGCCGTGCCGCAGCAGCCGGGCCAGCCGCAGCAGCCCGGCGGTTGGCCGCCGCCGCAGCAGCAGGGCTTCCCGCCGGCTCAGCCGGGGCAGCCGTACGGCGACCCGAACCAGTTCGGCGGCCCGCCACCGGCGAAGAAGTCGAACGTCGGCAAGATCATCCTGATCGTGCTGGCCGTGGTGCTCGTGCTCTGCCTCGGCGGCGCGGCGATCACCTGGTTCGCGGTCAAGGACGAGGTGGGCGACGTCGTCGACGCCACCAAGACCCGGGTGGTCGCGCCGGCCACCCTCGCCGGCCGGGCGAAGAACACCGACCCGCAGTTGCAGACGGTCGCCGACCAGATGGTCACCGAGATGAAGACCGAGGTGCAGAACGAGACAAGCACGATCGGCGCGTTCTACGGCGACCCGGCCGAGCAGGACCTCATCATGATCACGGCGGTGTCCGGCGTGATGGCCGACCCGAAGAAGGAACTGGACGAGGCCGTCACCGGGCTGTCCAGCGAGCTGTCGGTGACCAACATGGCGGTGGTCGAGGCGGGCCCGCTGGGCGGTGACGCGCGCTGCGGCGACGGCAAGACCGAGGGCGTGCCGCTCGGCGTCTGCGTCTGGGCCGACCGGGGCAGCGTGGGCCTGGTGGTCATGTACTTCAAGTCGGCCGAGGAGACGAAGGCCGAGTTCGTCACCATCCGGGGCCAGATCGAGCTGCGCTCCTGACCCGTGCACGACCGGGGCCCCGGCCACCTCACGGTGACCGGGGCCCCGCCGTACGTCACGGACCGCTCAGGTTCCGGCCACCGGGAAGTACGCGTTCAACTTGCTCCGCAGGTGGGCCGCATAGATGAAGCCGAGCGCCGGATTGCCGCGGTACGCGCTGGCCCTGCCGCTGCCGGCGTCCACCGCCACCGGACGGGCCACCGCGGCGAACTTCATCTGCTGGCCCCCCTGCGCCCACGCCGAGGCCGCCGGCTCGACCTGGGTGCCGACCAGGGCGGGGAACACGGCCACGCCGTTCTGAAAGCCACGCAGCTGCCCCTTGCGGGCCAACACGTAGTCCATCGCCGTGGCGGTGAACCTCTGCAGAGCGTCCGCCGTGACCAGCGTCGTCGGCGCGGCCACCGTGAACAGGTGCAGCTTGGTCGCCATCCACCGCATCCTGAAGTCGCCCCGGTAGCCGATCAGCACCGGTACGCCGCCCCAGTCCTCGGTCCGCACCTCGCAGCCGTCGGCCCGAAGCCGCTCGCCGGTCGCGGTGAGGTACGCCTGCACCGGCTCGGTCGCCGTCGTGTCCATATCTGCCCACACATCCTTCATCTGGCTGCTGTGGTCGCTCATCCAACACCACGCCAACCTGTTACGCCGTCCCGTGGATCATGGCGACGCGACAGGATCCCCGGCGGCCGTCTCCAGCGCTTGGACCGGCGCGGCGTCACCCGTCGCCGCGACGCCCGCCGGTGACGCGGCCCGCTCGGCCGCGCTGCGCAGCACGCAGAACTCGTTGCCCTCCGGGTCGGCGAGCACCACCCAGCCGGAGCCGTCCGGCCGGATCTGGTCCGCGACGTGCACCGCGCCGATGCCGAGCAGCCGCTCGACCTCGTCGGCCCGCGACCGGTCGGCCGGCTCCAGATCCAGGTGCAGTCGGTTCTTCACCGCCTTGCCCTCGGGCACGGCGATGAACAGCACCTCCGGCCCGCCCGGCGGCAGGAGCATCGCCTCCGGGTCGCCCGGAAAGTCGTCGGGCTGCCGGGGGCAGTCGAAGACCTGCGACCAGAAACCGGCCAGGGCGTACGTGTCGCGGCAGTCGAAGCTGATGTTGTGGATCGTCGAGCTCACGGTTGGTCCTCCACAGTGGTGATGGCGACACGTTCCCCGGCGCTGCGCAGCACGCAGAACTCATTGCCCTCCGGGTCGGCCAGCACCGCCCAACCCGTCCCGTCGGCATGCCGCCGGTCGGCGACCATCGTGGCGCCGAGGCCGAGCACCCGCTCGATCTCCTCGTCGCGGATTACCGCCTCCGGATCACCCGGGACGTCCTCGCTGTGCCGGGCGTAGCCGAGCACCGCCGACCAGAAGCCGGCCAGGGAGTACGTGTCGTGGCAGTCGAAACTGATGTTGCGGATCCGTGGATACACGGGTGGTCCCTCCATGCGCGGATGGGGACGCTCCGCTGCCCGGGGTCAGCCGGCGACGACCCGGGGTGCGGAGCCCTGACTGGTGGACATCGACGTACCCCCCTTCGCCTCCGAGCTGACGGCGTGATCTTGCCACCGGCCGAGCGCCGTGTGCAACCCAGTTCAGCCGGTGGTGGTCACCGCACCGGTCACCGCCGGGGCGTCCGCGGTCGGCAGGGTGACCGTCACCTCCAGGCCGCCGCCGGGCTGGGCGATCACCCGGACGTTGCCGCCGTGCGCCTGGCAGACCGCCCGGACGATGGACAGGCCCAGGCCGGAGCCGCGCGCCCCGGTGCGTTCCCGGCCACCGCGCCGGAACGGCTCGAACAGTCCGGGCACGTCGGCCTGGTCGACCTCGAAACCGGTGTTGCCCACCACCAGCCACGAGCGGTCGCCGTCGGTGCCGGTACGCACCCAGAGCCGACCGTGCAGGTGGTTGTAGCGGACCGCGTTCTCGATCAGGTTGCCGGCCAGCCGGTCGAGCAACCCCGGATCGCCGACCACCGGCGCGGATTCCAGCGACGTCTGCACGCGCAGGCCGATCCGCTCCACCTCGCGGCGCATCGCCGACAGCGCGTTGGCGGTGCCCGTCGCGAGGTCGCACTCGGTACGCCGGCCCAGCCGCCGCCCGGCCTGCGCCTCGCTGCGGGCCAGCACCAGCAGCGCGTCCACCAGGCTGTTCGCCCGCTCCGAGGCGTCCCGGACGACGGTCGCCATCCGGCGGTACTCGGCGGCGTCCGCGTCGTCGTCGCTGAGCGTCACGTCGATCTCGGTCCGCATCACGGCGAGCGGGGTCCGGAGCTCGTGCGAGGCGTTGGCCACGAAGCGCTTCTGCGCCTCGAACGCGGACGCGATCCGGTCCAGCATCGCGTCGAACGTCTTGGCCAGCTCGGCGACCTCGTCGTCCGCGCCCGAGTAGCCGATCCGCTGGTCCAGCGTCGCCTCGCCGAGCCGCTGGGCGGTCGCGGTCACCTGGTGCAGGGGCCGTAGCGCCCGGCCGGCCACGGCGTACGCGCCGGCCACCCCGACCACGCTGATCGCCAACAGCGCGACCAGGCCCTTGGCCAGCAGCTCCCCGGAGGCGGCGTCGACCAGCTCCCGCTGCCACTGGGCGGCGTCCATCCGCCCACCGTCGGAGAGCAGCACCGTCGTGCCGGGCAGCAGCTCGTCGGTGGGCCGCAGCGCGTCACGGACCAGCAGCCAGGCCAGCAGCACCAGGATCGCGCCCGCGCCGACCAGCAGCACCCCGTTGAGCAGCGTCAGCCGCAACCGCAGGGTGGGTCGCAACCGCCCCGGCCGGCTCACGGCAGGACCTCGGCCGTGCGGTAGCCGGCCCCCACCACCGTCTCGATCAACGGCGGGTCGCCGAGCTTTCGACGCAGCGTCATGACGGTCACCCGGACGATTGTGGTGAACGGGTCGGTGTTGGCGTCCCACACCCGCTCCAACAGCTCCTCGCTGGACACCACCGCGCCCCGGGCCTTGAGCAGCTCACTGAGCACGCCGAACTCCTTGTTCGTCAGGTCCATCGGCACACCGGCGCGGGTGGCGACCCGGCGGGCCGGGTCCAGCACCAGGTCCGCCAGTTCGAGAACCGGCGGCGCGGCCGGGGTGGCCCGCCGGCCCAGTGCCTGCACCCGGGCGACCAACTCGTCGAACGCGAACGGCTTGGGCAGGTAGTCGTCCGCCCCGAGCTGCAACCCCTCCACCCGGTCGGCCACCGTGCCGCTCGCGGTCAGCATCAGCACCCGGGTCAGCGCCCCGGAGGCGGCGAGGTCGGCGCAGATCTGGTCGCCGTGCACGCCGGGCAGGTCGCGGTCGAGCACCACCACGTCGTACCGGGTGACGAACGCCGCCTCGTGGCCGGCGTCGCCGTCGTACGCCACGTCCACCGCCATGCCCCGCTTGCGCAATCCACGCGCGATCGCGTCGGCGAGGTTGCGTTCGTCCTCCACCACCAGTACCCGCATCCCGGCCTCCTCGCTGCTGACCACCGACAACCTAGTGCCGGCGGGCAACAATCCTCCCTCGCCGCCCACACCGACCCGGCGGTGGTCAGCCAGGCAACCGCCACAGCCCGTACGCGCTGTCTCGGCGCCGGCAGAGCAGTCGCCCGGTGAGGGCCTGACAGTCCCCGGTCGCGTCCCGCAACACGTCCAGCATCCGTGCCCGGCCACCGGCGACGTCCAGCTCGGCGACGAGCAGGCCCCCGTCGGGATGGCGGCGTACGCCGATCAGCGGGTCGCCGAGGGCGAACCGGGCCAGCTCCCACCGACCCAGCTCGGCCAGCACCCGGCCGGTCGGTGGGTCGAGCACGACGAGTTCCTCCGCGCCCGGCCCGGCGCTGCTCACCGTGGTGGCCACCAGCCGACCGGCGTAGGGCCAGACCCACCCCCAGCGGTCGCTCCCCCAGAGGTCCCGACCGGTGGCGGTGTCGAGCGCCCGCAGCCCGCCGGAGCGGGTCTGCACGCAGATGACGACGCCACAGTCCGACGCGTACAGCGCCTCGCCGGCGGGCACACGCCACCGCTGGCGCAGGTCGTCGAGCCCGTACGCGGTGATCGTGGCCGACGGACCGCCGATGGTGAGCAGCAGGTCGTCCGCCAGTTGCACGGACAGGCTGGACCCACCGCCGGAGGCGCCCAGGTCGGTGCGGGCCAGCACCGCGCCGGTGGTCGCGTCGCGGACCTCGGTCGACCCGCGCAGGCGGACGACGACCACGCGGTCCACCCCGTGCTCGCCGTCGTGAAAGACGAACTCACCGCCGGGGCTGATCGGCACCTGCCAGCGCACGGTCCCGCAGCACGGGTCGACCCCGCGCAGGGTGTCCAGCTGGTCGTCGCTGCCGGCGGACCACATGAGGATGTTGCCGTCGGGAAGCGCGGCGGGGTTGCCGGGCTGCTGCCAGCGGTACGCCCCGGTCCGGCGGTCCAGCGCCATCGTGAGCGTCCCCTGACTGTCCGGGCCGACCTCGTGGCCGGTGACCAGCAGCGTCTCGCCCTGCTGCGCGACTCCCCAGTACCGGCCCTCGGTCGGCAACGGCACCTGCCAGGCCGGCTCGCCGCCGGGCAGCCAGGTGGCGGTGATCCGCCGCTGCCCCGTGCGGCCGAGCGGCTCGACGAGGACGAAGAGGTCGTCGGTGACCAGCGCGTCGGCGCCGAGCTCGGCCTGCACCGTCACCACCTCGCGCCGGTGCAACGGCCCCGAACCGGCGAGGCCGGCGAGCACCAGCAGCAGGACCAGCGCGCAGCGCAGGGGCCGCTGCCGGGCCAACGGCGGGCGGGGCAGCCGGACGGTGTCGAGGTCCGGCCCGTGCCGCAGCTCCCCGAGGTCGATCACCGGACCGGTCACCGGGGCAACCGCCACAGCGCGGTCGAGCCGTCGAGGCGGCGGCAGAGCAGGACGGGCAGCGCCGCCTGGCACCCACCGACCACGCCCGGCAGCACGTCCAGGATCCGCGTCCGACCGGCGGTGAGGTCCAGCTCGGCGACGACGAGCCGGCCGTCGGGAGTCGGCCGTACGCCGATCAGCGGGTCGTCGCGGCGTAGCTGGTCCACCAGCTGCCACCGGCCCAGCTCAGCGCGTTCCCGCCCGGTCTGGGCGTCCCGCACCGCGTACCGTTGCTCGGGCGCGGCCACCAGCAACATGTCCCGCCGGACGTCGACCAACGTGTCCGGCCCCGGGTCCGACCAGCGAACGGCGCCGGTGGCGGGGTCGATGGTCTGGATGGCGCCGGTCTGCTGGACCGTACAGAGCAGGTCCGCACACGGGACCGCCCAGGCCACCAGCGGCACCGACGACGTCCACACCCGGTCCAGTCCGGGCAGCCGGAAGGCGACCAGCCCGGTGCTGCCGGGCGGGACGAGCAGCACGAGGTCGTCCACGACCTGCACCCGCTGGAACGCCGACCGGGCACCGGGCAACGTGTCGACGCTGCGCAGCAGGTCGCCGCTGCCGGCGTCGTACACCTGCAGCTCACCGGTCGGCTGGACGAACACGATCTGGTCGACCTGACCCGCCGGCCCGTGGTAGTCGGGGCTGCCGGACGGGATGGGCACCGACCAGAGCACCCGGCCGGTGTCGGGCACCACCCGGCTCACCGTGCCCGGCCCGTCGCCCAGGTCGTTCGCGAGGAGCAGGCCCCCGTCGGCCGTTCGCCTGGCGATTCCCGGCTGGCGCCAGCGCCGCTGGCCCGTCCCGGCGTCGAAGGCGGTGGTCTCCAGCACCCCGTTCGCGGTGCTGGCACCCACCGCCAGCAGCATCCCGCGGTCGGCCCAGACCGCCAGGAAGTCGCCGCTGCGTTCCAGCGGTGCGCGCCACCGGCGCCGCACGCTGTCCCCGCCCCTCGGCCCGGGACGGCCGTAGGCGGTCAGGTACCGGTCGCCGATGGGAGTCGACGTGTCGACCACGACGATGGCGTCCTCGGTGAGGTACACCGAGGCGCCCGGCGAGGCCGGCACCGACGTCACGATCCGTTGCCGCACCGGGGTCGCGCTGGCCAGCGTGACGAGGGCCAGCAGCAGCACCGCCGCGCTGCGCAGCCGACGGCCGGCGGCGCGCGGTCGGCGGGCCGTCGCCCGCGACTCGGGCTCGTCCCGGACCTCGCCCAGCTCGATGATCGACAACGGCCGTCCCTCCATCGCCGGTCGGGTCGGCCGGGGGCGGCCCCGGCAAACCGGCCGTGGGCGTACCGGCCCGGCAAAAGCGACGCATCCTCGCCTGTACGATGGCGCGTCGTGGCTGTGCCGGTGGTAGACCCCTCGCTGAATCCCGTGACCGACGCCGAGCCGGCCGAGGCCGAGCCGACACGGCGGCCTCGACGCCGTCCGGCCCGAGCCGACCTGTTGGCCCTCGGAGCCTATGTGGTGCTGGGCGTCTTCGTCTGCCTCCACTACTGGGGGGACGTGACCGGCCGGGTGTCCTCGCACCTGCCCACCGACCACAGTTGGTTCGAGTGGCTGTTCGCGCACGGCGCGTACTCGGTGCAGCACCTGGAGAACCCGCTGTTCACGGCCCGGCAGAACGCCCCGGACGGGGTGAACATGATGGCCAACACCTCGCTGCTCGGGGTGACCCTGCCGCTGTCGCCACTGACGATGCTGTTCGGTCCGCAGGTCACGTACGCGCTCTATCTGGGTGGGGCTCTGGCGGCCACCGCCGGCACCGCCTACTGGATGCTCTCGCGGCACCTGGTGCGCTCCCGGGCGGCGGCCTTCGTCGGCGGGGCGTTCCTCGGCTTCGCGCCGGGCATCATCCACCACGCCAACGGCCAGCCCAACTTCGTGTCCAACTTCCTGCTGCCGTTGGTCGTGGTGCGGGTGCTGCGGATGGGCGAGCCGGGCCGGTGGCGGCGCAACGGGCTGGCGCTCGGGGTGCTGGTGACCTACCAGATCTTCATCAACGAGGAGATGCTGCTGCTCACCGCGCTGGCCTGCCTGGTCGTCGTGCTGGCGTACGCGGTGCAGCGGCCACGGGCGACGCGCGCCGCGGCCGGGCCGTTCCTCGCCGGGCTGGGCGTCGCCGGTGGGCTGGCGCTGCTGCTGGCGGCGTACCCGATCTGGTTCCAGTTCAACGGCCCGCAGTCCTACCGCGGGCTGCAGGGTGGCGTGTTCCACAACTGGGGCGAGGACCTGGTCGCGTTCGTGACCTTCGCCCGGGACACCTGGGCGGGCGACCCGGCGGTGGAGCAGACGATCGGCATGACCGAGCAGAACACCTGGTTCGGCTGGCCGCTGGTGCTGCTGTCGGTGGTGGCCCTCGTGCTGCTGGTGCGCCGTTCGCTGGCCGCCCGGATCGTCGCGGTGCTGATCGTGGTCTTCACGGTGGCCGCGATCGGGCCGCGGGTGCGCTTCGACGGCGTGGAGACCGGGGTGCGCGGCCCCTGGTCGTACGTGCCGGACGACCTGCCCCTGGTCGAGATGATGATGCCGACCCGGTTGACCCTGGTGGTCGCCGCCGCGGTGGGCGTACTGCTGGCGCTGACCTGGGACGCGGCGCACCGACAGGGCCGCCCGGTGGCGGCGCCGGGCCGCGTGCCGGCACCGCGCGCCGGGGAGCCGGCGACGTCCGACGAGCCGGCCGCGGCCGCGCCGGTCGCGCCGCGTCGCCGGTGGCTGCGCCCGCTGGGGTACGCGGCGGTCGCCCTCGCCCTGCTGCCGCTCTTCCCCCGACCGCTGCCGGCCCAGCAGATCGACCCGCCGCCGCACTTCATCACCGCCGGCGGCTGGCGACCGTACGTGCCGGAGGGCCGGACCCTCGTGCCGGTGCCGATCCCGAGCAACGTGCACGGCCTGCCCACGCTGCGCTGGAGTGCCCTGACCGGGCAGGAGTTCCCCGTCCCGGGCGGCTACTTCATCGGCCCCAACGAGCTGGGCGAGGGCGTCTTCGGCGCACCGAACCGGCCCACCAGCAGCCTCATCTACTCCACGATGGACGCCAACGCGGTCCCCGTCCTCACCGACGAGAACCGCCGCCAGGCCGTCGAGGACCTCCGGTTCTGGCGGGCGTCGGTGGTGGTGCTCGGCGCACACCCGCGCGAGGCGGTGCTACGCGAGCTGGTCACCGCACTGATCGGGCCGCCGCAGCGGGTCGACGACGTCTGGGTCTGGAATGTCCGCGCGCTTGTGGATCAGCGCTAGCCGACCAGCGTCCGGACGTCCCACAGCCACCCGCCGTCGACCGGGCGGCCGGGGCCGAGCAGCTCCTCGACTGTCCGGCGGACCGGTTCGTCGTGCGTCGACCGGCCGAGCACCACCACGGCGGCCCGCCAGTGCCGCAGGTCGTCGACGGCCTGGCGGCGGTCGGCCTCGGTGAGCACCGGCACCGCGCCGGTCTCGGCGACCCGGCGCAGCAGCACGGCGGTGGGCCGGTCCGGGGCGCCCCAGCGGGCCGCCGGGTCGTCCGGACCACTCGGCCCGATGAAGTACCCGCCCGGGGCGCGGAACGCCAGGCCGGTGCGGGCGGACCAGAGCATCACCGGGCTCAGCGCGGCGCCGGTCACCGGGGGCACCGCCACCACGGTCCGGCCCGCAGGCACCAGCGACCGCCACCCGCCGTCGGCGACGAACCCCGGCACCGGCGCGACCGGCACCGCCCGGATCGGCGTCGGCGTCAGCGGCAGCAGCGCGGCGGCCACCGCTCCCGCCCCCAGCAGTCGTACCGGCAGTCCCGGCACGGCCGGTGACCGGCGAGCCGCCCGCACCCGGTCCACGAAGAGCGCCACCAGGACACCCAGCACCGGCACGCAGACCAGCGCGAACCGGGCCGGCACCGCGAGGTCGAGCAGCGGCAACCCGGCGACCAGCCGGTACGGGCCCGCGACGCCGGTGGCGTTGCCGTCCACCCGCAGGTCGGTGCCGAGCGACAGCAGGGCGAAGACGACACCGCAGCCGGCCAGCGCGCGGACCAGCGGCCGTCGCCACAGCCAGATCACGATGACCACGGCGAGCACCAGCAGGCCGGGGCCGAAGAACGAGTTCTCCTCGGTCGGGTTCGGTGAGAGCAGCCCCGGCAGCCAGTCGTCACCGAGCACGGTCTGCCGGGCCGACGCGGTGAACGACGCGGCGTCGAGCTGGAAGCCGTGCGCGGCGAAGGCCATCCCGGTGTAGTGCTGCGGCCCGTGGAACTGGAACCACAGTGGGTACGCCAGCAGCGTCACCGCCACCACGGCCGCCACCGCGAGTCGACCGAGCAGGGCCGGCGCGAGGCGGCGGGCCGCGGCCCGGTCGGCGAGGGCGTAGCCCAGCGCGAACACCCCGGCGGCGAGCGCCAGGAAGACGAGCACCTCCTCGCCGATGAACACCTGCCACACGAGCAGCAGCCCGAGGCCGACACCGGGCCGCCACACCCGGCGCGGGCTCGACCCGGGACGGAACACCAGGGCGAGGATCGCCGGTAGCAGGAACTGGGCGGCCACGTGCAGATGCGCCCCGGCTTGGGCGATCATGCCGGGGGCGAAGCCACAGACCAGCCCGCCGAGCGCCGCCGCGGAGCGGGCGGTGACCAGTCGACGGCGCAGCAGCGCGTACCAGGCCGTGGCGGTGCCGGCGAGGCAGCAGACCACCGCCACGCAGAACGCCACCTGCGAGCCGAACAGCAGCGTGACCGGGGCCAGCGGGACACCGAGGCCGAGCACCGAGGTGTTCGCCATCAGGTTGACCCCGTCCGGCGCGTTCAGGGCGGTGCTGAAGAGCGGGTTCTCCCCCGCGACGACGGCGTGTGCCGCGTGGGCCAGCATCCACTCGAAGAGCACCTGGTCGCCGGCCTGGTGGAACAGCCGCCCGGGGTGGCCCCACTGGGCGCTGGTCAGCAGCACCGCCAGCCCCAGGTAGCCGGCGATGACCAACGCGTCCGGCAGCCACGCCGGCCGGGGTGGGCGCGCGGTGGGCGGACCGACCGTCGCCGTCTCCGTCGGCGACGACGTCGTTCCGGTGGACATCAGACCGAGCGGTCGGTCAGCGTCCGAACGTCCCACACCCAGACGTCCAGCTCCTGGCGACCGGGGCCGACCAACTCCTCGACGGTACGCCGCAGCGGTTCGACGTGCTGCTGACGAACCGGCAGCACCAGGATCGCCGCGTGCCAGTGCCGCAGCTCGTCGGTGAAGCGCCGACGCTGCCGGTCGTCCAGCTTGGGGGTCCGGCCGGTGGTCGCCACCTCCTCCAGCAGTTGGCCCACCCCGCTGGGCCGGCCGCCGAACCGACCGGGGTCGCCGGTGTTGCCGTTGCGGGGGGCGAGGAAGTAGCCACCCGGGATCTTGAAGTCGAGGTTGGTGGCCGCCGCCCAACGCATGCCGTGGGTGTTGCCCATGCTGGGCACCGGGATCGGCACCAGCGTCTGGTCCGGGCCGACGTACGCCCGCCAGCGGTCGGCGGTGATGAACTCCGGCACCGGCGGCCGGGACACCATCCGCAGCGGCATCGGGGCGATCGGCAGCAGCGCGAACGCCAGGCCGGCGGCGGTGAGCGTCCGGACGGTACGCCGGTCGGCCGGGCGCAGCTCCCAGGCCCGCTCGACGGCGAGCGCGAGCAGCAGACCGATGACCACAGTGGTGATCAGGCCGAACCGGGTCGGCACGACCGCGTCCAGCAGGGGCAGGTGCACCAGCAACTCCCACGGCCCGGTGATCAGCTCCCGGTCCCACCAGGAGATCCGCTCGCCGAGGGAGAGCAGGGCGAAGAAGCCACCGGTCGCGGCGAGCGCCCGCACGACCATCTCCCGCCGCAGCCACACCACGACGCCGACGGCGAGCAGCGACAGGCTCCAGCCGAAGAAGGCGTTCTCCTCGGAGTAGTTCGGGGCCAGGTTGACGTTGGCCCGCTGGTTGCCGCCGAGGGTGGCCGAGCCGGGGGCGAAGAAGGCGGCGATGTCGTTGCCGTAGTCCTGCACGGCGTCGCTGAGCCCGTGGTACGCCATCGGCCCGGCGAACTGCACGTACAGCGGGTACGCCAGCAGCGCCCCGGCCAGCAGCGCGCAGGCGGCGAGGCCGGCGGCCAGCGGTCGCCACGACGCCCGCCAGCGGGCCGGCTCCTGGGCCACCACCGCGAGCAGGAAGATCCCGCAGGCCAGCGCCGTGAAGAGCAGGATCTCCTCGTTGATGAACGCCTGCGCGGTGACGAGCAGGGCGAGCAGGGCACCGTCGCGGACCGGCCGGCGCGAGCGGGTGAGCACCAGCACCCGCCAGACGATGAACGGCAGCAGGAACTGGCTGATGATGTTCGGGTGCCAACTGGCGTGCGAGAGCATCGCCGGGGAGAACCCGCAGAACCAGCCGCCCGCCGCGGCCGCGAGCGGCGTACGCACGACGTGGCGGCGCAGCACGAGGTACCAGGCCATCGCGGTGCCGGCGAGGCCGAGCGTCACCAGCACCACGAAGGACACCGCCGGCCCGAACAGCAGGGTCACCGGCACCATCGGGATGCCCAGCGCCAGCACCGCCGTGTTGGCCATCAGGTTGACGCCGTCGGGGTAGTTGAACTGCTCGGTGTAGAACGGGTACTCGCCGTGCAGCACCACCCGCACCGAGTGGGCGAGGAAGAACTGCACCTGGGCCGGGTCTCCGGTGTAGAGCGACGCCACCCGGCCGGCCGGGTCCAGCCAGATCCGGCTGGTCACCCAGAGCGCGGCGAGCAGGAACAGCGCGCCGACCGCCAGGTGCTGCCGTCGCCGGGTCCAGCGGGCCCACCGACGTCGACGCGGCCCGGCAGTCCCCTCGTCGCCGTCCCCTTGCGCGGGTACGCCAGCCGGGGTGACTTCGACGGGTACGCCAGCCGGGGTGGCTCGGGCCGGCGGCGCTGCCGGGGTCTCGACCGGCGCTGCCGGTGGGGCTTCGGCCGGCGCGGCGGCGACCGCCGTCGTGGCCGGTGCGGGCTCGGGCTCGCGCTGAACGGTGCCCACGCCGGCGGCGGCACGGGCTGCCGGAGCAGCGGAGCCGCCGGGAGCGCCGACGGCCCTGGCCCGGGAAGCGGTGGGAGTGTGGTGGCTCACTGTCTCGTCGGGGCCGGCCGCCTCCGGGTGCGGCGCGGACAGGGCGCGGGACTCGGCAGGCGTCACAGTCGGCGGAGTCTACCCGAGCGGCGAAAAGGCACTAAAGCCCCGGTGACGTCCATTGTGGTGGGTGCGGGGCCGGCCAGCGGCAGCGTCGCGTCGGACATCTCGTACTATGGCGCTTTCCCACAACGACGGCGAGGCGATCGGGGGCGGATCAGGTGACTCCGGGCCGCCGGCACGGCAGGGCGCTCAGCGTCCTGCTGACCGCGCTGTTGACCGCCACCGCGTGCGGTCCCGTGGCGGAGCGCACGCCCCGCGACCTGCGGGTGGGGTACGACAGCCTCGACGGCACGCTGGCGGTGTGGCCGCCCCGGGGCGACCTGGCCGGTGACGCGGCGGCGACGGCGGCGGTTACCAGGGCCGTCCGCGACTGGCGCTCGCCGGCCGACGACCGGGCGCACCTGCCCTCGTCCGGCATCCTCTTCTCGGGCCGGGTCGACGGGGCGCCGGTGGCCCTGGTCGCGGCCGACGTGCCCGGTGAGAGCGCCTCCTGGCTGCTGCAACTCACCGGCGACGGCGGCCGGTACGCGATCGCCCGCGCCACCGAGTACACCGACCCCGGCTACCTGGTCTACTCCGACGTCCTGCCGGTGCAGACGGCAGGTGGTCGGCGCTACCTGGTCTCCGCCCGGGTGCAGCAACTGCTCGGGCCGCAGGGCCGGGCGCTGACCGTCGCCGACGGCCTCAGCGCCCCGGTCGACGTGCCGGCCTGCACGGCGGTCGGCGTGACGGCAACCCTGCGGGCCACCGAGTCGCTGCCCCGCGGGCGGGCCGCCGACCGGCTGCTCGACCTGGGCACCGGCACGACCGACCCGCGCTATCCGCTGGTCCGTGACGAGTCCGGCGCGGGCCGGCGGGCGCTCACCGGCCTGGACACCTGCGTGCTGGCCGGCGAGCGGGGTCCGTTCGGCAGTATTCCGCGACGGATCGGCGACCGGGACGCGCCGAAGTCGGTGCCGACGTCCTGGCCGATGGCGAAGCTCTCGGTCCGCTCGCTCGGTGAGGTGGCTCTCGGCGGCGGCGAGCCGGCCGAGTTGCAGCAGCTCAGCTGGGACACCGACGCCGGCACGATGACCGCGGTCGTCTACCGGCCGGCGGACGGGAGCGCGCCGGTGGTCTCACCGGCCGACCGGGCCACGCCGTTGCAGACGTACCAGCTGCCGGTGCCCGGCCAGCCGCTTGTGGTGCTCAGCTGGCGGGCCACCCGGGACAGCTCCCTCTCGGTGCCGCCCGGCACCCCGCTGCTGGTGGAGCGCCCCGGCCTGGTGGTCGTCCCCGAGCCGGCCAGCACCCAGACCTACAGCCTGGCCAACACCGACAAGACCCACTACCGCTCCGTGTCGCCCCGCTCCCGCTAGCCCTCGCGATCGTGCACTTTCTGCCCCGCACGGCGACCGGAAGTGCACGATCGAGGTAGGCGGGAGGGCCGCACGCCGACGGCGGGCGGGCCCGTAGGGGCCGCCCGCCGTCGGTCGAGCCGGGTCAGTTCTGGGCCGGGGTCTTCGTGGGAGTCAGCCGGTCCGGGGTGGCGTCCAGGCCGGAGATCCAGCCGGTGACGTTGCGGGCGACGTCCTGGGCGGTCAGGCCGAGGTCGGCGAGGATCTGCGCGCGGGTGCCGTGCGGGTGCCAGTCGGCCGGTACGCCCAGGTCCTTGAGCGGCACCCGGACGTCGGCGTCCCGCATGGCCTGGCCGAGAGCGTCGCCGACTCCGCCGACGCGGACGCCGTCCTCGACGCTGACCACGAGCCGGTGCCGGGCGGCCAGCTCGACCAGCTCGGCCGGGACCGGGCGGACCCAGCGGGGGTCGACGACGGTGACGCCGTAGCCCTGCTCGGCGACCCGGGCGGCGACCTCCATGCCCAGCTGGCCGAAGGAGCCGACGGCGACGAGCAGCACGTCGGTACGCGCCGACTCGGCCAGCACGTCGACCGGGCCGACCCGGCGCAGCGCCGGCAGGTCCGCGGCGACCGCGCCGGTCGGGAACCGCACGACGGTCGGGCCGTCGTCGGTGGCCAGCGCCTCACGCAGCTCCTCGCGCAGCGTGGCGGCGTCCCGGGGAGCGGCGATCCGCAGGCCGGGAACCACGCCGAAGACCGACATGTCCCAGATGCCGTAGTGGCTGGGGCCGTCCGGGCCGGTGATGCCCGCCCGGTCCAGCACGAAGGTCACCGGCAGCTTGTGCATCGCCACGTCCAGCAGGACCTGGTCGAAGGCGCGGTTGAGGAAGGTGGCGTAGACCGCGACCACCGGGTGCAGACCGCCGAGCGCCAGGCCGGCCGCCGAGGTGGCGGCGTGCTGCTCGGCGATGCCCACGTCGTACACCCGCTCGGGGTACTTGCGGGCCAGCTTGGCGATGCCGGTCGGCTCGGCCATGGCGGCGGTGATGCCCACCACGTCCGGCCGCTCGTCGGCGACGGCCAGCAGCTCGTCGGCGAAGACGTGGGTCCACTTCACCGAGGGGGCGGCCAGCAGCGCGCCGGTCTCCACGTCGAAGGCGCTGCCGGGGCCGTGCAGACAGTCCGCCTCGTCCTCCTCGGCCGGGCGGTAGCCGTACCCCTTGCGGGTGACGGCGTGCACGATCACCGGGCCGCCGAAGTTCTTCGCCGCGCGCAGCGCCGACTCGACGGCCGCCACGTCGTGCCCGTCCACCGGACCGACGTACTTGATCCCGAGGTCCTCGAACATGGCCTGCGGGGCGACCGCGTCCTTGATGCCCTTCTTGACCGCGTGCAGCACCTCGTACATCGGCTTGCCGACCAGCGGCGTGGAGCCCAGGGCGTCCTTGACCGTGTCGAGGACCTTCTCGTAGCCGGGGTTGAGCCGCAGCGAGGAGAGGTGGTCGGCGAGACCGCCGATGGTCGGCGAGTAGGACCGGCCGTTGTCGTTGACCACGATGACGAGGGAGTTGCCGGCGGTGGCGATGTTGTTCAGCGCCTCCCAGCACATGCCGCCGGTCAGCGCGCCGTCGCCGACCACTGCCACGACGCTGCGCGCCTCGCCCCGCAGGGCGTACGCCTTGGCCAGGCCGTCGGCGTAGGAGAGCGCGGTGGAGGCGTGCGAGTTCTCGATGAGGTCGTGCTCGCTCTCCGCCTGGCTGGGGTAGCCGGAGAGGCCGCCGCGCTGGCGGAGCTTGTCGAAGCCGGCCTGGCGCCCGGTGAGGATCTTGTGCACGTACGCCTGGTGGCCGGTGTCGAACAGGAGCCGGTCCCGGGGGGAGTCGAAGACGCGGTGCATGGCCAGCGTCAGCTCGACCACACCGAGGTTGGGCCCGACGTGCCCGCCGGTGCGGGAGACCTTGGCGATCAGGAAGTCCCGAATCTCCGCGGCGAGCACATCCAGCTCCTCGCCCGACATCCGCTTGACGTCCTGCGGACCGCGTACCGTCCCCAGCAACCGACCGTGGTTGGCCGTGTCCTCTTCAACACTCATGACCGGAGAGTCTATCGGCCGTCCGACACTCCGCAGCCTGGCCCGAGCCGCGCGCACCGCAGCGGGCGGCTGAGCGCCTGGTCAGGGCCGATCCATAACGGGCGCGTCGGCCGGCAGCAGGAGCCCCACCAGCTCGACGTGCTGGGTCATCGGAAACAGGTCGAAGCCGCGCAGCGCGGCCAGCCGCCAGCCCAGCTCGGCGAAGGTGCGCACGTCCCGGGCGAAGGCGGCCGGGTCGCAGGCCACGTACGCGACCGCCCGCGGACCGGCGGCGGCCAGCGCGCGCACCACCGGAGCGCCGGCGCCGGAGCGCGGCGGGTCGAGCACCACCACGTCGACCGGGCCGGTGATCCGTCGACGGGCCAGCGCGGTCTCCACCCGGGCCGCCACCACCTCCACGCGGGGCAGGTCGGCCAGGTTCTCCCGGGCGGCGGCGACGCCCTGTTCGGCAGCCTCCACCAGGGTCACCCGACCGGACGCGCCGACCCGGGCGGCCAGCCCGGCGGCGAACAGCCCGGCGCCGCCGTAGAGGTCCCAGGCCACCTCGCCCGGACGCGGGTCGAGCAGCTCCAGCACGGCCGTGGACAGGGTGTCCGCCGCCGCCGGGTGCACCTGCCAGAAGGCGGACGCGGGCAGCGCCCAGTCCCGCCCGGCGGCCACCTCGCGGACCTCGGTCGGCCCGCTCACCGGCGTGGCCACCCCGTCGCGGACCTCGGCGACGCTCACGTCCCCGCCGGTGCTGGCGACGGTCTCCACCGCCTCGGCCGCCGGCCAGCGCGTGCCGGTCGGGGTGAGCACCGGCAGCTGCTGGATGGCCGGGTGGGCGATCCGGCAGCGGTCGATCGGCACGACCTCGTGCGAGCGGTGCTTGAGCAGGCCGGCGCGGTCCGCGGCGTCGACCGCGTAGCGGACCCGCGAACGCCAGCCCAGCAGCCCGCCCGGCAGCGCCTCGACCTGGACGCCGAGCAGGTCCAGCTCGGCGTCGGTGAGCCCGCCGAGGCGGACCAACTGCTCGCGCACCACTGCGGTCTTCCAGGCCAGTTGCGCATCCGGGGCGACGTGTTGCAGATCGCAGCCGCCGCAGGCGCCCGGCCTCGCGTACGGGCAGGGCGGCTCCACCCGGTCCGGTGAAGGCTCCAGCACGGTCACGGCGTCGGCCCGGACGAACCCGCGGTGCACCTCGGTGACCTCGGCGATCACCCGCTCGCCGGGCAGCGCGTGCCGGACGAACACCACCTGCCCGTCCACCCGGGCCACGCAGTGCCCGCCGGGGGCGACCGCGTCGACGATCAGCTCGACCCGCTCCGCCTCCGCCAGGCCACGTTCGGCCCCGACGGGTGGCGAGGCCGCCGCGGTCCGCTCAGTCACGGCCGTTCCCGACCGTTTCGCTGTCCACCGGGCCGGACTCGTCCGGCGGCGGCGCGGTGACCGCGGCAGGCACGGTGCCCCGCGGCCCGCGCGCGGGGGTCCGGGAGAGCGTGGCGTCCAGCCGGTCCAGGTTCTTGCTCGCGGTCGAGGCGAGCTGCCACGGAACGCTGACCACCATCACCCCCGGTTCGAAGAGCAGCCGGCCCTTGAGGCGCAGCGCGCTCTGGTTGTGCAGCAGGTTCTCCCACCAGCGTCCCACCACGTACTCCGGGATGAAGACGGTGACGACGTCGCGCGGTGACGTACGACGGGTCGAGGCGACGAAGTCCAGGATCGGCCGGGTGATCTCCCGGTACGGCGAGTCGACCACGGTGAGCGGGATCGCCATCTCCCGCCGCTCCCAGTCGGCCTGCAGGTCGCGGGTGTCCTTCTCGTCCACGTTGACGGTCACCGCGGTCAGCGTGTCCGGCCGGGTGGCCCGGGCGTACGCGATGGCCCGCAGCGTCGGCTGGTGCAGCTTGCTGACCAGCACGATCGCGTGGTTCCGGGCGGGCAGCACGGCCCGGCCCTCGTCCGGTGGGGTCAGCTCGGTGGCGACCCGGTCGTAGTGCCGGCGGATGGCCAGCATCAGCGCGTAGATCACGGCCATCGCCGCGATCGCGATCCAGGCGCCGAGCAGGAACTTGGTGATCAGGACGATCACCAGCACCGTGCCGGTCAGACCCATGCCGAAGGTGTTGATGGCCCGGGAGCGGTGCATCCGCTTGCGCGCCTCCGGGTCCCGCTCGGTGCGCAGGCGTCGGTTCCAGTGTCGGATCATGCCGGCCTGGGAGACGGTGAACGAGACGAAGACGCCGACGATGTAGAGCTGGATGAGGCGGGTCACCTCGGCCTGGAACCCAACGATCAGCACGATCGCGAAGAGGGCGAGAAAGGTGATGCCGTTGGAGAAGGCCAGCCGGTCGCCCCGGGTGTGGAACTGGCGGGGCAGGTAGCGGTCCTGGGCGAGGATCGAGCCGAGCACCGGGAAGCCGTTGAACGCGGTGTTCGCGGCCAGGAAGAGGATGAGCGCGGTCATCCCGGCCACCACGTAGAGCAGGAACGAGCCGGAGCCGAAGACCGTCTCGCCGAGCTGGGTGGTCACCGTCTTCTGCACGTACCCGTCGGGGCCCGAGACGATCTGCAGGGCCGGGTCCTCGACGAACTGCAGGTGGGTCAACCGGGCCAGCCAGATGATCCCGACGAGCAGGCTCACCGCGATCGCGCCCAGCAGCAGCAGCGTGGTGGCGGCGTTGCGGCTCTTCGGCGCCTTGAACGCGGGCACGCCGTTGGAGATCGCCTCCACGCCGGTGAGCGCGGCGGCGCCCGAGCTGAACGTCCGCAGCAGCAGGAAGACCAGCGCGAAACCGGTCACGCTGTGCTCGGCCTGGATGACCAGGTCGGCACTGGGCGCACGCAGGTCGTCGCCCAGCACGAAGACGCGGAACAGCCCGGTGAGCAGCATCGCGCCCATCACGATCACGAAGCCGTACGTGGGGATGGCGAACGCGGTGCCCGACTCGCGCAGCCCGCGCAGGTTGACCGCGGTCAGCAGGATCACTGCGAGCACCGCGATCATGACCTTGTGGGTGGCCACGAACGGCACCACCGAGCCGAGGTTCGCCACGCCGGAGGAGACCGACACGGCCACCGTGAGCACGTAGTCGACCAGCAGGGCGCTGGCCACCCCGACCCCGAACTTCGGCCCGAGATTGACCGTGGCCACCTCGTAGTCGCCGCCGCCGGAGGGGTAGGCGTGCACGTTCTGCCGGTAGCTGGCCACCACCGTGAGCATCACCACGACCACCGCGAGGGCGATCCACGGGGAGAACAGGAACGCCGACGCCCCGGCGATGGACAGGGTCAGCAGGATCTCGTCAGGCGCGTACGCGACGCTGGACAGCGCGTCGGAGGCGAACACGGGCAGCGCGATGCGCTTCGGCAGGAGGGTGTGCTGCAGTCGGTCGGACCGGAACGGTCGACCGAGCAGCAGTCGCTTCAGCAGCGAGGTGGGTCTGGCCACGAACGCCAAGGGTACGACCACCACGGTGAGAACGCGGGGGTGGGCGATCACCGTCGGCCGACAGGACGCGGTACGGTCGGTCCCGCTGTCGACCCGGACGTGGCAGGCTCGAACTCGGAGCCACCGGCGGCGAAAGGGCCAGCGGCAGCGGTACGCACCTTGGGAGGGACAGCGTGCACGTCGTGATCATGGGATGTGGCCGGGTCGGGTCGACCCTCGCCCACAGCCTGGAGTCCCGGGGGCACTCGGTGGCGGTGATCGACCAGGACGCCGACGCCTTCCGCCGGCTCGGCCCCGACTTCGCCGGGATCACGGTGACCGGGGCGGGCTTCGACGGCGAGGTGCTGCGTCAGGCCGGCATCGAGCGCGCGGACGCCTTCGCGGCCGTCTCCAGCGGCGACAACTCCAACATCATCTCGGCGCGGTTGGCCCGTGAGACGTTCGGCGTGTCCCGGGTCGCGGCCCGGATCTACGACCAGCGCCGGGCCCAGGTCTACGAGCGGCTGGGCATTCCCACTGTGGCGACGGTGCGCTGGACGGCCGACCGGATGCTGCGGCACCTCGTGCCCGAGGGCAACGTGGAGATCTTCCGCGACCCCACGAGCACCGTGTCGATCGTCGAGGTGCCGGTGCACAAGGAGTGGATCGGCCGGCCGGTGCGCGTCCTGGAGGAGGCATCCGGTGCTCGGGTGGCCTACCTGATCCGCTTCGGCATCGGCACGCTGCCCACCGCGTCCACCGTCGTACAGGAGGGTGACCAGGTGTTCATGCTGGTCAGCGACGACATCGTGGCGACGGTCACGTCGGTGGCGGCGACCCCGCCGGAAGGGGGGCACTGAGCCATGCGGATCGCCATCGCGGGCGCCGGCAACGTGGGCCGCTCGATCGCCCAGGAGCTGATCGAGAACGGCCACCAGGTGATGCTGATCGAACGGCAGCCGAAGATGCTCCGGCCGGACCGGGTGCCGGCCGCCGAGTGGGTGCTCGCCGACGCGTGCGAGGTGGCCAGCCTGGAGGAGGCCAACGTCGCCGGCTGCGACGTGGTGGTCGCGGCCACCGGTGACGACAAGACCAACCTGGTGCTGTCGCTGCTGGCCAAGACCGAGTTCGCGGTGCCCCGGGTGGTGGCCCGGGTCAACCGGGCGGAGAACGAGTGGCTCTTCACCGAGCAGTGGGGCGTCGACGTCGCGGTGAGCAAGCCCCGGGTGATGGCCGCCCTGGTCGAGGAGGCGGTCACCGTCGGCGACCTGGTCCGGCTGATGACCTTCCGGCAGGGCGAGGCGAACCTCGTCGAGATCACCCTCCCGCCGACCGCTCCCTACGTCGGTCAGCCCCTGCACGCGGTGCCGCTGCCCCGCGACTCCGCCCTGGTGGCGATCCTGCGCGGCAAGCGCGTCCTGGTGCCCAGCCCGGACGACCCCATCGAGGCCGGCGACGAGCTGATCTTCGTCTGCACCGCCGAGGTGGAGGACGATGTCCGCGCGGTCATCCTCGGCCCGGACAGCGTCGAGCGGACCCGCGGCTCACACTGAGCCGTCGGGCGCGGGCGGCACGGTCGCTCAGGCGCCGGGCAGCGGGGTCGGTTGCGGCTCCCGGGTGACCCGGCGCACCGTCCAGACGGTGATGAGCAGCAGCAGCGCGTACGGCGGGTAGCCCAGCGCCAGCCGGGCCACGCCCAGCGCGGTGTCCTGGTGGGCCAGGTAGAGCCCGGCCTGCACGCCCACCTTGGCGAGCCACACCACGCCCCAGAGCACGGTCAGCCGGGTGAAGACGTGCACCAGCTTCGGGTCGGCCCGCCACTCGGAGCGGCCCTTGGCGACCAGCACCGACCAGATCCACCCGACGAGGGGCTGCCGGATGGCCGCCGAGATCAGCAGGGCGATGCCGTAGCCGATGCCGTAGAGGATGCCGGGAAGGTAGAAATCCCGCTCGTCACCGGTGCGCCAGGCGATGGCGGCGCCGATGCCCACCCCGAACAGCCCGTTGACCGCGTGCCGGATCGGCCGGCGCTGAGCCAGCCGCAACCCGGCGATCAGCAGCGCGACGGCCACCGAGGCGATCACGGCGGGCCGCAGGTCGCCGATGATGTTGGCGAGCACGAAGACGACCACCGGGATGCTGGACTCGACCAGCCCCCGCCAGCCGCCGAGCTGGTCGGCCATCTGCTCGGCGATCGTGGGCAGCGGCTCGTCGTCCTGCGGAGGATCGGTCTCCGGCTGTGCTGCCCGGTGCTGTCCCGTCGTCATGCCCGGCCTTCCGTCCGCGGTGCCGTCACTTCGGCGAGTCCAGCTCGTAGTACGGGTTGTAGATGACCTTGCGGTCGTCGCGCATGGCCACCCGCCCGCGCGCGGTCAGGTGCCGCCCCGGCTCGATCCCGGAGATGTGCCGCCGGCCCAGCCAGACCAGGGTGACGACGTCGCTGCCGTCGTACAGGTCGGCCTCGAGGGTGGGCAGGTTGGTGCGCGGCGTGTAGACCACGGTGCGCAGCCGACCGGCGACCGAGACCAGCTGGCCCCGGGAGCACTGCTGGGCCAGGACACCGCCGCAATCGGCGCTCTCCTGCCGCAGCTCCTGCGCGTCGATCTCGGCCTCGCTGGCGGTGAACCGTTGCAGGATGCGCCGCAGCGACACCCGGCTCTCGTCGGTCTTCATGACCTCCGCGTCACCCTCTCCACGCTCGCCGGCGCTGGCCGGCACCGGCCCAGCTCCGGCGACGCCGGAACCGTCCCGCCAGCGTACGCCGACGGGGCCGGTTCCGGCGGGCCGGTGGGCGCTCGGTCAGACCTGGCGGGGCTCGGCGGCGGACGTGTCCCCGCCCTCGGCGTCGGCCTGGTCGGCGATCTCGCGGGGCAGTCGCAGCGGCAGCGGCTCACGGACCGGTTTCGCCTCCTGGCCACGGTCGACCACCAGGCCGTCCAGGCACTCGGCGAGCGGCCCGGCGCTGGCCGGGTCGGTGGCCACCGGGCCCTGGAAGACGCCCCGGACCATCCAGCGCGGCCCGTCGACGCCGACGAACCGCAGGTTCGTCGGGCCGTCCGGGGTGCGCACCTGGGCGTGCAGCTCCGGGCCGTACTCGCCCTCGACCTCCTGGGCGGCGGCGCCGTCGCTCAGCAGCGACTGTCGGATCTCCTCGCGCACCTCGTCCCAGATCCCCTCGGACCGGGGGGCGGCGAAGACGCCGAGCTGCAGCGCGTTGTCCCCGTGCACCAGCACCACCTGCTGGATCACGCCCTGCGGGTCGGCCTGCACCCGCACCTCCACCTCGGCCACCGCCGGGATGTGCAGGCTGCCGAGGTCGAGTCGCTGCACGTCGTCGTCGACCTCGGAGATGTCGTACGGCCCGCGCACGAGCGCCGGCGCCGACGTCCCGGTGCCCTCGTCGAGGACCTCGGTGGTCCGCTCGTCGCGGGTGTGCCGCCCGGCATCGGCCCGCTTTCGGGAGAAGATCACTGCGCCCACCCTCCGCTGTTCACAATCACCCTGCCACCTCTTCCGTCTGCCCGTGGCCCGGCTCGGCCGGCCGCTGGTCGGCCCACTCCTGGCCGGCCGGTGACGGCACCAGCCCGGCGTGCCCGCCGGTCGAGCCGTGCCCGCCGGCCCCGCGCGAGGACCCGGGCAGCTCGGCCACCGGCTCGAACCGCGCCCGCGCGACCCGCTGGACCACGAGCTGGGCGATCCGGTCGCCACGGGAGATCTTCGCGGGCGTGTCCCGATCATGGTTGATCAGGTTGACCATGATCTCACCCCGGTAGCCGGCGTCGACCGTACCGGGCGCGTTGAGCACCGTCACGCCGAGCCTGGCCGCCAGGCCGGACCGAGGGTGGACCAGGCCCACGTAGCCGTCCGGCAGGGCGACGGCCACGCCGGTGGGCACCAGGGCCCGACCGCCGGGCGGCAGCTCCACGTCCGCGGCGGCCACCAGGTCGGCCCCGGCGTCGCCGGGATGGGCGTACGTGGGCAGCGGCAGCTCGGCATCGAGCAGCCGTACGGGCACGGGTACGACGTCGGTCACGGGTCCCCTCTTCGTCCGGTTGTCTCCGGTGACCCTGCCATCCTGCCGGTTGGCCGGCCCGCCGTGCGCCGTACCCTCGCAGGAGTGAGCATGTCGCCCTCCCCGTCCGCCGATCGGCCGCCAACCCCGGCCCGTCCGGCGTACGCCGAACGGCTGGACCTGCCCTGGTGGCTGTGGCTGACCGGGCTGGTGGCCGCCGCGCTGCTGGCCGTCGAAATCTGGATGGGCGGCCCCGGCGTCCGGGCCTGGCTGCCCTTCGCGGTGCTGCTGCCGGTCACCGCCGCCGGGCTGTGGTGGCTGGGCCGGATCCGCGTCGCGGTCGCCGACGCCGAGTTGCGGGTGGACGACGCCCGGCTGCCGGTGCGCTTCGTGGCCGACGTGATCCCGTTGGACGTGGCCGGCCGCCGTGAGGTGCTCGGGGTGGGCGCGGACCCACTCGCCTTCGTGGTGCAGCGGCCCTGGATCGGCGGCGCCGTGCAGGTGGTGCTCGACGACCCGGCCGACCCGACCCCGTTCTGGGTGGTGAGCACGAGGCGTCCGGTCGAGTTGGCCGAGACGGTGCTGGCCGCGCGGGACGCCGGCCGGCCTGCCGACCGTACGGCCGGCGAGCCGGGCTGACCGACGCCGACGACCCCGCTCAGGTGCCCGTCGGCGGGCCGGGCAGGGCCGGCGGCGGCGCCGGCCGGGCGATGCCGCGACGGCGCAGGTCCACCTGGAGCTGGTCGGCCATCTGCCGGGTGGCCCGGCGGTTGAGGAAGCTGGCCACCGCCGCGCCGGTCAGGAACGGCCCGAGCGTGGTGAGGTTGCGCCCGAATCGGCGCAGCAGCATGTCCCGCATCTCCTTGCGGGCGGCGGTGCCGAGCACCGCGCCCACGCCCACACCGGGCACCATCGGGTTGACCCCGCGCTGGGTGGCCCAGGAGTGCACCAGGGCCACCGCCCGTTGACTGCCGGCGCCCGGCAGCGACACGCCGTGGATCTCGTGCAGCTCACCGATCAGTTTCAGCTCCACCGCCACGACGGCGACGGTCTCGGCGGCGAGCAGCACGGGCGCGGAGAGCAGCGTGGGCGCGACGGTCCATTCGACGGCGGCGACTCCCCCGCCGGCCGCGCCGATCCCGGCGGTGGCGCGGGAGGCGTTGCGGATCAGTCGCTCGGCCAGGGCGGCGTCGTCCAGGCCGGGAAAGTGTCGACGCAGGGTGGCCAGGTCCCGCACCGGTACGTGCGGGGCGATCTCGGCCACCGCGTCGGTCATCCAGCGCACGGCGGCGCGGGGCTTGAACAGGTCGGAAATGCCTCGGCTGCGGGCCTGCCCCACCATCCGTGTGAGCAGTTGCCGCCGCCGGGCCGGCTCGATGTCGTCCGCGGTCAACGCCGCGACGGTGGCGCCGAGATCGTCCGCGCCGTCGTCGGTGGTGTCGCCTCGATCGCTCATGGGTCGGACCTCCCGGTGGTGTGGCTACCCGCTACGAGTCAAACAGGTACCCACCGGCGTCGCACGCCTACACCGGTAGCGGCGGCCCCGATCAGGAGGCCGCCGCCGGTGTCGTGAGTGTCAGACGCACTCTCGGCAGATCAGCTCGCCGTTGCGCTCGACCGCCAGCTGGCTGCGATGGTGGACCAGGAAGCAGCGGGCGCACCGGAACTCGTCCTGCTGCATCGGTAGCACCTTGACAGTGAGCTCCTCGTCGGCCAGGTCGGCACCGGGCAGCTCGAAGCTCTCGGCGACCTCGGCCTCGTCGACGTCCACCGCGCCCGACTGTGAGTCGACGCGCCGTGCCTTGAGCTCTTCCAGGCTGTCCTCGCCGAGGTCGACCTCGTCGCGACGCGGGGCGTCGTAGTCGGTGGCCATCGGATGTCACTCTCCCATATCGATGTTGTCGCTTCCGGTTGTAACGCCGGACGACGCTGTTTCGGTTCCGCTGGCCGGCAACCACTTGTGTCGGGCACCCGACCCGCGGGACCGTACGGGTCGGGACCGCTGGGGCCACTCCCCTGCGAGCGCGGAACCTTACCCCCCCTTGGGCGAGGCATGTATACCGCCCTTGCGGCTGAGATGTACGCCCCCGCACGCGAAGTTGTTCCCAATGTGATTCAGGCGACACGAAGATAGGGGTAGTAGTACCCGGTTCAGGGTCGGCGCGCCGGCATGTCGGACTGTTTCCACGCGACGGCCGGACAACCGTTAACCTCAGCGGCGTATTCGACGGCCGGCGGTCAGTGCGATCGTTGGCGGCCGCCGCCACCCACCTGAGGTCCCGGGAGCGCCCAGATGAGTTTTGCGCGAGTGCGAGCACTCGTCGTCGTCGGCCTGCTGGGGGTCCTGGCCCTGGCGTTCGTGATCACCGCGATCGTCCGCGACAGCCAGGGCGAGGCCGGCGCGGCGGGCGGCTGCCCGGACGGTTGGCCGTTGGCCGACGTCACCCTGCACGAGCCCAAGGACGTCAAGATCAACGTCTTGAACGCGACCGACGAGCCGGGCCGGGCGGGCGCCGTCGCCGACGACTTCCGCAACCGCAAGTTCCAGGTCAAGAAGGTCGGCAACGCGCCCAAGGGCATCGACGACGTCGCCGTGCTGAAGTTCGGCCCCAAGGGCGTCAGCTCCGCCCACCTGCTCAAGGCGTACTTCCTCAACAACGCCGAGCCGGTCTACGACGACAAGCGCACCGACGACACCGTGGACGTGGTGTTGGGCAACGGCTTCCAGCAGCTCGCCACCACCACCGAAGTCAACCAGTCCCTCGGCGACCTGGGCCCACCGGTCGCGCCGGCGGGCTCCTGCCCGTCCCCCGCCGCCAAGAAGTGACGGCGTAACCGGGCCGTCCGCCCCGCGCCGAGCATCCGGGTCCACCCCGGCGGAGCGGTCAGGGGCCGCCGGAGGCGTCCAGGGCGGCCAGCCGGTCGTGCAGCCCGGCGAAGAGGGCGGGCGGGGCCGCGATCACCAGGTCCGGGCCGGGCGGGCGACCGGCCAGGCCGGAGACCCGCACGCCCGCCTCGGCGGCCACCAGCCCGCCGGCGGCCAGGTCCCAGGCGGCCAGGCCCTTCTCGAAGTACGCGTCCAGCCGCCCCTCCGCCACCAGGCAGAGGTCCAGGGCGGCGGCGCCGAGGCGGCGGATGTCCCGCACCGACGCGATCAGTCCGGCCACCACCGACGCCTGGTGCGCCCGTCGGCCGGCGTCATAGCCGAAGCCGGTGCCGACCAGCGCCTGCCCCAGATCCGTCTCGCCGGAACAGCGCAGCCGGACGCCATCGCGCCAGGCGCCGCCACCAGCGGTGGCGGTCCACTCCTCGCCGGTGTGCACGTTGCGCACCACGCCGGCGACCACCACCCCGTCCACCTCGGCGGCCAACGACACCGCGCTGTACGGCAACCCGTAGAGGTAGTTCACGGTGCCGTCGATCGGGTCGACGATCCACCGCACGCCGCCCGGCTCCGCCGGACCGGTGTCCTCCGTGCCGTACTCCTCGCCCAGGACCGCGTCCCCCGGCCGCAGCGCGCGCAGCGCGTCGAGGACCTGCCGCTCGACGGCCCGGTCGGCCGCCGTGACCACGTCGGTGACCGTGCTCTTGGTCGCCGCCACGGAGACGCCCTCGACCCGCATCCGGTACGCGGTGGCGGCGGCGTCCCGCGCCACGTCGAGCGCGATCGCCAACAGTTCCCGCGGTGTCGGCGCCGAACGGTCCATTCCAGGGTCCCTTCCCGTACGACCGGGGCGTTCCGGGCCGTGCGCGAGTATCATCCTTACAAAGTCCACATCTGCGCCGAATCGGCGGTCCCGCTGCCGTTACGCCGTGCGGCGCAGGATGATCGCCGCAGACGGCGTTACAATTCACCCCTGCCCACGCGCCACGGACCGCCGACCACCGGCCGGCCCGGGACACGGGGGTCCCTCAACCACATCGCCCGGCCCGGTTGCCCCACGCTGTGCCGGACGACCCGGCCGTGCCCGCTCTTCGCCTCCGGAAGGTCATTCGTGACAGAACCCCGCCAGCCCGGCGCCGACGTTCGCTCGCTCACCGACACCCTGATCGCCCACGCGCAGAGCGCCGGTGGTCAGCTCACGTCGGCCCAGCTCGCGCGCACCGTCGAGACCGCCGAGGTGACTCCGGCCCAGGCCAAGAAGATCCTGCGGGCGCTCTCCGAGGCGGGAGTGACCGTTGTGGTGGACGGCTCGGCGAGCACCCGCCGCCGGGTCGCCGCGGCCCGCTCGACGACCCCCGCGTCCCGGGCCACCACCGCCAAGACCACCAAGAAGGCCGCCGCGCCCGCCCCGAAGCAGGCGCCCGCCTCCGACGCGGCGCCGTCGACGCCGGCGCCGCGCAAGGTGGCCGCTCGCAAGGCCGCCGGCAGCACCGCCGAGGTCGCCGCCGCCGCGGCCACCCCGGCGAAGGCGACCAAGTCCACCCGCGCCACCAAGGCGACTGTCGCCGCGGCGGCCGGAGCCAAGCCGGTCAAGGCCGGCGGCAAGGCCAAGGGCGAGGGCGCCGAGGGTGAGATCGACCCCGAGGAGCTCGCCGCCGTCATCGAGGACGTGGTGGTGGAGGAGCCGGCCGAGCTGGCCCAGGCCGCCGAGACCGACGCCGCCGCGTCGGCCACCGACAACGACTTCGAGTGGGACGACGAGGAGTCCGAGGCGCTCAAGCAGGCCCGGCGCGACGCCGAGCTGACCGCCTCCGCCGACTCCGTCCGGGCGTACCTGAAGCAGATCGGCAAGGTCCCGCTGCTCAACGCCGAGCAGGAGGTGGAGCTGGCCAAGCGGATCGAGGCCGGGCTCTACGCCGCCGAGCAGCTGCGCGCGGCCGACGAGGGCGAGGAGAAGCTCGCCCGGGAGATGGTCCGCGACCTGGGCTGGATCTCCCGCGACGGCGAGCGCGCCAAGAACCACCTCCTCGAGGCCAACCTCCGTCTGGTCGTCTCCCTGGCCAAGCGGTACACGGGGCGCGGCATGGCCTTCCTGGACCTCATCCAGGAGGGCAACCTCGGCCTCATCCGCGCGGTGGAGAAGTTCGACTACACCAAGGGCTACAAGTTCTCCACGTACGCCACCTGGTGGATCCGGCAGGCCATCACCCGCGCCATGGCCGACCAGGCCCGCACCATCCGCATCCCGGTGCACATGGTCGAGGTCATCAACAAGCTCGGCCGCATACAGCGCGAGTTGCTCCAGGACCTGGGCCGCGAGCCCACTCCCGAGGAGCTGGCCAAGGAGATGGACATCACACCCGAGAAGGTGCTGGAGATCCAGCAGTACGCTCGGGAGCCCATCTCGTTGGACCAGACCATCGGCGACGAGGGTGACAGCCAGCTCGGTGATTTCATCGAGGATTCCGAGGCTGTGGTCGCCGTCGACGCGGTCTCGTTCTCGCTCCTGCAGGACCAGCTCCAGCAGGTGCTTCAGACGCTCTCCGAGCGTGAGGCGGGTGTGGTACGCCTGCGCTTCGGCCTGACCGACGGTCAGCCGCGGACGCTGGACGAGATCGGTCAGGTCTACGGGGTGACCCGGGAGCGGATCCGGCAGATCGAGTCCAAGACGATGTCCAAGCTGCGTCACCCGTCCCGGTCGCAGGTCCTCCGGGATTACCTGGACTGAGCCGGTTTCGTCAACCGGACGTGTCGTTTTGATCACCTGGTGTGCAACACCAGATGGTGATCGTCCGGATGCACGAATGTGATCGTTGACGTGGCACCCTGGGTTCACGGCACACTGTCCCTGCCATGTGTGACCTCGGTCCCCCGCGGGCACACAGGGAAGGCAGTGCCCGGCACGGGTGTTGCACGATAGGTGAGCAACGACCGAAGAGATTGTTCATCGGTGACGACCAGAGGAGGAAGGCGATGAACTCGACCCTCACGCCGCCGCCCGAGACGGTGGTTCCCCCAGCCGCCGATGAACGGTGCGACCGCTGCAATGCTGCCGGCAAGCTCCGGATCACCCTGGCGGGTGGGAGCGAACTGGTGTTCTGCGGGCACCACGCGAACAAGTACGCGGAGGATCTCGTGAAGATCACCGAGCGGTTCGCAACGGAGCCCGACTTCAGCTGGCGTGGCGCCGATCTGATGGCGAACTAAATCCGCAAACCGACATAGCCGGCCGGAGGCACCCCACGGGGCGCCTCCGGTCGGCTTTTCACTTTCTGCCCAACCGCGCCCCGCGACTCACCGGCGTCGCACGCTCGGTGCACGGGGGCTAGAGGGTCTGCACGGTGGCGATGCGTTCCTCGAGCTGCTCGATGGTGGCCTGGGCGCTCGGCGGGCCGCCGCAGAGCCGGCGCAGCTCGGCGTGGATCTTGCCGTGGGGTTGGCCGGTGCGATGGTGCCGGGCGGCCACCAGAGCGTTCAGTTGACGCCGGAGCGCCACCCGGCGTTGGGCGGCACTCATGGGTACCGGCGGTGCCGCGGTGGCCGCAGCGGCCGGCTGAGCGGCCCGCTCGGCGGTACGGCGGCGCTGGGCGGCGAGTTGGTCGGCCTGCCGTTTGGTGAGCAGCAGGGAGACCTGGTCGGCGGTGAGCAGGCCGGGCAGGCCGAGGTACTCCTCCTCCTCGGGGGTGCCGGCCTGGGCGGCGGTCCCGAACGACGCGCCGTCGAAGATCACCTGATCCAGTTCGGCGGTGGCCGAGAGCGCGGCGAACCGCTTCTCCAACTCCCCGCTGGCCTGGTCGTCACGCTGTGCCCGTTCCAGCAGCTCGTCGTCGAAGCCGTCGGAGTCCTTGGGTTTGCCGAGGACGTGGTCCCGCTCGTTCTCCATCTCGCTGGCCAGCCCGAGCAGGTGCGGCACGCTGGGCAGGAAGACCGACGCGGTCTCGCCGGGGCGGCGGGCCCGCACGAACCGGCCGATCGCCTGGGCGAAGTAGAGCGGGGTGCTGGCGCTGGTGGCGTAGACACCGACCGCCAGTCGCGGGATGTCGACCCCCTCGGACACCATCCGCACCGCGACCAGCCACCGCTGGTCGGACGCCGCGAACGTCGCGATCCGCGCGGACGCGCCCTGGTCGTCGGAGAGCACCACGGTGGCCTTCTCGCCGGTCACCTGCTCGATGAGCTTGGCGTAGGAGCGGGCGGTCTGCTGGTCGGTGGCGATGATCAGGCCACCGGCGTCGGGCATGCCGGCGTTGCGCAGCACGGTGAGTCGGGCGTCGGCGGCTCGCAGCACCTGGGGCATCCAGTCCCCCGCCGGGTCCAGGGCGGTACGCCACGCCTGCGCCACCAGATCCTGGGTCATCGGCTCGCCGAGGCGGGCCGCCAACTCCTCCCCGGCGTTGGTGCGCCAGCGGGTCTCCCCGGAGTACGCGAGGAAGAGCACCGGCCGGACAACTCCGTCGCGCAGCGCGTCGGCGTAGCCGTAGACCGAGTCGGCGTGGGAGCGCAGCAGCCCGTCACCGCCCCGCTCGTAGGTGACGAACGGGATCGGGTTGTCGTCGGAGCGGAACGGCGTACCGGTGAGCATCAGCCGGCGTACGGCGGGCTCGAAGGCGTTCTTGACGCCGTCGCCCCAGGAGCGGGAGTCGCCGGCGTGGTGGATCTCGTCGAGGATGACCAGGGTGCGGCGGGTCATGGTGCGCCGCCGGTGCACCTGCGGGGCCATCCCCACCTGGGCGTAGGTGACCACCGCGCCGTGGAAGTCGGCCGCCGAGTGCACGTCGGCGTTGCGGAACGCGGCGTCGAGCTGAATGCCCACCCGGGCCGCGGACTCGGCCCACTGGTTCTTCAGGTGCTCGGTGGGCGCGACCACGGTGACCGCCTCGACGGTGCCGTCGCCGAGCAGTTCGGCGGCGATCCGCAGGGCGAAGGTGGTCTTTCCGGCGCCCGGCGTGGCGACCGCGGTGAAGTCCTCGGTACGCCGTCGCAGGTACTCCACCAGGGCCTTGCGCTGCCAGGCACGGAGTGCCGGGAACGTCTCGAGCACCGGCGTCCGGGCTGCCACGCGAAAGCTCCTCTCCGACCGCACGAGGGCGGACACCGGGCGAGGGCCACGAGTACCGCCGCCCATGAAAACGCCTCCGCGCAGAAGCTGCCGCGAAGGCCGACTCAGCATAACCAGCGCGGGCCCGCGGGCCCAGGCGACACCACGCCTGTCACATTCACCACCGGAGCACGGTCAGCCTCACCACTCCCGGTCGGCGCGCGGATCGGCCCCGTTCGCACGCGGTGGCCGCAGCGTCGCCACCGGGGCGGACCAGCGGCGGCGCAACGCGATCAGGCGCAGCCCGACCACCCCGACAGCGGCGGCGGTGAGTGGTGCCGGCCCGGTGTGGCCGGTGACGTACAGCAACGCCACCGCGACCGATCCGGCCAGGGCGGCCACCGCGTAGATCTCCCGGCGCAGCACCACCGGGATCTCGGCGGTCAGCAGGTCCCGGCCGAGCCCGCCGCCGATCGCGGTGAGCATGCCGATCAGGCAGGCGCCGACCGCCGGCACCCGGGCGTCGAGCGCCTTGAGCGTGCCGGTGACGGTGAACAGACCGAGGCCCGCGGCGTCGAGCACCAGCACCGTGGTGCGCAGTCGGGCGAGCTGTGGGTGCAGCCAGAAGACGGCGAGCGCGGTGATCGCCGCGGTGGCGGCGTACCGCCAGTCGGCGAAGGCGAGCGGCGGTACCTCGTCGATGACCAGGTCGCGGAGGATCCCGCCGCCGAGCGCGGCCACGAAGCCGACGAACGCGACGCCGAACAGGTCGAGTCGTTTGGCCACCGCCGCCGAGGCGCCGGAGGCGGCGAAGACCGCCACTCCGGTCAGGTCGGCGAGGAGCAGGGCGGTGGAGGTGGTCACCGCCGCAGGCTACGTCGCCGGCCGGAGCGCCGGCCGGGGTTCACTCGCGGTACGAGTCGTAGATCTCCTTGCACTTGGGGCAGACCGGCGAGCCCGGCTTGGCCGCCTTGGTGACCGGGAAGGTCTCCCCGCAGAGCGCGACGACGAAGGTGCCCATGACGGCACTCTCGGCGATCTTCTCCTTGCGGACGTAGTGGAACATCTCGGGACCGGTGTCGGCGTCCTTCAGTTCCGGACGCTCGAGAACCTCTGTGCTCACGTCTGCACCTCCAACCGTCAAGTTTGGCAGGTCATCACGGCCGGGTCCACTTGAGCCCGGTCGGGGTCCCACCCCGTACCGTGCCGGTGTGACTGACTTTCGCATCAGCTACGGCACCGAGGTCGCCGAAGCCCTGCGCGACGGCCGGCCCGTCGTCGCCCTGGAGAGCACCATCGTCTCGCACGGCCTGCCCCGTCCGCAGAACCTGCGGGTGGCTCGGGAGATCGAACAGGCGGTCCGGGACGCCGGGGCGGTGCCGGCGACGATCGGCATGATCGGTGGCGAGCTGGTGGTCGGCCTGGACGACGCGCAGCTGACCCGGCTGGCCACCGTCGATGGCGTGACGAAGCTCTCCGTCCGCGACCTGGCCGTGGCGGCGGCGACCGGCGCGGACGGCGCCACCACCGTCGCGGCGACCAGCGCGGTGGCCGCCGCCGCCGGGATCGGGGTGTTCGCGACCGGCGGCCTGGGCGGGGTGCACCGGGAGGCGGCGCACACCTTCGACGAGTCGGCCGACCTGGTCACCCTGGCCCAGACCCCGATCACGGTGGTCTGCGCCGGGGTCAAGTCGATCCTCGACGTGGGCGCGACGCTGGAACGCCTGGAGACCCTCGGGGTCGCCGTCATCGGCTATCGCACCCGCCGGTTCCCCGGCTTCTATCTCACCGACGCGGGCTTCGACCTGGACTGGTCGGTGGACTCGCCGGAGCAGGTCGCCGCCGTGCTGGCCGCCCGGGACGGGCACGCCGTGCACCTCGGGGGCCTGCTCGTCGCCAACCCGCTGCCGGTCGACGAGCAGCTCGACCCGGAGCTGCACGACCGGACCCTCGCCGAGGGCCTGGCCCTGCTGGAGCGGGACGGGGTGACCGGCAAGGCCGTCACGCCGTACCTGCTGGCGCACTTCCACTCGGCCACCGAGGGCGCGAGCCTGGCGGTGAACGTCCGGATCATCCTGCGCAACGCCGACCTGGCCGCGCGCATCGCGGTCGCCGCGGTCGCCCGCACCTCCGCCGTCCCGGCATGACCCGTCCGGCCCGCGTGGTCGTCGTCGGGGACGTGATCACCGACGTGGTGGCGGTGCTGTCCGGGCCGCTCGCGGCCGGTTCGGACACCGGGGCCGAGATCAGTTTCGGCGGCGGCGGGCAGGCGGCCAACACCGCCGCCTGGATCGCCGCGCAGGGGGTGGCCGTCACGCTCGTCGGCGCGGTCGGCGACGACGACGCCGGGCGCGACCGGATGGCCGAGCTGGACCGTGCGGGCGTGGACTGCGCGGTCGAGCGGGTGGTGGACGCCCCGACCGGCACGGTGATCGTGCTGGCCGCCGACGGCGAGCGGACCATGGTCACGTCGCGGGGCGCGAACCTCGCGTTGAGCGCCGAGCACGTGGAGAAGGCCCTCGCGGCAGTGCCCGACGCGGGGCATCTGCACCTGTCCGCGTACACCCTGTTGGACGCCGGGTCGCGAGGCGCGGGGTTGCGGGCGCTGGCCGCCGCCCGCGAGCGCGGGCTTACCACAAGCGTCGACGCGGCGTCCGCGGCGCCGCTGCGGCGGGTCGGCGCGCGGACCTTCCTGGGTTGGGTACGCGACGTCGACCTGCTGCTGGTCAACGCGGACGAGGCCACGGTGCTGGCCGGCGGGCTGGACCCGGCGGCACAGGGGCGCGCGCTGTCGGCGACGGCTCGGCGGGTGGTGGTCAAACGTGGCGCGGCGGGAGCGGTCTGGGTCGACCGCACGACGCCGGTCTGCACGGCTCCGGCCCGCCGGGTGGCGGTGGTGGACGTCACGGGCGCGGGCGACGCCTTCGCGGCCGGTCTGCTCACCGCGTGGCTCGCCGGTGCCAGCCCGACCGCGGCACTGAGCCGCGCCACCGACCTGGGCGCGCTGGCCGTCTCCACAGCCGGCGCACGGCCCCAGCCGTAAGGGCCGGCGCACGGCCGCAGCCGCAGCACGGCCGTGACGGTCGAGCCCTGGCCCGCTCGCGGGTCAGGGCTCGACGTCGATGACCTTGTGCGGGCGCTCGTCGGCGGTGAGACTCATCGGCGGCGCCTCGTCCTGCCGCCGGGGATGGAACCGATTGGCCAGCCGGTGCTCCTCCTTCGGCGGCCGGTCGTTGGCCAGCAGCACGGCCAGCCACGGAATGAGCACCATGCCGAGGGCGCACAGCGGCAGCCAGACCCAGAGCAGTGGGGCGTTCGCGCCGACCAGGATCGCGCCCGCGATGATGCAGGCCACCCGGATGCCCATCATGAGGACGTAGCGGCGTTGACGGCTGGTGAGCTGATCATTCTGGCTGCGCGAGGCATCGGTGATCAGTATCGGCTGGTACGCCTGACGCTTCACCATGGACCTCCTCGAAGGGATTACGCCCCATCCTGTCACCACCGAAGCGTGATCAGCGAAAATTGACCCAGCCCGGTACGTGTTACGCGCGTGGTACGCTGCGCGATGTGGGCAGCAGGTTCAGCTTCACCGACGAGGCGTTGGCCAACCTGAGGGTCTACGACGTCACTCCCGGGGAAGTCTGGGAGGCGCTGCACAGCCCTCGGCGGGTCATCCGCCACCTGGGCGACGACGTGATGGTGGTCTACGCCGCCGCCCGGCGGGGCCGCCGCCTGGCGGTGCTGCTCGCCGAGGCCGACGGCACCGACAACGACTGGGACATCCTCTCCGCCCGCGAGCTGAGCGACGTCGAGTCGAAGCGCTACGACGAGGCCGTGCGGAGAGATCGCCGATGAGGAGGCCGTGACGATGCACCGTAACGACGCGACCAAGCAGTTCCACAGCGGCGACGACCGGCTCGCCGACCTGATCGACGACAGCCCGGCGGTGGACCTGCCCACCCCCGACACCGACGTGCCGATGGTGAGCCGATCGGTGCGGCTGCCGCTGGAGACCTACGAGCGGGTCCGCACCGCCGCCGACGCCCGGGGCATCGGGGTCACCACCCTGATGCGGCAGTGGATCGAGGCCGGCCTGGCCGACCTGGACGACTCCGCCACCGTCTCCCTCGCCGACGTCCGGCGGGCGCTGGCGTCGCTGGCCCACCCGACCGCCGCCTGAGCGTCAGCCCCCCGCAGCCTTCGCCGCAGCCTTCATCTGCTGCTTGTACTCCCGCACCCGGCGCAGCGAATCGGCGTCGGTGACGTCCGCCACCGACCGGTACGCGCCCGGATCGCCGTACCCACCGGCCGCCTCCCGCCAGTCCTGCGGGGTCACCCCGAACCGCTTGCCGAGCAGGGCCACGAAGATCTGCGCCTTCTGCTTGCCGAAGCCGGGCAGCCCGGCGACCCGCCGCAGCAGCTCCGGCCCGTCGGCGACGTCGGCCCAGAGCAGCGCCGCGTCACCGTCGTAGCGTTCCACGAGCACCTGGCAGACCTCCTGCACCCGGGCCGCCATCGCCTTGGGGAACCGGTGCAGCGCGGGCGGCTGGGCGAAGATCGCGACCAGGGCTTGCGGGTCGTAGCCGGCCAGCTCCGCCGCGTCCAGGTCGTGGCCGAGGCGCTGGGCGAGCACGTACGGCGAGGAGAACGCCTTCTCCATCGGCACCTGCTGATCCAGGGTCATGCCGATGAGCAGGGCCAGCGGACTTCGCTCCAGCAGCCGGTTGGCCTCCGGATCGATGGGCAGCACGAGCGTCATACCTGCCATCTTGCCTGGCGCGTCGCGGGCGGACGCGACGCCCCACTGACTTCGGCGCGTCTCACCGGCCACGTAGCTGGGACCAGGGACCTGATGCCGATAGTCTCGGTGGGTCCTGGAAAGGAGATGGCCGTGCCGAGTCTGGAGAGGCCACGCGTCGAGTACCGCACACCGGAGGATCTGGTCCGGGACGTCACCGCTGGACTGGTACGAATTCCGCCGTTCCAGCGGTCCTTCAAGTGGGAAGCGGCGGACATCGTCCGACTTTTTGACAGTCTGCTACGGGGCTTCCCGATCGGAAACCTACTGTTGTGGCGACGCCCAGCGCCGGCGCAACGCCTCCAAGTCGGCCCGCTCGAAGTCGTGGCACCCGAGACAGCAGCAGCTCTCTGGGTTGTCGATGGTCAACAGCGCATCGTGTCTATCGTCGGCGCTCTGACCCGGGCCGACCGCTCGATCGATCCACGTTTCCGGGTTCATCTCGACCTCGACACCGGCGAGTTTCACACCATCGGCAACCGTCAACGACCACCGCGTTCCTGGGTGCCCGTCAGCTCCCTGCTGGATACCGCGATCCTGCTTCGCTGGATGCGGGACAACTCCGACTGGCTCTCGGATGAGCAGCTTGCCCTCGCCGATCAGGCGGCCAAAGCGATACGCGAGTACCAGATTCCGACGTACGTCGTTCACTCGGCCGACGAGAACGCGCTACTCGAGATCTTCACCAGAATGAACACCACCGGAAAGCGGCTTACCAAATCCGAAGTCTTCCAGGCGTTGCACACCGGCGCCGTCAACGACGAGCTGAGCAGCCTACATGGCCTTGGCCAGGTTCCGGCCACGCTCGGGTTCGGAACGCTCGACGATCGGCTCGCCCTGCGCTGCGTCCTCGCATATCGGGGCGGCGACATTTTCCGAGAGGACTTCCGGCAAGAGTTCGGCCCCCAGGACGACCCGGCCGAAACACTACGTGAAGTCGCGGCACGACTGCGCGAGGTGGTCGAGTTTCTACGTGGCGAATGCGGTATTCCCCACATCAGGCTCTTGCCCTACTCCCATGTACTGCCGATCTTGGTGCGGTTCGTCCGCTTGCACGGAACACCGAGCGGCCGACCGGCTACCTTGCTGCGTCGCTGGGTCTGGCGCAGTGCCGTCGCTGGTACCCGCGCCCGTGGGGTCAGCGTCGCCGACGTCCGAAATCAGGTGCAGTCGGTGGACGCGCCCGATGCATTGACCGCTGCGACCAACGTCTTGCGACAGGTGCAGTCCTTCCCGGACTTCGCCGCAGAGTTGGACAAGGTGCATTTCAACCACGCAATGACCAAGCTCAACACCCTGGGGCTCCTCTCGGCCGAGCCGCGTGATCTCGGCAGCGGCGAGATCATCGACATCACCCGGCTGTTGGAGCAGGGCAGTCCGTTACGGCCGCTACTGCCAGAAAACGGCGACAAGGCCCGTGGCACGGTCGCTAACCGGTTTGTGCTACCACCCGGGGAACGCCTCACCCGCTCGGCCCTGGTAAGTGCTTCGCCTACCGTCGCGGCCAGCCATCTGATCACCGAGGATGCGGAGGCCCTCGCGTTGCACGATGACTGGACCGGGTTCCTGGAACTACGGGCTGACGCATGCCTCCGAACCATTACTCGCCACGTGAACCGCATGGCCGAGTGGGGCGCACGGGACGGGCAATCACTCGCGGACGTTCTGCGAACGGCCGCGTGACATGGCAGGAACGACAGCCGTGGTGCGGCTGCATGGCCGTCGGGTCGGCGAGCTCCAGTTTGTTCAGGGCGGGTCCGAATTCATCTATGAAGATGACCTTTCCTTCCCCAACCATCAGGTACTTGGTCAGATCTTCGAAGACGATCCCAGATCGGTCCGACGCACACGCGTCGGCCTGCCGCCCTGGTTCGCCAACCTGCTACCCGAAGGCGCACTGCGGCGTCAGATCATTCGTGAACTCGGGGGCGGGAGAGTAGGCGACTTCACCCTGCTGCTCAGAGTGGGCAGCAACCTGCCGGGTGCCGTAACGGTGCACGCCGACAGCGAGCCGGAGGACGATTTTCTCCCGGAGGTGGGGGAGCAGATCGACCATCCGCTACGCCACTCGCTGGCGGGTGTCCAGCTCAAGTATTCAATCTCGGCTGACCGACTCACCGTGCCGGTCAGCGGGCAGGGCGGTTGGTGGATCGTGAAGCTGCCCGACCAGGGTCTGCGTGAGCTACCCACCAATGAGTATCTGACAATGAGGTGGTTGGCAGCAGCGGGATTCCCAGTCCCGGCAGTGCACCTCCTGCGTGCGGATGAGGTCAAAGGTCTACCCGATGGACTGGTCCGCCCGGCCGATCTCGTATACGTCATTCAACGGTTTGACCGCATACCCGGGGAACGCATCCACGTGGAGGACTTCGCCCAGGTCGCGGACGTCGATCCCAAGTTCAAGTACAGCGAATCGGGTGCCTCATACGATAGTCTGGCCGCAGCGATCCGGCAGCTGACCGGGGACAGCGGGTACCACGACTTCATTGCTCGCCTTGTCGCCCTGCTAGTGGTCGGCAACACAGACGGGCATCTAAAGAACTGGGCGATCAGATACGCGGACGGACGGACTCCTCACCTCGCCCCTGTTTACGACTTCCACTCTCTGTCGCTCTACTCCAACTTTCGTTGGGCTCCGCTGGCGCTCAGCCTGAATGGTGAGACGGTGCCAAGCGCCATCACCGGCGATCATTTTCGGCGCCTAGCGGAGCGAGCTGGTGCGGACCCGGAGCGGACCTTTGACACGGTGAAGCAGACGGTGGCACGGCTGCGAACGACGTGGACCACGATTATGGTGGACGAGGCCCGAACACGATTTGACGCTTTGGCCGCCCACTACACGGAGCGGCTCGACACCCTGACGATCTGCAAATCGGACGGCTAAGCCGCACTTAAGACCGCCCACGGCACGGCGTTGCTCGCGCGGCGGGTGACTGCCACGTAAATTAGCTCAATCAGCACCGCTGACGACACGGGTCTACCGGGTGCTGCTGACCCGAGGCACGACGGGGGGCAGGATGTCGGGGTGGACGAACACGACATGCTGCTCTCCCCCGCCGGCGTCGACGCGCTGCGGACCGCGCTGACCCGAACGGGGTTCACCAGCCACGGCATCGCCGAGCGGCTGGGCGCGCAGGCCACCGCCGCGGTCTCCCGCAACGACTACCGGGCCGCGCTGCGCGCCACCGAGGACGGCGACCCGTTCGGCACCCTGATCCGGGTGTTCATCTGCGACCAGACCGAGCCGGAGGCCGCGGTGGCTGCCGCGCTGGCGCCGCTGCGCCTTGCGGAGGCGCTGGCGGGCGGGCTGGTCGAGCGGTACGGCGACGGTCTGCGTGCCGGCGTCGACCTGGAGCCGTACGGCGACGACTGGTGGGTGCTCGCCGACGTGCCGGCCAGCGCCCGGCCGGGTCGTCCGCTGCACGCCGAGCACGTGCTGGGCATCGGCGGCGCCACCCAGACCCTGATCGGCGCGACCGTGCGCCGGCGGGTGGGCAGCGCGCTGGACCTGGGCACCGGCTCCGGCGTCCAGGCCCTGCACCTGGCCACCCACGCCGACACGGTGACCGCCACGGACCTCTCCGAGCGGGCTCTGCGCTTCGCCGCGACCACCGCCGCTCTCAACGGCCAGGACTGGGAGCTGCTGCGGGGTGACCTGGTCGCCCCGGTGGCCGGCCGTCGCTTCGACCTGGTGGTGAGCAACCCACCGTTCGTGGTCGGTCCGGGCACCACCACGCACGTCTACCGCGACTCGGGCCGGGTGGGTGACGCGATCGCCGCCGAACTGGCCTCCGCCGCCCCCGGCCTGCTCACCGAGGGCGGCACCATGCAGTACCTGGCGAACTGGGTGCACGTCGCCGGCGAGGAGTGGGACGAGCGGGTGGCCGGCTGGTTCGCCGGCACCGGCCTGGACGCCTGGGTGATCCAGCGCGAGGTGGCCGACCCGATGGCGTACGTCGACCTGTGGCTCACCGACGTCGGCGAGGGCGCCGACCCGCAGCGGGCGGCCGTCTGGCTGGACTGGTTCGACGCGCACAAGATCGAGGCGATCGGCTTCGGCATCGTGTCTCTGCGCCAGGGTGGGCACGCCGACCCGGTGGTCCGCGTGGAGGACCTGCGTCAGCGGGTCCAGCCGCCGCTGGGCGACCAGATCGGCGCCTGGTTCGACCGCCAGGACTTCCTGCGGGTACGCGACACCGAAGCGCTGCTCGCCGAGCGCTACCGGGCCACCGACGGCCTCCAGCTGCGTCAGGAGGCCACCATGGGCGACGAGGGCTGGGCGGTGGACCGGCAGGTGCTCGCGATGCCGCACGGCCTGCGCTGGACCGAGGAGATCGACCCGCTGGTGCTGGCACTGGTCGGTGGGGCCGACGGCCGGCTGCCGCTGCGCGACCAGCTCGCCCTGCTCGCGGCGGCCCACGACGTCGAACCCGCGGAGATGGCCGAGGCCGCCGGCCCGATCGTCGCGCACCTGGTGGAGCGCGGCTTCATCGAACCGGTGACCGCGTGATCCCGGTGCTGTGCGCGGTGGCGCGCTGATGCGGGCGGTGGTGCAGACCGTCGGGCGGGCCAGCGTGACCGTCGACGGTGAGGTGGTCGGCGCGATCGAGAACGGCCTGCTGGTGCTGCTTGGAGTGACCCACACCGACACCGCGCAGACCGCTCAGACCATGGCGCGCAAGGTGCACGAGCTGCGCATCCTGGACGGTGAACGGTCCGCCGCCGACACCGGCGCGCCGATCCTGCTGGTCAGCCAGTTCACCCTCTACGGCGACGCCCGCAAGGGCCGCCGTCCAAGCTGGACGGCGGCAGCCCCCGCCGAGGTCGCCGAACCCCTGGTGACAGCGGTGGTCGACGCCCTACGCGAACGAGGCGCCAAGGTCGAAACGGGCCGCTTCCGAGCCCACATGCTGGTGGAAAGCCTCAACATAGGCCCCCAAACCCTCCTCCTAGACCTCTAACCCCCGCCCCTCTTCCCGGTGATCAAGAGGTTTGCGTCAGAATCCGGCCCCAAGGTGACGCAAAGCTCTTGATCACCGGGGCAGCCGGGGGTTAGGAGAAGAGGCCTCGGCGGGACAGGGACTGGCGGAGCCAGGTGTCCAGTTCGGCGGTCCAGTCGGTGTTGTCGGCGGTGGCGTGCTCGACCGTGAACCGGCCGAAGGCGTCCCGCCCCTCGGTGAAGACGCCGCCGCGTTTGTCGACCTCCAGCACCACCTGCATCTGTCGCGCGTCGGCGATGAAGGTGACCTCCAACTGGTTGATCGAGCGGGCGTACTGCGGTGCCGGGCTGAACTCGATCTCCTGGTAGAAGGGCAACGTCTGCCGTACGCCGTAGAGGTGTCCACGCTCCACGTCGGCGCGCGCGAACCGGAAGCCCAGCCGCAGCAGCGCCTCCAGCAGCCGCTCCTGGGCGGGCAGCGGGTGCACCGACACGGCGTCCAGGTCACCCGTGTCGACGGCGCGGGCGACCTCCAGCTCGGTTCGCAGCCCCATCGTCATGCCGTGCAGGTGCTGCCCGTACAGCTCGGTGACGGGTGTCTCCCAGGGCACGTCGAAGCGGAACGGGAGATCGTGGCGCTGCCCCGGCTCCAGCCGGAACGCACCGGTGACCCGCTGGCGGTGGAACTCCTGGGTGGTGTCGTAGTCGTTGCCGCCGCTCTCCACCTCGACCCGGGTGACCAGGCCGAGCGTGACGTCGTCGATGTCGACCTGATGGTCGCCGCCGAGCACCTGGATGTGGCCCTCCAACTGCCCGCCGGGGCGGCAGTTCGGGTTGGCGAGCACCGTCTCGACCGAGGGGCCGCCGACCCCCATCGCCTTCATGAGCCGCTTGAAGACCACACCGTCCTCCATCGTCGGACCACGCCGACCCGGGGCGGCCGACCGTCCGCAACGTAGCCGGGCCGGGCACGCAACCGCCGGGATGACACACCGCGGCAACGATCCGGCCGGATTCCTGTCGGGTGCCCGATCGCCTCACTCCCGTTTCACGCCCTGCCCGCCAAGCTGTGTGTCACACCGGCACCACTGGGCCGGAGACACGGCACAGACGTGGACACGGGGAGAGACAGAGATGGTCCTGCAGATGACGGAACACCGGACGCGCCCGGCCACCAGCACCGAGACCAACGGGGCCGCCGAGGCCCTCACCGACCTGGACGCCACCGACGAGCGCGGCATCTCCACCGACCTGGTCCGGGCGTACCTGAACGGGATCGGCCGGACGAAGCTGCTGACCGCGGCGCAGGAGGTCGACCTGGCCCGGCGGATCGAGGCCGGCCTGTTCGCCGACGAGAAGCTCGCCACCTGCACCCCGGTCTCCGAGGAGCTGCGGGCCGACCTGGAGCTGATCGTCGTCGAGGGCCGCGCCGCCAAGGACCACCTGTTGGAGGCGAACCTGCGGCTGGTGGTCAGCATCGCCAAGCGCTACACCGGACGCGGGATGGCCTTCCTCGACCTGATCCAGGAGGGCAACCTCGGCCTCATCCGGGCGGTGGAGAAGTTCGACTACGCCAAGGGTTACAAGTTCTCCACGTACGCCACCTGGTGGATCCGGCAGGCGATCACCCGTGCCATGGCCGACCAGGCCCGCACCATCCGCATTCCCGTGCACATGGTCGAGCAGGTCAACCGGATGGTCCGGGCCCGCCGGGAACTGGCGGTGACGCTGGGTCGCGAGCCAGGAGTCGCCGAGGTCGCCCGGGCCCTGGACATCCCCGAGTTCCAGGTCATCGAGCTGATCTCGTACGACCGCGAGCCGGTCAGCCTGGACCAGGCCGTCGGCGACGACGGCGAGAGCGCGCTCGGTGACTTCGTGGCCTCGGTGGACCCGCGCACCGACCCGGGCGAGGGTGCCGCGCAGGGCGAACTGCGCAACGAGGTGAGCATCGTGCTGGCCACGCTGTCGCAGCGGGAGCAGGCGGTCATCCGGCTCCGGTTCGGGCTGGACGACGGCCGGCAGCGCACCCTGGACGAGGTCGGCCGCGAGTTCGGCCTGTCCCGCGAGCGCATCCGGCAGATCGAGAAGGTGACGTTGCTGAAGCTGCGCGCTCCGGAGCGGGCGCAGCGCCTGGAGGCGTACGCCTGCTGACGCACCGGATGAGCAGGGAAGGTCCCGGCGGTTCGCCGGGACCTTCCCTGCTGTCGGGGTGCTTGACTGTGGCGCCGACCGGCTCCGCGACGAGCGAGGAGAGTGCCATGAACTGGACGTTGGAAGTGGTGATCGTGCCGGTCTCCGATCTGGACCGGGCGAAGACGTTCTACGCCGACCAGCTCGGCTTCGCCGTCGACCACGACACGGTGATCAGCGACGACGCCCGCATCGTGCAGTTGACCCCGCCCGGCTCGGGCTGCTCGATCGTGATCGGCAAGGGCGTCGTCCCGGAGATGCCGCCGGGTTCGCTCAAGGGCCTGCAACTGGTGGTGCCCGACCTGAAGCGGGCCCACGCGGAGCTGGTCGCCCGTGGCGTGGAGGTCAGCGACATCCAGGTGGTGGGCCAGAACCCGAGCCCGGTGCCGGACCCGCTGGACAACGTCGGCTTCATCTTCTTCGCCGACCCGGACGGCAACACCTGGGGCGTCCAGCAGATCTCCAGCCGCGCCTGAGCAAGCCGCGCTCAGAGACGCCGGGGGCCGGTGTCCGGGCGGGCGGCCACCCCGCCCACCCGCACCTGGGCGTGCAGGACCGAGATGCCGTCCGGGCGGGCGAGCACCGGGTTGAGGGTCACCGAGCGCACGCGGGGCTGCTCGTCGGCCAGCTGACCGACCCGCAGCAGCAGGTCGGCCAGCGCCGCCCGGTCCACCGGCGCGGCGCCCCGGTGCCCCCGCAACAGCGGTGCCGCCCGGGGTTCGTCGACCAGCTCGGCGGCGTCGGTGTGGGTCAGCGGCACCGCCCGCCAGGCCCGATCGCCCAGCAGCTCGGTGGCGACCCCGCCGAGGCCGAAGCCGACCACCGGCCCGAACGCCGGATCTTCCACCAGCTCCACCACGCAGGCCACACCGGGCGGGACCATCGGCTGCACCAGCACGTCCGCGCCGAAGCCGGCGGCCATGTCGGCGTACGCGCGGCGGACGCTCGCCTCGTCGGGCAGATCGAGGCGGACCGCGCCCAGGTCGAGCCGGTGTCGCAGCCCCGCGGCCGCGGCCTTGAGCGCCACCGGGTAACCCACCCGCGCCGCCGCGTCGACCGCCGCGTCGACCGAGTCCACGGGCACCGACGCGACGGTCTCGATGCCGTACGCGGCCAGCAGCGCCTCCGCGTCGGTGCCGTCGGCGCGCAGCGCGGCCGCCGCGGCGTCCCGGTCGATCCCGGGCAGCTCGGGCGCGACCCCGGGCGGGCGGCGCAGCCACTCGGCGTACCGGTGCACCCGGGCGAGCGCCCGGACGGCCTCCTCCACGCCGGCGTACGCCGGCACCCCGGCCGGCAACCGACCGACCAGGAACGTCGCCACGGTCGGCTTGCCCAGGGCGAGGGCAGCCGGCAGCGCGGCGGTGACATCGGCGTCCACCTCGGTGCGTTGGCCGGGCAGGGGCGGGGCGAAGACCACGACGAGCGCGTCCACCCGGTCGTCGGCGGCCGTCTCGGCGAGGGCGGCGGCGAACTCGTCGGCGCCGGCGCTCGGCGCGACGTCGCGCGGGTAACCCTCGGCGACGGTCAGGCCCTGCCCGACACAGGCCGTGGCCGCCAGGCCGGTCAGCGCCGACGAGTTGCCGACCACGCCGACCCGGCCGCCGGCCGGCAGCGGCTGGTTGGCCAGCAACACCCCCACGTCGAGCAGCTCCGGCACGGTGTCCACCCGGATCACCCCGGACTGGGCGAACAGCGCGGCCACCGCCACCTCGTCCGGGCCGGCGGTATCGCCCACACCGGCCGGGCGGGCCGGCGAGGCAAGCGCCACGACCGGTTTCGCCCGGCCGATCCGCCGGGCCAGCCGGGCGAACTTGCGCGGATTGCCGAACGTCTCCAGATACAACATGATCACGTCGGTGCCCGGGTCGTCCTGCCAGTACTGCAGCAGGTCGTTGCCCGACACGTCGGCCCGGTTGCCGGCCGACACGAAGCTGGACAGCCCGAGGCCACGCCGGTCCGCCTCGGCGAGCAGCGCCACCCCGAACGCGCCGGACTGGCTGAAGATGCCGACCCGACCGGCCGGCGGCAGCGCCGGGGCGAGGGTGGCGTTGAGGCGTACCGCCGGGTCGGTGTTGGCCACGCCCAGGCAGTTCGGGCCCACCACGCGCATCCCGGCGGCGTGCGCCGCGCGGACCAGCGCACGTTGCCTGGCCGCGCCCTCCGGGCCAGCCTCGGCGAAGCCGGCCGAGATCACGACCAGGCCGTGCACCCCGGCGGCGGCCGCGTCCGCGACCACCGTGGTCGCCGCCTCCGGCGGGACCGCCACCACCGCCAGGTCCACCGCGACCCCGGCGTCAACCGCCGAGGGGTACGCGGGCAGCCCCGCCACCGTCGACGCGCTCGGGTGCACCGGCACCACCGCGCCGGTGAACCCACCGTCGCGCAGGTGCCCGAGCACGGCCGCGCCGACGCCCTGGCCGGTGGCGCTCGCGCCGTAGACGGCGATGCCTCGCGGGGCGAGCAGCCGGGCGATCGAGCGGGCCTCGGTGCGGTGCTCCCGGCCGCGCTGCACCTCGAGGGTCGCCTCCGTCGGGGCGATCGGGAAGCTCAGGTGCACCACCCCGTCGGCGTACGCGCGCTGCACCTGGTAGCCGAAGTCGGAGAAGACCCGCAGCATCGTCCCGTTGGCCGGCAGCACCTCGGCGACGAAGCTCAGGATGCCGTTGCGCCGCGCGGCGTCGGCCAGGTGCTCCATCAGCACCGGGCCGATGCCCCGGCCCTGGAAGGCGTCCTCGACCACGAAGGCGACCTCCGCCTCCGGCGCCTGCGGGCCGAGCCGCTCGTACCGGCCGACGGCGACGAGCCGGTCCCCGGCCAGCACCACGAACGCCTCCCGGTCGTGGTGGTCGACCGTGACGAACCGGATCAGATCCCGTTCCGGGATGCGCGGGTACGGCGAGAAGTAGCGCAGGTAGCGGGTGCGCTCGGAGAACCGGCTGTGCATCGCCACGATCGCCGGCGCGTCGTCCGGCCTGATCGGTCGCAACTGGACGGTGCTGCCGTCGCTGAGCAGCACGTCCACCGGCTGGTCCACGGTCGTCACAGGAAACGGCCCGGCTCAGTCCCGCGGGTCGTACGGGTCGAGCCCGAGCAGCGGGAAGACGGTCTTGCGGGTCGCCGCGATCGCCCGGTCCACCGCGTTCGGCTCGCCCGTCGGCTGCCACGGCTCGTACGACGGGTCCGCGTCGTCGGTCATCCGCAGCGGAATCTCCCGGCCCGGCCGACGGGCCGCGGCCAGCTCACGCCAGCCCGGCGGGGTGAGCGTCGCCGGGTCGATCGGGTCACCGGTCGCCACGGCCAACAGGTGGCTCCAGGCTCGGGGCACGACCTCGACCAGCGCGTACCCGCCGCCGCCGGTGGCCACCCAGCGGCCCTCGCACAGCTCGTCGGCGAGCGCCCGCAACGCCAGGTAGGTCGCGCGCTGCCCGTCCACCGTCAGGTTCAGGTCGGCCAGCGGATCCAGTCGGTGCCCGTCCGCGCCGCACTGGCTCACCAGCACCTGCGGCCGGAACGCGCGCAGCACCGACGGCACGATCGCGTGGAACGCCCGCTGCCAGCCGGTGTCGTCGACGCCGGGCGGCAGCGGCATGTTCACCGCGCTGCCCTGCGCGCCCGGCCCGCCGGTCTCGTCCGGGAAGCCGGTGCCCGGAAAGAGCGCGAGCGGCGTCTCGTGCAGGCTGACCGTGAGCACCCGGGGGTCGTCCCAGAAGATCTGCTGCACCCCGTCGCCGTGGTGCACGTCCACGTCGACGTACGCGATGCGCTCGGCGCCCAGATCCAGCAGGCGGGCGATGGCCACCGCCGGGTCGTTGTAGACGCAGAAGCCGGACGCGCGGGCGGGCATCGCGTGGTGCAGCCCACCGGCCACGTTCACGGCCCGGCGGGCGTCACCGCGCCAGACCGCCTCGGCCGCGGTCACGGTCGCGCCGGCGATCAACGCGCTGGACTCGTGCATCCCCTCGAAGACCGGGTTGTCGGAGGTGCCCAGCCCGTACCCGGCGAACAGCGGGTCACGCGGCGCGGCCCGCACCGCGGCCAGGTAGGCCGGGTGGTGCACGCGGGTGAGCAGGGAGTCGTCGGCGGGCTCCGGCTTGACCACGCGCACCCCGGGACGATCCAGGATGCCCAGCTCCCGGGCGAGCGCGACGGTCAGCTCCACCCGGACCGGGTCGAGCGGATGGTCACCCATGTCGTAGGCGAGCAGCGAGGGGTCCCACACCACTACCGTGTCGTCGGACATGAGCTCATCGTCGCACGGGGACCGTCGTCGGCCCACCGCACGCGCTGGTCAGCGGCCGGGTGTCGGCCCGGAGGCGACCGGCCGGGCCGGGTCGGCGACCCAGTTGCTCCACGAACCCACGTAGAGCGCGGCGTCCGTGCGGCCGGCCAGGTGCAGCGCGAGGACCGCCTGCGCGGCGGTCACCCCGGAGCCGCAGTACGCCCCGACCGTCCGCGCCCCGGTCGCGCCGACCGCGGCGAACCGCTCGCGCAGCACGTCGGCGGCCGGGAAGCGCCCGTCGGCGCCCACGTACTCGCCGGCGGGCAGGTTGGCCGCGCCGGGCACGTGACCGGCGACCGGGTCGATCGGCTCGACCTCGCCGGCGTAGCGGGGCGCCGCGCGCACGTCGAGCAGCACGGCGTCGTCGGCGGCAGCCAGCGCGGCGGCCTGCCCGGCATCCAGCACCGGAAGATCACCGGGGCGCACCTCGACGTCGCCGTCGGCCGGGGCGGGCGCGGTGGTGGAGACCCGTCGTCCGGCGGCGACCCAGGCCGGGAAGCCACCGTGCAGCAGGCGCACCGGCCGGTGCCCGGCCCAGCGCAACGTCCACCAGGCGCGCGCGGCGGCCAGGCCGTCACCGCCGTCGTACACCACCACGGGGTGACCGGCGCGGACGCCGGCGGCCCGCAGCGCGGCCTGTAGCGCGCCCGGATCGGGCAGCGGGTGCCGGCCGCCGACCCCGGGCGGCCCGCACAGCGCGGTGTCCAAATCGACGAAGACCGCGCCGGGCAGGTGACCGGCCAGGTAGTCGTCGTGGCCGGGCGGGCCGGTGAGCCGCCAGCGGACGTCGAGGAGGGTGGGCGGGTCGGCGTGGTCGAGTTCGACGGCGAGCTGATCGACCTCGACAAGCAACTCCTCGGTACCGGACATGGCGACCATCCAACACCATCCGGGTCGGCATTACGCGGTTCGGCGGCGGTCGTCGGCCACGCAGCGGGGTAGCATCGTGCACCGGAGGGCCGCTGACGTTATGAAGTCTCACGACCTGGTCGACACGACCGAGATGTACCTGCGCACCATCCTCGAGTTGGAGGAGGAGGGGGTGCCGCCCCTGCGCGCCCGGATTGCCGAACGGCTGCAGCAGAGCGGCCCCACCGTGAGCCAGACCGTCGCCCGGATGGAGCGCGACGGCCTCCTCACCGTCGAGGGCGACCGGCACCTGACGCTCACCGCGCTCGGCCGGGGCAGCGCCGTCTCCGTGATGCGCAAGCACCGCCTCGCCGAGCTGCTGCTGGTCAACGTCATCGGGATGCCCTACGAGGAGGCCCACGAGGAGGCCTGCCGTTGGGAGCACGTGATGAGCGACGCGGTGGAGAAGCGGGTGTACGACCTGCTCAACCGGCCGACCCGCTCCCCGTACGGCAACCCGATCCCCGGGCTTGCGGAGCTGGGGTCGGCCGAGGCGGAGACCACCGAGGCCGCCGAGGGCGAGCGCAACCTGGCCTTCCCCGGCCTCTCCGGGCCGGTCGTGGTGCGGCGGATCTGCGAGAGCGTGCAGAAGGACGCCGACGTGCTGCGCCAGCTGCACGCCGCCGGGGTGGACCCGGGCGCCACGGTGACGGTGGCCCAGGAGCGCGACGGGGTGTCGATCGACCGCTCCGGCGACCGGGTGCGGCTGCCTCGCGAGGTCGCCTCCCGGGTCTTCGTCGCCGCCAACTGACCGGCCGCCCACCCGGGCGTCACAGCGCCCGGGTGTCCACCTTCTTGGCCAGCCCGACCAGGTCTCCGGCCAGCTTGTCGGCGGCCGCGCGGTCGGCGGCACGGGCGCCCGTCCAGGTCAGCGTGGCCAGGCGTCCGTCGGTGCCCAGCCAGCCGACCTCGGCGACCGGGCCGTGCCCGCCGGTCGCGGCGGTGGTACGCCGGTACGCCTGCTGACCCAGCCCGGTCACCTTCGCCGCCTTGTCGGGCACCACGTCCGCGCCGAAGGTGGTCTTGTCGATGGTGGTCTCGGACACACTGAGCATCAGCTCCGGCAGCGCCGCGCGTTCGGCCCGGACCACGCACGTGTGCGTGTCACCCCGCTCGCTGGCCGCCGCCACGTCGAAGCGCACCTTGACGAGCTGCTCGATCACCGCGAAGTCCAACAGCCGGCAGGCACCCCCTGAGGAGGCCGCCGACACGTCCAGGGCGACCGGCGCCTGCGGCGGCACCGCCACCGGCTCGGCCTCGGCGGCACAGCCGCTCAGCAGCAGGCCCGCCAGCCCGGCGACCACGATCCGCCCGCGCACGCTCCACCCTCTCGCCGACCGACGGCGGAGGGGGCCCGCCGGATGTCCGTCGGACACCGTACGGGGTGTGCGGGTCGGGCGGAAGTCCTCGTGCACGCCTATTCCGACGGTGGATCGTCCACATACGGGCAGTGCCGGCAGCCCCGGCCGCAGCACGTGCCGCGGCGGGCGAGGAAGCCGGCGCTGAGCACGAAGAGCCCCGTCGCCGGGTCGGGGTAACCGGCTTCACCGGCGGCCAGCGCGGCGGCGTGCGCGGCGAGGATCCGGGCCCGCTCGGGGTGCTCGGACGGCAGCCGGGACGGGTGCGGCTCGGCGAGCGGCCGATCCGCCAGGGGTCGTCGCTCTCCGCTCACCCGCAGCAGTCTAGGGAGGACCCGTCGGCGGTGGCCCAGCCGTGCCGGGCGGGCGGAATTGCGGTGCCGGGTGGGGTTGCGCCTCGGTAGAGTCCGCGGGCCGCCGGCCGGCGGCGCTTACCCGCACGGACAGGCGGCGACGGTGAGTCAGCAGGTGCAGCGGTCCCCGGCGGTCGAGGCGGTCGAGGCGGGGGCGACCCCGTCGCTGTGGCGCAGCCGGAACTTTCTGCTGCTCTGGGGCGGTCAGACGGTCAGCGAGCTGGGCACGCGGATCGCCAATGTCGCAGTGCCGCTGCTCGCCGCCGACACCCTGCACGCCAGCGTGTTCCAGGTCTCCCTGCTGACCGTCCTGGCCTGGCTGCCGTACCTGCTGTTCTCGCTGCCGGCGGGCATCGTCGCCGACCGGCTCGACCAGCGGCGGCTGATGATCGCGTGCGACCTGGGTCGGGCCGCGCTCCTGCTGTCCCTGCCGGTGGCCGCGCTGGTCGGCCACCTCACCCTGCCCTTCCTGTACGCGGTGGTCGGGCTCGGTGGCGTGCTCACCGTGCTGTTCACCGTGGCGTACAAGACTCTGCTGCCCCGGCTGGTGCCGGCGGACCTGCTGGTGGACGGCAACGCCAAGTTGACCATCAGCCAGGACGCCGCCGAACTGGTCGGCCCGACGGTCAGCGGCGCGCTGATCGGGCTGGTCGGCGCCGCCCGCACCTTCCTGGCCAACGGGTTCGCCTTCCTGGTCAGCGCGCTGACGCTGATCCTGATCCGGCAGCCACCGGTACGCCGCGAGCCGGCTCCCCGCGTACCCCTGCGGGTGGAGTTGACCGACGGGCTCGGCTTCATCCGGCGGCAGCCGATCCTGGTCAGCATCCTGGCCTGCACGACGTGGTCGAACTTCTGGGTGATGGCGTCCGCCTCGATCGAGGTGACCTTCCTGGTGCGGGAGCTGCACGCCGCGCCGGTGCAGGTGGGTCTGGTCTTCTCGGTCAGCGCCGTCGGCGGGCTGGTGGTGGGGGTGCTGGCCGCCCGGCTGTCGGCCTGGCTCGGCTCGGCCCGGGTGATCTGGGTGGCGATGACCGCCCCGGGCCCGTTCTATCTGCTGATGCCGTTGGCCCGACCCGGCTGGGGACTGCTGCTCTACGGTGTCGGGCTGGCCGCGTTCTCGGCCAACGCGGTGCTGTTCAACGTGGCGTCGATGTCGTACCGGCAGCGGATCACCCCGCCGGCGATCCTCGGGCGGGTCAACGCGGCGTTCCTCTGGATCTGCTTCGGGGTGATCCCGCTGGGCGCGCTGACCGGCGGCGCGCTCGGCACCACGCTGGGGCTGCGCGGCGCGCTCTGGGTCTGCGTACTGGGCACCTGGGCGGCTTGCCTGTTCGTGGTCTGCTCGCCGCTGCGCCGGATGCGGGACACGCCGGCGGACGTCGGCGTCTGAGAGGGTGGGGCATGCCCACCTTCGCCGCCTCGGACGGCACCACGCTCGCGTATCGGAGTCTCGGCGGGGGCGACCCGCTGATCTGCCTGCCGGGCGGGCCGATGCGCGACTCGGCGTACCTCGGTGACCTGGGCGGCCTGTCCTCGCATCGGAGCCTGGTTCGGCTGGACCTGCGCGGCACCGGCCGGTCGGCGGTGCCGTCGGACGCCTCCTCGTACCGGTGCGACCGCCTGGTCGCCGACGTCGAGGCGCTACGCGTGCACCTGGGGCTCGCCCGGCTGGACCTGCTCGGGCACTCCGCCGGCGCGAACGTGGCGCTGCAGTACGCGGCCCGACACCCCGACCGCGTGGGCCGGCTCGCGCTGATCACGCCGAGCACCCGGGCCGTGGGGCTGGAGGCGACCGCCGCTCTGCGCCAGGAGGTCACCCGGGCCCGCGCCGATGAGCGGTGGTACCCGGAGGCCGCCTCGGCGCTGGAGTCCATGGTGACCGGACGGGCCACCGGCGACGCCTGGCAGGCGATCGCGCCGTTCTTCTACGGCCGGTGGGACACGGCGGCCCGCGCGCACCAGGCGGTCGAGGCCGCCCAGCGCAACCAGGAGGCCGCCCGGATGTTCGGCGCCGACGGCGCTTTCGACCCGCCGGCCACCCGCGCCGCGCTCGCCGCCCACCCACGCCCGGTGCTGCTGCTCGCCGGTGAGCTGGATCTCGGTGCCCCGCCGGGCCTGGTTGCCCAGCTCGCGGAGCTGATGCCCGGCGCCGAGCTGGTCGTACAGCCCGGCGCGGGGCACTACCCGTGGCTGGACGACGCCGACCGGTTCACCGCCACCGTCTCGGCGTTCCTGCGCTGATGCGGTGGCTTGAGTCTCCACCGGGGGGAGACGCGAGGGTGGGGGCATGAGCGGTGACGAGCGGTACACGATCGGCGACCTGGCCCGACGCACCGGGCTGAGCGTCAAGACCATCCGGTACTACGCCGACAGCGGGATCGTGCCGCCGACCGACCGGAGCCCGGCCGGCTACCGCCAGTACGGCCCGGAGGCCGTCGCGCGACTGGAACTGGTCCGGACGCTGCGCGACCTGGGCGTCGAACTGGCCTCCATCCGTCGGGTGGTGGACCGCGAGGTGCCCCTGCACGAGGTGGCCGCCGCGCACGCCGAGGCGCTGGCGGTGCAGATCCGGGTGCTGCGGCTGCGCCAGGCCGTGCTGACCGTCGCGGCGAGGCGGGAGGCGGGCCCGTCCGAGGTGGACGACCTGCACCGGTTGGCCCAGCTCACCGCCCACGAACGGGGGCAACTGGTGGACGACTTCCTGGACAGCGTCTTCACCGGCGACCCGCCGACGTACCCGGGCGTGCTCGTCTCGATGACGCCGGACCTGCCCGACGACCCCACCGCCGAGCAGGTGCAGGCGTGGGTGGAGTTGGCCGACCTGTGCCGGGACCCTGCCTTCCGGGCGAGCATGCGGCGGCTCGCTCGCCAGCACGCCGCCGACAACGACGTGCCCGGGCTGCCCCGCCCGGACGCCGTCGCCATGGTCCGGGACGGGGTGGCCAACGCCCTGGCCGCCGGTCTCGATCCGGCCGGACCCGAGGCCGGGCCGGTGGTCGCGGCGGTCACCGACCGGTACGCCCGCCTGCACGGCCTCCCCGACGACGCCGACCTGCGCCAGCGGTTGCTCGACCGCCTGGTGCTGGCCAACGACCCTCGCCGGGACCGTTACCTCGACCTGCTGTCGGTGATCAACGGCTGGTCGGGCGGTGGCGCGGTCGCGCCGGCGGCGGACTGGTTCATCCGTGCCCTGCGCGCCCGGACGCCCGCGCGGAACCGCTGAACCGGCCGGGTCGGCGTCGGAACGTCAGGCGAACCAGGTCAGCGCCTGGCCGTGCCCCCGGGCCCAGGCCAGCGGCTTGCCGTCCAGCGCGAGGACGTTGTGCAGCGCCGCGTCCGGCGAGTCGGGCAGCCCGTCGTAGGGCAACACCTCCGGGGCCTCGTTGGCGATCCAGTGCCCCGGCAGCTCACGCACCAGCCGGACGAACGCCTCCCGACGAGCGACGGGCACCTGGTAGAGCACCGAGGTGTGGAAGATGACAAGCGTCGCGCCGGCCGGCGCCCGCGTGGCCAGCGCCGGCAGGTCTTCCACCAGGTCGCCGCGGATCAGCAATGGCGGATCGGCCGCAGCGACCGCCGCGGCGGCGCGCAGGCGGGCCCGCCGGTGCGCGTGCTCCGGCCAGATCAGGGCGTCCAACCACGACACCGCGTCCGCGTCGGTCACGTCGAGCGGGTTCAGGTCCAGGCCGGCCCGCCACACCACCTGGGGTACGCGCTCAGGCGGCACCAATCCGCTGGCCGCGCACTCCAGGACCGGCTCGCCGGACCCGATCCGGTGCTCCCCGTAGCGGTAGGCGTACCGGTCGGGGTAGAGGCAGAGCCCGGCGGACGCGCCGACCTCCAGCAGGGCCAGGGGCTGCGGCAGCGCGGCGAGCACCGGCAGCAGGACGGCGCAGCGGCCGGCCTCGTTCGTCTGGGTGGCGCGCGCACGCATCTGCGCCTCGATCGCCGGCCAGTGGGTGAGCGTGTAGTCGTGGAACGCGCCCGGGTCGTCGACCGGGCCACCGAGCCAACGGACGACGCCGAACAGCAGATTCGGCTGTCGCTTGGCTGGCGGAAGCGCGTCGAGGAGAGCGAGCAGGTCGTCGTCGTGGGCGACGGCGTCGGACAGTCGCTCGTACGTCGGTGAGACCCCGTGCGCCTCGCGGCGCGCGAACTCGACGTACGTCTCTGCGGTTGTCATGCCCTCATCGTCGCAGCCCATTCCTCGGTGGGTCAGCCCCCGTGCCTGTGCGCTGACCCACCGGCCTTCTCGAGCCCGGCACCGCTCAGGGCAGCTGGCCCGGTCGGTCGACGATGGCGATGCGCAGTAGCGCGACAGCGTTGTACAGGGATTCCTTGCCGTCACGCACCACGGAGTTGCGGGTGCCGAGGTAGACATGGGAGTCCCGATCGAAGATGAGGTCCAGGTTTCCACCGATCACCCCGGGCATCCGAATCGCCACCCCATGGCGGCCGGCGGCGTCCACCACGTCACCCGAGATGACGACCGCTCCGGGTTGCCGTGCCAGCAGTTCGAACAGCGCCGCGAGCGCTCGGGGTGGCACGTATCCGTCGAGCATCGACCACGCGGTGGTGTACGCCATGCTCTCGTCCCCGTAGACGGCCTCCTCATCGGCGCCTTCGGGTAGATGCAGGTCGACCGGGTGCGCCCGAAGGTAGCGCAGCAGCTCGTCCGGATCGGTGGGTAGGTCGCCGTGGTACGCGGGCGGCTGGAACGCGTCGAGCTCGTTGTCGGGATCGGCGGGATCGTCGATGCGGAGCACCTTCAGTTGGCTCCACCCGTTCGGATCGGTCTCCGGTCGATAGCGTGCCTGCGTATAGGCGACGCCACCGGCCGACTGCCACAGTTGGTTCCGAATCGTCCGGTACGGACCGCTGTTCGGCAGCTCCCGTATCGTCGCCAGGGACTCCGTGAAGACGTACTGGTCGGGGCGGGCGGTGAGCTCCGGCTGCTGCCGGGCGACGTCGGCCGCCAGGTGGAAGACCTCCGACGCGGTGGCCGTGGGCGGCGACTGATCGCCCATCTTCATGGTCTGGACCGCCAGCGCACCGGCGGTCAGCGTCACCGCCATCCCGACCGCTCCGGCGAGACGCCAACCGCGCAGGAACGGGGTACGGCGCCCGGCCGGACGGCCCGCCGACGCCAGCTCGGCCCGTTGGGCAACGTGTGCGCTCAGGTCCCTGAGAAGCTGCTCCTCGAAACCCTGCGGCGACCGTTCAGTCGTGTTCATCGTCAGCTCCGTCTCATCTCAGGCGAGGGTGGCGGCCGGGTGGGCGAGCACGGCGCGGACGACGCGACGGGCACGATGCAGGCGGACCCGAGCGGCGACCGGCGACATCCCGAGCACGGTCGCCGCCTCGGCGACGGTGAGGCCGTCCACGGCGACGAGTTCGACAAGCGTGCGGGTGCCCTCGGGTAGCTCGCTCAGTGCTCGATAGGTGCGGCGGGCCGCCGACTCGGCGTCGATCCGCTCCTCGATGCGGGCGATGTCGTCGGGGCCCAGGTCCCGTCGTCCCGCCAGTCGGCCCGTCACCCGCAGCCGTTGGGCCGCCCGACGTCGCTCGTCGCCGATGACGTTGCGGGCCACCCCGAACAGCCAGCCGATCTGGCTGCCCCGGTCCGGCCGGTAGCCGGCCGCCGATTCGATCACCGCCAGGAACACGTCGGCGGTCAGGTCGGCAGCGAGATGTGGGTCGTCGACCCGCCGCGCCACGAACCGACCCACCGCCTCCAGGTGCCGCCGGTAGAAGACCTCGAAGGCCGCCGGATCGGCCCCGATGCCGGAGATGTCGTCATCGGATCGGCTGGTCTCATTCACGCGGGCCGTCCTCTCTCGCGCGTTCACACCTCTTCTTCGTTCGGCGGAACACCTGTGTTACGAACCCCGATTGAGCCCTCGTGCTGGCCTGACCGACGCCATCGGCGGCACCAACCCCGGCGAGCGGTATACCTCAGAGTCATGAATATGACTCTGAGGTATGTCGGCGATCGGCGGCATGCCCCGGGGGCGAGTCTGCCCGGCGCTGACGGCGACGCCGCTGGTCCGACTAGGCGGCCGCCCTGGTGATGCGGCATCATCGGACCACCGGCGACTGGCGGCACGGGGATGGTCAAACCATCGGGGAGCCTCTCGCGGGCGTCGACCGCCTGGGCGCCTGCGCCGAGGGACCGTCATGACCACGACCAGCGAATCCGCAGAACACCACACCCCATCGGGCACGGCTCGGCTCCTGCCGGGCGCACCCGTGGCCGAAGCCGTCCTGGCCGAGACCGCCGCCGCAGCAACCCGCCTGCGCAGCCGCGGGATCACACCGAGTCTCGCCACCATCCTCGTCGGGGACGACGACGCCAGCGCCGGCTACATCGCCATCAAGCAGCGTCAGGCCGCCGCGCTCGGGTTCGCCTCCCCGCACGTGCATCTGCCTGCGACCGTCGCCCAGATCGATCTGCACCGGGCCATCGCCCGATTCAACAGCGATCCGGCCGTGCACGGACTGCTCGTGCAGTACCCCGTTCCGGGGCATCTGGACTACGACGCGGCACTGCAGACGATCGACCCTGACAAGGACGTCGACGGCATGCATCCGCTCAACATGGGGCGTCTCGCCGTCGGCCTGCCCGGCCCGCTGCCGTGCACACCCGCGGGCATCGAAGCCCTCCTGGCGTACTACGAGATCCCGGTCGCCGGTCGTGAGGTCGTCATCCTCGGCCGCGGCGCCACCCTCGGTCGTCCCCTGGCGATGCTGCTCGCCCAGAAGCGCCCAACCGCCAACGCCGCCGTCACCGTCGTCCACACCGGTGTGCCCGACTGGGCGCGCTACACCCGCCGCGCCGACATCCTCGTCGCCGCCGCCGGCGTACCCGGCATCGTGCAGCCCGAGCACGTCAAGCCCGGCGCCGTCGTCATCGGCGCCGGCGTCCGCTACGACGGGCGGCGCCTCCTGCCGGACGTGGACGAAGCGTGCGCCGAGGTCGCTGGCGCCATCACGCCACGGGTCGGAGGGGTCGGTCCGACCACGGTCGCGATGCTGTTCCGCAACGCCGTGCGCGCCGCCGAACGCGCGACCCAGTAGCCCGGTCGCCGAGATCACTTGATGCTGAGTAGTCAGAGCGGCTCGGCCACAACTATTCAGCATCGAGTGATCGAGCCGGCTTCCTGCGTTTGGAGATCTCCTCCAGGTGCTGGAGTTGGTGCTGCCGAACCATCTCGTCCCATACCTCCTGGTCGTAGTCCGGGTCCGGCGGGATCCACTTGTGCGAGTTGTCGCTGTAGTGGAACCGTTCATCGCCCCGCCGGATCAGACTCACCGGACCCAGCCCAAGAAACGCCGGTGCAGCAGCCCGGCGGGCACCCAAGTCAGATCCTCAGCCGCCCAGACCAGGTAGGACCCCATGTAGAGGGCCAACGACAACGGCGCGCCGTCGAACTCGGCATGCAGCTCGGTGCGCCGGGTCCGGCAGGGCCAGGGCGCGTCACATCCGCCGCAGGTCCACACCGGAAGGACCGGGCCGTGCGTGGTCACCGCAGGCCGTCCAGGAAACGCCAGGTGGCGACGCGGGCGTGCCAGCAAGCGGCCCATTCCGCCTGATAACAGGGGTACGGGGACAGCCGCGCCCACCACCAGCGACGGCCGGCAACACCGGGCAGGCGCACCGCCATGATCTGCCCGGCCTGATCGTCGGTCACTCCCGCTCCTCCCCTGGCCAATGGCCTCGTCGGATCGGGATGCGATGCCGGGCACGACAGGGCAGATCCGCGCCGCAGCGACAGATCCGACGCCACCGCCGCCACGACCAGACCGGCCTATGCCGCCGCGCCAGAGTCATCGCCACCGCCAGCACGTAGTCGTCGTACGGCACACGCGATCCCATACGGCTCCAAAGTTGGACTCCTATTTTGGAAGTACAACCAGGCTAGATTTGGACTCCTAAATTGGGAACCTCTTCGCGGCGTGTCGCGGTGACCGGCTACGGCCGCGCGATAATCAGCCGGTGGTGAACCCGACGATCCAGCAGCGGCGTCTCGGTCTTGCCCTCAAACGGGCTCGTGAAGGTGCAGGCAAGACGCAGGACGAAGCGGCTGCTGTCATCGACGCAGCAGCGAGCAAGATCAGCAGGGTCGAGCTTGGACAGTCGGGCATCAAGCTCACCGACCTGAACCTGCTACTCGATCTCTACGGGGTCCGAGGCGATGACGCCGATCCGCTACGCGACCTTGCACGAGCAGGGCGACAACGCGGGCGCTGGAGCACCTACCGAAACGCCGTGCCGGACTGGTTCCGCCAGTACCTAGACCTCGAAGGCGACGCGTCAGAGATCCGCTGGTACCAGCCAGAGGTCATCCCCGGAGTCCTTCAAATCGAGCCTTACATCCGCGCCATGAACGCGATCGCCCACCCACGCCCGCCCACCGATGAGGTCGACCGGCAGGTTGCCGTGCGCATGGAACGGCAGTCGATTCTGCAGCAGGACGACGGGCCCGACCTGAGCTTCATCCTCAGCGAGTCGGCGCTGCGCCGAAGCATCGGTGACGCGACGACGATGCGCAAGCAACTCCTGCACCTGGCAGAGGTCAGCGAGCAGCCCAACGTCACCCTTCAGGTGTTCCCGTTCAACGCACAGACCTACGAGACCGCATCGTTCAGCTTCATCATCCTGCGTTTCGGGGACGACGCGGCATCGGACGTGATCTACGTCGAGACCTTCACCGACGCCGATTACCTTGACCGGCCGGACGCCGTACGCGCCTACACTCGACTTTGGGACCGACTCCGGGCTGCCGCTCTCGGGCCGGTAGAGTCGCGCAAGCTCATCCTGAGGATGGCGGACGACGTGGAGCGCCAACAGACCTGAGAGAGTGATCATGGAGACTTCGGATCGCCTGGTCTGGCGCAAGTCGAGCTACAGCGACAACAACGGCGGCGCGTGCGTCGAGGTCGCCGAACTGGGTACAAGCATCCTGGTGCGCGACAGCAAGAATCCCAGCGGATCGAACCTTTGCTTCACGAGAGGCGCGTGGACGAGGTTCCTACGGAGCATTCGATAGCCCAAGATCCAAGGTTCGAAACACCTGCCGCCAGCCGAACGCCCGGGCAGGCGAGCGCATTGGCGCAAGAACATTCGCCGAACCAGCTTGCCCGATCTGATCGCCCGCCCGCTCGCGACGACGTTTTGGGTACGGACGATATAGATATCTCAGGGTCTCAATGACAGGAGGGCCTGGGCACGCCCGGCAGGCCCGGAACTCCGTCCACTCCCTCGCTGGCGGTGGAGACAAGCCGCCCCTGGATGAGCGCGGCAAACGCGGCCGCACCTATGAGCTCACCTCTTGTTGATCGCGCCTTCGCGGGAACGAGAGCGCACTTCATCAATCCATGAGGCGCAATCGATCTCCTCTGCCTTCGGCTCGGGGCAGCCAAGGTCGGAGCGACGCCGTTCATCCCTGCCCGCCACAGCCAACGACGATGGAGCAAAGTTGGGCGGGTCTGCCGTTCAGCACGTCTATCCGTAGCGCAGGAACCATTATGGGAGATTGTGACGATAGTCCGTTTGCGCGGATCGCGACCGTTGAGTCGAGAGTGGCCTTGACCAGGCCGTTTTCCAGGGGCCGGCTAGAAACTGTCGTACAACCGTGCGATGGTATGAGCAGCTGCGGAGGGAGGGGCATGATGTCGTCTTCCGCGCACCGCGTGCGCCATACCGTCCCGCCCCAACCCAACTCCTGCCGCTGGTGCGGGACTCCTGAACGCGAGCATGCCCAACGGTGGACCCCTTCGAAGGGATGGCACAGGTGGGAGGTCCCGACTGCCGCTCAACGGCGGGCGCGGATGCTTGCGCGGCGAACATTAGGAATCAAGGGCAGCTAACTTCTCCAACTGCAGAAAGGTGTCGCGAAGTTCTGCCGGAACCTCTGCGGGCGTCTTGAGACTTCGCGCCATCTCGTACATCATTGACGCCTTCGAGTTGGGCCCGCTATCGCTCCCCTCCTTGAACAAGTTCAACAGCAATGTGCTGAACTTGCCAGCCCGCAGCGATTCGATCGATTCCGGATCCCAAGGCTTCCCGTCGTTCCGGGGCCACACCAGGTTCGCCACATTGCACCACTGCTCGTTCGTAAAGATGCACTCCAACTCTTTATCCGGCGTCCCCATCAAGCGAACGTGATTGACGATGTCGATACCCTCCTTCGCCAGGTTCGCATCACTGAAGACTCTGCTGTTCCTTCGACTGTCAGCATCAATGATTAGCATCACCTGCCGCTTCGACCGGGCCAGATACCCGACGAACTTTAAGGCGCCTTCGTTATTATGGCAACCGACGATCACTATCCCTGCCGCGTGTACTGGCCGGCCTGTAGTGAGGCGGAAAAGCAACGGGAAAGACAACTGCTCCGTTACGCCTTCTACGCCTACGAAGCATCGCTCGTGAAGCAATACCGTGTTGCGCAACCCCAGGGCGATGGCAATATCGGCGAGGTATCGCCCGTTCGCGTCGTTATCCAAATCGGACAGCAGCCGATTTATTCGGGTGCGCTCACCCTCAAGCTTTAGATGAACAATGTCCTCGATGGCTGCACCATCGATCAGATTCATGGAATGTGTAGCTATCACCATCGAGACACCAGGCACCGAGCACTGCTCGCGTATGAGTGCCATTACACGCCGCTGCTGAAGGTAGTCAAGGTGGGTGTCAGGTTCGTCGTACGCCAAGACGACGTGCTGCTGGTCGTCAGGGAAAGGATTATTCTCAGCATCGCGTTTAAGGAGCTCGCTCGCCCACTCCCAGACGGCAAGGCTGATACGGCGGTTTCTTCCTGCCCCCACAGTGCTGAGACTAACCGTTTCACCGCTGGTGCGAGCCAGCAGCAGCCTGGTAGATCGTAGGCCAGAGGTGAAGGACACATTCGGCTCGACGGCGACGCGGACCAGGTCGGGGCACCGTTGTTGAATGTGTTCGACGAGCCCCTGCGCGTCCTCACGAACTCGACGGCCGAGTTCCGCCTCCAAATCTCGCACTCGCTGCTTGAGATCCTCGTCCTCAAGGTGGGATCTATAGCGACTGTTCAACGCCGCCTTAATCGCGGCTTCGGCTGATTCAGCATCGCCGAAGAGTAGAAACTTCGGCAGCGATGCCCTGATTTCCTTACTGGCCGCGATCCAGGCCTGCGTTCGTGGCCGAGTGGCGGCGAACTGGTCCAATGCGATCATCCAGCTACTTCTGGACCTGGCGTCAGCAGCAGCAGCGACCCCATGTCTGCCTGCGATGCGTTTCAGGTCGGCGAGCGATCTAGCCTCAAGATCACGGAGGTCTTCGTCCTCGGGTGCGTCGACGAGCAGTTCCAGGCGAACTTCTGACTCCTGGTTTCGAATGCGGCGCATCCGGATCGTGCTGGGCAGCCCAAGGGCCGATTCCTCCCTCTTAGAGAGTCGAAATTCGCCCTCGACCCAGGTGGTCTCGACCCGCTCGACGAGATCTTGGTTCTCGACCTCGGACACGGTGCGGTCCGCACCAGGGTCCGTCGCGAAGGTCCGATCCTCTTCGGTGAGCGGGTGGGTCCCAAGCAGGAATGCGAGCGCGTCGATCGTGGCGGACTTCCCACTGTCGTTAGGGCCCGTCAAGATCGTAGGGCGGTGGACTGGGATGGGACCGACGTCCTGCAAGCTACGGAACCCCCGCACGGAAATCGAAACGAGCTCCATGGACGTCCTCCCCGTTTCCGTCTCGCCTCAGCCATAGGCGAAAGCGCCCGAGCGAGCAGCACATAATGAACGCAACGCGAGTAGACAGCCTATACCAGGCCAGCCCCTAGACGTTGTAGGCCCACCGACTCCCGGTACTGCAACCCAAGCGAACCCACGTCCTCCAACCCGCCGAAGGCAGTGTCATATGGTTGCAACTTTTGCGGTGGTTGGCGACAAATGGCAGCAATCGAAATAATCTCGCTTTCTCTACCCAGGACCACGCCGACCATCGCCCCTAATATTGAATTGCTTGACAGTGGGGGCCTCAGTAAGTTCTTGGACGACCCTCAGGACGCAACCAGGGAAGCGGCATGGATCTTCATGATTTGAACGACGCTACACGCGCAGCAATGATCATCGAGATCGAAGCGGACATCGAGAGCGGCAGCCTCTTCGTGAGTCGACGCCTAAACGGCACTGGCATGAGCCGGTGGCCTCTGATTTTGATTGACGCCGCAAGGACTGGCGATCCAGAGTCACTGGCGTTCTGCATACGCGGCGAGGGTTTGCTTGTCGATCTAGAAATCTCTCACCGAAACGGCAAACCGTACGAGAAGAAAGTCCCCGTCAATGCTGCTGAAACCTTGGCGCAAGGGGAGTTTGTTCGGTTTTACATGAGAGCTGTTTGCATCCAAGCATTAAGTGCAGGAACGAAGGTTCGAGTGTATCGCGCAAAGTCCGTCATGAACCATCGACGCGAATCCGAAGCCAAGATCGGGAGTGTTGTCGACCCGACCGAGCTGCTTGCGGACTTACGACGCAACGTCGGAATGGATACATTTCTCGGACTACCACCTGGACCTAACTCCGGCCTTTGCGTTCGCCTGATCTGACGCAAGATAGCCGGTGGTTGACGAGATTTAGTGAGTGCACCTGCCTGGGAGTACCTAGAAACGGCGCTGCCCCGACCTCCGGTGAGGAAGTCGGGGCAGCGCCGCGTTACGCGTACGTCAGCTGCAGCCGCTGGTGGAGCCGCAGCCCTCGCAGACGTAGCAGCTACCGGCGGGGCGCATCTTCGTACCGCAGGTGAAGCAAAGCGGCGCGTCGGCGGCCTTGCCGATCACGGCCTCCAGCAGTTCGGTGCTGGAACCCACGCTCGGGGCCGGCTTGGCGACGGCCACGTCGGCCATCTCCTGGGCCGGCTGAGCGACGGCCTCGGTCCTGGCCGGGGCCTCGACCGGCGCCGACGACGCCATCGCGGTGAGTTCCGCGCCGGTGACGGCGGCGGCCTCCGCGTCGGCCTCGGCCCGCAGCTGGGCGGCCCGCTCGCTGGCGGTGAAGATGCCCAGCTCGGCGCGGCGCTCGTAGGGCAGGAAGTCCAGTGCCAGGCGACGGAAGATGTAGTCCATCACCGAGGCCGCCATCCGCACGTCCGGGTCGTCGGTCATGCCGGCCGGCTCGAAGCGCATGTTGGTGAACTTGCTGACGAACGTCTCCAGCGGCACGCCGTACTGCAGGCCGATGCTGATGGCCACCGAGAAGGCGTCCATCACGCCGGCCAGGGTGGAGCCCTGCTTGGACATCTTGAGGAAGACCTCGCCGAGGCCGTCGTCCGGGTAGGACGACGCGGTGAGGTAGCCCTCGGCGCCACCGACGGAGAAGCTGACCGTCTCGGACGTGCGCTTCTTCGGCAGGCGCTTACGCACCGGCCGGTACTCGATGACCTTCTCCACCGCGGCCGGCGCGGCGGCTGCGGTCTCGACGGCGGCCGGCGTGGTGGCCTTCTTGGACTTGGCCACCGAGAGCGGCTGGCCGACCTTGCAGTTGTCCCGGTAGATCGCCAGCGCCTTGAGGCCGAGCTTCCAGCCCTCGAAGTAGATCTTCTCGACGTCCTCGACGGTGGCCGCCTCCGGCATGTTGACCGTCTTGGAGATGGCGCCGGAGACGAACGGCTGGATCGCCGCCATCATCCGCACGTGGCCCATCGGGGCGATCGACCGCTCGCCCATCGCGCAGTCGAACACCGCGTAGTGCTCCGGCTTGAGGCCCGGGGCGTCCACCACGTGGCCGTGGTCGGCGATGTGCTCGATGATCGCCTCGACCTGCTCCTCGGGGTAGCCGAGGCTGCGCAGGGCGCGCGGCACCGTCTGGTTGACGATCTGCATCGAGCCGCCGCCGACCAGCTTCTTGAACTTGACCAGCGCCAGGTCCGGCTCCACGCCGGTCGTGTCGCAGTCCATCATGAAGCCGATCGTGCCGGTCGGGGCGAGGACGCTGGCCTGCGCGTTGCGCCAGCCGAACTTGTCACCGATCTTGTTGCCCTGCGTCCACTGCTTGGTCGCCTCACGGACGATCGCGGTGGCCACCGGGCTGGTCGGCTTGATCTCGTCGTTGGCCGCGGCGTGCTTGCGCATGACCCGCTTGTGCGGCTCGGCGTTGCGGGCGTAGCCGTCGTACGGGCCGACGACGCCGGCCAGCTCGGCGGAGCGGCGGTAGGCGGTGCCGGTCATCAGCGACGTGATCGACGCGGCGACCGAGCGGCCCTGGTCCGAGTCGTACGGCAGGCCGGTGGCCATCAACAGGGCGCCCAGGTTGGCGTAGCCGATGCCGAGCTGCCGGTAGGCGCGGGTGGTCTCACCGATCTTCTCGGTCGGGAAGTCGGCGAAGCAGATCGAGATGTCCATCGCGGTGATGACGAACTCGACGGACTTGACGAACTTCTCCACCTCGAAGCCGCCGTCGGCCCGGAGGAACTTCATGAGGTTGAGTGAGGCGAGGTTGCACGAGGAGTTGTCCAGGTGCAGGTACTCCGAGCACGGGTTCGACGCGGTGATCCGCCCGGTCTCCGGGCAGGTGTGCCAGTCGTTGATCGTGTCGTCGTACTGCAGGCCGGGGTCGGCGCACTCCCAGGCGGCCTGGGAGATGGTGCGGAACAACTTCTTGGCGTCCACGGTGTCGATCACCGAGCCGTCCAGGCGACCGCGCAGGTCAAAGCCGCCGCCATTCTGCACGGCGGTCATGAACTCGTCCGAGACGCGGACCGAGTTGTTGGCGTTCTGGTACTGCACGCTGACGATGTCGGAGCCGCCGAGGTCCATGTCGAACCCGGCGTCGCGCAGCGCGCGGATCTTGTCCTCCTCGCGCGCCTTGGTCGCCACGAACTCCTCGATGTCCGGGTGGTCCACGTCGAGGATGACCATCTTGGCCGCGCGCCGGGTGGCGCCACCGGACTTGATGGTGCCGGCGGAGGCGTCCGCGCCGCGCATGAAGCTGACCGGGCCGGAGGCGGTGCCGCCGGAGGAGAGCAGTTCCTTGGAGGAACGGATCCGGGAGAGGTTGACCCCGGCCCCCGAGCCGCCCTGGAAGATCCGCCCCTCCTCCTTGTACCAGTCGAGGATGGAGTCCATCGAGTCGTCGACGGAGAGGATGAAGCAGGCGCTGACCTGCTGCGGCGACGGCGTGCCGACGTTGAACCAGACCGGCGAGTTGAAGCTGAACACCTGGTTCAGCAGCATCCAGGTCAGCTCGTGGGCGAAGACCTCGGCGTCCGCCGGGCTGGCGAAGTAGCCGTACTCCTCGCCGGCGGTGCGGTAGGTGGTGACCACCCGGTCGATCAGCTGCTTGAGCGACCACTCCCGCTCCGGGGTCCCCACCGCGCCCCGGAAGTACTTGGTGGTCACGATGTTCGCCGCGTTGACGCTCCACGACTCCGGGAACTCAACCCCACGCTGCTCGAAGTTGATCGAGCCGTCCCGCCAGTTCGTCATCACGACGTCGCGGCGCTCCCAGGACACCCCGTCGTACGGGTGGACCCCCTCCGTCGTCCACACCCGCTCGATCTTCAGCCCCGCGCCTGCCTTGTTCCGTGAACGGCTCGTTGTCACGCCGTCGCCCCCCTCGTCTGCGCGGTCACCCACCGCGCGTCCTGATCTTTCGAAAAGCAGTGAAGTCAACTGGTACGGCCGGCGGCCTCAACCGCGTCGGCCCGGCCCTGCTCCCGGGCTCGCGCCACGGCCCGCAACGTCTCGATCTCGCGCTCGAAGTCGGCGAGCGAGTCGAAGGAGCGGTAGACGCTGGCGAACCGCAGGTAGGCGATCTCGTCCAGGTCGCGCAGCGGGCCCAGGATCGCCAGGCCCACCTCGTGACTGGGGATCTCGGCGGCCCCCTTGGCCCGGACGGTCTCCTCCACGCGCTGCGCCAGCAGCGCGAGTGAGTCGTCGTCCACCGGCCGGCCCTGGCACGCCTTGCGCACCCCGCCGATGATCTTCGTACGACTGAACGGCTCGGTCACCCCGCTGCGCTTGACCACCGCGAGGACCGCCTCCTCGACGGTGGTGAACCGCTTGCCGCACTCCGGGCAGGAGCGCCGCCGCCGGATGAGCTGGCCGTCGTCGGCCTCCCGCGAGTCGACCACGCGGGAGTCGGCGTGCCGGCAGTACGGACACCGCATCGCCCAACCTCCAAAATCATGATCAACCGCGGACACTCCGGGCACTTCCGGACACGGCTCGCCACGGCGGCACCACCCTCGGGTGACGCCCGCCGTGATCAACGTTACGGGAGTGCGGTCGGTAGTCGAACCCAACCTGTAGGCAACTTACGCCCGTGTCACTACTACATCTAGGGGTTGACCGTATGTCGCTGGCGAACCCGGGTCAAGTCGACCGGCGTGTCCGGCGCGTCACGGACCATCCGGCCATCCGCACCTGCCACCTCACCGCAGAACCAACGCCGGGAACCCGCCCCGGTTACCGGCCGCACGGCCGGAACGCCCCGGAAAACAGCCACCGATCGAACATCCGTGCTACTCGACGTACCATTTATCAGAACATCCGTACGACCGGAGCGGTTTTTCACCCCGACACGCCGGTGAGAGGTCGTACAGATGTTTGAAAATGACCGATCTCACCTATACGGTCATGAACAACATGGCACCACCGCACGCACCACGAGCCGACGAGGCACCCAGCGCCGACCAGGGAGGACGGACGTGACCGAAGACCGGGCCAGCCGGCCGAAGAGCCCGCAGCAGATCACCGAGGCGGGCCCGCCGGCCACCCGACGCCGCAGCGCCGCGCGCAGCCGGACGGGTCAGCCTGCCGTGCGCCCGGTCACCCCGGTGGTCAGCGCCTTCCCCGACCCCGCGACGGTCGACCTGACCGCCCGCCAGCGCCGCATCCTGGAGTTCATCCGCACCTGGGTCGACCGGCACGGCTACCCGCCGAGCGTCCGGGAGATCGGCGAGGCGGTCGGCCTGGTGTCCCCGTCGAGCGTCGCCTACCAGCTCAAGGAGCTGGAAAAGAAGGGCTTCCTCCGCCGCGACCCCAACCGGCCCCGAGCGGTGGACGTCCGTGCCCCCAGCGAGGCCATCGACGACGAGTTGTCCCGCGCCCAACGGCCCACCCCGGCGTACGTGCCGATGCTCGGCCGCATCGCCGCCGGTGGGCCGATCCTCGCCGAGCAGGCGGTGGAGGACATCTTCCCCCTGCCCCGCGAGCTGGTCGGCGAGGGCGAGGTGTTCATGCTCCAGGTCAAGGGTGACTCGATGCTCGACGCGGCGATCTGCGACGGCGACTGGGTGGTCGTCCGGCAGCAGCCGACGGCCGACTCGGGCGAGATCGTGGCCGCCATGCTCGACGGCGAGGCCACCGTCAAGACCTACCGGCGACGCGACGGGCACGTCTGGCTGATGCCGCAGAACCCCGCCTTCGACCCGATCCCCGGCGACGACGCCACCATCATGGGCCGGGTTGTGGCGGTGCTCCGCCGGATCTGACCGGCCGGCGCGCGGGTGAGTGGCCCCACCGCGCTCACCCGCGCGGCCGGACCGATGGCGCTGACCGTGTCAGTAGCGGTCGCCCCGCTGGCCACGGCCGCCCCCGGGATACTGCCCGTACGGGTCGCCGGGCACGTCGCCGTCCCGCCGACGGCCGGGCCGCTGGCCCCGGTAGTCCGGCTCCTGCCCACCGCGCCGTGGCGGCTCCGCCCGACCGCCGCCGGGCTGACCACCACCGCCGCCGTACACCCCGCCGCCCGGTCGGCCACCGGCACCGCCGGGTCGACCTCCGGGGCCGCCGGCACGGCCGCCACCGTAGACACCGCCACCGACCGGAGCACCGCCGCCACCACCGCCGGGGCGGGCGGGGCCGTGACCGCCGCCACCCCCCTCACCGGCTGGGCGTGCACCGCCGCCGCCGTACACGGCACCGCCAGCAGGAGCGGGACCGCCCCGGCCGGAACCACCGCCGTAGACGCCGCCATCGGCCGCCGCACCGCCGTACACGCCGGTGCCGGGACGGCCACCGCCGGGCGGGGCGCCCTCGTCCCGCCCTGCGCCGCGCCGGTCGTCCCGGTCATCCGCCGAGTCCGAATCGTCGGCCGTGGGTGGCCGGCGGCGGGCCCGCAGGATGCCGACGATGCCGGCGCCGACGAGCAGCAGACCGAGCACGCCGACCGCGCCCACGAGGTAGGTGATGTCATCGAGACTGAGCCCGTCGATCCAGGACTTCTCGGCGGCCGGGTTGGCGCCCCCGGGAGCGGCAACGGGCGCGGCCACGCTGTTGGACGGCGTGTAGCTCAGAATGTCGACGGGCTCGTCCGCGGTGAGCTGCCCGCCGTCGGAGACGGTGACGAAGGTCTTCCCGTCCGGGGTGTAGGAGATCGCCTCGCCGAACGGGTCGGCCAGTGGCGTCACCCGCGGTTTGCCGGTGGTGAGCGCCCCGACGATGTTGCCGTCGGTCACGTCGTACTCGAAGGCGTCCGCGTACGTCCGGACGACGACGCGGCTGCCGTCCGGCGATCGGGCGGCCCCGGTGACCGCGAGCCGCCCGTAGACGCTGAGCGGGTTCTCCGTGGTGGTCTTCGGCAGCTTGATCTCGCCGACCTTCTTCATCGGCACCGGCGCGGTGTCGCCGTTCTTCAGCTTCGCCGTCGGGGTGTAGATCTCCGCGTTGCCGCTCGACACCTTGGTGATGATCAGCGGGAGGTCGTCGGCCCCCACCAGCAACGCCTCGGCGTCGTGCGGCTTGTTCTCGGGGTAGGAGAGCCGGTGCAGCACGGGCTGCTTCGTACCGGTGATCGGCATGGTCCAGACCGCGATCCGCGACCGCCGCTCCTTGTTGGTGGTGTTGTCGCCGATGTCACCGATCCACAGCGTGTCGCCCTTCGGCGACACGGCGAGGTCCTCGGTGTCGAACGGCCCCTGACCCGAGTAGCGGACCGGCTCCTTGACGACCTTGCACTTGCTGTCGAGGAAGAAGATCCGTTTGCGCGCCTCAACCTCGGTGCCGTCGTTGATGACGATGTAGCCGGTCTTGGTCGCTACCAGCCCGGACAGCTCCCGCAGCCGCTCGTCGGTGACCGAGCAGCGCTTCTTGCCGGGGGTGGCGCCGGGCGGCTGGGATGATCCGGGAGCGGGAGCGGCTACGGCGACTCCGGCCAGCGCCACGGTTGCCCCGAGCAGGCCGAGGGCAACCGTGACCGAGGAAACAACGCGGCGCATTCGGCCAGTGTCGCATGCCGCGCGTTTCCGGTGGATGACGCCGGGGCCGCTCAGGGCCGGCTGCCGACCGCCTGGCCCTCGCGCTGCACGTCGAACGGCGCCAGCTCGGCGGCGAGCGCCGCGCTGACCCGAACGTGCAGCAGGGTGCCCTCCGGCAGGTGCGACGTGCTGAGCACCTCGCCCGTGCGGTGCACCCGGGACACCAGGTCACCCCGGTCGTACGGCAGCACGGCCCGGACCTCCACGGCGGGTTGCGGCAGCCGCTCCTCGATCGCCGCCCGCAGGGCGTCGATCCCCCGCCCCGAGTACGCCGAGACGAAGATCGCCTCGGGCCAGAGTCGCTTGAGCCGCAGCAGCGCGTCCTCGTCGGCCGCGTCGGTCTTGTTGACCACCAGCAGCTCGGGCAGCCGGTCCGCGCCCACCTCGGCGAGCACCTCGTGCACCGCCCGGACCTGCTCCTCCGGATCCGGGTGGGTGCCGTCGACGACGTGCACCACCAGGTCCGCCTCCGCGACCTCCTCCAGCGTCGAGCGGAACGCCTCGACGATCTGGTGCGGCAGGTGCCGGACGAAGCCCACCGTGTCGGAGAGCGTGTAGAGCCGCCCGTCCGAGGTGGTGGCCTTGCGGGTGGTCGGGTCGAGCGTCGCGAAGAGCGCGTTCTCCACCAGCACGCCCGCGCCGGTCAGTCGGTTGAGCAGGCTGGACTTGCCGGCGTTGGTGTAGCCGGCGATGGCCACGGCGGGCACGGAGTTGCGGGTGCGACGGGCGCGCTTGGTGACGCGTACCGTGCGCATGCTCTTGATCTCGCGGCGCAGCCGGGAGATGCGGTGACGGATGCGCCGACGGTCGGTCTCCAGCTTGGTCTCACCGGGACCACGCACACCCACACCGCCGCCCGCGCCGCCGCCGCGACCGCTACCACCGGTCTGGCGGGAGAGCGTCTCACCCCAACCGCGCAGTCGGGGCAGCAGGTATTGCAGCTGGGCCAGCTCGACCTGCGCCTTACCTTCCTTGCTCTTGGCGTGCTGGGCGAAGATGTCGAGGATCAGCGCCGTCCGGTCGACAACCTTGACCTTGGTGCGCTGCTCCAGGTTGCGCAGCTGCGACGGCGACAGCTCACCGTCACAGATGACCGTGTCGGCGCCGGTGGACAGCACCACCGCGCCAAGATCGTCGACCTTGCCGCGACCGATGTACGTGGCCGGGTCGGGTCGGGTACGACGCTGGATCAGCCCTTCGAGCACCTGCGAGCCGGCGGTCTCGGCCAGCGCGGCCAGCTCGGTCAGGGAATTCTCCGCGTCGGTGACCGTGCCCTCGGTCCAGACGCCCACCAGGACGACCCGCTCCAGTCGCAGCTGGCGGTATTCCACCTCGGTGACGTCGGTGAGCTCGGTTGACAGGCCCGGAACGCGTCGCAGGGACTGTCGCTCCGACAGCTCCATCTCGCCAGTGGTGACGTCGTCGAACTCGTCCTCGACGGGGACGAAGCTCTCCTGGTCTCGCAAGCGGTTCTCCTGTCCGAAATGATGAGTAGAACGTAATCCTGACATGGCACAACGCCGAACGCACCTGCTATATGCCCGTGCTGGAGGTCGCCAAAAGTGGGGGCGAATACCGGTCGACCTCGACAACCCGGTAGAAATGCGGGGGCGGCGGCCGACCGGCCGCACAGCCGTGACGGAGGGACCCCGTGGCCATCACCCGACTGCCGAGCGCCGGATTCTCGATCACCATCCGGATCGCCGTGACCGCGGACGCGTCCTCGATCGGCCGGCTCACCACCTCCGTCGGCGAGGCCGGAGCGATCGTCACGGCGCTGGACGTGGTGGACTCGGACCCGACCAACGTGATCGTCGACCTGACCTGCGACACCGCCGACGCCGGTCACGCCGACCAGGTGGTCGAGGCGCTGACCGCGCTCGACGGCGTGGACGTGCGCAAGGTGTCGGACCGCACCTTCCTCCTGCACCTCGGCGGCAAGATCGAGGTGACCTCCAAGGTCGCGCTGCGCAACCGTGACGAGCTGTCCCGGGCGTACACCCCGGGGGTGGCCCGGGTCTGCATGGCGATCGCCGAGAACCCGGCGGACGCCCGACGGCTGACGATCAAGCGCAACACGGTGGCGGTGGTCAGCGACGGCTCCGCGGTGCTCGGGCTGGGCAACCTGGGCCCGGCCGCGTCGCTGCCGGTGATGGAGGGCAAGGCCGCGCTGTTCAAGCGCTTCGGCGGGGTGGACGCCTGGCCGGTCGTGCTGGACACGCAGGACACCGACGAGATCGTGCAGATCGTCAAGGCGATCGCGCCCGCGTACGGCGGGATCAACCTGGAGGACATCGCCGCGCCGCGCTGCTTCGAGATCGAGGCCCGGCTGCGCGAGGCGCTGGACATCCCGGTCTTCCACGACGATCAGCACGGCACCGCGATCTGCGTGCTGGCCGCGCTGACCAACGCGCTGCGCGTCGTGGGCAAGCAGCTCGCGGACGTCCGGGTCGTCGTCTCCGGCGCCGGCGCGGCGGGCACCGCGATCATGAAGCTGCTGCTGCGCCAGGGCGTCGGCGACATCATCGCGTACGACCGCCAGGGCGCCCTGCACCGCGGGCTGACCGACCTCAACCCGGCCTGGCAGTGGCTGGCGGAGAACACCAACAAGGAGAACTACGCGGGCGACCTGCCCGGCGCGATCCGGGGCGCCGACGTGTTCATCGGGGTCAGCGCGCCGAACCTGCTCACCGGCGACGACATCGCCGGCATGGCGAAGGACGCCATCGTCTTCGCGCTGGCCAACCCGGACCCGGAGGTCGACCCCCGGGAGGCGCGCAAGTACGCCGCGGTGGTCGCCACCGGCCGCTCGGACCAGCCCAACCAGATCAACAACGTGCTCGCCTTCCCCGGCGTGTTCCGCGGGATGCTTGACGCGCACGCCGAGGAGTTCACCGAGGAGATGGCGATCGCGGCCGCCCGGGCCATCGCCGACGTCGTCGGTGAGGAGAAGATCAACCCGACGGTGATCGTGCCGAGCGTCTTCGACTCGCGGGTCGCCCCGGCGGTCGCCGCCGCCGTCCGGGCCGCCGCGAACAACCCCAGCCCTCTCCCGGCAGCCGACCCGGGCCCCACCGACCTCCCCGAGATCGCGGCCAACGCCAGCGCCACCCCGTAACGCACGAACCGCCGGGCACCCGACCCCGCCCCTCCGTCGATCTTGAAGTTATTGCCATGACACGCCGAGCAGGCTGGCAATAACTTCATGATCGACGCGGCGCGCCCGCGATGTGGGCGCGGTGGGTCAGAGGAGGGGGTGGGTTGGGTTGGTCAGCGCGGAAAGGCTGATCTCGCCCGTTGCCACCAGGACGGCGGGGCCGGACAGCCAGCAGGAATTCTCGGTGACCGTCACCGTCAGGCGGCCGCCGGGGACGTCGACGGCGACCACGCCGGTGTCGCGGCCGGCGTCGCGCAGGGCCACCGCGCCCACCGCGCAGGCACCGGTGCCGCAGGACAGGGTCTCGGCGCTGCCACGCTCGTACACCCGCATCAGGGAGTGCCCGTCGGTGCCGTCGACCGGGTCGCCCGCCACGATGAACTCCACGTTCACGCCGGCCGGGAAGACCTCCGGGTCGAACCCGGGCGCGACGGTGAGATCCAGCGCGGCCAACTCCACGCCCGCCGGCAGGACACAGACCAGGTGCGGATTCCCGATGTCCACAGCCGTGCCGGGCAGGGTCAGCCCGCCCAGGGTGGCGGTCGAGGAGTCGTACACCTGGGGGCGGCGCATCTCGACGGACACGGCGTCGCCCTCGACCAGCGCGCGCACGACGCCGGCCCGGGTGGCCACCGGCAACGCCGCGCCGGCCGGCGTGGCCAGCTCGTTGTCGAGCAGGTAGCGCACGAAGACCCGGGCGCCGTTGCCGCACATCTCGGCGAACGAACCGTCGGCGTTCCAGTAGTCCATGAACCACTCGGCCTCGCCGGCCAGCCCGGCGCCGTCCGGATGCTTGGCCGCCCGGACGACCCGCAGCACGCCGTCCGCGCCGATGCCCCGCCGCCGGTCGCAGAGCGCCGCGACCAGCTCCGGGGTCAGGTCGAGCTGACCGTCCGGGTCGGGCAGGAGGACGAAGTCGTTGCCGGTGCCGTGGCCCTTGGTGAACTCCACGCCCCCATCATCGCGCAGCGGCCGGCACCAGACGCAGCGCGGCCCCGATCAGGTCCGGCGTCGCCGAGTCCAGCCACTGGATCCGCGGGTCGCGCCGGAACCAGGACCGCTGCCGCCGGACGAAGCGCCGGGTGGCCCGGACGGTCTCGTCGTGCGCCTGCGTCTCGGTCAGCTCACCGTCGAGCAGGCGCAGGACCTGCTGGTAGCCGAGCGCCCGGCTGGCCGTTCGTCCCTCGGCCAGCCCTCGACCCACCAGCTCGCGGGTCTCGGGCACCAGACCGTCGGCCCACATCCGGTCCACCCGCAGCGCGATCCGCTCGTCCAGCAGCCCGGTGTCCAGGTCGACGCCGAGCTGCACCGACGGGTAGTACGGGGTCGGCTGCGGCAGTGACGCGGCGAACGGCGCGCCGGTCAGCTCGATCACCTCCAGGGCCCGCACGATCCGCCGCCCGTTGCCGGGCAGGATGCCCTCGGCGGCCACCGGGTCGGCGGCGCGCAGCCGCGCGTACAGCGGAGCCGGGCCGACCTCGGCCAACTCCCGTTCCAGCCGCTCGCGCAGCGCCGCGTCGGTGCCGGGGAACTCGAAGCGCTCCAGCACCGCCCGCACGTACAGCCCCGAGCCACCCACCAGCAGCGGCACCCGTCCCCGGGACAGGATGTCGTCCACGGCCGCGCGGGCCAGCCGCTGGTACTCCGCGACGCTGGCCGGCTCGGTGACCTCCCAAATGTCGAGCAGGTGGTGCGGCACCCCCTCCCGCTCGGCGGGGGTCAGCTTGGCGGTCCCGATGTCCATGCCCCGGTAGAGCTGCATCGAGTCGGCGTTGACCACCTCCCCGTCCAGCGCGTGCGCGAGCGCGATGCTCAACGCCGACTTGCCGGCCGCCGTTGGGCCGACCACCGCCACGACCGTGCCGACCGGGACCGCTGCGCCGCCGGTCACGCCCGCTCCCAGGACGCCACGAAGTAGGCCACGCCGTAGGGGGCCGAGTCGTGCAGCAGCTCGCCGCGCCACCCCGCGCCGCTCGACCGGGCCGCCTCGGCGAGCACCTGCCACGACGCCCGGCCGGCGACCTTCAACTGCCCCGACAGACCCGCGTCCAGGTCGCGCAGGGCGTCCAGGTCCGCCTCGGCCAGGGCCGCGGCGACCCGCTTGTCGTACGGCAGGGCGCGCTGGTCGTCGTACCCGGGGGCCTTCTCCCCCCGGCAGGCCGACCCGTCGCCGAGCACCAGCAGTGCCACCCGCTCACCGGCCGCGGCGACCTGCTCGGCGAGCGCGGCCACCTCCACCGGCCCGGCGTCGGCGGTCACCTGCACGGCGGTCACCGCCGCGGCGGCCACGGCGGGACGCACGGCGTGCCGGGCCAGCAGCCACGCGCCGACCGTCAGGCTCAACGGCAGCACCGCGCCCCGGTCCGGCTGACCGGGGATCAGGGGCACGTCCAGGTCGACGCCCCAGGGCTGCAGGGAACCGGTGGCCGGGGGCCGGATCGGGCCGGTCGACGGGCCGACGCCGAGCAGCACCACCGCGTCCGGATCGGCGGCCAGCAGTCGGCGTACGGCGAGGTCACAGGCCGCGCGCAGGTCGTCCAGTTCGCTGGCGGCGGCACCGGCAACCTCGGGCACGAGCAGGGGCGGATGCGGGCAGACAGCGGCGGCGACCAGTGGCACCCGTTCACCGTAGCGGGAATGCCCGGTGCGTCTCCGCGCCGATCCGGTCAATCAGGCTCTAGGACACCGTATGGTCACGGTCGGCGATAGGCGCTCGACGGGGACCGGGTCGGACCTGTGACAATGCCGGAAGTAACTTGGCTGCGCCGTGGCGGCGACGGGGGACGGCTCCCTCGACGCCGGGAGAACGAGGATGGGCACATGAGCGACTGGACTGCCTTCGGACGGGTGGACGCGGACGGCACCGTTTACGTCAAGACCTCCGAGGGCGAGCGGGTGGTCGGATCCTGGCAGGCGGGAGCACCGGAGGAGGGTCTCGCGCACTTCGCACGCCGCTTCGCCGACCTGGTCACCGAGGTGGACCTGACCGAAGCGCGGCTCAACTCGGGCGCGGCGGACGCCGGGCACTCGTTGAGCACGATTCGGCGGATCCGCACCACGCTGCCCGAGGCCCACGTGGTCGGCGACATCGACGCCCTGGCCGCTCGGCTGGACAAGCTGGCGACCCTTGCCGAGGAGAAGGCCGGGGAGGCCCGGGCCGCCCGGGACGCCGCACGCGTCGAAGCCCTGGCCCGCAAGACCGCGCTGGTCGAGGAGGCCGAGAAGCTCGCCGCCGAGTCCACCGGCTGGAAGACGGCCGGTGACCGGCTCAAGGACATCCTCGACGAGTGGAAGACCATTCGCGGGGTCGACAAGAAGGCCGACGGTGAGCTGTGGAAGCGGTTCGCCGCCGCACGGGACGGGTTCACCCGGCGTCGGGGCGCCCACTTCGCCTCGCTGGACGCGACGCGCAAGCAGGCGCAGACCGTCAAGGAAGAGCTGGTCGCCGAGGCCGAGAAGATCAAGGACTCCACCGAGTGGGCGGCCACGGCCAACCAGCTCAAGGAGCTGATGACGCAGTGGAAGGCCGCCCCGCGTGCCTCCAAGGAGGCCGAGCAGAAGCTCTGGGAACGGTTCCGGGCCGCGCAGGACGCCTTCTTCAGCCGGCGCAGCGAGGTCTTCTCCGCACGGGACAACGAGCAGCGTGGCAACCTGGAGCGTAAGCAGGCGCTGCTGGCCGAGGCCGAGGCCCTGGACATCGACGCTGACCCGAAGGGCGCCCAGGCCAAGCTGCGGGAGATCCAGGCCCAGTGGCACGAGGCCGGCCGGGTGCCCCGCGAGGCGGCCGCCGGGCTGGAGCGCCGGTTGCGGGTCATCGACGACAAGGTCCGCGACGTGATGGACTCGGCGTGGCGCCGCACCACCAAGGAGGACAATCCGCTGCTCGCCCAGATGAGGGCTCAGGTGGCGGAGGCCGAGGAGCGGCTGGCCCGGGCGCAGAGCGCCGGGGACGCCCGCCGGATCTCCGAGGCCGAGCAGGCCCTCGCCTCCAAGCGGCAGTTCCTCCAGCTCGCCGAGCAGGCCGGCTGAGCTGACGCTGTCCGAGAGCCCCCGGTCCCCCGCGAGGGACCGGGGGCTCTCGCGTGTCCGGGGACGCCGCACGGCACGGGCGGGGCCGCGGGGCCGTGCAGTTGACGCATTGAGGCGGGCTGATGAGAATGGGCGACGGAGCCAGGTAGGGCCACCGGGACGAGGGCGACGACGGCGGGGCTCCGCTGTCGAGGATCGGCCGGTGAGCTTCCGCGAGTGTCCCCGTCCGCGTGACATGGACCGTCGCGCACTGTCCGCGTACCCCCAAGGGGCCGTGACGTGCCGACGGCAGCTCGCCCGCGCGGCCCATGGCCGACGCCGGGCCTTTGAAGTGGAGCTCGAATGGTCCGTCCCAAAGCTCTCGGCGGTGCGCTGACCGCGCTCGCCACCGTCGCGGCCGGCGTGTTCATCGCCACCGCCGTCAGCACCGCCCCGGCCTCCGCCGCGGGCACCGGCACCGGCTATCTGCACACGAACGGCAGCCAGATCGTGGACAGCACCGGCGCCACGGTCCGGTTGACCGGCATCAACTGGTTCGGCATGGAGACCGACAACAAGACCTTCCACGGGCTCTGGTCGAGCAATCCGTGGCGGGGGCAGCTCGACACGATGGCCCGGCTGGGCTACAACACGTTGCGGGTGCCGTACTCGAACGACGCGCTGAAGCCGGGCGCGACCGCCACCGGGATCAACGACTTCGTCAACCCGGACCTGATCGGGCTCTCGCCGTTGCAGATCCTGGACAAGGTGATCAACTACGCCGGCAGCAAGGGGATGCGGATCATCCTGGACCGGCACCGGCCGACGTCGGCCGGGCAGTCGCCGCTCTGGTACACGTCGACGGTCTCCGAGGCGACCTGGATCAACGACTGGAAGATGCTCGCCCAGCGGTACGCGGGCAATCCCACCGTGATCGGCGCGGACCTGCACAACGAGCCGCACGCCGAGGGGACCAACCCGGCGGCCACCGGCGCGTGCTGGGGCTGCGGCGACACCGCGCGGGACTGGCGGCTCGCCGCCGAGCGGGCCGGCAACGCCATCCTCGGTGTCCAGCCCAACTGGTTGATCTTCGTGGAGGGGGTGAGCTGCCCCAGTGGTGGCCTCTCCAACGTGTGGGACAACGACCCGAGCAACGACGAGGACTGCGGCTGGTGGGGCGGCAACCTGTCGAAGGCCGGCCAGTTCCCGGTACGGCTGAACGTGGCCAACCGGCTGGTCTACTCGCCGCACGAGTACGCCACGTCGGTCTACCGGCAGACCTGGTTCGACGCCCCCGACTACCCGGCGAACATGCCGGCCATCTGGGACAAGTACTTCGGTTACCTCTACAAGCAGAACATCGCCCCGATCATGATGGGTGAGTTCGGCAGCACCCTCGCCGACCCGAAGGACCGGGTGTGGCTGGAGAAGTTGATGGCGTACACCGGCACCGGCGTGACCGGGATGTCCTTCACCTACTGGTCGTGGAACCCCAACTCGGGTGACACCGGGGGCATCGCGCTGGACGACTGGACGAACATCAACACCACCAAGCAGGCGATCCTCCAGCCGTACCTGATCGCGCCGTCCGGTGGCGGACCCACCGGCGGGCCGACCGGCGGGCCGACCAGTGGACCGACCGGCGGGCCGACGACCCCGCCCCCGGGCGCCTGCACGGCCACCTACCGGCAGGTAAACGCCTGGCAGGGCGGCTTCCAGGGTGAGCTGACCGTGAAGAACACCGGTACGGCCGCGGTCAACCCGTGGTCGGTGACCTGGAGTTGGCCGTCCGGCGTGACGCTGGGCAGTGGCTGGAACGCCACCGTCACCCAGTCGGGCACGACGGTCACCGCCGCCGCGCCCAGTCACGCGCCGTCCCTGGCGGCGGGGGCCTCGGTCACCGTGGGCTTCACCGCCAACGGCGCGGCCAGCGCCCCGGCAACCGTGAAGCTCAACGGCGCCGGCTGCTGAGTCGCCGGGGTGGCCGGTGCCCACGTCGTGGGCGCCGGCCACCCCGGGCATTTACATCCAGGTGCTTCTATGTTCTCATCGGGAAAGCGCTTGCCTCCGCAGTGGCCGGCGTGAGCGCGGGAGCCGCTTTCACCGAACTGCACCGGCGGGCCCGGGAGCCATGGGTCCCGGCCTACCTCGCCGCCCACGGGCATGGGCGTCGCGACGGTCCGTCCGCCTCATCGAGAGGAAGCAGCATGCGCACATCACAGCGTCGGATGACGCTGCTCGCCACCACCGCCGCCGCCACCGCGGCCCTGGTCACCGGCGGGCTCCTGACCGCCGTCTCGGCCCAGGCGGCCGCCGGCTGCCAGGTCGCCTACTCGGTCGCCAGCCAGTGGCCGGGCGGGTTCACCGGCAACGTCACGGTCACCAACCTCGGCGACCCGGTCTCCGGGTGGACGCTGCGCTGGTCGTACGGGGCCGGCCAGCAGGTCAGCCAGGCCTGGGGCGCCACTGTCACACAGAGCGGCGGGCAGGTCTCCGCCACCAACGTCGACTACAACGGCAACCTGGCCACCAACGGCAGCACCTCGTTCGGCTTCAACGCGAGCTGGAACAACTCCAGCAACCCGGCCCCGACCAGCTTCACCCTGAACAACGTCGCCTGCACCGGCGGCACCACCACCCCGACCACGCCGACCACACCGGGCACGCCGACCACCCCGCCGATCCCCAGCGATCCTCCACCGAGCGTCCCGCCGCAGACGGGCCTGGTCGGCTGGGCCACCCAGAACGGCGGCACCACCGGCGGTGGCGGCGCCCCGGCCACCACCGTCTCCAACGCCTCGGCGCTGACCAGCGCCCTGAACGCCACGGGCTCCGCCGTGATCCGCGTCTCCGGAACGATCTCCTGCTCGGGGATGCTGCGGGTCCGGTCGAACAAGACCATCCTCGGCAACTCCGGCGCGACGATCGTCGGCTGCGGACTCAACGTCAGCGGTGACCGCAACGTCATCATCCGGAACCTGACCTTCCGGGACTGGAACGACGACGCGATCAACGTGCAGGAGTCGGCCACCAACATCTGGATCGACCACAACACCTTCAGCAACGGGTACGACGGCGCTGTCGACATCAAGCGCGGGTCGGACTTCGTCACGGTGTCGTGGAACCGGGTCTTCAACCACGACAAGACCATGCTGCTCGGCCACAGCGACGACAACGGCGCGCAGGACACCGGCCACCTGCGCGTGACCTACCACCACAACTGGTTCGACGGCAGCAAGCAGCGCAACCCGCGGGTGCGCTTCGGCAACCCGGTGCACGTCTACAACAACTACTACCGGGCCAACACCGGCTACGGCGTGGCCTCCACCGAGAACGCCGGGGTGCTCGTCGAGGGCAACTACTTCGAGAACGTCCCGGACACGTACCACCTCGGCGAGGCCGACTCCGGGCCGGGCCGCCTGGTCGCCCGCAACAACTACTTCGTCAACTCGCCGGCCGGGCAGACCGGCGGCAGCGTCGCCAGCATCCCGTACTCGTACCAACTGGACACGGCGAGCACCGTCAAGTCCATCGTGACGGCTGGCGCCGGCGCCGGTCGGATCACGGTCTGACCGTGGGCCGGTCGGGGTCCGCCGTGCCGGCGGGCCCCGGCCGGGGTCAGTGCGCGGCGCAGCCGCCGGTGGGCGCGGGCGCGACCGCCGGTGCGCCGATCGTGGGCAGGCCCAACAACACCCCGGGGGTACGCGGGGAGCGCCCCGCCTCGGCGGCGTCGCCGGCCCGCGTGCGCCGGTGCGACAGCGGCGCTCCGTCGGCGTTGAGGTGATGCGGCGCGGCGTACGTGACTGTGGTGTGCACGATGTCGCCGGGCCGGATCGACCCGGCGAAACTGCCGGCGTCGAAGTGGACGAGCCGGCCGTCGCGGGCCCGGCCGGAGAGCCGCCCGGTCCGCTCGTCCTTGCGGCCCTCGCCGACCGCGACCAGCACCTCGACGGGCTCCCCCACCAGTCGCTTGTTCTCCGCCCAGGAGATCTCCTCGACGGCCGCGACCAGCCGCTCGTAGCGCTCCTGCACGACCTGCTTGGGCAACTGGCCGTCCATGGTCGCGGCGGGAGTGCCGGGGCGCTTCGAGTACTGGAAGGTGAAGGCCGAGGAGAACCGGGCCTCGCGCACCACGTCCAGCGTGCGCTGGAAGTCGGCCTCCGTCTCGCCGGGGAAGCCGACGATGATGTCGGTGGTGATCGCCGCGTCCGGCATCGCCGCACGGACCTTCTCGATGATCCCCAGGTAACGCTCGGAGCGGTACGAGCGGCGCATCGCCTTCAGCACGTCGTCGGAGCCGGACTGCAACGGCATGTGCAGCGAGTGGCAGACGTTCGGCGTCTCGGCCATCGCGGCGATCACGTCGTCGGTGAAGTCCTTCGGGTGTGGGCTCGTGAACCGGACCCGCTCCAACCCGTCGATCTCGCCGCAGGCGCGCAGCAGCTTGCCGAACGCGTACCGGTCACCGAACTCGACGCCGTAGGAGTTGACGTTCTGCCCGAGCAGGGTCACCTCCAGCACGCCCTCGTCGACCAGGGCGCGCACCTCGGAGAGGATGTCGCCGGGACGGCGGTCCTTCTCCTTGCCGCGCAGAGCGGGCACGATGCAGAACGTGCAGGTGTTGTTGCAGCCCACCGAGATCGAGACCCAGCCGGCGTACGTGGACTCGCGGCGGGTCGGCAGCGTGGACGGAAAGACGTCCAGCGACTCCAGGATCTCCACCTCGGCGGCGGCGTTGTGCCGGGCACGTTCCAGCAGCACCGGCAGGGCACCGATGTTGTGCGTGCCGAAGACCACGTCCACCCAGGGCGCCCTGCGGACGATCTCGCCGCGGTCCTTCTGCGCCAGGCAACCACCGACGGCGATCTGCATCCCCGGGTGCTTGTCCTTCACGGGGCGCAGATGACCGAGGTTGCCGTAGAGACGGTTGTCCGCGTTCTCCCGCACCGCGCAGGTGTTGAAGACGACGATGTCCGGGGTGTCGTCGGCCTGGGGCGCGCGCACGTAGCCGGCCTGTTCGAGCAGGCCGGAGATGCGCTCGGAGTCGTGCACGTTCATCTGGCAGCCATAGGTGCGCACCTGGTAGGTGCGCGGGCTGCCCGCCGCTGCGGTAGTCATGACCAGGACAGCGTATCCGGGTCGGCCGGATCACCCCGAACCGAGGAGCACCCGACATGTGCCGAAGCATCAAGACGTTGCGGGAGCCGTTCACCCCGCAGGTGACCGACGCGGACATCGAGGCGGCGGCGTTGCAGTACGTCCGGAAGATCTCGGGCTTCCGGGCGCCCGCCGCGCACAACGCCGCCGCGTTCGAGGCCGCGGTGGCCGCCGTGACGGAGGCCACCCGCACCCTGCTCGACCAGCTGGTCGTGCGGGGTGGCGGGTCGAGCGCCGCCGACCGGCCGGCCACCGCCGCCACCGGGCGCGGCTGACCTCTTCGGCGCACCGGCCTCTTCGGCGCACCGGCACGGGCACCGGCCCCGGCTCGGCCCGGCCGGCTGGGCACCGGGTCAGGCCGCGGCGAGCACCGGCGCGACGGTGTCGGGAGCCCAGCGCGAGCGGTGACACTGCGACCAGCCCCGGCAGCCCGGGTCACCCAGCGTGCACAGCCGCTTTCGGCTGAGCACCTCGCCGTCGTCGGTGTCCCGGACGTCGAAGTGCACCGGGCGGACCGTCCCGTCCGGTGCGACGAGCAGGTGCCGGCCAGCGTCGAGCGTGTCGTCGCGCAGCAGGCAGTTGCGGCCCAGCAGTCGGGCCAGCGCGGCGATGCTGGCGTGCTCGGAGAGCCGGTCGGGCACCCCGTAGCAGTCGACCACCGTCGAGAACTCGCCCGGCGCCTGCCAGACGTCACACACCACCGCGTACGCCGGCAGCCGGGCCGGGTCCGCCACTGCCAGCGGCATCACCACCCGACCGAGCGCCTCGGCCAGCGCCGGGTAGACCTCCACGGGTCGTACCCGATCGATTCTCCAGTTCCACAGCTCGGTCATTCCGCCTCCTCGCTGCGTTCGTCCCACCGGCCTCCGGATCGGGCCTTACTGACGATGGTGGGGGGCATTTGACCCCAGCCGGGGGCAAGTTACCGGTCTGTGACCATTCCGGGCAAAATTTCCCTGAGCGGCATTGCTCGGAGTAGCGGGAAGGTGACAGTTTATCGGCTATCGTGCGCCATCCGCACCACCGGGACCGCGTGTCCCGGCACTGCGTCCGGGCCTCGCCGCGCTGTCCGTCAGCGCAGGACGACCAGGTGCTCCCCGCGGGGCAGCAGCTCGCCCACCACTGGCGCGCCCGGCAGCTCACCGGCGACCAGCAGGCCGCCGGAAGTCTGCGCGTCGGCCAGCAGCAACCGCTCACCCTCGTCCGCCGCGCCGAAATCCGTCCAGGGCGTGACCCACTCCAGGTTGCGACGGCTGCCGCCGCTGACGTACCCGTCGCGCAGCGCCTCCCGCGCGCCGGCCAGGTACGGCACCCGGGCGGTGTCGATGGCCACCGTGAGCCGGCTGGCACGGGCCAGCTTCGAGGCGTGCCCGAGCAGGCCGAAGCCGGTCACGTCGGTGCCGCACCGGATACCGGCGGCTACCGCCGCCCGCGCAGCGTCCCGGTTGAGGGCGCTCATCGAGGCGACCGCCTCCGGGAAGCTCTCACCGGTCGCCTTGTGCCGGGTGTTGAGCACGCCCACCCCGAGCGGCTTGGTCAGCGACAGCGGCACCCCGGCCCGGCCGGCGTCCAGAGTGATCAGTTCCTCCGGGCGCACGGTGCCGGTGACCGCGAGGCCGTACTTCGGGCCGTCGTCGTCCACGCTGTGCCCACCGGCCAGGTGACAACCCGCCTCCCGGGCCACGTCCTGACCGCCGCGCAGCACCTCGCGCGCCAACTCGAGCGGCAGCACGTCGCGCGGCCAGCAGAGCAGGTTGAGCGCCACCAACGGGATGCCACCCATCGCATACACGTCGGACAACGCGTTGGCCGCGGCGATGCGCCCCCAGTCGTACGCGTCGTCGACGACCGGGGTGAAGAAGTCCGCGGTGCTGACCAGGCCCGTCCGCTCGTCCAGGCGGACCACCGCGGCGTCGTCGCCGTGGTCCAGGCCGACCAGCAGCTCGGCGGTGCCGGTGGCCGGGCCGAGACCGGCCACCATGACCTCCAGCTCGCCCGGCGGAATCTTGCAGGCGCAGCCACCGCCGCGCGCGTAACGGGTCAGCCGTACCGGTTCCGTCATCCCCCCATGATCTCGACAAGCCGGTCTCGACGCCACCGTTGCGGCCCGGTGGTGACCAAAATCGGACCCCCGACAACGATCGGGACCGGTGTTACCGCTCCGTGACCAACTGAGTTGCGTTCCGCCACATCACGCCGCCTACAGTTGCCCAACCGGGGGTCAACCGACCCCGATCCGGGAGACGACAGGGACGGTGGACGACGTGACGACGGGCGAACCGCTCATCGTGCTGGACGCGGTCAACAAGTGGTTCGGGCCGCTGCACGTGCTGGACGACGTCTCGCTGTCGGTGGGTCGGGGCGAGGTGGTCGTGGTGATCGGCCCGTCCGGCTCCGGCAAGTCGACGCTGTGCCGCGCCATCAACCGACTGGAACCGATCAACTCCGGCACCATCACCTTCGACGGCCAGCCGCTGCCGGCCGAGGGCAAGCCCCTCGCCAAGCTGCGCAGCGAGGTGGGCATGGTCTTCCAGTCCTTCAACCTCTTCGCCCACAAGACCATCCTGGAGAACGTCACCCTCGGCCCGATCAAGGTCCGCAAGGAGAAGCCGGCCGCTGCCCGCGAACGCGGCCTGGCCCTGCTCGACCGGGTCGGCATCGCCAACCAAGCGGACAAGTTCCCGGCCCAGCTCTCCGGCGGTCAGCAGCAGCGGGCAGCGATCGCCCGCGCCCTGGCCATGCAGCCCAAGGCGATGCTCTTCGACGAGCCGACCAGCGCCCTGGACCCGGAGATGGTCGGTGAGGTGCTGGACGTGATGACCTCGCTGGCCAGTGACGGCATGACGATGGTCGTGGTCACCCACGAGATGGGCTTCGCCCGGCACGCCGCCAACCGGGTCATCTTCATGGCCGACGGGCAACTGGTCGAGGATGCCCCGCCAGCGGAGTTCTTCGCGAACCCGCGCAGCGAGCGGGCCCGAGACTTCCTCTCCAAGATCCTCACGCACTAGGCGTCCGTAGTGGAGCGCGCCGTACTCGGTGGGCTCCGTTGAAGAAGGAGAAGAGTATGCGTATCAAGCGCGTTGCGGCAGTCGCCGCGGTCGCCGCTCTGGCGCTCGGCCTCACCGCTTGTGGTGGCGACGACGGCGGGGACACCGGTGCTGGCAGCAAGTCCTTCGCCGCCGGCAGCACCATGGAGAAGCTGAACAAGGCCCAGAAGATCAAGGTTGGCACCAAGTTCGACCAGCCCGGCTTCGGTCTGAAGGGCCTGTCCGGCAAGCCGGAGGGCTTCGACGTCGAGATCGCCAAGATCATCGTCAAGGAGCTCGGCATCCCCGAGGACAAGATCGAGTGGGTTGAGGCCCCCTCGAAGGTCCGCGAGGACGTGATCGTCAACGGCAACGTCGACTTCGTCGCCGCGACGTACACGATCAACGACAAGCGCAAGGAGCGGATCGCCTTCGCAGGCCCGTACTACGAGGCTGGCCAGAACATCCTGGTCAAGAAGGACGACACCACCATCACCGGGCCGGACTCGTTCAAGGACGGCACCAAGAAGGTCTGCTCGGTGACCGGCTCCACCCCGGCCGAGACGATCAAGAAGTACGTCAAGGACGTGGGCACCCAGCTGGTGCTCTTCGACACCTACGACAAGTGCCGTGACGCCCTCAAGGGCGGCCAGGTCGACGCCGTGACCACGGACAATGTGATCCTGCTCGGCTACATCGCCAAGGACGAGGCCTCCTTCAAGTTGGCCGGCGACAACTTCACCAAGGAGCCGTACGGCATCGGGGTGAAGAAGGAAGATGCCGACTTCCGCAGCTTCATCAACGACACCCTGGACAAGGCGGTCGCCGACGGCAGCTGGAAGAAGGCCTGGGACGACACCGCTGGCAAGTTCGGCGCGGAACTGGGCTCGGCGCCCACCATCAACCGCTACTGATCTGATCCTTCGATCTGGAGGGTGGGGAGGAACACCGACCCGTGAACGTGCTCATCGACAAGTTCGACGTCTTTGCGGGTGGTTTCTGGCTCACCCTCCAGATCTGCGTACTCGCCGCGATTGGCGCCCTCATCCTGGGCGGGATCCTCGCGGTGCTCCGCATCTCCCCGGTGCCGCCGCTGCGCGCGCTCGGCACCACGTACGTGAACGTCTTCCGTAACATGCCGCTGACCGTGGTGATGTTCTTCGCCGCCTTCGGTCTGCCAGCGCTCGGCTCCAACGCGGACTTCCTCCGCATCCCGGTGCTCGACTCGCTGTTCAGCCGGCTCGGCACCGACCTGCCGTATTTCCGGTTCGCGCTGATCGCCCTCGTGCTCTACACCGCCGCGTTCGTCTGCGAGGCGTTGCGGTCCGGCGTGAACGCGGTGCCCGCCGGCCAGGCAGAAGCCGCGCGGTCGCTGGGTCTGACCTTCGGCCAGAACCTGCGCCACGTGGTACTGCCGCAGTCCTGGCAGGCGTCGGTGGTGCCGCTCGGCTCGGTGATCATCGCGATGATCAAAAACTCCGCGCTGGCCGGTTTCTTTGGAGTGGTCGGCGACCTTTCCGCCACGGCTGACCAGCTCACCGGGGCCGAGGGCTACGCGTTCATCCCGGTCGCCATCGGCGTCTCGGTCGGCTACCTGATCATGACTGTGCCACTCGGCGCCCTGCTGGACCGGATCGAGAAGCGACAGGCGGTGGCCCGATGAGTCAGCAGACCAGCGTCCTCTACGACATCCCCGGGCCTCGGCAGCGGCGGATCACGCTGGTCAGCAGCATCTTCGCCGGCCTGGTCCTGCTCGTCGGGGCCTACTTCCTGATCTACCGGCCGTTGGACGAGAAGGGCCAGCTGTCGATGGAGTTGTGGGGGCCGCTGGTCGACCCCTCCAACGAGAACTTCTCCCAGGTGTGGCATCGGATCGGCCTCGGTTTCAAGAACACGCTGATCGCAGCGGCACTGGCCATCGTGACCTCACTGATAGTGGGCACTCTGCTCGCCGTACTCCGGATCCAGCTCAAGAGCCTGACCCGGCTCCGTTACGCCGGCATGGCAACTCCAATTGCGTACCTGCTGCGCGGGCTGAGCACGCTGCTGTCGGCGGTAACCCGTGTCTGCGTCGAGGTTTTCCGCGGCCTACCCGTCGTGCTCACCATCTTCTTCGTGGCCCGCGGCTTCCCCGAGTTCGGCCTCTACCTTGACAACCTCTGGTACCTGGTCATCGGCCTCACGATCTACAACTCCGTGGTGATCGGCGAAATTCTCCGGTCCGGCATGGAGGGGCTGCCGAGCGGTCAGGCCGAGGCCGCCGCAGCCATCGGGCTGTCCCCGACGCAGACCACCCGGATGATCCTGCTGCCGCAGGCCTTCCGGATCATGCTGCCGGCACTCATCAGCCAGCTGGTTGTGGTACTCAAGGACACCTCGTTGGGGTTCATCATCAGTTACGAGGAAACCCTGAACATCGGCAAGCAGATCATCGGCGTGCTGGGCAACCCGATCCAGGTGTACGTCGTGATCGCCGTGCTCTTCATCGTGGTGAACTACTCGCTGTCGAAGGTGGCCCAGTACGTCCAACGCCGGCTCTCCCGGGGCCGCAAGACCGCGGGCACCCCGGCGCAGAACCCGCCTCCCGCGGCGCTCATGTCTCAGGCCGAGGGTGCCGGCGGAGGCTCCTGACGCTCAGCTCGAAAGCAGAAGGGCCAGCCCGGCGTCCGGGCTGGCCCTTCTGCTGTTTGGACTAGCGGGCGATCTCGGTGACCCGGGACTCGCGGACCACGGTGACCCGGATCTGACCCGGGTAGGTCAGCTCCTCCTCGATCTGCTTGGCCACGTCGCGGGCCAGCACGGCCGCCCCGATGTCGTCCACGTCGTCGGGCTTGACCATCACCCGGATCTCCCGGCCGGCCTGCATGGCGAAGACCTTGTCCACGCCGAGCTTCCCGGCCGCGATCTCCTCGATCCGCTCCAGGCGCTTGACGTACGCCTCCAAGCTCTCCCGACGCGCGCCCGGCCGACCGCCGGAACAGGCGTCGGAGGCCTGGGTGAGCACGGCCTCGATGGTCTGCGGCGGCACCTCGTTGTGGTGCGCCTCGATGGCGTGCACCACGTCCTCGTGCTCGCCGTACTTGCGGGCCAGGTCGGCGCCGATGATGGCGTGGCTGCCCTCGACCTCGTGGGTGAGCGCCTTGCCGATGTCGTGCAGGAACGCCGACCGCTTGATGGTGGGCACGTCCAGCCGCAGCTCGGCGGCCATGATGCCGGCGATGTGCGCGGTCTCGACCAGGTGCTTGAGCACGTTCTGCCCGTACGAGGTGCGGTAGCGCAGCCGGCCCAGCAGGGTCACCAGCTCCGGGTGGATCTCGGTGATGCCGACCTCGACCAGGGCGTCCTCGGCGGCGCGCAGGCAGAGCTGCTCCACCTCCTGCCGAGCCAGGTCGTAGACCTCCTCGATCCGGTGCGGGTGGATCCGCCCGTCCAGCACCAGCTTCTCCAGCGTGAGCCGGCCGACCTCCCGGCGGACCGGGTCGAAGCAGGAGAGCAGCACCGCCTCCGGGGTGTCATCGATGATCAGGTTGACCCCGGTCACCGACTCGAAGGCGCGGATGTTGCGCCCCTCCCGGCCGATGATGCGGCCCTTCATCTCGTCGCCCGGCAGATGCAGGACGCTGACCACGCTCTCGGCGGTCTGCTCGCTGGCCACCCGCTGGATCGCGTCCACCACGATGTGTCGGGCCCGCTGCTCGGCGGTGTTGCGCGCGTCGGACTCGATGTCGCGCACCAGCAGCGCCGCCTCGCGCTTGGCAGACGTCTCGATCGCGTCGATCAGCTCCAGCCGGGCCGACTCGGCGGTGAGACCGGCCACCCGCTCCAGTTCCCGGCGGCGCAGCTCCTCGGCCTCGGCCAGCTCGGTCTCGCGCTGGGCGAGCGCGGACTCCCGGGCCGCGAGGGCGGCGCTCGCCGCAGTGAGCTGCCGCTCCCGCTCGGCGAACCGTTCCACCTCCTCGGTGTGCAGCCGCTCCCGCTCGTCCATCCGGGCCGCCCGGCGCTCCACCTCCGCGGCCTGCTCCCGGGTCGTGGCGGCGAGCACCGCGACCTCCCGCTCGCCGCTGCGGCGGGCTGCCGTGCGCAGCTGGTCGGCGTCCGCCTCGGCCTGCTTGTGCGCCCGTTCCAGCACGGTGTCCGCCTCGGCGCGGGCGTCGTCGAGCACCCGCCGGGCCTCAGCCCGGGCCGCCTTCGCCTCAGCCTTCGCCGCCGCCGCCTCGGCCCGAGCCGCGGAGGCCGCGGACTTGGCCACGTCGATCGTGCTGTTCGCCTGGTCGGCGGCGTTGCGCAGGGCGGCCAGGGACTGCTCCTGACGGTCCTTCTCGGCGATGAAGGCGGGATCCTCCGGGGCCGGCGCCGTACCCATCCGACGCAGCGTCCGGATGCCGACCAGCACCGCCCCGACCACGACCACCGCGAGGATCAGGACGGCCGCGAGAAGCACGACGTCGAGGGCGTTCATGCCGGGACCCCGCTGGGTCTACCGGTGAACCTGTGCCGCCGCCCCGCCATGGCCGCCTCCCCTGAACGTCGAGACCGCAGCGACTGTGCCCGAGGCACACTCCTGCGGCTGTGGACGCCCGACCGGAGCGGCTGGCCGTGGATAGCTCTCTCCGCCGGCGGTGCCCTCGGGCATCGTCGGCGACCGGGTGCAGTTGTCGCGGAGTGCCGGACCGGCCAGTCCGGAACTGCCGCCAAAGGCCGCGGAGTCGGCCAAAGTGATGCTGTTCTGTTACGAGATCTATGTTGTGCGCTTAGCCTGCGCTGGTCGGGCAATGTGAGCCTGTATGGCGAGGCTAGGTCGCCAAGGGCGGTCTGGTCAAGGACTCATGATCAAACCCCCCGAACGGAGCGAAGTTGTAGCGTCACCCAAAGCTGATGTCGTGTCGGACACGGAAGGACAAAGGCGGCGAGCCGACGCCCTCGATTCGGATGTCGTGCCTGTTCAGCGGTGGCGGCGCCCGTGCGCCGAGCCGACTTTGTGACACCAGCGACCCTCTACAAGTCGCCCGGGCACGGGCCGCACCGCTTGTCGATTGTCGGCGTCACGCCGGACAGCACCGACAGTTCCTGATCGACTGCCGACGTGACCGGCTGGCGGCGGACATGCGGGCGGGCCGGCCACCACCTGATCGGGGCGAGCCTGCGCTTCCCCGCTGAGCCGACGTCCGCGGCTCAGCCGGCGCCGGCCGCCAGCGCGGCGGTGACCAACGCGGCGTTGCCCGGTGCCGGTACGCCGTCGGGCAACAGGAGCGTGTCCTCCAGCCCGATTCGGGTGTGCAGCCCACGGCTGACCGCCTCGGCGAGTACCGCCCAGGTGGCCGGACCCTCGGCGTGCAGCAGCACGGGCGGAGCCACCGCGTCCTCCGGCGGCGACCCGCCCGACATCCCCGTCGACGGCGGCGACCCGCCCGGCATCCCCGCTGACGGCGGTGACACGGCGGGCATCCCCGCTGACGGCGGTGGCACGCCGGGCATCGCCGCCGACGGCGGCGGCAGCGCGGCGAGGATCCGCGCCGCGTCGGCCAACGCGACCGGCGCCTCCTGCGCCATGCACTCGACGAGGATCCGTCCGACCGGCACCCGCCAGGACCGGTACGCCTGTACGGCGTCGAGTGTCCAGAGCCCCACCTCGACGAGCACGCCACGCTCATGCAGCGCGGCGGCGACCGCCTCGGCGCCGGGCTCGTGCGCGTTGACCGAGGCGAAGTCGGGCAGCACCGGCCAGGATCGGACGGCGGCCACCCGGGCGGCCGGATCCGGTTCGATCCAGGCTCCGGTGCTCACCCCCACCGGCAGCCCCGGCCGGGCCGCACGGATCGCGGTCAGCGCGTCGGCGATCACCGCTGGGCGCAGTGACTCGACGCCGGCCGCGTCTCTGGGATGGATGTGCACGGCCGCGACGCCCAGCGCGGCACAGCGGGCCGCGTCGGCCGCCAACTCCGTCGGGGTCACCGGCACGGCCGGATGGGCGGCACGACTGCGCTGGCCGTTCAGACACGCTTTCAACATCGGGTCACCCCCACCGCACCCATCGCGCCACTCAGTCGAGCGGACGGCTGTCGCGCTCCAGATCGCCCTCGGCGTCGGCGAGCGCGTCGGCGTCGATCTGCTCGGCGAACTCGGCCGCCTCGGCACTCTGCGCGGCGAGCGCGTCCTTCACCGCGCGGATGGCCACGCCGGGCGGATAGCCCTTGCGGGCCAGCATCCCGACCAGCCGGCGGAAGACCGCGTCGGGCTCACCCCGGGCGGTGCGCAGTTTGCGCTCCACCAGGGCGCGGGCGGTTGCCGCCTCGGTCTCCTCGTCCAGCTCGCCCAGCGCCTCGGTGGCCACCTCGCCGTCGACGCCCTTGCGGCGCAGCTCGTTGGCGAGCGCCCGGCGGGCCAGGCCACGACCGGTGTGCCGGCTGGACACCCAGGCCCGGGCGAACGCCGCGTCGTCGATGATGCCGACCTCGTCGTAGCGGTCGAGCACCTCGGCCGAGACCTGCTCGGAGATGCCCCGCTTGGCCAACGCGTCGGCCAGCTCAGCCCGGGTGCGGGGCCGGACGGCGAGCTGGCGCAGGCAGATCTCGCGAGCCACCTCCGACTCGTCTCGAGGCGGCGCCGAAGACTCGACGGTGTCGCCCTCCTCGGGGCGCCCACGGCGACCCCGGCGAGGGCGGGGAGGATCGCTGGCGTCGCCCGTACGGGGTGGGCTGGCATCCCAGCCCCGCCCCGTACGGGCGCGTCGTCCTGCCACTGGTCAGCGACCGGTCAGAAGTCGACCGGCGGCAGCTCCGGGCCACCGGCGGCGTCGCTCGCGCCAACCCCGACGCCGAGCTTCTCCAGGATCTTCTTCTCGATCTCGGCGGCCACGTCCGGGTTTTCCTTCAGGAACTCCCGGGCCTTCTCCTTGCCCTGGCCGAGCTGGTCGCCGTCGTACGTGTACCACGCGCCGGACTTGCGGATGATCGCCTGCTCCACGCCGACGTCGATCAGCGAGCCCTCACGCGAGATGCCCTTGCCGTACATGATGTCGAACTCGGCCTGCTTGAACGGCGCGGCCACCTTGTTCTTCACGACCTTGACCCGGGTGCGGTTACCGACCACGTCGGTGCCGTCCTTGAGGCTCTCGATGCGTCGCACGTCGAGCCGGACCGAGGCGTAGAACTTCAGCGCCCGACCACCGGTGGTGGTCTCCGGGCTGCCGAACATCACGCCGATCTTTTCGCGCAGCTGGTTGATGAAGATCGCCGTGGTGCCGGTGTTGCTGAGCACACCGGTGATCTTCCGTAGTGCCTGGCTCATCAGCCGGGCCTGGAGGCCCACGTGGCTGTCGCCCATCTCGCCCTCGATCTCGGCGCGCGGCACCAGGGCCGCCACCGAGTCGATCACGATGATGTCCAGAGCGCCGGAGCGGATCAGCATGTCCGCGATTTCCAGCGCCTGCTCGCCCGTGTCCGGCTGGGAGACCAGCATCGCGTCGGTGTCGACGCCGAGGGCCTTCGCGTACTCCGGGTCGAGCGCGTGCTCGGCGTCGATGAAGGCGGCGATGCCGCCGTTGCGCTGGGCGTTGGCCACCGCGTGCAGTGCCACCGTGGTCTTACCGCTGGACTCGGGACCGTAGATCTCGACCACCCGGCCACGGGGCAGGCCGCCAATGCCGAGGGCCACGTCGAGCGCGATGGAGCCGGTCGGAATGATCGCGGTCTGGACGACCGGCCGGTCACCCAGCCGCATCACCGAGCCCTTGCCGAATTGCTTGTCAATCTGAGCGAGAGCAAGGTCGAGTGCCTTCTCCCGGTCAGGCCCTGCTGCCATGGTTGCCACCCCTGCCTTCGCCGGCGTCTTTGCTGAGCTTCGCGTCACGCGGACACGCTAGGCGCTGGGTCCGACAGAAAACCAGCCGACGGGCCGCGAGCTGTGGACGAGCACCCCGCTGTGGACAATAGCCGAACAGGTGTACGACTCGACAAGCGACACGCGGAACCGGCGAAAAGGCTGCTCAGCGTAGTCGAGCGGGTACGCGGTCGGGGTACGCGGCGCAGACCGCCCGCCACACCACGTGCGTCTGCTCCCCCGACGACAGCGCCTGCTCGATGGTCCGCCCATCGAGCTGGGACAGCACCTGGTCGCGGGCGATGCTGGCCGCGTAGCCCGGCCCGAACGCCTCCTCCAACCGCGCCCAGAAGTCGGTCAGCCGCACGTGATCAACCCTCCTCGCCCGGTGCCCCCGTCGGCACCGGGCGCAACGCTAGCGCCACCAGGGGCACGGTCGCGACCGCCGCGAGCAGGGTGAGCACCGGATAACCGGCGAGCTGCATGACAAACCCGCTGAGCACCGCGGCGCTGGCCCCCGCCAACCCCATGATCAGGTCGGAGAACCCCTGGACGCTGGGCCGCACACCGGCCGACACCGACTCGGAGAGCAGCGTCGAGCCGGCCACCATCGTCCCCGACCAGCCCAGCCCGAGCAGGACCAGACCGATCGAGAGCCGGGGCGTGTGGTGCCCGGCGGTGCCGGCGACCGCGCAGGCGGCCAGCAGCAGCCCGACCCCGCCGAGGATCACCGCCCGCCGGCCGAGCCGGTCGGTGAGCCAGCCGACCACCGGGGCGAACGCGTACATGCCGGCGATGTGCAGGCTCAACACGATCCCGACCAGCCGCAGCACGTCGGCGTCGGCGTGCGACTCACCGAGCCGGACCGGGGTCATCGCCATCACCGCCACCATCACCAGGTGACCGATCGCCACGGCGGTGATGCCGAGCCGGGCGGCTGGCTGTCCGCGTACCACCGACCAGGCCAGCCGCATTCCGGCGGTGCGCGGCGCGCGCGCACGGACCAGCGCGGTGGCCGGCCCGGCCCCACCGGCCGTCGGCGCGGCGTCGGCGGGCGGCCCGACGGCGGTCGGTGGCGCGTCGGCCGCCGCGAGCCGCCGCGCGGTGAGCAACGGGTCGGGGCGGAGCAACCCGAGGAGTACGACGGAAGCCAGCACGAATGCCGTCGCGCTGAACGCGAACGGGCCGGCCAGCGGCGGCAGCCCCCAGCCGGTGGTGACCCGGTCGGCCAGGGCGGCGAAGTTCGGCGCGGCCACCGCCCCGATGGTGGTGGCCCAGACGATCAGCGAGAGCTGACGCCCTCGACGGGTCGGCTCGGCGAGGTCCACCGCCGTGTAGCGGGCCTGCAGGTTCGCGGCGGTGCCACCGCCGAAGAGCAGCATGCCGAGGAAGAGCAGGGGCACCGAACGGGTGGCCGCCGCCACCACCACCAGGACGCCGCCGACGGCGCCCACGGTGTACGCCAGCACCAGGCCGGGACGACGGCCGTGCCGCGCCATGATCCGGGTGACCGGAACGGCGAGCAGCGCCGCACCGACCACCCCGGCGCTCTGCGCGACGCCCGCCACCGCGGTGCCGGCGATGCGGGCGGCGAGCAGCGCGCCGACGGAGATGCCGATGGTCACACCGACGCCGCCGATGATCTGGGTGGTGAAGAGCAGCCGCATCGTGCGCCGCTGGATCGGCGCGACGTCAAGCCCGGCGCCGCCGGTACGCGGCACGGTCAGGTCGGTGGCCATCGGCGCTCCTTGAGGACGGGGGTGACCCCATCCTCGCGCACCCACCCCGAACCCCGACGCCCCCGCCGGGCTGCCCCGCCCGCCGGGCCGCCTCGCCGCGCCCGCGCGGATCTTCGCGGCGTTGATCTTCGCGAGGGCCCGTCGGTCAGCCGGCCATCACCCGCTGGTGCACCGACGACACCGCCGAACGGGCCGCCACGAACGCCCCGTGCTGCCAGGCCACCTCGTGGCTCAGCCAGTCCCCGGCGAAGTAGACCCGCCCGGCCGGCTGAAGCAGCAGGTTGTATCCGGCGGTGCCGTAGCGGGGCGAGGTCCAGGCGCCCTCGATGTAGCGGGTCCGGTCCCAGGCGTGGGAGTACGAGGTGACCAGCTCGCTGCGGTACTTGTCGCCGTGGATCTTCACCCCCTGGCTGACCGCGCGCTCCCGGCGCTGCTCGGGGGTGAGCCCGCTGTACGCCCTGGCGTTCGCCCCGGTGTTGTAGTAGCCGACGACCAGGCCACGCTTGCCGTGGAAGCCGTAGGACGGGTACCAGATGTGCGACAGGTCCAGGTCGGTCTCCGTGATGCCGCCGTAGATCCGCTGGTCGGTCTCCCACCAGCGGCTGCGGTACTCCAGGCCGATCTTGCCGGCGGCGGTGACCGGGAAGTCGGCCAGGGCGGCGGTCACCCCTGCGCCGAGGTTGTGGGGCACCCGGGCCATCAGGTGCGGCGGCAGCGCCGCCACGCAGTAGTCGGCGGTGATCAGCGACTCCCGGCCGCCCTGCCGATAGGTCACCTCGACCCGGCTGCCCCGGTCGGTCACTCCGGTCACCTCGGCGTCGAGTCGGATCCGGTGCCCGCCCACGGCCTTGGCGAGGGCACGCGGGATCTGGTCCATGCCGCCCACCGGCTGGAACATCAGCATCGCCTGGTCGTAGCCGAACTCGAAGGAGAAGTACCGGCCCACGTTGCTGGCGAAGACGTCGGAGAGCGCTGGCGGCGTGCCGAGGAGCGTCCCCACGTCGTTGCCGGCGCCGGGGTACGCGGAGAAGCCGCGGCGGTTGGTCCCGGCGTACGCCCAGTCGTTGGCACGCCCACCGATCGCACCGAAGCCCTGCAGGAACGACAGCAGCCGGTCCCGGTCCTCGGTGGTGAGCCGCGCGTCCAGCGCGCCCTGGTCGGTGGCCTTGGCGAGCAGTTCCGAGACGTAGCCGTACACGTCGGCCTTGGCGGTGCGATACCGGATCGGCTCGGTCATCCCGGCGGACTCGTTGTAGATCCAGGCGTCGGCGTTCTGGTTGGTGAACACCTCGATGGGTACGCCGAGTTCCCGGCAGTAGTCCATGGTGACCATCCACTGTGCGATCCGGCCCGGCCCGGCGTTGAAGTAGACGCCGTCGGAGAAGCCGGCCCGCTGGGTGTGCCCGTCGAGGTCGGTCTCGACGTCGCCACCACGGATGGTCAGGTTCCGCCCGCCGACGCGGTGCCGCGCCTCCAGGACCGTGCAGTGGTAGCCCGCCTTGCCCAGCTCGTACGCGGTGGTGAGCCCCGCGATGCCACCGCCGAGCACGACGACACTGGCCCCCGGCCGGCCGGTCAGGGTGAAGTCGGACGGCTCGGGCGCCCGGAACGCCGGGGTCACCGACGCGTCGGCGCTGGGCGCGAGACCCATGGCTCCCATCGTGGCGAGCATCGCACCGGCACCGCCGCTGATCCCGACCGCGCGCAGGAACCCACGCCGACTCACCGTCGACTGCGTCTGATCGCTCATGAACGCCTCCCCTACAAGATCGACTCACGTGAGTCTGCAGAGGACCTGTTACGCGGATCACGCAACGCCGTTTCCGGTAGGTATCGCCTCACCGACCGCCGGCGGTGGCGGTTTTTGTCACCGATCTCGCTACCGGCCGAGCCGACGACCGTGCCGTACCGCCCCCTCACACCCAACCGTTGCTGGCCGCCTGCACGCCGGCCTGGAATCGGCTGGCGGCGCCCAACCGCTCGGTCAGGGACGTCATCATGCGCTGCACACTGCGCAGGGAGATTGCGAGCTTGCGGGCCGCCGACTCGTCGGTGTGCCCCGCGGCGAGCAGCCGCAGCAGCTCGCGTTCCTGCCGGGTGAGACCCTGCTCGTCGGCCGCCGCCTGTTCGCCGAACGGAGTCGCGGCGTGCCACACCTGCTCGAAGAGCGCGATAAGCCCGGCAACAATCCCGCGGCTGCGCAGTTCCAGTGCACCCTGCCGGGGATTGGCCGGGTCGATGGGCACGAGTGCGACCTCCCGATCGACGATGACCATGCGCATCGGCAGCGTCGGCGTCGTGCGTGACTGCCCACCGAGGCCGGCCAGCCAGCGGGCGTGCGCGAGGGTGCCGGGGTCGTTGCGGAAGCTGTCCTGATAGACGTTGCGGATCTGGACACCCCGCTGCAGAGCCTGCTGGTCGAGCGGCGCCTCCGCCTCGAGCGTGTCCGGGCTCTGTGCGCCGCCGCTGCTAAAGGAGAGACACTCGGCGCGGGCGGTGTCGGCCAACTCGGCAAGCCGGTCCCGGACGCTGTCGACCCCTGCGAGCAACCGCCCCTCCGCCACCTGGTGGTAGTCGTCGTGGGCGGTCGCGATGGCGGCGATGGCGGCCTTGGTCGCCTCGACCTGCCGCTGCCGGACCGCGACCTCGGCCTCCACCTTGGTCAGGAGCGCCATCAACCCGGCCTGCGGTCGCACCGGCCGGGCGTGATCGCCCAGGGAGTCGAGCCGAACGAGTGCGAGGTCGGCCAACACGTCCAGTGCCGCCGTCACCTCCCCCGGCGAGACGCCGAGGTGATCGGACAGGCCGGCGACGTTCAGGTCGGGACACTGCAGCATGGCGCGATAGACCGCCTCATGCTGCGCGGACAGTCCCAGCAGGTCGAACATGACCCCTCCCCCGGTAGAACCAATCGACATTCTGCCGCGTATCGAGCGTTCTCGTGGACCCGCTCCGCACCTGGCGTGGTCCCGCCGGGCGGGGTCACGCCAGGCCGAACCTGGTGACAGGGCACCGTGGGCCCGCGATGCTTCTCTCACGGCGGCGACAACGACCACGGAGCCTCCGGAATCGACATTCCAAGCACAGGAGAGACGTCAATGAGCATAACCACTTTTATCAATGCCAATTACCGTACCTCGATCGCCATTCTCGCACTCGGCCTCGCCCTCGCCCTCGCGATCATCCTGAACTCGGAACCGGGTGCGATGGCGGCGCTCGCGGAGGGGTTCGGCTGGGGTGGTCCCGCACAGGACGCCTCGACCGGCCAGTTCGGAGGCCAGGGATTTGGCTGGGGCTCGCCGCCCCCGGTCGACCCGTCGGAGTGGTCCTGATGATCGTGACGCACATCCGTATCGCCCCGCTCACCTCGACGGCCGCCATCGACCCGGCGACGCTGCGAAATCTGATCCACGTGAACGCCACGGCCGGGAGCGGTATCGAACACCTTCGAGTCCGCGCCGGCCCGGACAGCGCCGACATCCTGGCCTTCGTGGACACCGACGATCCGACGGCAGCCGCCGTGACGTTGCGCCGCGTCGTCGACCGCACAATCGCCAGCAGCCCACTGCTCGGCCCGTGGCGAATCGTCTGACCACGGCATCACCTGTTCAATTTTCCCGCCTCCGCCGACGGATACCGTTCGGCGGACGGACAAACCTGCCTTGAAATCGGAATTAATCCGAAAGGAACACCATGCAACGAAATGCGATTCGTCGCCTGACCACAATGGCGCTCGGCGTGGCACTCGCCGCCGGCGCCGGCCTCTCCGGGGGCGTCGCCACGGTGCTGGCGAGCAGTCCCGAGGCAGCCTTCGCCGACTCCAGCGTGGGTGGGTCGATCAGTCCGACCGAGGTGCTCAGCCGCGCCAAGTACTGGTACGACAATCGCGGCAGCATCCCCTACAGCCAGGGCGGCTACTACCGCGACGAGAACGGCAAGAACTACCGCACCGACTGCTCCGGGTTCGTCTCGATGGCCTGGCACCTCTCGACGTCGAAGACGACCTACAACATGTACACGGTGTCGAAGCAGATCAGTAAGAGCGACCTCCAGCCGGGCGACATCCTGAACTCGGCGAGCCAGCACGTCATCCTCTTCAAGCGCTGGATCAACCAGTCGACGGGCACGTTCGAGTACTACGCCTTCGGATCGACCCCGGTGAAGATCGACACCGAGACGCTCAGCGGCGGCGGGGACGGTCTCATCGACTCGCACCCGGCCAGCAACTACGTCGCCCGCCGCTACAACAACATCACCACCGGCGGCCAGGCTCCGGTGAAGGACCCAGGGGTCGCCGACGTGACCGGCGACGGCTATCACGATCTGGTGGCCCGCAAGACTGACGGCACTCTGTGGCTGTACTCGAACAACATCGAGCGCGACAACGGCGTCCCGTACAGCAGCGGCTCGTCCCGGCAGATCGGCAGCGGCTGGAGCAGCGCGGACCGGATCATCAACGCCGACGTCACCGGTGATGGCTTCACCGACCTGATCTCCGTCAAGTCAGACGGAACGATGTTGTTGTACTCCAACAACATCGTTCGTGACGACGGCGCCCCGTACAGCAGCGGCGCGTCGCGGCAGATCGGCAGCGGTTGGGGCGGGTTCGACCGGATCGTCGGCGCGGACGTGACCGGCGACGGCTACACCGACCTGGTGGCCCGCAAGACCGACGGCACCCTGTGGCTCTACCCGAACAACATCGAACGCGACAACGGCACTCCGTACAGCAGCTCGTCGGCGCGGCAGATCGGCCAGGGCTGGAGCGGCTTCGACACGCTGGTCGGCGCGGACGTGACCGGCGACGGTTACACCGACCTGGTGGCCCGCAAGACCGACGGCACCCTGTGGCTCTACCCGAACAACATCGAACGCGACAACGGGGTCCCGTACAGCGGCAACCGGCAGATCGGCAGCGGCTGGAGCGGCTTCGACACGCTGGTCGGCGCGGACGTGACCGGTGACGGCTACACGGACCTGGTGGGCCGCACGACCAGCGGTGCCCTCCTGCTGTACCCCAACAACATCGAACGCGACAACGGCGTCCCCTTCAGCGGCAACCAGCAGATCGGCAGCGGCTGGGGCGGCTTCAACAGCATCATCTGACACCCTCAGTCGACGCGCCCGGCCTCTGGCCGGGCGCGTCGGCGTTGCCTGGGCACCGCCCGACCACCGGCGGGAACACCTGGGTCAGGCGGGCAGGGCGCGGGCGGCGACCGTCAGGTCGGCGACCAGTCCCTCGTACGCCTTGTCCTGGTCGTCGGCGCGCAGGACCGCGGACGGGTGGATGGTGGCCAGCAACCGAGCCGGCGGCGCGTCGGCCCGCTTCCCCGTGTCGTCCACCGGCACCCGTTGGAAGTCCTCTGGGCGCTGGGCCGACGCGGGCCAGGGCAGCAGCTCGCCGCGTTGTCTCGTCACCCGGAAGGACGGGCCGAGCAGCGCCTTCGCGGCGGTGGCGCCGAGCACGACGACGATCTCCGGGCGCAGCCGGGCGAACTCGGCCACCAGCCAGGGCCGGCACGCGGTGATGTGCACCTGGTCCGGGGTCTGGTGGATGCGCCGCTTGCCGCGCGCCTCAAAACGAAAGTGCTTGACGGCGTTCGTCAGGTAGAGCTGCGTCGGGTCCAGCTCGGCGTCGTCGACGGCGCGGCGCAGCAGCCGTCCGGCGGGGCCGACGAAGGGCAGGCCCTTCTGGTCCTCCATGTCGCCGGGCTGCTCGCCGACGAGGACCACGCGGGCGCTCTCGTCCCCCCGGCCGAAGACGGTCTGGGTGGCGTCGCGGTACAGCTCGCAGCCCCGACAGCCACCCGACGCCGCGCGGAGTTCGTCGATGGTGTCGGCGTCGGGCGGGATGAACCGCTGGGCGCCGGGAGCGCTGTCGGTCTGCTCGGCCATGCCGACTGTTATATACCCGTTCGGTATCGCCTGCCGGGTACGCCCCGGGGTGGGCGCGGCCCGGCCGCGTCAGTAGCCGTTGCCGCCCCCGCCACCACCGGACGCGATGGCGATCAGCACAATAATGATCACGATGATGGCGATCGCGATCGCGATCCACAACCCCTTGCGGTTCCCACCTGCAGCCATGATCAGGCACCTCCGGCGGCCCGCATACCCGCCCCAATCGCTCTGAATCGCCGCGATACCCCTTTTTCTTCCGATAAACCCCCTTAATGGGCGTCACGCTCGCAGGTCAGGTGGAGAAGCCCATTTCAGGGGAGGGATGGATGGCGCGGGCCAGGGCGGCGGCCAGGGGGGTCAGCTCCTCGACGGCCAGGGAACTGACGGTGATGCGCAGGGCGGGCGGGGCGGCGATCCGGTAGAGGGCGCCGGGCGCCACCGCCCAGCCGGCGTCCCGCAACGCGGTCAGCGCGCTGGTCTCGTCCGGCACCGGCAGCCAGACGTTGATGCCGCTGCGGCCGTGCGCGGTCAGGCCATGCTCGGCGAGCGCGGCCAACAGGCCATCGCGCCGCAGGTCGTAGCTCTGCGCCGCCCGCCGCACCAGCTCGTCGACCGCCGGGTCCCCCCAGAGGGCGAGCACCAGCCGTTGCAGCACGGTGGACACCCAGCCGGCGCCGACCCGCGTCCGGCCGGTCACCCGGGCCACGGTGGTCTCGTCACCGGCCAGCACCGCCAGCCGCAGGTCCGGGCCGAACGGCTTGCTCACCGACCGCACGAAGGCCCAGCTTCCGGTCACGCCAGCGAGCGGATGCAGGGGTACGCGGGCCAGCTCGGCGGCGTGGTCGTCCTCGATGAGCAGCAGGTCCCGCCGGCCGGCGAGCAGAGCGCGCAGCTCCTCGGCGCGGGCGGCGGAGACGGCGGCGCCGGTCGGGTTCTGCGCCCGGCTGGTGATCACCAGCGCCCGCGCTCCGGCGCTCAGCGCGGCCGCCACCCCGGCCACCAGTGGACCCTCGTCGTCCAGCGGCACACCGATCGGCCGCAGCCCGAGCGCGGCGACCAGGTCGAGCAGGTTGGCCCAGCCGGGATCCTCCACCGCCACCGCGTCACCGGGACGAAGGTGGGCGCCGAGCAACCGCTCGATGCCGTCCAGCGCGCCGCCGGTGAGGGTGAGGTCCCCGGCGGGTACGCCGTCGGCGCTCAACCGGGCGCGGGCGGCCTCGGCCAGCTCCGGGAGCACGCCGGCCTGCGAGTAGCCGACCGGAGGACCCGCATCGGCGGCGAGCGCGGCCAGGTGCGGGCCGATCGGGGGCAGCAGTCGGGGGTCGGGCTCGCCCCGGGACAGGTCGCGGGCGTCCGGCAGCGGTGCGGGGCGTAGCACGGAGCGGCGGGCCGCCACCGGTGGGCGCGGACGGACGCGGGTGCCGTGGCGGCCGGCGGTGGCCAGCACGCCGCGTTGGCGCAGCTCCCGATAGGCGCGGGCGACAGTGGCCGGGCTGACGCCCAGCTCGGCGGCGAGGGCCCGCACCGGCGGCAGGGCGGCGCCGGGTGGCAGGGCGCCGGTACGGATGCCCGACTCGATGCTGGCCGAAATCGCGACGGCCGTCGTCCCGCTGAACTGATAGCGTGCTGACACAAACAGGAGATTGTACTAGAACAAAGGGGCGCGCATGTATCCACCCACCGCCCGGACCACTCCCACCCGCTCGCGCGACCGGATGAGCTACGACCGGGAGGCGGCGCACGCCGTGCTCGACGAGGCGTACCACTGCGCGCTCGGCTTCACCGTCGACGGCGAGCCCCGGGTGCTGCCCACCCTGCACGTCCGCATCGGTGACACCCTCTACCTGCACGGGTCCACCGGCAGCCGGCCCCTGCTCGCCGCCCGGGGCGACGGGCTGCCCGTCTGCGTCACGGTGACCCTGCTCGATGCTCTGGTCTACGCCCGCTCGCAGTTCCACCACAGCGCCAACTACCGCTCGGTGGTCGCGCTCGGCACCTCCCGGCTGGTCACCGACGAGCAGGAGAAGAGCGCCATGCTCACCGCGCTGGTCGACAAGGTGGGCGCGGGACGCAGCACGGACAGCCGCCCGCCGAACCGTCGCGAGCTGGCCGAGACCGCGGTGCTGGCGCTGCCGCTGCGGGAGGTGTCCGTCCGGTCCCGCACCGGCGGGGTCCGCGAGGACGAGGCCGACCTGCACCTGCCGCACTGGGCCGGCGTACTGCCGTTGCGGCTGACCGCCGGCCTGCCGCAACCCGCCGCCGGGGTCACCGCGCCCCTGCCGGCGTACCTGCGGACGGCCCGCACGCCCTGGCACGACCCGGTGTCACTGCGCGGCGAACACGTCCTGCTGGAGCCGCTGGACCTGGCGCACGCCGACGACCTGCACAGCGCCACCGCCGACGACGACGTCTGGCGGCACCTCACCGTCACCCGGCCCACCGAGCCGGCCGGGACCGCCGAGGTGGTCGCCGCGGCGCTGGCCGCCCAGCAGCGCGGCGAGCGGGCGCCCTGGGTGCAGCGCTGCGCGAGGACCGGGGCGGTGGTCGGCACCACGTCCTACTACGAGATCAACCCGGAACGACGGTCGGTGGCGATCGGGTACACCTTCCTCGGCCGGCCGTGGTGGCGTACCGGGATCAACACCGAGGCCAAGCTGCTGCTGCTCGGCCGGGCCTTCGACGACCTGGGCGCGGTGCGGGTCGTCTGGCACACCGACATCCGCAACGTCCGCTCGCAGGCGGCCATCGAACGACTCGGCGCCACCCGGGAGGGGGTGCTGCAGATGCACTGCCAGCGTCCGGACGGCTCGTGGCGGGACACCGTGCAGTACGCGATGACCGTCGACGAGTGGCCTAACGCACAGGCCAGGCTGCGGGAAAGACTTCTGCGGACGGCGTCGGTGGCGTGATGATGGCGGGCGTGCTGGGGATCACCGACATCTGGACGTACGTGCTGGGCACCGTGGCCATCATCCTGCTACCCGGACCGAACTCGCTCTTCGTGCTGTCCACCGCCGCCAAACGGGGTGTGGGCGTCGGCTACCGGGCCGCCAGCGGGGTGTGGGTCGGCGACGCGGTGCTGATGGTCCTCTCCGCCGCCGGGGTGGCGTCGCTGCTCAAGGCGTACCCGCCGGTCTTTCTTGTGGTCAAGTACGCCGGTGCCGCGTACCTCGGCTATGTCGGGTTGACCATGCTGCGCGGCGCCTGGCGGCGCTGGCGCGACCGCAACGACCCGGACACGCCGCGGCTCATCGACGCCGCGGAACCGGCGCAGATGCGCAGCCCGTTCCGCAAGGCGCTGGTGATCAGCCTGCTGAACCCGAAGGCGATCCTGTTCTTCATCTCGTTCTTCATCCAGTTCGTCGATCCCGACTACGCCTGGCCGGCGCTGTCGTTCCTGCTGCTCGGCCTGATCGCCCAGGTCACCAGCGCGCTCTACCTGACCGCGCTGATCTTCGCGGGCACGTTCCTGGCCGCCCAGTTCCGCCAACGGCGTCGCCTCGCCGTGGGCGGCACCACCGCCGTGGCAGCCCTCTTCCTCGCCTTCAGCCTCAAGCTCGCCACCGCCAGCGCCGGCTGACCCCCCTCAGGTCCCGTCGCCGCCGCCGGAGCCGCCTCCCACGCCTCCGCTTCCGGCCGTGCCGCCCAGCCCGTAACCGGGTTTGATCGGCTGGTCGGGGTGGCGGCTGACATGGGCGGACCGGCTGATGGTGGCGGACCAGTCGGCGTGCGCGGCAGCCGCGGCGTGCCGGTTGATCGCCTGACGTAGCCAGCCGTCCACGGTGGCGACCCAGTCCCGCTGCCCGGCGTCCGCGTGCCAGACCCGGAACCGGCTGATGCTCTGGTGGGTGATCCCGGCCAGCGACAGCCGACGGTCCAGCCACATGATCACCTCCAGGCCCGCCGAGTTCGTCACGAAGATCAGCTCAAGCTCGGTGATCGGGCCGGCGTAGAGCGGGCCCACCCAGTAGCCCCACCGCTGGTGCAGCGGCAGGGTGTGCTCCACCCCCGGCAGCCCGCCCTCCTGCAACCCGGATTGGCGGATCATGAAGCCGAGCGTGGCCAGCGCCGCCAGCACATGCTGCTGGGTGGGGATCGGGTGCACGAGGACCGGCACCATGGCCCCCTGGTCCAGATCCGGGTCGACGGACACCTCGGTCCGCAGACCCATCCGCAGGCTCAGCAACGGCACCCCGCCGAACGTGGTCACCGGGATCTCCCACGGCAACGGCAACGCGAAGTCGACCGCCCGCCGGCGACCCGCCGGCACCACGAACCGCCCGGCGATCGGCAGCGAGAAGAACTGCACGAGGCGCCGGGGCGCGGCCGGGTCGTCCGGCTCGACAGTGGTGACCAGGCCGAGCCGGATGTGGCGTACGAGCACGTCGTCCGGCCCGGCGGCGAGGGTCACCCGCCCCGGCAGACGCAGGCCCGGACGGGTGCTCGGGTTCGGCAGCGTGGTCCGCACGGACAGCCCGGTCCAGCCGGAGTCCCGAGACACCCCCGTCAACCGCACCGCGCGCCCCCTCGCGGGACGAGGCCCCCCTGGCCCCGGACCGACCGCGCCTACCCGGTCGCGGTCACCTCACGCCCGCCGCCTCGACCGGATGCTGACGCGCCGACCCGCCGCACCGCAGCAGCGCGGTCGGGTCGGCGTGCGCCTCACCGCAACCGCCGGCCCCGCGGCACCGTGTCGGTCTCGTCGTCGAACTCGCCGATGACCTCCTCCAGCAGGTCCTCCAGAGCGACGAAGCCGATCGGGCGGGCCGGACCACCGCCGTTGCGCACCAGCGCGAGCTGGGACTGCCGGGCGCGCATCGCGGCCACCGCCTCGGTGACCGAGGACGTCGCCGGGAGGGTGAAAGCCGGCGTCATCAGCTCCCCGGCGGTGGCGGCCCGGCCGGTGGTGACCACCCGTACCGCCTCCCGGACGTGCACCAGGCCACAGACGTCGCCGCTGGAGTCCAGGACCGCCAGCCGCGACCGGCCGCTGTCCCGGCTGACCTGCTCGATCCGCTCGGCCGGGTCGTCGCGCCGGACGGTGACCATGGTGGCGAACGGCTCCATCACCTGCGCCACCGACGTGCCCTGCAACTCCAGCATGCTGGTGAGCAGCTGGTGCTGCTCAGCGCCGAGCAACCCGTGCTCGCGGGACTGCTCCAGCAGCATCCGCAGCTCGTCCGGGCCGTGCACCTGGGCGAGCTGATCCTGCTGGTTGACCCCGACCAGGCGCAGGATCGCGTTGGCCAGCGCGTTCAACGCCGACAGCACCGGCCGGGACACCCGGGCGAAGGCCCGGAACGGCAGCGCGAGCAGCGTCGCCGAACGCTCGGCGTCGGTGATCGCCCACGACTTCGGCGCCATCTCCCCCACCACCAGGTGCAGGAAGGTCACCAGAGCGAGGGCGAAGACCAGGGCGACCACGTGACTGGCCGCGTCGGGCAGCCCCACCGCGTGCAGCAGCGGGCTGATCAGGTGCTCGATCGCCGGTTCGGCCAGCGCGCCGAGCCCCAGGGTGCACAGCGTGATGCCCAGCTGCGCCCCGGCCAGCATCAGCGACAGCTCGCGGACACCGTCCAGCGCGGCCCGGGCCGCCCGGCCGCCGCTGGCCGCCGCCTGCTCCAGCCGGTACCGCTTGCTGGCCACCAGGGCGAACTCGGCGGCCACGAAGAACCCGTTCAACGCCAGCAGGACCCCCGAGCTGAACAACGCGATGCCGGGGCTCACGCGGTCACCCCCGGCGTGCTCAGTTGCAGCCGTACCGAGTCGGCGACGTGCCGGTCCACGGCGAGCACCTCGACCAGGGCCCGAGGCTCCGCCTCACCGTCTTCGACCTCGGCACCCTCGGGCAGCAGGCTGATCTCCAGCCGGTCGCCGACCTCCGGCACCCGGCCCAGCTCGCGCATGACCAGCCCGGACAGCGTGTCGTACTCCGGGGCTTCGGGCAGCGCGATGCCGGTGCTGTCGGCGACCTCGTCGATCCGCCAGCGGGCCGGCACCACCCACGAGCCGTCCTCCTGCCGGGCGGGAGCGCGCTCCGGCGGGTCGTCCTCATCCCGGATCGGGCCGACCAGCTCCTCCGCGATGTCCTCCAGCGTGATCACACCGGCGAAGCCGCCGTACTCGTCCACCACGCAGGCCATCTGCCGGTGCCCGGACCGCAGGCGGTCCAGCACCGTGGGCAGGGGCAGGGTCTCCGGCACGAGCAGCGGCGGCCCCGCCACCGCGCTCACCGGGGTGGTGGCCCGCTCCCCCGGCGGTACGCCGAGCACCTCGGCGATCCCGACGATGCCGATCAGGTCGTCGACGCCCTCGGCACCCCGCACCGGGAAGCGGGAGTGGCCGGTGTCCAGCAGCTCGACCACCCGGCTCACCGGCTCCTGCGCCCGGACGGTGTGCACGTCGACGCGCGGCACCATCGCCTCGCCGGCGGTCAGCTCGCGGAAGTCGAGCCCGCGGTCGAGCAGCGTGGACATCTCGGCGTCCAGGCTGCCCTCCTCGCGGGACTCGGCGATGATCTGTTCCAGGTCGGCGGGGGTGGCGCCGCTGGGCAGCTCCTCGATCGGCTCGATGCCGACCCGGCGCAGCAGGCGTATCGACGCGCGGTCGAAGAGCCGGATCACCGGCCCGGCCATCGCCAGGTAGAGGAGGGTGGACCGGCTCAGCGCCCGGGCGAGTGACTCGGCTCGGGCGATGGCGAGGTTCTTCGGGGCCAGCTCGCCGAGGACCATCTGCACCACGGTGGCGATGACCAGGGCCAGCGCCACCGACAGCGGCAGGCTGACCGACTCGCGGAGACCGGCGACGCCGAACAGGTCGGCGAGGCCGCCGCCGAGGTACGGCTCGGCGACGTAGCCGACCAGCAGGGCGGTGACGGTGATGCCTAGTTGCGCGCCGGAGAGCACGAAGGAGAGCCGGCTGGTGACGGTGAGGGCCCGGGCGGCGGCCTGGTCGCCGTCGTCGGCGAGCTGGCGCAGCTTGCCCCGGTCCACGGCGACATAGCTGAACTCCTGCGCCACGAAGTAACCGGTGGCGGCAGTGAGCACGATGATCAAGAGAAGGCCGACGACGATCAGCACGGGTCGCTCAGGGCTCCCGGGGCCGTCGGGACGGGAATATGCCGGGCACGACCCGGCTGGCTACTGCTGCCCTCCTGGGCAGAAGAGTCGATCATGCCGCTATTTTATCGGCCTTGCCTGGGACTCCGCTGAGGGTGGGCCGAAGGCGTCGATCGTCCGGTTCACTCCGGCCGGGCGCGGCCGTCGCCGGGTCCGCCGCCCGCCGGGCGCTCGGCCAACTCGTCGGCGTCGAGCAGGCCGCGGTCGAACCGGCCGGACCGGTACGCGGCCCGGCCGATCATCTGTGCCGCGACCGGCGCGGTGGCCAACTGGAAGACCGCCACCAGCAGGATCGTGCCGACGTCGGCCGCGGACCGCAGCCGTAGCGTGATGCCGAGCAGCAGCAGGAGCACTCCCAGCACCTGGGGTTTGGTGGCCGCGTGCATCCGGGACAGGGCGTCCGGGAAGCGCAGCACACCGATCGCGGCGGACAGGGCGAGCAGCGCGCCGGTCACCAGGCAGGCGGCGCCGAGCCAGTCGGCAGCCGTCGCGAGCACACCGGCCGCCGAGTGTCCGCCGGTCGCCACCATCACGCCTGCTCCCGCACGGCGAAGCGGACCAGGGACACCGAGCCGACGAAACCGAGCAGGGAGAGCACCACCAGCACGGGCAGCGTGGTGGCGTGCCGGTTGACGGCCGCCTCCGCGCCCACCGCGCCGACCATGGTGGCGAGGAGCATGTCCGCCGCGATCACCCGGTCCAGCAGCGAGGGGCCCCGGTAGAGCCGGATCAGCGCGAGCAGCGCGGTCACCGACAGCAGGGTGGTGAGGACGACGGCCAGGAACGTGATCATTGGGAGTTTCCCTTCTCGACGGGATGGGGACCGACGCGGCGCAGTTCGGCGGCGCTGCCCACCGCCCGGACGATCCGTCGCTCGACGTCGAGGGTGCGTTCCCGGGAGAGGGCCAGGTCCGCCGGCCCGTGGGTGTCCAGCACGTGCAGGTAGAGCGTCGCCGACTCCCGGTCCACCTCGAGGATCAGCGTGCCCGGCACCAGCGAGACCGCCTCGGCGGTGAGCGCCAGGTTCAGGTCGGTGGGAACCCGCAGCGCCACGGCGATGATCGCCCCGCGCGGGCGGTAGCCGGGTTGCACGGCGATCCGGGCGATGTGCAGGCTCGCGCTGACGAGTTCGACGGCGAACCGGCCCGCGAACGCCACCAGGGCACCCGGCCGCAGCCGGCCGCCGAAGCTGACCGCCGGCAGCGGGAAGAACACCAGGACCGCGCCGCCCACCAGCAGGCCACCGATGATGTTGGCGAGGTTGATCGAACCCCAGAGCAGGTTCCAGACGAGCACCAGCCAGCCGAGCGCCAACGCCTGGTCCCGCCAACGCCCGAACCGGCTCCGCACCGGCGGGGTCGCGCCCGTCGGGGTCGTCGCACGCGGGCCGGTCACGGCACGACACCGGGCAGGACGGCCCGCACGTACGGCGTACGCAGGAGCAGGTCGGTGGCCGCGTCGGCGGTGACGTCGAAGAGCGGGCCGGCCAGCACGGTGAGCGTCAACCCGAACGCGACCAGGGCGGCGGTCGCGCCGACCATCACGGTGGGCAGCCGGACGGTGGGCTCGCTGGAGACGGTCCGGGGCGCCCGCCAGAACGCGATGTTCCACACCCGGGAGGCCACGTACAGGGTGAGCAGGCTGGTCAGCGTGCCGGCCGCCACCAGCGTCAAGGGCAGCGCCCCGCCGGCCGCCACACCGGCCTGGAGCAGGCCGAGCTTGCCGAGGAACCCGGAGAACGGCGGCACCCCGGCGAGATTCATCGCCGGGACGAAGAAGAGGACGCCGAGCAGGGGCGCCATTCGGGCCAGGCCGCCGAGACGACGCAGATCGGTGCTGCCGGCCCGCTCCTCGACCAGGCCGGCCACCAGGAACAGCGTGGTCTGGATGGTGATGTGGTGCACCACGTAGAAGATCGCGCCGGCGAGACCGGCGGCGGTGCTCAACGCGACCCCGAAGATCATGTAGCCGATGTGGCTGACCAGGGTGAACGAGAAGAGCCGCTTCATGTCCGACTGCGCCACCGCGCCGAGGATGCCGACCAGCATGGTCAGCCCGGCGACGACCATGAGTAGACCGTCGACCTGACCACCCGGAAACAGCAACGTCTCGGTACGGATGATCGCGTACACGCCGACCTTGGTGAGCAGCCCCGCGAACACGGCGGTGACCGGGGCCGGGGCCGTGGGATAGCTGTCCGGCAGCCAGGCCGACAGCGGGAAGACCGCCGCCTTGATCGCGAACGCGAGCAGCAGCATCAGTTGCAGGGTCAACCGGACGTTGTCCGGCAGGTCGTCGAGGCGCTGGGCGAGCTGCGCCAGGTTGAGCGTGCCGGTGGCCGCGTACACCAGCCCCACCGCGGCCAGGAAGATCATCGAGGAGAGGATGCTGACCACCACGTACGTCGACCCGGTGCGGATCCGCGTCTCGGTGCCGCCCAGCGTGATCAGCACGAAGCTGGCCGCCAGCAGGATCTCGAAGCCGACGAACAGGTTGAACAGGTCGCCCGCCAGGAACGCGTTGGTGACACCCGCGGTGAGCACCAGGTACGTCGGGTGAAAGATGACCACCGGCGCGCTCTCGCTGGTCTCGCTGCGGCCCTGGCCGATCGAGTACAGCAGCACGCAGAGGGTCACCGCCGAGGACACCACAAGCATCAGCGCGGCCAACTGGTCGGCCACCAGCACGATGCCGACCGGTGGCGGCCACCCGCCGATCGCGAGCACCACCGGCCCGTGCCGGTACGCCTGCACCAGCAGCACCACCGCGACGGTGAACGTGACGGTCAGGCAGAGCACGCTGACCGCCCGCTGCACCCGGGGCCGGGTGGCCAGCAGCAGGGTCAGCGCCGCGCCGAGCAGTGGCACCACCACCGGCAGCGGCAGGAGCCTGCTCACCACGTCCCCCGCGCCCCGCTCACCGCGCCCCGTCCCCTCTGCCACGCCGGAGCCGTCGGCGGGCCGGCTCGGGATCGACCTGCTCCGGGTCGGCGTCCGGGCCCTCGCCGCCGTGGTCGACGGCCCCCACCTCGTTGCGCCCGGCACGGCGGATGATCTGCCGGTCCTCCAGGTCGTCGGGCACCTCGTCGTCGCCGGTGAGATACCAGCTCCGGTACGCGACGGCGAGCAGGAACGCGGTGAACCCGAATGTGATCACGATGGCGGTCAGCACCATCGCCTGCGGCAGCGGGTCACTCATCTGGTCCACCGGCCCGGTGCCCACGACCGGCGCGCCACCGGACCGGCCGCCCAGCAGGATCAGCAGGTTGACCCCGTTGCCGAGCAGGATCACGCCGAGCAGGATCCGGGTGAGGCTGCGCTCCAGCAGCAGGATCACCCCGCAGCCGACCAGCACCGCGACGGCGAGCACCAACACCATCGTGGGTCCGGGGCCACTCGCCGTCACGTCCGGCCGCCCTTGTCGACGGCCAGACCGCCGCTCGCCGTGCCGGTGGCCTCGATGTGCCGGTCCACCTCGGCGCCGAGGCTGCGCAGGATGTCCAGCATCAGCCCGATCACGATCAGGTACACGCCGATGTCGAAGAACAGCGAGGTGACGAGGTGGGCGTCGCCGATCAGCGGCAGGGACAGGTCGAGCTTGGCGCTCTCCAGCACCGACCCACCGGCCGCCAGCGCCACCGCGCCGGAGCCCACCGCCACGGCCAACCCCGCGCCGAGGATCAGGCCGGCGCCCACCGGGGCGGCCTCGGTCAGCTCGTACCGGCCGCCGGCCAGGTAGCGGACCGCCAGCGCGAGCCCCGCCACCAGTCCGCCCGAGAACCCGCCGCCCGGCGCGTTGTGCCCGGAGAAGAGCAGGAACAGCGAGAACAGCACCACCGTGTGGAAGATCAGCCGGGTGACCACCTCCAGCACGAGCGAACGCTGCTCCTCGTAGAGGGTCGGGCCGCCCCGCAACCAGACCGGCCGGTCGGACCGGGCCGCTCGATCGGCCGACTCCGGCCGGCGCGGTCGCGGCCCGGTACGGGACCGCTCGAAGATCAGGCTGGCCACCCCGGTGGCGGCCACCACCAGCACCGCCACCTCCCCCATGGTGTCCCAGGCCCGGATGTCGACCAGGGTCACGTTGACCACGTTGCGGCCGTACGCCTCGCCCACCGCCAGGTCCGGGAAGACTGCGGAGATGTCCGGTGCGCGACGGGCCCCGGCCGCGACGAGGGCGAGCCCGCCCGCCGCCACGCCCATCGCCACGCCGATCACCCGGCGGGTCCATCGGCTGCGGCGCAGCGGACGGGCCGAGAAACGCTCCGGCAGGCGGCGCAGCACCAGCACGAACACGGCGATGGTCGCGGTCTCCACCAGGAACTGCGTGAGCGCGAGATCCGGTGCGCCGTGCAGGATGAACAGCATGGCGGTGCCGTAGCCGGTCATCCCCACCAGCAGCATCGCGGTCAACCGCCGGCGGGCGCCGACCGCGAGCAGCGCGGCCACCGCGATCACCACCACGACCACCGGTTGCAGCGGGTTGTCCCAGAGCGGGAGCCCGGCCCGCCACGGCCCGGCGGCGAGCATCGCCCCACCGGGCAGCAGCACGAGGGTGATCAGGATGATGCCCAGGTACTGCGGCAGGGAGCCCCGCTGGGTCGCGCCGGTGACCTCGATGGCGAGGCGGTCGAACCGGCCGACGGTCCACTCGTACCCCTGATTGCCGCTGACCGGCGCGCGGAGCCGGGCCAACACCGGGGCGAGCGGTCCGCGTAGCGCGAAGAGCAGGCCGCCGCCGGCGAGCGCCAGCACGGACAGACCGAGCGCCGCGGTCGGCCCGGGCCAGAGCGTCAGGTGCCCGTCGACCGCGCCGAGCAGTTCGGCGTACGGGCTGAGCAGGCCGTCCAGCACGCCGGCGGCGGGGCCGGCGAGCAGCCCGACGACGGCGAGCACGGCCGGGGGGACCAGCATCGACGCCGCGATCGGCACCGGCTCGACCGGTTCGACGCCCGGCCGGTCGGCGAACGCGCCCCAGAGGAAGCGGGCGCTGTACGCCACGGTGAGCACCGTCCCGGCGACCAGCCCGGTGAGGAGCACCGGGTCGTCGGTGAACGCCGCGAAGACCGCCTCCTTGGCGACGAACCCGACCAGCGGCGGCACGCCTGCCATCGACGCCGCCGCCAGCACCGCGACCGCGAACAACGGCCGCGACCAGCGCCGCAGCCCGGACAACTCGCGCAGGTCGCGGGTGCCGGCGCCGTGGTCGATGACGCCGACGACCAGGAACAGCGCCGCCTTGAACAGGGCGTGCGCCAGCAGCATCGCCGTGGCGGCCAGCGCGGCGTCCGGGGTGCCCGCGCCCGTCACCGCGACCAGCAGGCCCAACTGGCTGACCGTCCCGTACGCCAACAACAGCTTCAGGTCGGTCTGCCGCAGCGCCGCCCAGCCGCCGATGAGCATGGTGGCCACACCGGCGATGAGCACCACGGGCCGCCACGGGCCGACCGTGGCGAGCACCGGCGTGAGCAGCCCGACCAGGTAGACGCCCGCCTTGACCATGGCGGCGGCGTGCAGGTACGCGCTGACCGGGGTGGGCGCCGCCATCGCGACCGGCAGCCAGGAGCTGAACGGCAGCACCGCCGACTTGGACAGGGCCCCGGCCAGGATCAGCAGCACCGCCGTGATCAGGTAGCCGCCGCCGGGCAGCGGGTGGGTGGCGATCTCCGACCAGCGGTAGCTGCCGGCGTGCTGGCCGAGCAGGATGAACCCGACCAGCATGGCCAGCCCGCCCGCCGTGGTGACGGTCAACGCCTGCGCCGCCGCCCACCGGCTGGACCGGCGTTCGGTGCTGTGCCCGATCAGCAGGTACGAGAAGATCGTCGTCAGCTCCCAGCCGACGTAGAGCAGCAGCAGGTCGTCGGCGAAGACCAGGACGAGCATCGCGCCGGCGAAGGCGACCAGGACGGCGGCGAACTGCGCCATCCCGGGCGCGCCCGCGTCGAAGTACCGGGCGCTGTAGACCAGCACCAGCGCGCCGACGCCGCCGATCAACAGGGTCAGGAGCCAGGACAGCGTGGTGAGGCGCAGCGCGATGTCCAGGTCCAACTGCCCGATCCACGGGTACGTCTCGACCACCGCGCCGCCGTGACCGACTGCCGGGGTGCGGGCCAGCGCCCAGCCGAACGCGGCGGCCGGCGCGAGCGCCAGCGGATAACACGCGCGCGGACCCCACCACCGGACGAGCAGCGGCGCGGCGAGGGCCGCCACGAGGTGGAGGATGAGCAGTACCAGCACCCGCACTCCCGATCGAGGTGGCCGACGCCCGTGCAGCGGTGGCGCCTAGCAGCGATCGAACGCCAGTTCTCCGCCCTTCGGGCGGTTTTGCCGGAATAAGCCCGCTATGAGCCCTGGTGTGCGGTCGGCGGTCAGCGCAGCAGGGCGTCGCCGATGGTCAGCTCGTCGTCGAGGTCCGAGCTCTCCAGGTGCAGCTCGCTCAGCAGATCGACGCGGCCGAGCTGGCGGGCGACCTTCGCGACGACCCGCTCCGCGACAGCGAGGGACCGCATCGAGAGCAGCCGGCCGCGGCTCTCCCGGCGGAGCACGAAATAGTGCACGGCGACGCGGACCTGCCCCCGGTCGGCGGCGCTGGCCTGGGCGGTGGAGACGACCATCTCGCGCAGGCAACGGGCGAGGCGTTCGGCGAGTTCCAGCTCGGGCCCGTGCAGGCCGCCGCGGAGCGTGGCGAGGTGACTGTCGACCTTGCGGATCAGCACATCGGTGGCGGGTTCGACGTGTCGCGGCTCGCCGGCCATCCGATCCCCTCCACCCGGTTCGCGTTGCGGGTGAAGTTACTTTATGTTGCTCCTTACAAGCAAGCAGTTAAGTGAGACTTAACGTATTAATGGCGCATCCATCGCTTTTTCCATCCAGCTCGGCACGTTCCCCCGTGGGCCGCTCGTCGTTGTCGTACCGGCGGGGCAGGATGGATCGGTGAGCGGGGGAGATGCGGACAAGGGCGGGGTGCTCGACGGCTTCGGCCCGGCCACCCGCGCCTGGTTCGACGCCGCCTTCGCCGCGCCCACCGCCGCCCAGACCGGTGCCTGGCGATCCGTCGCCGCCGGCCGCAACGCCCTCGTCGTGGCGCCCACCGGCTCCGGCAAGACGCTCGCCGCCTTCCTCTGGTCGCTGGACCGGCTGGCCCGCGAGCCCGCACCGGCCGAGGCACGGCAGCGGTGCCGGGTGCTCTACGTCAGCCCGCTCAAGGCTCTCGCCGTCGACGTGGAGCGCAACCTGCGCGCCCCGCTGGCCGGCATCCGGCAGGCGGCGGCCCGGCTCGGCGTGACGCCGCCGGACATCACCGTCGGCATGCGCACCGGCGACACACCTGCCGACGAGCGACGGGCCTTCGCCCGCACCCCACCGGACATCCTCATCACCACGCCCGAGTCCCTGTTCCTGCTGCTCACCTCCGCCGCTCGGGACTCGCTGCGCGGCGTCCAGACGGTGATCGTCGACGAGGTGCACGCGGTGGCCGGCAGCAAGCGCGGCGCCCACCTCGCCCTCTCGCTGGAACGCCTGGACGAGCTGCTGCCCACGCCGGCACAACGGATCGGCCTCTCCGCCACCGTCCGGCCGGTCGACGCCTGCGCCCGGTTCCTCGGCGGCGCCCGGCCGGTTGACGTCGTGCAGCCGGCCACGGCGAAGACCATCGAGGTCAGCGTGCAGGTCCCCGTGGAGGACATGACCCGCCTCGACGAGCAGGAGCAGCCGCCGGAGGATTCCCTCGGCGGTCCCGGGCCACGCCGTGCCTCGATCTGGCCGGCCGTCGAGGAGCGGGTCTTCACGCTCATCGGTCAGCACCGCTCCACCATCGTCTTCACCAACTCCCGCCGCAGTGCCGAGCGCCTGTGCGCACGGCTCAACGAGCTGGCCGCCGAGGAGGTCGCCTCCGCCGCGATCGCCTCCGCGTCGGCCGTGGGCGCGATCGACGTACCGGATGGGTTGTCGGTGGGCGACGAGCCGGCCGCCGACGGCGGCCCGGCGCCCGGCGCGCAGCGGTGGGGTGGCCCGGCCGAGGTGATGGCCCAGTCCGGCGCGGCCACCGGCGCCGCGCCGGTGATCGCCCGCGCGCACCACGGCAGCGTCTCGCGCGAGGAGCGCAAGCACATCGAGGAGGCGCTCAAGTCCGGCCAGCTCCCGGCGGTGGTGGCCACCTCCAGCCTGGAGCTGGGCATCGACATGGGCGCGGTCGACCTGGTGGTGCAGATCGAGGCCCCACCGAGCGTCGCCGCCGGCCTGCAACGCGTCGGTCGGGCCGGGCACCAGGTGGGCGCGGTCTCCCGCGGGGTGGTCTTTCCCAAGCACCGTGGCGACCTGCTGTCCTGCGCGGTCGTCGCCGAGCGGATGACCGACGGCGCGATCGAGGAGCTGCACTACCCGCGCAACCCGCTGGACGTGCTGGCCCAGCAGATCGTCGCGATGGTTTCTCTGGAGCCGTGGCGGGTCGGCGACCTGGCCGTGCTGGTCCGCCGGGCCGCGCCCTTCAACGAGCTGCCCGACTCCGCGCTGCACGCCGTGCTGGACATGCTCTCCGGCCGCTACCCGTCCACCGCGTTCGCCGAGCTGCGCCCCCGGCTGGTCTGGGACCGGGCCAGCGACCTGCTCACCGGCCGCCCCGGCGCGCAGCGCCTCGCGGTGACCAGCGGCGGCACCATCCCCGACCGGGGTCTGTTCGGGGTCTTCCTGGCCGGCGCCGAGCGGGCCGCCCGGGTCGGCGAGCTGGACGAGGAGATGGTCTACGAGTCGCGGGTCGGCGACGTCTTCCTGCTCGGCTCCTCGTCGTGGCGCATCGAGGAGATCACACCCGACCGGGTGCTGGTCTCCCCCGCGCCCGGTCAGGCCGCCAGGATGCCGTTCTGGAAGGGCGACCAGCTGGGCCGCCCGGTCGAGCTGGGTCGGGCCATCGGCGCCCGGGTACGCACCCTCCTGCGGTTGAGCGACGAGGCGGCGCTGGCCGCGCTGCGCGACGGCGGGCTGGACGACTGGGCCGCCGCCAACCTGATGGCCTACCTGCGCGACCAGCGGGAGGCCACCCGCTCGCTGCCCGACGACCGCACCATCGTGGTCGAGCGGTTCCGCGACGAGCTGGGCGACTGGCGGCTGGCCGTGCACAGCGTTCTCGGCGCGCGGGTCAACGGGCCGTGGGCCCTCGCCGTGGGCCGCCGGCTGGCCGAGCGGTACGGGGTGGACGCCCAGGTGATGCCCTCCGACGACGGGATCGTGGTGCGCCTGCCCGACACCGCCGACGAGCCACCCGGCGCCGACGTGGTGGTCTTCGAACCCGACGAGATCGCCCAGCTCGTGGAGGAGTCGGTCGGCACGTCCGCGCTCTTCGCCGCCCGTTTCCGGGAGTGCGCCGCCCGCTCGCTGCTGCTGCCCCGCCGCGACCCGCGCCGCCGCCAGCCGCTCTGGCAGCAGCGGCAACGCGCCGCGCAACTACTCGACGTCGCCCGCGAGTACGCCGACTTCCCGGTCACCCTGGAGGCCGCCCGGGAGTGCCTCCAGGACGTCTTCGACCAGCCGGCGCTGGCCGGGCTCATGCGCGACCTGGCGGCCCGCAAGGTCCGCCTGGTCGAGGTGGAGACCAGCGCGCCGTCCCCGTTCGCCCGGTCGCTGCTCTTCGGCTACGTCGGGGCGTTCCTCTACGAGGGCGACGCCCCGCTCGCCGAGCGCCGGGCCGCCGCCCTCGCGCTGGATTCCACCCTCCTCGGCGAGCTGCTCGGCCGGGTCGACCTGCGCGAACTGCTGGATCCGGCGGTGCTCGCCGAGACCGATCGGCAACTGCGCTGGCTGACCGACCAGCGCCGCCCGCGCGACGCGGAGGACGTGGTCGAGCTGCTGCGGGTGCTCGGCGACCTGAGCGACGCCGAGGTGACCGAGCGGGGCGTACCGGAGGGCTGGCTGACCGAGTTGGAGGCCACCCGCCGGGTGCTGCGGGTCCGCATCGCTGGCGAGCAGCGCTGGGTGGGCATCGAGGACGCCGCCCGGCTGCGCGACGCCCTCGGCGTGGCGCTGCCGGTCGGGGTGGCCGAGGCGTACCTCGCCCCGGTGGCTGACCCGCTGGGTGACCTGGTGGCCCGCTACGCCCGCACCCACGGGCCGTTCTCCGCAGCGAGCTGCGCGGCGCGCTTCGGGCTCGGGGTGTTCGTCGTCGAGCAGGCGCTGCGCCGCCTCGCCGCCACCGGCCGCGTCGTCTCCGGGGAGTTCACACCGGACACGGCCGGCGCCCAGTGGTGCGACGCCGAGGTGCTGCGGATGCTGCGCCGCCGTTCGCTCGCGGCGCTACGGCGGGAGATCGAGCCGGTGCCGCCCCGGGCGCTGGCCACGTTCCTGCCGCGCTGGCAGCAGGTCGGCTCGTCCGCCCGGGGCGTGGAGGCGCTCGCCGCCACGGTGGAGCAGTTGCAGGGCGCGGCGGTGCCGGCGTCCGCGCTGGAGCGGCTGGTGCTGCCCGGCCGGGTCGCCGACTACTCCCCCGCCCACCTCGACGAGCTGTGCGCCAGCGGTGAGGTGCTCTGGGCCGGGTCCGGGGCGATCTCCGGGGGCGACGGCTGGGTCACCCTGGCGTACGCGGACGCCGCGCCGCTGCTGCTCCCGCCGCCCGACGAGGCGCTGACCCGTACCCCGCTGCACGACGCGGTGCTCGACGCGCTCGGCGACGGGCAGGCGTTGTTCTTCCGCGCGCTGGCCGACCGGGTCGGCTCCACCGACGACACCGCGCTGACCGGGGTGATCTGGGACCTGGTCTGGGCGGGCCACCTCACCAACGACACCCTCGCCCCGCTGCGGGCGGTGCTCGGCGCCGGTGGTGCGCACCGGTCCCGGCCCTCGGCGCCGCGCACCCGCTACCGGCGGCCCGGCCGGGTGGCCCTGCCCACCCGGAGCGGCCCGCCGACCGTCGCCGGCCGCTGGTCGCGTCTTCCGGAGCGGGACCTCGACCCGACCAGGCGGGCCGCTGCCCTCGCCGACGTCCTGTTGGAACGGCACGGCGTGGTCACCCGGGGCGCGGTGATGGCCGAACAGGTGGTCGGGGGCTTCTCCGCCGTCTACCCGGTGCTGTCGGCGCTGGAGGAGCGCGGCGCGGCCCGCCGGGGCTACTTCGTCGAGGGCCTCGGCGCGGCGCAGTTCGCGGTGCCCGGCGCGGTGGACCGGCTCCGCGCGCTTGCCGACCCGGCCGAGGGCACGCGCGGCCGGAGTGGGCCGACCACAGTCCTCGCGGCCACCGACCCCGCCAACCCGTACGGCGCGGCGCTGCCCTGGCCGGAACGCATCGTCGACTCCGGCGACGGGGCCGCCCCCGCGACCGGGCACCGGGCCGGCCGCAAGGCCGGTGCCCTGGTGGTGCAGGTCGCCGGTGACCTGGTGTTGTATGTGGAACGCGGCGGCCGGACCCTGCTCTCCTTCAGCGACGACACCGACATGCTCGCCGCGGCCGGCAAGGCGCTCGCCGACGCCGTCCACTCCGGAGCGTTGGGCGCGATGTCGGTGGAGCGGGCCGACGGCGAGGCGGTGCACTCCTCGCCGCTGCGGGACGCGCTGACCGCCGCCGGCTTCCGGGCCACCCCGCGCGGCCTGCGCCTGCGCGGCTGATCCGACCGCGCGACGCCAGCGCGGCGGCCACCTGGCCCACTGGCCGTCCGGCCCGCTTGGGCCACTCGGCGCACCCGGCCCGTCCGGCCCACCGGCCCGCCCGGCCCACTTGGGCCACCCGGCCCACCGGGCCCACCCGGCCCGCGCCCACCCGGCCCACTCGGGCCACTTGGGCCACTTGGGCCACTTGGGCCACTTGGGCCACTTGGGCCACTTGGGCCACTTGGGCCACTTCGGGCACTTGGGCCACTTCGGGCACTTGGGCCACCCGGCCCACGCGACATGCTGCGCCGGGCGGTGTCGGCCCACCCGGCCCACTTGGCCCGCCAGATCCACCGGCCCATCGACCCACCGGCCCACCGGCCCACCGGCTAGCCAATCTCCCGTCGAGCGATATGACTGTGAGTCATAAATATGACTCACAGTCATATCGCTCACGAGACAGACATGCCCCGGCCACCGACGCTAAGGCCCGTAGCGGTCGGCAGTCGGCGGTCGGCAGTCGGCGGTCGGCGGCGGCGGCGGCTGGTGGCCGGCGCTCGGTTTCAGTGGAGGTTGTTGAGGATCTTCTCGTAGCGAAGTCGGTCGGCCGCCGGGGTCTTCGCCTCGAGGTAGTTGAGCACCACGGCGCCGCGCCGGTACGACTGGCCGCCCCACGTCTCGGCGATGTCGCCGGCGCTGGTCTCGTCGGGGAACACGTAGACCGTCACGCCATCGGTGGCGACGATCTCGGAACAGCCCAGACCGAGACCGTCCGGTCCACAGTCAACGGAGCGGTCTTTGGGGTGCGTCACTCGCAGACCGGCGGCCTTGAAGGCGTCGACCACCTGGCGGGCACCGGGCGCACCGGCCGGGCGCGGGGGCAGCACCACCGGCGGCGGGCTGGCCGGCCGGCGCTCGACCGGCCCCTGCGGCGGCGCGGGCGGCACGGCGGGCGGCGGGGTCGGCTGAGCGGGGCGGCCCGACGGCCCGGCGGGATCGGCCGAACCGGACGGGACCACCGACGGCGTCGGCACGCTGGCGAGGCCGCTCGCCGCCGGGGTCGCGACGGGCGACGCCGGCGGGGCCGCCCGAGGGCTGTCGTCGTCACTGCCGCAGCCGGCGGTCAGCGCGACGGCGACCAGAAGGATCCCGACGGCGGGCAGGCTCCGATGTGTCACCAGGGCAGTCTGCCGGGCCACGCCCGACGGCGGCAGTGGCCGGTCAGCCACCGCGCTGTCCCATATCCGCCACCGGTGATCGACCGCACGGCCGGGGTGCGCTCCGGCGGGCACCGACGCGCCCGTCGGCTCAGCCGGAGATCCCACTGGTGGAACCGCGGACCGACGTCGACGGTTAACCTGCCGGGATGGCTGTCACGCCCTGGGTCTCGTTGACCACCGACTACGGCCTCACCGACGGATTCGTGGCCGCCTGCCACGGGGTGATCGCCCGGATCGCGCCGGCCGCCCGGGTCATCGACGTGACCCATCTGGTGCCGCCGGCGGACGTCCGACGCGGTGCCGCCGTGCTGGCGCAGACGGTGCCGTACCTGCCGGTGGGCGTGCACGTGGCGGTGGTCGACCCGGGGGTGGGCACCGCCCGGCGGGGCGTCGCGCTGGCCACCCCGGGTGGGTTGCTGGTCGGCCCGGACAACGGGCTGCTGCCGGACGCCGCTGCCGCGCTCGGCGGGGTGACCGCCGCGGTGGAGCTGACCGAGCCGCGCTGGCTGGCGGCCCGGGTGTCCGGCACGTTCCACGGCCGGGACGTCTTCGCCCCGGTGGCGGCCCGGCTGGCGCTCGGCGCGCCGCTGGCCGAGGCGGGTCCGGCGGTCGACCCGGACGGGCTCGTCCGGCTGCCGCCGGCGGTCGTGGCCCGCGACGCCGAGGGCTTCACCGCCGAGGTGCTGACCGTCGACCACTTCGGAAACGTCCAACTGGCCGCACCGGCCGAGGTGCTCGGCCCGCTCCCGGCCACCGTCCGGGTGGGCCCGCCGGGGCCCGCACCGGCCCGCGGGGCGGTGCGCGGACGGACGTTCGGCGACGCACCGGAGGGCGGCCTGGTGGTGTACGTCGATTCGGCCGATCTGGTGGCGGTGGCGGTCAACGGCGGCCGAGCGGTGGACGTCCTCGGGGTGCGTCCGGGCGACCTCCTGCGGGTGGCCGGGTGACATTCGACTATGGAATGCTGCCCCGGTGGGTGAACACGTAGTTCCCGTGGGCTGTCCCTGTTGTGCCTCTCGGACCGGCGGCGGGACCTGCCCGGTCTGCTTCTGGACCGACGACGGTCAGAGCGACGCCGACGCCGACGCGGTGCGCGGCGGCGCGAACGGCGACCTGAGCCTGTCGCACGCCCGGCTCAACTACGCCGTGTACGGGGCGAGCCACCCGCGTTACCAGGACATGGTGCGCCCCGCCCGCCCCGACGAGCGTCCCTGACGACCCCGCCGGGGTAGGGCCGACTCAGCAGACCGGCACGCCGCCGCCGTAGACGGCGGAGATGTACGCGTGGCTGACGTACTGCCCGGTGGCCAGGCGGTTCCATCTGGTGGTGGTGCGGTACGGGCCGGCGACCGACTGACCGGTGACGTAGCACTGGATCGGCACGTTGGCGAACCGGGCGGCGAGGCCGCGGACCCTGTATGACGTACTGGGCCCGCTGCGGATGTTGAGCGGCCCGTCACCGACGACGCCGCGCGGCCCGCCGCCGGTCCACAGGTAGGCGACGTCCACCCAGGCGTTGGTGGTGAGTTGCAGGCCGTCGGTGAACGTGCCGTCGGCCAGGTCGACGCCGGCCGGGTTGAGCACCGTACGCCCGAACTGGTCCCGCCCGCCGTTGTAGCCGGACTGGTAGGCGGCCTGCGCCTCGGGCCGGCCCTGCGGCAGGTTCTTCCAGTTCTCCCGTACGGCGGACGGGTTCCAGTAGTCGTCGCGGGTGTTCCACGGCCCGACGTCCCAGACCGGGGCGTACTCGCAGCGGGCGCCCGTGGTGGTGCAGACCCGCACGGTGTAGTCGCCGCTGTTGAGCGGGGAGAGGCTCCGGCGCGACGGTAGCGCCGCGAAGTGGTCGCGCGGCTGGATGGTGCGGCCGTTGGCGGTCAGTTGGCCGACCAGCCCGATCCGGGTGGCGTACACCCGGTAGGTGAGGCCGGGCGTGGCGGCGGAGACGGCTGCCGTCGCGTCGGCGGTGAGCTGGACGCCGCGTACCGTCGCGGTGACGCCGCCGGCCCGCGCGGTCAGCACCACCCGGGTCTGCACCCGGCGGACCGGTCGGTCGAAGACCACGCCGGCGGTCGCGGACCGCCATTCGGTCCAGCCGCTGACCCGCCATCCGCGGACCTGCGCCTCCACGCTGGCGCCGGCGGGGACGTCGGCGCTGATCTCGGCGCGGACCCGGGTGGCCGGTCGGGCGAGGGTGCGTGGTGCGGTCAGCAGCATGCCCTCGGCGACCGCGCTGTGCGGGCTGCGCGGGCTGCGCCCGGCCGTGCGCGCCTCGCGCAGCCGCAGCCCGGCGGCGGTACGCCGGACGTTGACGTCGTCACGGTCGACGACCGACAGGTCGGCGCTCCACCGCTCCGCACCGGGCACGGCGGCGGTCAGGGTGAGCGACGTGCCGGTTGCGGGTACGGCGCTGGGGAAAAGGCTGGTGGCGGGCGCGACGGCGGCGGTGAGCGCGAGGGCGAGGGTGGCGGTGAGGGTAGCGGATCGGATACGACAATGAGGTCGCGTCATGGGCATTCTCCTCAGAACCCCCTGACCCTCGCATGTCAGGAGATCATGAGGAACCTGCCTACAAATAGCGACACATGCGAATCTTGCTCGAAAGAGGGAGGATGGCAGGGTGCCCGAAGGTGACACCGTCTGGAACACCGCCCGCGTGCTGCACCGCGCGCTGGCCGGCGCGCGGCTCACCGGGTCCGACTTCCGGGTGCCGCAGCTGGCCACCACCGACCTCACCGGGTGGACCGTCCGCGAGTCGGCCAGCCGGGGCAAGCACCTGCTGCTGCGCCTCACCGCCCCGGACGACGCGCGGTGGACGCTCCACTCCCACCTGCGGATGGACGGCGCCTGGCGGGCGTACGCGCCGGGGGAACGGTGGAGCGGCCGGCCCGCGCACCTGATCCGGGTGGTGCTGCGCACCCCCGGCGCGGTGGCGGTCGGCTACCACCTGCACGAGCTGGCCCTGGTGCCGACCGCCGAGGAGGACGGTCTGGTGGGTCACCTCGGGCCGGATCTGCTCGGCCCGGACTGGGACCCGGCCGAGGCGGTCCACCGGCTCGCCGCGCACCCGGAGCAGAGCATCGGCGAGGCCCTGCTCGACCAGCGCAACCTGGCCGGGGTGGGCAACCTCTACAAGTGCGAGGTGCTGTTCCTGCGGGGCGTGTCGCCGTGGACGCCCGTCGCCGCGGTGCCGGACCTGCCCGCCACTGTGGCGCTCGCCCAGCGGCTGCTGGCCGCCAACCGGGGCCGCTGGACGCAGAGCACCACCGGCTCGCTGCACCGGGGTCAGACCAGCTACGTGTACGGCCGCCGCGCCCAGCCGTGCCGCCGCTGCGGCACCGCCATCCGCAAGGAGGAGCTGGGCGAACGGGTCACCTACTGGTGCCCGGTCTGCCAGCCGGAGCAGCCGCACACCCCACCGCCCGGCTGACCGGGCCCCCGCCGACCGGGGCCAGCCCAGATACGGACGATTGGGTAATTCCTATCCGGCCTCCGACGTCGCATGCTGCGGTTGAATGCTCACCGCCCGTCAGCAGAGTGCCGGGGGTCGCCACGCCGGGGTGGCGATCCTCGTGCCCCAACCCCGGGGAGAGTCATGGCGATCTTCCGCAGACTCCGCTCCACCTTCTTCTACCGGCCCACCCCCGACAGCCTCGGCCGGACGGTGTCCGTCCCGGCCGCGCGTACCGCCGAGGAGGGGGCCCCCGCGGCGAGCCTGGACCCGACCGCCGTGCCGCGCTGTTTCGGGCCGGTGCCGAACGTCGCGTACAGTCCCCGCCCGACGCGCGCCCCCGACGGCCGGCCGGTGCCGGGCACCGGGCTGCGGAAGTTCGTCGACGCGCTGCCGATCCCGGGCCGGGCGGGCGGCACCGACCTCGGCGGGCGGTTGCCGGTTGCGGTGCCCGACACGATCAGCTACCCGGGCTGCGACTACTACGAGATCGGGCTCCAGGAGTACACGCAACGCCTGCACCGGGACCTGCCGGCCACCCGGCTGCGCGGCTACCGCCAGCTCAACCTGGGCACCGACGCGTCCGGCCACAACACGGTGGCGCCCCCGGAACGGCCCTGGCACCTCGGCCCGATGATCCACGCCCGGCGGGGCCGGCCGGTCCGGGTGAAGTTCATCAACCAGCTCCCCACCGGCCGGGCCGGCGAGCTGTTCCTGCCGGTCGACGAGACGGTCGAGGGGGCCGGCATCGGCCCGCTGGACGGCCCGGCGCCGTACCCGCAGAACCGAGCGGTGCTGCACCTGGCCGGGGCGCAGACCGGCTGGACCAGCGCGGGCAACCCCGGCCAGTGGATCACCCCGGCCGGCGAGATCACCCCGTACCCGACCGGGACGGGCCTGACGCCCGTGCCGGACATGCCGCCACCCGGTGCCGGCGCCACCACGCTCTACTTCCCCAACGAGCAGAGCGGCCGGCTGCTCTGGTTCCACGACAACACCCTCGGCCTGGCCCGGCTCACCGTCTACGGTGGGCAGCTCGCGCCCTACCTGCTCACCGACCCGGTCGAGGATCAGCTCGTCGCCGACGGGGTGCTGCCGGCCGACCAGCTCCCCCTGGTGATCGAGGACAAGACGTTCGTACCGGACGACACCCAACTCGCCGCCGAGGACCCGACCTGGGACCGGGAACGGTGGGGGGCCCGGGGCAGCCTGTGGCACCCCCACGTCTACCAGCCCCGGCAGAACCCGTACCGGTCCGGCGGGCGCAATCCCACCGGCCGGTGGGACTACGGCCCCTGGTCGCGCAGTCCCGCCCCGGACGGCAGCCGGGCCGACGGCGAGCCCACGGTGGACGGCTGGCCGCTGGCGGAACGGATCACCGGCGGGCCACCGCCGACCGGACCGGGGCCGGTGCCGAACCCGCACCACGACCCCGTCGGCGCGCCCACCGAGCCGCCGCTGCGCCCCGGGGTGCCACACCCGTCCGCGGTGCCCGCGGCGTACGGCGACACCCCGCTGGTCAACGGCGTCGCCTACCCGTACCTGGAGGTGCGTCCACGCGCGTACCGGTTCCGCATCCTCAACGCCTGCCTGGACCGCAGCCTCAACCTCCAGCTCTACCGGGCCTGCTCGGACGCGCCGATGTGGACCGACGACGGCGTCCTGGCCGACGCGGACGCCGGCGAGGTGCCGATGGTGCCCGCCGTACGCGCGCCGGACCGGCCGGCCGCCTGGCCGAGCGACGGGCGGGACGGCGGTGTGCCGGACCCACGGGCCGCCGGCCCGGAGTTCGTCCAGATCGGCAACGAGGCCGGGCTGCTGCCCGCCCCGGTGGTGCTGCCGAACCGGCCGATCGGGTACCGCTACGACCGGCTCGACCCGACCGTGCTGAACGTGGACGGGCACACGCTGCTGCTCGCCCCGGGTGAGCGCGCCGATGTGCTCGTCGACTTCTCCACCGTGGCACCGGGCAGCACGCTGATCCTCTACAACGACGCCCCGGCACCGCTGCCCGGCTTCGACCCGCGCTACGACCAGCACACCGACGCGCCGGACCGGACGGCCGAGGGCGGCCCGCCGCCCACCGAGCCCGGGTACGGCCCGAACACCCGCACCCTGCTCCAGTTCCGGGTGAGCGGCGTGCCCGAACCGGCGTACGACCTGGCCCGGCTGCGGGAGCGGCTGCCCGGGGCGTACGCGGCCAGCCAGCGCCCGCCGATCGTGCCGCAGCCGGCGTACGACCCGGCCTTCGGCAGCCGGACGGCGGCCGGGACGACGGTGTCGGCGCACGCCGACACCGTGACGTTCACACCGCTGGGCGGCGCCGGCCCGGTGACCCTGCCGATCGAGGTCAAGGCCGCCCAGCAGGTCTTCGAACCCGGTCACGGGCGGCTGGCCGGGCGGCTCGGGGTCGCCCACCCGCACGCCGGGCCGCTCGCCCCGGCGACCCTGCCGCTCGGCCCGACCGACCCGGTCACCGAGGTGCTGTACGCCGCCGACCCGGCCATACCGGTCGGCGCGCCGGCCGACGGCACCCAGCTCTGGCGGATCAGCGGCAACGTCCGGCAGACCGAGCCGCTGCACTTCGGCGGCTGCGACGTGCAGCTCGTCAACCGGGTCGGCTGGGACGGCACGCAGCGCCCCCCGCACGGTGCGGAGCTGGGCTGGAAGCAGATCGTCCGGGTCAACCCGCGGGAGGACGTGGTGGTGGCGCTCCGCCCCGTGGCCCCGGCCCTGCCGTTCAAGTTGGGCGACAGCGTCCGGTTGCTCGACCCCGGCCGTCCACCCGGCGCGCGGGCCGGGTCGACGCCGATCAGCCCGACCGACGGGCGACCCGCCGTGGTGGTCAACCAGATGGTCAACCTCGGTTGGGAGTACCGCTGGCACAGCCAGCTCGCCGGCCACCGCGACCTGGGCATGAGTCGCCCGCTGGTGCTGCGGGTGACCCCGAGGGCCCCCACCGGGCTGACCGCCACGCCGGTGCCCGGCTCGGCCACCGCGCTGCCGGCGATCGCCCTGGCGTGGACCGGCAACGGCGGACGCCCGCCCGCGACCAGCCACCTGCTGCAACGGGCCACCGACGCGACCTTCGGCGGCGACGTCACCACGATCACCGTCGCGGCCGCCGCCACCCGCTACACCGACGCCACCGTCACCCCCGGCACGACCTACCACTACCGGATCCGCGCGGAGAACGACGTCAGCTACTCGTCCTGGTCGAACAGCGTGCCCGCCTCGGTGCACCTCGCCGCGCCGGGCGGGCTGATCGCGGCGATCCCGCCCGCCGCGCCGCTGCGGGTGGCCCTGCGCTGGACGAACCGCTCCTTCGCCACCGGCATCGACGTGCAGCGGGCCACCAACCCGACCTTCACCAGCGGCCCCGGCACCACGGCGATCGGGGTCGGTGACAACCACCTGGACACCACGGCCGCCCCGGACACCACGTACTACTACCGGGTCCGCACCACGTACCTGGGTGCCGCCTCGGCCTGGTCGACGGTGGCCGCGGCGAGCACCCCGCCCGCGCCGGGCACCCCGAGCGAGGTGACCGCCGCCGCGAGCGCGCCGGGGCCGGACACCGCCACGGTGGTGCTGGGTTGGACGGCGCACACGCCCGCCGGTCCGGGGTCCGGGTTCATCGTGCAGCGGGCGCTGGACCCGGCGTTCGGGCAGGAGGTGGCGACCTTCACCGTGACCGGTCGCGGCTTCACCAACACGGGGCTGGCCCGGGGCGTGACCTACCACTACCGGATCCGGTCGTTCAACGTCGTGGGCAGCTCGCCGTACACCGGCCCGATCCCGGTCCCGACCCCACCGTGACGGGCCGGGCGGGGCTCAGCTGGTGGGTGCCCGCAGCCCGGAGCCGCCGGCACGCAGCTCGGCCAGGGCGGAGGCCACCCCGTGCAGCAGGTCGGTCGCCTCGGTGAGCCGGTCGGCTGCCGGGTGGGTGGGCTCCGGTCGGGCGTCCTCGGCGAGGTAGCCGGCGGCGGCGACCACCAGCCGCTCGTAGGCCGCCACGCCGCTCTCCAGCTGGGCGGTCAGCGTGCGGTGCGCCTCGGCCAGCGGCGCCCGGGCGTCGGTCGGCGCGAGCCGCAGGGCCCGTTCCACGCTGGCCACCCGCGCGGCGAGGTCGCGCAACGACCGGTCGGCGGCAGCGGCTTCCAGCACGGCCGGCTCGGCCAGCCCGGTAAGCCGGGGCGCCATCCCGGCCAGGGTGAGCGACGCCCGGTCCAGTCGGGCCCACTGCTGCCCGGCGGTGGTGCCGCGCAGCGCGACCCGGCTGCGAACGCGGCGCACCTCGGCGAGCACGCCCGAGCCGACCGGCAGTCGCTCGACGGCGGCCACCAGCCGGGCTCGGGACCGGGCGGCAGCCTCGGCCGGATCCAGCGCCGGGGGCGCCGGGCGGGCGGCCAGCGCCCGCAGATCGATCCAGCGCCAGGCGGCCAACGCCACCGCGCTGCCCGCGGCGCCGGCCCAGGCCGCGTCCGGCAGACCGAGGCCGGCGTACGGAGTCAGCACCGCCGCGGCGCCGCCGAGCCCACCGGCCAGTACGCTCCACCGCCGGGCGGACCGGCGCAGCCGACCCAGCCGACGGAAGTACCGCGTCCGCTCGTCTGCCACCGAAGACCTCCTCGAACCGTTCAGCCGGCAGCGGTCGGGTCGCCGGTGCCCCGTTCGCGGGCCATGCTGGCGCGCAGCTCGTCCAGCCGGGCCGCGGCGGTCGGGTCGCTGCCCGGACTCGCCGTCTCACCCTGCGGCACCGCCGGGCGCTGCGCCGTGCCGCCGAGCTGCTCCCCCGCCATGCTGGACCGGATCTGCTCCAGCCGGGCCGAGCCCGCCGAGTCGATGGTCGCCTTCTGGATCTCCAGCATCCGGCCCTCGACGGAGTTGCCGGCCAGCTCCGCGCGGCCCATCGCGTTGGCGTACCGCCGCTCGATGCGGTCACGCACCTCGTCCAGCGACGGGGTGGTGCCGGGGGCGGTCATCGACGACATCGACTCCAGCGAGCGGGCCACCGTCTCCTGCATCTTGGCCTGCTCCAGCTGGCTGAGCAGCTTGGTGCGCTCGGCGAGCTTCTGCTGGAGGATCATCGAGTTGTTCTCGACGGCGCGGCGGGCCTGCGCGGCGGCGCCGAGCGCCTGGTCGTGCAGGGTCTTCAGGTCCTCGGTGGCCTGCTCGGCCGAGACCAGCTGGGTGGCCAGGGCCTGGGCGGACTGCTCGAACCGCACCGCCTCGGCCTCGTCGCCCTTGGCGCGGGCCTGGTCGGAGAGCACCAGGGCCTGCCGGGCGTTGCCCTGCAACCGCTCGACCTCGGACATCTGCCGGGACAGCTTCATCTCCAGCTGACGCTGGTTGCCGATGACCGCCGCAGCCTGCTGGACCAGCGCCTGGTGCTGCCGCTGGGCATCCTCGATGGCCTGCTGGATCTGCACCTTGGGATCGGCGTGCTCATCGATCTTGGCACCGAAGAGCGCCATCAGGTAGTTCCAGCCCTTGACGAACGGGTTCGCCATCTCCGCGGTATCCCCTCAGTAGCGTCGCTCCACCGCGATCGGGCCGGGTTCAGCCGACCGACCGCGGACCGGCCGGTCTCCATCGTCCCAGCCGAACGCCACCGAGGCATCCGTACCGGGTGCTCGACGGGAACCGTCGGCTCCTGCGGGCCACCCTACGCGGCTGTGGCCACGTCGCCCATGGTCAACCGCTCGACGGGCTCAGGCGGCGCAGACCACGTCCCGGTCGCGCTCGGTGGGGCGGACCCGGGTGCTGCGCAGGGTTGCCCGCAGCGGCGAGTCCTGCCGGACCGACACGGCGACCTTGCCATCGGAGGTGACCTGACGGACGCCCCGGTTCGCGCCCTTGCGCACGGCGGTCGTCGCGCCGACGGGCGCGGCCTCGGCCGGCTCGTCCTGCATGCCGACGAGCACCCCGGCGGGCATCTGCTCGGCGAGGGCCACGGTGTCGCTCACCTCGCGCAGCAATTCGGACAGGCGGGCGCCGAGCGCGTCGCAGATCGCGGCGAGCAGCTCGCTGGACGGCTCCTTGTGCCCCCGCTCGATCTCGGAGAGGTAGCCGAGGCTGACGTTGGCGGCGGTGGACACCTCACGCAGTGTGCGCTGCTGTCCCTGCCGGCGCGCCCGCAGTGCGTCACCGATCACCCGGCGTAGCAGGACCATCGCACCTCCCCCTGAGGGATACCTCTCGCCCGGCGTCGGGCGGCCGGCCGCAGCGGACCGCGCCGACTCCGAGCGTCGGAGCCTTCCCGCAACCGTACCCGCTGTGGGGCCCGGCGACATCCCGCCCCGCCCGTTGGTTCGCCCGGGGCGGCTCATCGGCGCCCCGCGCCGGCCGTCCCCAGACCGTCCCGGGCGGCCTCGTCGGCCGTCCCCAGACCGCCCCGGGCGACCTCGCCGGCCGTCCCCAGACCGTCCCGGGCGGCTTCGTCGGCGGCGTGGATCCGTTCGGCGAGCAGCCGCAGCGCCTCGATCACGGCGGCCGAGCGTACGTGGTCCCGCCCGCCGTCCAGGTCGAGCTGGCGGACCTCGACACCGCTCGGGCCGGCGACCGCGACGTAGACCAGGCCCACGGGCTTGCCGTCCTGCGGCTCGGGGCCGGCGACCCCGGTGGTGGCGAGCCCCCAGTCCGCGCCGCAGCGCCGCCGGCCGCCCTCGGCGAGCGCCGCCGCCACGTCCGGGTCGACCGGGCCGCGCTCGGCCAGCAGATCGGCCGGTACGCCAGCCAGCGTGGACTTCAACTCGGTGGCGTAGACGACCAGCCCGCCCCGGTAGATCCCACTGACCCCGGCGATCTCCACGATCGACGCGGCCAGCAGCCCGCCGGTGAGCGACTCGACGGTGGCCACTGTCTCGTGGCGCTGCGACAGACTGTGCACGACACCCGCCGCCGCGCTACCCGTTGCGTTCTCGTCCCGCTCTTCCCGCCGCATGAGCTCGTCCTTCCCCACCCGCCGACCCCCAACCCTCCCGGCCGAACCCCGTCGATCATGAAGTTATCGCCCCGACACGCCGGCCCGGACGGCAATAACTTCATGATCACCGGGGGGTCAGGGGTGGTGGGGGCGGCGGAGGCGGAGGGCCTGGGTTATGTAGTCGAAGCCCGTCGCCACCGTGACCAGGACGGCGGCACCCATGATCCAGGGGCCGACGGCCACGAGGGCGGCCGGCATCGGCCAGAGGTACCAGGCGATGGCCAGGATCTGGAGCGCAGTCTTGATCTTGCCGCCGCGGCTGGCCGCGATCACCCCGTGCCGGATCACCCAGAACCGCAGCCCGGTGATGCCCAGCTCGCGGACGAGGATCAGCGCCGTCACCCACCAGGGCAGCCGGTCGTACCAGGAGAGCAGCACCAGGGCCGCGCCGGTGAGCGCCTTGTCGGCGATCGGGTCGGCCACCTTGCCGACCGAGGTGACCAGAGCGAACCGGCGGGCGATCCAGCCATCCACCAGGTCGGTCGCCGAGGCCACCGCGAAGATCAGACAGGCCGCCATCCGCCAGCCCGCGTGGGTCATCCCCGACACGATCACGGACGCGGCGAAGACCGGCACCAGCACCAGCCGCAGCGCGGTCAGCGCGTTGGCCGCGTTGAGCACGGGCACCCGCGCGACCACCCGGGCCGGCGTCGACTCCGTCGCCCCGGTCACCGCCTCGCTCCGCTCGGGTCGCCATGGCGTTTCCGGCACCGCACCACCAGGCTCCCCCGCTTCGTCCGGGCCCGCCGTCACCGTGCCGCGCCGGGCGCCGCCGAGATCATCTCATCCGGCACCGCGAGCAGATCCACCCCTTCGGTGCCGGTCACCGTGGCCCGCACCAGGTCACCCGGGCGCAACGCGGCCAGGTCGACGCCGCCGTCGGCAGGTGCGACAAGGGTGGTGGAACCGTCCACCTCCGGCGCCTGGTGCGCCGCCCGGCCCTCCACCACGCCGTCGACGATCGCGTCGACGAGCACCTCGACGGTCGAGCCGAGCCGGTCCTCGGCCCGCTGCGAGCAGAGCTCGTCGGCGAGCGCGCTGAGCCGGTCGTAGCGCCGCTTGATGGTCGCGGCGGAGACCTTGCCGGGCAGGCCGGCCGCCTCGGTGCCGTCCTCGTCGCTGTAGTCGAACATGCCGATCGCGTCGAGTCGGGCCTCGGTCAGGAACCGGGTCAGCTCGTCGATGTCGGCGCGGGTCTCGCCGGGGAAGCCCACGATGAAGTTGCTCCGCGCGCCCGCTTCCGGGGCCAGCGCGCGGGCACTGGCCAGCAGCTCCAGGAACCGGTCGGTGGAGCCGAAACGCCGCATCCGACGCAGCACCGGCTCGCTGGAGTGCTGGAACGACAGGTCGAAGTACGGGGCCACCCCCGGTGTGCCGGCGATCGCCTCGACCAGACCGGGCCGGGTCTCGGCCGGCTGGAGATAGCTCACCCGCACCCGGACGATGCCGGACACCGCGGCGAGCTGCGGCAGCAGCTTCTCCAACGCGCGGGGGTCGCCGAGGTCCTTGCCATACGAGGTGGAGTTCTCGCTGACCAGCACCAGCTCCCGTACGCCGGTCTTGGCCAGCCATTCCGCCTCGGCGAGCAGCTCGTCCGGCGTACGCGAGACGAAGGCCCCACGGAACGCGGGAATGGCACAGAACGCGCAGCGCCGGTCGCAGCCGCTGGCGAGCTTCAGCGAGGCGACCGGGCCGGTGTCCAGTCGGCGGCGCAGCACCTGCCGCAGGTGTGCCGGGGTGTGCTCGTCGGTGTCGACGACGGTGCGCGCCACGGTGCCGTGCCCGGGCAGGGACACGGTGGCGCTCTGGCGCTGCACCGGGGTCAGCGGCAGCAGCTCGCGGCGGTCCCGGGGGGTGTGCGCGGTGATCTGCTCCCCGGCGACGACGGCGTTCAGCCGGGCGGCGATGTCCGGGTAGTCGTCGAAGCTCAGCACCGCCTGCGCCTCGGGCAGACTGTCGGCCAGCTCCCGGCCGTAGCGCTCGGCCATGCAGCCGGCGGCCACCACCTTCGCGCCGGTGCCGGCGGCGGCGAGCAGGGTCTGGATGGAGTCCTGCTTGGCCTTCTCCACGAAACCGCAGGTGTTGACGACCACCACGTCGGCGCCCTCGCCGTCGGTGGTCACCTGCCAGCCGTCGGCGTGCAGGCGGGCGGCCAGCTCCTCCGAGTCGACCTCGTTGCGGGCACAGCCCAGGGTCAGCAAGGCGACGCGACGGCCGTCGGCGTTGTCGGAAGGAGAAGGAGAGGTGGCAGACACCATCCGAGGGTACCGGGCCGGCCGCGGAAGCCCGCGCACGCGGGCCGGGGTGGTCGTCCGGCACACACCCCGCGCGCCCTCGCCGGGCGCCGACCCGTCAGCGGGTCGCGGCGCCCACGCGGGTCAGCGCGTCGAGCAGGAAGACCTCGGTGCCGGCCAGGCCCGTGGAGCAGAAGACGGAGAGCTGGTCCGCGGTGGTCCGGCCGGGGACCGCGCCGGCCAGGATGCCGCCCAGGTCACGCAACTGTCCGGCGTACGGGGGCAGGGCCGCGAGCATCGGCGGCTGGTAGTCCGCCGCCTGGGCCGGCGAGTCGGTGACCAGCAGGTCGGCGACGTCCAGCAGGTCGGTGCCGAACTCGCTGCGGTCGTGCTGCTTGAAACCGACCGCGTTGACGTGCGTGCCGGGGCTCACATCGGCGGCGCGCAGCACCGGGGTGGGGCTGGTGGTGGCGAGCACCACGATGTCCCGTCCGGTGACCGCCGCGCCCGGGTCGGCGACCGCGCGGGCCGGCACGCCCAGCTCGGCGCGCACCCGGGCGGCGAAGGAGTCCCGTCGCGCCGCCGAGCGGCTGTGCACCACCACCTCGCGCAGCGGACGGACGGCCGCCGCGGCCCACACCTGGGTCCACGCCTGCCGCCCGGAGCCGATCACGCCGAGGGTCGCCGCGTCCGGCCGGGCCAGCGCGTCGACCGCGACGCCACCCAGCCCACCGGTACGCCGGGAGCCCAGCTCCTCGCCGACGGCTACCGCCCGGACCGCGCCGGTGCGGGCGTCGTGCAGCACCACCAGCTGCTCGCCCTGCGGGTGGCCGAACGTGTCGTACGAGCGGTAGCCGTACCACTCGCCGACCAGGTGCCCGGCGGTGAGCACCATCCGTCCCCCGCCGAGCGGGGCGGCGGCCCGGGGTGGGGCGACCAGCCGCCCCTCGTACGCGGCCACCAGGGCGACGCGCATGGCGTCGACGGTGGTGGTGGCGTCCAGGACGGCGGCGATCTCGGGATCGGCATAGAGCAGGGCCATCTCGCCATCCTGCAAGTTGAAGTGAGGTAGAGGTCAACGTGTGGTGGCGGGAGTCACCACCCCGGCCGCCGGGCCGGTGCTAGCGTCGGCCACGGTGGCCCCGGATGCCGGTGACCACTCCGGACGAGTGGTGGGCGTACCCGGTCAGGCCAAGACGCCCCACGTGACGACCCGACTCGTCCGGTGCGGCAGCCCGGGCGCTCCTTCGTGAGGTGGACGATGGCCTGGCTGGTGTTGGTGATCTCTGGACTGTTGGAGACGGTCTGGGCGATCGCCCTGGACCGCAGCGCCGGCTTCAGCCGGCTGCTCCCGTCGGCGGTGTTCGTGCTGGCCCTGGTGCTGAGCATGGGCGGGCTGGCGTACGCGCTGCGCGACATCCCGGTCGGCACCGGCTACGCGGTCTGGGTCGGCATCGGCGCGGTGGGGACGGCGCTGGTCGGGATGCTGGCGCTCGGCGAGTCGGCCAGCCTGCCCCGGGTCCTCTGCCTGCTGCTGGTGATCGCCGGCGTGGTCGGACTGAAGATCTTCCACTGAAGAGGTACGCGTGACCAATGTCCACGGTGGGTAGTTGATCGGTCTGGCACGACAGGCTCTCACACCGGAGGAAGACATGGCCGACGTCCCCACCACCGCCCGCCCGCGTAACAACGCCGCCCGCATCCTCACCATCGTGGGCTTCGTCTTCGCCGTGCTCGCCCTGTTGCTCAACCCGATCATCTTCGGTGTGCTCGGCGTGATCGCCGGCGTCGTCGGCGCCGTCCTGGGCGACAAGCCGCTGGGTTGGTACGCCGCCGCGGCCAGCGTCGTCGCCGCGATCATCAGCCTGGTGATCATCGGCGCGCTGATCAACAACTGAGCGTTCCTCTTCCACGGGCCCGCCGGCTTCCGGCGGGCCCGTCGCTGTCAGCGGGTCGGGCGGTCCGGCGCGGTCAGTCCACGTCGCCGCGCAGGCCGGCCAGGACGTCCTCCAGCTCGTCCGGCTTGACCAGCACGTCGCGCGCCTTCGACCCCTCCGACGGCCCGACCACGCCCCGGGTCTCCATGAGGTCCATGAGACGGCCCGCCTTCGCGAAACCGACCCGCAGCTTGCGCTGGAGCATCGAGGTGGAGCCGAACTGCGAGGTGACCACTAGCTCCACCGCCTGCACCAGCAGGTCGAGGTCGTCGCCGATGTCCTCGTCGATCTTCTTCTTGTTCTCCTGGGCGGGAGCCAGCACGTCCGGGCGGAACTCGGGCTCGCGCTGGTCCTTGCAGAACTTCACCACGTCGGCGATCTCGCGCTCGGTGACCCAGGCACCCTGGATCCGGACCGGCTTCGAGGCGCCCATCGGCAGGAAGAGACCGTCACCACGGCCGAGCAGCTTCTCCGCGCCGGGCTGGTCCAGGATGACCCGCGAGTCCGCGAGGGACGACGTGGCGAACGCCAGCCGGGACGGCACGTTCGCCTTGATCAGACCGGTCACCACGTCGACCGAGGGGCGCTGGGTGGCCAGCACCAGGTGGATGCCGGCGGCCCGGGCCAGCTGGGTGATCCGGACGACCGAGTCCTCCACGTCGCGCGGCGCGACCATCATCAGGTCCGCCAGCTCGTCCACGATCACCAACAGGTACGGGTACGGACGCATCTCCCGTTCGCTGCCCGGCGGAGCCTTGATCTCGCCGTTGCGGACCTTGCGGTTGAAGTCGTCGATGTGCCGGACCCCGTTGGCGGCGAGGTCGTCGTAGCGCATGTCCATCTCGCGGACCACCCAGTCCAGCGAGTCGGCCGCCTTCTTGGCGTTGGTCACGATCGGGGTGACCAGGTGCGGGATGCCCTCGTAGCCGGTCATCTCGACCCGCTTCGGGTCGATCAGCAGCAGCCGCACCTCGTCCGGGGTGGCCCGGGTGAGGACAGACACCAGCAGGGTGTTGAGGCAGCTCGAGTTGTGGGTGGGGATGCACGCGCGGCTGGCCAGGTACAGATGACTCGGACTGTCGACCTCGATGCACCGGACGGGCACCGAGGCGATTGGTCGTACATCCACGATGTAACGACGGGCAGTCGTGGCACGCCCGCCGACCACCTGGCGGCTCGCTTTGCGTGTCAGCCGGAAGACCTTGTCGGCCGGGGTGAAGTGAATTCGATAGAAGGTGGAGGACGACTCGCTCCGGCCCTTCACCCGCTTGGTCGTCATTGTCGCCCGGTAGCCGAGCCCGATGATCAGCTCTAGAGCATCCTGTGCCAGACGTTGGTTTGTGAGCCCCAGCTCGACTCCGCCCCGAGGGGAAATTGTTCCGTCCGTGTCCAACAGACCAGCCAGCAGAGCCCGCCGCTGCTCCTCCGAGGAGCGCAGGTAGCTGGCAGGAATGTGTTTCGTCCCGATCTCGCGGAACAAGTGCCGCAACGTCCGGTACTGCTCTCGGAGCGCAGAGTCTGGCTCGCGGCGGCCCGGCCGTGCAACCCTGGCCCGACCGCGAGCCGCCAGGCATACAGCGGAAAGGCCGACCCCGGCCTGCCGAGACGCCCGAACGAGGCTTACACCCTGAGCGAACAGATTCACAGCCTCGGCGATTCGCCCGTCCCGTTCTGGTTTGTTGGAGATCGTGTAATGCCTCCGGCTGGAGGGGCGTTTCGTCACCACGTACCCGTCAAGCCGAATGTTGTCCAGTAACTCATCCTCGTCGCAGGTGAAGGAGGCCGAGCCGGTCGTGCCATCACCCAGCCAACAACCCATCGTGTACGGAGCGATTGGTAGATCCTGCTCCGGATAGTCGAGTGGTCCACACACCGCAACCGCATGGTTGGCCCAGGACCCGCCACGCCCGACCACCCGCAGCGAAGCTGCGATCTCTTCGGTCGTCACTGGCCGGTCGTCGAAGCTGCGCCTCCGACCCGACCGGCCTGGATCAGCGACGAGTTCGTTCAACGCCTGATAAAGACGGTGGCGGGAATAGGCGGGAACTCGGCGGGCCACCTCGCGTCCGCCCCGCACATAGCTGGTCAGGGTATTGCCGAACTCCTTCGGCAGCCCACGCACCACCTTGTACAGCGCGTTTCGAAACTGCTGGCCGACATCGGAGACAACCTCGTCGGTCGATACCGAACGATCAGGCTCTGCCAACACCTCGTCGGTCTTTGTAGCCAGCCGGTGCCGATCATCCGCCGACCAGTAGGCCCCGTCCCTCCAACGATGGGTTCGCTGGGTCCGGCCAGCTCTGGTCGTCGTCTGCCATTGGTGCTGCGCGTCGGCGACAATCACCGTGCCGTCGGAGAACTCCACTTCGTAACAGGGGCGGTCGTACATCACTGGGGTGGCAGCGACGATGGTGCAGCTACGGCCGTGTTCGTCGAAAACCTTCCCGCCAACCTGGAGGTCGCCCATCGTGGACCAGCCGTCAGGTGTCGGGATCGGCGTGTCCAGGGCCAGCGCCTTGCCCGCGCCGGTGGCCCCGGCGATGAGGATGTGCGGCATCTTGGCGAGGTTGGCCACCACGTAGCCGCCCTCGATGTCCTTGCCGAGCGCCACCACCATCGGATGGTGGTCGCTGGTCGCCGCCCGCGAGCGCAGCACGTCGCCGAGCGCCACGTTCTCCGGGTCGGTATTCGGGATCTCCACGCCGACCGCGCTCTTGCCCGGGATCGGGCTGAGGATCCGTACGTCCGGCGACTTCACCGCGTACGCGATGTTGCGGGAGAGCTGCGTGATCCGCTCGACCTTGACCCCGTGCCCCAGCTCCACCTCGTAGCGGGTGACAGTCGGGCCCCGGGTGAAGCCGGTGACCGCGGCGTCCACGTCGAACTGGTCGAAGACGCCGGTCAGCGCGGCGATCACCTCGTCGTTGGCCTTGCTGCGGGTCTTCGCGGCGGCACCGGCGCTGAGCATGTTCGCCGGGGGCAGGGTGTAGTCGCCGGACAGACCGGTCAACGCGAGCTGCTCGGCGCGGGTGGGCGCGGGCGAGTGCTCCGGCGGCTCGGCCGGCTTGCGGCTGGCCGGCACCTTCGCCGGCGCCTTGCGCGGCAGGACCATGGTCTCCTGGAGGTCGGCGCCCTCCAGATCATCGAAGTCGTCCGGGTCGATCGGTGGCGGCATCCGCTTCGCCGGACGCTTGCGCGCGGGCCGCGCGACCGGCTCGTCGTCCTCCTCGGTGGCCTCCGGAGGCGCGATCAACCCTCCGGCGAGCAGGCCCAGCCGCTCGGGAATCTTGTTGATCGGCGTCGCGGTGACCACGAGCAGGCCGAAGAGCAACAGCAGGACCAGCAACGGTACGGCCACCCACGCGGTGACCGCTCGCTCCAGCAACCCGCCCACGCCGGCGCCGACCAGGCCACCGGCGTAGTCACGCTGCACGGTGTTCGTCGGGTCCTGACCGATCTGGAGCAGCGCGGCGGTCGACACCAGCAGCGAGCCCCACCCGATCAACCCGCGGCCCCGGTGCTCCGGATCGGCCGGCTGGCGCATCAGCCGCCACGCCCCGATCATCAGCAGCACCGGAACCACCACGGAGATCGCGCCCAGGAACAGCCGGATCGTGTCGGCCAGCCGCGCGCCCACCGGGCCCGCTCCGGAGAACCAGAGCGCGACGGCGGTGAGCAGGGCCAGCCCGAACAGCAGCAGCCCGCCGCCGTCGCGACGGTGCTCGGGGTCGAGGTCGCGGGCGGAGGCGGCCTGCCGGCCGGCGGCCCGCACCGCCCAGCCCATCCCGTGCGCCAACCCCATCCACAGTGCACCGATCGCGCGGCCAACGTAGACGGCCGGCCCCGGGCGGGCGGGTGTGGTGCGCCGCCGTACCGGCGCCCGGGTCTTCTTCGCCGGTTGACGGGCACGGCTGTTGGTGCCACCGCGCGGCGACGCGCCGCGTCGCCGGCTCGCCTGAGAGGTACGGCCCGCCATAGAGTCACGGTAACGGTGGGGCCGGGCAGATCGCCGCTTTTCCGGGTCGTGTCCGCGCGTCGCAGCACTGACCCCGCCGCCGGTCGTGATATCCGCCTCAGAAGGGATGCCCGATGGCGTCGCCGAGACTCGAGGACGATCCGCTGGCCGGGCACCCCGGTAGGTTGCGCCCGTTGACCGACGAGCTGGTCGCCGCGGTGCTCGCCGCGCGTGGCCGGCCGGTCGGCCGCGCCGTGAACGGTGACCTCGTGGGTCGCTTCGACGACAACCTGATCTGGTTCCTGCGTCTCGGGGTGGACGGCGAGTTGCTCCAGGTCCGCACCATGGTCGCGCCCGCTTTCGGGATCGAGCAGGTGCCCGCCCTGTACGCCTTCTGCAACGCCTGGAACCACGACCGGCTCTGGCCGAAGGCGTTCGTGCACGTCGACGACGGCGGTCAGGCCCGGATCTACGGTGAGGTGATCACCGACCTGGAGCGCGGGGTCACACCGCACCAGCTCGACCAACTGCTCGACTGTGGCATCACGGCCGGCTGCCAGCTCGCCGTCGCCGTCGGCCGGCTGCCCGGCGCGGTGTCGGCGTGACCGGGCGGGAGGAGGCGGCGGGCAGCCGCACCGACCGGGCGGACGGCCCCTCCGATGGCCGGGTCGCAGGTCAGCGCGTCCTGGCGCTGGTGGCCGCGCTCGCCGACGCCCGGGACCTGCCCGACGGGCCCGGTCGGCTGGTCGCCCTGGAACGGGTCGCCGAACGGGCCGACGCCGCCGGGGACGTCCGGTCCGCGATGGACGCCCGGTTCGCCCTGATCGAGGCGTACCTGCTGCACGGCGAGCGGTGGCGGCTGGTCGAGCCGTTGCGACGCTGCCGGGCCGCCGCCGACCGGTGGCCCGCGCTGCTCACCGACGCCGAGGCTGAGCTGCTGGCGCGCTACCAGCGCTACGCGGTGGAGGCGCTGCTCGGCACGCCTCGGGTCGGGCTGGACCAGACCCGACTCCTGCTGGACGACCTGGCCCACCGGGTGGGGGCGGACGGCCCCGACGCGCCGACCGTCGCCGAGCTGCGCTGCCGGATCGCCGACCACCTCGGCGACGAACCCACCGCCCGCCGCTTCTTCCAGGGGTGGGCGGGCACGCGTCCCGGCCCGGCCGGTGGATGCCCCGGCTGCGCCCCGGCCCGACGCGCGGAACTGCTCGCCGGCTGGGGCGAGTGGCAGGCCGCACGCAGTGAGCTGCGGGCGTACGACGGCGACGCTCAGGAGTGCACCGACCAGCCCGAGCGGGCGCTGGTCGCCGATCTGCTGCCGCTGTTGCGGCTCGGCGAACCAGAGCAGGCAGCGGCGGCGCACGTGCGGGCGTACCGGCGACACCGGCGCGAGCGCTCCGCCTTTCCGTACCTCGCCACGCATTTGCGGTTCTGCGCGCTCGGCGGGCACCTGGAACGCGGGCTGACCGTCCTGACCGAGCAGCTGCCCCGACTGGACCGGCCCACCGACGACCTCGCCGCGATGGAGTTCGCCGCCGCCGGGGCGCTGGTCTGCGGGCTGGCCGAGGAGGCGGGGCTGGGTGACCGGACGGTGCACCGCCCGGCGTACGCCGATCGCCCGGCCACCGAACTGGAGGTGGGCACCCTGGGCGCGCTGCTGCTCGGCCTCGCCACCGACCTGGCGGGCAGCTTCGACGCCCGCAACGGCACCGGTCACCAGTCCGGCCGGATGGCGGCCTGGCTGGCCGAGCGCCCATCCGCGACGGCAGCGCCGCTGCCCGCCGACGACGAGGCCGCCGACGAGGTTGGCGACCAGGCCGGCGCGCACGAGCCCGGCGCGCACGAGCCCGGCGCGCACGAGCCCGGCGCGCACGAGCCCGGGGCGGACGAGGCCGGCGCGGAGGCGGACTCCGAGCGGGAGGTGATGGCGCTCACCACCGACATGATCACCTCGACGCTGGACAGGCGCGGCGACCGGTACCTGGTCGACGACGGCGGCACCGTGGTCGGCCGGTGGGGTGCGGCCGTGATCCAGTTCCGTCGGGCCGGCGAACGCGGCGAGGTGTTGCACACCCGGGCGATGGCCGCCCGCCGGCTGCCGACCGCGCGCCGCGCCGAGGCGTACGCCTTCTGCAACGCCTGGAACCACGACCGGCTGCTGCCCAAGGCGTACGCGCACGATCTCGACACGGAGATCGTGCTCGCCGGGGACGTGGCGACAGACCTGACCCACGGGGTGGCGCCGGTGCAACTGCTGGTGCTGGTGGACGCCGCGATCGCCACCGGCGTCGCGTACGCCGAAGCGGTGGCCGACCTGCCCTGACCGCCCGGCGGCCGACACGGCGACGCCGGCCCACCCGCAACGGGTGGACCGGCGTCAGCGCGACGTGCTCAGACCTCGACGACGGTGGGCACGATCATCGGCCGACGACGGTACTTGTCGTTGACCCACCGCCCCACGGTCCGCCGGACGATCTGCTGGAGCTGGTGCGGGTCGGTGATGCCGTCCGCGGCGGCCCGGTTGAGCGCCTCGGTGACCAGCGGCACCACCGGGTTGAACGCCTCCGGGTCCTCGGAGAAGCCCTTCGCGGACAGCGTCGGGCCGGCGACCACCTTGCCGGTGACCGAGTCGACGACCACTGTGGTGGCGATGAAACCGCCGTCGCCGAGGATCCGCCGTTCGGTGAGCAGCGACTCGCTGACGTCGCCGACGGCGAGACCGTCGACGTAGACGTACCGGCTCTTCACGTGCCCGACGAGGCTGGCCCGGCCCTCGACGAGGTCGACCACGTCGCCGTCCTCGCAGATCACGACCCGGTCGGCGGCGACCCCCGACTCGATGCCGAGGCGGGCGTGCGCGCGCAGGTGACGCCACTCGCCGTGCACCGGCATCAGGTTGCTGGGCCGAACCACGTTGAGCAGGTAGAGCAGTTCGCCGGCCGGGGCGTGCCCGGAGACGTGCACCTTCGCCACGTCCTTGTGCACGACGACCGCGCCGGCCCGGGCGAGCCGGTTGATGACCCGGTAGACCGAGGTCTCGTTGCCCGGCACCAGCGACGACGCCAGCACGACTGTGTCGCCAGGCGCGATGGTGATGTGCCGGTGGTCGCCGCTGGCCATCCGGCCCAGCGCGCTCATCGGCTCGCCCTGCGAACCGGTGGACATCAGCACGATCTGCTCGGGAGGCAGCGTGGTCGCCTCCTCGATCCCGATGACCAGGCCGGCCGGGATGTTGAGCAGGCCGAGGTCCCGGGCGATGCCCATGTTGCGGACCATGGACCGACCGATCAGCGCGACCTTGCGGCCGTGCTCCGCGGCGGAGTCGAAGACCTGCTGCACCCGGTGCACGTGCGAGGCGAACGAGGCGACGATGATCCGGCCCTTGGCCTTCGCGAAGATCGAGTCGAGCACCGGCCCGATCTCCCGCTCCGGGGTGACGAAGCCGGGGATCTCCGCGTTGGTGGAGTCGGACAGCAGCAGATCGACGCCCTCGGCGCCGAGCCGCGCGAAGCCGGCCAGGTCGGTGATCCGGCCGTCCAGCGGGAGCTGGTCCATCTTGAAGTCGCCGGTGTGCAGCACCAGGCCGGCCGGGGTGCGGATGGCCACGGCGAGCGCGTCGGGGATGGAGTGGTTGACCGCGAAGAACTCGCACTCGAACGGGCCGAGCCGCTCGCGGCCGCCCTCCCGCACGGTCAGCGTGTACGGCTGGATGCGCCGCTCGGCCAGCTTCGCCTCGACCAGGGCGAGGGTGAACTGCGAGCCGACCAGCGGGATGTCGGGCTTGTGGGCGAGCAGGTACGGCACCGCGCCGATGTGGTCCTCGTGGCCGTGGGTCAGCACGATCGCCTGGACGTCGGCCAGCCGGTCCAGGATCGGGCCGAAGTCGGGCAGGATCAGGTCCACGCCCGGCTGTTCGACGTCGGGGAAGAGCACCCCGCAGTCGACGATCAGCAGTTTGCCGTCGTACTCGAAGACGGTCATGTTCCGACCGATGGCGCCGAGCCCGCCGAGCGGGATGATCCGCAGGCCACCTTCCGGCAGCGGCGGGGGCAGTTCCGCCTCGATGTGCGCCTCGGTCACGCGTCCACCTCATTCTGCGACGCCATCACTCGGCGCCCATCGTGTCGTTCGATCATTCGGGCAGCTCCAGGCCCGCTGCCGCGAAGTCCGCGCGCAGCTGGGCGATCTCGTCGTCGGTGGCGTCCACGAGCGGGGGTCGCACCGGGCCGGCCGGCAGGCCCAGCGACGCCAGGCCCGCCTTCACCAGGATGGTGCCCTGCGTGCGGAAGATGCCGGTGAACAGCGGCAGCAGCCGCCGGTGCAGGGCAAGCGCGGCCGGCATGTCCCCCGCGTCGTACGCCTCGATCATCTGTGCGGTCAGCGCCCCGGTGAAGTGCGTCGAGGTGCCGACCACGCCCACGCAGCCGACGGCCAGCGCCGGCAGGGTGAGCGCGTCCTCGCCGCTGTAGAAGGCGAGGCCGGTCCGGCTGGTCACCCAGCTGGTGGCGGTCAGGTCGCCCTTGGCGTCCTTGACCGCGACGATCCGCGCGTGGTCGGCGAGCCGGACCAGTGTCTCGGTGTCAATCGGCACGCCGGAGCGGTGCGGGATGTCGTACAGCATCACCGGCAGTCCGCTGGCGTCGGCCACCGCGGTGAAGTGCCGCAGCAGACCGCTCTGCGGCGGCTTGTTGTAGTACGGGGTGACCACGAGCAGGCCGTGCGCGCCGGCCTTCTCGGCGGCGGTGGCCAGCTCGATGGTGTGCCGGGTGTCGTTGGTACCCACCCCGGCGACGACCCTGGCCCGGTCACCGACGGCCTCCACCACGGCCCGGATCAGGCGTTCCTTCTCCGCGTCGGTGGTGGTCGGCGACTCACCGGTGGTGCCGTTGACCACCAGCGCGTCGTTGCCCTGCTCGTCGACCAGGTGGCTCGCCAGTCGGGCGGCGCCGTCGAGGTCGAGCGAGCCGTCGGGGGTGAACGGGCTCACCATGGCCGTGAGCACCCGGCCGAAGGGGCGGGACGCCGGTTGGGCCGCGGCGTCGGGGTGGTCGTGCGTCATACCCTCCAACCTAGCGGACGACCAGCCGGAGCCTGCCGGGGAAGGGCTCAGGACGCCTCGTGCGGGCTGGCCGCCACCTCGGTGCCGTCCGGCAGCGTCGAGATCACGAAGTCGGCGAAGACGTTCGGTGCGACTCCCTGGAGCTGGCGCAGGCACTCCACGGCCAGCTCACGGATCTCCACGTCGGCGTGCTCGGTGGCCCGCATGGCGACGAAGTGCCGCCACGCCCGGTAGTTGCCGGTGACCACGATCCGGGTCTCGGTGGCGTTCGGCAGCACCGCGCGGGCCGCCTGCCGGGCCTGCTTGCGGCGCAGCGTCGGGTTGGGCTCGTCGGAGAAGCGCTGCTCAAGACCCTCCAGCAGCTCGGTGTACGCCCGCACGCTCGCCTCGGCGGCCTCGGTGAACTTCTTGTGCAGCTCGGGGTCGTCGGCGATGACCGCCGGCTCGACCATGGCCGCGTCCCGCTCGGGGACGTAGCGCTGGGAGAGCTGGGAGTACGAGAAGTGCCGGTGCCGGATCAACTCGTGGGTGAAGGAGCGGGACACCCCGGTGAAGTAGAAGGTGACCGAGCCGTGCTCCAGCACGCTCAGGTGCCCGACCTCCAGGATGTGCGCGAGGTAGCCGGCGTTCGTGGCGGTCGCCGGGTTCGGCTTCTTCCACGACTGGTAGCAGGCCCGCCCGGCGAACTCGGCGAGCGCCTGGCCGCCCTCGGCGTCGGTCGACCACGGCACGTCGTCCGGGGCCGCGAACTGGGTCCACGCGATCAACTTGACCTGGGGCTGCACCATCTCCGGCATGCCAGGGACTGTAGTAGCCGGCGGTCCCGCTCCCAACTCGGGCTCGCGGTGTGGAAGCCGCCAACCGCAGCCGAATCACCGGTGCTCGCGGACGCGCCGGCGCCCGGAGGTGTCCAAGATCTCTACGCGCGGATCCGGTGGCTCGCGGGTCTCGCACACCCCCGGTTCCCTGTAGAGCTGCCCCAGAAGTGGGGCAGGCGGCACGACGCCGGGCGCACCACCGCCACGCCCCATATCCGGGGCAGCTCTACAGGACGCGCAGGACCTCACGGCCCGCCCGAGGAAGGCCGAGGAAGGCCGATCCACAGCACGCCGGGCCGGGGCTGGCAGGCCTCAGACGTAGAGCGAGGTGAACGGCGCCCAGGGCAGGTTGCGCAGCACCGAGAAGGCCAGCCACACGCCCAGGAACCCGACGATGACCTTCGAGCTGATCCGCAGCTCCGGCAGCCGCCAACCGAACGCCTGATGGCCCGCCCAGGCGACGAAGAGGTACGCCAGGAAGGGCAGCGCGAAGACGAACAGGAAGTGGTGTCGGGCGGCGGCCGGCAGGTCGCCGTGCAGCACGTACCAGAGCGCGCGGGTGCCGCCGCAGCCCGGGCAGTCCAGCCCCGTGGTCAGCTTGAGCAGGCAGGTCGGCGCGGCGTCCGGGTCGGCGTGGGCCGGGTTGCTCAGCAGCGCGTAGGCCATGCCGAGGCCGACGCACCCGACCGCGGCCAGCGGCGCCGCCCAGCGCGGTGACCGCTCGTAGAGCCACAGAACGCCCCGGGTGAGCCGGTCGGGCTCGGGCGCCGGGTAGCCGTAGCCATCCGGCGGGCTCGCCGGCCAGCTCGCACCGGGGGCGGGCTGCGGCTGGTCGACCGGTCCGGGAACGCTCGTCACGCGCTCACGGTACACCGGACACGCCGGCCAACGCGGCGGTGAGCGGACCGGCCAGGTCGCCGGCCGCGGGCGGCGCCACCGCGTCCAACCCGAGCCAGCCGGCGAGCCGGTACAGCTCGGCGGCGAGCGCCACGGCGGTCTCCCCCGGGTCGGCGCCGGGCTCGACCCAGGCGGCCGGCACGAGCAGCACCCCGGCCTTGCGGTCGGCCTTCAGGTCGACCCGGGCGGTGAACCGGTCGCCCTGCAGGAACGGCAGCACGTAGTAGCCGTACACCCGCTGTGGCGCCGGGACGTAGATCTCGATCCGGTAGCTGAAGTCGAACAGCCGCTCGGTGCGGGCACGTTCCCAGACCAGCGGGTCGAACGGGCTGACCAGCGTGTTGCCCCGAATCCACCGGGGCAGCCGGGCGGACGCGTGCAGCCAGGCCGGCTGTCGCCAGCCCGCCACGGTGACCGGCACCAGCTCGCCGGCCTCGGCCAGCTCCGCGACGGCCTGCCGGGCGCCGGCCAGTGGCAGCCGAAAGTAGTCGCGCAGCTCCGGTTCGGCGGCCACCCCGAGCGACCGCGCCGCCAGGGCCACCAGAGCGCGGTACGCCTCGGCGTCGGTCGGGGTGGGCGCGCCCAGCACGGCCGGCGGGAGCACCCGCTCGGGCAGGTCGTAGCGGCGGGCGAAGGACGTGCTGCGCTCGGCGGCGGTCACCTCGCCGGCCCAGAACAGGAACTCCAGCGCCCGCTTCACCGCCGACCAGTTCCACCCCCAGTTGCCGGTCTCCCGGGGCGCGTCGTGCTCGATCTCGGCGGCGGTCAACGGACCCCGCGCGGCCACCTCGGCCCGGACCCAGGCGACCAGCTCCGGCTGCTCCTGTGCGATGCGCCGCATGCCACCCCAGGATTCGCTCTGCGCGCGGGCCATTCGCCAGCGCAGCAGCGGGTGCAGCCCGACCGGCACGAGGGACGCCTCATGGCCCCAGTATTCGAACAGCTCGCGGGGGCGGCGGTAGGCGGCCTGGTCGAGCAGCGCGGTGGGGTACGGACCGAGCCGGCTGTAGAGCGGCAGGTAGTGCGCACGTTGCAGCACGTTGACCGAGTCCATCTGGATCAACCCGACCCGGTCGAGGACCCGGCGCAGATGTCGACGCGTGGGCACCCCGACCGGCGGCGGGTCGGCGAAACCCTGGGCGGCGAGTGCCACCCGGCGGGCCTGGGCGAGTGAGAGTGCTTCCGGTGCGGCCATCGTCGGCGACGATAAATCATCGGTACGACGCCGGTGCGGGAAGCTGGACTCCGACGGCTACGGGGGCATAGAACGGTGCAATGCTGACCATCCGCCGGGAGGAGCCCGACGACGCCGAGGCGGTCGCCCGGGTGCACGTGCACGGCTGGCAGGCGGGTTACGCCGGCTTCATGCCGGACGAGGTGCTCGGACGGCTCAACGTGGGGGCCTGGGCGCAGCGCCGTCGTGACCTGGGCACCGCCGACCCGGAGCACCCGTTCAGCACCCTGCTCGGCGAGGTGGACGGGCTGGTCGTCGGCTTCACCACGTTCGGGCCGTACCGCCGCAACCAGGACCGCGACGATCTGGACCCGACGGTCGGCGAGGTGCTGGCGCTCTACGTCGAGCCGGAGTTCTGGGGCGACGGGATGGCCGCCGAACTGCTCGCCGCCGCCCGCGCCGGGCTCAGCGAACGGGGCTGGACCGGCTACCGGCTGTGGGTGCTGGCGGACAACCGGCGGGCCCGCCGGTTCTACGAACGGGCGGGGCTGTCACCGGACGGTGAACGGTCGACCTACCAGGTGCCGCTCGCCGGCGGACGCGGGCCGGTCGGACTGGTCGAGCTGCGGTACGCCGGACGCCTCGACGACTGACCTGCCCGGTGTCAGCCACCGGCGAACCGGCAGGAAGGCCAGCAGGGCCAGGCTGATCCAGACGTACGCGTTGCTGCCGACGAAGCCGTCGACGCCGGTGAAGTCCTTCTCCCAGAACCAGACGGTCCGGCTGATCAGCAGCACGTAGCCGATGGTCGCGGCGGCCAGCAGGACGCGCCGTCGACGGCCGGCCGGCGCGGCCATCGCGTTGTCGACCAGCAGGATCAGCCCGGGCAGCAGCCAGACCAGGTGGTGCACCCAGGTGACCGGGCTGACCAGGCACATCACCGCGCCGGTCAGGGCCAGGCCGGTCGCCTCGTCACCGGCGGCGACGGCGACCCGGGACCGCCAGGCCCAGAGCGCCAGGGCGCCGAGCACCAGCAGCAGCCACAGCAGGGTGCTCGGGTGCTGCGGGTCGAGCCGGGCGACCACCCCGCGCAGCGACTGGTTGGAGACGAACGCCAGCTCCCCGACCCGCCCGGTGTTCCACAGTGCCTCGGTCCAGAACTCCCGGGAGGCGTCCGGGAAGAGCGCGCCGGCCAGCAACGTCACCCCGGCGGCCGCGCCACTGGCGGTGAGCGCCGCCCGCCACCGCCCGGTGACCAGCAGATAGACGATGAAGATGCCCGGGGTCAGCTTGATCGCGGTGGCCAGGCCGATGCCCACCCCGGCCCACCGGTCGCCGACCGGCAGCAGCCGCAGCAGGTCCACCGCCACCAGGAACAGCAGCAGTGTGTTCACCTGGCCGAAGTTGACCGTCTCCCGCATCGGCTCGAAGGCGGCGGCCAGGCAGAGCGCGACGGCGAGGGCGAACCAGGGGGTCCACCCGGCCCGGCGGGCGATCGGGTCCACCAGCCACCAGATCAGCACCGTCGTGGTGACCACACTGGCGAGTACGCTCACCACGATCGCGGCCGACCACGGCAGGTACGCCATCGGCAGCATGACCAGCGCCGCGAACGGCGGGTACGTGAAGCCGTACTGGGTGCCCGGTTTGAGGTAGTCGTAGATCTCCCCGCCGTCGTGCACCCACCACGTCAACGCGCCGTAGTAGACCTTGAGGTCGAAGAAACCGTGCCGGACGGCCGCGACGGCGAGAAACGCGGTGACCGCCGCGGCGAGCACCACCACCCCGACGACCTGCGCGGTCGTCCTGTTGGCACCCTGCGCCACCGTCGCCTCCCTCGCCCTGCGTAGGCTTCCGTCCCATGGCTCTCGGGTACGTCCGCCCGGCGCGTCCCGAGGACGCCGGCGAGATCGCACGCATCCAGCTCGCGACCTGGCGGGTCGCGTACCGCCGCATTCTGCCTCGGCATGTGCTCGACAACCTGGACGAGGCGTTCCTCGCCCGGCGGTGGAGCGCCGCGGTGCTGGAGCCGCCCTCGGGCGCGCACCGGGTGCTGGTCGCCGTCGAACAGGCCGAGCAATCGTATCTGGTGGGGTTCGCCGCCTCCGGCCCGGCCGACGGCGAGGCGCTCGCCCCGGGTGAGCCGGCCGACGCGCTCGGCCCGGACGTGGCGGCGGTGACCGACCTGCTGGTGGAGCCGCGCTGGGGCCGGCGCGGGCACGGCAGTCGGCTGCTCGCCGCGACCGTCGACCTGTGGCGGTCCGACGGCATGAGTCGGGCGGTGGCCTGGGCGTTCGACGGTGACGAGGCGACCCGGAAGTTCCTCACCAGCACCGGTTGGGAGCCCGACGGCGCGGCCCGGGCGCTGGACGTCGACGACATGCTGGTGCCTCAGGTGCGCCTGCACGTGGCCGTGCCGACCGAGAAGGTTCCGGCCGAGTGACCGGTGCGGCGGCCCGGGGCCGCCGCACCGGTACGGTCAACCCTTGTCCGCGCCGTCGCTGGCGTCGCGGACGAAGTAGCGCTGGAACACCACGAAGATGATCGCCACCGGGATGGTGGCGAGCAGCGCCGCGCCCAGCTTGAGCGGGTACTGGGTGCCGCTGCCCAGCGAGCCGCTGACCAGGTCGGCGAGGCCGCGCGGCAGGGTGAACAGGTCCGGGTCCTGCACCGACACGAGGCTGTGCGGGAACTCGTTCCAGGAACCCTGGAACGACAGGATGGTCAGGGTGATCAGCGCCGGCTTCGCCATCGGCAGCACCACCGACCAGAAGGTGCGGAAGATGCTCGCCCCGTCGATGCGGGCGGCCTCCTCCACGCTCACCGGGATCGACTCGAAGAACTGCTTCATGATGAACACGCCCGCCGCGTCGGCCAGCAGCGGCACCACCAGGCCGGCGTAGCTGTTGTAGAGGCCGAGCTGGTTGAGCACCAGGAACTTCGGGATCAGCAGCACCACGCCGGGCACCGCCATCACCGCGATGACGGCGGCGAACAGCCCGGCGCGACCCCGGAATCGCAGCCGGGCCAACGCGTACCCGGCGAGCGAGTCGAAGAACACCCGGCCGAGGGTCACCAGCACGGTGACCAGCAGCGAGTTGCCCAGCCAGAGCGGAAAGTTGGTGCCGGCGAAGATCCGGTCGAAGCCGGCGAGGCTGAGCGGGTCCGGAATCGGCGAGAGCGGGTTCGCCGCCGCGTCGGGCTCGGTCTTGAGCGAGCTCGCGATCTGGATGACGAACGGGTAGAGGAACACCAGCCCGAAGAAGACCAGCGTGGCGTACCCCAGAAAGCGGGTGACCAGGGTGCGGGCCGCGCGCTGGTCGCCGCGCGCGGGCGCCCCCGCCGGGCGGTCGGTCAGCACGGCCATGTCAGGACCTCTCCGGTACGCGTCGACGCCGCCAGCCGCGGCGCGGCCGGTCGGTGTCCCGCTCGGCGAGCGCCCGACGCTGGATCAGCGTGAGCACGATGATGATCAGAAACAGCACGAACGAGATCGCCGCGCCGGAGCCGTAGTCGAAGTCCCGGAACGCGGTCCGGTACGACAGGTACGCCGGGGTGACGGTGGTCTTGGCCGGGTCGCCCTGGCTCATGACGTACACCTGGTCGAAGACCTGCCAGGAGCCGATCATGCCGAGGGTGAGCACCAGGAAGGTGGTCGGCCTGATCATCGGCAGGGTGACGTAGCGGAACCGCTGCCAGCGGGAGGCTCCGTCGAGCGTGCTGGCCTCGTCCAGCGTCACCGGCACGTTCTGCAGGCCGGCCAGGAACATCAGCATGAACGTGCCGGAGGTGGTCCAGATGACCAACGTGATGATCGAGATCATCGCCACGCTGGGGCCGGCCAGCCAGTCCCACCAGCTCAGCCCGAACGGGCCGCCGTCGGTGAGCGCCGCCGGGGGCGAGTCGACGCCGACCGCGCCGAAGAGCAGGTGCAGCACGCCTCGAGAGTCGGCGAACCACTCCGGGCCGTCGATCCCGAGGAAGCCGAGCAGCGCGTTCACCGCGCCGGAGTTGGCGAAGAGGAACAGGAACACCACGCTGATCGCGACCGAGCTGGTGACCGAGGGAAAGTAGAACGCGCTGCGGAAGAAGCTCTTGCCCTTGAGCATCCGGTTGTTGACCACCAGCGCCAGCCCGAGCGCGAGCACGGTCTGCGCCGGCACCACGATCGCCACGTAGTAGATGTTGTTGCGGATGCTGGTCATGAAGTCGCGGCGGGCCAGCCCGTCCTCGGTGAACAACTGGGTGTAGTTGTGCGCGCCGACGAACGGGACGTCGCCGGTGAACGGGCTGCCCTGCCCGTTCCAGTCGGTCAGGCTGACCCAGAGCGCCATCAGGATCGGCAGCAACAGGAACAGCCCCAGGATGACGATCACCGGTGCGACGAAGAGCCAGCCGGCGAGGTTCTCGTTGCCGCGGACGCCACCCCGCCGTCGCCGGGGGCTCGTCCCGGGCGCGGTGGCCACGGCGGTCAGTGTCTCGGTTGCCATCTCCCCTCCCTCCCTCTCTCGGGCCCTTCCGGGCCGGAGGTGCGGACGGGGGCCCCGCTCGCTGTCGGGGCCCCCGCCGTCACCTCAGCTGCCGCCGAGCGCCGCCTTGGCGTTCTTGTCGAAGTTCTGCAGCACGGTCTTCGGGTCGCCGTTGGCCAGGCTCTGCAGACCGGTGTCCAGGTCCTTGAGGACGCTGTCCATCTTCGGCGCGTTCACCGGGCCCTGGGCGTACGCGACGCCCTCGATGAACACCTTGTCGGCCGGGGAGGCGGCCGTGTACTGGTCGCGCACCGACTGCCGCGACGGCATGACACCGACCGCCTTCGCGAACGTCAGCTGCTGCTCACCGCTGGTCATCGCCTCGACGAACTTGATGGCCTGGTCCTTGTACTTGCTCTTCGCCGCGATGCCCCAGCACTGGGTGAAGGAGAGCGTGCCCTGCCCCTTCGGGCCGGCCGGCAGCGCCACCACCTTGTACTTCACGTTCGGGAAGTCGTTCTGCAGCGCGCCCTTGATCCAGTTGCCCTCGATGGTCATCACGGCCTTGCCCTTGCCGAACGCCTCACCGGACCAGCCCGAGTCGAGCTGCTTCGGGTACTTGGCCAGGCCCGAGGTGAGCAGGGACTTGACGTACTGGAGGGCGGCCAGGTTCTCCGGGGTGTCGGCGGTCGGCTGCTTGCCGTCCTTGCTCAGCAGCCAGCCGCCGTTCTGCACCAGGAAGGCGCCAATCCGGTCCCGGGTGTCGCCGAGCGCCAGGGCGACCTGCCCCTTCGCCTTGATCTTCTGGGCGGTCGCGGTGAGCTGGTCCCAGGTGGTCGGCACGTCGGCGTCGGTCAGTCCGGCCTTCGCCCACAGGTCCGTGTTGATCTGCAGGGCCAGGGTGGAGAAGTCCTTGGGCGCGCAGTAGAGCTTGCCGTCGTACGAGAACGTGGTGCGCAGGCTCTCGTAGAAGTCGTCCGGGTTGGAGATCTTGTCGCCGTACGGCTCCAGCGCGCCGACGCTCGCGTAGTCGGCGAAGCGGGCCGCGTCGACGTAGAAGACGTCCGGCGGGGTGCCGCCGGCGAGGCCCTGGCCGAGCTGCTGGGTGAGGTCCTGCGCCGGGGTGACCGTGGCGGTGTTGCCGGAGCCGCTGGCCCACTTCGCCGCGGCGTCCTGCACGGCCTTGGTCTCGGCTTCGCCGGAGGATCCGATCAGGATCTGCAGGCTGGCCGGTCCGCTGGACTGGGCGGCGTCGCCGGACGAGTCGTCGAAGCCGCTGCCGCAGGCCGCGGAACCGAGAAGGGCGACGGCGGCGAGGCCGGCCACCGCCGCCCGGGTGAGGTTTCGAGGTGCCATGGGGTTCTCTCCTGGTGGGGGATGGGACTACGCGGTGTGCCGAAGCGCCAGCGAGGGCTGGAGCAGCACGTGGGTGGGGGTCTCGTGGTTGCCGTCGAGGACCCCGGTGAGCAGGTCCACGCAGCGGGCGGCGGCCTCGCCGAGCGGTTGGCTGACGCTGGTCAGCCCCACCGCGGCTGCGACCGGCGTGTCGTCGAAGCCGATCACCGACACCGGCGGGTCGGTGCCCCGGATCGCCTGCAGCGCGCCGAGGGCGAGCGAGTCGCTGGCGCAGAGCACGGCGGTCGGCGCCTCGGCGGCGAGCAGGTCCCGAGTGAGCCGTTCGCCCTCGGCGATGCCGTCCTCGGTCTCGCGGTGCAGCCCGGTCGGGTCGACACCGGCGGCGCGCAGCGCGTCGTGCCAGCCGGCCCGCCGGTCGTCGCCGACACCGGACCCGAGGGGCCAGCCGATGAACGCGATCCGCCGGTGCCCGGCGTCGAGCAGATGCCGGGTAGCGGCGGCGGTGCCGGCGGCGCCGTCCACGTCGACCCAGGGGTGCGCGTCGAGCGCGTCCCACGGGCGGCCGAAGGTCACGAACGGCACGTCCCGGTCGGCGAGCCAGGCGGTACGCGGGTCGCCGTACTTGGTGCCGACGAGCACGAACGCGTCCAGCTCGTACGTGCCGAGCAGGTCGTCGTAGGTGGCGATCTCCCGCTCGTCGTCGGTGGCGGTGTAGAGCAGCACCCGGTAGCCGGCGGCGTCGGCGGTCTCGGTGAGGCCGTGCAGGAAGCGGTCGAGAACGGAGCCGTTGATGCCGTCGCGGGTCGGTTCGATCCGGGCGGCGATGAGGCGGGACCGGCCGGTGCGCATCTGTCTGGCCGCCTGGTTGGCCCGGTAGCCGAGCGCGCTGATCGCGTCCTCGACCCGCTGGCGGGTCTCCTGCCGCACGATGTGCGGCGCGTTGAGCACGTTGGAGACCGTCTGCCGGCTTACTCGGGCGTGCCGGGCCACCGTCGCAATGGTTACCTTCTCGGGCACTTAATCCCTCTCGCCGTCTTGAACGATCCAATTCGGATAGTGCAGGATTAGATCGTTCAAGTTTCTGGAATGTTTCGCACTTTGCACCGCCAGGGGCGCGTTGTCAAGATGTCCGCCCCGCACCCCGAGATCTGGAGCCGCGCCGTGATCGAACGCCAGCTGCAACCCCTCCTGCACGAGTTGGTTCCGGTGGTGCTCGCCCCGACCAGTGCGCTGGGGGACGCGACCGGGCAGATCCGCCCGACCGGCGTCCAGGGCGTCTTCCACGCCGACGCCCGCGTGCTCTCCCGGGCCGAACTGCGGGTCGACGACCAGGAGCTGGAGGGGCTGACCCGCGGCGCGGACGGCCCGCACGGCGCCCGCTTCGTGGGCCTGGCCCGCTGGCTCGGCGATCCCACGCCCGACCCCACAGTCCGCGTCGACCGGCTCCGTCGGGCCACTCGCAACGGCCTCACCGAGGAGCTGCGGATCGTCTCCACCGCCACGGTCGGCGTACGGGCCACCGTGAGCGTCGACCTCGGCTGCGACCTGGCGCCCATCGAGGTGGTCAAGTCCGGTGGCGCCGCCGCGCCGCTGGAGGCCAAGACCGGCCAGCCGGGCCTGCTCACCTGGTCGGCCGACGGCATCACCGTCACCGTCACCGCGCCCGACGCCGACGTGCTCGCCGCCGACGAACGGGCCACCGCGCCGCGGCTGGCCTGGCCGATCGACCTGCCCCCCGGAGGCGAGTCGGTGCTGCGCTGGCAGCTGACCGTCGAGGACCCGCGCGCCGTGGTGATCGGCCCGGTCGGCGAACCGGAGTGGGCCCGACCCGAGGTGACCGCCGACGATCGACGGCTGGTCCGCTTCCTCGACCGCAGCCTGGACGACCTGCGCGGGCTACGCCTGGCCGAGACCGGCGCGCCCGGGGACGTCTTCCTCGGCGCCGGCGTCCCCTGGTTCCTCACCCTGTTCGGCCGGGACAGCCTCTGGGCCGCCCGGATGATGCTGCCGCTCGGCACCGACCTGGCCGCCGGCACCCTGCGCGTGCTCGCCCGCCGCCAGGGCACCCGCGTCGACCCGGCCACCGGGGAGGCCCCCGGCAAGATCCTGCACGAGCTGCGCGGGCAGGAGTTCGCGCTGCCCGGGAACGGGCTGCGCCTCCCGCCGGCCTACTACGGCACCGTCGACGCCACCATGCTCTGGGTCAACCTGCTGCACGACGCGTGGCGCTGGGGCCTGCCGGCCGAGCAGGTCGAGCCACTGCTGCCGCACCTGGAGGCCGCCCTGCGCTGGCTCGGCGAGCACGCCGACCCCGACGGCGACGGCCTCGTCGAGTACATCGACACCACCGGCCACGGGCTGTCCAATCAGGGCTGGAAGGACTCCGGCGACGCCGTACGGTTCCACGACGGCTCCCTGGCCACCGCGCCCATCGTGCTGGCCGAGGTGCAGGGGTACGCGCACGAGGCGGCGGTGAACGGCGCCGCCCTGCTGGACGCCTTCGGCCGCCCCGGTGGGGACCACTGGCGCGAGCGCGCCGCCACGCTGGCCCGCCGGTTCCGGGACACCTTCTGGGTCGACGGCCGGTACGGCCCGCAGCCCGCCCTGGCCCTCGACCGGGACAAGCGCCCCGTCGACTCGCTGACCAGCAACATCGGTCACCTGCTCGGCACCGGCCTGCTCACCGTCGACGAGGAGGCCCAGGTCGCCCGCTTGCTCACCACTGACACGCTGGCCGGCGGCTTCGGACTACGGACGATGTCCACCGACGACGCCGGCTTCAGCCCGCTGTCGTACCACTGCGGTTCGATCTGGACCCACGACACCGCGATCGTGCTCGCCGGGCTGGCCCGCGCGGGGCACCGCGACGCCGCGCTCGGCCTGGCCGAGGGGCTGCTCACGGCGGCCGAGGCGTTCGACTACCGGATGCCGGAGCTGTACGGCGGCGACGACCGGACGCTGCTCGATCGCCCGGTGCCGTACCCGGCGGCGTGCCGGCCCCAGGCGTGGGCCGCGGCGGGCGCGGTGCTGCTGCTCCAGGCCGCGACGGGCCTCTACCCCGACGTGCCGGGCGGCACGGTCCGGCTGACCCCGCTGGCCGGCGCGGAGCTGGGCGCCGTCACGGTCAAGGGCCTCCGCGTGGCCGACACCCCGGTGACGGTCGAGGTCGACCGCTCTGGCGAGGCCAGGGTCACCAACCTCCCCACCCCGCTCACCCCGACCCTCCCCACCCAACGCCGCGCAGCGGAACACCCGGCATAGCGGGCGCTGCGGCGGGAGATCTTGGACAGTTTCCGTCAGAAGCTGACGGAAACTGTCCAAGATCTGCGAGGAGGGGCGGGGTCAGCCGAGGAGGGGGTCCAGGCTCACCGTGAGGCCGGGACGGTTGCGCACCGCGCGGACGGCCAGCAGCACGCCGGGCATGAAGGACACCCGGTCGTACGAGTCGTGGCGGATGGTCAGCGTCTCGCCGGTGCCCCCGAAGAGCACCTCCTGGTGGGCGACCAGGCCGGTGGCGCGCACCGCGTGGACGCGTACCCCGTCGATGTCGGCGCCGCGCGCACCCGGCACCTCGTCCTTGGTGGCGTCCGGCACCGGGCCGAGACCGGCTTCGGCGCGAGCCTGGGCGATCTGCCGGGCGGTGTGCGTGGCGGTGCCGCTCGGGGCGTCCAGCTTGCGCGGGTGGTGCTGCTCGATGATCTCGACGGACTCGAAGTGCCGGGCGGCCCGCGCGGCGAACTGCATCATCAGCACCGCGCCGATGCCGAAGTTCGGGGCGATGACCACGCCGACCTCCGGCTTCTCGGCCAGCCAGCCGCGCACCTGCTCCAGCCGCTGCTCGGTGAAGCCGGTCGTGCCGACCACCGCGCTGATGCCCTGCTCGATGGACCACTTGAGATTGTCCATGACGACGTCCGGCGTGGTGAAGTCGACGACCACGTCGGCACCGGAGACGGCGGAACGGCTGTCGCCCTGGTCGATCGACGCCACCAGTTCGAGGTCGTCGGCGGCGTCGACCGCCCTGCAGACCTCGATGCCCATCCGGCCGCGGGCACCGAACACGCCGACGCGGGTCTTCTCCTGCTCGTCAGTCACGCGGCACAACCTATCCCAATCGGGACGTGCCACCGCCGCCGGATCCGGTCCGCTCCACCGACCGGGATGTGCCCCCGGCCCTGCGGGCGACGGGCCTCAGGCGGAGAAGTCGCCCTCGCCGAACGGGCCGACCACGGCCAGCGACATCGGCCGGCTGAGCAGCTCGGCGGCGAGGGTGTTCACGTCCGCGACGCTGACCTCGTCGACCCGCCGGAGCAGCTCGTCCACCGGCATCAGGTCGCCGTAGAGCAGCTCACCCTTGGCCAGCCTGCTCATCCGGGAGCCGGTGTCCTCCAGGCCGAGCACGAACGAGCCCTTGCTCATCCCCTTGCCCCGGGCCACCTCGGCCTCGGTCAACCCGTCGGCGGCCACCCGGGCCAGCTCGGCGCGGGTCAGGGCCAGCACCTCGTCCACCTTGCCCGGCGCGCAGCCGGCGTAGACGGCGAACAGGCCGCTGTCGGCGTACTGGCTGGCGTAGGAGTAGACCGAGTACGCCAGGCCGCGCTGCTCACGGATCTCCTGGAAGAGGCGGCTGGACATGCCCCCGCCGAGGACGTTGTTGAGCACCCCGAGGGCGAAGCGCCGGTCGTCGGTGCGGTCGATGCCGGGGCAGCCCAGCAGGACGTGCGCCTGCTCGGTCTCCTTCGGCTCGACCAGTGTGGTGGCCGGCTTGGTGCGTACCGCCGGAGTGGCCGCGCGGTGTGCGGCCGGTGCGGCCGGGTCGCTGTCCAGTGGCGTGCCGCGCACGGCCTGCCGGACCAGCTTGACCACCGCGGCGTGGTCGAGGTTGCCGGCCGCGGCGATGACGATCTGCGGTGCGGTGTAGCGACCCCGGTAGAAGGACTGGATCTGCTTGCGGGTCATCGGCGTGACGGTCTCCTCGGTGCCGGAGATCAGTCGGCCCAGCGGGTGGTCGCCGTAGACGGCCCGGGCGAAGAGGTCGTGCACCTCGTCACCGGGTTCGTCGTCGTGCATGGCGATCTCCTCCAGGATCACGCCACGCTCGGTCTCCACGTCGGCCGGCTCCAGCAGCGAGTCGGCGACCAGGTCGCACATCACGTCGATCGCCAGCGGCAGGTCCTCGTCCAGCACGCGGGCGTAGTAGCAGGTGTATTCCTTCGTCGTGAAGGCGTTCGTCTCGCCACCCACCGCCTCGATCTGCGAGGAGATCTCCAAGGCGGTGCGCTTGTGGGTGCCCTTGAAGAGCAGGTGCTCCAGGAAGTGCGCGGCACCGGCCTGCGGACGGGTCTCGTCCCGCGAACCCACCGCCACCCAGATGCCGAAGGACACGCTGCGCATCGCCGGGATCGCCTCGGTGAGCACGCGCAGGCCGCTGGGCAGCACGGTACGACGTACCGTGCCGCCCAGCGGGTCGTCGCTGAGCGTCCGGGTCACCGCGCGGGCGGCGCCGCCGGAGCGGCCCGCCCCATTGTCCCGGGACGCAGCCACCCCCCGTCGATCCGGTGGAAACGGCGCACTGAAGGCCCGACTCACGTGTTGCTCCCGGTTCGACGAGGGGTGGGTGTTGCAGGTGCTGGTGGTCAGCTGTGCCGGGTCCGGCGGCGCGGACGCTCGCCGCCCTCGCCACCACCCTCGCCGCCGCCGTTGCCGCCGTTGCCGCCCTCGCCGCCGCGCTCCGGGCCACGACCGCCACGGTCGCCGCCACGCTCACGGTCACCGCGGTCACGCGGGCCCCGGTCACCCCGGTCCCGACCAGCCGGTCGGTCGCCGCCAGCGGCCTCACCGGCGGCCGGAGCCTCGGCGCCCTCCGGGCGAACCTTGTCCAGGTAGATCTTGCCGCGGGCGTCGATGTCCGCGATCTCGACCTCGACCCGGTCACCGACGTTGAGGAAGTCCTCAACGCGCTCGACCCGCTTGCCGTCGCCCACCTTGGAGATGTGCAGCAGGCCGTCGCGGCCCGGCAGCAGCGAGATGAACGCGCCGAACGCGGCGGTCTTGACCACCGTGCCGAGGAACCGCTCGCCCTGCTTGGGCAGCGTCGGGTTGGCGATCCCGTTGATCCGGTCGACGGCCGCCTGGGCCGACGGGCCGTTGGTGGCGCCAACGTAGATCGTGCCGTCGTCCTCGATGGAGATCTCGGCGCCGGTCTCGTCCTGGATCGCGTTGATGGTCTGACCCTTCGGGCCGATCACCATGCCGATCTTGTCCACCGGGATCTTGACGGTGGTGACCCGCGGCGCGTAGTCCGACATCTCGGCCGGAGCCTCGATCGCGGCCCGCATGACACCGAGGATGATCTGCCGGGCCTCGTTCGCCTGCTGCAGCGCGGCGGCCAGCACGTCCGACGGGATGCCGTTGAGCTTGGTGTCGAGCTGCAGCGCGGTAACGAACTCCGGCGTGCCGGCGACCTTGAAGTCCATGTCACCGAACGCGTCCTCGGCGCCGAGGATGTCGGTAAGCGTCACGTACTGCGTCTTGCCGTCCACCTCGTCCGAGATGAGCCCCATGGCGATGCCGGCGACCGGCGCCTTCAGCGGCACACCCGCGGAGAGCAGGCCGAGCGTCGACGCGCAGACCGAGCCCATCGAGGTGGAGCCGTTGGAGCCGAGCGCCTCGGAGACCTGCCGGATGGCGTACGGGAACTCCTCGCGCGACGGCAGCACCGGGATCAGCGCACGCTCGGCGAGCGCACCGTGGCCGATCTCGCGCCGCTTCGGCGAGCCGACCCGGCCGGTCTCACCGGTCGAGTACGGCGGGAAGTTGTAGTTGTGCATGTAGCGCTTGCGGTTCTCCGGGGACAGCGTGTCCACCATCTGCTCCATGCGGAGCATGTTCAGCGTGGTGACACCCAGGATCTGGGTCTCGCCGCGCTCGAACAGCGCCGAACCGTGCACCCGGGGCAGCACGCCGACCTCGGCGGTCAGCGGCCGGATGTCGCGCGGGCCGCGGCCGTCCATGCGGACCTGCTCGCGCAGCACGCGGTTGCGCACCTCGGACTTGGTCAGCGAGCGGAAGGCGGCGCTGAGCTCCTTCTCCCGACCCTCGAACCGAGCGCCCAACTCCTCGGCGACCCGGGCCTTGACCCGGTCCAGGGCTTCCTCGCGGTCCGCCTTGCCGGCGATGGTGACCGCCTCGGCCACCTCGCCGCGGGCCAGGTCGGCGACCGCGTCGTACACGTCGTCCTGGTAGTCCAGGAAGACCGGGAACTCGGTGACCGGCTTGGCGGCGACCTCGGCCAGCTCGCTCTGCGCGCGGCACAGCTCACGGATCGCCGGCTTGGCGGCCTCCAGGCCGCTGGCGACGATCTCCTCGGTCGGGGCGGTGGCACCGGCCGAGATGAGGGCGACGGCGTTCGGGGTGGCCTCGGCCTCGACCATCATGATCGCGACGTCGCCGTCGTCGAGGGTGCGGCCGGCCACGACCATGTCGAAGGTGGCGCGGGCCAGCTCCTCCAGGGTCGGGAAGGCGACCCACTGGCCGTCGATGTGGGCGACCCGGGTCGCGCCGATCGGGCCGGAGAACGGCAGGCCGGAGAGCTTGGTCGACATCGAGGCCGCGTTGATGGCCACCACGTCGTACGGGTGCTGCGGGTCGAGCGCGAGGATGGTCTCGACGACCTGGACCTCGTTGCGCAGGCCCTTCACGAAGGACGGGCGCAGCGGCCGGTCGATCAGGCGGCAGGTGAGGATCGCGTCCTCGCTGGGCCGACCCTCACGGCGGAAGAACGAGCCGGGGATGCGGCCCGCGGCGTACATCCGCTCCTCGACGTCGACGGTCAGCGGGAAGAAGTCGAACTGCTCCTTCGGGTGCTTACCGGCGGTGGTGGCGGAGAGGACCACCGTCTCGCCCAGCTGGGCGATGACGGAACCGGCGGCCTGGCGAGCCAGTCGACCGGTGGAGAAGGTGATCTCGCGGGTGCCGAAGGACCCGTTGTCGATCACGGCGGTGCGGGATTCGGTGCCGAGTTTGGTCTCGGTCATGTGCTGTCGTGCTCCTTCGCGTCGTGGGCCCGCGACGTCGGGGAGCTGCTCAGCCGGCCGGTCTTCGATCGAAGCGCCCGGGTGGCCGGCGTACTGCCGGGTTCCCGGGGGCCACTACCGGAGACCGGTACGCTGACCGGCTCCCTCTCGGGTTGGTCGCGCGGCCCGTGTTCTTCAGGTGGGACGCCGATCGGGGGAGCGGCCGGTGGGCCACTCCCCCGTCACGTCACCGGCGCAGACCGAGCCGCTCGATGAGCGTCCGGTAGCGGGCAATGTCCTTCTTCTGGACGTAGTTGAGCAGCCGACGGCGACGGCCGACCAGCAGCAGCAGCCCACGGCGGCTGTGGTGGTCGTGCTTGTGCACCTTCAGGTGCTCGGTCAGCTCGGCGATCCGCTTGGTGAGGACCGCGACCTGGACCTCCGGCGAACCGGTGTCGCCCTCGGCGGTCGCGTACTCCGCGCGGATGCTGGCCTTGGCTTCCTGGTCGAGCGCCATGTTCTCCCTGTTTCGATGGGTTGATCAAGTAGGTGTCCGTCGTCCCGATGGACCGGGAACGGACCGGTACCTCGCACCCGCGGCGTCGAGCAGGCACGCGAGGCCCCACGCCGGTCACCCGACGTCCCCGCAAGACTACCAGCACCCACGGGTAACAGCCGGCCAAGGGCCTGCGCGGCCCGGTGGATGATCAGCTCAGAGCGCGCCGGGTGCGTGCGACGTCCTGTTCGATCTGGGCGATCAACGGCTCGATCGAGTCGTAGCGGACCTGACCGCGCAGGTGCGCCACGAAGTCCAGGGCCAGCCGCTCGCCGTACAGGTCGCCGTCGAAATCCAGCGCGTACGCCTCCACCCGCCGCTCCCGACCGGAGAAGGTCGGGTTGGTGCCGACCGACACCGCGGACATCAGCGGCTCGGACTGACCGCGACGGATCAGGCGGGCGGCGTACACCCCGTCGGCGGGCACCGCCGCGTACCGGTGGCAGAGCAGGTTCGCGGTGGGGAACCCCAGCACCCGGCCGCGCTGGTCACCGCGGACCACCACGCCCTCCACCCGGTGCGGGCGGCCCAGCGCGGCCGCCGCGGCGCCCACGTCACCGGCGTCGACGCAGGAGCGGATGTACGTGGAGGAGAAGACCGTGCCGTCCGCGGCGACCAGCGGGCCGCCCTCCACCCCGAAGCCGAAGGTCTTCCCCAGCCGCTCCAGCAGCGCCACGTCGCCGGCCGCGCGGTGCCCGAAGCGGAAGTTGCCGCCCACCACCACCAGCGCCGCGTGCAGGTGCTCGACCAGGATGTCGTGCACGAACTGCTCGGGCGGCAGCCGGGAGAACTCCGGGGTGAACGGCACCACGCAGAGCACGTCCACGCCGAGCGCCTCGATCAGTTCCGCCTTGCGGGCCGGCTCGGTGAGCACGGCCGGGTGCGAGCCCGGGCGGACCACCTCGGCCGGGTGCGGGTCGAACGTGACCACCACCGACTGCACGCCCAACTCCCGGGCCCGGGCCACGGCGTGCCCGATGGTCGCCTGGTGCCCCTTGTGCACGCCGTCGAAGACGCCGATGGTGACGACCGAGCGTCCCCAGCCGCCGGGCGCCGCGTCGTACCCCCGCCACCGCTGCATGCCGTTCCTTTCCTGCTGTCCCGCTGTTCGGCGGGTCGACACCGCCGGCCGGAAGCCGGCGGACCTCGTCCCGCCGTCAGGCCGGGGCGAGCACGATCTCCGCGCGGGCCCGCCCGTCCCGCTCGCTGACGATAGCGATCAGCCCGCCGGTCGGTCCGAAGACGGCGTACGGCCCGGCGATGCCGGCGGGGTCCAGCGGACCGCCGTGGCCGAGCACCTTCGCCTCGTCGGGTGTCGCCTCCCGGCGCGGGAAGAACCGGTCGGCCGCCGCGTCCAGCGGCAGGTTCACCACGGCCGGGGCGCGCTGCTCCAGCTCGTCGAGCGTGGCCGCCTCGGCGAGGGTGAAGCCACCCACCGCGGTCCGGCGCAGCGCGGTGAGGTGCCCACCGACGCCGAACGCCAGGCCCGCGTCCCGGGCGATGGCCCGGATGTACGTGCCGGAGGAGCAGGTGACGTCCACGTCCACGTCCACCACGTCCGGCTCGGTGCGGCGGATCGCCAGCACCTCCAGCCGGGAGATGGTGACCCGCCGCGCCGGCAGTTCGACGCTCTCGCCGTCGCGCACCCGCTTGTACGCCCGCTGCCCGTCGATCTTGATGGCGCTGACCGCGCTCGGCACCTGGTCGACCTCCCCGGTCAGGGCCGTCAGCGCGGCGCGGATGGCCTCGTCGGTGACGTGACCGGCCGGGGTGCTGGCGATCACGTCGCCCTCGGCGTCGTCGGTGACGGTGGCCTGGCCGAGCCGGATCGTGCCGGTGTAGCTCTTGCCCGCGCCGATCACGTAGGTCAGCAGTCGGGTGGCCCGCCCCACACCGATCACCAGGACACCGGTGGCCATCGGGTCGAGGGTGCCGCCGTGCCCGACGCGGCGGGTCTTCGCCAGCCGGCGGATCCGCGCCACCACGTCGTGCGACGTCATGCCGCCGGGCTTGTCGACCACGATCAGACCATCGGTGCTCACGTCGCCCAAGCCTGCCAGACAGCCTCTCGGCGACCGGAGTCGCCCGGCGCCCTCCGGCCGACCCCGGCCCGCTGTCGCCACGGCGGCGCCCGGGTGCCGGCTGCTGCTGGGCGCGCCGAACGGGACAGCGCCGTCGTCGGCCGAATGCGAAGATCACACGCCCGTTCCCGCCGAACCAGGACTACACGATGACCAGCGAAGACCCCGCCAGCCCGCCGAACACCACCGACCCGTACGCGGTCGCCAGCGAGACCGACGACATCCGGGTGCCGGACTGGATGCGGGGGCCGGCGACCGAAACCCCCGTGACCGGCGCTGATCGGCTGCGGCTGGGCTGGGAGCAGCACGCGGGCAAGCTGCTCGGCGGCGTCGGCGGGCTGGTCGCCCTGGTGCTGCTGGCCGTGCTGGCCTGGAGCGGGTACAGCGCCGTGCAGCGGATCCACGACGGGGAGCCGCTGCTGGGTCAGGGCTCCTCCACGGCGCCGCCCCGGCCGGTCGACGAGAGCGGCAACAGCCTCGGACCGTTCGTCGGCACGCCGGCAGAGACGTTCGCCGTGGGCGCGGCGGCCATCACGCTCCCGGCGGCCAAGGCTGCCGCGCCGTTCACCGCCAAGCAGGTCGGTGACGCGTTGGCGAAGGTCAAGGGGGCGTTGATCCAGAGCCGACTCGACCCGTCCATGCTCTTCGGCGATCCGGACCAGTTCCTCGCCCTGCTGGCCCCGGACGCCCGCGCCGACCTGCGCAAGGACTTCGCGCAGGGGACGAACCTGAACTACGCCACCCGGGTCGACCGCGCCGCCGACCCGAACCTCGACCTCGCCGACGGCATCCGGGCCAGCGGCACCGTGGAGTACCGGTCGACGACCGACAGCGACGGGATCCGGGTGCTGGCGATCACCACCCGGTTCATCTGGGTCTACTCCTTCGACCTGCCCCGCCCGCAGGCGTACGCCCCGGGCGCCGAACTCGTCACCCTCCGGGACCAGGTCGTCTGGCACGTGCCGCACCCCGACGACGTGCGGGCGGGCTCGGCCGGGCTGTGGGTGGACAGCGCCGACGTGACGGTGCTCAACGCGACCTGCGCGGCGATCCGCAAGGGCCGGATCGACCTGGAGATCGCGCCCGAGGTAGGCCTGCCGAACACCGCGCCGACCGGGGACATCTACGACCCGGGTTGGCGTCCCGGCGACGGCGAGGACTGCTGAGCCGGGGGCAGGCCGTCAGCGGATCGCGCCGACCACGGCCCAGGCGCCGCTGCGCAGGCGCAGCAGCAGGGCGACCAGCCGGATCGCCACGAAGAGGGTGAGCCCCGCCCAGATGCCGCCCAGCCCCAGGTCGAGCCCGTACGCCAGCCAGATGGCCGGCAGGAAACCGCCAAGCGCCGCCACGATGGTGAGGTTGCGCAGGTAGCGGACGTCGCCCGCGCCGATCAGCACGCCGTCGAGCGCGAACACCACCCCGGCCAGGGGCTGCATGGCGACGAACCACGGCCAGGCCACCATGGCCTGCTCGCGTACCTGCTCGTCGGAGCTGAACCAGGACGGTACGACGCCGGCGCCGGCGGCGATGAGCAGCGCGAAGGCGACGCCGCAGACGCCGCCGAGCAGGCCGATCCGGCGGGCCAGCGCGCGGGCGTCCGCCGCGTCGCCGGCGCCGAGCGCGGCACCGACCAGGGACTGCGCGGCGATGGCGAGGGCGTCGAGCACCAGCGCCGTGAAGAACCAGAGTTGCAGGGCGATCTGGTGTGCGCCGACGGCGGCGGCGCCGAAGCGGGCGGCGACGGCCGTCGCGGAGAGGAAGCTGGCCTGAAACGCCACGCCCCGGATCAGCAGGTCCCGGCTGAGCACGAGTTGCTGGCGGATCACCCGGGGTCGGGGCCGCAGCGAGACCCGTTCGGCGACCAGCGCCGCGGCGAAGAGCCCGCCGGCGATGGTCTGGGCGACCACGTTGGCGACCGCCGAACCGGTCAGGCCGAGCCCACCGGGATAGACCAGCAGCGGGCAGAGCAGCGCGGAGAGCAGGTTGGGGCCGAGCACGAAGAACAGCGGCCGCCGGGTGTCCTGCACGCCGCGCAGCCAGCCGTTGCCGGCGGCGGCGAGCAGCAGGCCGGGGGCGCCGAGCGCCGCGATCCGCAGCCACCCGGCGGCGGCGTCGGCCACGTCGCCGGGACCTCCGGCGAGGTTACGCGCCAGCGCGCCCCCGCCGATCTGCATGCCGATCGCGACCAGCAGCCCGACGCCGAACGCGAGCCACGACGACTGGACTCCCTCGGCCACTGCCGCCGCCCGGTCGCCGGCGCCGAAGCGGCGGGCCGACCGCCCGGTGGTGCCGTACGCGACGACGGTGCCGAGCCAGGCGGTGAGCGTCATCACCGTGCCGCCGACGGCGAGCGCCGCCAGGGGCACCCGACCGAGGTGACCGACGACGGCCGTGTCGACGAGCACGTAGAGCGGCTCGGCGGCGAGGACGACGAGGGCCGGCAACGCGAGGCCGGCGATGCGGCGTGGCGAGGCGGATCGGTCGGTGGTGGCAGGGTGGCTCATCGCCGCCGATCCTGGCACGACGACGGTAAGGATCGCAATCCCGCCGAGGACTTACTCCATCGGCGGCGTCACCGCCCGGAGGACTGGCTCACTGGCGGGTGTCCATCGACGTCTGCAGTGCGCGGCGGGCCTGCTCGCGGGCGTCGTCGGTGGTGGTCTCGGGCTTGGGCTTGTTCGGCATGGTGGCGCTCCTTCCAGGGTGCGAGCCACCGGCACGCGGCAGCCCTCACGGGCGGTCGTGCTGAGCGCCCCACGGCGGTCCGGGGTTACCGGAGCAGCCGACTGGGCAGCGTGAGCCCGGGTCGGTCCGACCCTGGAGGGAGGCAGCGCGAGGTGTGGCACCACCGCCCACGACCTGCATCACCACGTGATGCCGGCCGCCTCCCAAGTTATCGTTCAGGTCCACATGCTGCTCCCGGTTCCCGCCATTTGGACGGTGGCAGCCCGGCTCAGCGGGCCAGGAAGTGCCAGCCCAGCCACCACCAGAACCCGAACAGACCGATCCTGCCCACCGGCACCGAACCGACCTCGTAGCGCATCACGTACGCGCAGACCTCGCCCAGGGTCGGTATGCGGGATCCCTCCCGCCGGGCCAGCCACTCGACCCCGACGAACAGGGCCAGGGCGGTGAGGAAACCGCCGATCGCGAGTGCCCGCATCATCGCCGCACCAGCCCCCAGAACGCGGCCAGCCAGGCGAACCAGGCCGCCGACCGGGTCAGATGATCCTCCAGCAAGGGGTCGGCCAACCGGGAGAAGGTGGGGAAGTCGTCGCCCACGGCCAACACGAAGGTCGCGCCCTCGAAGACCCCGAAGACCACCACCGGCAGTGCCCACCAGGCCGCTCCCGGGCCCAGCCGACGCGGCGCCGGCCGCCGGGGCACCCGGTTGCTCAGACCGAGCCAGATCAACACGCCGCCGGTGCCGAGCGTGTAGAGATTGGCCTCGGTGGAGAACGACGCGAACCGGCCGCCAACGAGGGACAGGCAGAGGAGAACCGGGACGGAGACGGCGGGCCGGTCCCAGGCTCGGGGGGCCTCCACGGTGAGGTCGTGCGGCTGCTCCATCCCGCAATTCTTCCCGTTCTCACGGAGCGCGGCTAGACCGACACCCCCCGGAGCTGACCCTGAACTTCCCGCCTCGGACGGAAACGTGAACGGGCCTGGTCAGCTGCGCCGGACGACCCGGGAGCGGTCAGGCGTCGCCGGTGATCAGTGCCCCGGCCAGCTCGCCGCGGATCGCCTCGATGACGTGCTCGGCGGTCCCCCGGCCGGTGAACCCGGCCGCGAAGGTGTGGCCACCCCCGCCCAGCGCCACCGCCACGCGACTGACGTTCACCGCGCCCTTGCTCCGCATCGACACGGCCCACTCGTCGGGGGCGGTCTGCTTCAGCACGCAGCTCACGTCCGCCTCGGCGGTGCAGCGCACCGAGTCGATCAGCGCCTCCAGGACGTACGGGCGCTGGTCGTGGCGGGCCAGGTCGTCGAGGGTGGCGAAGGTCCACACCAGCCCCCGGCCGTCGGCGGCGGCCGGCTCCAGCCGAGCACGGCCGAGCACCTCCCCGAAGAGACGGACCGCGCCGAAGGGTCGGGTGTCGAACACCCGCCGGGAGATGTCCCCGGGCGAGATGCCGGTGGACAGCAGCCGGGCGGCAAGCTGGTGCACCGCCGGAGTGGTCGCCTCGAACCGGAACGAGCCGGTGTCCGTGGTCAGCGCCACGTACAGGCACTCGGCGATGGCCCGATCCAGCGGTACGCCCAGTCGCGCCAACAGCTGCTCGGCCACCACCGACGTGGCGGCGGCCCGCGGGTCGACCAGGTTGACGGTGCCGAAGCCCGGGTTCGAGGCGTGGTGGTCGAGCACCAGCACGGCAGGAGCCGTCGACAACCGACCGGCCAGCTCACCGAGGCGCGACTCGCTGGCCGCGTCGAAACAGATCACCAGATCCGGAGCCGGGTCCGCGGCGCTCGCCGGGACCAGCAGCTCCAGGCCGGGCAGCCCCCGGAACGGCTCGGGCACCTCCGGCGGCCCGGGAAAGGTCGCCTGCAACCGGTGTACGCCGAGCTGGCGCAGGCCCAGACCGAAGCCGAGCATGCTGCCCAGCGCGTCGCCGTCCGGGTTGACATGGCAGATCAACAGCACCCGGCTGGTCGGCCCGACGGCGCGGATCAGCGCCTGGGCCGCGGCCCAGTCCGCCTCGGCCGGGCCGGCGTCGACCGGCGCGACGAGTTGGGCACCGGCGGCGCCCGTCACCGCGCTGCCCCACCCCGGGGGATCTCCGTGACGTCGGCGGCCACGTCGGCCTCGTCGTCGTCGGTCTCGTCGTCGTCGACCCGGTACGGCTGCGCCTCGCCCGCGTACTCCGCCCGGGCTGCCAGCCGCTGCACCTCCGCGTCGGCGTTGCGGGCGGCGGCGAGCAGATCGTCGATGTGCTTGACCTGGTCCTGCACGTCGTCCAGGACGAAGGTGAGCGTCGGCGAGTGCCGCAGCCCGAGCGCCTTGCCGACCGTGCTGCGCAGCAGCCCCTTGGCGCTCTCCAGAGCCGCCGCGGTGTCCGCCTGGGCCACCGCGTCGCCGAGGACCGTGTAGAAGACCGTCGCGTCGCGCAGGTCAGCGGTGATCCGGGCATCGGTGATGGTGATCATGCCGAGCCGCGGGTCCTTGATCTGGCTCCGCACCACCGACGCGACCAGCTCACGCACCCGTTCCGCGTGCCGGCGTACCTTGGCCGGATCAGACATCTCGCCACCTCCACGGCGTCCTGCTCCCGGCCGACCCGGCGACCCGGGGGCCGCCGGCCCGACCGGCCAACATCTCGAACACTACCTTCGCGGCGGCACCGGTCGCCCGGCACCGCCGGCACCCCGTTTCAGTCGTCGTCCACGCCGTACAGCCGGCGTCGGACCGACAACAACTCGACCTCGGGACGCGCGGCCACCAGGCGCTCGCAGGAGTCGAGCACCTCGCGGACGTGCGCCGCTTCGGCGGCGACCACGGCCACCGCTATCTCCGCTCGACCGTGCAGGTCGAGCGCACCCACCTCGGCGGCCGAGACCTCGAAGCGGCGCAGCGCCGCCACGATCGGCCGTACATATGATCTCTTGGCTTTGAGCGACCGGGAGTCGCCCGGCAGCAGCAGGTCGAAGACCGCGTTTCCGGTGAACATCGCCCCGGACGATACCGGCAACCCGCCCCGCATGATCAAGGGGTTTACGCCGGTTGGCGTAAACCCCTTGATCAGCGTGTCACTGCCGGATCAGGCGCGAGCCTTCTCCCGCATCTCGAAGGTCTCGATGACGTCGCCGACCTGGACGTTGTTGTAACCACCCAGGGTCAGACCACACTCGAAGCCCTCGCGGACCTCCGTGGCGTCATCCTTGAACCGCTTGAGCGAGGTGATCGTGAGGTTGTCCGCCACGACCGCCCCGTCCCGCAGCAGGCGCGCCTTCGCGTTGCGCCGGATGATGCCCGACCGGACGATACAACCGGAGATGTTGCCGATCTTGGACGAGCGGAAGACGTCGCGGATCTCCGCGCTGCCCAGCTCGACCTCCTCGTACTCCGGCTTGAGCAGGCCCTTGAGCGCTGCCTCGATCTCCTCGATGGCCTGGTAGATGATCGTGTAGTACCGGATCTCCACGCCCTCGCGGTCGGCCATCTCGCGGACCTTGTTCGAGGCCCGCACGTTGAAGCCGATGATCGTGACCGGCTCCGACGAGGCACTCGCGAGCATGACGTTGCTCTCGGTGATCGCGCCGACGCCCCGGTCGAGGACCTTGAGCTGGACCTCCTCGGGGATGTCGAGGTTGAACAGCGCGTCCTCCAGGGCCTCCACCGAACCGGAGACATCACCCTTGAGGATGAGGTTGAGCGACGTCTTCTCGCCCTCCTTGAGCTGCTCCATGAGCGTCTCAAGAGTGGCCCGACCACGGGAGTTGGCGAAGGACGCCGCCCGCCGCCGTGCCTGCCGCTGCTCGGCGATCTGCCGCACCGTACGGTCGTCCGCCGCGGCGAGGAACGTGTCGCCCGCGCCGGGAGGCGCGGTCAGACCCAGCACCATGACCGGACGCGCCGGACCGGCCTCGGTGAGCTGGTTGCCGTTCTCGTCGAGCATGGCCCGGACCCGGCCGTGCGCCCCACCGGCGACGATCGAGTCGCCCGCCCGCAGGGTGCCCTTCTGCACGAGCACCGTCGCCACCGCACCGCGACCCTTGTCCAGGTGCGCCTCGATCGCCACACCCTGCGCCGGCCCGTCGATCGGAGCGGTCAGCTCCAGCGACGCGTCGGCGGTCAGCAGGACAGCCTCGAGCAGTTCCTCGATGCCGATGCCCGGCTTCGCGGCCACGTTGACGAACATGGTGTCGCCGCCGTACTCCTCGGCGACCAGGCCGTACTCGGTCAGCTGCTGGCGGACCTTGTCCGGGTTGGCCTCCGGCTTGTCGACCTTGTTGACCGCGACCACGATCGGCACGTCGGCCGCCTTGGCGTGGTTCAACGCCTCGATGGTCTGCGGCATCACGCCGTCGTCGGCCGCGACCACCAGGATCACGACGTCCGTCACCTGGGCACCACGGGCACGCATGGCGGTGAACGCCTCGTGACCCGGGGTGTCGATGAAGGTCACCGCGCGGTCCTCGCCCTCGTGCGGGACGTGGACCTGGTAGGCACCGATGTGCTGGGTGATGCCACCGGCCTCGCCGGCCACGACGTTCGCCTTACGGATCGCGTCGAGCAGCTTGGTCTTACCGTGGTCGACGTGACCCATGACGGTCACGACCGGCGCACGACTGACCAGACGCTCCTCGGCCACCTCCGCGTCGAGGTCGATGTTGAACTGCGCGAGCAGCTCGCGGTCCTCGTCCTCCGGGCTGACGATCTGCACCTCGAAGCCGAGGTGCTCACCCAGCAGCTGCAGGGTGTCGTCAGAGCAGGACTGGGTCGCGGTGACCATCTCGCCCAGGTTGAACATCTCCTGGACCAGCGAACCCGGGTTGGCGTTGATCCTGTCGGCGAAGTCCGACAGCGAGGCGCCACGGGAGAGCCGGACGACCTGACCCTGACCCCGGGGAGCACCCGAGCTCATGGTCGGAGCCGACAGGTTGTCGAACTCCTGTCTGCGCTGCTTCTTGGACTTGCGGCCACGCGTCGGCCGGCCACCCGGACGCCCGAAGGCACCCGCGGCGCCGCCGCCACGGCCACGACCGCCGGCACCCGGACGACCGCCGCCGCCCGAGGGAGCGCCCGGACGGAAACCACCGCCGGGAGCACCGCCACCGCCGCCGGGACCGCCACGGTAGCCACCGCCACCGCCGGCACCCGCGCCACCACCGGGGCCGCCGCGGTAACCGCCGCCACCACCGGCGCCGCCGCCGGGACCACCACGGAAACCGCCGCCACCGCCACCGGGGCGACCCGCGCCGCCACCGGGACGACCGGCGCCACCCGGGCCGGGACGACCGGCAGCCGGACGCTGACTCGGCATGGACGCCGGGCTGGGCCGCGGCGGCATGGAGTTCGGGCTCGGCCGCGGCGGCATACCCGCCGGGCTGTTGGGCCGGGGGCCACCCGCACCCGCGGCCGGCGGCCGCTGCTGCTGGCCACCCTGGATGCCGAACGGGTTGTTACCGGCGCCGCGCGCCGGCGGACGACCGCCCGGTCGGGCACCGGGACCCGGCGCCGGCGTGCTCGGCCGAGCGGCCGGCGAACCGGGACGGGGCGGCATCGCGGCCGGACCCGGCCGCGGACCGGGGCGGTTGCCGTCTGCCGGAGGCTCCCGGCGAACGGGGTTTTCCCGCTGCTGCTGGCGGGCGGCCTGCGCGGCCTTGACCGCGGCCTCCTGCTCAGCCTTCAGCGCGGCGGCACGCGCCTCCGCGGCCGCCACCTCGATGTCGTGGGCACTCGCCGGCTTGGCGACCGGGGCCGCGGACTGCGGCGCACCGGGCACCGGACCCTTGGGCTTCGGACCGGGTGCCGGCGCGGCCGGCCGCCGAGGCGGCATCGGCTTCGCCGAGACCCGGGGGGCGCCCGGGGTCGGAGACGGCGTCGGGGTCGGCGTCGAAGCCGGCGTCGGCGCGGGCGCCGACGGGGCGGCCGGCGCCGGAGCACCGGACGACGCGACGAATGCGTTACGCAGCCGTCGGGCGACGGGCGCCTCGACCGTGCTGGACGCGGACTTGACGAACTCGCCCATTTCCTTCAGCTTGGCGAGAACGGTCTTACTCTCGACCCCGAGCTCTTTTGCAAGCTCGTGTACGCGGGCCTTGCCTGCCACTGCACTCCTCACTCCGAGGTCGTGCGGGCAGCACCCGCAGCGACCTCACTCGTGCACTTGAAGCCTGGTCATTTCAGGGACTTCATCGTGTGCTCATGTCGGTCGTCCTACCCTGCTAGCGACCCTCGCCCGGTCGGGCTGACCGGACGTAGTGGTTGGCGCATCGACGTGCTCTGCCAGCACACCGTGGTCGAGGACCTCGGTGATGCGCAGCGCTCGCCCGAAGGCTCGGCGCCGCACCGCCAGCGCGAAGCAGGCCGGATCCGGGTGCATGTTCGCTCCCCGACCCGGCAGCCTGCGGCGCGGATCAGGCCGGAGGCTGTGACCAGCCTCGTCCCCGATCGCGACGACCCGCAGCAATTCGCTGGCCGGCGCACGTTGCCGGCAACCCACACAGGTGCGCTCCGGCTGCGCGCGTCGTACCACTGGAGGAAGTCTACCCCTAGCTGCCCGAGATCGCGCCGCCCGGCTCCGGCACATGCTCGGCCGCGCCGCGCGCGGCCGGGGCGGTCTGCTCCGCGTCGGACCGGATGTCGATCCGCCAACCGGTCAACCGGGCAGCGAGTCGGGCATTCTGCCCCTCGCGGCCGATGGCGAGCGAGAGCTGGAAATCCGGGACGGTCACCCGGGCGGCCCGACCGGCCAGGTCCACCACCTCGACGCGCAGCGCCTTGGCCGGCGACAACGCGTTACCGACGAAGGTGGCCGGGTCGTCCGACCAGTCGATGATGTCGATCTTCTCACCGTGCAGCTCGCTCATCACCGCGCGCACCCGCTGGCCCATCGGGCCGATGCAGGCGCCCTTGGCGTTCACCCCGGGGGTGGTGGAACGGACGGCGATCTTCGTACGGTGACCTGCCTCACGGGCGATCGCGCCGATCTCGACCGTGCCGTCGGCGATCTCCGGGACCTCCAGCGCGAACAGCTTCTTGACCAGGGCCGGGTGCGACCGGGACAGGGTGATCTGCGGCCCGCGCATGCCCTTGGCCACGTGCACCACCACGCACCGGATCCGCTCGCCGTGCGCGTACCGCTCGCCGGGCACCTGCTCGGACTGCGGCAGCACGCCCTCCAGCTTGCCCAGGTCGACGCTGACGATGCCCTTCTCGGTACGGGTCTCGTGCGCCTGCACCACGCCGGTGACCAGGTCACCCTCGCGGCCCACGTACTCGCCGAAGTGCACCTCGTCGGTGGCCTCCCGCAGACGCTGGAGGATCACCTGTTTGGCGGTCATCGCGGCGATCCGCCCGAAGTCGTGCGGCGTGTCGTCCCACTCACGCACCAGGGAACCGTCGTCGTCCATCTCCTGCGCGTACACCAGGGCCGCGCCGGACTTGCGGTCGATCTCCACCCGGGCGTGCGGCTCGGCGCCGTCGGTGTGCCGGTAGGCGGTCAGCAACGCGGTCTCGATCGCCGCGAGAATCGTGTCGAACGGGATCTCCCGCTCGCGCTCGAGTGCGCGCAGCGCCGCGAGGTCGATGTTCACCTCTCCTCGTCCTCCACATCATCTTCGTCGTCGATGTCGTCTGAATCGTCGTTCTCGTCGGTCTCGTCCGCGTCGTCGAACTCGTCCGGCTCACCCAGCTCGGCGAGGCGGGTGAACTCGACCTGCACGCGGCCCGGGCCCAGCTGGGCGTACGCCCACAGGGTCTGGCCGTCGTCGGTCTCCAGCCGCACGCCCTCGTCGTCGGCCCCGACCACCCGGCCGGTCAGCTGGCGGTCCCCGGAGGGCTGCTCGCCGCGCTGGCCGGGCAGCGCGACCGCGCCCCGGACGGTGACCTTGACCAGCCGGCCCACGTTGCGCCGCCAGTGCCGGGGTAGGGTGAGCGGCCGGTCCACACCCGGCGAGCTGACCTCGAGCTGGTATTCCCCGGCGAGAATGTCGCCGCCGGTCTCCTCGGCGGCGTCCAGGGCGGCCGAGACCGCGCGGGAGACGTCCGCGACGGCGTCCAGGTCGATGCCGCCGTCGGCGTCCACGATCACCCGCACCACGTGCCGGCGGCCGGCCCGGGAGACCGACAGGTCCTCCAGGTCGTAGCCCACGCCGTTGACCACCGGCTCGATCACGGTCCGCAGCCGGGTACGCCGTGCCGCGAGATCACCGCCGCCGCGCGGGGCGGCGCCGTCGCGCGGACCGCGGGAGCCCGCGCCGTCGCGGGGTCGACCCGTCGACCTGGTGGCACGGCCACGCTGCGTCATCTGCGCACCCTCTCCCTGGTCGACCGGGACCCTCGTCCCGCCATGCCGGCACGCCACCGGAGCGGACGCGCCGGTGGCTGCGCAGAGCGTAACGCGCCTGCCCGGCGGCGGACCGGGCGGCGCACCGACGGCGATGGCCCCCGGACCGGCCCGGATGGTGTTCACTGGCTCGGTGGGGATCGGCAGAACGACACCGCGCGACCAAGTATCCGGACATAACCGGCGAAACCTCCTGCGCGTCGGGGCGCTGCTGGCGCTCGGCTGCGCAGCGGCGCCGCTGACCGGCTGTGATCTTTTCGACCGCGACGACGAGCCGGCGCCACCGCCGGACCCGCTGCGCCCGATGGTCGACGAGTCGCTGGGCCTGGCCGCCGCGTACCGGGCGAGCGCCGCCGCCCACCCGGAGCTGGCCGACCGCCTCGGCCCCATCGCCGAGACACACACCGCGCACGCCACCGAGCTGGCCCGGGTGATCGGCCTCGCTCTCCCGTCCACACCCGCCGCCGACCCGAGCGCCACCGCGGCGACCGAGCCGGCCGGCGCGCTGGCCGCCCTGCGCGCGCGGGAGAAGACCGCACAGCAGTCCGCCACCGCGGCCTGCGCGGCGGCGCCCGCCGAGCGGGCGGCGCTGCTCGGGTCGATCGCCGCCGCGCGGGCCACCCACCAGGAGGCACTGAAGTGAGGCAGCCCACCTCCGGGGAGGCGCTCGCCGCCGCCCTCTCCGCCGAGTACGCGGCCATCTACGCCTACGGGCGGATCGGCGTCCGGCTCACCGGGGCGGCACGCGAGGCCGCACACCAGGCGGAGGCCGCACACCGACGACGGCGCGACGGGCTGGTCGTGCAGCTCAGCACCACCGGCGGCACCGTTCCACCGGGCCGGGCCGGGTACGCGCTGCCGTTTCCCGTCATCGACCGGGCGAGCGCGTTGCGGCTGGCCGTCGAGGTGGAGGAGCGCACCGCGGCGCACTGGCGGGCCGCGTTGGCGTCCACCACGGGCCCGGACCGCGACCAGGCGCTGGCCGCCCTGGTCGAGTACGCCGTACGGGCCGCGCGGTGGCGCAAGACCGCAGGGGTGACCCCGGCGACTGTCGCATTTCCCGGCCGCCCGACCTGAACCTGGTCCACTCCGGTTGCGGAGCGCATACCAGGTATGCATACTCCGTTGCCATGTCCATCCGTCACGGGCTGCTCGCCCTTCTCGAACGCGGCCAGATGTACGGCTACCAGCTGCGCGCCGCGTTCGAGGAGTCGACCGGCTCGACCTGGCCGCTGAACATCGGGCAGGTCTACACCACGCTGTCCCGGCTGGAACGGGACGGTCTGGTGCGCCCGCTGCCGGAGAGCGAGGCCGGGCAGCGCCCGTACGAGATCACCGACGCCGGTCGGGCGGACCTCGCGCTGTGGTTCGCCACCCCGATCAGCCGCACCGACCGCCCCCGCGACGAGCTGGCGATCAAACTGGCCCTGGCGCTCACCACCCCCGGAGTGGACGTCCGCTCGGTGGTGCAGGCCCAGCGCAGCGCGACCATGCGCACGTTGCAGGAGTTGACCCGGTTGAAGTACGGCAGCGACCGCCCGGAGGACCTGCCGTGGCGACTGGTGCTGGACTCGATGGTGTTCCAGGCCGAAGCTGAGGTGCGGTGGCTGGACCACTGCGAGACCAGTCTGGTCCGGCTCCAGCCCAACGGGCCGACGCCACCCCCGACCCGGCCGCCCGACCCCGGGGCGTCCGACGGCGCGCGGTGGGCCGACGAGGAGGCGCGACGGTGAGCGGAACGGACGACGCGGTGCTGGAGCTGCGCGCCGTCCACCGCACCCACGGGTCCGGCCCGGCGGCGGTCCACGCGCTGCGCGGTGTCAGCCTGGTCGTCCGGCCGGGCGAGCTGGTCGCCGTGATGGGCCCGTCCGGTTCGGGCAAGTCGACGCTGCTGGCCCTCGCCGGTGGGCTGGACCGCCCGACCCGCGGCGACGTCCGGGTCGAGGGCCAGCCGCTCGGGGCGTTGGATCGCCGCGGGCTGGCCCAGCTGCGCCGCCGCCGCATCGGTTACATCTTCCAGCAGCTCAACCTGCTGGCCAGCCTGAGCGCGTTGGAGAACGTCGCGCTCCCGCTGGAGCTCGACGGCGTCGGCGGCCGGCGGGCCCGTGCGGCGGCTCTGGCCGCGTTGACCGAGGTGGGCCTGCCGGCGCTGGGTGACCGCTTCCCGGACCAGCTCTCCGGTGGTCAGCAGCAGCGGGTGGCGATCGCCCGCGCGCTGGTCGGCGAGCGGCGGCTGGTGCTCGCCGACGAACCCACCGGGGCGCTGGACTCGCAGACCGGCGAGGCGGTGCTGCACCTGCTGCGCCGCCGGGTCGACGCGGGCGCCGCCGGCATCCTCGTCACCCACGAAGCGCGCCACGCCGGCTGGGCCGACCGGGTGGTGTTCCTGCGCGACGGCGTGCTGGTCGACACGACGGCCCCGCTGGGCAGCGTCGAGCAACTGCTGTCCGGCAGCGACCGTTGACCCTGCGCCGGACGCCGCTGGCACGCCGCCGCGTCGATCCCCCGGCGGTCGGACCGGTGACACCGCCCACGCCCGTCGGGCGGCGGAGGTTCGCCGAACTGACCGGCTCGTGGCGGGCGGCGCTGCGGATCGCCCGACGCGAGTCGCGCCGGGCACGTCGGCGTACCGCCCTGGTGCTCGCGATGATCGCCCTGCCGGTGCTGGTGCTGGCCTTCCTCGCCACGAGCTACGACATGTCCGAACTGACCCCGCAGGAGCGTGTCGACCGCCGCCTCGGCGTCGCCGACGCGGAGCTGCGGTGGTTCGCCGAGACCCCGGTCATCCAGGACGAGTGGGGCGACAGCTGGTATCCCCGTGACGACAGCCAGTCAGCGATCGGCCGCCCGGCCACCGCCGCCGAGGTGACCGCGTTGCTCGGCCCCGGCAGCCGGGTCACCGAGGTCCGCGCCGGAGGCCCGGTGACGGTGCGGGGCCCGAGAGGCGACGAGACCCTGCAGGGGCGGGTTCTCGACCTCGCCGACCCGCTGGCCCGGAGTCTGGTGCGGTTCCGGTCGGGGCGGGCGCCGCAGCAGCCCGGCGAGGTCGCGGTGAGCCCGGCCGCGCTGCGCCGCCTGGACGTACGCCTGGGCGACGCCGTGGCCACCGCCGACCGGGCGAGGACGTACGCGGTGGTCGGGGTTGTCGAGTTTCCCGACGACCTCGGCCCGGTGATGGCGCTGCACCCGGCGGCCGTCGGGCGGGCCGATCCGCAGACGGAGAGCCGCTGGCTGGTCGACGTTCCCGGCGTCGTCGACGCGGCGATGGTGTCGCGGCTCAACGACCACGGGGTGGTGGTCGCGCCGCGCCACCTGCCCGCCTCGGCGACGTCGTCCCGCAGCTGGATCGGCTACGCGGACACCACCGACCTGAGCACCGGCGTGCTGATCGCCGGTCTCGGGTTGCTGGAGGTCGTGCTGCTGGTCGGACCGGCGTTCGCCGTGGGGGTCCGCCGTCGGCGCCGGGACCTGGCGCTGGTTGCCGTGGCCGGCGGGGACGCGGCCCAACTGCGTCGGGTCGTGCTCGCCGACGGGGTGGTGCTGGGCGTGCTGGGCGCCGCGGCGGGGTTGCTGCTCGGTGTCGGCGCGGCGTTCGCCGGTCGTCCACTCATGGAGCAGTACGTCTTCGGCGCCCGCTTCGGCGGGTACCGCTGCTGGCCCTCGGCCCTGGTCGTGCTCGGCGGGGTCGCGGTGCTGGCCGGGGTGCTGGCCGCGCTCGCGCCGGCCTGGACGGCGGCCCGGCAGGACGTCGTCGCCGGGCTCGCCGGGCGACGTACCCCGCCGCCGCCCCGGGCCCGCGCCCTGACCCTCGGGTTGACGCTGGTGGTCGGTGGGGCGGCGCTCGCGGCGTTCGGGGCCAGCCGGACATCACCGGCGGTGATCCTGACCGGCCTGATCCTCGGTGAGCTGGGCCTGGTCTGTTGCACGCCGACGTTGATCGGCGCGCTCGCCCGGCTCGGCCGGGTGCTGCCGCTGGCGCCCCGCATCGCGCTGCGCGACGCCAGCCGCAACCGGGCCGCCGCGGCGCCGGCCATCTGCGCCGTGATGGCGGCGGTGGCCAGCAGCGTCGCGCTCGGCGGATACCTGGCCAGCGACGGGGTCCGCGACGCGCGCACCTACCAGCCGATGCTGCCCACCGGTCACGTCCTCATCAACCCCCAGGAGCCGGGCCGGCAGCCGGAGCCGACGTTGGCCCAGATCGACGCCGTCGCACGGGCGCAGCTGGGCGCCACCGCCGTCGCACCCGTACGCACGCCGCTCTGCTCCTCGACCGACGGCGCGGCGGACTACTGCTCCGTCGGGCCGGAGATCCCGCCCGAGCGCGTCTGCCCCTTTGTGCCCGGGGACAGGCTGTCGGCGACGCAGCGTCGCCAGGCGCGGGCCGACCCGCGTTGCCGGAACCGTGCCGCGGACTACTTCGGCAACGGCGTCGAGACAGTGGTGGACGACGGCAGCGCGCTGCCGCTGCTCACCGGCGCCGACGCGGCGGCGACCGCCGCCGCCACCGCCGTGCTGCGCGCCGGGGGCGTGGTGGTGACCGACCCGCGCTACCTGCACGACGGCCGGGTGACGGTGCAGGTCAACGAGGTGCGGGCCGGGCGGGACGAGGCGACCACCACCCGGCACGACCTGCCCGGGTACGCGTTGCCGCCCACGGTCGGCCAGCCACGCCTCCTGCTCTCCGCGTCCGCCGCCCGACAACTCGGTCTGAGCCCTGTCCAGGCGGGCTGGGTGGTCGACACTCCGGCGCCGCCCAGCCAGCGCCGGCAGGATCGATTCGCCAAGGACCTGCGGGCCTTCGGGACGTTCTCCCTCCAGGTGGAGCAGGGCGCCGCCCCGCGCGACGACTCACCGCTGCTGCTGCTGCTCGCCGCGGCGGCCGGAATGATCACGGTGGGCGCGGCCGGGATCGCCACGGCGCTCGCCGCCGCGGAGGGCCGCGCCGAACTGTCCACCCTCGCCGCGGTCGGCGCGGCCCCTGCGGTACGCCGACTGCTGGCGATCTGTCAGGCCGGGGTGATCGCCGGTCTCGGTTCGGTGCTCGGCATCGTGGCCGGGCTCGGCACCGCGGCGATCGTGCTGTTCTCGGCCAACCGGGAGTACGCCACGGCCTGGCCGGCACGGGAGCCGTACCCGTACCTGGTGCCGTGGCCGGCGCTGGGCGTGCTGGTGCTGGTGCCGGTGGTGGCGATGCTCGGCGCGGGCCTGTTCACCCGGTCGGGGCTGCCGATCGAACGGCGCCTGGACTGAACCCGGGCCACCCGGGGGCCGGGGGCCGGAACCGGACCGTCCGGGGGTGCCGTCGGGGCGGGGCAGCCGGCAGACTGAGCGACGTGTCAGCGCTCGCAACCCTCACCCGTCGACTCGGCCACCACCGCTGGTTCGGGTCCGCCGCCCGCCTGCTGGTCCCCGCCGACCGGATCGTCGGCCGGCTCACCCGGGGCCGGGTGGTCGCGCTCGGTGTGCTCCCGTCCCTCGTGATCACCACGACCGGTCGCCGCTCGGGCAAGCCGCGCAGCAATCCGCTGCTCTACGTGGCCGACGGCGACGCGTACGCGGTGATCGGCTCCAACTGGGGGCAGACCCACCAGCCCGGTTGGGCGATGAACCTGCTCGCCGACCCGGCCGCCGAGGTGGACGTGAAGGGTCGCCGGTTCCCGGTGCGGGCCGACCCGGCCACCGGGGCCGAACGGGACCGCCTGTGGCACCTGCTGGTCACCGAGTGGCCGGCGTACCGCACGTACGTCGAGCGGGCCGGCGGCCGGGAGATCCGCATCTTCCGGCTGGTGCCGACCGGGCGCGGCGTGCCGGCCGACCCCCCGTCGGCTGGCTAGGCTGACGCCAGTCGCTTCAGGCGGAGGTTGACCCGTGAGCGCGAGGAGTGAGCCGGTCCTGCGAGCCCCGCAGCCGCGAACAAAGGCTGACCAGTGAGCGCGAGCAGTGAGCGGTCGGGTGTCGACCGGAGCCTCGACGATCGACGGTGGACGGTGGCGGAGCGGGTCGCCGAGGTGGTCCGGCGGCGGTTTCCGGCCGAGGTGCTCGCGATCGCGGTCCACGGTCCCCTGGCGCACGGCGACGACGACGGTGGCGGGGACGGTGAGGTGGGGATGCTGGTGGTCACCTACCGGCCGGGCGCCGGGCCGCCGCCGGCGACCCGGCGGGTGGACGGGGTGCTTGTCGATCTGACCGTGGCCGCCGCCGACGACTACCTCGGGCAGGCCCGGGTGCTCTCCCCGTTGTGGCCGCTGACGGCCGACCGGTACGTCACCACCCGGTCCCTCTACGACCCGACGAGCTGGCTGCGGACGTTGCGGGACGAGCATCTCGGCCGGCTCGCCCGGGCCCGGCCGACGGAGTTCAGCACCGCGGCGCGGCAGGCCTGGTACCGGGGTAGCGCGGCGCACTCCCGGGCCGCCCGGTTGGCCGAGTGGTACGAGACGGACCAGGCGTTGCTGATGCTCGGTGAGGCGCGGTTGGCCGCGGCGACCGTGACCGGCCTGCTGGGCCGCACCTACTTCCGTGATCCGGGTGACGCGGTGCGGCGCACGGGGTTGGCCGGCGCGGACATGACGGAGGTCGGCGCGGTGCTGGCGCGGCAGGCCGAGGAGTTGGCGGCGCGTGGCCGCCCGGTCGACGGCACGATCGACGAGCTGCTCACCGGTTGACCGGCGTCACAGCCCGCCCTGCACTCCGATCAGTGAGCCGACCAGGTAGGTGGCGCCGGCCGCGGCGGCGCCCAGCACGAGTTGACGCAGGCCGCTGGTCCACCAGGGTCGGTTGGTGAACCGGGCCACCACGGCACCGGCGGCGAACAGGCCGAGCCCACCCACGGCGAGCGCCAGCCAGAGTTCGGTGGCGCCCAGCAGGTACGGCAGCAGCGGGATCAGCGCCCCCACCGAGAAGAACAGGAACGAGGAGATCGCCGCCGCCCAGGGGCTCGGCTGGTCGTCGGGGTCGACGCCCAACTCCTCGCGGACGTGCACCCGCAGCGCCTCCTCCGGGTCCCGCCGTACCGCCTCGGCGACCTGGGTGGCGAGGTCGCGGGGCAGGCCCCGGGCCACCCACGCGTCGGCCAGCTCGCGGGCCTCCGCCTCGGGGTGCCGCTCCAGCTCGCGCCGCTCCTTGGCCACCTCGGCGGCGACCTGTTCGTTGGCCGAGCGCACGCTCGTGTACTCGCCGAGCCCCATCGAGATCGCACCGGCCACCAGGCCGGCGGACCCGGTCAGCACGATGCTGCGCGGCGACACGCCACCGCCGCCGACGCCGGCGATGAGGGCGATGTTGGTGACCAGGCCGTCCATCGCGCCGAAGACGGCCGGGCGCAGCCAGCCGCCGGAGACGTCCGCGTGGTGTGCCTCGCGCAGGGCCGCGGGAGTGTCGGTCACGGCAGGGTCAGGATCTCGTGGCCGTCGTCGGTGACGACGATGGTGTGCTCGAACTGGGCGGTCCACCTGCGGTCCTTGGTGACCACCGTCCACCCGTCGTCCCACATGTCGTACTGGTAGGTGCCGAGGGTGATCATCGGCTCGATGGTGAAGGTCATCCCCGGCTCCATGATGTCGGTGGGGCGGGGGCTGTCGTAGTGCGGCACGTAGAGCCCGCTGTGGAAGGTCTCGCCGATCCCGTGGCCGGTGAAGTCGCGGACCACGCCGTAGCCGAACCGCTTGGCGTACGACTCGATGACCCGGCCCACCACGTTGATCTGGCGGCCCGGGGCGACCGCGCGGATGCCGCGCATCATCGCCTCGTGGGTGCGTTCGACGAGCAGCCGGGCCTCCTCGCTGACCTCGCCGACGCAGAAGGTGGCGTCGGTGTCACCGTGCACCCCACCGATGTACGCGGTCACGTCGACGTTGATGATGTCGCCGTCGGTCAGGACGGTGGAGTCCGGGATGCCGTGGCAGATGACCTCGTTGACGCTGGTGCAGCAGGACTTGGGGTAGCTCCGGTAGCCGAGCGTCGACGGGTACGCGTCGTGGTCGCAGAGGAACTCGTGCACCAGACGGTCGATCTCGTCGGTGGTCACGCCGGGCTTGCAGTGCTCACCGGCGAGCTGGGTCGCCTGGGCGGCGAGCCGGCTGGCGATCCGCATCTTCTCGATGGTCTCCGGCGTCTGCACGTGCGAGCCGCGCCACTGCTGCGGGCTCTTCTTACCCACGTACTCCGGGCGGGGAATGTGGGCGGGCACCGGTCGCATCGGGGAGAGCGTGCCTGGGGTCAGCGGCGGACGGACGGTCATGCCCCAAGCCTATCGCCGGAGGAGCTGGTGACCCGTGCCACGGCCCGGCAGTCCCGGTTGTTGCCCTGCCAGGTCGGCTGTGCCATGGTGTCTGCGTGGATCAAGGGGGAGCACCACCCGTCTTCTCCGCCAGCGCGGAGATCGACGGAGAGCACCTCCGCGTGGTGGTGACCGGCGAGGTCGACATGGCGACCGCCGACACGATGCTCCAGACCGCCCTGCGCGAGCCCGCCCGTCGGATCACCCTCGACCTGCGCGCCGTGACCTTCTTCGACTCGGCGGCCATCCACGCCCTGGTCCGGCTCGCCCAGCAGTTCTCCGGCACGCTCACCGTGCTGCCGTCCCGGCAGGTCCGCCGGGTGCTGGAGATCTCCGGCCTGGGCGACCAGGGCTGGCTCGACCCGGTCTGAGATCGCCGACGCACCCGGCCGCCGGCACCCCGGCCACCGGGTCCGGGGTCAGCCCTGCAACTGCCGGCGCAGCGTCACCTCGGTGCCCTCGTCGGTACGCCGCACCATCAGGTCACCCAGCGCCTTGATCAGTGACAGGCCGCGCCCCCGGAACCCGGAGTCGGTCGGCTCCCGCCACTGCCCGGTGTCGCGCACGGTGGCGATCACCGTCCGGTCCTCGATGGCCACCTCGACGCTGATCACCGCCTCGGCGGGTTGGACGGGGTGCTCGATGGCGTTCGCGGCGGCTTCCGACACCGCCACGGTCAGGTCGAACAGGTCCGTCTCGCCGACGTTGTGCGCCACGAGGAAGTCCTCCAGGCGCTTGCGCAGCACGCTCAGTCGGGTCGGGTCCGCCGGCAGCCGCAACGCGAACCGGTTCAGCTCGGCCGCCTCCAGGGCGAGCACCGCCACGTCGTCGCGGCGCGGCCGTCCGGTGACCCGCTCGACCACCGTGTCGATCAGGTCCGTCACGTGTTCGCCGGGGGTGGCGGCGTCGGCGCGCAGCTGCGCGAGCGCGGCGTCGATACCGAGCTGACGGTCCTCGATCAGCCCGTCGGTGTAGAGCAGCAGCCGGCTGCCAGCGGGCAGCTCCCCCTCGACCGTCCGGTACGTCGTGTCGGGGATGACGCCGACCGGCGGGCCGAGCGCGCGGTCGTGCAGGAACGCCACGTCGTCTCCTCGGATCAGCAGGGGGGACGGATGACCGGCGCTGGCGTAGCGCAGCCGGGCGGTACGGGGGCTGAACAGCAGGCAGACCACTGTCGCGAACGAGCGCCCCTCGGTGGACCCGACCAACCGGTTGAGCCGGGTCAGCGACTCACCCGGGTCGAAGCCCTCCAGCAGGTACGCCCGCAGCGCGTTGCGCAGCTGCCCCATCGCCGCGGCGGCCTGGACGCCCTTGCCGACCACGTCGCCGATGACCAGCACCAGGTCGTCTCCGTCGAGCCTCATCGCGTCGTACCAGTCCCCACCGACCTCGACGTCGGCGCTGCCCGGCAGGTACCGGCTCGCGACGACCGCGCCCGGCATCTGGGGCAGCGACCTCGGCAGCAGGCTGTGCTGCAACGTGGCGGCGATGCGGTGTTCGGCCTCGTAGAGCTGGGCGTTCTCCAGCCGAACGCCGACCAGCCGGGCCAGCTGGGTGAGCGCGGCCTCGTCGGCCTGCGCGTCGTCGCCGGCAGCCTGCCAGACCCGCAACTCGCCGAGCTGCTCGCGGGTGGTGCCGGTCAGCGCGGCCACGAAGGACGGGTCGGTGGCGGTGACGCCACCGCCGTCGGCTTCGGCGCGGGCGCCGGCCGCGGTGACCACGACCCGGGCGGCCTCGGCGAGGCTGAGCGCGTGCCGGGCGGCGACGTGCAGCACATCGGTGGTGGAACGGGCGGTGTTGACCGCCACCGCCGCGTCGGCCAGCGCCCGAAGCCGACGGATGATCTGCCCGCGCAGCTGGCCCAGCTCGACGTTGGCCCGGACCCGGGCGATCAGCTCCTGCCCGGAGAACGGCTTGGTCAGGTAGTCGTCGGCGCCCACGGAGAGGCCGGCGACCGCCTCGGCGGAACCGGCGCGGGCGGAGAGCAACACGATCGGCACGTCGCGGGTGCGGGGGTCCGTGCGCAGCGCGCCGACCAGGCCGAACCCGTCCAGCCGGGGCATCATCACGTCGGTGAGCACGAGGTCGAACCCGCCCGCACGGGCCAGCGTCAGGGCCGCCAGACCGTCGCTCGCGGTGACCACCTCCCAGGTCGGGGAGAGCAACCGGGTCACGTGCTCGCGCAGGTCGACGTTGTCGTCGACGACCAGGATCCGGCCGGCCGGGGCCGCGTCGGTCGGCTGACGGTCGGTCGGCCCGGGCATGTCCTCGTCGGCCCACAGGGCCGTCTCCGCCACGTACAGCCGGGCCTGCTCGGGCTCGCCCGTGGGCAGGGGGGCGAACGCGGCGACCCGGTCGGCGGGCAGGTGCGCCGATCCGAACGGGACGGTCACCGTGAAGGTGCTGCCCTCGTCGATCTGGCTGGTCACACCGACGTCGCCGCCGTGCATCTCGACCAGTTCCCGGACCAGCGCGAGCCCGATCCCGGTGCCCTCGTGGGTGCGGGCGCGCACCCCGGGCACCCGGTGGAACCGCTCGAAGACGTGCGGCAACTCGGCCGGCACGATGCCCACGCCGGTGTCGGTGACCTCCAGCCGGGCGACGGCGTCGTCGGCCCGGATCCGCACCCGGATCTCGCCGTCGAAGGTGAACTTCACCGCGTTCGACACCAGGTTGAGGACGATCTTCTCCCACATGTCCCGGTCGATGAAGACCGGCGCCGGCAGCGGCGGGCAGTCCACCACCAGGCGCAGCCCGGCGCGCTCGGTGGCCGAGCGGAAGGTGCTGGCCAGCCGGGCGGTGTAGCCGGCCAGGTCGGTGGGCTGGTAGCGGGCGGCCAGCCGACCGGATTCCAGTCGGGAGAAGTCGAGCACGGTGTTGACCAGCTTGAGCAGTCGCAACGCGTTGCGGTGCATCACGACGAGCCGGTCGGTGTAGGCGGCGGGCAGCTCCGGGTCGGCCAGCATGTCCTCCAGCGGGCCGAGCACCAGGGTCAACGGCGTACGGAACTCGTGGCTGACGTTGGCGAAGAAGTTGGTCTTCGCCCGGTCCAGCGCGGCCAGCTCGGCGGCGCGGGCGCGCTCCTGCTCGTACGCCCGCTGGGTGCCCACCGCGCGGGAGATCTGCGCGGCCACCAGGTCGAGGAAGTCGCGGTACTCGTCGCCCAGCGGCAGCTGGCGGGCGACGCCGGCGACCAGCGCGCCGACCGTCTCGTTGGCCGCCTTGACGGGCAGCACGAGCGCCACGTCGGCGGCGTCGGCCGGTGGCTGGGCGAGCAGACCGCTCACCTCGATGGTGGCCGGCGAGCCCTCGGCGACCAGCTCGCCGAACGTGTCGGGCGGGACATTGACCGCGGCCGGGTCGACGCGGCTGGCGGCGGTCAGGGTGAACCGGCCGGTGGAGTCGGCCAGGTAGATCAGCGCGAACGGCACGTCGGCGGAGTGCCGGGCGAGCACGTCGGCGGCGGTCCGGCCCAGCTCGCCCGCGCTGATCACGTCGGCCAGCTCGGTGCCCAGCTCCGACAACGCCCGCAGCCGGCGTTCGCCCACCACCCGCCCGGTGGTCTCGTTGACGATGCAGTAGACGCCGCTGACCGCGCCGTCGGCACCCCGGATCGGGTCGTACGAGACGTCGAAGTAGGTCTGCTCGACGAAACCGGAGCGGTCCAGCAGGAAGGGGTGGTCCTCGCCGCGGTAGGAGAGCCCGGTGCGCCGGACCCCGTCGAGCAGCGGACCGAGGACGTCCCACGTCTCGGCCCAGTGGTGTCGGGCCGGCTGGCCGAGCACGTGCGGGTGCTTGCTGCCGATGGTCGGCCGGTAGGCGTCGTTGTAGAAGGCGAGCTGGTCGTCGCCCCAGAACATGACGATCTGCGCGCTGGAGGAGAGCATCATGCCGATCGCGTTGGAGAGCGCCGCCGGCCAGCCGGACGGCCCGCCCAGGGGGTGGGTGGACCAGTCGAAGGCGCGGATTCGCTCACCCAGCTCACCGCCGCCCGCGTACGCGGCGGCGAGCAGCGGGGAGGTCTCGTGGACGTCCGCGAAGGAATGCCCCGCATCCGCGCCCCCCTGGGCCGAGCTCATGCAGCCTCCCCCGCTTCGGCCGTACCCCGCAGCCGTTGATCTTCACGCGCCGTGCTCCGACTTGTACCCCGGCGGACCAGCAACGTAACGCATGACGCCCCTTGGACGCTGGTTACCCGTGCCGCACCCGTCGCCGACCCGGCAGCGCGGGGGCGTACGCGGGCCCAGGGAGGCCGCCGGGAGCGCCCTGACCTGTCAGAAGACCGGGAGTCCGTCGATGCTCGCGGCGTTCTTGGTGGCGCGGTAGGTCACCAGATCATCGGCCGTACGGCGGGAGTGTGAGGTAAGCAACAGGTCACGCTCCGCGCGGTAGTCCATCAGCGGCACCGCATAACCGCAGGAGTCGCTGACCCGCTCGACCTCCACCGTGATCACGGCCCGCACGGCGTGCACGTCCGGCGGCGCGGGAAACTCGGCGAGCCGATCCGCGTAGCCCGCCTCGGTCACCGCGACGCTGCTGCCCCTGCCGTGCAGGCGCACGATCTTCGGGGGCCCGTCGAACGCGCAGAACATCAGCGTGATGCGGCCGTTGTCGCGCAGGTGGGCGATGGTCTCCGCGCCGCTGCCGTGGTAGTCCAGGTAGGCCACCCGGTGCGGGCCGAGGATCACGAAGGTGCCCGTCATGCCCTTCGGCGAGACGTTGACGTGCCCCTCGGGCCCGGACGGCGCGGTGGCCACGAAGAAGACCGGCTGGCCCGCGATGAACTCCCGCAGACGACCGTCGATCTCTGGATAGACCTTGCCCATGCGGTGATCCTCCCATCGCGCCCGTCCCGCGCCGGGGCGACCTGCGTCACACCGTCGGCGACCCCGCCGCGTCCACGCCCTCGTGGCGGACCCGCACCGGCGGGCCGGACGCTCGCCGGCGGGCGGCCCGGACCAACGCCGTGATCGGACGCGGGTCCGGCTCGTTCTCCGGATGCCACTGCACCCCGAGCACGAACGGACGGTCCGGGTCCTCAACCGCCTCGATCACGCCGTCCGCCGCCCAGCCGCTGACCGCGAGCCGCCCCGGCGTGGCGACCGCCTGATGGTGGTACGAGTTGACCCGGTCCACCCCGGCCAGCGTCCTCGCCGCCAGACTCCCCGGCGCGAACCGCACCGGATGGGTGCCGTAGACCCCCGGGGCCGGACGGTGCGCCTCCGAACCGACGACGTCGGGTAGGTGCTGGTGCAGGGTGCCCCCGTACGCCACGGCGAGCAGCTGCATTCCCCGACAGACACCCAGCACCGGCAGGTCGGCGGCGAGGGCGGCCGTCAGCAGGGTCAGCTCACCGGCGTCCCGGTCCGGCCGGTCCTCGGTCCGCGGGTGCGGCTGCTGGCCGTACCGCCCGGGACCGACGTCGGCGCCCCCGGCCAGCAGGAGCCCGTCGAGGACCGCCAGCACGTCACCGTCGGAGTCGTCCGGGGGCAGCACCACCGCACGACCACCGGCAGCGGTCACCGCCCGCACGTACGCCTCCGGCACCAGCACCGCCCGCACACCGCGCCACACGGCCCAGTCGGCGGGCTCGACGTACGCGCTGATCCCGATCAGCGGCCGCCTCACCGGACGGCCAGCGTTCGCGACTGCGGGGCTCGCAACACCGGCTCACTCCTCGCGCTCACAGGGGAGTCACGTATGCGCCGGTGATCCCGCCGTCGACCACGAACTGCGCGGCGGTCATGAACGAGGCGTCGTCGCTGGCCAGGAACGCCACCGCGGCGGCGATCTCCTCCGGCTGCCCGAAGCGGCCCATCGGCACGTGCACCAGTCGGCGGGCAGCCCGCTCCGGGTCGGCGGCGAACAGCTCCAGCAGCAACGGGGTGGCCACCGGGCCGGGACAGAGCGCGTTGACCCGGATGCCCTCGCGGGCGAACTGCACACCCAGCTCCCGGGTCATCGCCAGCACCCCACCCTTGCTGGCGGTGTACGCGATCTGCGACGTCGCCGCGCCCATCAGCGCCACGAACGAGGCGGTGTTGATGATCGAGCCCTTGCCCTGGCGGCGCATGTGCGGGATCGCGTACTTGCAGCACAGGTAGACGCTCGTGGTGTTGACCCGGAGGACCCGTTCCCACGCGTCCAGGCCGGTGTCCAGGATGGAGTCGTCGTCCGGCGGGGAGATGCCGGCGTTGTTGAACGCGACGTCCACCCGGCCGTGCCGGTCGGCCACCCCGTCGAACAGGTCGCGGACCGCCGACTCGTCGGCCACGTCGGTGCGGACGAACTCGCCGCCGCACTCCTCGGCGGCCTTCTCGCCAGCCGCCTCGTCGATGTCCACGCAGACCACCCGGGCCCCCTCGGCGGCGAACCGCCGCACGGTGGCCAACCCGATGCCGCTGCCCGCTCCGGTGACCACGGCCACCCGGTCCTGCAATCGACCCTGCACTGGCGTCACTCCTCTGTCGCGATGAACACGTTCTTGACGTCGGTGAAGGAGTGCAGCGCGTCCGGGCCCAGCTCACGGCCGAGCCCGGAACGCTTCATCCCACCGAACGGGGTCCAGTAGCGCACCGAGGAGTGCGAGTTGACGCTGAGGTTGCCCGACTCGACGGCGCGGGCCATCCGCAGCGCGCGGCCCACGTCCCTGGTCCAGATCGAGCCGGAGAGGCCGTACTCGGTGTCGTTGGCGAGCCGGACCGCGTCCGCCTCGTCGTCGAACGGGAGCACCGACACCACCGGTCCGAAGATCTCCTCCCGCCAGTGCCGGTCGGCCGGCGAGTCGGCCAGCAGCACCGTCGGCGCGTGCCAGAAACCGGGGCCGTCCGGGCGGGAGCCGGTGAAGGCGACAGTCGCCCCGGTCACGTAGCCGGCGACCCGGTCCCGCTGGGCCGCCGAGATCAGTGGACCCATCTCGGCGGTGTCCCGGGACGGGTCCTCCACCCGCACCGCGCGTACCGCCGGTTCGAGCAGTTCCAGGAACCTGTCGTACACCGGGCGTTGGACCAGGATCCGCGACCGTGCGCAGCAGTCCTGGCCGGCGTTGTCGAAGACCGCGCCCGGCGCGGTCGCGGCGGCGCGCTCCAGGTCGGCGTCGGCGAACACGATGTTCGCGCTCTTGCCGCCCAACTCCAGGGTGAGTCGCTTCACCTGGGCGGCGCAGCCGGCCATGATCCGGGTGCCGACCTCGGTGGAGCCGGTGAAGCAGATCTTGCGGACCGCCGGATGGCTGACGAACCGCTCCCCCACCACCGCGCCCTCGCCCGGAATGACGGTGAACACGTCGTCGGGCAGGCCGGCCTCGCGCGCCAGCTCGGCCAGGCGCAGCGCGGTGAGCGGGGTCAGCTCGGCGGGTTTGAGCACCACTGTGTTGCCGGCGGCGAGGGCCGGGGCGAACCCCCAGGCGGCGATGGGCATCGGGAAGTTCCACGGCACGATCACGCCGACCACGCCGAGCGGCTCGTGGAAGGTGACGTCCAGGCCGCCGGGCACCGGGATCTGCCGTCCGGTCAACCGCTCCGGCGCTCCGGCGTAGTAGTCCAGCACGTCGCGAACGTTGCCGGCCTCCCAGCGGGCGTTGCCGACGGTGTGCCCGGAGTTGCGGACCTCCAACGCGGCCAGCTCGTTCAGGTGCGCGTCGACGGCGGCGGCGAACCGCCGCAGCAGCCGGGCCCGGTCCCCCGGCGCGACGACCCGCCACGCCTCGAACGCCTTCGCGGCACGCGCGATCGCCGCGTCCACCTCCGCCACCGAGGCCCCGGAAACCTCCCGAAACCCCTCCCCGCTGGCCGGATCCACCACCACGGTCACGCCGCTACCCCCTACCCCTGCGCAATCTCGCAGGTGCTGCACGAACCACCGACACAACGTGCGAGATCACGGAGGACGGACCAGGGGTTAGAGGCGCTCGAAGCCACGGGTCAGCTCCCAATCCGTCACCGCCGCGTCGTACGCCGCGAGTTCCACTCTTGCCTGGTTGGCGTAGTGGGCGACCACCTCGTCGCCGAACGCCTCCCGGGCCACCGTCGACGCCTCCCAGAGCGCCAGTGCGTCGCGCAATGTGCCGGGGACCCGTTCGGCCTGCGGATCGTCGTACGCGTTGCCGGTGCACTCCTCGCCCAGCTCCAGCTCCCGCTCGATGCCGTGCAGCGCGCCCGCGACCAACCCGGCGATCGCCAGGTACGGGTTGACGTCGGCCCCCGGCACCCGGTTCTCCACCCGCATGCCCTGCCCGTGCCCCACCACCCGCAGGGCGCAGGTGCGGTTGTCCACCCCCCAGCGCAGTGCCGTCGGGGCGAACGAGCCCGGCTGATAACGCTTGTAGGAGTTGATGTTCGGGGCGAAGAGCAGGCTGAACTCCCGCATGGTGGCGAGCAGCCCGGCGAGCACCCGCTGCCCGGTCTCCGACAGGTGCGCCGGCCCGTCGCCGAGCATCGCCGAGGCGCCCGTCCGGTCGCGCAGCGAGAAGTGGATGTGGCAGGAGTTGCCCTCCCGCTCGTTCGGCTTGGCCATGAAGGTGATCGCCATGCCCTCCTGGGCGGCGATCTCCTTGGCCCCGTTCTTGTAGATCACGTGGTGGTCGGCGCAGGCCACGGCCTCGTCGTAGCGGAAGGCGATCTCGTGCTGGCCGAGGTTGCACTCGCCCTTGGCGCTCTCCGGGGTCAGCCCGGCGCCAGCCATCTCGGTGCGGATCCGGCGCAGCAGCGGCTCCACCCGGGCGGTGCCGAGCAGCGAGTAGTCCACGTTGTACTGGTTGGCCGGGGTGAGGTCGCGGTAGCCGCGCCGCCAGGCATCCTCGTACGAGTCGCGGAACAGCACGAACTCCAGCTCGGTGCCGGCGTACGCGGTCAGCCCGTGCTCGGCCAGCCGGTCCAGTTGCCGGCGCAGGATCTGCCGGGGCGAGGCGACCACGTCACCGGAGCCGTCCAGCCAGGTCAGGTCGGCCAGCAGCAGGGCGGAGCCGGGCTGCCAGGGCACCCGACGCAGGGTGGCGAAATCCGGCACCATCGCGAAGTCGCCGTAGCCGCGCTCCCAGCTCGACATCGCGTACCCGTCGACGGTGTTCATGTCGACGTCCACGGCGAGCAGGTAGTTGCAGCCCTCGCTGCCGTTGGCCACCACCTGGTCCAGGAAGAACGGCGCGTGGAACCGTTTGCCCTGCAGGCGGCCCTGCATGTCGACGAGGGCCAGCACGACGGTGTCGATCTCGCCCTCGGCGACGGCGACCCGCAGTTGTTCCAGCGTGAGCGGAGCTTTCGTCATTCGCGGGCCTCCATCACCAAGGTCTACTGGCAAACCGGATCACCGTCAATGCCCCCGGCGCCGAGGGCGGCAAACCCGGTGACCGCACCGGCGGGACGGCCGCGATGACCGTCCCGCCGGGCGGGTGTCAGGCCGGGCCGTCGACCGGCGCCGGGTCGGCCGCCGGCGCGGGTTCCTCGACGGTACGCACCGGGCCGGCGAACCACTTCCGGGCCGAGGCGTACCACCAGACCGCGACCACCAGCAGCACCCCGCCCACGGCGAGCGGCGCGTAGTTCACCGCCGACCAGGTGAAGTCGTCGTTGCCGGGCACGCCGGCCGGCACGATCGGCAGCACGAAGTACACGGCGATGACCGCGATCTCGATGACCGCGATCCAGCCGAGCAGCTTGTACTTGCGCCCCAGCGTCCACGGGCCGGGTACGAACCGGTCGCCGAGGCGCAGCCGCAGCGCGATCGGGATGAGGAAGGACAGGTAGAGGCCGATCACCGCGACGGAGACCACCGCGTAGAAGGCGATCGGGATGCCGGCCGAGCTCTCGTAGAGCGCCGGCAGGGTCAGCACCAGGCCGGCGATGGTGGTGCCGATGATCGCGTTGACCGGGGTGCCGTTGCGGTTCACTCTCGACCAGAGCCGCCAACCCGGCACCGCACGGTCCCGACTGAAGGCGTACGCCATCCGGCTCATCGAGGTGATGCAGCTCATCCCGCAGAAGAACTGCCCGATCGTGGAGATGATGATGACGATCTTGAAGAAGACCGGGGTCAGGGCGGACTCGAAGATGGCGCCGGAGAAGCCGCCGGCGGCGTTGACCGCCTCGACGTCGGTGGCCGCGAACAGGAACGCCAGCAGCAGGATCCAACCGCCGACCGCCGAATAGAAGATCGACTGCCAGAGCCCGCGCGCGGCGGCCTGCGAGGCGCCCCGGGTCTCCTCGGAGACGTGCGCGCAGGCGTCGAAGCCGGTGATCGTGTACTGGGTGAGCAGGAAGCCCAGCGGCAGCACGTAGAACCAGAACGTCAGCCCGCCGGTGTCCCCGTCACCGAAGCCCGAGTTGTTGAACCGCTCGGTGAACACGAACTGGAAGCTCTGGTGATCGTCCGGAACGAACACCAGGATGGCCACCACGACTGCCGCGCCGGCCACGTGCCACCAGACCGAGACGTTCTGGAGTACGTCGATGATCCGGTGCCCGAAGATGTTGATGAGGCCGTGCAGCGCCAAGATGATCACGAAGAGGACGAACGCCTGCCGCAGCGTCCCGGCCCAGCCGTCGAAGAGAGCCGACAGGGTGAGGTTGAGGAAGGTCGCGCAGCCGTAGTCGACCGAGGCGGTGACCGCGACCAGGCCGATGAGGTTCAACCAGCCGGTGAACCAGCCGTGCACCGGGCGGCCCATGGTCGCCGCCCACCAGTAGATTCCGCCCGCCGTCGGGTAGGCCGACACCAGCTCGGCCATGCAGAACCCGATGATCAGGATGAACAGTGAGATCAGCGGCCAGCCCCAGGAGATGGCGACCGGCCCGCCGTTGTTCCACGCCTGGCCGAAGGTGGTGAAGCAGCCGGCCAGGATCGAGATGATGGAGAACGAGATGGCGAAGTTGGAGAAGCCACTCCACTTGCGGCGTAGCTCCTGCTTGTAGCCGAGTTCGGCGAGTCGTCGGGCGTCGTCGTCGATCGGTTGCTCTGCGGTCGGCACGGGCGTCGTGGCCACTGCACACCTCCCTGAGGTGGTTCCGCGAACGAGTGCGCAAAGTGTCGTCCCGCCGATCAAGACAGGTCAATACAGCGCCGGTGGGAATCTCACCGCCGTCCCGGCTAATTGCGTTGCCGCCCGTCCAGCCCGCCCGCATGCTTGACCTCGTGACCAGGCCCGATCGCGACGGGCCACCACCGGGCGCTCGGACCGCCCGGCACCGCGGCGGCGCGGGGCACGCCTCTCTCTCCGTACGGCAACCGCCGTACCCACAAATGCCCCGCGCCGCCCCCTCCGCTCCCGGGTGCGGGGGGTGGGTCAGGTTAGTAGGAGGCCGGTTACCCAGAGGGCGCCGATGGTCAGGCCGGCCAGGAATTCCACCAGCATGGACAGGCCAGCCGCCTTGAGCGCCTGCACGGTGGACGGCCAGGCGAGCCGGTTGCTGCCCAGCCGCAGCCGCTCCGCGGCCCACACTCCCGCGACGAAGCCCAGCAGCAGACCGACCACGGGGATCACGAAGAACCCCACCAGACCGAGCGCGCCCCCGGCCAGCAGGGACGACGTCGGCACGCCTGTGCGTTTGAGGTTCCTGCCCGGCCACAGGTACTTCACGACGATGCCTCCGACCGCGACCAGTGTCGCGGCGGCGAACACCGCCCAGCCACCCGGGCCGGCACCACCGAAGATCGCCCAGACCAGTACCCCACCCCAGCACAGCGGCAGCGCCGGCAGGCCGGGCACCACCACGCCAGCCAGCCCGGCCAGGATGGCCAGCGCGGCCACCACGGCCACCACCGTCTGCGAGTCGTTCAGGCTCACGCCGTCGCCTTCCGTCGCCACCATCGGGACCGGCCCGATCCACCGCTCACGCCGTCGCCCGCCGCAGCCGGGCGGTGATCTCCTCGGCCGGCGACGGTGCGCCGAAGTACCGCCCCTGCCCGGTGTCGCAGCGCAGCGCTCGCAGCCGCTCGGCCTGCACCGGGGTCTCCACCGCCTCGGCGGTGACCCACAGCTCCAGCGCGTGCGCCAACCGGACCAACGCGTCGACGATCCGCTCGTCGCGGTGGTCCGCCACCGCGTCCGTCCCGTCGGCGCGGATGCCCTCGACGAACGGGCCGGCCAGCTTCAGGCAGTGGATCGGCAGCCGCCGCAGGTACGCGAGGTTGGAGTACCCGGTGCCGAAGTCGTCGACCGCCAGCCGGACGCCCAGCGCCGCGAGTCGGTGCAGGCTGCGCAGCGGCTCGCCGGCGCTGCCCATCACGGCGCTCTCGGTCAACTCCAGCTGCAACAGCTCCGCCGGCAGGCCGCTGGTGGCCAGCGCGTCCGCCACCGTCGCGACGATCGCCGGGTCGTCGGCCTGCCGGGCGGCCAGGTTGACGCTGACCACGAGCCGGGCCTCGGGGAACTCCCGCCGCCAGCGTTCGGCGTCGTGGCAGGCCCGCCGCAGCACCCACTCGCCGAGCCGGACGATCAGGCCGGTCTCCTCGGCGAGGCCGATGAACCGGTCCGGGCCGATCAGGCCCAGCTCCGGGTGCTCCCAGCGGACCAGCGCCTCCACCGCGAGCATCGTGCCCTCCAGCAGCGACACGATCGGCTGGTAGTGCAGCACGAACTCGCCCCGGTCCAGCGCGGCCGGCAGCCCGGCGACCAGCGCCGACCGGGCGAGGTCGCGGGCGCTGCGCTCCGGGTCGTACACCGCCCACCGGCCGCGGCCGGCGGCCTTGGCCCAGTAGAGCGTCGTGTCGGCGGCCTTCATCAGCTCCGAGGCGGTGGTCTCCGCGGCCGGGCAGTCCACGATGCCCACGCTGGCGGAGACCGCCAACTGCTGGTCGCCGAGGTGCACCGGGGCGGCGACGGCGGCCAGCGCGGCCTCCGCCACGGCCACCGCGTCGTCGACGTCGTCGCCGCCGTCGACCAGGATGACGAACTCGTCGCCGCCCATCCGGGCGACCAGGTGGCCGTGGTCGGCCACGCACTCGGCGAGCCGCCGGCCGATCGCCACCAACAGCCGGTCGCCGAGGTCGTGGCCGAGGCTGTCGTTGATCGCCTTGAAGCCGTCCAGGTCGAGGAAGCACACCCCGACCCGTTGACCGGGCCCGGCGGTGTCGAAGACCCGGCCCAGCGTCTCGAAGAACAGGGTCCGATTGGGCAGTCCGGTCAGCGGGTCGTGCAGCGCCTGGAAACGCAGCCGCTGCTGGAGTTCGTACCGCTCGGTGATGTCCTCGATCATGGCGACGGTGAAGCGGGGTCGCCCGTCGTCGTACCGGATCAACGAGACGGCCAGGTCCGTCCAGACGATAGTGCCGTCCTTGCGGTGGTAGCGCTTCTCCACGCGGACCGAGTCCTGCTTGCCCTCGATCAGCTCCTGGTACAGCTCCCACATGCCGGCGGCGTCGTCGGCGTGGAACAGCTCGGCCACGTTCATCTCGCACAGCTCTTCGATCGAGTAGCCGAGCATGTCGGCGAACGCCGTGTTGACGTCGATGATCTGGCCGTCCACCCCGGCGATGCCGATCCCGATCGCCGCGCCGGTGAAGACCGCCCGGAACCGCGCCTCACTGTCGCGCAGCGCCTGCTCGACCTCGTCGCGGGCCTGCCAGGCCGAGCGGGCGATGCGCTCCTGCTGGGTGAAGGTGCGGTCGCGCAGCGCGCGGGCGAACCCGGCGGCCAACCCGCCCTGCACCGCCGCGATCCGCTCGCCCAGGTCGGCCGGCCGGTCGCCGGACGCCAGGACCCGATCGGGGAAGTCGTCACCGAGCGCGCGCAGCGACCACTCCAACGCCCGGGGCTCGGTCAGGTGCGCCTCCACCAGCGCCCGCCCGACCTCCTCGGCGGGGCGGGCGCTGAACGGCTCGGCCCGCACCACCTGGGCGAGCCGGACGGTGTGCAGCAGCAACAGCCGCTCGGTCTCGGCCGCGCTGAGCGGCACGAAACCGATGCGGCGTACGGCGCGGGCCCAGTCGGCGGCGTAGCCCTGGGCGCCGCCCCGGCCGACGTCGACCCCGGTGGGGTCCGGGACGGCGGCCACTGGAATCAGCCGGCGGGCTGGTCGTACCGGGCCGCGCCCCCGAAGGCGCCGAACCGCTCCGGGTGCTCATCCACGTCGGCCGGCGAGTCGGGACGCCACAGTGGCATGTGCACCACGCCCGGTTCGAGCACCGTCCAGTCGCCGAAGAAGCCGGTGACCTGCGCGCGGGAGCGCAGGGTGATCTCGGTGGCCGTCCGGGCGGAGAGGCGCTGGGCGTCCAGCATCTCCTGCGGCTGGTCCTCGAAGGTCGAGTGCGAGATGACCAGGAAGCTGCCGGGCGCGGCGGCGGCCCGCAGGGTGGACAGGATCTCCTCGGGACCGTCGGCGTCCGGGATGAAGTGCACCACCCCGGCCAGCAGGATGCCCATCGGTCGACTGAAGTCGATCAGCCCGAGCCGCCGGGTCTCGGCAAGGATGCGCTCCGGCTCGCGCAGGTCGGCGTGGATCACCCCGGTCAGGTCATTGCCGGCGAGCAGCTCACGGCTGTGCGCGACGGCGACCGGGTCGATGTCGACGTAGACCACCCGGGCCTTGGGGTTGGCCGCCTGGGCCACCTCGTGCACGTTGCCCACTGTCGGAATGCCGGAGCCGATGTCGAGGAACTGGTCGATGCCGGCGTCGAGCAGCACCCGGACGGCTCGGCGCAGGAACTCCCGACCGGAGCGCATGGTGGCGGCGAGATTCGGGGTCATGCTGGCGATCTGCTCGGCCAACTGCCGGTCGACCTCGAAGTTGTGCGCCCCGCCCAGGAAATAGTCGTACACCCGGGCCGCGCTCGGCCTGGTCAGGTCAATCTCGGTCGGCAGTGCGTCCGGCATCAGTGTGCTCCCCAGTTCGTCGCCGCGGCGCGAGGCGGCACCGGCGTCGACGAGCGCGCGCGACCGCCGGCCGACCCCGCGGGTCGTGTGGTGTGGACCACTCTAGGCCGACAACTCCCACGTACGGCAGATCCCTTCACGTAACTTTCCGCGCTCAGGCGGCCGACTCCAGCAGCAGCGAGATGCCCTGCCCGACGCCGATGCACATGGTGGCGAGGGCCCGGCGGCCGCCGCGACGGCGCAGCTCCAGGGCGGCGGTCAGCGCCAGCCGCGCGCCGCTGGCGCCCAGCGGATGCCCGAGCGCGATCGCGCCACCGTTCGGGTTGACGTGCTCGGCGTCGACCGGCAACCCCAACTCGCGCAGCACCGCCACGGACTGCGCGGCGAACGCCTCGTTCAACTCGATGACGTCCACCGCGCCCAGCTCCACGCCGACCCGGTCGAGCAGCTTGCGGGTGGCCGGCACCGGGCCGATTCCCATGATCCGCGGCGGTACGCCGGCCGTCGCCGCGCCGCCGATGCGGGCCAGCGGGGTGAGGCCGTACCGCTGCACCGCCGCTTCACTGGCCACCAGCAGCGCGACCGCGCCGTCGTTGACGCCCGAGGAGTTGCCGGCGGTCACCGTGCCGCCGTCGCGGAACGGGGTGGGCAGCGCGGCCAGCTTCTCCAGCGACGTCTCCCGGGGGTGCTCGTCGACCTCGACCAGTCGGGTCTCCCGGCGACCGGCCGGCACGGACACCGGCACGATCTCCTCGGCGAACCGGCCGTCGGCCTGCGCCTTGGCGGCGCGCTGCTGCGAGCGGTACGCGCAGGCGTCCTGCTCGGCCCGGTCGACGCCGTACTCGGCGGCCACGTTCTCCGCCGTCTCCGGCATCGAGTCGACGCCCCAGCCGTCACGCATCAGCGGGTTGACCAGCCGCCAGCCCAGGGTCGTGTCATACATCTCGGCCGAGCGGGAGTACGCCGAGGTCGCCTTCGGCACGACGAACGGCGCCCGGCTCATGCTCTCCACCCCACCGGCGACCACCAGGTCCGCCTCGCCGGCCACGATGGACCGGGCGGCGATGGCGAGGGCGTCCAGACCGGAGCCGCAGAGCCGGTTGACGGTGCTGCCCGGCACCTCCTCGGGCAGGCCGGCGAGCAGCGCCGCCATGCGGGCCACGTTGCGGTTGTCCTCGCCGGCCTGGTTGGCGCAGCCGAGCACGACGTCGTCGACGCGGGCCCAGTCCACCGACGGGTGCCGGGCGACCAGCTCGCGGATCACGTGTGCGGCCAGGTCGTCGGGGCGGACGCCGGCCAGCGCGCCGGCGTACCGGCCGATGGGGGTACGGACACCGGCCACCAGGTATGCCACGGTCATCGCGAGTCCTTCGGGGGTGGGAAGGGCGGGGGTGCGGGCGTCCACCGGGTCGCGGGGGACTCCCCAGCCGCCAGGATATCCACGCTCCCAGCGGATAGGTTGGCGGCATGGCCCGGGCCCAGTTCAGCGCAGAGACCAGCCGTGGTGGCGCTTTCGTCCGCCAGCCCAACCGCTTCACCGGTCGGGTCACCCCCCACTCGACCTCCCCGCCGGGTGGCGGCCCGGACGAGCAGGACCGCTGGCCACTGGAGGCCGGCCGGTACCGGCTGATCTGGTGCCGCGCGTGCCCGTGGGCGGACCGGGCGAGGATCGTGCGCGGCCTGCTCGGGCTGGACGACGCGATCTCGCTGGGCACCGTCGACCCGATCCGGGACGAGCGGGGCTGGGCGTTCGCCCTCGACCCGGACGGCTTCGACCCGGTCCTCGGTGTCAGCTTCCTCTCCGAGGCGTACCTGGCCACCGACGAGGACTACACCGGCCGGGTGACCGTGCCGGCGCTTGTCGACACGCTGACCGGCCGGGTGGTCACCAACGACTACCCGCAGCTCACCCTCGACTTCTCCACCGAGTGGCGGTCGCTGCACGCGCCCGGCGCACCCGACCTGTACCCGGTCGCGCTGCGCCCGGAGATGGACGCGCTGATGGCCGAGATCCACCACGACGTCAACAACGGCGTCTACCGGTGCGGGTTCGCCACCTCGCAGGAGGCGTACGACGAGGCGTTCCGGGCGCTCTTCGCCCGACTGGACGCGCTGTCCGAACGCCTGGCCGGGCAGCGCTACCTGATGGGAGACGCGATCACCGAGGCCGACGTGCGGCTGTTCACCACGCTGGTGCGCTTCGACGCCGCGTACCACGGGCACTTCAAGTGCAACCGCAGCAAGCTGACCGAGATGCCGGTGCTCTGGGCGTACGCCCGGGACCTGTTCCAGACCCCGGGCTTCGGCGAGACGGTGGACTTCGACCACATCAAGCGGCACTACTACGGCACCCACCGGGAGATCAACCCGACCGGCATCGTGCCGCTGGGGCCCGACGAGTCCGGTTGGACGACGCCGCACGGGCGTGGCTGAGCCGGGGCGGGCCGGCACCGCGACGGCACCCGTCGCCCGCGGGGACGTCGCCCGCCGGGTCGCCGGGTCCGCCGCCGCCGGCTGCGCGGTGGCCGGCGCGGTCGCGGTGACGGTCGCGGTCGTCGCCGGTCCCGGTCCCGGTCTCACCGGGTACGTGAGCGAGGCGGGTATCGCCGGCAGCGCGCACGCCGTGACGTACCGGATCGGGGTTCTCGCCCTGGCTGGCGCGTTGCTGCTGATCGCCGCGGCGCTGCCTCCCGGGGTGCGGGTGGCGCCGGCGCTGCTCGCCACCGGCGCGGTGCTCACCGCGGTGTCCGGGGCGGTGACCTGCTCCGCCGGCTGCCCACTGCCGCCGTTCGAGCGCACCACGGTGGCCGACCTGGTGCACGGAGGCGCGAGCATCGCGGCGACGGCGGCGGTGGTCCTCGCCATGATCGCGCTGGCCGTGTCCGGGCCGGCCGGGCCGGTGGTCCGCCGGTTGGCGGCCGGCACGGCCGCGCTCGCCCTGCCGCTGTGCGCGACGGTCGGCCTGGCCATGCTCGTGGTCGGCCGGGGCGCCCTGGTCGGCGTGGTGGAGCGGCTGGTTCTCGGGCTCGCGGTGCTGTGGGGCGTGGCCACCGGCACGGCCCTGGCCCTGGCCCGCCGCGAGCGGGGCTTGTAAGGAGCGTCACGGCCGCCGTTCCTTGCAGATCGCGCTGATCGGCGTACTGTCGGCGAGCGATGACCAATGTCTGGGGCCTGACCGTTCGCCTGTATGTCGATCTCCGACTGCAGGCCAGCGGCATCTGTCCGGCGTAGCCGCCCTCCTCGCGCCTACCCCGACCAGAACAGACAATTGGACACTTCATGCCCTTCGGCCTGCGCAAAATTCCGTTCTCCGTGCAGATCCTTCTCGGCCTCGTGCTCGGCGTCGCGCTCGGCTTCCTGGCCCGCAGCAACGACCTGAGCTGGCTGACCAGCACCCTGCACACCGTCGGCAGCCTCTTCATCCAGCTCCTCAAGCTGGCCGTGCCGCCGCTGGTCTTCACCGCCATCGTGGTCAGCGTGGTCAGCCTGCGCGGCGTGGCCAACGCCGCCCGGCTCGCGCTGAAGACCCTGATGTGGTTCGGCATCACCGCACTGATCGCGGTGAGCATCGGCATCGGCCTCGGCCTGCTCGTCAACCCGGGCCGCGGCGTGAGCCTCGACCTGGGTGGCGCGACCCCGCCCAAGAACACCGGCTCCTGGACGGACTTCCTCACCGGCATCGTGCCCACCAACCCGGTCGGCGCGTTCGTCGAGGGCAACGTCCTCCAGATCGTCTTCCTCGCCCTCGTGGTGGGTGCCGCGGCCCTGCTGGTCGGCGACGCCGCCGAGCCCTTCGTGGCGCTGAACCGCTCGCTGCTGGAAATCGTGCAGAAGGCCCTGTGGTGGGTCATCCGACTCGCCCCGATCGGCACCCTCGGCCTGATCGGCAACGCCGTCGCCTCGTACGGCTGGGACCTGCTGGCCCCCCTCGCGAAGTTCACCACCGCCGTCTACGTCGGCTGCGCCATCGTGCTGTTCGTGGTCTACCCGCTGGTGCTGATCCTCGCCGGCCGGCTCAACCCGCTGCGCTTCTTCGCCGGCGCCTGGCCCGCGATCGAGCTGGCCTTCGTGTCCCGCTCGTCGGTGGGCACCATGCCGGTGACCCAGCGCTCCGTCGAGCGGCTCGGCGTCCCGCGCGAGTACGCCTCGTTCGCGGTGCCGTTCGGCGCCACCACGAAGATGGACGGCTGCGCCGCGATCTACCCGGCCCTCGCCGCGATCTTCGTGGCGCAGGTGTTCGGCGTGCACCTCGGCGTCACCGACTACCTGCTCATCGCGTTCGTCTCGGTGGTCGGCTCGGCGGCCACCGCCGGCCTGACCGGGGCGATCGTGATGCTCACCCTCACCCTGAGCACGCTGGGTCTGCCGCTGGCCGGCGCCGGCCTACTGCTGGCCATCGACCCGATCCTGGACATGATCCGTACCGCCACCAACGTGGCCGGGCAGGCGCTCGTGCCGACCGTGGTCGCCGCCCGTGAGGGCACCCTCGACCGGGCCGCGTACGAGTCCGCGGGCCGCCGGGATCTCGTCGACCCGGAGCCGGTCGCCGACACCCGGCCCGAGCTCAGCCCCGTCCCTGCCTGACAAGTCACTGCACGACGACGGGCCCCTCTACCCGGGGCCCGTCGCCGTTTCGGAGAGGATGACCTGATGAGTTCCCTGTTCACTCCCCTGGCCCTGCGCGGGGTCACCCTGCCCAACCGGATCGCCATGGCGCCGATGTGCCAGTACTCGGCCGGACCGGACGGCCTGCCCACCGACTGGCACCGCATCCACCTTGGCAGCCGCGCGGTCGGCGGGGCCGGGCTGGTGCTGACCGAGGCGACCGCCGTACTCCCCGAGGGTCGGATCACCCCGCAGGACACCGGGTTGTGGTCCGACGCGCACGTGGACGCCTGGCGACCGATCACCGCGTTCGTCGCCGCCCACGGTGCGGTGCCGGCCGTCCAGCTCGCGCACGCCGGTTTCAAGGCCTCCACCTACCGGCCGTGGGCGCCGGAGCGCGGCGGAGTGCCGGACGCCGAGGGCGGCTGGACGCCCGTCGCCCCCGGGTCCGAGCCGTTCACGCCCGGCTACCGGACGCCGACCGCCCTCGACGCGGCGGGCATCGCCAGGGTGGTCGAGGCGTTCGCCGCAGGCGCCGAGCGGGCCCTCGCCGCCGGCTTCGCCGCCGTGGAGATCCACGCCGCGCACGGTTACCTGCTCAACGAGTTCCTGTCGCCGCTGACCAACCACCGCACCGACGCGTACGGCGGCGATCGGGCCGCCCGGATGCGGCTCACCCTGGAGGTCGCCCGCGCCGTGCGCGCCGCGGTCGGCGAGAGCGTGCCGGTGCTCACCCGGATCTCCGCCACCGACTGGGTCGAGGGCGGCTGGACCGTCGAGGACAGCGTGGTGCTCGCCGGTGAGCTGGCCGGCGTCGGCGTCGACCTGGTCGACGCCTCCTCCGGCGGCGTCAGCCCGGACCAGCGCATCCCGCTCGGCCCCGGCTACCAGGTGCCGCTGGCCGCCCAGATTCGCCGCGAGGCGGGCGTGCCGACCGGCGCGGTCGGCCTGATCGTCGAGCCGGAGCACGCCGAGGAGATCGTCGCCAACGGCGAGGCCGACCTGGTGCTGCTCGGCCGGGAACTGCTGCGCGACCCGTACTGGCCGCGCCGCGCCGCCGCGAAGCTCGGCGTCGCGTACAGCGGACCCGCCCAGTACGCCCGCGCCTGAGGATTTCCGCCGGTCGGGGGGGGGGCCGCGCCCCCCCCCCCCCCCCCCCCCCCCCCCCCCCCCCCCCCCCCCCCCGCCCCCCCCCCCCCCCCCCCCCCCCCCCCCCCCCCCCCCCCCCCCCCCCCCCCCCCCCCCCCCCCCCCCCCCCCCCCCCCCCCCCCCCCCCCCCCC